>CAVYXX010000048.1:0-16367 GCA_963772355.1 uncultured Alphaproteobacteria bacterium | reverse complement strand
CGGGGCGATCCGCTTCGGCCAGGAGGCCGTTGATTGCCGATAGCCTGCTCTGAGCGCCTGTCGGTGGCTTGCTGGGCCGTGGGGCCGGTCTGGGACGGTCTGTCCCAATGATCTTATCGACTTCCTGGCAGGCCTCAGCGTGATTCCACCCGTTCTTCCTACGGATCAGAATGAGACCGACGCCGGCGCCGCATTGATTGCAATAATATGATCCGGTTCCGTCGCGATCATCGAAGCGGTAGCGGTCCCGGCCACCACAGAGCGGGCAAGGCCCGGGCTTGTTCACCAAATATTGGCGGCCGATTCCCAGCGCTGGCAGAATTTCCCGCCAGCGCCCGCGCGCCCGTTCGACGGTGTCCATTAGGCACCTCGATGCGCATCAGGCCGGGATCTTGCCCAAGCTATGTCCTGCGAGCGCACCCACGATCGGACCTCTGGAGCAGGTGGTTCAGGAACTGGAGGCGTTAGTGGCCTGGGCCACTCGCCGAACTTAGTTTTGTATTTGTAACTCGCCCAGCCAGGCTTGTAGGCTTTCTCCCGCGCGATCCAAATAAGACCGCGATGGAACTTATCTTTATACTCTGAATCGTAAGTAATCGCCCGGACGCTGCGGTCCCGCTCGACCTTTGCGAGATCACCATCGGCAAATACCACCGGCGTTGCCCGGGATTGCGGCCGCCATCCGCATGCGCCGCATGGCTTGCCCTGGATCCGAACGGCGGTGCATTCGGGGCATGTGGTCAGGCTGGGTGCCTCGGCGTTCCACGGGAAGCGTGCGTCTTGTTCTCGGCCTTGCGATCTTCGGCAAGTTCCCAATGTATTGGATCCTCGGCAAACCCGTGGACGAATGTGGCACCGGCGTGGTCGAGTATCAGTGCCTCGGTCTTGCCTGGCGCCGGCCGCAGAACCCTCCCGATCATCTGTCGGAACAGGCCTATGCTTTTGGTCGGTCGAGCGAGGACGAGGCAGGAGACAGACGGCTGGTCCCATCCCTCGGTCAGCACCATCGCATTGGTTACTAACTCAATAGTCCAGCCGACAGGTCGGCGAGGATTCGGTCCCGCTCGTCCGTCGGCGTTGAACCGTCAATGTGCTCTGCCAGCACGCCAGCTCGCCGAAATTCATCCCGAATGTGCACAGAGTGCGCGACCCCCGTCGCAAAGACGACCGTTTGCCGCCGCTCGCTGAGGCGAAACCAGTGCTCGACAATGTCGCCGACAAGTCGATCGGTGTTCATACGGCTTGCGAGCTGCGATTTAACGTAATCGCCGCGCTCCACCTTCACGCCCCTGAGATCCGGACGATACGGCGCGTAGACCTTGGTTCCGACCAGAGTATCCATCCTGGATCAGTTCGGCAACGGACGGACACTCGATCATTACTTCGAATACGTTGCCGAGTCCACGGCCATCGCCTCGGCAAGGCGTTGCGGTCAGCCCGACGATTACAGCGTTCGGGTAGGCCTCAAGTAGTTTCGTGTAAGTCCGGGCCCGACAATGGTGCGCCTCGTCCACGATCACCAACCGGCTTCGGGCAACTCGATGCAACGGGTCCGGATCGCCCTGGCATGCAGCGTAGCGATGCTGGATACTTGGACGGGCTCGTGCAGCCGCGGCTGATAACCCGGAAGCAGAATGCCATGATTGCATCCCGCTGCGTGCAGTTTGCGGGACGCCTGGACTATCAGCTCGCGCCTATGCGCCAGGAATTGCACGCGCTTGTCCTGGCGTAACGCATCGAGAATGATCGCCACGGCGAGGATGGTTTTTCCCGCACCTGTCGGGGCCACGATCAGCACCCGGCACTTGCCAGCGGCAATCGCTGCCTGGAACTGTGCGATTACTTCGGCTTGGTATTGGCGTAACGAGAGCATGCCGCTCATGATGAAGGCACCCCTCAGACCAACCCGTCTTGACACCGACTCTTCGACCGGTGCCAGAAAATCATGGATTATCAGGGCCTTACTTGCCTTACGGAGAGTCCGGGGTCATCGCGAGTTGGTATCAGAGCGGAATGTCCGCGCCTGGGTCAGGCCATCCTTCCTTGTGTTCCGCAGCCTGTTCGGGCGTCTCGTCCAACCGTTCCCGTCCCTCTACACCACCCACGATCAGATCGGCGGCAAGTAGAGCATCGTCAAACGCCGAATAAAAATGTCTGCTGAGAGTGTTGAATTCTACCGTGTCCCGCCACGGTAGCTCCTCCTCCATTGCCGATAACCGTTTTGCGATCGCAGCATGACGTTCGGCCTGGGCGATAAGCGTCGCCGAGCGGCGCCGGCATGCCTCCTCTCGGCGAAAATGGGCATTTGCTAATGATTCGATTTCGATGTTTAGGGTAAAGGCGTCGTAGAGTTCCATTTGAGCGTCCTGTCTGTGGACGCGGCTTGCATGAACATCCCGGGTCGGCTAAATCGTCAGTGCCGCTGAAGATTTGCCGACCAGGAAGCCCTCGTGCGTCGCCGCGCCGAGGGTTTTCGTTTAGGCGGCCACTTTGTCCCGCTTCTGCGGCCTGATCTGGGCGGCAGGCAACGAGCGCATATAGGCCAGCCCATGCGGCACATCGATCAGCGTTCGACTGCCGCATTTGACTGCACGCAAAACGTTGCGTCCGATCGCGTCATACGTCCATCGCCGGCCCATGCCGGAGATGACGCACCAATCCTCTATCGAGCAGAAGGCAGGTTCGGGACCAGGCGACCCCGAACCCTTCATCGCCTTCTTCATTTCTTCCGTTAGACCCATAACCGCCTCCGGTGCATGCGATTGCATGGAGGGGCTGTAAGAGCGGCAGCGAATCCGCCGCAATTTCCGCCGTAAATTCCGCCGCGGCGGAATAGGAAACCTAGATCAGGACTACGGAATTCAGCGCTTAATCCGCCGCGATTGACTTCCTCCTTGGCCCTCGGCGAATTTGGCCCGGCCATATTTTGTGACGAAGCTTCCGGTGAGGATCGTTCGGGACGCCGGAGAAATGCTTCTTCAGAAAGGCCTTCAACTCATCTTCTGTGGGTGGTTCCCGCCAGACCCCCGAGACCTTTTGCGCTGCCAGGAGGGCCCACGCCCTTCTTTCATCAAATTTGGGAAGCTTCTCCGTTCCACTGTTCGGTTCCGCCGTGCCCTCGATCAATGGTTGCCGGACAATGACGGCCTCCTGAACGGTCGGGGGTTCGGCGACTGCGCCCTCGATCGGCGCGGAAACCCTCCCGCCAACGGCGGCGACGCGCACAAAATAGTATACCATGGGGTCCTTGTCGTCCTTGCTTCGCGCGACGTCCCCCTCTTCGAAGCAAAACTTCAGAAAGGCCCAAACTTGCGCCGGAATCAACGCCTCCTCCGCGCGCCGAGTGCCTTCCCGTCCGAGGGCGAGCAGTTGACCAAAGGCTAACTTCGCCCGAAGGTCGAGTTGTGCTCGATCCCTTGCACCGCAGTATGCGCGCCAGGCTTCCTGCGCTTCGCCGTGATAACCGATTCCGTAGCTCGAAATCCCTGTCGGCAATCGAGGCGCCATCCTTGAACCGGGATGTCACCTCGAACGCCTGCGGTGTCATACCCTCAAGGTCTCAAACCGGTCGGAAGCGGCTTGCTTTTGGGCGACTAATTCTTGAGCGGCGAATTTATCGGCCGCGGTCTTGAGCCATTCCCATTCGCCACCGGCCTCGCCGCTAATCGCCTGCAGCAGCCCCGCCGGTTCGGTCGGTGCGCTTTAGCCCGCCGCTCATGCCGCGGATCCAATCCTAACGACCGCGCCGTTGCAGCCGGTTCGACGCGACCGCAGAACGCCGCCCAGTCGTTCATCAGCCGCCGGCGCTTTTCGAAGAGGTCGCCGCGCCGGTAGGCCGCCTCGGTCTTGTCACCGACCGTGTGGGCCAAGGCGGCCTCGACGACCTCGCGCTGATAGTTTGTCGTCTCGGACGCCCAATCGCGGAATGTCGAACGGAACCCGTGCACTGTTAAGTCGCTGCGATGCATCCGCCGCAGCACCCCCCGGATTGCCTCGTCGGACAGCCCGGCAGTGCTCTTGCCGCCGGGGAATACCGGCCCGTCCAGCTCGTTCGGACGAACGTAACTTCGCGGCCTCCCGCAGCACGTCCAGGGCGGCGTCGGACAACGGCACACGATGCTCGATGCCTGCCTTCATGCGACTGGCCGGCACCGTCCAGACGGCGGCATGCATGTCGATCTCAGACCACCGGGCACCGATCACCTCTCCCGTTCGCGCGGCAGTCAAGATCGTGAACCGAAGGCCAGCGCCGCAACGCCCTGCCGCTTCTCGAGCTCAGCCATGAAAGCGCCGACCTCAGACCATGGCAGCGCGGCGTGATGCACGACCTTCGCCACCTTGGCGCGGCGCGGCAGCACGTTATCGAGGTGCCCCTTCCACCTGGCGGGATTCTCGCCGGTGCGCCAGCCGTGGACCTTGGCATAGTCCAGCACGGTCTCGATGCGCCCTCTTACCCGCGATGCGGTTTCCGGCTTGGTGTTCCAGATCGGTGTCAGGATGCGGGTCACGTGGCCGGTGGTGACGTCTGAGACGGCAAGGTCACCGATCACCGGATAGACGTCGCTTTCCAAGGTCGCGGGCCATTGCGCTGCGTGCTTGGCGTTCCGCCACGCAGCCCTGTTGTCTCGGATGTAGCCTTCGGCAGCCATCCGGAAGGTGACCATCGTCGCGGCCTCAGCTGCCGCCTCGGCTGCCTTGCGCGCCCTCTCAGCCCTCCGGGCGTCAAGCGGGTCGATCCCATCCAGGAGAAGCCTGCGGGCCGCCTTCGCCCGCTCCCGGGCTTCGGCTCAGGCCGATGGTGTGCACCGGCCCGAGTCCCATTTCGCGCGCGGTGCCGTTCAGCATGAAGCGGAACAGCCAGCTCTTGCCGCCGCGTCGGGCCGACGTTCAGGTAGAGCCCCGCACCATCGCCATAGACCCCGGGCTTGGTCTCGTTCCTGACCCCGACAGGCGACAATTTGCCGATCTTCCGTGCCATCCGCCTAACTCCTCGACCCGCGATCTATCCCACAAACATTCGTGGGATATAGGCGCATGCGGGCGCACAGGCAAGCACAATCGGATGGACGGATTTGGCGGATTTATGGGGGTTTTGAGGCTGTAAGCCGCCGGGTTCGGTGGGTAACGGCGGAGAAAATCTCCGCTGTATCCGGCCGCGGCGTCGGCATGGACGTGGTCAGGACGAATATCGAGAAAATAGGCGGCACGATCGAGCTGAAAAGCACTCAGGGCCAAGGCACCACCTTCACGGTGAAGATCCCGCTCACGCTCGCGATTGTTTCGGCGCTGATCGTCGAAGCCGGCAAAGAGCGTTTTGCCATCCCGCAACTCAGCGTCGTCGAGCTGGTGCGGGCACAGCGCGGGTCGGCTGCCGCGGGCGGGGAAGAAACCGGGAACAGCGTCATTGAACGGATCAACGACACCCCTGTTCTGCGACTGCGCAACCGCCTCCTGCCGCTGGTCAGCCTGACGGAGTTGCTGGCGTTGGGCACCGATGACAGAGCAGGAACCGCAGCTCATGTCGTCGTAGCGCAGGTCGGTGCACATACGATGGGCATCATCGTGGACCGCGTGTTCGACACCGAGGAAATCGTCGTCAAGCCCGTCGCGCCCATTCTTCGCCATGTCACGATGTTTAGCGGCAATACCATCCTGGGCGATGGATCAGTCATTATGATCCTCGATCCAAACGGCATCGCGCGAGCCAGTGGCGTGGGCGCCGGATCGGAGAGCAAATTATTGCGTTCCAACGTGACTGAGACCCCAACCTCCGCACAGAAGACGGCGATGCTCCTGTTCAGGGCCGGCGAGAACCGTCGCATGGCCGTACCGCTCGGTCTCGTCGCCCGCCTTGAAGACATCCCACGCGATAAGATCGAGCTGTCCTGCGGATCGCCGGTAACCCAGTATCGCGGCAAGCTGATGCCTCTGATCGCCATCGACGGCAGCTTGGATCAGCAAAGCTCCGCGCAACCTTTGCTTGTCTTCGCTGAAGCTGACCGCACGATGGGGCTGATGGTCGATGAAATCATCGACGTCGTAGAAGATAACCTGGATATCGAACTGGCCGGTGCCCGCCCGGGCCTGCTGGGATCGGCGGTTATCGGGGGGCTTGCGACCGATGTGTTGGATACCGGGTATTGGCTGATGCAGGTCTGGGAGGACTGGTTCCGCAGCGTGCCACGTCAGGGGACCGCAGCGGGCCAGAGGCACATCCTCCTCGTTGATGACAGCGAGTTCTTCCGTCAGTTGACGGTCCCAATGCTCGGCGCCGCCGGCTTTCGGGTCACCGCGCTGGCCAGTGCGACAGAGGCACTGCGTCAGCGCGACGCGGGCGTCATGTTCGATGCCATTGTTTCCGACATCGAGATGCCAGAGATGGATGGCATCCAGTTCGCCCGCGCCGTCCGCGCCGACGGGCCCTGGGCTGGACTGCCGTTGATCGCGATGACCGCCCATGCCGACATGGAACACGCGCGCATCGGCCGCGAGGCCGGCTTCACCGACTACGTCGCCAAGTTCGAGCGTGAAGCGCTGGTCGCCAGCCTCCGCGGCAATCTTGCGATAGCAGTCCACGCTTGATCGATCGAAAGGGACCAGCCATGGCCACCGACCTTCTGGAGCGGCCCGATGCCGCCGCCGCCAATGAGGACAATCAGGTTTTGGTCACGCTGACCGTGGGTGAGCAGCTTTGCGGTGTTCCGGTCCTGGCGGTGCGCGATATCCTGGGCGAACAGACGATTACGCGCATTCCACTGGCGCCGCCGGAAATCGCCGGCAGTCTGAACCTGCGCGGCCGTATCGTCACGGCGATCGATTTACGCAAACGACTGCGTCTGCCAGCCGCTCCGCCGGGGCAGCCCCGCATGTCAGTGGTCGCGGAACAAGGCGGTGAACTTTACGCCTTACTCGTCGATCAGGTCGCGGAAGTGCTGAGCCTGAATGCATCGATGTTCGAACGGAACCCGGCGACGCTGGAAAAATGCTGGGCTGATTTCAGTACCCGGCATTTTCCGGCTTGACGGACGCCTCCTGGTCGTCCTCGACGTTTCAAGACTGCTGGCTCTGTCCGGCGAAGGATAGTCGTCATGGCTCGCACATGCCTTGTGGTTGACGACAGCCGAGTTGTTCGAAAAGTCGCCCGGCGTATCCTCGAATCCAATGGCTTTGAAGTGGCGGAGGCAGCAGACGGGCAACTGGCCCTGAACGCCTGCCGCGATCAACTGCCCGACTGCATTCTGTTGGACTGGAACATGCCGGTCATGGACGGCCTGTCCTTCCTCCGCGCCCTGCGAAAGGAGTTCGGCCCGACTAATCCACCCGTGGTCTTCTGCACGACCGAAAACGACATCGGCCACATTGAGGCAGCCATCTCGAACGGCGCCCAGGAATACATCATGAAGCCGTTCGATGAGGACATCCTCACCGGCAAATTAGCTCAAGTGGGGCTTTTGTGACGGGATTGTCACTCTCCGGGCCGTACATGACCGCCCCCGGCCGGATCCCTGCTTCGCGGACCACCGAAACGGCGCGGGTAATGATCTGCGACAACTCCGCGGTCATTCGCGGGGCTCTTGCCCGCATTCTTGAATCCGACCCCGAAATCGCCGTGGTGGCGAAGGTGGAGAATGGCAAGCTTGCCCTAGAGCAGATGCGAACCGCCAACGTGGATGTGGTCGTGCTGGATATCGAAATGCCGGTCATGGACGGTTTGACCGCTCTACCCCAGCTTTTGCGCGCCGATCCCAGTGTCCGCATCATCATGGCCTCCACCCTGACTACGCGCGGGGCCGAGGTCGCGCTTCGTGCCCTGCGGCTCGGCGCTTCCGACTACGTTCCGAAGCCTTCCACCATCGGCACCGTCGGCGACGACGATTTTAAGCGAGAGCTGCTGGAAAAGGTAAAGGGGCTCGCCCGCATCCGCCATCGAGCCACACGTCCGGTGCGCGTCCGGCCGGCGGTGGCGTTACGGCCCGCACCCCCACTCCCGGCCCGCCTGCTTGCGGTAGGCAGTTCGACCGGCGGTCCGCAGGCCCTATTCACTCTGGTCCAAGGCCTGGGGCGCTCGGTCGGTGTGCCTGTCGTCATCACTCAGCACATGCCGGCAACCTTCACCCCTATCCTGGCCGACCACCTCAACCGGTTGGGTTTGATGCCCTGCACCGAGGCGCGCGACGGCGAATCGTTGGTTCCGGGTCGGATCTACCTCGCCCCAGGTGACCGGCACTTATTGGTCGAGGGGGGTCGTCATGGCCTCCGGGCGCGCGTGACAACAGACCCGCCGGAGAATTTCTGCCGCCCTTCGGTCGATCCAATGCTACGCTCCGCCTGCGTGGCATGCGAAGGCCGAGTTTTGGTGGCCATGCTCACTGGAATGGGCCAGGACGGTTTAGCCGGAACGAGGAAAGTTATCGAAGCCGGCGGGGCCGCCATTGGGCAGGACGAGGCCTCCAGCGTCGTCTGGGGCATGCCCGGCGCCGTCGCCCAAGCCGGCCTTTGCCATGCCGTGCTGCCGTCGCCGAAAATGGCGCCCAAGCTCCTGGATATGCTCAAAGGAGCCCATGCATGACCGCGACGTTGTCGCCTCTCGCCTTCGAGACCTTGGCCACTCTGCTGAAAACAAAATCCGGCCTGATTATCGGCATTGACAAGCTCTATCTGCTTGAAACCAGGCTGGCTGCCATCGTGAAACGCGAAAAGCTGGCCGACCTGAATGGGTTGGCAGAGCGTCTGCGACGCCCTGGCAGCGACGCGCTGGCGCGCGAGGTGGTTGAGGCAATGACCACCAACGAAAGCTTCTTCTTTCGTGACGAAAAGCCGTTTCATCACTTCCGCACACAGGCGTTGGCGAGGCTGGCCGGTGCGCGCCCCTCGGGTAGTTCGCTGCGCGTTTGGTCGGCGGCGTCGTCGTCGGGGCAGGAAGCCCTACTCCCTGGCAATGATAGTCGCTGAATCGGGCGCCATCTTGGGTGGCCGCAAAGTGGAGATCGTTGGTACTGACATTGCCCGCGACCAACTTGCCCGCGCCCGCGAAGGGATCTACTCGCAGTTCGAAGTGCAGCGCGGGCTGCCCGTGCAGATGCTGATGCGATATTTCAAGAAGGAAGATGCCAGTTGGCGTATTAACGAAACGATTCGCAATATGGCACAATTCCGAGAATATAATCTGTTGTCGGATCTTCGCTCGCTAGGCAAGTTCGACATCGTATTCTGCCGAAACGTGCTAATCTATTTCGATCAAGCGACAAAAGCGCGTGTGCTGGATGCTATCGCCGGATTGATGCCACCGGACGGTTTGTTGTACCTCGGAGGCGCTGAAACCGTGCTTGGTATCACGGGCCGCTTCGCGCCAGCGCCTAACGAGCGCGGTGTCTACGGGGTGGTGGCACCAGCGAATGCGGCAGCGCCGCAAAGGTTCGCCGCCGCCGTCTGACGACCGTAAGGGTAACGAAGAAGGCGAGCCCACCTTTCAAACGGTCTTAAGAAAGTCCGTGAGCTTGGTAATAGCCGTCTGCTTGTCTGTCTTGTCCAGGGCACCGAGTTCGGCCGCCAGCCGATCCATCGCCGCTTCATAGATCTGCCGCTCAGAGAAGCTCTGGTCAGGCTGACCCGAGTTCCGATGGAGGTCGCGGACCACTTCCGCGATCGCCAGCGGGTCGCCCGAGTTGATTTTCGCCTCGTATTCCTGAGCGCGGCGCGACCACATGGTGCGTTTGACACGCGCCTTGCCGCGCAACACGACCAGAGCCTCGTCAAACAGTTTGCGGGTCGCCAGTTTTCGCAGGCCGGCCGTCCGAGCTTTGGTGACCGGCACGCGGAGCGTCATGCGGTTCTCCTCGAACGTGATGTGGATCAACTCCAGTTTGTGGCCGGCGATCTCCTCCACAGCTATCCGTTCGACCTTGCCCACACCGTGAGTTGGATAAACGACATGATCTCCCTCAACGAAAATCTCCGCCTTCGCAATGGCCCGCGGCGTTAAATTTGGGCCGTTGTGCGTCGGCCGGACGTTCGGACGGGCTTCGATAGTCGTCGACGTGCTTACATCGACGACTGCCGGTTCAGCCGCCTGATTCGAGATCTCTTCCACTGCCTGTTGCTCACCCATCATATTGCCTGTCGTCTCGCTCGTCCTGGCAGCCACGCTTGCTGGCTCCTTCAGAACGTTCCCCAGGGGTTCCTATGACAGCACCGCCTAGAGAACACGCCCTCCCCAATCCGTTGCATCCCGGCACGCCGGGGGTAACCGACTTTCAGGTTTAGATGGATCCTCGCCTGGACCATCTCAACCGGACTGACAACAAAACACCGTAGCGGACGGTCAATGTCCGGTCAGCGCGAGAAGAACGCCCCTCTCGAGTGCGTCTCAGGGTTTGCCCGGATCCGGCGAAAACATGCTGCCCTTGCCTGGCTTGTCCTTCCACTCATCGGCATCATCCGGCGGCGTGCCCTTGCGAGTAATATTCGGCCACGTCTTCGCGTACTGAAGATTTTGCTCCAGCCACGGAGTCGCCCTATCGTCGCTATCCGGCAGGATTGCTTCCGCCGGGCACTCCGGCTCACACACGCCGCAATCGATGCACTCGTCGGGATGGATCACCAGCATGTTCGCACCGACATAGAAGCAGTCGACCGGACAGACCTCGACGCAGTCCATGTATTTGCAGCGAATGCAGTTTTCGGTGACCACATAGGTCATTAGCGAACCTCTGAATTTAGGAAAACGCGGCGCGCCGCCGACAATCATGACGCGCGATATGCCGACGAATCCGTCGAAAGGCAAGATGTTGCTGGCACATCGCTGACATCAACGTACAGTAGCCGAGCCTCGGAAGCGGGGCCGCGGCGGGGTGCGAGACTGGCGACTCGCAGGACCCGAACCGTACCGTTCAGAGGGATGGTGAGGACGTCCCCTACCCTCAGCTTCGCATGCGGCTTGCCCGTGGGCTGACGATTAAGCCGAATCGAACCTTGCAGCACCAGGTCAGCACAGTCGGTTCGCGCACGCATGATTCGGGCACACCACAGCCACTTATCCAGCCGCTGCCAGTCTTTGTCTTCCAGGTCGGCTATCGGACACCTCCGCTTCGTAGCGCCGCCAGAGCGGCGAACGGTCCGCCCGACACCTTCAGCGGCGACACCGGTGCACCCGTCACCGCGGGGCGGCGGCGGCGTAGTGGGATCAGCATGGCCGGTGCCGGCGGTCCCTGCTGGTCATCAACCAGACCCGCGGCCGGCAGAATTCGGAAGCCAAGTCGCCGCAGGACCGCCGGCAGCACATCCGGGCTGATCCCGAAGCGGGATGCCAAGCCCGACGGAAGCGCGGCCGGGCCCCGGCGTGCGCGATAAGCCAGTTCGCCGGTGACCTTCTCGGCGATATCCAGCCGCAGCAGGATAGGTCCAGCCTCTACCCAGCCCGCCATGGCAGCAAAAGCTGGCGGCCAGTCGGCCTGATGTACTGGCAAGGAAACCAGCCCCCCAGCCGGCAACGCGGGCATCGGGACGCCTCGGTGCATGGCCCAAAGGCGCGCCCGCATCGCCATTGGACGGGATTTTATCAGCGCCGGAATGAACAACGCGAACCGGCCGGGCCGCACGCCCAGTGCCCGGAGCTGCGGCCGCAAATCAGCCGATAAGGTCTCTTCGTCCACGCCAGGAATCAGACCCAGCGCCTCAGTCAGCCGATGCACCGGACCACGCAGCGCGGGATGGCTCCGCGCCAGAGCCTCGGCTGCGAACAGCGGGGCGAGATCAGCACGAATGCGCCCATCCAGCCACGCTTGCAGCCGAACGCGGATCCGCTCCCGCTCTGCCCCGTCGAGAAATTCGCTATCGAGTACCCTGGACACGCGGCCGTAACGCAATGCTGCCCCGCACCAGCCTCGCGATTGGTACGGAATCCCAGGTTAACCGGTGATCTTCGGTCAACGCAAAAGCCTCGTCGGACGCGCCCTCAAGCACCCCAACACGACGCGGCATTTCCGCTCGCAGAGCACGCCGGGCCGCCCGCAGCACGAGCTTCTTTTCGTCACCCACGGCCAGCGGATCAGGCACGAAACCGAAGCCTTCGATATGCCCGACGTCATGGCCCTCGACGACCACCTCGCCTCGGCGGGTGACCGCGGACAACAATTCTTTGCCCTCGGCTTCCTCCAGGCGCCGCACCAGATGGGCGGAGCGGCGATCGACAAATCGGCTGGTGAGGCTTTCATGCAGGGCATCGGACAGCTTGTCCTCGACCTCCCGGGCTCGGGCCTGCCAGTGGAGGGTGTCCTTCACCCAGTCAGACCGCGCGGCGATGTAGGACCAGACGCGAACCCCCGATAGGCGCTGCATTAGCGTGTCGATATCCCCGTCCGCACGATCCAGTCCGGCGATCTGCGCCGCGAGCCAGTCGGTCGGCAGCGTCGTATCGGTTGCGACGTGGCCAAACACGCGGGCGGACAACCTGGCATGGGTATCGTCGGCCAGCTTGCGGAAATCAGGAATTTGGCAGGCGTCCCACAAAAGCCGGATACGCCGCTTGCCGATCGCCAGCTTTCGGATATCGGGGTCGCGGGCCAATGCCGTCAGCGTCTCCAGATCCGATGCCTCGTTGCCTCGAACCAGACCCTGACGCGGCGGCGGTGCGTTAAGACTGTCCATCAGCCCATCGAGCGACGAAAAATCGAGGTCGCTGTTCCGCCAACACAGCGTTTCCAGCGCGTCGAAATTATGCGCTTCGACCGCCGCGACGACGTCGTCCGGGATCGACGGGCACTCCGTCGTGGTGCCGAATGTGCCGTCTTTCATCCCGCGCCCGGCCCGCCCGGCGATCTGCGCGACCTCCGATGCGGTCAACCGGCGAGGGCGATGGCCGTCGAACTTGCCCAGGCCGGCAAACGCGACATGGTCGACGTTCATGTTCAGCCCCATCCCGATCGCATCGGTCGCGACTAGGAAGTCGACTTCCCGTTCCTGATAGAGTGCCACCTGCGCGTTGCGCGTGCGCGGCGACAGGCGCCCCATCACTACGGCGCAACCGCCCTTGCGGCGGCGGATGAGTTCCGCCAGCGCATAGATTTCAGCCGCGCTAAACGCCACGACAGCGGTGCGCGGCGGCAGCCGGACGAGCTTGGCTGGCCCGGAATAGGCGAGTTGCGACAGGCGCGGCCGGGTCTCGATTTGCACGTATGGCACCAGACGACGGATGAGCGGCGCAATCGTCTCGGCGCCGAGGAACATGGTCTCCACCATGCCGCGCGCGTGCAGCAAGCGTTCTGTGAAAACGTGCCCACGGTCGGCATCGGCGCAAAGTTGTATTTCGTCGACCGCGACAAATTCGGCATGCCGATCAAGCGGCATCGCCTCCACGGTGCAAGAGAACCACCGCGCATCCGGCGGGATGATCTTCTCCTCTCCGGTGATCAGCGCGACGTAGCGGGCGCCTTTGATCGCCACCATGCGATCGTAGTTTTCCCGCGCCAGCAAACGCAAGGGGAAGCCGATGATGCCGGAGGCGTGGGCCAGCATACGATCGATCGCCAGATGCGTCTTGCCGGTATTCGTCGGGCCCAGGACGGCCTTAACGCGAGCGGCGAAACCAAAGTCGGAGCCCAGCATGGGAGCAATGTTTGGATGCCGTGCGGCGGAATGCAAGCGCAGAAAGTAAGGCCGGGCTCTGCCCGAACCTGCAAAGGGGCCGACGGCCCCTTTGATCCCATTAATGGCTGGGTGGTCAGGAGGGGGCTGACCGCGGCGGTTGACGGGTCCCGGGTTGCCCCCTCCTGACCGCCCACCAAATGAAGGGGTTCCAAGGGCCGCCGGTCCTTGGCGGGGTACGGGGCGGAGCCCCGGACTTGCTTCTACAAATGCTCCGCCGCCTCGGCTGCCAGCATGGCGCCTTGGCGTGCCTCCTCGGTCGAGGTCCGGTTGAAGTAAGCGTTGAGCAGCACCGCGGTGAGTGAGGTCATAATAATGGCATCGCCGAAGATCGGCTTCAGTTCGGTGGGTATGATGCGGAAGAAGTTCGGCGAGACGATCGGGATCATGCCGAAACCAATCGAGATCGCGACGATCAGCACGTTGTTGCGCTGCGCGATGTAGTCCACACCCGACAGGATCTTGATCCCGGTCGCTGCGACCATCCCGAACATGATGAACCCGGCACCCCCCAGCACGCACTGGGGCACTGACGCAACGATGAAGGCAAGTTTGGGCACAAGCCCCAAGGCCAGCATGATCATGCCGCCTGTCGCACAAACCCAGCGGCTATAGACGCCGGTGACGCCGACGAGGCCGATGTTCTGCGAATAAGATACATACGGAAAGGTGTTGAAAATCCCGCCGATCAGCGTGCCGAGCGAGTCGGCGCGCAAGCCGCGGGTCACATCGGTCGGGGCGATCGTGCGCCCGGTCATGGCGCCGAGGGCCAGGAACATGCCGGTAGCTTCAATGAACACGATCGTCATGACCAGGCACATGATTAGACACGGCACCAGCGAGAACGTGGGCAAACCAAACTGCAACGGAAGCACGATGCGGATCCATGGCTCCTGGCTGATGCCGGAGAAATCAGTCCAACCGAGCGCGATTGTCGCCAGATACCCAACGGTGATGCCGGCCAGCACCGACATGTTCTGCAGAAAGCCTTTGGCGAACTTTATGATCACCAGGATCACACCGAGCACGAGGGCGGCGATCGCCAGGTAGCCGCCCGCTCCGAAGTCCGCCGCCGCTGCGCCCCCTCCGGCCCAAGCGATACCGACCCGCATCAACGAGATGCCGATCATCGTGATGATGGTTCCCGTCACGACAGACGGAAAGAAACGCAGCGCATGCTGCATGACCGGCGCGACCAGCAAGCCGAACAATCCGCCGGTGATAACCGCGCCATAGATCCCGGTAAGACCAAGACCTGGCATCGCGGCCATCGCCAGCATGGGAGATATGGCAACCGCGGTTACACCCATGATGACGGGAAGCCGGATGCCGAAGGGACCGAGGCCGATGGTTTGCACCAGGGTTGCAATGCCGCAGGCGAAAAGGTCGGCATTGATTAGCAGCGCAAGTTGATCCTTCGGCAGATGCAACGCGCCCCCGAGAATAAGCGGCACCGCAACTGCATTGGCATACATGACGAGGACATGCTGCAGGCCCAGGGCAACCATGCGCGGCGCCGGCAACACCTCATCGACTGGATGGATGGAGGTGGACATGGCAGATCCCTGGTTGCTGAAATAGCACGTTGTGTATGCAAATTTACGGTTTCTGGTGCAACAGGATTTCGAAATGGGCACTTTTAGATCAATAAGTTGCCGATTGTTTGCGTGCATGGCGTGTTTTTAGCCAGATGGGAGTTGCGTGGATAGCAACTACCGAAGGCGCGGCGGCGGGCACGTGGCCCGCACCCCGTCGAGGCCCGCCCTAACGCCTTCTGCAATGCGGCGACGATTTAGAGGCTGTGCGGCTAAGCCACCAACCGCTTGACTTGACCAACCCGGCAGGGCTTGTCTGCCGCCCCATTCAGGAAGGCCGCCGGATACGGGCCTACCCGCACCAGGATACGAGACGATGCACGCCTATCGCACCCATACTTGCGGCGCCCTGCGTGCCGCCGACGCCGGCCCGGATGGGACGCGAGTGGCCCGCCTGTCGGGCTGGGTGCACGCCAAGCGCGACCACGGCGGCCTGCTGTTCATCGACCTGCGAGACCATTACGGCATCACCCAGTGCGTGTTCGCCGCCGGCTCCCCTGCCTTTGCTGCCGCCGACACCGTCCGCCCGGAAAGCGTGATCACCGTCACCGGCTCAGTCGTGATGCGCGAGACCGGGACCATCAACCCCCGTCTGCCCACCGGCGAGATCGAACTCCGCGTCGCCGAATTGGTCGTGCAATCCAACGCCGAGGTCCTGCCGATGCAGGTCGCCGGCGAGGAACGCTTCCCTGAGGACATCCGGCTCAAATACCGCTTCATCGACCTGCGGCGGGAAAAGCTGCACAGAAACATGATGCTGCGCAGCCGGGTCATCACCTCGCTGCGTCAGCGCATGATCGCGGCGGGATTTCTGGAATACCAGACGCCGATCCTGACCGCCTCCTCCCCGGAAGGGGCGCGTGACTTCCTGGTGCCGTCGCGCATGCATCCCGGCAAGTTCTATGCCCTGCCCCAGGCGCCGCAGCAGTTCAAGCAATTGCTGATGGTCGCGGGCTTCGACCGCTACTTCCAGATCGCGCCCTGCTTCCGCGACGAAGCCTCCCGCGCCGACCGCTCCCCCGGTGAATTCTACCAGCTCGATTTCGAGATGAGCTACGTCACGCAGGAAGACGTGTTCAACACCATCGAGCCGGTCATCGCGGGCGTGTTCGAGGAGTTCGCCGACGGACG
>CAVYXX010000047.1:0-120853 GCA_963772355.1 uncultured Alphaproteobacteria bacterium | reverse complement strand
CTTGGAATTTTGGGTTGTAGCGGTGCGACTGCCAACGGGTTGCTGCTGGGTGATCGCCGCGACGAGGACGATCCGTCGACGTTGTCCGCTGGGGTGGTCGATCGCGGCGAGGGGCCACGCCCGTGCTTCGACTGGCCTCAGTTTCCCACGGTTGGGTGCGTCCGCGAAAACAGATGGTTTTGGACACGCTCAAACCGACATCTGGAACCGTGGGACCGCCCTTCTTGGAGGGCATGTCGCATCGGGGTTCGCGAACACTCCTTGCGCGGGGTCATCATCCCAAAACCCGTTACACGGGCCGGTATCCGGAGAGCAGTGAGGTGGACCCCATCGGCTGGACAGGAACCGGGGTGACGTAAGAGAGAGTCCCGCTGCGCTTCCCGTTCCCTCCCGATCCAAGGGACGAAGTAATAGCTAAGTATAGACCCTACTCTACATAGGTCAACTCCCTTTTTAACTCCGTGCCCGCGAGCCTGTGGGCTACGCCGCAGCCCTTCAAAGCGGAGGCGTTGTCCACACGCTCGTGGGCTTCGCCATCGAAAACCGCACGCGGCGTCTGGTAGCCCAACGCCTGATGCAGCCGCTCCTCGTTGTAGAACAGCAGCCAGCCGCCAATGCCTTGGCGCGCTTCCGCAACAGAGCCATACGCTTTGATGAACACGTCCTCATACTTCAGGCTGCGCCAAAGCCGCTCGATAAAGATATTGTCCAGGAACCGCCCCTTGCCATCCATGCTGACCCGGACACCGCGGCTTTCCAACTCCTCCAGAAACCCGGCACTGGTGAACTGGACGCCTTGGTCGGTGTTGAAAATCTCGGGCCGACCATGCCGGGCGATCGCTTCCTGCAGCGCTTCAACACAGAAATCCGCCTCCATGGTGATCGAAACCCGCCAAGCCAGAACCCGGCGGCTGAACCAGTCCATCACCGCGACCAGATACACGAAGCCCTTGGCCATCGGGATGTAGGTTATATCGGCGCACCACACTTGGTTCGGCCGCTCAATAGCCAAGCCGCGCAGCAAATACGGATAAACCTTGTGATCCGGGTGCCCCTTGCTGGTGTTGGGCTTCTGGTAGATCGCCTCCAGTCCCATCACCCGCATCAGCCGGCGCACGCGCTTGCGGTTTACTATCGCGCCATCCTGGCGCAGCGCCGCCACCATCCGCCGCGCCCCGTAGAACGGCCACTTCGTATAAAGCTCGTCCATCCGACGCATCAGCGCCAGGTCGTCCGGGTCCACTGGCGCCGGTTGGTAATACAGCGTCGAGCGCGCGACCTTTAGCAGCTGGCATTGCGCCGCGATCGAGAGGTCAGGATCGTCTCGGTCGACCAGCGCGCGACGTTCGCCGGGACTCATGGCCCAGACCTTTTCCGCAAAAAATCCCGCTCCACCGTCAACTGGCCGATTTTCTCATACAAAGGTGCCAGCTGCGTTTCCGCCGCGTCACCGCTATTCGCCGATGCCTTGTCCCGAGCGAACAGCGTCGCAGTCCCGTCCAGCAGCGTCTTCTTCCACGCGTGGATCTGGCTGGCATGCACGCCGAATTTGCTCGATAGCTCGGCTACCGTGCCCTCCTCGCGGATCGCTGCAAGCGCCACCTTCGCCTTAAACTCGGGACCGTGTTTCTTCCGTGTATTCGACAAGTCTCACCTCCGGCCAATCGGCCATTCCCAGGCTGGACTCTCTCTTAGCTGCCTGTCCAGTTTTCGGGGACCACTTCACAGCTTATCGGAATGGATTCCGGGACATCGAAAACCCGCCCCACGGGCACCTTTTAGGAGACTACCCGCTATCACCGAGAAACGACCGTTTTTGAGAAGCATCGCGATCGAAGGTGATAAAAAGCGACCTGTCTTCGGTGCAGCAAAAAGATTGGATTGGTCAGTTCAAAACCGGCCCCGAGGGGCGGGCTACTACGCTCACTTGCGGCACTTGTACCGGAATCCGGATGTCTACGATTTAGCGGCAGAAGGAAATCCGCTGCAACGGTCGGAGAAGATGAGCCTCGTTTTATCGAAGGTTGCTCGAAATTGCGTTGGCAGGAAAATCGTGCGTCGAACCATAAAACAGTGCTAACCAGACAGGATGTTACGTCGCGACGGGCTGTCAGCCCAGGGCAGCGGATCGAACATATGAAAGATTGGTGTCCAGTGGGAACCTCGGAACAGACGGCTTTGGCAGACCTCCTAACAGGTTTGTCCTCGACTGACCTCATCTCGCTTCTGAAAGAGAGCTTTTGCGATCGCGTTGCAACGCGCCTCGAAACATCGTACCCGGTCACCCAATCTGCCTATGACACGTTAAAAGTATCGGAAGTTGAAAAAATTGAAAGTCGTGCCCGCGCGATTTATGGTGATGACGTAAGTCGCGACTTCGATATATGGAAGGAGCAAAACCACGCCGCGTACCCGTAGAGCGATTCTCCGTTACGGTTGTACCATCGAGCCCGTTTTGATGAAACGGCGAACAGGTATGACGAACGCAAACCCACCGAGCGATATTCATTCGATGATGCGGAGCGAAGTGTTTGCTGGTGATCTGTACTCTGGCGACATGATAGGAAGTGCCCTGCTCCGAACTGGCTTTAGCTTTACCGACCGATGTAATTATTTAGATTTCGGTTGTTCCTCCGGATCGCTCGTAAGAAATATGGCGGCGGCATTTCCAAATGGAAGCTGGCATGGATGCGATCCCGTTGAGGAATCCATCGCATGGGCTTCAGCACACTTCCCAAAAATTGCATTGGTAAGATCGGAGCAGACCCCTCCCTTGCCATACCCTGATGGGTATTTGTCCGGTGTATATGCCGTTTCCATATGGTCGCATTTCTCAGAGCGTGCAGCATTACAATGGTTTGATGAAATGCACCGAGTTATCCAACCTGGGGAATTCTTAGTTTTAACGGCGCACGGCTACCGGAGCCTGCTGCATTATCTGGAACTCGGTCGAGTTGCCGGTATGGGCGGGTCAATCCTATCTGACCTACTCGTAAACCAGTATGCCTTCCGGCCCCAATGGGACGATCCATCCCAGGAGGTACGGTCTTCAGGTCGTTGAATGGGGGATGGCATACTTCACCGAAGAATGGGTGACCTCCCATCTGTCGTACAAATTCAGACTAGTAGACTTTCAAGCCGGTCTGAATCAGAGCAATCAAGACGTATACGTGGTTGCGCGCATATGAACCTTCCCGAACGTAGCGGTCCATGCCAGGGGACCCTTGAGGTGGACGCCATCCCGTTGGGGCGGAGCCGATCCTCACTCTCCGATTTGAGCGGATCGGCCCCACAGCACTGGTGGTCAGTTGGAAGAATGACGACTGATCCCATCAGATTCGTCTAGTTACAAACGCTACTTACTCAGTACCACCTAAAGTTCGGTTGGCACGCTGAACTGGTCATCTGGGGCGGTGAACACGTTAACCTTCCGCCAAGCGGCGTATGCTGAACTTGCTTAACTCCTTGAAGGATTGCTTGTAAAGCAATGGTGTTCTGGCACGGTGGCGGCCTGCGAATTGGCTTGGTCCAATAATTACCCCTGTCGCTATCGAACAAAACCGACAAATTTGGGCTTTACTCAGTTGGTAACCCGAATTTGCATATGAGCACAGTCCTAGTTCGAGTTGGCCGGAAAGCAGGGCTTGGTTTAGGTGTACTCCCGCTCTCGACCCGTAACCGAAGATTTGTACCCTGGCAAGATTTAAGGCGGAGACCGCGTTTATCACGAAGGTCTTTAAGCGCTTCAGAGATAATCGAGCAATCGGACATAAACGGACCTTGCTACTACCCACTCGAAAACATGCTGCATCCAGTACGCAATTATTGCATAGTCCACCCAGCAGCAAGTGACCGCCAAGCGATTAAACTACATCGTCGTTGCGCGCCATAACCCGCGAGTAAGCAACCTCGTTCGACTGATCGGATACGCGGACAAGCATGCGATCTGTGCGAGGAATTGATATGGATTTCCCGACCATTGCTCCGATCACCTGGATGTAGTCAACGCTGATTGCAATTTCCTCGTAAATGATACGGAGTGGAGTGATATGATTTTCAAGGAAAAATCTCTCCCATATTTCCTCTTCACACAGTATAGCTAGGCAATGCTTTGCCACGTCATCGGGGTCTACGTCAATGTAAGGCAGAGGGATATCGGCATCCCACACGACCGCCTTACCAGGAATGAATGGCGCACCTTCACGAGAAAGAACATGATTTATTCCTCGCTTCTCGGACAGGACGCGTGAGATGGCCTGTCGAACCTTGGAGTGGCGTGAAATGAACACCCAGGCGGAGTCCCGGTACAAGTCGGCTAATACTCCTAGATATCGCTGACTGGATGCCACTGATTTGCTCACGCAAAGTTGCTTCTCTACCACCCTGGCATAATTAGCCATTATCTTCACGGAGCAGAAGCCATCATCCCCACATGACCTTTGCTCCACCTCAGCAAGCATATTGATAGGTCGCTCATCGGGGCCATTCGGCAAGAAGGAGAGAAAATGTTCTTCCGCTAGCCCGAGTCCATTATTACGAAGGTCTTCGCACACTAGGGTCGAGCCACTCCGCTGCGTTGCACATATCACCACCCGTCGCGATTGTCCGGAAGTCTCTAGCCTGTCTTATTCAGCGCATAGCAGCGATTCGCAAACCGCAATTGTACAACGCATTGAATCCACGCATAGATCCGGTGTCACGACCGCCCCGTCCACTGGATCGCCGCGAGTTTCGTTATGTCCGCACCGTTTGGCCCCAAAAACCCGCCGCCGTTCGGCTTTCCCGCCATTGAGCGCAAGAAGGTGGTGGCGGCGTTCGACGGCGGACGCATCACCTCCGACGGAGGCGTGCTGTTGCTCGGCGCGGTGGAGCGACAACTCGGTATCGCCGATACGCTTGCGCCGTTGATCGCAGACCCGCGCAACCCACTCTATGTGACGCACAGCGTCACCGACATTCTGCGGGCACGGATACTGGCGATCGCCTGCGGCTACGAAGATGGCGACGACCTGGATTTTCTGCGCACTGACCCCGGGTTCAAAGTGGCCTGTGGTCGCCTGCCGGACAGTGGCGATGATCTATGTTCACAACCGACGGTGTCGCGCTGGGAGAATGCACCCAGCCTGCGCGAGGTGATGCGTATGACATACGCCATGATCGACCTGTATTGCTGCAGCTATGACCGCCCGCCGGCCGCGGTCACCTTCGACATCGACGACACCTGCGACGTCGTGCACGGCAATCAGCAACTGGCGTTGTTTCATGCTCATTACGATGAGCGATGTTTTCTGCCGATCCACGTCTATGACGCCGCCAACGCCCGTCCGGTGGTGGTTTTGTTGCGCCCAGGCAAGACGCCGAGCGGCGAGGAGATCCGCGGCCATGTGCGGCGCATGGTGCGGCGTATCCGCCGCCACTGGCCGCACACGCGCATCACCATTCGTGGCGATTGTCATTACGGTCGCCATGAGGTGATGACGTGGTGCGAGGCCAACGGCCTGCGCTACGTCTTCGGTCTGTCCAGCAACGTCGTGCTCGAGCAAATGGTGGAACCGCTCGCCGACGCGGTGCGCGCGCAGCGTGCTGAAGCGCAGGCGAAGCTGGTTGCACTGCGTCGTAGCGAACCGCCCGTTGATGCGGGCTGGTTGCGCCGCGCCGAGGCGCAAGCCAACGCGGTGCGTCGGCACACCGAAGTCAGATACGGTGCCAAGTTTTGGCGATGCCAGCGGCGCGTCGCTGCGCGCATCGAGGCAACGCCAAAAGGTCTCGACATCCGCTACGTCGTGACCAACCTAGTCGGCGGCAATGCGGAATGGCTCTACGAGACACTGTACTGCGCGCGCGGCCAGATGGAGAATTTCATCAAGCTGCATAAGACGCAGCTTGCCTCCGATCGCACCAGTTGCCGCTCACCACTGGCCAATCAAGTCCGCCTGGTGTTGCACACTGGCGCCTACTGGCTGCTGCTGAAAGTCCGTGGCAGTATCCCCAAGCTGCAGCCACTCGCCACCGCAGAATTCAAAACCCTGCAGATGCGCCTGATCAAAATCGCCGCACGGATCAGTGAAACCGCGACGCGGGTGCGCATTGCCTTGGCGGCAGCTTGCCCAGAAGCCGAACTGTTCGGTGGCTTGGTGCGCAGCTTCCAACCCGCCGGACCATGACCCGTGGGGCGTGTGCCCCTGCAAGCGCAACGTTCGAAAACCTCAACGCCTGGCATTTCTGTTTTGAATTCGTGCTGAAACCAGTGCGTAGGACAACTATACCCTACGCACTTTTGGCGTGATCCCGATAGATTCGTTGAATAAGTCAGGCTAGGGGAGTTTGGACCTCAAGCTTGCGTTCGCAGGCCGGTTCGAGTGCCACTTCTGAATGACGTAGACTTCGTAACAGGGAAACGACCCATTTCATTTGAATACACCCAGGGCTCTTTGCGTGCTGTTTTGACGCCCCGACAAAATTGTTTCATCTAAACGGAGCGCATGGATGAGTGCCTGCTTGCAATCAGGATGCCGGGCAAGCGGTGTGGTGAAGCTTAAACGATCCGCCCGCACGGGAAAATCCCTCATGTTTTCTGACAATTTGCTACGGCTTGCTTCAAACCTTGCAGGCGGCCTTTTAGCGTTGCTTCGTTGAGAGTCAGTTGATGGGTAAGTTCTAACTGTGAAATGCGGTTCGCACGCGCCCAACGCCTGTCAGCGTGATCCATTTCGGCCAGTTGCTCATCGAACCCGCGCGAAACGTCGTAGGATTTATATCCGAAAGTCGTAGCAAAGAATAATGCTTCCGTTGAGGCCCGCGCGTACGTTTCCTCAGGCGTATAGTCGTGAGAATGATAGACGTTAGCAAACGGAACGTATACCTTCTCAAAGCCACGCTCGATGATCGTATTTGCCCATATCTGGTCTTCTCCATAGTCCACCTCAGGGTATGGAACACGCTTCCAAATTGAGCGTCTGAGGCAAGAATTATTGTCACTAAAATAATGAAGAATTTGGCGCCACTCTTTCTCTCCCGATCGCCAGCGATCTGCATCAGTGTTGCGCGAGAGTGCAAGGGGATAGCGCCCTAGACTTTCGAAATGCGCGCGTATATCGCGCCTTACGAATGGCGAGCTTGTAGGCGAGGCTGTGTGGCGTCCAAATGCTCCCGCCGCCTTGGGAAAGTGTTCTAATTCCGTCACAATGTTGTAAAGCCACGTTTCGTCCGTTGGCACCGCATCTTGAGTTAGAAACGCGACAAATTCGCCCTGAGCCATTTCCGCGCATAAATTTCTTGTGGCTCCGTGCTGGAAATTGACCTTCGGAATTCGCTCTATCCGAAGAGGTATATTCGGGAAGCTCTCCGACGCTGAGAGTGTCTGAATTGAACCGTCGGTGGATTCGCTATCCACAATTACGATCTCAAAGGACCAGGGTGCGCGCTGTGAGCGGACACGTTCCACGACCTTTTGAAGAAGGTCGCCGCCGTTAAGGGTCGGTATGCAGACGGTCACCTTCGTGGGCAATGACAACTATGGCTTTTGTCTTGTCCGCGATCGACCAGGAAAGCGCATCGGCGGATTGTTGACGACGGCGTGGTTCGTCCTCCAAGAGCGCGGCTACATCGGCAGCGATGACGCGGGGATGCGGTCCGGTAAATGTTATGACTCCCTCTGGATAAACGGCACGCGTGCTGTCGCCATCGATCTCGACAACGGGCAGGCCGCAAGCCATCATTTCTTGAGGAACCAAGGAATAGTTGGTTGTCGAGAAGCACATTCCAAGGTCGTCGTTTCGATAAAGTTCTGCAAGTTCTGAGGCATTCAAGATGCCATGGATTGTACAAGGAAATGGTGCTCGGGTGTAAACATTATCTTCACCAAAAAGGTCAACATGGAATTTTATTCCGTCTGCGGCCATATGCTCAAGGGCAAGGAATGCCAGTTCCACCGCGCGACGCGCAGTTCCGTTGCGAGCATAAAGCGCGATGCGCAGGGGCGATCGGGCGACGCCTGGCCCTCCGACGCTTTCTGGAGGATAATAGGAATCTTGGTCAAATGCTAAATTGAAGTATCTAGTCCAACGCCCGAATTGCTTCTTTAGCGTGCGCGCCAGCCAGGGGCCTGCGCATATACAGGCTAGTTCCTGTTTATAGGTCCAATTTGCTATAAGCGCGCTGCTGCCCATAGGGTGAAATTTGGCTTCATTGTCTTGAACGAAGTAGCACCGCTCGCGGAAATGAGCCGATGCCAGCACACGCGCGACGGTTTGCCAGCCGGTCGCGATAACAACATCGCCCTTTGCGGTATCAAATCCCTCATCCACGAACGCTACTCGAGCACGGATCGTCTGGAACTTTCTGCAGATGTCGTCGTAAGCATCGCTAGCAGTGACATGCTGTTCAGGGAGCGCAATCCAAATCGTACACTCGTGCCCCATGAACTCCAGCCACCGGATAATCCGGAATATCGTCATATGTCCGCCACTGCCGGGAGAGAAGTCAGGGATCAGCCAGTGGAGGATCAGCCTATTCGCTCGGAGCTTGGTGCGAGGGCGAGACAAAGCGCGCGGCGCGATTTGAATAAGGTCCCGCAAATTGGGATCGTTCACGAGAGTGGCGGTTCGATCTACCTCTAGGTTCACACTCCCGCTGATCTCGGCCCCCCAAATCTGACGACCCTCGCGTTCGCCATAAACTAAGTAGTGCAGCAGCGGGTTGATGCCGGTCTGCGCCACGTCAACGTGATGTTTCAGGTAACGCTCGGTCGAGAACCATGCGCAGGGGTCGCGCCCCTCCTTCCAGCCAAAGACGGTGTAATGTTCGAGAGGAACGCTATGTCCCATTCTCATATCAGCATACCGATCCATATAATAACTCGAGTCAAAGCTGGTCTCGAGAAACGCGCACACCTCTGCATCCGAAAGGGCAAGGAGGTCCCCAGGAGGGACTTGTAAGGGCGTGATCACGCTATGCATTCGCGTGTTCCGTAAGGAAGTTATGCGCTCGGCGGCCAAACGTTGGTAGGTATGCTGACAACATGCACTCCGACAGTATCAAGAATTTTGAGGCACTTACAGCGGCGGCGTGATGGACGATTGCCGCCCTAAATTGGGATATTTGCACCTGGACACCAATCTTTCGTATGTTCAATCTCCAACTCTGGGACACGCCTTCGTGTGTTAGCACTGGTTTACGTTTCGATGCACGTTTTTCCTCCGAACGCGATTCGGGCCAGATCCTCGATCTAAAAGATGGAGACCGAATTGGGCACGAGGACAGATCGGACGGGACTAGTGCCGCCCGTCATTGAGCGTCTCGACAATCGCCATGCCGTACATCGGCGCCGGGCTTGATCTTAGGGCGTTCCAGCCGCCCGACTATGTCGAATGCCAGCGGCCACCTCCGTATGGTGGCGCACGCCGCTCGTTCAGTACCGGCAGCGATCCAGCTACACCGATTTCTAAGATGGTCTCGACAAGGGCTTGGACGCGCTGCTCGGCAGCAGCCCGTTGAGTGTCGGAGCCGTTCATACCAAGATGTAACAGCGGAAGGCGAATTGGTGTCAACCGAAACACCTTGAAGACCCCCTTGACCACCCTGACCACCCCCCGGTCAGCGCGATCCCCTATAACCTCCAACCCTCCCGTAAACCGGTCGTTTCTCGGTGATAGCGGGTAGTCTCCTAAAAGGTGCCCCTGGGACGGGTTTTCGATGTCCCGGAATCCATTCCGATAAGCTGCTCTCCGGATACCGGCCCGTGTAACGGGTTTCGGGATGATGACCCCGCGCAGGGAGGGTTCGCAAACCCCGATGCGACATGCCCTCCAAGAAGGGCGGATTCCCACGGTTCCAGATGTGTCCAAAACGATCTGTTTCGCTCGCCCGATGCCGGGGGCATGTTCCGGAGACGATTTTGTAATGGTCTCACTCAATCGGGGGCACCCCTCGCGTTCAGATCGCCAATACACAGGGTGGTGGTCGCCGTCAGGACAGCTCTCGACCCGCGCACCTAGCCCGATGCGCTCTCGGTGCTATTCTGCGATCTGTATCCGTATAAATCGAGGAGCGACTGAGGCTGGACTAGTCGAACTCCATCTCACGAATTGACGACAGCCACAGCCTCGATCTCGATCATGAAGTCAGGGCCGGCCAGGCGGGTAACGCCGACCGTCGTGCTGGTGGGAGTCGCCACCCCGAAATAGCGCATGCGCACATCTCCGCATCTCTGAAATTCGTCGAAGTCGGTAACAAACGTATTCGTCTTGACAACGTCAGCCCAGGTCGCGCCGGCGGCCTTCAGGCAGCGGTCGAGATTCTGAAATGTCTGTTCCATCTGCGCGCGCATATCGCCTTTGCCGACGCAGTTGCCGTCGATGTCACGAGCCAATTGCCCGGCAATATAGACGATCTTCCCGGCGCCGCTTACCGTCACGACATGCGAATAGGAAGACTGCCCCTCGGACATCCTTATATTCATCCCCTCGGGCTGAAACCGTTCGATTTTGACCGCCATGATCACCCTCCATTTCGAATTTAAGTAGATCCGAACATTCTGTCAGATCGCGCCGGCCGCCCGCTCGCGCAGGGTAAATTTCTGGATCTTCCCAGTGGAAGTCTTCGGTAGTTCCCCGAAGACCACTCGCTTGGGTACTTTGAAGCGAGCCAAAGATTGCCGACAAAACTGAATGATCTCGGTCTCGCTGGCCTCAGTATCCAGCTTTAGTTCCAGGAATGCGCAAGGGGTTTCGCCCCAGGTCGGATCAGGCTGAGCCACCACGGCTGCGAACAGCACCGCGGGATGCTGCGAGAGAACCTCTTCCACTTCCAACGTCGAAATGTTCTCGCCGCCCGAGATGATGATGTCCTTCGACCGGTCCTTGATCTCGATGTAGCCGTCTGGGTGCCACACCGCCAGGTCGCCCGACAGATACCAATCTCCGACCAGCGTTTTGCTCGTCGACATCGGGTTCGACAGGTAGCCCTTCATAACAGTATTGCCGCGCATCATCAGTTCACCCATCGTCTTGCCGTCTTGCGGCACCGGCGCCATCGTCTCCGGATCAGCGATCATCATGTCCGCGACGGTAGGATAGGCGACGCCTTGGCGAGCCATGTTGGCGTACCGCTGGTCGGCTGGCAGACCGTCCCATTCCGGCTGCGCGATGCACGATGTCGCCGGACCATAGGTCTCGGTGGCGCCGTATAGGTGGGTCACGCGAAATCCGATCTCCTCCATGGCTCGCAGCACGGACGAAGGCGGTGCCGCTCCGCCGGTCGCGCAGTTGACCGTGTGCGTGAAGGCGATCCGTTGCGCGGCGGGCGCCTGCGCGAGCATGTTCATGACGATCGGCGCGCCGCAGAGATGCGTAACGTGGTAACGCGCGATAAACTGGAAGATCACCGCGGTGTCGACCTTCCGCAGGCAGACCTGGGTTCCGCCCACCGCAACCACCGCCCAGGGATACGACCAGCCGCTGCAATGGAACATCGGCAGCGTCCACAGATAGACCGTGTCAAAGCTCAATCCGAACATCAGAGCGTTGCTCAACACCTGGAGATAGGCGCCACGATGACTGTAAACAGCGCCTTTCGGATCGCCGGTCGTCCCGGAGGTATACAGCAGGCAAATGGATTGCCACTCATCGTCAGGTTCCCGCCACTCAAACCGCGGATCACCGCCTGCCAGCAGCGCTTCGTAGGCGATGTCGCCAAACGCGGGGGCGTCCGGAAGTCCCGGGTTCTCGATGTCGACCACCAGCAAATCATGGTCGACCTGGCCGCGCGCGATGGCGACCAGCGCCGCGAACTCCCGGTCCACGATCAGCACCTTGGCTCGGCCATGATTGAGCGAGAACGCGATCGTCGCCGCGTCAAGCCGGGTGTTCAACGGATTGAGCACGGCTCCCAGCATGGGGACGGCAAAATGCGCCTCGACCATCTCAGGAATGTTCGATGCGAGGATCGCAACAGTGTCCAACTGCCCGACCCCGCGACCGGCGAGTGCGGACGCGAGCCGGACACAACGGTGGCTGAGTTCGCCGTAGGTGAAGCGGCGGTCGCCGTCGATCACCGCCGTTTTGTCACGGAACGAGGCCACGGCACGCCGAAGGAAACTGACCGGCGAGAGCGGCACGAAGTTGGCGGGATGGCGATCCAGCCCGGTGTCGAACGGGTGCGACGTCGTCTGCTCGTCCATCGTGTCCTCCTCGTTACTTGCTTATACGCACCGGGGTTCGTTCAGAGGCCGCTGACCAGATGGCCGCCATCAACGGCGACAATGCTGCCAGTCATGTACGAACCCGCCTCTGAGGCCAGCAGAAGTAGTGGGCCATCGAGCTCCTTCGTTTCTCCCAGGCGCCGCTGCGGGATTCGCCGGATCAACGCCTTTCCGGCATCGCTGCCGAAAAACGCATCGTTCAGCTCGGTCTCGATGTAGCCGGGGGCAAGCGCATTGACCCGGATCCTGTGTCGCGCCCATTCCAGCGCAAGGGCCTTGGTCATTTGCACCACACCGGCCTTCGAGATCGCATAGGGGGCGATGCCGCCGGCCACGCGCAGCCCGGTGATGGAGGCGATGTTGACGATACTGCCGCTGGTGGCGTGATGGATCATCCGTCGTGCCGCGTGCTGCGCGACCAGCCAGGCGCCCTTGAGATTGGTGTCGATCACGCTCGCCCAGTCGCTCTCCTCCATATCCAGCGCGGGGCGGGTGATCGTTACACCGGCGTTGTTGATCAGGATGGTGACCGGACCAAAGCCGGTTTCGGCCTCGGTGAAGGCGTTTTCGATACTGCCCGCGTCTGTAACGTCCATGCGTACACTTTGCGCTTTCGCGCCGCCTGCGCGGATCGACCCGACGGTGTCCGCCAGCGCTGCCTCCCGGCGGGCGGCGACGGTGACCGTTGCACCGGCCGCGCCAAGGACGCCGGCAAAGTGCCGGCCGAGCCCGCTGGACGCGCCGGTGACCAGCGCATGCTGGCCGGCTAACCCGAAAATGTCGGCCATGCGGCTTCCCCTTTGCTAATCTCGTGTCACGCTGCCCGTACCTTGTCCCAGACCAGGATCGATCGCCCTTCGCGGCCGTCATGATAGCTGCGGTAGGGGGCGGTCGTGATCGTCAACGTGTCACCGTCCAATTCGAAGAACCGAACCTGATCGGTGCCGGTCCATCCTTGATTCCACGAAATGTCGATGTGGTGGGTCACCTGCTTTTCACCCAGCGTGTAAGTGCCGGCATAGGCGACCATCGAGCCCAGCAACTGCACGCCCTCTTCATCGGTCGGCACGACGTCAAGCGGCGCGGCGCGGTCCTGCCGGGTAAAAATGGCATACATCCGGCCATCCGGTGCATACCCCAGGTAGCCGTCCGGTTGCGCCCCAAACTGGTTGTGCCGGCGTCCGGTCTCGGTCTCCTCGCGTTCATAGGATCGCAGCTTCCAGGTGCCCAGGACTTGGTTGGCGTTCTGTGTCAACGGAGCCTCCTGTTACTCGATGGCGGTAGGATGGTGGTCTTTCGACACCAGGCGCTCGCGGATAGCGCGACTTGCCGCAGCGCAGGGTCGACCCAATGCGCGGCGGCCGCAATGGCCGGGAGCGAGATCAAACTCAAACTCGAGCGGGGAAACGGTCATCGCGTCCAATCTCCTGGCCTGCCCGTGGGAGGCGCCCCGTGGTTCCATGTGAGCGGCCGAGTTCAGGAAATCCCCGGCAAGATCCGCGATCTCCTCGGGCGCTTCCCAGATCGCGCGGTGCCCAAGGTCGGCCAATAGTTCAAGCCGCGAATTGGGGATGCGCGACGCCAGGATTTGGGAGTTCCGCGGTTTCACCAGAACGTCGTCGGCGCCGGTTGCAACCAGGGTGGGCGCACGAATATTCGGTAGATCCCTGTAACTGTCGAATTGCCGCAATGCCTCCATCTGCCGCTGAGCAACGAACGTCGGGGTCGGATGCTCCAGTTCGCGGCGCATCTGCTGTTCCACAGCGTCGGCGTTCGTTGCCAGATATTCGGGCGAGTAGGTCACCGGCCAAGCTTGCCGCGCGGCTTCCTCAGGAGATTGATCGTCCGCCGTCAGAAGGAGCTTGAACACGGAATACGAGGCGGGTTCCGCCCAGATGCCGCCACAGAACGTTCCGAACAGGATTAGACGATCGAGCCGGTCCGCATGGCGGGTGGCAAATTCCTGGGCGATCGCCCCGCCCATGGAAAAGCCCAGCAGGTGGACGCGCTGAAGCCGCAAGGTGTCCAGTAGCCCTAGAACGTCAGTTGCCATGTTGGCAAATTCGTAGCCGTCGGACGGCTTGTCGCTGCGGCCGGTGCCCCGATTGTCAAACGATATTACCTGGTAACGAGAGGCCAGCTGTTTGATGAAGGCATCGGGCCACGCCGCGCCGCTTAGGCGATAGCCGTTGATCAGGCAGACAGCCGGACCTTCTCCGGCAACGTCGTAGTAGAGCGATATTCCGTTTTTGGTCGAGAACGGCATAGGGCGCGTCTATCTTCCCGCTGTCTTCGAGGCGAACGTCATTTATTAGTCCGATCGTGCTTCTCCACAAACGAGCTGACGGCGGGTGCGAACAGAGTTTGCGAACGGCCGCCAACGAAGACACCCACGTGTCCGCCCGGAAGTGCCAACTCAGTGTAATCGGACGAAGCCCCGAGCATCGGTCCCAATGCTCGGGAAGTGGCGGGGGGAATGATGTGATCATCTTTGGCATACACGTTCAGCACAGGCATCCGGATGTTACCGAGATCCACCCTGTGGCCGCCCAGTTCCCATTCATTTCGAACAAGTTTGTTCTGTTGGTAAAGATCCTTCATCCACTGCTTCGCCGCCTCGCCGGGATGATCGGGTCGGTCGGCAATCCATTTCTCCATGCGGAGCCAGTTCATCAATCGCTGTTCATCGTCCACGATCTCGAGCAAGTCCAGATTGTATTTCAGCAAGCTGCGCATGGGAGACATCTGGTTAAAGATCGCACCGAGGAATTCGCCGGGCAGATTGCCGTTAGCGTCGATCAAGCGGTCCACATCCTCAGGCGAGATGCTGCGCGTCCAAATATTGATGAAGCCGTGGCCAAGTCGATTTTCCACCGTGTCGGCGTGAAAATCGATCGGGGTGATGGTCAGCGTGAGAGTATTGAGCCGTTCCGGCTGCAATGCCGCAAAGGCGGTGGCGAACACGCCGCCCTCGCAGACGCCCAACAAGTTGACCTTTGGCACGCCGGCGCGTTTCGCGATCTCGGCCACGCAGTCTCCGAGATAGCCCAGAATGTAGTCGTCCAACGTCAGGTAGCGGTCGGCTCGCGATGGATTTCCCCAGTCCACGACGTAAAGGTCAAGCCCCAGGTTCAATAGGTTGCGGACCAGCGACCGATCTTCCTGCAGGTCCGTCATTGTCCATCGCCCAACCAGGCCGTAGCAAATCAGCATCGGGACCGCGACTCGCTTTTCCGCCAAAGGACGAAAGTGGAAAAGACTGACCTTGTCCTGACTCCATACCAGGTCTTTCGGCGTCGTCGCGATCTGCACGTCGGCGTCGCGCAAGCGCTGCAGCAGTTGTCCGCCGGCCAGCATCTTGGCACCGAGCTTGGCCGCGTCGGTCAGCGCGGTTGCCGGGCTTTGTCCCATCTGGGTCATGCGTCTGTCCCTTTCCGGTTGACGCCGGGCCGTCGCGCGGGTCGTGGCGTCCGTGTCCGCTCGGAAGCAGCAGCCGGCGGTGGGGAAAGTGCGGGCGGCGGCGCTGCTACGACCATCTGCTGTTCCCGCCGCATTGCGCGAAGCTCTCGCCGAAGTTCGGTAACGGTGCGATGCACGTCGTCGAGTTCGGTGCGCGTAGGAAAGCCATACTGCTTGCCGAAGTGTTCAACCAGTTCCTGTTGTGCCAGCCGCAGCGCCGTCGTCGCGCGGATCAACGCTGCCTGGGACTGCAAGAACGGCTCGGAGCGTTGGGTCTCCAGCAATTGCTCATTGGCCGTCTCCGTCCACAGAGCTAGCGCGGCTTTCGCGTCCAAGACCTTGGCGTCCGAACCTGACCCGCCTGCCAATTTTTCGGCAAACTTGCGTGCCGATTGCAGCCACGCCTGGATGACGACGGCGTTGTGTTCGAGGCCACGACGGCGCAAGTCCACCCATGCCTGCAACACCCCGGCATAGCGACGTTCCGCGTCCCAGAGATCAGCGAAGCGCGGTCCTTCCACCATGCGGCCCAACACGTCGTCCATCTCGCCGATGCCTCCGCTCATCCAGCTTCGCGGGTCGGCAATATTGCGGAACGTTGCTTCAACCACCCCGTCGCCACCGGCCGCGGCGGGGACCATGGTGGCCAGTTTGCCGGACATCGAAGCAGCGGCCGACCACAGGTCCATCACCGATTTCCCGGCTTGCGCCAGCTCGGAGGCTCCGGACGAGAGATCGGGTGGCATGTCGGGCATCACGGGCAACTTGCCCGAAGTTACCGCCGTCATCCCCTGTACCAGCGCGGCACCCGCTTGCGCCTGTGCCTTCATCAAGACTTGGCTCTGCGTGGTCCAGAAGTCAGCGATGGCTTTTGAGTAATCGAACGGGTTCATCATGGTAACCCAAGGACGGTACGCCCGGCGGATCTGCCCTTCATTTCAATCGCACCTCAGTATTTTACCGTTGCCACGCGGCGGAGTTCCTCCGGCGTGCTGGTGCCGAAGCCGAAAAATTCCAGATAGGCCGGAATCATCTCGAACAACATGTCTGTGCCAACTTGGACTGTGCAGCCCTTTTCCATCGCCGCGCGAAGCAGCGGAGTGAATTCTTCTTTCATGACGACCTCGCCGACGAAGGTGTCCGGCGTGATCTTCGAAACATCGACAGGCAGGGGATCGCCAGGCTTCATGCCTAGGGGCGTGGCATTTACCACGATGTCGTAACCAACGGGGTCTTTCGAGCCGGTGGATACGTGCAACTCAGGGTAATGTAGGCGTAACCGGTCGCCAAGCGCCTCCGAGGCGGCGGTCACCGGGTCGAACAGGCCGATCGTGGACAGCCCCGCCGCCGCCAAGGACGCCGCAATGGCACAGCCGACGCCCCCGCAGCCGACCACCAGACCACGAGCACCCGCTATCCGTTTTCCTTTGCGTTCCACGCCACGCACGAAGCCGGCCCCGTCAAACATATCGCCGAGCAGGGACCCGTCGGTTCGGCGCAGGATCGCGTTGCACGCGCCGGCGATCTTTGCGGTCGTGGTCATCTCGTCCACGAGGTGCGTGGTTGTGACCTTGTGCGGCATGGTGACGAGAGCACCGTGTACGTTAGTAGTACCGAAACAGCGACTTCAGTAAATCCGGGAAGTGCTCGGGCTGCACACCAATAGGCACCACAACGGCTTCGATGTCCTTCATCTCAAACCAGGGATTATAGATCATTGGCGCCTTGAACAACTCGGTCGGATAGCCGAGATGGACAATCAATTTGGTCCTGCCGGTAATCATGATTGCTCTCCCAATACAGAGCACGGATTGAAGTGGCGGCTTGCTTTAGACGTCGAAGAAGACCGTTTCCTGCTCGCCTTGAAGACGGATGTCGAACACATAGACGATGCCGGTGTCACGCGTCTCGCGCCGAGCCAGCAAGGTCTGTCGGCGAATGGCGGGCTCGATCATGCGCAGCACTGGATCCTGCTCGTTCCGCGCGGCCTCGTCCTCGAAGTACATCCGCGTCGAAAGCCCGATATTGATGCCGCGCGCAACCAGCCAGATGTTGACGTGCGGTGCCATCGGCTTGTAGCCGCGTCGCCCGATCACCGGGCCGGGCTTGATCGTTTCGAATTGATATAGGCCGCTGCTGAATTCGGTACCGGTGCGTCCCCACCCTCGGAAACCGGCATCGAGGATTTTGTCCGTTTGCTGGTCGGCCGGATGGTTGTAACGGCCCGCTGCGTTGGCCTGCCACACCTCCAGTAGGACGTCACGGCACGGCGCGCCCAACCCGTCGAGTACGCGTCCCTCGATCCGGATGCGCTCCCCTGGCGTGGCCCGTTCAGCTATGACATTACTGAAAGGCTTCTCGAAAATGTCGAAGCCGGCCTGATGCGGAATAAGGCCGATGTGAACATAGGGACCGGCCGTCTGGGAAGGGGTTTCCTTGAGATAGTCAAGTTTGCCGATCATGGCGCTAGTTCCCCTGCAGCTTGTTTTCAAACAGCGTCGACCGGGTTCCTCTGAGTACGATATCGAAACGATAAGCCAAGCTGTCGATCGGCACTGCGGCGTTTAGATCCAACGCCGCCACGAGGCGTTGTCGGGCAGCGGGATCGGGGATGGTGCCCAGGATCGAGTCCATCGGGATCAGCGGATCACCCTCAAAATACATCTGGGTGATCAAGCGTTGAGCGAACCCCGATCCCGACAATGAGAAATGGATATGGGCCGGGCGCCAGGAGTTGACATGGTTGCGGAACGGATAGGCGCCGGGCTTCACGGTGCGGAAGGCGTAGTGACCATCCTCGTCTGTGATCATCCGCCCGCAGCCGCCGAAATTTGGATCGATCGGGCCGATGTAGGTATCGTTCTTGTGCCGGTAACGTCCCCCCGCATTAGCCTGCCACACCTCGACCAGGGTGTTGGGGACGCCGCGCCCATTCTCGTCCAGCACGCGGCCGTGCACGATGGTCCGTTCGCCGATTGGATCGCCGGATTTAGCGTAGTTCCGGATCAGGTCGTGATCGAGCGGCCCCAATTCCTCGCGTCCGAACACCGGCCCCGTGAGTTCTGACAGGGAGTTCTGCAATGACCACAAGGCAAGGCGCGGCGAGCGCAGGATGCTCGTCTTGTAGTCCGGCGTCAGAGCCGGCGGGTGTTCCCGCCGATCGCGCTGGATGAATTCGTTCTGCGGAACCATGGTTTGGGTTCTCCCAACAGGAGTTGGTCACCTAATGAACGGGTATTGTCGGCCCTTGGCACTGGACATCCTACGGTGCCTTCTCATCGATCAGCCTCGTCATCCGCCGCAGGGCCAGCAAATACCCCTGCGTTCCGAAGCCCGCGATTACGCCGTCGGCACGACGAGAGACAAACGAATGGTGCCGGAACTCCTCGCGCTTGTGAACATTGGAAATATGGATTTCGATCACCGGCGCGTCGAACGCGTTCAGGGCATCGAGAATGGCCACTGAAGTATGAGTAAACGCTGCTGGATTGATGACGATTCCACCTGCGATTTCCCGAGCCGCATGGATCCAGTCGATGATCTCATACTCGCGATTACTTTGCTCGAAGCGCAGCTCCAGGTTCAGCTCCTTGGCCAGCGCGCGGCAATCGCGCTCGACATCTGCCAACGTTTCGTGGCCATAGATGTGCGGTTGGCGCTTACCCAGAAGGTTGAGGTTTGGACCGTTCAGCACATAAACGATGCGGCTCATAATGGACTCCCGCTAGACGGGGAAGGCAGGATTGCCACGCCTGCGGCTCGATGAACATTGATGCTCACGCCGACGCCTTCGCCGCACCCGAACCGGAAGGGGCTTGGGCGGCGCGCATCCCGTCGTACACGTCCTTGTCCACCGGAACTGCGTCCGGCTCACCGAGGTCGTTCAGATGAATCCGAAACGTCTCCCTGGCGCTATAGGCCCCAGCGGCCGCAATTATCGTGACAGCAAGAGCGATCGCGCCAACTGTAAGGGGAATGTTGGCGGACCCCGGGGGCGCCACCGCCGCGAACAGCGCAGGAAGCAGAGCGGTGATGGTAGTACCGATGTTCTGCGAAACGGCCATAGCCGTGACCCGCGTGCGCGTCGGAAACAGCTCGGGGAAAAAACTCGGAAACACAGCGTTATAGCCCTGGTAGACAACGCCCCACATAAGCAGCGACATGATGATCGCCAGCGGCACATTGGCGATGCTGATGGCGTACAGGTAGCCGAACGACAGTAACCCCGAAGAGATTGCACCGAAGATGATGGGGGGCCTGCGGCCGATTCTATCTGTCAGGTTGCCAACGATCGGGATGATGACCACGGCCAGGATGTTTCCAAGTACCGGGATCCACAGGTAAACGTCCTTGTGAAAGCCGATCCCGTAGCCCGGCTGAACTGCATACGCCGCCCCGAAGATGGCGGCGACTACTGGAATGACATTCATCAGCGACATGCAGACGACCCGCATCATATCGCCCCAGCTCTGCGTGAAAGCCTGCACGATCGGCGCCCTCGGAACCGCTCCGTGCTCGCCCTCTTCGGCGAAAGCAGGCGTTTCTTCTACTTCGCGACGAATGATGTAGCCGGCGATAATAACAACCACACTCAGTAGGAAGGGGATCCGCCAGCCCCAGGCGTTGAACGCATCCGGAGGCATGAAGCGCGCCAGCGGAAGGAAGATCGCTGCTGCAAAGATCTGGCCGGCCTGCACGCCCTGAAGACTGAAACTGGCGAAAAAGCCACGCCGTCCGAATGGCGCGTGCTCGAGGATCATCGAACTGGCGCCAGAAATCTCTCCGGCGACCGCGAAGCCCTGAACCAGGCGCAGGACAACGAGAAGCGTCGGGGCGAGCATGCCGACCTGCTGGTACGTCGGCAGGATGCCGACCGCCATGGTCGAGAAACCCATGAGGAACATGCACACGAGAAGCACGGTCTTGCGGCCGTGCGTATCACCCCAATGGCCGAGGAAAAAAGCGCCGATCGGCCGGGCGACGTAGCCAACACCGTAGGTCGCCAGCGAGGCGACGATGGCGACAGTCGGATTTCCCGAGGGAAAGAAGATCTGGGGGAAAACTAGAGATGCCGCCGTGGCATAGATAAAGAAGTCGTAGTATTCCAGTGCCGAACCGATCCAGCCGCTTGCGGTCGCCTTTTTCGTTTGATGCGTACCGTGCGGTTCGTGTGCTGTGAGGTTGGCCATTTTGGTTTCCTCCGACTATTTATTCGGCCGTCGATCCCCGGCTATATACTCCGCTCCACCAAATCGTTGCAGTCCGACGTGACCAATTCGCCCCGACGGCCCGATCACTCCTCCGCTTGAAGTTTGCCGACCTTGGTCGCGGCTGGCTGCCAGTTCTGCGGAAACAGCGTCTGCAAAGCCCGCACCTTCGGCATATCGTTGATCGCGATGTACGGGGCATCCGGGTGCTGCTCAAGGTAATCCTGATGATACCCCTCGGCCGGATAGAACGGTCCCGCCGGATCGATACGGGTGACAATCGGGCGACTGAACGCATGAGCCGCCTCAAGCTGGGCGATATAAGCCTTGGCGACCCTCTCCTGCTCCGGCCCATTCACGAAAACTTCGGAACGATACTGCGTCCCCCAGTCCGGCCCTTGCCGGTCCTTTTGCGTCGGATCCAGCGCAACCGAAAAGAAAATCCGCAGCAGTGTTCCGTAACTGACCTGCGCCGGATTGAAGGTCACGCTGACTGACTCGGCGTGCCCGGTCGCCCCGGAACTCACCTGCTCGTAATTGGGGTTGGCGACACGCCCGCCGGCGTAGCCGGAGACAGCCCGAAGTCACCCCCTGAACATGCTCAAACACGCCTTGTACACCCCAGAAGCAACCGCCGGAAAACACTGCGGTTTGCGAACCGGAACCGTTCGCCTCCAAGTCCTGCGCGGGCGGAGGAAGGGCCCGCATACCGCTATCGGCTTGGGATGATGCCAACGGCATAGTGAGGGTCAGAGCCACCAATAGCGCGGAGCCAAACGAGGCACTTGAAGAGGGAAGTAACAGGGCATTCATCAGGATCTCTCCAGAGGTATATACATCATAGAAACGAACTCGCGCCAATGGACACCGCTACTCCTTGAGAAACGCTTCGAACGCGTCTTTATGATCCGGGTGCCAGCGGGACAGCGCCGGGCGGTTCTGAGTGATGTCCTGGGCGGCCCAGAGAATTCTTCGATTATCGATCTCGCGCGTCACATCGTTGTCCGGACAGATGATGTAGAAATCACCCTGGCTCATCCCGGTGACCAGCGTGTCCACCACCTGATCGGGCGTCCAAGCGCCCGGTGGCTTCTCGGAGCGTCCCCGGCTTGTCATGCCGGTGAAGGTGGACCCTGGGACCAGCAAATGCGCCGTGATCCGAGCGCCTTCCTCGTTTCGGAGGCTGTGCGCCAGCGCCTCGGTCAGGACCTTTACGCCGGCCTTGCTGACATTGTAGGCGGCATCACCCGGCGGACAGGTGATGCCCTGCTTCGACCCGGTATTGACGATGGCACACGCGGTTCGCTGCGCCAGCATGGGCTCGGCGAAAGTCTGCACGCCATTGATGACGCCCCACAGGTTGACCTCCAGCACGCGGCGCCAGCGGTCGATGTGCTCCCACGGGCCGCCGCCCGGCGCAGTGCCGGCGTTGTTCATCAGCACGCCGACTTCGCCGAATTTCCCATACACGGCATCGCGGAGGGCTTGAACCGACTCCAGGCGGCTAACATCCGTGGCCACGGTCAGCAGCGCGTCCCGCCTCCCGGCAGAGGCGGCGGCGACCGCTTCGGCGGCCCGATCCAGTGCCTCGCCCGACAGGTCGGCGAGACAGACCTTGAGGCCCATAGAGGCGAAGCGCACGGCGGCGGCGAGACCCATGCCGCTGGCCGCACCGGTGATCACCGCGACGCGGCCGGCGTTCAAAGCGGGATGGAGGGTCATGGCGGAGCCCTCAGGTCGGCACGAAGTTCATTGCGACTCCGTTGATGCAGTAGCGCTGATGGGTCGGCGGCGGGCCGTCGGGGAACACGTGCCCGAGATGGCTGCCACAGGTCGCGCAGTGCACCTCGGTCCGGACCATGCCGAGGCTGCGGTCGGTCGTCGTTTCAACCGCTCCCTCGATCGGATCGTTGAAGCTGGGCCAGCCGGTATAACTCTCAAATTTTAGTTTTGACTCGAACAGCGGTTGATCGCATCCGGCACAAGTGAAGCGGCCCGGGCGCTTCTCGGCGAGCAGCGCGCAACTGCCGGGTGCCTCTGTGCCGTGGCCGCGCATCACGTAGAACTGCTCCGGCGACAGGATCCGGCGCCACTCTGCATCCGTACGGCTCACAGGATAGGTTTTGTCCAGCATCTGTTCGTCTCCTTTGACTATGCCGCTCAACATCGCTCTCCTGCGGGGCCACGACAAGCGGGGCCAAGATAAGTCGGGCCACCACAACCCGGTGGTCACATCTGGAGCAAAATGTCGCCGCCAACGTCGACCCATTGCCGTGGTGGGAGCGGGCCACTTTCCGGGATCGAAAACATGGTACTTTCTGCGGAAGAATGGGAGGCCGTCAGGCTCACACTATCGGTGGCGGCGAGGGCAGTTGGATTTGGCTTGCCGCTGGCCGTCCTGGCCGCCTGGGTGTTGGCCCGGTGGCGCTTTCCCGGCCGGACACTATTGAACGCGTTGGTGCATATGCCGATGGTGCTGCCGCCGGTGGTCACCGGGTGGCTGCTGTTGACCCTCTTCGGCATCCGGGGACCGATCGGCCTGATTCTGGATCATTGGCTCGGCGTCCGCCTCGCGTTCACCACGGCCGGTGCGAGTTTTGCCTGTGCCACAATGACCTTCCCCATCATGGTGCGGTCGGTGCGGCTGTCGCTCGACGCCGTCGATGCCGGTCTGGAACAGGCCGCCCGCACCCTGGGCGCGGGATGGCTGGACCGATTGTTCAACGTCACACTGCCGCTCGCCTCGCCCGGGATTCTGGTCGGCGGAATTGTCGCCTATGCAACCAGCCTGGGCGAGTTCGGTGCTGTGATAACATTTGCTGCCAACATCCCCGGTCAAACTCAGACGTTGCCGCTGGCTATTTACGACGCCCTTCAGATGCCGGGTGGCGAGACAAAAGCCGCCGAATTGTCGCTTGTCTCGCTGACACTTGCCCTGGCGGGGCTGCTGTTATCTGAATGGATCGGCAAGCGCTTGAACCTCGTGCTGGGCCGATAGCTTTTCGATCGCGCTGTGCCATTGCTTTCCCTCGATCCAGAATGGATCTCGCGTTCGACGTCTCTTCTGCGGGAGGGCGTGATCGCAAATGGCCCTCGCGCGGCCCGGCTCCGCATGGCTGAGGCTCCCAACTCGCCATGTCCGCGCTGGAACCCAACCCGCCCAACGGGAACAGCGCTGCCGCCGAATATGGGACCGATCAAGATGAGAACTCATGCGACAGCAACCGACTGTTTCCTTGGGCGTTTGAAGAACTGACCTGCACCAATGCAGAGGAAAGGGAGTCGCCATGTCGAGCAAGACGCGCACTGAACGAAGCCACGACAAGACGTTAGAGCAGAGTTTTCCAGCCAGCGATCCCCCGGCCCATTCCGGCATCACTGGTTCCGAGCAACCGGACAAGTCCGTCGATCAGCGCGACATTCACCAACAACCCACGGGAACCCCAACATCTGACCGTCATGCAACCGAAACAGCGCATCAACGTGAGAACGAGCGGAAGCCGACGAAGAGTTAATTTACCCGACTCGGGTTGGGCTCGCCGTGAGTTTTGCATTTCGGCGCGCGATGGCGCGTCGAATCAGTTGATTTCTACCAATGGTAGTTGGCACCTAATAAAATGCCTCTTCTGGATGTAGTTTCGGCAGAACCTTGACCATGGCATCAGGATAATCCGGAAATCGTACGAAAATCGATTGCCATCCGTCTCATTTTCGAATTAATCTTACAACGGTCACAACGTGCGGCCGAAAGATCTCTATATGCTCTATCGAGCTTTTTTCTTGGATGAGGAAGACCGCATCTTCGCGTTCCATCTGATGGAATGTCTTGATGACGGCGACGCCGTCGCTCAGGCTCAAGCTCTGCCCGCCAAGTGTAGTACTACCGAGGTCTGGGAAGGAGCTCGTTTAGTCGGAAAAGCCATTCGGCCACGGCGGACCGAAGTGACCTATCCGGTTGCTGAATCAAGCGATATCAACGACGTCAGTGACGAGCCCCCTTGCGTATTGGTCTCCCTTGCTATGCTCGAGCTGCAGGCCAATCGCAGAGAGCGAGCGGCGTGCCTGGTTAACGAAGTCTATGCGGCCTTCGATCAGGCTGACTTAACAATCAAAACCGACACGATCGAGCGCGACAGATGCGTTCAGCAGGCACCTCGCGGCTCGCTCTAGAGGGCCTGCCTCCCCAAGTTGGCCACATCATGCGGCGGACGTAGGGAATGACCGTCCGCCGAAACATCAGAAAACATTCTGGACCAAAGGTTAGCGCGGTATTGCAAACTCTAATCCAGGGCACGGGACATTTTTGTCCTCGCCGCCGCGCTGGAAGGGCATTACCCTTCGACAGAACCAACAGGAGACACAACGATGGCTGAGGCCAAGCTTGCACCCAACCTGCCGCAATGGATGAAGGACCATACAGAACGCTATCTATCGAGCGGCGGCACCGATGGCCATATTTACACACTCGAGCGGCCTGGCGCGGCCGAGATCACGGTCCCGTCGTTGCTGCTGACCACGACCGGACGTAAGTCAGGGGAAAAGTATTTGTTCCCGCTGTTTTATGGGCAGACCGGCAACAGCTATTTCGTGATCGCGTCGAAGGGCGGCGCGCCGGAGCACCCCGGCTGGTATCGTAACATCCTCGCCAACCCGGAGGTTGAAGTCCAGGTCGGAACCGCCAAGATGCGCGCTCGGGCGCGAACAGCCGTTGGCGCGGAACGGGCACAGCTTTGGGATCAGGCGGTCAAATTCTTTCCACCCTACGCTGACTACAAGATTAAGGCAGCGGGGCGTGAAATCCCCGTAGTCGTGCTGGATCCTGTCACCTAGCGATCGATCCCGACGCTCACGCCACGAGCGTCGGGAAAATCGGCCCCGCAAGGCTAATACCAGCCGCCCGAGACATCGACTCTTCGGGCGAAAGACGGGTGGCTGGTATCTTATTGATTTCGCGCGCACCCGCCACGCCAACCCTGCGCGCATACCAGTCAGCCCTTCGGGCTGCTGGTATAAGCGAACGACTCCGTCGTCGCTGAGTAAACAAGTGTGCGCAGATCGCGGCGGAGTGTCAGCCGGGCGTCGCTGAACAGGACCTGCGTCATGAACACCACCGCAAGTTCTTCCTTGGGGTCGATCCAGAAAGCGGTAGAGGCAGCGCCGCCCCAGAAGAACTCGCCCAGTGTGCCCGGCAGGTGCGTTTTAGCGACGTTGATGTTCACGCCACAACCGATGGAGAAGCCGATACCTGAGTAGCCAGCCTCGCTGAATAGCCCGGGCGGCGCCATATCTGCCAGCTCCTGGTTCTCGGGCAGATGGTTCAGGCTGAACAATTCAACCGTCTTCGGACTTAGGATTTGCACCCCGTCCAGCGTTCCCCCGTGCAACATCATCCGGCAGAACCGCATGTAGTCGTGCGCGGTCGAGACCAGCCCACCACCGCCTGACTCCAGTTTGGGTGGCGCGCCATAGGTGCTGTTGCCGGCATCGTCCTGCAGCTTGATCCCGCCTGCGCCATCCGGCTGGTAACAAGACGCGAAGCGGTCACGCTTCTCCGGTGGGCACCAGAAGGCGGTGTCCACCATGCCCAGCGGCTCGAACAACCGGGTGCGCAGGAACTCGCCGAAACTCATCCCGCTGAGCTTCTGCACGAGGTAACCCATCACGTCGATCGAGACCGAATAGTTCCAGGCCGTCCCTGGGGAAAACTCCAACGGCATCGTCGACAGTTGCTCGATCATGGCGTCGAGACCGCCTTCGGCGTCGAACTCGGCAATGCGCGCGTGCCGGTACGCCCGGTCGACGCTGGTACGGTTCATGAACCCGTAGGTCAGGCCCGAGGTATGCGTGACCAAGTCAACAACTTTCATCGGCCGAGCGACGAGCGACGTCAGGAAGCTCGGCGCCGACGTCTTCAGCAGGCTCGGCAGGCCGGTAGCGTAGACCCCCAGATTCCTCCACGACGGAATGTACGTGGCCACATCGTCGTCCAGTCCGATCAAGCCCTCCTCGGCGAGCATCATCAACGCCACCGCTGTAATCGGCTTGCTCATGGAATAGATGCGAAAGATCGCATCCTCACGCATGGGCTTCCCGCGCTCGAGGTCCATGTGCCCCGACATTCCGGCATGGGCGAGCACGCCGCGCCGGTAGACCATGGTCAACAAGCCGGGCAAACGGCCGCTATCGACGTATCGGCGTTTCATGACTTCATCCAGGCGCGCCAACCGCGACGCCGATAGTCCGATTGCTTCCGCTTTCACCACCGCCCACCCTTACGTTGTCACGCCGTACTAACCGGCGAAGCACCGCGGCTTGTCAATCCACTCCACAGAACAATCCCGCCACCAAGGCGATTTCCCTCGTGGAATCAAGCCGCACTCGTCTGATCGCTGAAACGCGTACCAGGCGGAGCCCCCCTCAGTGACCCAATGCCTGAACGATCTCTTCCGTCATCTTTTTCGCGTCGCCGAACAGCATCATCGTGTTCGGCCGGAAGAACAGTTCGTTGTCCACACCAGCATAACCGGATGCCATCGATCGTTTCACAAACAACACGGTACGCGCCTTCTCCACGTCCAGGATCGGCATCCCATAGATCGCCGAGGACGGATCGGTCTTCGCCGCCGGGTTAGTCACGTCGTTGGCGCCTATGACATAGACCACATCGGCGGTGGAGAACTCATTGTTGATCTCTTCGAGTTCGAACACCTCGTCGTAAGGCACGTTCGCCTCGGCCAGCAGCACGTTCATATGCCCGGGCATGCGGCCGGCGACAGGATGGATGGCGTACTTCACCTCCACGCCTTCCTTCTTCAGCGTGTCCGCCATTTCCCGCAGCGCGTGCTGCGCCTGAGCGACCGCCATCCCGTAGCCCGGCACGATGACCACCTTCGAGGCGTTCTTCATGATGAACGCCGCGTCATCGGCGTTGCCGGAGCGAACCGTCCGATCGCCATCCGCGCCGCCGCGAGCCGCCGCGCCGCTGGTGTCAGTGCCGAAACCACCCAGCAGCACATTGATGATGCTGCGGTTCATCCCCTTGCACATGATGTAGGACAGGATCGCGCCTGAAGCGCCGACCAGCGAGCCCGTTATGATCAGTGCCAGATTCTGGATCGTAAAGCCTATGCCTGCCGCCGCCCAGCCGGAGTAGCTGTTCAGCATTGACACCACCACCGGCATGTCGGCGCCTCCGATCGGGATGATGATCAGGAAGCCCAGCCCTAGCGACAGCAACGCGATCAGCCAGAACAGCACCTGATGGCCGCCCGACGCTACGAACGAGATCACCAGCAGCAGCAGTATGACCGCCAGCCCTAAGTTCAACCAATGCTGGCCCTTGAAGGTAATCGGCGCGCCGCTCATCAGCGCCTGCAATTTCGCGAACGCGATCAGACTGCCTGAAAAGGTGACGGCACCGATCGCGAGGCCCACCGACATCTCGACCAGACTTTGGGTGTGGATCGCGCCCGCAATGCCGATGTTGAACGCCTCCGGCGCATTTAGCGCGGCCGCCGCAACGAAAACCGCCGCTAAACCAACGAGCGAGTGAAACGCTGCGACCAACTGCGGCAACGCCGTCATCTGGATGCGCAGCGCAACCGCGACACCGATTCCGCCGCCGATCAGGATGCCGAACAGGATCAGCAGATATGCCCAGCCGCCGAAGCCGTGGTGCAACAGTGTCGCGACCACGGCTATGGCCATGCCGATCATGCCGAAACGGTTGCCCTCTCGCGACGTGACCGGAGATGATAAGCCGCGCAGCGCGAGGATGAACAGGACCGCGGCTACGAGATAGGCGAGAGAGGTCAGGCTGGCGGACATCGGCGTGGCCTTATTGCTTCTTCTTGAACATCGAGAGCATGCGCTGGGTAACGACGAAGCCGCCAAAGATGTTGACCGATGCCAGTGTCACCGCAATGAAACCGAACACCATCGCCCAATCGGATGTCGCCAGGCCGGTCGCCAGCATCGCGCCCACGATGATCACCGATGAAATCGCGTTGGTAACGGCCATCAGCGGCGAGTGTAGCGCCGGGGTAACGTTCCAGACGACGTAGTAACCAACGAAACAAGCCATGAGGAAAATGGCGAGCAGGAAGATAAACGGATTGACCTCCGGCGCCACGGTTTCTGACACACCAATAATCAATGTTTGCGCGTGATTGGATAGTGTCAGTGCTTGATCAGCGAGGCGCGCCGCTTCGTCCGCCAGTTGGTTCGGGTTCATCTTGGATCGACCTCCGGACGTTCAGGCAGCTTGCTGGGGCAGGAAATTCGGGTGAACGACGGCGCCCCCGCGGGTCAGCATGACACCCTTCACGATGTCGTCCGTCTCCGGCAGCTTGGGTGCCGCGCTCTCCTTGTCCCAGAACGTGGTCAGGAAGGTCAGCAGGTTGCGCGCGTACAGCGCCGAGGACGCGACCGGAATGCGGCCTGGCCAGTTGTTGAACCCCAGGACGGTGACGCCGTTCGGTGTCGTGATGCTCTGGCCGGGGACAGTCGCGGCGCAGTTGCCACCGGCCTCGGCGGCCAGATCGATGATGACGCTGCCGGCGCGCATGCTGTCGACCATGGGCTGGGTGACGATGACGGGCGCCTTCCGGCCCATCACCAAGGCGGTGCAGATGATAATGTCATTCTTCGCGATGGTCGTTGCCATGAGTTCCGCCTGCTTTTGGCGGAAAGCGTCGCTCATTTCGCGGGCGTATGCGCCAGTCTGGCCGGCAGTCTCGGCATCCTCGACACCGACGAACGACGCACCGAGCGACTTGATCTCCTCCTTCGCTGCCGGACGGACGTCGGTGGCTGACACGATCGCTCCCAGACGCCGCGCGGTCGCGATCGCTTGTAGCCCGGCCACTCCGGCGCCGATCACGAACACCCGAGCGGGGGGGACAGTGCCGGCAGCGGTCATCATCATCGGAAAGCCGCGTTGAAACGCCGTGGCTGACTCAACAACCGCGCGATAACCAGCGAGATTCGCCTGGCTGGATAAGACATCCATCGACTGTGCCCGGGTGATCCTCGGCAGCAACTCCATCGCCGCCGTATCGATCCCGGCGGCCGCGAGGCTGGGCACCAGATCAGGATCAGCGAAGGCGCCGGCGATGCATACCAGCAGCGCGCCGCGGGGGATCAGGGCTCGCTCCTCGGCGGCCGGGGTCTGGACGGCGAAAACGATCCCGGCTCCTGCAAGGGCGGCGGCCGCATCGCTGGCGATTTCAGCGCCAGCGGCAGCGAAGTCGGCGTCCGACAAAGAGGCGTTCGCCCCTGCCCCGGATTCTACGGCGACGGTCAATCCGAGGCCAATCAGCTTTTTGACCGTATCCGGGGTAGCAGCCACACGGGTTTCGGCGGCACGCCGTTCTTTCAGCACCGCTAATCGCATGCGTCTGATCCTTTACGCAGGTTGTCGTTTGGGCGGCAGATGTGCCTGTTTACCCTAAATTACGGGCGGGGCCTGAAATGCACCGGGGACGCGGTGTGTGCAAGGGGGGCCGGTGCTTGCACACTATCCGGGAATTTCTAAGCCTGCCTGAGGCAGCGACCGTAGCGTAGGCAATACGTGGTGCGCTGGCCGCGTCCGGCGGTCCAGGCTCCATCGATCGGCAGTGCCGACCCATTGATGTCCTCGCCATGCGGCCCGCAGAGGCACCCAAAGCCCTCAGCTCGGCCAATCGGGCTTCGATCACTTCGGCCGAGGCGAAGCCGTTCAGGGTGATGTCACAGCCTAAGTCGGCGAGTGCTTTTCGCCGTGGCGAAACCGATCCCTCAAAGTGACCCGGTGATCAGGGCAGATTTATTGGCGGCCATCGCATCGTTCCCTCTCTCGTCGCGACGACCTTACCGCCCTTGGAAGTGCCGCCAAGGGATGGGATACTTGGCGAGCAAGCAAGAACCGAGGGAACAATGGCACTGCTCGACGGCAAGGTTGGCATCATTACCGGGGCGGCGTCCGGCATAGGCGCGGCGACAGCGCGCGTGTTTGCCCGCGAAGGCGCGAAAGTAGTGCTGGCGGACATCGACGACGCAGGCGGTTCGGCCTTGGCTGAGGAGCTCGGCGGCACCTACGTGCATCTCGACGTCTCCGAGGAGGACGGCTGGGCGGCCGTCATCGCCGCCGCGGAGCGTCTCGGGCGCCTGGACATCATGGTGGCAAACGCCGGCATCGGCATTACCGGAAGCGCGATCGATATGTCGCTGAAGGATTGGCGCCGGCAGATGGCCATCAACGTCGATGGCGTCTTTTTATCGGTGAAATATTGCATTCCGGCGATGCGCCGCGCCGGCAACGGCGGATCGATCGTGATGCTGTCCTCCGTCGCGGGATTGCGTGGGTCGGCCGGCCTGGCGGGCTATAGCGCCACCAAAGGAGCGGTTCGGCTGTTCGCCAAATCGATGGCACTGGAGTGCGCCCAGGCCGGCGACGGCATCCGGGTGAACTCGGTGCATCCAGGCATCATCGCCACTCCGATCTGGACCAAGCTTCCGTCCGGGAACAACCTGCCCATGGATCCATACGCGATCGGCGCGCAAACAGTGCCCTTGGGTAAGGCGGGTGAGGCCAGCGAGATCGCGGACGGCATCCTGTTCCTGGCGTCCGACATGTCGAGCCACGTAACCGGATCTGAACTGGTTATCGATGGCGGGTTGACCGCAGGACGCATCACTCGGCTGACGGGGTGAGCTTGTTCGAACTAACTGAGGCTGTTGCGCACCCCGATCATACTGTCGCGCTGACGTGGTCGGATGGCGTGACCGGGGTTGTCGACTTCCTGCCAATAATCGATCGAGGCGGCTGGTTCACGCCGCTGCGGGAGGGCGACTGTTTCGCGGCCACGATGCTTCGATTGCCGTGGGGCGCTGGCGTGAGCTGGCCGGAGGAAATCAACTACTCAGCCGATTTCCTCCGGCAGGTGGCGTTCCCCAATGGCCTGCCGGATGGAGCGATCCGATAGACTATTTCATGCTAGTTCTTACAGCGTGTCGTAGACCGCGGTTTCAAATGCCTGAAATGTCTGCACCGCTTTCGGATCGAAGAACGGCAATACCTGAGTGGCATAAACCCCCGCAACTTGCCGCACCGGATCGATCCAGTAATAAGAATTCGCCAGACCGGCCCAGGCCAGGCTGCCTGCCGATCGCCCGGTCGGCAACGCCTGTGGATTGATCAGGAAAGTCAGCCCCCACTTCATGCCGGCAATGAAATCGACGTCGTTCGACGCACCCGGTAGGGCGGTCTTCATCGGATTGCACACCAGGTCGCCCATGGCATTTCGTGACATGGTCGCCACCGTTTCCGGCCGCAACACCTGGACGCCGTTCAACGTGCCGCCGTGCATGATCATCCGCGCGAACTTCAGGTAATCGCCGACGGTCGCGTAAAGTCCACCGCCGCCCATCTCGAATTCTGGGTCTTGCGGAATTTCAGTGTCAGTCGAGACCAGACCGTCTGGCGTGCGGGCGTGGTACTTTGGCCAACCGCTGGCGCTGAGCGCCGCCGATCTTGAACCCGGTGTCGGTCATACCGAGTGGCGCCAACAAGTTGTCTTGCATGTAGCGACCAAGCTTTTGGCCTGACACCGCTTCGACTGCCTTGCCGACCCAGTCGATCGAAATTCCATATTCCCATTTCGTGCCCGGATCGGACACAAGCGGCACGGTCAGCGCAGCGTTCCGGCATGTAGTCACGCCCGGAGTACCGGTCGTCTCCAGATATCGCGCGATGTCCGCGTTCCAGATGTTGTAAGCGAAGCCTGAAGCATGGGTGAGCAACTGGCGCAACGTGATCCCGCGCTTCGGTGACCGCAGGCGCGGCTTGCCGTCTTTGTCGAAACCTTCCAGCACCTGCACACGGCCGAGTTCGGGCAGGGTCTTGCCGATGTCGTCATCGAGGGACAGCTTGCCCTGCTCGACCAATTGCATCGCGCAGGCTCCGGTGACCGCTTTCGTCATCGATGCGATCCAAACGACCGTGTCGGTCGTCATCGGAGCACCCGTGGCGAGATCTCGAGTGCCAAAGGCCCCTTCAAAGATCACGCCGTCTGCATTTGCCGCTGTCACCACCACGCCCGGTACATCGCCGGCGTCGGCCGCCCGTTGAAGAACAGACGAAATTTGCTGTGTGGTTCCCATGAAATCCTCCCGCGGTATCCGACTGACTGGATATCTCAACTCGAATGTAGGCCATCTCGCTCCACCCGTCTGCCCAATTCATCCGGGCTTGGCGCGGTGCGGGTCTGCCGCCGGCAGGATGTCGCGAATGTAGTCTCTGCTCTTCCATTCCGGCGCAGGGGGATCATAGCCCGGCCGCGGCAGGTAGGCCGACAGGCGGTCGCCCTCCAAATCGTGGACGGCGCGCGGACAATTGGAAAACAACTCGCACTCCACCCGGACCACCAGCTTCGTCCCGTGATGATGAGCCAGGGTGTCGGCATCGTCATGGATTGTCGCGCGACCGTTGATACGAACACGATAAGTTTTGCCGTCGAACTTTACAAATAGCAGACCAACATTCGGATTTCGGCTGATATTCCCGAGCGTGCGGTACATCGAGTTGCCGTCATATTCAGGGAATTCTATCGTTCCGGGTGCAACGATTTTTACGAATCCGGGCATACCCGAGCGCATGCTGCAATCGGTGTAGTCGCCATAGGACGTGGCGATGAAGAAGAATGGCGTGTTCTCGATCAGGACCCGGTCATCGTCCCAGAAGTCCCAGCGGCGGCGATGTTCGGCGAGTTTGTCCGCTACGCGACGACCGTCGAAGCGATCCTGCAACGCCCGCATGCCGTCGTGATAGAAAGCCCGCTGTTCGGCCATCGGCCACCTCCTGGAAACCAGGCGGAGGCTACGCCAGCGGCGGCTTTCCCGGAAGCTCGGCTACCGCGCCAGAGGCACACCCGCTTCCGCCAAGGCCGCTGCCTGACGTTCCGCCACGGCGGCTTCGTCGAACTCGGCCATCAGGTCGTTGAACAGGCGGCTCCAGTTCAGCTCCGCCTTCAACCGCAGGAACACACCTCCCAGACCGATCGCCGACCGATCCATCAGCACGAACTCGCGCGGAGGCATCACCCCACCGGTACGCTTCAGCCCGGCGTGCACCCGTTCGGCCACTTCGCGGCCAAATGTGGGATCATCGGTCTCCTGAATGCGGCGCACCCGGTCCTGCGTAAACGGCTCATAAAGAAACCGCGCCCACATGTTGAGGACGTCCATCTTCTCACGCGAAAGGTCGGTAAAGCCCCAGGTTTCGTATGCGTGGTGCGCTTTATCGTCATCGTGGTCGCGCACCGCCTCGAACAGTGCGATGACGCCGGCGACGAATTGCGCACCGAACACCCGGATCGCGCCGAAATCCAGCAGATTGACTGAGCCATCCGGACGAACCTGATAGTTGCCCAGATGCGGGTCGCCATGGATCACGCCGTACCGGTAGAACGGCACGTACCAGGCGCGGAACAGCGCCTCGGCGATCTTGTTGCGTTCTTCCTGCGGCGGGTCCTCCGCGAGCCGCTGCATCAGCGGCCGCCCATCCAGCCAGGTCATGGTCAGTAGACGACGAGTGCTCAACTCCGGCAGAGGAACCGGCACATGCGCGCCTGGCTGATCCTTCAGCATCCGTCCATACATCCGCATTTGCGCGGCTTCACGGAGGTAATCCAGTTCCTCCCGCAGACGTTCACGCAGTTCCTTGTAGATCTCGTCATGCTGGATGGCCGAATCCATGCGGTGATAGACCGCCATCGCCAGCCTCAGCTGCCGCAGGTCGGCCTCGACTGTGCTGGGCATATCGGGATACTGCAGCTTACATGCCACCTCCGTCCCGTCCGGCAAGCGGGCGCGATGCACCTGCCCGAGACTGGCGGCCGCCGAGGCCTCCTGACCAAACGACGCGAACTTTGCCTGCCAATCCGGCCCGAGTTCGTTCGCCATCCGCCGTCGCACGAAACTCCAGCCCATCGCCGGCGCATTGGACTGAAGCTGCGCCAACTCCGCGGCATATTCCGCCGGCAGTGCATCCGGAACCGATGACAAGAATTGCGCCACCTTCATCAGCGGCCCTTTCAAGCCGCCGAGAATGGCCTTCAAATCCTCCGCATGCGCGGCGCGGTCGGTCTTGATCCCGAATACACGTTCCCCCGCCACCCGGGCCGCAATCCCTCCGACGGCACCCGAGGTACGAGCGAACCGGCGAATTTCGCCAAATAAGTTGCTACCGGACATCGCGGGCCCACGTTTGCGACTCACGCGACATCATTGGTGGCCCCCGGGGTTTTTCTCGTTCGGCTACGCATCAACCTTAATATTTGCGAGCCTGCCTGGATTGCAAGCCGCCACGGCATGATCGCGCCGCGCGAGCGTCCAGGCGCCCCCCCGGCCTCCCGGAACCGGCCGGCAACGGTCTATCCGTTCTTCGCCTTGTTCTCCAGCGCCTCCGCCAGCCGGTTCGGATCAACCTTCACCTCAACGCCGGCCCGCTCGGTTTGCAACACCATCATTGCGCGTGAGTTGCGGTTGCCCCAGCCGCGGTTCAACCCTTCCGCCAGATCGGCCAGCGCAAGATTGGCCAGGCGCATCGGCACGTTCAACTCGCGGCCAAGAGCCGTGGCCAAGGAGACGTCCTTATGCGCCAGCCGCAACGCGAAGGCCGGTGGCTCGTATTGGTCCGGTAGGAACTGATCGGTCAGCGAGTCGAACGCCCCGCGACGGCCAATCGCGCCCTGGCGAACCGCCTCCCAGATCGCTAACGGCTCGATGCCGGCTTTGACACCCATGCTGAAGACTTCTGCCGCCGCCGCGGTGGCAATGTAGCCGTAGCAATTGTGCACCAGCTTTGCCACCGATCCGGCCCCTATAGACCCGATGTACTTTGCCTGGTCGCCAATCGTGTCCAGGTACTGGCTTCCATTTTTCGAAAATGTCCGGATCGCCGCCGCACCAGATCGCCAGCTTGCCGGTCGCGGCACCGCGCGGGCCGCCGCTGACCGGGGCATCGAACAGATAAGCTGCCTTCTTCAGATAGTCAGCATGCGCCTTACGCACCGTTGTCGGCGCGTTGGTCGTCAGGTCGAAATAGGCGGCGCCCGGGCGGATCCGCGACAGCAGGCCGGTCTCGCCATAGGAAACCGTTTCGAATTCCACCGGACCCGGCAGCGACGAGAATATGACATCGCACTCCGCCGCCAATGCCGCCGGGTTATCCGCCCAAATCGCCCCGTTCTTGATATGCTGCGCCGCTGCGTCCCGACGAACGTCATGCACCAGAACGACATGTCCATCTTTCTGAATACCGGTCTGTAGATTGGCGGCCATGCTGGCACCCATGGTACCGAGGCCGATAAAGCCCGCCTTCATCGTTCGCCGTCCCGTCCTGTTCTCGGAGAGCCTGTGCACACTCGTCCGGCGCCGCCGCCCGGCCCGATCAAACTCCGTCAGGGATTTTCTTCGAAAATCTCGCGCGCGATGTTCGCCGCCGACATCGCGGCCGGCCAGCCGGCGTAGAACGCCACATGCGTGATCATCTCGGAAATCTCGGTCTTGGTCAGACCGTTGTCCAACGCACGCTGCAGGTGGCCGCGCAATTGTTCCGGCCGATAGGTTGCTGTCAGGACCGCGCAGACGATCAGGCTACGGTCCCGCTTTGACAACTCGGGGCGCTCCCAGATGTCGCCGAACAGCACTTGCTCGGTCACCTCGATCATCTTGGGAACGGTGTCGCGAACCCGGTCGCGTGCCGCCGACGATGGGGCCTGTGCCATGCTTTCCTCCTGCTGATTAACCCTGCTCCCATTGCACACCATGGCGCTGTGCCTGTCCAATATGCATGGCGGTCGCGAGGCTGAGGAAACCGCGCAACGACGCCACACCTCGGCCCGCGAGGGGTTACGGCATCGTCGCCGAACTGCCGCCGTCGACGACGATCTCGGTAGCCGTAATGAACCTGGCCTCGTCGGACGCCAGGAACAGCACCGCGTGGGCCACATCCCACGCATCGCCCATATGCCCCATCGGCACCGCCGCGTGGCGCGCGTCGATCAGCTTTTGCGCGTCGTTCCCGCCGACGCTCCGGGCCAGCCGGTATTCCACCAGCGGCGTATGCATCAGCCCAGGCACCACGGTATTTACCCGAATGCCCTGCTTCGCATAGGTGCCCGCGACGGACCGCGACAACTGGATCACCCCCGCCTTGGACGCGCTGTAGCCGACATGAGACCGGCCACTGAGGAAATCGTTCCGCATTCCGGCCACCGAGGCGATATTGACGATCGCACCCTTCCCTTGCTCGACCATCACCGGCAGCACGAATTTGCAGCCCAGAAACACCGTCTTGAGGTTGAAGTCGATCTGCCGATCCCAGACCTCCTCGGTCATCGCAACCGGATCGCCGGGCGCCGAGCCGCCAACGTTATTGACCAGGATATCGATCCGCTTGAAGCGGTCCAGGCAGGCCTGGACCATCTCTTGCACCTCGGCGGCGGCCATCATGTCGCAACGGCGCGTGGCGCAGGTGCCACCCTCGCTTTCGATGATCGTTTTGGTCGCGGCCATCGCTTCCTCGTTGATGTCCAGCAGAAACACCGACGCCCCTTGCCGTGCGAGCAGGATTGCCGTCGCCTTCCCGTTCCCCCAGATCTTGCTGTCAGCCGGCCCAACTGACCCGGCTCCCGAGACAATCGCGACTTTCCCCGTCATATCAAGCATTCTCGATCCTCCCTTGGATGGGGCGACCAGCTAACCCCGCTTCACAGCCGAGGCCAAGGGTTGGCCACATCGACTGCCCCGCACCGTCTGGCGTCCCTCTCGCTGACCGACTAAAGACAAGGCACGAAATCAGCCGCCACCCAAACCGGGGGAATTCGTCCATGGCCGAAGCATATATCTGCGACTTCACCCGCTCTCCGATCGGCCGCTACGCCGGTGCGCTGAAAGATGTCCGCACCGACGACCTCGCCGCCCATCCGATCCGCGCCTTGGCCGCACGCAACGCCGGGATCGATTGGGAGGCACTCGACGACTGCATCATGGGCTGCGCTAACCAGGCCGGGGAGGACAACCGCAACGTCGCCCGCATGGCCGTGTTGCTCGCCGGCTTGCCCACTGCGGTGTCCGGCTCCACGATCAACCGCCTCTGCGGATCAGGCCTGGACGCGGTCGGCACCGCCGCTCGTGCGATCAAATCCGGCGATGCGCATTTGATGCTGGCGGGCGGGGTCGAAAGCATGACCCGAGCACCGTTCGTCATGGGCAAGGCGACCGAGGCCTTCTCCCGCTCGGCCGAAGTCTACGACACCACCATTGGCTGGCGCTTCGTCAACAAGCTGATGCAAAAGTCCTACGGCACCGACTCGATGCCCGAAACCGGCGAAAATGTCGCCGAGGAGTTCCAGATTTCCCGCGCGGACCAGGACAAGTTCGCCTACAACAGCCAGCAACGCGCGAAAAAGGCCCAGGAAAGCGGCTTCTTCGCCAAGGAGATCACCCCGGTCACCATCAAGGGCCGCAAGGGCGACACCGTCGTCGAGCATGACGAGCATCCGCGCCCGGACACCACGCTGGAGATGCTGGCAAAGCTGAAGACCCCGTTCCGCGATCCGGGCACAGTCACAGCCGGCAACGCCTCGGGTGTGAACGATGGATCCGCCGCGCTGATCCTGGCCTCCGAGGAAGGCGCCAAACGTCATGGCTTGACGCCGCGCGCCCGGGTCGTGGCAATGGCGACCGCCGGCGTGCCGCCGCGGATCATGGGCATCGGTCCAGCCCCCGCCGTGCAGAAGCTGCTGGCAAAAACCGGCCTGGCGATTGGCGACGTTGACATCATCGAATTGAACGAGGCGTTCGCCAGCCAAGGCATCGCCGTGCTGCGCCAACTCGGTGTGTCGGAGGAACTCCGAGCACGTGAACCCTAACGGCGGCGCTATCGCCCTCGGCCATCCGCTGGGCATGTCCGGCGCCCGTCTCGCCCTCACCGCGGTCAACGCAATGGAGACGCTCGGTCAGAAACGAGCCATCGCCACGATGTGCATTGGGGTGGGCCAGGGCATCGCCGCGCTGATCGAACGAGTCTAACCGCCGCGGAATGCTGTTCAGTCTTGGGCTGATCCTGCTTTGTCAGTTGGTCGGAGAGGCGATTGCTCGCGGCAGCGGCATTCCGGTGCCGGGACCGGTCATTGGTATGGTTCTATGCGTGGTGCTCCTGCTGGCGCGCGACAAGATTGGCACGCGCCTGCCACTTGAGCTGCGTGACGGGACGTTCGAGCAGACCGGGCAGGGCATCCTGTCGCATCTGTCGCTGCTGTTCGTCCCGGCTGGGGTCGGGGTGGTCCAGCGGCTCGACGTCCTGGCAGCCAACGCGCTGGCGATCGTCTCGGCGTTGGTGGTTTCCACAATCCTGACTCTCGGCGTCACCGGCTGGGTGTTCAGCGTCGTCGCAAGGCGTACGAAATGAATCGGCCCGCGCGATGAATGGTCTGCCGGATCGATCCCGATGAAGGACGACGTATTCGCGCTTTGGGTCTATCTGGCGCGGACGCCGCTGCTATGGTTGACGCTGACTATACTGGTCTATTGCTTGTGCGACCAGGTATCGGCGGCACTGCGCCGGACGCCGCTGGTCAATCCCGTGCTGATTTCGATGTGCCTGATCGGCATCCTGGTGCGCGGCACCGGCACGCCCTACGCCACATACTTTGACGGGGCCCAGTTCATTCACTTCCTCCTTGGCCCCGCGACGGTCGCGCTTGGGATCCCGCTCTACCAACATCGCCGGTTGGTGGTGCGAGCCATTCTGCCGATGACCTGCGCGCTGATTGCCGGCTCGCTGACTGCCTTGGTCTCGGCCGTTGTCATAGTCCGCCTGCTCGGCGCATCGCCGGCAGTCGTCACATCGATCGCACCGAAATCCGTGACCGCGGCCGTTGCAATGGGCATTTCCGGCCGGTTAGGCGGCGACCCGGGCCTGACCGCGGTGCTGGTTATTCTCACCGGCATCCTGGGCGCGATGGTGGTCACGCCACGGATGAACGGGCTGCGAATTACTGACAAGCGCGCTCGAGGCTTTGCCGCTGGCATGGCGGCACACGGCATTGGCACCGCGCGCGCCTTTCAGGTCGATCCTCTCGCGGGCACCTTCGCCGGGATCGCGATGGGCCTGAACGCGCTGCTGACCGCTATCCTGGTGCCGCTATTGCTGTGACCCGGGATATCCGTCCTCCCCGGTCCGTCCCGACCCTCAATACCGGTAACTCGCGCAATGCGACGTCGCCACAGTCGTAGCCAAGCACCGACCGGCGGATGAACCAGTATTAGCCAGAACTGATGAGACCGCTACCTTCCGCTGGCTGCGAGCCATCCGCCAATTTTGCCTTCATACCTTTCCCGCACCAAAATTGTCGGCGAGGTGCAGGATTTCGGGTACCTGTCACCGTAGTTGCGATATGGACATCACCGGTCTTGCTGAGCGCCACCGGCTCGGTTTGAGCGCCGACAGTGCCACCACATACCACAGCAACGGCAACCGCATCGACACCGTCCGGACTGCCGTTGAACTCGCCAACAGACGCGTCGTTTAGCACAAGCCCGTGTAAATCAACGACGAGCTTGCCGTCCGGAGATAGCATCGCATTCCCCGAGCCGAGCTTCCATACTTTGCCGCACGCGTTCACGCCGCCGATGACTGTCTTGTCGGATGGACATGCGGTAAGACTTATCTCTGCAGCCCAAGCTGGGTAAGAGATTGCGCTCAGACCAAGTAGAACCAGCAGCGTCGTCTGCGTGCTAACACGAAGATTGGCCATGAATAACTCCTCCCACTATTGATTATTGTCGGCTCGACGCCGAATGCGGCGAAGGCTCACACTTTGGCCATTCGGGCAAGTTTATTACAACGAAGAAACTCCAATCCGTCAAGCAGAATTTTACCCGGCTGCCACTACCAGCCAGAATGAGCTCGGGGACTGCGGCGGTCTGATCGAAAACGGAGCAGCCGATTGGCCTACTCCGCCTCCAGTTCAGTCAACGGGTTCTTCCGATCATTTGATGGTATCGGTCGCCGTCCGGATCTGGCGGACACTAAAATCGACCTTTGAACTGTCAGATGAATACTCCGGCCATTCCACCCGCCGGATACCGGGTTCCAGCAGCGGCCCCAGCCGGCACCGCAGCCGAAATCCGCGCCACATCCTCGGGCGACAGCTTCACATTTAACGCCCCCACGTTCTCGTCCAGGCGAGCGGCGTAGCGCGTGCCGGGGATTGCGACGACGTCCGGTCCCTGCGCCAGCAGCCACGCGAGGGTGACCTGGGATGGCGTGCAGGACTTCTCCGCCGCGACCGCCTCGATCTTTGCCACCAACGCTCGGTTCCGGTCGAAATTCTGCTCCTGAAACCGCGGATGAGCGGCGCGACGGCCGTCAACATCGGCAAAACTCTTGATCGCGCCGGTCAGGAACCCCCGCCCTAACGGCGAGTAAGCAACGAAGCTTATCCCCAGTTCGGTCGTGGTCTTGCGGGTTTCCTCGGCTTCCTCCCGATACAGCAGCGAATACTCGGTCTGGACCGCCGCGATCGGATGCACCGCATGGGCACGCCGGATCCGCTCCGGGGCAGCTTCGGACAGGCCGAGAAACCGTACCTTGCCCTGGGTGACGAGCTTCGCCATCGCACCCACTGTATCCTCGACCGGAACGGCCGGATCGGCGCGATGCTGGTAATACAAATCGATCACGTCGATGCCGAGCCGCTTCAAGCTCGCCTCGCAGGCTTCCAGCACATATTCGGGGCGCCCGTTGACGCCGTTGGACTGCCCCGGCCGCTGTGTCTGGCCGAACTTCGTCGCGACGACCACGCTGTCCCGCCTGCCTTTCAGCGCCTTGCCGAGCACCTGCTCGTTATGGCCCCAGCCATACATGTCAGAGGAATCGAAGTGGTCCACCCCAATGTCGATCGCGTGCCGGATCAGGTTCTCCGACACCGCGTCGTCGGCCGCGCCGTAGATGCCGGAGAGCGACATGCAGCCAAGCCCGATCGCGGAGACAGACAGGCCGCTCTTGCCGAGCACGCGGTGTTCAAGCTTTGACTGTGGGGTCATGAGTTGAATCTCCGATAGAGTTTTCCAAAGTAGGTCGTTTCGGTCGTAATCAGGTAAATGGCGCGGCCTTCGCTTCGCGGGACGGCGTGTTGCTTTGCGCCAGATCGCGCAGCAGTTTGGACGGTGTCCAGCGTTCGCCGTATTGCTGATGCCACGACGCGATCTGATTGTACACATCGCGCACGCCGATCCCGTCCGCCCAAAACATCAGCCCACCGCGGTAGCGCGGGAACCCGAACCCATGCAGCCACATCACATCCACATCGCTGGCGCGGTAGGCCTTGCCTTCCTCCAGGATGCGGCAGGCCTCGTTGATCGAGGAGAACAGCAATCGGTGCAGAATTTCGGTATCCGAGAAAACCCTCTGTGGCACACCCATCTCAGCAGCCACCGATTTGATGATGGCGGCGACCTCCGGATCGGGATGCGGCGTGCGATCGCCCTTCTCGTAACGATACCAGCCCGCGCCGGTCTTCTGGCCGTAGCGGCCCATCTCAACTACCCGGTCGGCAATCGGCAACTGCCGATAATTCGGGTTGGCCGCCGCCCGCCGCTTTCGCCCCTCGGCGCCAATATCCAGTCCGGCCAGGTCACCAACCGCGAACGGTCCCATCGGATAGCCGAAATCGATCATCACCTTGTCCACCTGCTCGGGTAGGCAGCCCTCCTCCAGCAGGATAACCATTTCGGTGTTGAACGGCGCACGCGACCGGTTTGCAACGAAACCATCCGTGTTGCCCGCCATTGCCGATATCTTCCCGATCTTCCGCCCCATCGCCATCGCCGTCATCAGCGTCTCAGGTGAGGCTTTCGAAGGGCGCACCACCTCCAGCAGCTTCATGACGTTGGCCGGCGAGAAGAAATGCGTCCCGGCGACGAGGTCCGGCCGTTTCGTTACCGCCGCCAGTTCATCCATGTCCAGCGCGGACGTGTTCGAGAACAGAAATGCACTCGGTTTCATGACTTGATCGAGTTTTTCGAAAATCAGCTTTTTTACGTCCATCCGCTCGAACGCGGCTTCCACAACCACATCGCAGTCCTTGATATCGTCGTAGCCGGCGACTGGATGGATGCGCGACAGGCGGCGCTGCATCTCCTCTTCGCCGAGGCTGCCGCGCTTGACCGAAGTCGCATAATTGCTGCGAATACGCTGCATCCCATTTTCGAGCGCTTCTCGCGTCGCATCCATTATTTTCACGTCATAGCCGAAATCGGCGAACGACATGGCGATGCCGCCACCCATGGTGCCCGCCCCGATTACGGCGGGCGCCGAGAAATCGAACGGTACAACGCCAACCCCCAGGTCGGGCAACTTGGCGACCTCCCGTTCGGCGAAAAAAGCGTAGCGCAACGCCTTCGCCTCGTTAGAGCTCTCCAGTTCGGCGAACAATTCAGCTTCCCGCCGGATGCCGTCGTCAAACGGTAGCGCGCATGCAGCCTCAACGGCGGCGATGCAGTGGTAAGGCGCCGTTTGGTTGCGCGCCTTGCGGGCAATCGACTTGCGCATGGCATCGAAGATGCCGGGGTCGGCGCTGACCGTCTTGTCGCGGACCCGCGGCAGTGGACGGATGCCGGCGATCCTGCGCGCGTAGGCCACCGCGGCCTCACGTAAGCCGGTGGCGTCGGGCAGCACCTCGTCGATGATCCCCAACGTGGCGGCTTCAGGAGCGGGCACGTGACGGCCCGAGGTGATCATCTCCAGCGCGGTTTGCGCCCCGGTCAGGCGCGGCAGCCGCCGGGTTCCACCGCCGCCAGGCAGGATGCCGATCAGCACCTCCGGCAGGCCCACCTTTGCCGAGGTAACAGCAATCCGATAGTGGCAGGCCATGGCGTTCTCCAGACCGCCGCCGAGGGCAAAACCGTGGATCGCGGCCACGACCGGCTTAGGACTGGCGTCAAGCACGTCATATGTGCGTTCGCCGATTGGGGCGCGTTTGCGGCCGGTACCGAAGCCCCGGATGTCCGCGCCCGCGATGAAGCTGCGGCCGTCCCCGATCAGGACCATGGCTTTGATGGAGCCATCCGCATTGGCCCGATTAAGCGATGCAATGATGCCCTCGGAGACACCAGGACCGAGTGCATTGACCGGTGGGTAGTTGACGATGATGACACCGATTTCGCCGTCTTTCTCAAGCCGGACGACCGGGGATTCTGACATGGACGCTTCCTCTGTGATCAGGATTTACAGCAGCACGCCGCGCGCAACCCTAGCCCGCGATGCAGCGCTTCAGCAGCGAGACAGCGGCACCACCAGCACAACCATGGTGGCCGACGCCGCACCCCCGCGAAACAGATATTGTTGCGCCGAGTTCGGCGGTGCCAGCATGCCGAACGGATGCATGAGCCGCGCGACAACAAGCACCACGAGCAGCACCTCGATCAAGGTTCGGCTGCTTCCTCCGCTCTCCAGCAACGCGGCCAGCAGCAGAATGAGCGGCACGTATTCGATGAAGTTGGCATGGGCTCGGGTGCGGCGATTCAACGCCTCCTTCCCGCCATCTCCATGCAGCACGCCCATCCTCAAACGGCCGGCCATAACCCATGCCGAAAGAGCAGCAAAGACAAGGCCAAGCACAGCCGCCGCGGCTGCCGTGACGACTGGAAACACCATAGCTGCTCTCGTCCCTTGCGGCGGTGATCATTCCTCAAAGAACGCAGGGTAAGCGCGGTTCGAAAAAGCGTCCAGTGGCACGCGAAGCGCACGCTTCAGCGAACGAACCCCTCTATTTCGTCCTTTGCCCAGGCGACGACCTGGTCAATCGATTGGCCATCATAAAGTCGCGCCCACATAGCAGGCATGACGGCGCGGTTGGTGATCGGGATCGCGTACTCCGGCGGTGCCGGGTATGCCGTGACGCTCGGCAGCGAGTTATGCCACGGCCGGATCGGATAGTTGTAGACTGTACCCCTGGGCGGTTCGACCTCGGTCCAGATCTTGAAATCGGACATACTGATCTGCGGCGGCAGGTTGAAGCCCTCGGAGACGACGTCGCGTTCTTCGACTTGCTTTCGTTGCATCAAATGTGTGAGCAATTCTTTAGCTGCGGTCTTGTTCTTGCTCCATGTCCAGATGCCATAGAACATGTAGACATAGGGAATGTAACGCCCGTTTGGCCCAGCCGGACACGGGAACGTCCAGCAGTCCTTGGCAACCTCCGGCGCGTCGCGTTTTGCCACCGCCCAGGCGGACGGCGGATTCCATATCAGGGCGCCTTTACCAGAGATCAGCGCCCGGTTGTTCGAAGCATCATCGTAACTGACCGTGTCCGGCGGGAAGAATTTCACCAGTTTCTGCCCGTACTCCAGCAACTTGCGGACATTCTCGGAATCGACCGTGATCTCCCCTTGGGCGCTGACCAGTTCGGCGCCGAACGCGCGAAACATCGCGCCGACGGTGTTGTAGGAATCGCCGGTCGAACCGACCCCCATCCCGAACGGAAATCCGGCCTTCGCGCACGCTTCGGCGGCTTTCAGGAAGGCATCATAGGTCCACGCGGCAGCCTCGGGCGTCGAACGGGGTTCCGCCGGGTACATCGCCTGGATATCGATGCCGGCGAATTTCCTCAGCATGCTGATCCGGCCGCAGCAGGTTAGATTAGCGGTCGGATCGGTGCCGGGAATCGCGAGCCAATGGTCTTTCGGTTTGACCAGATATTCGACCACCGGATCGTAGGCGCCGTATTGCGCGGTGAGGCTTTGAACCACATCATCGACCGGCTCCAGCGAGGCCCCGTAGTTGAAGGCATCCCACTGAAAAAATGGCAACGCATCATGACCGGTTTGCGCCTGTGCCTCGGCGGCGGCGGTCAGCACCAGTTTCTGCCCCTGCGAGGTAATAAAGTCGGCTGTCACTTCAACCTTGTTTTGCTCTGCCCATGCCTGCACTTGCTTACGCATCTTCTCGGTGCCTCCTGGTACCCAGTGATCCCAGAAGCCGATATTGAGCTTTCCGGCGGCGCCGGCGGTGCGGATGTGCACCAGCGGCAGTGCCGTTGTGGCGGCGGCGACCTGCAACGCGCGCCGACGCGTCAGACGATGTGGCTGAGACATGGTACACTCCCCTGTTCGGGCGCGGTTAGTCCGCGACCGTTATTTTGGTCGAGCTATCGCGGGCTATGCCCGCTTCGAAGCCACTCGCAGCGGCTTGTCTCGATGTCCGCCCAGAAGCGGTCGCCGCGGAAGTGCACCCGCAGTATCGCGCCAAAACGGTTCGCGCGGGAAGGGGGCCTTCGCCCTCGCCCACGGTCCTCCACGCACGCCGGTCATCGCAGATCGGGACACTCGCCTCGATAGCAGACCGCAGGCATTCTAAAGGCCGCGACTTCGGTTCGGCAGCTCCCTGCCACTACCAGGCCCGGCCTCCAAGCGCTGCGACAAGCAACGCCGGATCAGCCGAGACCCGCGTCCGCTCAGCGGATGAACCCTTCTACCTCGTCTGTGGCCCAGGCGATCACCTCTGGAACCGACTGGCCGCTGTGCAGCTTCGCCCACATCGTCGGGATCGTCGCCCGGTTGTCGATCTGCACAGCGATCGCCGGCGGCGCAGGGTACGCGACGAGACTAGGCTTCGAATCGTGCCATGAGCGGATGGGATAGTTGTAGACCGTGCCTTTCGGTGGCTCGACATCGGCCCAGACCTTGAAGTCCGACATACTCGTCTGGGGAGGTATATTGTAGCCCTCGACTGCACTCGCCCGCTCCTCGACCTGCCCCCTCTCATGCAGATGTTGCAGCAGCGCCTTTGCCGCGCTCTTGTTCTTCGCGAATTTCCAAATCCCGAAAAACACACAAACCCGGGGGATATAGCGCCCGTTCGGCCCGGAGGGACAAGGAAAGGTCCAACAATCCGTGGCGACTTCAGGTGCGTCCCGCTTCGCCACCGCCCACGCCGACGGGGGATTGAAGATCAGCGCACTCTTGCCTGAAATAAGCGCGCGATTATTTGAGGCGTCGTCGTAGCTCACAGTATCGGCTGGCAAGAACTTGACTAGCTTCTGGCCATACTCCAGCACACGCCTGACGTTGTCCGAGTTGACCGTAATCTCGCCCGTGGCGCTTACCAACTCGGCGCCGAAGGCGTTGAAGATAGCGCCAATACTGTCCCTCGAGTCCGGGGTTGAGCCAATCCCAATTCCGAATGGATACCCGGCCTTCGCGCACGCCTCGGCAGCGTTGAGAAACCCGTCATAAGTCCATTCGGCGGCGTGCAAGGGACTGGCGGGATGTGCGGGGTAAAGCTGTTGAACATCGATACCGGCGTACCGCTTCATCAAGCTGATTCGGGCGCAACAGGCTAGGTGGGCCGTAGGATCAGTGCCTGGGACCGCCATCCAGTGGTTGTCGGGTTTGGCGAGATACTCCACGACAGGATCGTATTGCCCGTATTCGTCAGTCAAATAGCCGACGACTTCGTCCACTGGCTCGAGGCGTTCAGCGTATTGGAGGACGTCCCATTGGAAGAATGGGATGAAATCGTGACCGATCTGCGCCTGCGCCTCTGCCGCCGCGGTCAGCGTCAGCTTGTCTCCCTGCGAGGTGATGAAATCCGCTCTTACTTCCACCTTATTCTTGTCCGCCCAGGTCATCACCTGCCTGCGCATGACCTCTGTCCCGCGAGGCACCCAGTGGTCCCAAAACCCAACGTTCAATGCTCCAGCCGACCCGGCGGTGCGGATATGCACCAACGGGAGGGCGGTTGCCGCAGCCCCCAGTTTGACGGTACGGCGACGTGTTAAGCCGCGCGATGTCATGACTTTCGCACCACCCTTCGATTAATCGAGCAGCGCCCTAGCCTTTCTCAGAACCTCACAGTCGAGGCCAGGATCGAACCAAGCGTAAATCGGTGCGAGCAGTTCGCGAGCTTCGACACCCTTGCCCTGCGCCTTCCACAGACCCGCGAGGGTCGACGGCGGCATGAAGCTCGAACAATTTCGCAGCCTGGCTACGGGCGATGTCGATGGCTCGCAGAAAGGCGCATTCCGCCGCAGTCTCCTCGATTGGCGAGCACTTAAGCAGAATTTCGCCACGTGCTCGATGGACTTCGGCACTATACCAGCGTTGCTCGGTTCGCTCGACAATTCCAAGTTCCTTATCAAGAATGGCAAGTGCTGCGTCAGTATGGCCCGCCTCCGCCTCCAACTCAGCCAGAAGTGTCATAAACAGTGGGTTGAAAAGTTCCTCCTCCCGCGAACGCAGTATCGCCAGGCCCTTGTGCATTTCCGCCAGGCCGGCTTCACGATCCAGGCCGCCCGACCGCGCCCAGCCTTCGTGGAACATACCGATAGCGATGTAGTCAGATAATCCATGCTCTTGGGCGAGGCCAAGGAGTGCTCGCGCACGCGGCGCACCTCGGCGGCGATCACGCCGTATCATCTCGAAACATGTCGCGTAGTCGTGCACCATCGCGATGGTCGGAATATGCTTTGTTTCCAGAGCGTGGGCCACGCCCTCCGCGGTGAGCGAGACCGCGCGATCAAGGATGCCGAGCGGCCAAAGCGCAAGCGGAAGTTGAACCATCACCAGAGGAGTTACGTCCAGATTGAAGCGGAAGACGTCCTCGCGTTTATGCTTGTCAGCGTTGATCGCCAGCGCCTGTTCCAGACACCTTTGCGCCGCTCTGAAATTACCTGCGTACCAACAAGTCATGCCATAAATTCGTTGTGCCATGGCGCCTTCTGGCGACGCCGGCCTGCTTTCAGCGTCTCGGAGCATGGCAGTCGCCATTTCCTGCATCGGCGCCAGCTCTCCCCGCGTGTAGCTTCCGACCCACATCCCGTAATAGGCCGGGAAACGCTCAGATACCTCCTCCACCGCAGCCGCAAGGTCGCGGGCGACGACGTACGCGGCTTGGGTTTCTGGCGCCCCCAAGCCTCGCGCCATTCTGAGAGCGTTGCCATAGGTGAGTTGCAGGCGAAAAAGCGACCGCTGTTGATCGGGCCCGTCAGTCAATTCGCTGGCCAGTTTCAGTGCCGTTTCGAGATGCGCGATGGCCTCGGCGTAAGCACAGCGCCGCATGGCCAATTCGGCCGCCTTGCCCCACCACTCCACAGCCAGCCCCGGCAACCCCGCCTGCGTGAAATGATGTGCCACGATCTCAGGTTCGGTGGTTGCCCATTCAGGGTGCTGGTCCAGTACCGTTTCGGCGACGCACCGGTGTACAGACTGGCGCCGAGCCTTGAGGAGACTTTGATAAGCGGTCTCTTGTACCAATGCATGTTTGAAAGCATACACAGCGTCGGGGGAGGAACCACGTCGAATCACTAGCCCAGACACGACGAGTTCCTCGAGTCCTGTGGCGAGTTGCTTCTCTGTCTGTCCTGCGACCGTGACAAGAAGGTCGTAGGTAAACTCCCGTCCGATGACCGCGCTGATCTGTGCGACTGACTTGCCCGCCGACAGCCGATCGAGGCGCGCCATCAGCGAGGTCTGCAACGCGTGCGGGACGCCAAGCCCCTGGGGGGAAAAGTCGGTTTCGAGCACTGCCTTAGTCAGCTCTTCAATAAAGAGCGGGACGCCGTCAGTCTGCGCGACAATGCGCTCCAAAATCGCCGGCGAGAGGACGTGCTCTGTGATCACCTGCTTGGCGAGTGCCATGGATAGGCGGCGATCTAACCGGGTCAGCGTGATCAGACTAACGTCGGGGCGACCGATCCAGGCCGAAACGAACTCCGGGCGGAAAGACATCACAAGAAGAATAGGCAAATCCGCAATCTGGCTTACCAGTGTATCGAGCAGTTCGAGCGAGCTTGGATCGGCCCAGTGCGCATCCTCGAACAGCATCAGGACTGGCTGGCTTTGGGCAAGACAGGCAAGTCGCCGGAGCAGCAACGCGAAAGTCTGAACCTTGCGCTGCTGAGGGCTGAGATCAGGGGGTGGATAGTGTTCGTCGGTTGCGATCCCCAACATGTCTGCAAGAAGCGCAACATCCGTTGGTGAGAGATCCTCTGAAGAAATAATATTTTCAAGCTTGTGCAATCGGCGTTGCGCTGAGTTGGCACGCTCAAAACCCGCCTCCCACTCCCATCGTGCGACAATTGGATGAAGGGCGCTGCCCTGATGCAGCGGTGAGCAGAAGTAATTCAAACTGGCGTGCCTTTCGACCGCCAGCCGCTGTGAAATTCCGCAAGCAGACGCGACTTGCCGATGCCTGGTTCGCCCGACAGCAAGACGACACGGCCCTCGCGAGCAACGGCCTGCCGCCAGCGCCGCATAAGCAACTCAAGGTCCTCTTCACGGCCTATCAAGGGGGTCAACTTCCCACTGTAGAGCGCCTCAGACCGACTGGCCGCCGCGGTTGGGCCCAGAACTTGCCATGCGGTCTCTAGACGAAGGACGCCCTTCGCTGACATCGGCTGGAAGGCATGATACTTAAAAAGCTCGCCACCGAGCTGGCGTGTGCTTGCCGCGATGATGACCTGACCCGATTCCGCGAGGTTACGCATCTGCGCTGCATCGCTGGACACGCCGCCAATAACCTCACCGGACGGGTCGGCGACAACAAGTCCTGTGGCGATTTCAACGCGCATGGAAAAATCAGGCGGAATCTTGGTCTTCCGGCTGCCCTGAGTTTGGACCAGCGTCAGCCCGGCATCGATGGCACGCTCCGCCGCGTCCTCCCGCGTTACCGGGTAACCAAAGTAGGCAAGAACCTCACGCCCAACGTATTGCGCGCCTTCGCCGCCAAATCGAGTGACCATATCGTTGACACGCCGGCGATATATACCGATCAGCGCACGCAATTCCTCAGGATCTGCAGCCAAGCCTGCGCCGCCGACCGACATTAACTCGACACTGAGTGCGGTGATCTGCCTACGTTCGGCAAGTAAGGGCGCCACCTCGACTGACGCGTCGTTCGGTGCTGGAGCAGATCCGTCCACTGCCGCGACGTTCTGGACCTGGTTCGTGAGCTTGTAACCTCTACCGGGGACAGTCACGATTATACTTGGGCGGGCTCGGTCGCGTTCAATCTTCCGCCGCAAGCGCATGATCAATACATCAATACTGCGATCGAAGGTGTCGGCATCACGCCCGGTGGTCGCCGTGAGCAGATCCTCACGCGATAGGACCCGACCGGGCCGTTGCGCGAACGCCCTCAACAGCCTGAACTCGCCGTGGGTGAGAGAGATTTCTGTTCCCGTCCGGTCGGTTAGGGTGTGGCCAGCCAGGTCGAGCCGGTAATCGGAAAACTGTAGGACGGCGTCGGCATCTTGGAGCTGCGGTTGCGGCTCGTCTGTAGCCCACGCCAGAAGCGAGGCCTCATCGGAAGCGCTACGAATAGTAGAGTTGGAATCGGACGGCACGGCTGTTGCCAGCAGTAGCTTTGTTGCCGCTCGCAGCTCTCGCGTCAGCGCCGGCGCCTCGGCTCCAAGCCCCTCGGGGACGACAACCGCCCGCGCAAGCCCGCGGAAATCAACACGACGGGCTTGCGGCACGCTCTCGGCAAGTTCCACAGCGTGACCCGACGTATTGAACAGTCGCGCGAGCCGACCTCGCAGTTCCGGATCGTGAGCCACAAGGAGCATTCGGCTGCGCATCGTCCACCCCCGGGTTCGACTTTCCGGGCATTTTTCTTCTCTCCCCGGAAGCATGTAACCGTTCTGTTACATGCCAAACATACGCGATTTATCGCCCCACGCTAGTCTAAAGGCGACGCGAAGGGCGGCATCCGAAGGGTTGGGTCGACGCGGTGCTGCGACAGGTAGCCGCCAGCATCGCCGGACACCGGCAACGGCAAAAAGGAGGGAAACTCAAATGACGACACGCTTTGCAGACACGCTCCGTGCCATGACCGTCGCTTTACCGTTTGCCCTTGGAGCAATGAGCCTCGGTTCCCCATCGGCACCGGCGGCGACATGCAACGATTTTCATGCCAATAAATGCAAAATTCAGCTCTCGACCGGAATTACCATGGCGTATGTCGAGGTGGGTCCTGAGTCTGGCACGCCGGTTATTCTCATTCACGGTTTCACCGACAGTCTTCACACATGGTCCTACTCTGGGCCTCTGCTACAGAAGGCCCATCCCGAGTGGCACATACTGGCGGTCGATCTGCGTGGTCATGGTGCCAGCAGTATGCCCCCGGCCTCCGAGTGCGCGGCACGCCGGAAAAGTGCTTTCGCGTCACCGACCACGCCGCCGACATTATCGCCTTTATTCGGGCGATGGGCATTCAGCGGGCCAGCCTCGTTGGTCATTCGCTAGGGTCACTGATCACTCAAGAGATTGCGCTGTCCAATCCAACCATGGTCGAGCGGGCGGTGCTGATCGGCACGGGGGCCACAGTCGTCGGCAACCCCGTGATTCACGACTTTTTAGAGCGAGATACCATCGAGGCAACCTGGAAGCCTGAAATTGAAGCCAAGGGAAAGCGCTTTCCTCAGGATCTCTATGACCTTCCCCTACGAGAGGTCAGCCCAAAGATCGAGGAATGGCTGGTAACCACTTGGGGTGCCGATCCGGTGGAAAATCCCACGTGGGTTGCCGCCTATGTGCAGAACACGCTTGGCATGCCGGCTGGAACATGGGTTGGGGGCGCCCGCGCCGTCCAACAATTTGACAGCACCAAGCGACTGGGAGATCTGAAGGTCCCGACCCTGGTGGTTTGGGGCACGCAGGACAGCATGTTCCTGAGTGATCCCGACCAGGCAGCGGTTAAGACAGCGCTCGCCAGCGCATCGAAGGCTAATCACACAGTGAACTACTGGAAACAATACGGCGCCGTGCCGCTGCCCTCTTCGGGTGCGCAGGAGAGCGACATCGGCCACGTGGTGGAAGAGGACGCGCCGGACATGCTTGCCGCCGACATTGGTGCTTTTCTGGCGACCGGCGCGCCGACGATGGATTGGGTGCACAGCGATAAGGCCCCCAATGTCCAGACATTGGTTGTGGAGCGCGGCAAAGCACCGGTGCTGCGGTTTGCTCCTGAAATCCTGATCTGCAGAGGGCTGCCTGTCGGGGAGACAAAGAACAGCACGACGCCGCGCCCACCCCGGGTGCGGCGGGATGCAGCGGCCTGGCCAGGCTGACGGGCGTGCCACCCGAGGTTGGAGTAACGCAGCTGATCCGATGGTCTCTCGCGACTCCCTACAATACCGCCTCCGCGACCACCCTCAGAACATCGATACCGGAGCTCTTGAGCACCATGGTCCCGACCTGTCCCGCCTTGGCCGCATCCTTCCAGACCGCGAGCCGGTCCCGGATCCGTTCCGCTGGCCCGCACAGCGAAATGGCATCGATCAGCGCGTCCGGCACCGCCGCGGCGGCCTCGTTCTTCTTGCCGTCCAAGTAAAGATTTTGGATCGCCTTCGCCTCGCCCTCGAATCCCATCTTGGAGACCATATCGTTGTAGAAGTTCTTTGAGCGCGCACCCATCCCACCGATATACAGCGCGAGTTCCGGGCGGATCGCATCCCTACACGCCGCCACATCAGGCCCCATATTCGCCCGCACAAATGGCGCGTTGTCGAACCCTTCCATGGTCTTACCGACCTTCCGCCGCCCCTCGAGCGTCGGCCCCGTCACCACCTCCGGCGCATCGGGCGAAAAAAAGATCGGCAGATTCCCGTCCGCGACCTCGCCGGCCATGCGCAACCCGGCCGGCGTGATGGAGGCGGTGTAGAACGGCACATTCGGATCACCATGGGCGATGCTGCGCAGAGGGCGTCCCAACCCGGTCGCGCCCGGTCCGTCATACGGGATCGAATACTGCTCGCCATGAAACTCCAGTGGTTTTTCGCGCGCCAGAATTTGCTTGATGATGGCGATGTATTCCTTGGTGCGCTGCATCGGCTTGCCGTACGGCACACCGTGCCACCCCTCGACCACCTGAGGCCCCGACGGCCCGATCCCGCAGATGAACCGGTTGCCCGACAGCGCCTGCAGCGACAACACCGTCATCGCCGCGCACGCCGGCGTTCGCGCGGGCATCTGCATGATGCCCGTCCCCGCCTTGATCTTCGTCGTCCGCGCAAGAATCCACGCAACTGGCGACACAGCGTCCGTGCTGTAGGCCTCGCCTGTCCAGACCTGGGAAAAACCGAGCCGCTCGGCCTCCAGGATCATCTCCATGTCAAGTTTTGGGTGCGGTCCGGACAGGCCGACCGTCATGCCAAGTTGCATGCTAACGGACCTTCGCGATGACATCGTCTCGGAACCGACGGAGATTCCCGACGGAGGCTTCGGCATCAGCGCCGAACAAGCCGAAATCGAACGCCGTCACTCCGGCGTCGCGCAGCGCCTTGATGTCGCCCGCATAGTCCGCGGCGCCCCCGGTGAACAGCTTTCGCTCGCCATCCACGGTGCCCTTCGGCTGCGCCTCCGGATTGGACGACACACGATACGCCAGCCCGACGGCTGCCGGATCCCGACCCGCTTTCTCGGTCAGCCCTCGCAGCTTGGCGGCGCCGGCTTTGAACCGCGTCAGTGTGTCCATCGGGAATTGCGGGTTGGTGCCGATCGGATACCAGGCATCGCCATACTTCGCGGTACGCCGCAGCGCCGGACCGCTCTCGCCGCCGACCCAGATCGGAATCACGCCCTGCGGTGGCTTCGGCGGAAACAGCACGTCCTTGAATTTTACATATTTGCCATCGAACTTTGGCTTGTCTGCCGTCCACAGCTCCTTGCATACTGCCATAAATTCGTCCGTCACAGCACCGCGTTCCGCGAACGGCGGCGCGCCAATGGCGATGAACTCCTCCTCGCACCAGCCGGCGCCAATGCCCAGCGTCAGCCGCCCTTTCGACAGGTAATCGATGCTCGCGAGGATTTTCGCCGTCAGCACTGCGGGCCGGTGCGGCACAACCATGACCGACGTCACGATCCGCAGCTTCTCGGTCGCCGCCGCGATGAACGCGGCCGCTGTCAACTGCTCCAACCGCGGCGCGGCGGCGCCGGAGGGAAATTCGCCGGAGTCCGAATAGGGATACCGCGACGCGATGCTGGTCGGGATCATGACGTGATCGCTCACGGTGACGTAATCGAACCCCAGAGCCTCGGCCTCCGTCGCGATGCGAAGCAAGCTGTCCGGCTCGATCAACGGCCCGCTCGTTGGGGCACTGCAACCGATCTCCATTCGTTCCTCCTACGTGGATTGTGTTGAGCAATCCGATAGCACACGATGCCCTCAACGCACACTCCAAGCAGGACTCGGCATTCGCGGATTGGAGCAACGACATCCGGACCTCCCGCCGATACGCTCCTTCGCAGCGAGCACTTGATCATCGATCGGCAGCAGCCCACCATTGGTGCAACGCTACACGTCCACACTTCGCCGAGGACGTGATACGGAAGTCAACGTGACCACTATCGTCCACCCGTGCCCGGCTCTGCCGTGATGGAACCTGATATGACCTGGTTGGAAACCCTGCCGCTATCCGAGCTGATGGCTCAGGCGGCCGAAAAGCGCGACGAGGCGTTCGGGCGGAATATCTCCTATTCCCGAAAAGTCTTCATCCCGCTGACAAAGTTATGTCGAGACGTATGTCACTACTGCACCTTCGCCGAGCGGCCGAAAGCGGGCCACGCTGCTTATCTTTCAGCCGGCGAAGTGCTGGCCATCGCTCGGGCCGGAGAAGCCGCCGGCTGCACCGAGGCTCTCTTCACCCTCGGCGATAAACCCGAACTGCGTTACCGCGCGGCACGTGAGGCCCTGGCTGACCTCGGTCACGAAACCACCATCGGCTACCTGCATGAGATGTGCGCCATGGTGCTGAAGGAGACGTCGCTGCTCCCGCACGTGAACCCCGGCGTCATGACGCGTGAGGAAATCGCTGCCCTGCGCGAGGTTTCGGCGAGCCAGGGCATCATGCTGGAATCCACCAGCGAGCGTCTGTGTCAGCAAGGCGGCGTTCACTACGGGTCGCCCGACAAGTTACCCGAGGTGCGGCTGGAAACGATTCGTCTCGCCGGCGAACTGGCGGTGCCGTTCACCACCGGCATCCTGATTGGCATCGGCGAAACGCGCGCGGAACGACTTGACGCACTGGCGGCGATCCGTGAGCTGCACCTCCAATACGGTCACATCCAGGAAGTGATCGTGCAGAATTTCCGCGCTAAGCCGGACACTAAACTGGCCCACGCCGATGAACCCGATCTGCTCGACCTGCTTTGGACGATTGCCGCCGCGCGGTTGATTCTGCCCGCCGACGTGCATGTCCAGGCGCCTCCAAATCTATCCCCAGGCGTCTACCAGAAGCTGATCGGCGCCGGCATCGACGACTGGGGCGGCGTGTCGCCGGTGACGCCGGATCACGTCAATCCGGAGGCGCCCTGGCCGGAGCTCGAAGCGTTGGGCCTGCGCACGGCGGAGATGGACAAGATCCTGGTGCCTCGCCTGCCGGTCTATCCCGCCTGGGCAGCCGAACCCGAGCGCTGGTTGCATCCCAAGGTCGCGACCCGGGTGATGCAGTCGGCCGATGCCGAGGGCTGGGCGCGCGACGACGATTGGGCACCCGGCCTGACCTTCTCCCCCAAACCGCATCCGATCCTGCTCGGCAAGGTCGATCCCGGACTGGACCGGATTATTGACCGCGCCACCGCCGGCACGCGGCTGGACGTGTCCGAAATCGAGCGCCTGTTCGGTGCCCGTGACATCGACTATGAGCGCGTGATCAGTGTCGCCAATGAACTGCGCAAGTCGGTCAGCGGCGATACCGTTCGTTACGTGGTCAATCGTAATATCAACTATACCAACATTTGCTATTATCGCTGCAAGTTCTGCGCCTTCTCCAAAGGCAAAACGCATGAGGCGTTGCGCGGCACGCCATACGATCTGGAGATGGATGAGATCGTTCGCCGTTCACGCGAAGCCTGGGACCGCGGCGCCACCGAGGTCTGTCTGCAAGGAGGAATCCACCCGGACTATACCGGTGAGACCTATGTAAACATCTGCAAGGCGATCAAAGCTGCGATCCCCGGGATGCACATTCACGCCTTCTCACCACTAGAGGTGACCCAGGGTGCGGCCACGTTGGGCTTGTCGCTGACCGAATTTCTCATGCGGTTGAAGGACGCGGGGCTAAGCACCTTGCCCGGCACGGCCGCCGAAATACTGGATGATGAAATCAGAGCGATTATTTGCCCGGACAAGATTAATACTCAACAGTGGGTAGACGTCGCCCGCGCGGCGCACGCACTCGGCCTGCGTACTACGTCAACCATTATGTATGGACACGTCGAAACCCCGCTCAATTGGGCTCGGCATCTGCTCGTCCTCCGCGATCTGCAGGCGGAAACCGGCGGCTTCACCGAATTCGTTCCGCTGCCATTCGTGCACATGGAGGCCCCGATGTATCTCCGGGGGATGGCACGCAAGGGGCCGACATTGCGTGAGGCGATCCTGATGCATGCGGTCTCGCGGCTGGTGCTGCATCCGCTGATTACCAACATTCAGACTTCGTGGGTGAAGATGGGTCCCGAGGGTGCGGCGATGTGCCTGAATGCTGGCGCCAACGATCTGGGCGGCACGTTGATGAACGAGAGCATTTCCCGCGCCGCCGGCACTCAGCACGGTCAGGAATTTCCGCCCGAAGCCATGGAGCAACTGATCGGATCGCTGCTCCGCACACCGGTGCAACGCGATACGTTGTATAGGCCCGTAGGCAACGAACGGCGGGTGGTGTCGTTCAACGCCCCGGAACTCGCACCAATCGTGCAGACACCGCCCCGGAAGGTGGTGGCCGCGGAGTAGTTTGGTTCGACAAAAGGACCGGCCTGATGATGCTCCGGCTCGTTCCGAACATCTTCTACGAGAAACTGAGCGATGGCCTTGACCTCTTCGTCACCTGTCTTGGTTTCTCCGTTCTCTATCAGGATGACGAGCTTGCGGTCGTGCGCCGCGACGGGGCCAAAGTTTATCTAGTCGAGAGCGCCGAATTCGCTGCTAAGGACCGTCCGCAAATCGCAATCGAGACCGACACGATCGAGGACTTATTTGAGGAAGTGTCCATACGAGCGCCGCACATTCTTCACCCCAGGTCCGATCAGATCGAGTTGAAACCTTGGGGCTTCCGCGAATTCGGCGTACGGGACAAGACCGATGTTTGTGTCGTTTTCCGCCAGCCCGCGCACTGATGCCTATCGGCAACCGCGCTGACTTGCGGATCATCTCGCAGGATTTATGCTGAACCCCAAGGAAAAGGGGGAACGCAATGGCCGGAATATCCAGGCGTCGGGCAATAATGCTGACGCTGGCTGCCACACTACCTTTGGTTGGCCGAGCCGGTGCACAGCAGCACCAGGCGCCGGGCGTCAGCGACACCGAAATAAAAATCGGACAAACAATGCCATACAGCGGGCCGGCCTCTGCCTATGGCCAACTTGGCCGGGTGGAGGCCGCCTACTTCGCGTGGCTCAATCAGCGCGGCGGGATCAACGGGCGCAAGATCACGCTGATCAGCGTTGATGACGGCTACAGCCCTCCAAAGGCGGTGGAACTGGTTCGTAGGCTTGTCGAGCAGGACGAAGTCGCAGCCATTTTCAACGTTCTCGGCACGCCCAACAACATGGCGATTCGCAAATACTTGAACGCCAAGAAAGTGCCGCAATTGTTCGCCGCGGCGGGCTCACCCAATTTCGCCGACCCCGAGCATTTCCCGTGGTCAATTGGCTGGCAGCCGACCCTGACGACCGAGGCGAAGTTCTACGCCGCGCACCTGCTGGCCACCGCCCCGGAGGCCAAGATAGCCGTCCTGTATCAGAACGATGATTTCGGCAAGGGCCTTCTGGACGGTCTCAAGACCGGACTGGGGGAAAAGGCCGAGTCAATGATCATTGCCGCCGCCAGTTACGAGGCGACGGACCCGACAGTCGACTCGCAGGTTGTCACCCTGCAGGCCTCGGGCGCCGACACGCTGTTTCTGTTTGCCTACGCCAAGCAGGGCGCGCAGGCGATCCGCAAGGCCGCCGATATCGGTTGGCGGCCGGTGCGCTATATTCACCTCGGTGCCGCCTCGGTCGCGGCGACCTTCAAGCCGGCCGGCCTCGACAAGTCGGCCGGCGTGATGACGGCCGGGTTCATCAAGGATGCCAGCGACCCGCAGTGGGCCGACGACCCCGACCAGAAGGCCTGGCGCGCCTGGTTGAACGAGAACCTGCCGGGGGCCGATCTTAGCGATCCGAGCAACGCGACGGGCTACTCCTTCGCACAGACGCTGGAGCAGGTGTTGCGCCAATGCGGCAATGATCTTTCGCGAGAAAACATCATGCGCCAGGCCACGAGCCTGCACGATTTCCGCCTGCCGATGTTGCTGCCAGGCAGCCTGATCAACACCAGCCCGACTGACTACCGGGTCATCACATACATGAAGCTCCAACGGTTCAACGGCACGAGCTGGGATTTTCTACCCTAGAGGAGAGCACTTTTCCCGCCGCACTGGAAAAACTGCGTCGGAGTCATCACAGGAAGCGCCAGCGACGACGCATCGGATTACTCCCGGCGCTCCATTCTAGCAATGACTTTGCCTCCGTTACGGCGGGTTGAGGTCGATCTGGTCATAGATGGCCTCGTCCTCGCTATACGACCGCTTGTACGCAGCAAACGCAGCCTCCGTGCCCGAATAGACGCATTTGCAGGCGATCGGATCGGTATAAAAGACCATGGGAACGCCGTTCACCGTGCGATGCGCAAAATGATGGTACAGGACCGATTTGACGATACTGGCCCCTTCCGGCGTACTCGCCTTCGTCTTGGTAAACCCGGCCTTCACCAGCAGATCGTCTTCCTGTCTTGCCTCCATTGCGCAGCCGGCCACAAGTGTCAGCACCGAGAAAGCCGCAAACCCAGAGAGAAGCTTCATATGCAAAATCCCTGATGATCTTATGGTTCGACTTCGCGCATCGGTCGGGGAGCAAACACCATATTCTCCTCCGTCCGCGCGAGCGCTATGCAAATTCGCAAAACCCGCTTGACCAAGGCTATCCGCGTGCGAGACAAAGTCAAGGCATCCGCGGCTTTTGATTCCCAAGCGGCGAAACGGAGCGCGCCTTGAAAACTGAAACCCTGGAACTCCTCCGGCACCACCTCTTCACTTTACCGGCGCTCGCGAAATTCGCGCTCGGGATGGTGATGCTCGTTACCATTCCCCGCCTCTGTCGCCGCGTGCATGTTCCCGCCGCCGTTGGTCTGCTGCTCGGTGGCGTCATCATCGGCCCCTACGTTCTGGGTTTCTTTGGCACCGACCGGCCGATCGCGGATTTCATGGCGGAACTCGGCAAACTACTGCTGATGTTCTTTGCCGGCCTTGAGATCGACCTCGCACTGTTCCGCCGCGCCCGCAATCGCTCGATGACCTTCGGCGTCACCACCACGGTGGTTCCGTTGGTGCTGGGCACCGCCGTCGGCTTAACGTTCGGCTACCCTACAATTCCGGCAGTCGTGATTGGATCCCTGCTCGCGTCGCATACCCTGCTCGGCCTCGTCACGCTTGATAAGTTCGGCCTGAAAGGCCTGGAGCCTGTGACGGTGGCGGTGGGCGCCACGGTGATGTCCGACACGCTGTCGCTCGTGGTATTCGCCATCTGCGTCTCGATCTATACGACCGGTTTCTCCGCGTCGGGTCTGGCGGTGCTGCTGGCCGAAATCATCGGCTACGTCATCCTGATCCTGTTCGGCCTCAGCCGCCTGGCCGCCTTCGTGCTGAAGCGGGTCGAGGACGAGGAAGACGCCTACTTCGTTCTCATGCTCTGCAGCATGGCCATCGCGGGCGTCCTGGCCGATGCGATCCAACTTCCGGGCATCGTGGGCGCGTTTTTGGCCGGGCTGGCGGTCAACGCTTCGGCCCGCGACAAACCGGCGAGCGTCAAACTGGAATTCCTCGGCAAGTCGCTGTTCATTCCGATCTTCTTCATCGTCACCGGCTTCCTGATCAACCCGATCACATTCGTGCAAGGAATTTACGACAACTTTCTGCTCGTCGCCGGGATCATCGCTGCACTTCTCATCGGCAAATGGATCGCTGCGTGGATCGTGGGTCGCGCATTCGGCTACAGCCAGGACGAGCAACTGACGGTCTGGTCACTGACGTTACCGCAGGTCGCCGCAACGCTCGCCGCGACGCTCGTCGCACACGATACGCTGGGCGCTGCCGGGCAACGCCTGCTCGACGACCGCATGCTCAACGTGGTCCTGGTGCTGGTGCTCGTAACGTCGATCCTCGGGCCGGTACTGACCGAGCATTTCGCACCTCGTTTGACGCGGGCCTTGCCCACCGCAAACGAAGTTCGATGAACCTATCGGACATCAAGGCCAGAGAACGGCAGGGTTCGTTGGAAAAGATACCAGCGGCCCCGCTGACGCGTTGTATCCAGGAAACCGACGGTGGGCCGCGGTCGGTCGGTGGGACGTCTGAAAGTCATTTGAACATAACGTGAGCGCGCGTTTTGTGCCGAAGTTGCATAGCGCTCCCGATCGCCGTGAGCTCTCCTCAAAAGCCTGAACAACCTGCGGTAATTAATCGGTAATACGCGTCCCTTGTTACAGTGGATGCCAACAAATCAGCAAGGACAGGAACGGTGCCTCCGACCCGATCGAAACTATGGTTTTTCGTCCTGTTCCTCACTGTCTCGGCCTGTGCGAACCAAGTGCAGAACAAGGAGGACATGCTGGCCGCCGCCGGCTTCACGCTGGTGCCGGCCAACACACCACAGCGGCAAACTGCTTTGAAAGCCCTGCCGCCGCATAAATTCGTCCATCAGATACGTAACAACAGCGTGGTATTCACCTATGCTGACCCCACGATCTGTGACTGCCTGTATGTCGGCAATCAGGCCGCGTACGACCGATACCGTCAGAATGTATTTGCGCAGAATTTAGCCGACGAACAGCAGATGACCGCGCAGATGAATCAGATGGACTGGGGCCCCTGGGGGCCGGGCTGGTATTACTAAGTCGCGCCGGTCCCCGTACGTCTAATCCCCAGCGTGGCACGGGGTTCAACGTCGTCGCGTTCGCCAAAACCAACGGAAAGTCGCGGATGTCGGGCGTCTGCCGCGATGACTGAAGTGTTGAACATCCGGAGGATAAAATGCGAATCGGAAAGCTAGAATGGCCAAAGCTCGGTGCAATGATGGCCGGGTTTGCGCTGGCCGCAATCCCATGGCTTATCAGCCCCGCGCAAGCCCAGGCACCGTCGCAAAAACCCAACATCATGTTCATCATGGGCGACGACATCGGCTGGATGCAGCCCAGCATCTACCATCGTGGGCTGATGGTGGGCGAAACGCCCAATATCGACCGCATCGGGCAAGAAGGCTCGATCTACATGGACTACCTCGCCATGCAGAGCTGCACCTCCGGGCGCAACGCATTCTTCACCGGCATGTATCCGCTGCGCACCGGCATGATCCCGCCGCAACTGCCCGGCAGTCCCTCCTATCTGCGCCCCGGCACCCCGGCGGTCGCGGTTTTCCTGCATGATCTCGGTTACAACACCGGCGAGTTCGGCAAGAACCATCTCGGCGACCACACCGCGGCCCTGCCGACGGCGCACGGCTTCCAGGAATACTGGGGCTATCTCTATCACCTCGACGCGATGCAGCAGGTGAGCTTCCCCGACATCAATAAGAGCCCGACAGAGCAGGGCATCGCGCCGCCGTGCAAGAACACGCCGATCCCCGGCATTACGGACGACCCCAGCGCGGTTGACCCAAGAACGACGACCTGCCTGACGCCGCCGCGCCCGGTGCTGTGGTGCCACTCATCCGATGGCACCGAAAAGAACCAGTCGTGCCAGGACCAGGGTCCGCTGACGCTGGAGCGATCGAAGACGGTGGACGAGGAGATCTCGGCCAAGGTCATCAACTTCCTCGACCGCAACGACCCCAAGCAGACCGGCAAACCCTTCTTCGTCTGGTACAACCCGGCCCGCATGCACATTACCACCGTGCTGCCCGATAAGTATCTGGACATGATCGGCACGAAGGGAGGCAAGGACTGGGGCCTCAACGAAGCCGGCATGAAGCAGATGGACGACAACATCGGCTACGTACTGAAGAAGCTGGAGGACATGGGCCAGCTTGACAACACCATCGTCGTCTTCACCACCGACAATGGCGCCGAAACGGTCAGCTTCCCCGACGGCGGCATCACGCCTTTCAAGGGCCAGAAGGGCGAGGCCTGGGAAGGCGGCTACCGCTCCCCCATGGTCGTCCGCTGGCCGGGACACATCAGGCCGGGAACAGTCAAGAACCAGATGTTCGCCGCCCTGGACTGGCTTCCCACGTTGGTTGACATCGCTGGCGGCCCGAAGGGCGACGACCTGAAGAAGCAGATCGAGGCCGGACAATACACCGGCATCGTGAAGACGACGCTGGACGGTTTCGACCAACGTGGCTACCTGGAAGGAACGTCGGAAAAATCCGCGCGGGACGTCTTCTTTTACTACTCGGGTGCGACGCCATCGGCCGTACGCTACAAGAATTGGAAGATGTACTACTCGATGGCGCCTGGGGGAGCGGCCGGCTGGTTCCTGCCGCTGGTCAACTACCACTGGACTTTGGTCGGCAACATCAAGCGTGATCCCTTCGAGCAGACTATCAGCTTCGGGGACGCAAAGTCCGCCGCGGCGCTGGGGGGTTCACTTGGCTCCCCATCGACGGCATATTTGTACGACTGGAACATGCTGCCGATCGGCCAGCAGTTGTGGGAGAAGGAACTCTATTCCTTCAAAGACTTTCCACCCCTGCAGGCAGCGGAGACCTACAACTTGGACGGCATTCTGGCGGAAATGGAGAAGCATAAGGGAGATGACTAGGCCGTTGCCGACTGGCCGTAGCAACGGCGTATGACGTGTCGAAGCGGGTGGCCCGAAGGGTCGCCCGCCTTGCCACCCGCCGTCCCTGTCATTGTCAATTCGCTGATCAGGCCTTACGCCGCGCATCGGCGGCGGTCCGATTCGCCAGCCAACAGGAGAATTGACATGTTGAAAAAATCTACCTTCGCCATTGCCGGTCTGGCCCTCGCCGCCCTCGCTCTGCCAGGGCCGGCGCGCGCGGATGCGACCGTTAGGGCTGGTATGCTCACCTGCCAGGTTGCCAGCGGATGGGGCTTCGTCTTTGGCTCCAGCCGAGACCTCCATTGCGTCTACTCAGGCAGCAACGGACGCACAGACAAATACGTCGGCAAAATTTCGAAATTCGGCATCGATATCGGCTATCTGAAAAGCGGTGTCCTCGTTTGGGCCGTGCTCGCGCCGAGCACCGATCTGAAGGCTGGCGCGTTGGCGGGGGATTACGGCGGCGTGACCGCCGGGGCAACCGCTGGCGTCGGCGGCAATGCCAATCTGCTGATCGGCGGCTCCACCAAGTCGATCTCCTTGCAGCCGGCCAGCGTTGAGGGCGACAAGGGTATCAACATTGCGGCCGGCATCGCGGCGATTTCGTTGGAGTATCAAGCAGAATAAAGAATTCCGCCGCCGCGGGCAGTCTTAACCAGGCTGCCGCGGCGAGACGACATAACATCTCCTGAGGAGACATCATGTCCACTTCCACAACAGCCCAGGTAAGCCGACGCTTCATGCTCGGCGTGCTCGCCGCGATGCCGGCGTTACCTACGCTGTTTGCAGCCGCTGCGGCACGGGCACAGAACGAAGCGCTGGCGTCGTGGAACGATGGACCAGCGAAGCAGGCGATTCTGGATTTCGTGAAAACAACGACCGACCACGCAAGCCCGAACTTCGTGCCGCCGGAGGATCGCGTTGCCACCTTCGACCAGGACGGCACGCTGTGGGTAGAGCATCCACTTTACGCGCAGGCCTTTTTCGCACTTGATCGCCTCCACGAGATGGCGCCGCAGCATCCCGAGTGGAAAACCCACGAACCATTCAAGGCAGTGCTTACCAACGACATGGCAGCGCTCGCGCATTTTTCCGAACGGGACTGGGCGGAAATCGTCTTTGTCACTCATTCCGGCATGAGCCAGGCGGCGTTCGTGGAGATAGCCACGAATTGGACGAAGACGGCGAAGCATCCGCGGTTCAAGCGGTTGTTTACCGAGCTTACATATCAACCGATGACCGAGGTCCTGGCGTATTTGCGGGCCAACGAGTTCGAGACGTTCATCGTCACCGGCGGCGGCCAGGATTTTGTGCGCACGTACAGCCAGCCTGTCTATGGCGTCCCGACGCAGAAGGTCATCGGATCCAGCCTCGTCACGAAATACGAAATCAAGGATAGCAAGCCCGAGCTGATCCGGCTGCCGAAGCTGTTCTTCAACGACAATAATGATGGCAAGGCAATCGGCATCGACCTGTTCATCGGCAAGCGCCCCTTCGCGGCCTTCGGCAACTCCACGGGCGATCAGCAGATGCTGGAATATACTGGCGCGGGCACCGGTGCGCGGCTGAAAATGCTGGTCCACCACGACGACGCGGAACGGGAATATGCCTACGGGCCAGCGGGTGGATTACCGGACACCAAAGTTGGCACGTTCTCCCAGCCGTTGATGGACGAAGCAAAGGCGCGTTCCTGGACGGTGATCAGCATGAAGAACGACTGGAAGCGAATCTTCGCCTTCGAGACTTAACGTCGAGTGTCGGGCAATGTTGCGAGCAGGTCGAAGTATGATGCGACCCAACACCGTCAGTTGTGGTTTTGCTAGTCTCGCCGTTGCGGCGATGGCGTTGCGAAAAGTCGCTCCGACGCTAGCCGCGGAGAGCGAGACGCCGGATTACTTAAGCGCTAACATCTGTCGTTTAGAGAAGCAGGGCGGCCTCGGGGCGTGGCGGCAAACGCGCTCACTCGCTGGTCTAGCATCACGTCGCCCTGGAACTGAGCTCAGATCTGACCGCACCGAACATGGGAGATAGATATGAGAATTTGCTCGACCGGTCTTCAGCCAGCTGAGGCCAGAAAAACCCTTAGGGTCTTGAGGTCCGTTTCTACTGCGCCGATCGTTGTCATCGCCGCGTGGCTGGTCGCCGGCGGGGCCAACGTCGCGTCGGGCCGCACGACAACCCAACCTGCCGGAGCGCTTGCCACCGGGCCCTACTCTGACGTCACGGCGCTGTTTCCGGTGGCGCTGACGGCGCGCCCCGCCAAGTTTGCGGCGATCGACGAAGAGGAGGATGGTGACGACGACCAGGCTGATCCCGTTGATCCGAATGATACCTTGGCCGCCGCGGATGCTTTTTGGTGGGGAGCCGTTGACGCAACCCTGGGGGCAACCCAGAGCGAGCGCGAAAGGCGGCCCCGATTGAATTCTTTCGTGGACCAAGTCGTATAGGCAGCATAGTAAGCGCCCCAAAGGACTTCCTCGACCTGGAACAACTACAACAGCAATTGGGGCGGCTACTACTCGGGTCTCGGGTTCGACGCCGGATTGGCGATCGGCGCCACAATCGCGGCTCTTCCGGCGGCAGCCTATGCGCTCTCGGTTGCAGGCGCGCCGTACTGGTAGTCAAACCGGGTCTACTACGCCTCTCAGGGCGGCTCTTATGTCGTCGCACCCCTCCTCCCGCTCGGCGCGGTCGTCCGGGTGCCCCCGCCCGCCTGTTATACCAACTCGCGATGACCGGCCTGTTTGCAGGCCTCGACGATGTCCTCGTAGCTGTCCCAGACCCTGGAGCAGAGTTTGTTTTGCCGCAGGTAGTCCCAGACGTTCTCCATCGGGTTCAACTCCGGCGAATAGGCGGGCAGGGTCAGCATGGCGATGTTGTCAGGCACCACCAGTTGCCGACCGCGCTGATGCCAACCAGCGCCATCGCAAACCAGCAGAGCCTGAGCGCCGGCGGTAACCTGCGTGCTGACTTCCCCCAGATGCAGGTTCATTGCCTCGGTATTGGCGTGAGGCGTGATCATGGCGGCGCCGACCCCGCGATCTGGACAGATGGCGCCAAACAGGTAGGCAGAATCATGCCGATTATCGCGCACCATCAACGGCCGCACGCCGACCGGGGCCCAGATGTAGGCGTGAGTTCCTTGTTGACCGACCCTGGCCTCGTCCTGGAACCAGATCTCCAGCGGTACCGGCGTAGCCGCCGTGGTGCTGAGCAGCGCCGCCTTGGCCAGGCTGGCAAAGTTCCTCTTAAACGTCACCTCGGCTTCAGGATCCTCTTGGGATGCACGGGCCGCGGTTGCAGGCGGGTTAGGCGGAACTGATTAAGCCACTTGCTGATGGTGTGCACATGCACCGTTACGGAAAACCGCTGCGCCACGACGCTCCGCAGATCCACGCAGCGCCAGCGAACGACTTTGTCGGTTGCTGGATCGGGTCCTTTGACGACCAGTTCGCGCAACTCGGCCCTCTGCTGCTCGGTCAACGCGGGCACCCGTCCGGGCGGGCAGCGGGATTTGAGGCCTTCGACGCCGGATGCGTTGTAGCGATGCACCCAGTCGCACAGGGTTTGGCGGTCCATGCCGGCCAGTGCCGCCGCCTCGCCGCGCGGACGGCCGTCGATCACCAGCGCCAGAGCCAGCAGTCGACGAACCTGCGCACTGTCTGGACATTTGCTCGACAGCGCCCGCAGTTCCCCACTGGTATGGTCCCTTCGTGTGAGACCCAGCGCAGCGCCCATCCAATATCTCCGTCATCCGATTCGCATACCCGGACAGCGAATCGAAATAACCGGGCCTTGAAAACCCCAGAGAGTCGAGGTCATCGCGACTTGGTATTACACCGTCGATCTCGCGGCCGGACGAACCTATGACTGCGGTGGCGCGTTCTATGCCGCGGTGCCGAAAGGCTACGAAGTCATTCCGCCGCCGATTGGCGTGGCCGTGCAGAGCCTGCCCAATGACTCAACGTTGGAGACGGTGCATGGCGTCTCCTATTTCACCTATGGCAATGCCTGGTATCGGCCGAGCTACAGTGCCGGCTGCGTCTCGTACATGGTCGTCGCGAAGTCCGGCTGACCTTCGCCCGAGCCCACAGAAAGGCGTGCTGCGCGCACCGCATACTCGCGTTATGCCGCTGCTGCCGGCTTCGCCGCCGTCTCCGTCCGGCGCGCCCGGAGCCGCCGGATCCGCCGCGCATCCGCGTCGAGCACTCGGAACTCATAACCCGAGGGATGGCTGATCACCTCTCCACGCGTCGGCACCCGCCCCGCCAGAGTAAATACCAGCCCGCCGACCGTATCGATGTCGGCATCGCGCTCGTCCTCCGTCAGGATCGGCCCAATTTTGTCCTCGAAGTCCTCGATCGGCATACGGGCATTCAGGTCCAGCGCGCCATCCGGCCGTTCCGTCAGCATCGGCGCCTCGACGTCGTCGTGCTCATCCGCGATATCGCCGGTGATCGTCTCGACCAGGTCCTCGATCGTCACCAGCCCGTCGATACCGCCGTATTCGTCCACGACCAGCGCCAAGTGGATGCGCTGCAACCGCATCTGCGCCAGCAGATCCAGCACCGGCATCTGCGGAGCGACCATCAGCGGCTTGCGCAAAATCGCCTCCAGCGTGAACGCCTCCGGACGGCCGACACAGGCGAAAACGTCCTTGATGTGGACCATGCCGATCACGTCGTCCAATTGCTCGCGATAGACCGGCAGGCGGGAGTGGCCGTCGTTGCGGATCAGTTCGATCGCCTGTTCCAGGGTCACGTCGGCCCGCATAGCCACAATGTCGGCACGCGGCACCATAACGTCGTCGGCGGTCGTTTCACGCAGCCGCAGCACATTGGCGATCAGCAGCCGCTCATGCCGATCGAGTTCCGGCTGCTCGCCGGGAACCTGCTGCGCATCGGCCGCCTCCTGTACTAACTCGGCGATCGATTCGCGCAAGGAATGCTCGGCCTGCTTGCGGCCCAACAGATACCCCAGCCGACCAAGCAGCGTACCCTTGTTGCCGCTCATGTGCGTTTCCACGGGTTGGGCACGCCAATGCGATGGAGAATACGGGTTTCGGCCATTTCCATCCGGCGCGCGTCGCCGGGATGGTCGTGGTCCTCACCAATCAGGTGCAGCGCTCCATGGACGACGAGATGCGCAAGATGGTGCCGCGCGCGCCGCCCCTGTGCGGCCGCTTCCGCACGAACAACGCCCAACGCCAGGATTATCTCTGGCGCCGGCTGCTCATACGTCAGCACATTGGTGGACTTGTTCTTTCCGCGGTGACGCCCGTTCAACCCACGCACGACGCGGTCCGAGGACAGCACGATCGTGCCCGTCATGCCTGCCGCGTGAGCCGCCCGCCGCGCGATCCTTCCGGGATCTCGTATCAGTCGGTGCCAAGCCGGATCCGCCACGACGATATCGATGGAAGGACCATCGAGGCCGGGCGGCCGGGTACTAGGAGGTTCCATTGGTGTTCAATTTGTCGCTTCTGGATAGAAATTCGGGTCAATGATCTGCTCAAACGACCAAGGGCAGACGATGGAAAACACCTTTCGGTCCAACCCCGTCTCTCGGGCCGCACCCAGAACCGCATTACGGTAAGCTGCTGCGATCGTCTCACCATATCCGGATTTTAGACTTGGATTATCAGCCAGATGGTCTTCAAGCCGGTTGCGTTGCTCCTCCAGCGTCAAACCCCAGCTCGTGCTGCGGAAGACCGGCTGGTGCTGCCACTTGAGCAGATGCAGAAGCAGGACGGTCAACCGGCTGACCAGTTCGCGCTTCTCGCTTTTGCCCATGGCCTCGATTTCCTCGGCGATGTGGTCGATGTCCGCCTCGGACAGCCGGCCCTCGCGCAGCAACCCAGCCTGTTCATTGGCCCAGGCGAAAAAGTCCTGGTCGTAAAGCTGCCGATTGACCATGCCGAAGTCCTGCTACTCGCCGATATGCGGTCGTTCCCGCTCCCGCAACACCTCTTCCTTGGCCGCCTCCCGCTGATCATACGCCCCGACGATCCGCGCGACCAGGGGATGTCGCACCACGTCCCTCTGTTCGAACCGGACAACACTGATGCCCTGAATCCCTTCGACAGTGTCAAGCGCGTCGCGCAGCCCGGACCGCACCCCATTCGGCAGGTCCACCTGGCTGAGATCACCGGTCACCACCATCCGCGTCCCCTCGCCCATCCGCGTGAGGAACATCTTCATCTGCATCGGCGTCGTGTTCTGCGCCTCGTCCAAAATCGCGTAGCAGTGGGCCAGCGTACGGCCGCGCATGAACGCCAGCGGAGCCACCTCGATCTCACCGTTGGTCATGCGGCGGATGACCTGATCCGCCGGCATCATGTCGTGCAGCGCGTCGTAGAGCGGGCGCAGGTACGGATCGATCTTCTCCTTCATGTCTCCCGGCAGGAAGCCCAGCCGTTCGCCCGCCTCGACTGCCGGACGCGACAACACGATCCGATCGACCTTGCCGACCTGGAGCATGGCTACAGCCTGGGCGACGGCAAGATAGGTCTTGCCCGTCCCGGCTGGACCGACCCCGAACACCATCTCGTGGCTTGCCAACGCTTCCATATAGCTCGCCTGGCCGGGACTACGGGCACCGACCGCGCCTCGGCGGGTGCGAATCGCGGGAGCATCGGAAAACGGCAGCCGCGGATCGCTCTCCAAGTCGGCCAAACGTATCGCTGCCTCGATTTCAGCCCGTCCCACGCTCTCGCCTCGCTCCAATCGCCGCCACAACCCTCGTAGCATCTCCTGCGCGACATCGACCCTCGATGCTTCCCCTGCGATAGCGACCCGGTTACCTCGACAAGAGAGCCGAACCCCCAGAGCCTGCTCGATCCGGACCAGGTGCCGGTCATGATCCCCCAACAGCAGGGGTAGCAGGGTGTTGTCGTTGAACTGGAGAGTAATCGCCTTGCCGCCTGAAGTGGCGGGGGTAGTCGGTGCCTGAGGGGCCGCGATGTGTGTCAAGCTATTCGTCTCTCCTGGACAAGGGTTCCCGCAAGTGAATTCGGTTGCGTCGCGACGATTCGCACCATCAATTCCGTCCCGATAAGACTGGAACTTCCCGATAGGTGAACAGGATTAAGAAATGGTGAACGCCCGGTGACTTGACCAGGGTGGCGGCCGAACCCCGTGAACAGAACCGGAAGCTCGAGGCCAACACAGGCGGCGTTGAACTTCGCCTGCTGCTCTCGCAACAGCGTCTGGAGTGCCTGCAGGCGGCGATCTTTCTCGTTCTCGGACACTTGGGCAGGCACATGCGCCGCGGGGGTGCCCGGGCGCGGCGAATACTTGAAGCTATAGGCTTGGGCATACTTGACGTCTCGCACCAGGCTCAGGGTCGCCTCGAAATCCGCCGCGGTTTCCCCAGGGTGGCCGACAATAAAGTCGGACGACAACGCGAGGTCCGGGCGCGCGGCCCGCAACCTTTCTACGATACGGCGGTAGTCATCCGCCGTATGTTTGCGGTTCATCGCCGCCAGGATCCGATCCGATCCGGACTGCACCGGCAGATGCAAAAACGGCATCAGCGCCGGCACGTCCCGATGCGCCGCGATCAGATCGTCATCCATGTCCCGTGGATGCGATGTCGCGTAGCGCAGCCGCAGCAAATTCTCGATCCCTACCAGCTCCCGCAGCAGGCGGCCGAGCCCCCAGTCGGAGCCATCCGGAGCCTCGCCATGCCATGCGTTGACGTTCTGACCCAGCAGCGTGATCTCACGCGCGCCTTGGCTGACAAGGTGGCGGGCCTCCCGCAGAATCGCCGCGGCAGAGCGGCTTTGTTCCGTGCCGCGGGTATATGGCACAACGCAGAAGCTGCAAAACTTATCGCAGCCCTCCTGGATGGTCAGAAACGCGGTGACACCCTGTGGGGTGGCACTATCCGGCAGGTGGTCGAACTTGTCCTCCGGCGGGAAATCCGTCTCGATCACCTTGTTGCCGGCGCGAGATGCTCGGGCCACCATTTCCGGTAGCCGATGATACGTCTGCGGCCCCAGCACGATATCGACATAGGGCGCGCGGGCAAGGATTTCCGCGCCCTCCGCCTGAGCCACACAGCCAGCGACCGCCAGAATCATCCGGCCGTCCGTGGCTTCCTTCAGCCGGCGCAGGCGCCCAAGCTCCGAGAATACTTTCTCCGCCGCCTTGTCGCGAATGTGGCAGGTGTTCAGGATCACCATGTCGGCGCCGTCCGGTTCCGACACGCCCGAGTAGCCCAGCGGCGCCAGCACGTCAGCCATCCGCCCGCTGTCATACACGTTCATCTGGCAGCCCCAGGTGATGACATGCAGACGTTTACGATCGCCCTTGGCGGAATTGATCTTGGTCATCGAAGCGGCTCCGCACGACCCTGCCGAACCGTCCCGGCGGGGGGAGCGGGACAAATGATCGGCCCGACCGGTGTGGTCAAGCGCAACAGCGGCCTTGGGCGCGACGGCGCGTGGATGCCTCCTCAGATTATCGCAGTTTGAGGGCATCAGGCCGGTTCGTGTCAAGAACGGGATTCGTTGTCATCGAGGGTTCACGGCAATCCCACGGTCATCGCGGTCGCCGAGCGATAAGGTTCGCCACGGCGATCGGGGCGATCGCAGTCGGTCCGGTCGGCATGCTTTCGGTTTTGACCGCCGTCAGCCGCCGACCTCGTCCGCCGCACTGGCTAAGGAGACGGCAAATGCCAGCCTTTCTTGGCCATGCGGACCGTGTAAAGGCTCTTGCCCGAAGTGAGGTAGAGCAGGTTGGCATCATCGCCATAACCAAACGCAACGTTGGTCGGCAACTCCTTGCCGGTCGAGAGATAGGCAAGCTGCTTGCCGTCAGGCGCGTAGACGTAGAGGCCGGGCGCCGCCTCGCTGCGCACCGCGATGTAGAGATCGCCGTCGACGTCTGCAGTCATGCCGTCGCCGCCATCGTTAGGAAGCCAGTCGACCAGCACGCGGCGATTACTGACCGTTCCGTCCGGCGAAAGATCATAGGCCAGACACGCCATCAGACCTTTCTGTGCGGTCTCGCCCTTTGCCAGGAAGTCGTGCGCGCCGTTGTCATGAGCCAGCACATAGAGTGTCTTCTGATCCGGCGACACCTGTACCCCGTTCGGCTTGCCGGCATCGGCAATCAGTCGCGTCACCTTGCCATCCGGGTCGAGCCGATAGACCGCTTGAACCGGCTGATTCATCGGCTCCCAGCCCAAGTAACGCGGGTCGGTGAAGTAGATCCGGCCCTTCTCGTCAATCGTGAGGTCATTGAGCGCGTTGTATGGCTGGCCATTGTAGAGGCCACTCAGGATGTAGCTCTTGCCGGTCTTCATGTCCGTCTTGGTCAGGCGTCGGCCGCCGAAATCGGCGCCTTCGGCAATAATCAGGTTGCCCTCGGCGTCAAACTTCATTCCGTTCGACATGCCGCTCGGTGAGCGGAAGATCGTGGCCTGTTTGGTCTTTGGGTCGTATTGCCAAATATTTCCAGCCTGAAGAAACTTTCCCGACGCGTCTTTGCAAAGGGTCGTAAAGGTGATGTCGCTGAAGTATACTTTGCCCTGCGGACTGGTCGCGACGCCCTCCGTCAACGCGCATGCGCCACCAAACACGCGGTCAAGCTTTGCTCCGGCGGGCAGCACGCTCGGGTCGCCATTCGGCGCCGGAAACCCCGGGTCATCAGCCCACGCCGCCCCTGCGGCGAGGGCCCCGACCAGAGCCCAGGCTGCGAACGCACCCCGCCACCTGCGTTCGATCGCCATTGTCGAGGACCTCAACGCTTTGCTTCCCCGCAACTTCAACATGACCATTTCCTCCAACTTTTTTTATTAAGCCACAGACGCTCGCGCCAGCTCCTGAGAAACAGGGAGCAAGCGCGATGACCGGGCCGCGCGAGCAGGCGCTACCAAGAGCCGCGTGTCAATCGGTGTCGAGGAGTTAAGGTAATGGGTAAGAAGTCACAATGCGGCTAGCGGCACATCAGCCTTCGATACCGAGTACATGCCATGGCTGACCTTGCTGACGCGAAGTCAGCAGGCTCGTACATTATACTCGACAATTAGTATCTATTCACGTCTCGACGGATAAGGCGGCACGCCCGATTTAAGGGCTCGAGTTCGGATCCTACCCCCGGACCGCCTCGTATACAGCCGCTTCGAAGCCGATCAGTGTCTCCAATACGGCCGGATCGTTCGCAGGCAAAAGCTGCATCATCAGCACCGCGGTCAGCCGCGAAACGCGATCGACCCAAAAGAAAGTATTGTGCACGCCCGCCCAGGTGAGGCTTCCGGCGGCGCGGCCCCCCGGCACATCGCTCATGTTGAGCAGAAAGCTCAGCCCCCATTTCTTCACAATGCCCGGGAAGAACTCCGCCTCAAGCGCCATCTGCGGGTTATCGCTTCCCAACGTTGGCACCTCCAAGGCGCCGATGTGGTTCTCGCCCATAAGTTTCACCGTCTCGGGCTTCAGCACCTGCCGGCCGTCGAACGTTCCGCCCGCCAGCAACATGCGGCAGAAGGTCAGGTAGTCACCCGCGGTTGAATACAGCCCGCCGCCACCCATCAGGAACTCAGCGTCTTGCGGAACTCGAAGCTGATCGTCGCTAGGTTTCCGTCAGGCCCTCGTGCGTGCGTGCCAACCATGCGGGCCCGCATCGCGTCAGTCGGCCGGAAGCTGCTGTCCCTCATGCCGAGGGGGCCGAAAATGTGCTGCTGGAAATAGGCCTCCAGATCCTGGCCGCTGATCGTCTCGACGATCCTGCCAATCAGGTCGATACCGATGCCGTACTCCCATCTCGTCCCGGGATCAAACAGCAGCGGCACCGTCAGCGAATCGAGTTCGGCAGGTGAGGATACTCGGCAGACCCATCGACTGCACGTACCGGCCGAGATCGGCGTTGAAGATGTCGTAGCCGTAGCCGGAGGTGTGGGTAAGAAGGTGGCGCACCGTAACTGCCCGCGCCGGTGCGCGCAGGCGTGGCTTGCCGGCGTCGTCGAAGCCTTCGAGCACCTTCACGTCACGGGCGAAGGGCAAGATCTCGCCGATCGGTTGCTCAAGTCCGAGGCGCCCGGACTCGATCAACTGCATGGCCGCCGTCGCGGTGACCGCCTTGGTCATCGAGGCAATGCGGAATACGGTGTCGAGCGTCATCGGGTCAGGCCTGTCTACGGCGCGCCGGCCGAATGCGCCCCGATAAATAACGCCCGAGTCATCCGCTACCAGACCCACCACCCCGGGCACTTTGCCGCTCGCGACCGGATCGGTCAGCACGCGATCGATAGCTATGCTCATATTTTCACTCCCCCGGTGCGCCCGCGCAGTCCCCTGTCACCGTAGCGCAGGACCACATGGCTGCACACCCGGCTCTAGTAGCTGGTTGCCAACGCGCCATCCATGACAGTCGGTTGACAACTGCAATGGCAACATATCAGGCGCTTAACCTGTAAATATATCATGAAGTACAATACGGGGAATAAGGCGCAAACTAGGAATGTAAAATAGAGACACCTGCGCACCGGCGCGGACCGTAGACACGCGTCAGGCAAAGCGCGACCTGTTAAGCGTTCCGGGCACGATAGCGTCGCGCTGGCGTACCTGATCGAACGGACTGTGCGGCAAGCGCCACCGTGACCGATCGATATTGCTTGCCTCGGCCTACCAGGGGCTGAACAAATACCGTCGTTGCATCACGCCATTTGGTGAACCGGTAGAGCGGACATGCTTGTGTCTGAAATGTAATAACCTCTTCATATTCCTCGCCCACCGCCGCTCCGTGATCGAGGCGGATCAACATGCGGAGGTCGTGGCGTTCGGCCCACTCCCTCGCGAGGAGGAGGTCGGCGATCTCAAACGCGAGGCCCTTCGGCGGGGCGGCGAGAGGCGGACGCTTTGTTAGATCGCGCATATGGCCCAAAACGCGAGCAATCCCGCGATAAGCGTCAGCGTGGTGAAGTAGGGCACAAATCCCTCTCTCCCGACAACTGCCCCGAGTTGAGAGTTAGTATCCGCAACCACTCGGCGCAAGCCGCCCGTCATTCCATCGCGTCGTTCAAAATCGCCCGAATCGATCGTGGTGGCGATGGTTCGCAAGGTCATTAAGTTGCTCCTGTTTGGGACCGAAAGAAGTAGCAGCCGTCTGCAAAACGTTCGGAGGAAACGTGACTTGCGGTTGAAGCCACTCTCTCGGCCGCCGCTCGCTTGCCGGCATCCGTCCTGTATTTGGTGGCCTGGCCCTCGAGCAGCTTGCGCAGATATGAATCGTCGCGTGTGGAGGCTGCCTTCGCGTCTAAGGAACGCGCCATTCTGAGGCAGTACTTTTCGTCAATATTGCTCATGTTTTGGACTCCGCATGTTGCCGGTGACCTGTTGGTGCCCGATGCTCTGGCTTACCTTGTCTATCGGCAGGCTTTTGCGAAACTCGAATCGACGACGAACCTAGGCTGGCGTCGGTAGTCGTCGATCAGGTATCAAGATGTTCGAGATTTTCTTTGATCTGGGCTGATGAAAGCCACCATGAGACAAGCGCCTGTAGCGGAAAGCAGAAGGGTAAGGAGGAAACGCCCGCCTATTAGCTCACTAATTCGTGATAAGGCAACCTCGATCTCACGAGTCCGCGATCACGATTTCTGCTTTATAGTAGAACGTTTTTTTATCAGATCGTAGCTATTAGACGATGATGTCGTCATATTTTCCGCAATATCGTCAGATGAAAGAGTTATCAAGTAGTCACTCTCGACTGTTATTGCCGTCTGGTTCTCTGGTCGGCCCGGGATGTCCCGCGGCCGCATTTCAGGACCATCGGTCGCAACCGAAAGAACGGTGCCAAACTCCGCCGCCCTTGCCGCTCCGACGCGTGCAAAATCTATTCCGAATCGGACAGCACTCAACGATCCCATGCCGATATAATCGGAAATTGCAATCACATCGCTTCATGGATGACGAATCCGTGATGACATTTTCCGTTTTCTCGGAGCTAAGGTGCATTCCGGGACGAGGAAGAAAGTTCCTGAAAAATCCTAACGATTTTCATTCCATCGCAAACCGGGTCTCGAATCCGGCACGGGTGCAGGTCTGTCGATCGTTTCATCACACAATGAGGTAGAATTGTGTCCGGAACAACGAGGCCCGCTGGCGCAACCAAAACTGTCAGTCAGGTTACGACCAAATCAAACCCTACCGTCGCCACACACAACGGGGTGGACCATCCAAAGGAGGCATCGCAGCTGACGGCGGGAAAGCCCGCCGATGCCGCCGGAGAATGCCGATCTGCGTCGCGCCACAGCGCGTAGGGCATCTGGGGTTCGCCCAAACCGACCGGGGACCAGGCGGCAGCTCAATGACCGTCAAAGCGGTTATTTGGTCCAGAGAACGATGGTCACCAGCCGGGCTTGAATCCACGAGCACACCAGCCTAAGTATCGATCGTCAGCTTGCTGACTATGGCGATAAACGGTGTGTGGAATAATCGTTGTGGACCCGGGGGCAGTGCCCGGCGCCTCCACCATTTAGGGGGCGAAACAGGCTCGACACGCGTGGTAAAAACTCATCTTTTGCCCGGCATGATACCGCCGTTATCGGGTCAAATCACAAGTGCCAACGATAATCAGGCGCTCGCCGTCGCTGCATAAGCGATAGGCGCGGTTCGGGGGGCACCGGGCAACAGAAGCCCCCCAATAATTTCAATTTCGATCACATCAAGTGGATACCGAAGCTCTCGGCAAAACCGCCCTTGCCTCTCGCTGTGATTGTCACCGCCCGAGAATCCCTTTGTTGCTCGATCCAGCCCAGCTCCCTGCAGCGCGTCGCCAGCGCGGCCCCTAACCGGCCGGCGAGGTGTGGGCGGCGCTCGCTCCAATCCAGGCACGGCCTGCAGAACACCCGCTTGCCCGCCGCTGGCTCGGCGCCGAACTCTCGCAGAAACAAACGGCCTGGCTCCGTGACCTCGCCGCCATCATGTGTCAACGCGACGTGACCGGCACCAACCAGTGCATCAGCCAGCGAGACTCCCAGCCGGCCGGCGAGATGGTCGTAGCAAGTGCGAGCAGTGCGCAGCGTCGGCCGCGACCGAACAGTCGCAGCACCATTACGATCGTTTGAACCGGTAGTGGAACCGATCTCCGTCCGCCGTCACCAATCCCACCGTCGGAGACGGGAAGTGGATCGGCAACAGCAGCGTGTCGGAATCCGCGACCGAAGCCAAAAACCGCCGGCGCGATATCGCCGCCTGCTCAAGATCCCAGTCCACCATAGGCGACCAACTGGGTTCCCGGCACTGAATCGCATGATGCATCATATCGCCCGTCACCACCGCACGCTGCCCGCGCGACACAATATTGACGCAACAGTGGCAAGGCGAATGGCCTGGCGTCGGGGTCAGCGTAATGGTGTCGTCCAGCGCGTAATCGTCGTCCACCAGAAGCGCCTGCCCGGCCTCGACGATCGGGCGGCAATTATCCCGAAATACGGTTCCCGGAGGATTGGCGCCCCGCGCGTCCTCCGCCTCCCACGCTGCGTATTCCCCCTTGTGGAATATGTATTTCGCCCTGGGAAAGGTCGGCACCCAACGCCCGTCGCGCAGTGTGGTGTTCCAACCCGTGTGGTCGATGTGCAGATGCGTGCAAAAGACATAATCGACGTCGTCGTAGCTGATCCCCAACGCGAACAGCTCCTTCCGCCAACGCTCCTTGCCCGGGAAGTCGAACGGCGCCGGGTGGCCCTTATCCTCGCCGGTGCAGGTATCAACCAATATGGTGTGGTGCGCTGTGCGGACCACGAACGTTTGGTAGGTAATCAGCATCATCCCCAGCGCCGGATCGAACACCTCGGGCTCCATCGTCGGCAGATGCGGTCGGAACGTCGCCTCATCGTATGTTGGGAAAAAATCTTGCGGCCGCCGCCACGGCCCTTCACGCTCTATCACCGCGTCGATTGTGATGTCGCCGATCCTGATTTGCCGCATTGCCGCCCCCCTTTGGCTCGATCACCGAAGCCTAACAACCGCTCAACGACGAGAACAGGGCCTCATCACAAAGCCATTCGTCATATGTCGAGAATGACATGCGCCAGCTACCTGTGGTCGCCGCCGAATTTGTACAAACCCCTGCGCCATCCGTGGCCGGGGTTCAATGGACGGTCGATGGCGATGCGGGCTGTTCGACAATAACGTCACCGCGCCATGCTCCTGAGCTGCGAAAGCAACTCAGCCAGCAGCGGCTCCTGCTTGAGGAGCTCCTTGATATAAGCGGCGGCCAGCTGCTCCAATAACCTTTCCCCGTTTGCGGTCATCGCGACCAGCACACTCCGGCCATCGGTTGGCGAGTGTCTGCGCTCGACCAATCCCGCCCTAACGAGCCGGTTGACCAACTGAACCGCACCGTGATGCTGGAGCAGCATCTGATCAGCGAGGTCCTTGACCATGACCGTACCAACGGAACCGATTTTGATCACCAGAAGCGCCTGATACTGTTGCGACGTGACGCCTGCCGCGCTGGTGACGGCCTCGCTGAACGCCAAAAACCGCCGCAGCGCACAGCGAAATCCCGCCAACCCCTGGTATAGGCTCGCATCCAGCGTCAAGGTTTCGCCGCGGCCACCCATTTCGCGTCGATCGCTCCAGGCCCAAGGGCCGGCACAACCGCTTCAGCCAGCTTCCGCAGAGGTTATAAACCGGATAGGCTGCCGCGCGGGGGTCCCTTGCTCAGTGCCCAAGTATATGTCATAGCATGATATAGGGTGTAGGGACTAGGGCCTTCACGCGAGATGCCGACGGCCCAATTCCGGTACCGTCGATCAAAGAAAACGAAGGAGGGGAGTTAGAAATGAACTTCAAGCTAAAGACGCTGCTCATGGCTGCTACAACGGTCGCCTTTTCCTGGGCCGGGCTGAGCGCGGGCGCGAAAGCAGAGCCGCCGCAGGGCATGAAGCTTTACGTGTTCTCTTCGGGGTTCCTGAATATTGACAAGTCGGCCCTCCAGGCCGGGGCGGCACCGGGCAAGATCGATGTTCCCGTTGGGTTTTTCCTGATCCATCACCCAAAGGGGAATGTCCTGTTCGACTGCGGGAACAATGACAAAGTCATCACCGACCCGAGCTACTGGGGGCCGATGGCAGCCATGTTGAGCAATCCAGCGAACAACAGCAGAAGCCCCGATGTCGCGGTCGATGCACAGTTACAGAAAGCCGGGTACAAGATATCCGACGTCAATTACGTCGTCCTCGGCCACATGCATCTAGACCACGCAGGCAATGTCGGCAAGTTCCCGACCGCGACCCTGGTCTACCAGCGCGACGAGATCGTCAACGCGTTCTGGCCGAAGCCCGGGTTTGCCGGACCCTACATTCCCGGCGACCTGGCCTCGCTGCGCTCCCCTGTCGGCTCGAACCTACCGGCCAACCAGAAGGTGATCGAGCTGAATGGTGATCTTGATCTGTTTGGCGACGGCAGCATCGTGATCCATCGCAACGTAGGGCACACCCCGGGCAGCCAAATGGCCGTGGTGCATCTACCCAAGACGGGTGCGATCGTGCTGACCAGCGACACCGCCTATCTGCCGGAGAACCTTGAGAAGGACCTCCTGCCAAGCATCGGTCTGGCTTACGACCCCGTGGGCATTCTCCAAGGTTATCAGTGGATCAAGCACATCCGTGACAGCGAGGGTGGTCAGGTGTTCATGGCGCATGATGCCGAGGGATACAAGCAGCACAAGCACTCGCCAGAATTCTACGAATAAGCCGCTAGAATAGAAGTCATTCGCATGTAAAGCGGGCCGCGCGGTCTTCGGGCTGCGCGGCCCCTCTTTAAAGATGCCGTAATCCCATGCCGCAGTCGGACATTATTGTCGTCGAGCGCCTTGTGAAGCGCTATGGCGCCCGACTCGCCGTGCGTGACGTATCCTTCACCGTCAAAGAAGGGGAAATCGTCGGCCTGCTCGGACCCAACGGCTCGGGCAAGAGCACCATCCTGCGCATCCTCACTGGCTATCTCCGATCCTCCTCCGGTTCCGTGCGCATCGGCGGTGTCGATGTCGCGGAACATGCGGCCCGAAACTACGCGGGCTACGTTCCCGAGGACGCCCCGCTGTATGACTGGATGCGGGTCGGCGAGTTCCTCCAATTCATGGCCGCGATCAAGGGCGTTCCGGCGCGGGTCGCGAATACGGCGATCGCGTCGGTTTGCGCGCAGCTCGATCTGGAGCGCGTGGTTGGGCTGTCAGTGGGAAAGCTGTCGCGCGGCTATCGACAGCGTGTGGCGATCGCCCAGGCACTCCTCAACAACCCCCCGATCCTCGTTTTCGACGAGCCAACCAACGCGCTCGACGCCTATCAGGTTATCGGGATCCGGGAGCTTATCCGCTCGCTGGCGGGCCAGCGCACCGTTCTGGTCGCATCGCACGTGTTGACCGAGATCGAGAAGGTCGCCAGCCGGATCATGATCCTGCGGGACGGCAATCTGCTCACTGCGGATGCGACGAGCGAGGGAAGCCGAGCTCCGCGCTTCCGTCTGCGCATCGTAGGGCCAGCAGAAGCCGTGCTGGCCGCTTTGCGCAACGTGGCAGGTGTGGTTGCAGCGGAGGTCCATGCCGCTCTTCCGGAATCGGCCAATCCGGCGAACACGGCCAGCTATCTGGTCGAAACCGCGTCCCGCCTGGGGATCGCCGAGGACCTGGCGCAGTCCGTGGTCGGAAATGGCTTCGCACTCGCCGAACTGGTCGAGGAAAAACCCGATCTCGAGCGCGTGTTCCTCGACCTTACGCGGCGCGCAACGGAGGCTCGGGTCCCATGAGAGCGTTCCTGGCACTCCTGAAAAAAGAGGAGATGGCCCTTTTCACATCGCCGATCGCCTACGTGGTGATGTCGGTGTTCTTGGTGATCATGGGGTACACCTTCACGCTTACCCTCTTCCTTACCCACGTGCCCACGCTGGTCCACTTGTTCCTCCAGATCTACGTATTGTTCCTCCTGACGGTGCCGATCATCACGATGCGGCTGGTCGCCGAGGAGCGACGCCTTCGGACATTTGAAATACTGCTGACGTCACCCCTTTCGGAGGTTTCGATCGTTCTCGCGAAATTCCTGGCAAGCGTCAGCCTCATCGCGGTCATGCTGCTCCTGTCATACACCTACGCTCTGGCGCTGGCAGTCCTGGGCGCCCCCGATTGGGGGCCGATCTACAGCGGCTATATCGGCCTGCTCTTGCTCGGCGCGGCACTGGTGGCGATCGGGCTGATGACCTCGAGCATGGTGAGCAACCAGGTCATCGCCGCACTGCTGTCGCTCAGCATCTTCCTGGTGTTGTGGATCATCGACTATCTCGGCTGGCTACTACCGGATCCATTCAATGCCTTGTTCGTCAACCTGTCGCTCTTGGTGCACTTCAGGCCGTTCGCTACGGGGTCGCTGTTCTTCTCCGACGCGGGCTATTTCCTCAGCGTCACATTGCTCGGCCTGTTCGTCAGCGTCCGTGCGCTGGCATGGCGCTGAGTAGGACGCATTGCTGATGCGATCGAGTCGAATCCAGTTTGAGGCCACGCTCTTTGTCCTGGCCGTCGTCCTCGCCTTGATCGGCGGTTTCGTCGCCTCGAGCGAGTGGGTCGCCAACACCTTCTATTTCGCTGCCTGGTGCGCAGCGCTGCTCCTGCTGTTCTCGCTCGGCTTGCGGCTGCCGCTGCATCTGCGAGGCCGGTCTGCACCGCTCGCGACGGCTGGCATCCTTGTCGCCGCCGCCGGTGTTGGACTTACTCGCCAACATCGCGCTCTATCGACACGACGTGTTCTTCGACCTTACCGAAACGGGCCGCTTCACCCCACCGCCGGAACTACAGACGGTCGCGAGCAGCCTCGATCGCGACGTCTCCCTGACCTACTTCTACAACGGCCAGGACGGGGACGCGCTGGAAGTCAAGGATACCCTTTCCGCCCTGGCCCGCCGCGAGCTTCACCTTCGGGTGCGCACGCTCGATCTCGACAACGAACCGGTCGCTGCGCGGAACTACGGCGTGCGCATCTACAACACCGCCGTCATCGAGGCGGAGGGGCGCCGTATCCAGGTCGACAACTCCACCGATCTTCGCGACATAGCGTTTGGCGTCGCACGCGTGCTGAAGCAGCGGACATCGATCGTCTGCTTCGTCACCGGCCATGGCGAGCCCTACGGCGCACCTGGCAGCCACGCGCATCTCGCACACACCGAGACTTTGGAGGGCCCGGTCGCGGTGTTGGACGCTGCTGCCACCGGCATCGATCGACTGACGATGGCGATCCAGGCGATCGGTTATTCCGACCGCGCCGTGGCCTTGCCTGCGGTATCGGAAATCCCAACCGATTGCGCAGTGGTCGCCGACCTCGCACCGCGCGGCACATATTCGCCCAATGAAGTGCAGACCTTGAAGAACTATCTCGCCCGCGGCGGCCGGCTTTTGCTGATGTATGACCCGGAATTTCCGGTAACCCCGGAACTCCAGTCTCTGCTCGGCGAAGTCGGCCTGAAGGTTGGGAGCGGCATGGTGGTCGATCCGGTAAATCACTCTGGGACGGATGAGAATAAAGTTGCGGTTCCGTACTATCCGCCGCACCCGATCACCGATCAGGTCGCACTGACTGTATTCCCGGGCCCACGCCCGCTTGAATTGGTGGGCAAAATCCCAGGCATCGAGGCAACAACTCTGGTCAGCACGAGTTCAGGAAAGCTACCTGCGCTCCAACGTCACGTCGACCGAATTGGCCTCGACTTAACCGGCCGTTCCGGCTGAGCAGAAGGCTGCCCCAGGGCACCGGCCGGAGACCTTGGCTGTTGCGCTGCAGGGCAACTGGCCGAAAGGGGAGCAAGAGGGCGAGCAGAAGCCATTCCGCCTTGTCCTGGTCGGCAGCGCCACCTTCGCCACCAACGCGTTCTTTCCCTACGCATCGAATGGCGACCTCGCGGTTTCAATGCTCCGCTGGCTCGCGGATGACCATACAACGCCCAAACTAAAACCGGCCACCTACACCACCCCGGAAGTCCGGCTCACGCATCGCGAGATGCAGCTTACGTTCTTCCTGATCGAAGTCCTGCTGCCACTCTCGGTGATGGTGCTCGGCGTCGCAGTGTGGCGACGCCGCCGGTGACGGGCTCTGTCGCCAGTTTCGTGGGTCTTGTGGGTACCATCGTCATGATCGCCCTGGTCGGGGCGATTTTCCTGACCGGCCGCCGAGGTCCGGCCCGCGCATCGCGAGACGCAGCTCACGTTCTTCCTGATCGAAATCCTGCTGCCACTCTCGGTGATGGTGTTAGGCATCGCGGTATGGCGACGCCGCCGATGATGCGTACGGCCATCAAGTTCGCGGGTGTCGCGGGCGCCATTGCCATGATCGCGCTGATTGGAGCGATTTCGCTGACCGGCCGCTGGCCCACCGGCGAGATCATTCTTCCTGATCCCGAAATCAGGGGCATCCTCGCCGTGCCCGCGGATCAGGTCGCGCATATCCAGGTAAGCGCCGGCGAGAAGGATCTCGTTTTCCGGCACCAGCAGGAGGGCGGATGGCTGGTTAATGGTGTAGAAACCGAAAAGGCGGTTTCCGACCATGTCGACGCCGCCCTTCGCATGCTGAACGTTTCCAGCCCGCCGCGTGTTCTCAAGCCGGGTGACTACAGCGCGGCGCAGGTCGCCGACTTCGGCCTCGACCCCCCGCACTTACTGGTCAGCGTTGTCGCGAAGACCGGCAAGACCAGCAGCGTGACGTTCGGCGAGGCGACCCCTGCGCAGAATGCTCAATATGTCCGCGTAATCGGCCAACCAAATCTGTATCTGTTGCCCCGTTATGTCGGAGTGGAATGGGAGCTCGCGGTCGATATGGCGCAGCGGCTGTTGCCCGCCGGCTCCGAAACGAACGTTACAGAACGGCCGAGCACCCTGCTGCTGCCGATGTCGATGGCGACGATAGCGGCGGTCGAGATCGTAGAGAACGGCGCACTAACTCGCTTCGAGCGAGACCCTGAGGGTAACTGGTTTCACCATGTCGGACAACACGCGCATGGGCCCGGCGCGCCGACGCACAAGGCCGATCCACAACTCGCGCCGCTCCTTGCGGCTGAGTTCGCGGCGTTGGAGCGCGCTTCGATTGAAGCAGTCGTGACGCACCACCCCGATCCCGATACGTTGCGCGAGTTCGGCCTCGACCACCCGCCGTCGATCGTAGTGCTGTACACGCGCGATTCCTCTCGCGCGGTAGCGCGCGTCGAGTTCGGAAAACCGTCGCCTGACGGCTTAGGACGCTACGCTCGCGTGCAGGAAACCGACAACGTCGCCATTGTTCCGAGCTATGCCGCCGCGCACCTCGACAAACTGTTGCAGCTTGCAGGCGCCCGCTCATGAGCGCCCACGTCGCTTCGTACGTGGCATGCTGTATCGGGCTGATCCTCGCGCCGGCGGGCGGATGGCTGATGGGCGGCGCAACAGTCGATATTGCAACCGCCGGTCATTTCTGTACCGAATTGCTGAACGTTTCGTCTCAGGATCGTGTCATTGATCTCGGCAACCTGATCGAGCTGGCCGGAGACGTGTCATGATCTTGCGCGGAGCTCTTGCCGGAGTTGCGCATTTCGGCTGCGTCGTCCTCCTCGCCCTGTTCTGGTGTGACCATGCGGCGGCTCATCAGGTCAATTTGTCGACCGCCCATATAAACATCAGCGCAGATCGCGTGGTGGACGTGGACGTCGCGATGAAGGGCAGCGACGTCGACCGGGTCGCCGGAACCAGCGTCTATGACACCCAGACCGGTCTGGTCCGCCCGGACGCCCTTGCCGCCGTCTCGACCAAGGTTGCGGATTATGTCGGCGCACACACGGCGGTGCTGGCAGGCGACGAGCGTATATGTAGCCCTGATCCCAGCACCGTTTCACCGGATGGGGACGGCGTTGTGGTCCACACACGCTGGTCGTGCGCTCAACAAAGTGGCCCGTTGCGTTATCGTTCGACGGTGCTGGTCGATACTGCCCCCGATGCGCACCAGGTCGTTTTGATTCGCAGCGGCGATAAGACTTTCCAAGATCTGCTCGACGCGAGCCGAACCGAATCCGCACTGACCGAAGCACCGCCACCGAGCACTATCCAGGTGATCGGTTTATACTTGGGTGCGGGGATCGAACATATTCTGATCGGCTACGACCACATTGCTTTTCTGATCGCCATTGTCCTCTGGGCAAACCGCCTATGGCCGGTCGTCAAACTGGTCACCGCCTTCACCATCGGGCATTCGATCACGCTCTCGCTTGCCGCTTTGGATATCGTTCGAATTCCCAGCTCGATCATTGAACCGGCCATCGCCGCTTCGATCGTCTTCGTCGCAGCAGAGAACTTCTTCTCGCACAACGTTCAGAAGCGATGGCGGGATACTTTCGGCTTCGGCCTGGTCCACGGATTCGGCTTCGCCAGTGCGTTGCAGGAATTCGGCATTCCCAAGAGCGCCCTGATACCGGCTTTGGCATCGTTCAACATTGGCGTGGAGATCGGTCAGATCGCCATCGTGGCGGCAGTAGTACCCATGCTCATCGCGTTCGACCACCTGGCCGCCAGCCGCCCCATTCGCGGCACTCCGGGCCGTCCTCCCGCCGCTGTCTATGCCCTCTCCGCAGTGATCGTTGGACTTGGAGGCTACTGGTTCCTCGCTCGGACAGTCTTCCAAGCCTGACCGGCGAAGCGAACCACCTTCCGCCCTCGCCCACCGTTTGCGCGACAAGAAATTACTACCGACGCCCGCAAGCCTCAGCCGACTGAAAATGCCTCGTCGTGACTCGGCTCGTCCGGCTCAGCACTGTGCTTCCCCTGCACACGGTTGTGCGGTCTAAAAACGGAAAGCTTGGTTCTGGGAAGCGCCATCGGTTCAGGGCGCCTGCCGATCCAGAGCGAATATTTCAATGGCTGCGTGATCCCTTCAATTTCTGGACGGTTCCTTCTATTTCAGGACAGTTTGGAGGGGTCGGGGAAGAGTTTGCAGGGCATCTGCGACGCTGCGCTCAAAACCGTTGCGCCGCATACGAAAGGCGTCTGGGAAGAGGTCGCGAAAGGAGCGGTTGAGCCCCTGATTACGACGATCTCCGATGGGATTGGCGCCGTATGGAAGTCGAGCGTCGACAAGGACAAACTCGCGATTGACACGAAAAAGACCAAACTGGAGGCTGCCAGATGGCCCGAATTTGGCGACATCGCGGCGCGATAGGCGCAGGGTTGTGGTTGTTGCTCGGCGTGGCCCTCGCACCGGCTCACGCCGACGACCAGGGGTCGAAGGACAGGACGGACCTGTACGACCGTCCTGTGCTCGGCATCGATCCCGGCATGCATACCGGCGTGATCCGGACGCAAGCGGTCGCTTTGCGGTGACCGGTTCCGACGACCGCACGGTGAGGATCTGGTCGATCGCCGACGGCAAGCTGTTGCGCACGATTTGGATACCGCAAGGGCCGGAGTCCGTCGGCAGGATTTTCGCGGTGGCGATCAGCCCTGATGGATCAACGATCGCGGCCGGCGGCTGGACTGAGCGGCTTCATGGCGACCACCCAATCTACCTATTCGACCGCGAGTTTGGGGACCTCGTTCGGCGAAATCAGGTCGAATTACCTAACACCGCCTTTAATCTCACGTTCTCGCCGGACGGCCGTTACCTCGCCGCAACGCTAGGGGGCGCGGCCGGCCTGCGGATCTTCGATCGCGACAAAGATTGGACCGCAGCGTTCCTAGACGACCAATACGGTGGCGATAGCTATGGCGCAAAGTTCTCGCCCGACGGTCGGCTCGTGACGACTTCCTATGACGGGCTGATTCGACGATACGCGTACGAGGCAACCAGCGACCACCCCGACTTTCGCCGCGTGGGCGAGCCGCTTAAAGCGCCGAGCGGATATCGCCCGCGCGGCGTAGCCATTTGCCCGGACGGCAAGCGGGTTGCGGTTGGCTACAATGATGTCGAGGCTGTCGACATGCTTGACGGAGCCACCCTCGAACTTTTGGGCGGGCTCAGACCGGCCGACGCTCAGGCAATTCCAGGTGGTCATCTTGATGGAGTAGCGTGGTCTGACGACTGCCAGACCCTGTTAGCCGCCGGCGCCGTAACGGACTCACAAGACCAACGTCTCCTTTTTAAGTGGGATGGGGTCGGTCTCGGCAACGAACGGCGCATGACCTATTGTGCCTCAAACACTGTTACTGGCCTGAACATTGTGCCGAACAACCGAATCCTCGTGGCCGCGACGACGCCTTGCCTCGGCCTCATGGAGGCGGACGGGAAACCGGTTTGGACCGTTACATCGCCTGTCCTAGACCTTCGCGGACAGACTGACGTCATGCGAGTGGCCCAGGATGGCGGAGTTGTCGATTTTGGCTATGTCGGATCGGCGGAGACCGCCTTTCGCTTCGACTTGAGGTCGCTCAAGCTAACGAGCCCCCCACTAGGCGATAGCCTGACGTTCCCTCCGAGCCGAGAAGGCTTGACAATTGACGGCTGGCTGAATGGAACCCGTCCCACACTGGGCGGCCAGGATCTTCCACTTGCGACCAACGAAAGGGCACGAAGCCTCGCGATCGCGCCGGATGCAACGCGCTTCTTCCTCGGCTCCTCCTTCGCCCTCACGGCGTTCGACGCCGCCGGAACGCAGAAATGGCGCCGGCAAGGTCGCGCCGAGGCGTGGGCGGTGAATACCAGCAGGGACGGACGCATCGTTGTCGCGGCATACTCGGACGGCACGATCCGCTGGTATCGCGCCGACGACGGTCGTGAACTCCTGGCCTTGCAGGTGCTCTTGAACAAGAGCGAGCCGAGCAAGTCGGATTGGGTGTTATGGACCCCGGAGGGCTTCTACGAGGCGACGCCCGGCGGCAGGACGTTCTGAGATGGGTCGTCAATCATGGCCCCGAGAAGGCCGCGACGACACTTCCGGTCTCAGCCATCCCCAAGCTGCATCGGCCAAATGCGCTGCCGCACGTTCTCGACGCACTTGAAACCGAGCACGCTCTCGGCGTCGAGGACGTCTCGGTGGCGAGGCTGGAGGTGCAGGCCAAGACCGGAAGCGCCCAGCCGCCCGGTGCCGTGCTGCACGTGCTTGCGATCGGGGTCGACAACTTCGGGGACAAGCGGGCGGACTTCATCTCGACTTCGCGGCTGAAGACGCCCATGACGTAGCGAGCGCACTTCGAGACGGCCAAAAAATGGCGCCGGGCAAGCCGGGTCTGTATGCTGACGTCAAAGTAACGTATCTGCCGAACGATCAAGCCAGCAACACCGCCATTCGCGATGAACTCGACAATCTGGCGGGCAGCATGACGACGGGCGATCCGGATCAGGACGTGGCGGTCATTCTTATGTCGAGCCACGGCGAGTTGATCGACGGTCAATTCTATCTCGTTCCCTATGGCGTCGACATCGGATCGAAGAACAAAATCATTGCCAGTGCTTTCTCCGCGAGCGATTTCGCCAAGAAAGTGCAAGACATCGCCAAGCACGGAAAGGTGTTGCTGCTGCTCGATTCCTGCCATTCGGGCGCAGTCGGCCCCGGCGGTTGGGCGACCGACCCGGATGCCAAGGTCCTGCGGGACGCCATGAACATGGAGAACGTCACCGTGTTGACCTCTTCGGACAAGAAGGGGCTGTCGGAAGAACTCCCCAACTGGCGGCATGGCGCTCTTGCGCAGGCGTTTCTCGATGCGCTCACCGGCGCAGCGGACGCCGATGGCGTCGTTCGGGTGACGGCTCTCACCGCCACTATGGACAACGAACTTCAGTCACTGACGCATCGGCGGCAAAGCCTTGGCATGCATGTGAACTTTGGCGGTGATCTATTCGTAGGCTCTCAGTTGCGTTAGCGCCCTGCGAGCGGCGAGAGGACTGCGATGCGGCGGAGGCATGTAGAGCATATTAAGCCTCATTCCTGCGCTGCCGCCCGCCAACCCAGCGCATACAGCGCAAGCGTCGACCGGCGTCAAGGCTGTGGCGTCGCACCTTCGGATTTTCTCCCGGCAGCGTCCACGACAATACTCTGCAGCTCGGCCGGATTGAAGGGTTTGGTTAAATGGCCGTTCATTCCAGCCTTATGACACGCCTCTATTTCATCCTTGAGAGCCAGAGCGGTTACAGCCACGATCGGCACCCGCCCGCGCGCGCCCTCGAGTGATCGAATCCGTCGCGTCGCCTCGAGCCCGTCCATCGGACGCATGCGTATGTCCATAAGGACAACATCGAAATCTGTGGTTGAGACCGCAGCCACCGCCTCCTGCCCATTTTCGACCCAGTTATCCTGATGGCCGGCCGCACGCAGGAAGGACCTGGTAATGCTTGCGGTCATGGAGCAATCGTCTACGACTAGCACGTTCAGCGAGTGCACTGGCGGTGGACGCCGATCGAGCCACCATCTGATCTTTTCCAGAAGATGCGTGCGGTCGATCGGCTTCGATACGTAATCATCCATACCCGCGGCGCGACACGCAGCGATCTGATCGCGCATGGCATGTGCAGTCAGCGCCAGGATCGGTATAGCTTCCCTGGCGTGGAGCATCCGAATGGCCCGCGCGGTTTCAAGCCCGCCCATAACCGGCATTGCGATGTCCATAAGGACCAAATCAAATTCATCTTTGCTCAGGGCGCTGATGGCGTCTATGCCGTCCCCCACGATCGTCACGCTGTGCCCGGCCGCTTCCAAGATTTCCTTAATGATCATCTGGTTCATGACGAGGATACGCCCATTTCTCTAAAGAAATGGTCCTACTTGTTCGCTCGAACAGGGCGGTTCCGGCGCTGCGGCAAGAGGCAATTCGAACCAGAAACTGCTGCCCTGGCCCGCAGTGCGTCCAATACCGATCGCGCCGCCCATTGCCTGGACCAGGATCTTGGTGATCGCAAGGTTCAGTCCCGTGCCTTGATCGGGGCGATCGCAAACGTGATGACTTTCGAACGGATGAAATAAGGTCTCCTGCTGATCCGGCGGGATGCCCATACCGGTGTCGATCACCTCGAACCGGATCATGTCAGGCGCTTGTATAAGCCCTCGCGTTACCGATATTCGTAGGCCGCCCCGCGCGGTGAACTTCACCCCATTGCTGACGAGACTGAACAAGATCTGACGAAGCCGCGCTGCATCCACATCCACCCAGTCCGGCACATCCGGAGCAGTCTCGCAGTTCAGATAGAGGCTTTTCATAGCCGCCTGCCCGCCCACGGACGAGCGAATGTCCTCGACGATTGCACGAAGGTTCGCGGGCGCGCGCTCAAACTGGAGCTGGCCCGCCTGAAGCGCTGAAATGTCGAGGATCTCGCTGACCATGAATGAAAGCGATGTTGCCGCGGTCTTTAGGTTTCGAAGTTTCTGAAGCTGATTATCCGTCAGGGATGTATCGAGAAGCAGGTCGGCAAATCCGAGGATGCTCGTCATCATCGTGCGCATCTCATGACTCGCATGGCCCAGGTAGCGCGATCTGATTTCAGTCGTTTCCTCGGCGTTCTGGTTTAGGGCAGACACCTCAGGTTCTCCACGGAGTTGCATCTCGTCTCGCAGCGCCGGTCTGGTGCCTGAAGCGTCCCCAGGTGCGGGCTGCGGTTCGGCGGTGAGCGGGAGGAGTCGCCTTGGCCGAAAGGCGCTGACCGGGCCACTGGTCGATTTTGATGCTAACCGAGGGGTGTCGATTGCTGACGATATGCCTGCCATAGTAACGCTCCAAGTGCCGGACCTGAAAAGATTCCGCATATAGCACGGTCTTCAAGTTCGATCTTGCCCCTCTGCCGTCGGGGCGGTCTAGTTTCGTTCGTGGCATTTTTTCCGTTCGCGTCTGAACACTGCAAGATCGGACCTTGCAGCCAGACCCGGTGTGGTTCTTTTTGACCAGGCGACAGGGCAGAATAACGACGCAACTATTAACAATATATTAGCGAAAGCGAGCGAATCAGCGTGGTTTGCTAAATCGCGAAGACGCGGGCATCCAGACCCCGCGCACGCCTCTTCATCAATCTCGCCCCGCCTTGCCAGCCGCCGCCGCGACCAGTGCAGGAGCCGGCCGGACCCCCGAAACCACCCATATCAACACGCCATAGGCACAAGCCGACACGATGAACGCCGCGCCCGGCAGCACGACAGGCGCCCCTGCCCCGGTAAAAGTCGCGAAGATCCAGGTTGCCACCAAGGGAGAGACGATCGCCGTCAACCCCTGCACCGAGGACAACGCCCCCTGCGTCTCACCCTGCCGGTCCGCCGATGCAGCAGCCGAGACCAGCCCCTGTATCGATGGACCGGTGATCGCTCCCATCGACTGTACCGCGATCCCCACCAGCACGACCCAGCCGAACGGCGCCAACCCGATGCACAGATACGAACAGCCCGTGATCGTCCCGCCGATCATTGCCGCTCGGCGTTCGCCCAGCCACGGAACGATGCGTCGCACCAGCAACCCCTGCACAACCGCGGACCCCAGCCCGGCTAGCGCCAGCGCCATTCCGTTATGCCCCGTATCCCAACCGAAACGAGCCTCATTGGCCAGCACGAAGGTGCTTTGCAGCGCCCCTAGTGCGAACCACATGCAGCCCCAGGCGATCGCCAACCGACGGAGGTTCGGGCTCGCCATCACCACGTGCAACGATCCCAGCGGACTGGCTCGGCTCCAGTCGATCGCCCGGCGGCGTTCCGCAGGCAGACTTTCCGGCAACACCAGCAGCCCGTACAGCACGTTGCAGCCGGCCAGCGCGGCGGCAGCCATGAAGGGGAGGCGCAGGCCGTAGGAGCCCAGCAGGCCGCCCAGCGCCGGTCCAATAACGAAGCCTATGCCGAACGCCGCGCCAACCAGACCAAACTGACCGGCGCGCTTCTGCGGCGGCGTCACGTCAGCAATGTAGGCGGTCGCCGTCGCCGCGTTCGCCGCTGTCGCCCCCGCGACCATCCGCCCGATGAACAGCCATGTCAGCGACGGCGCCCAGGCCAACATTAGATAATTCGCGCAGATCCCGCTCAGCGAGATCAGCAGCACCGGCCGGCGCCCGAACCGGTCACTGAGCGCGCCCAACACCGGAGCACAGGCAAACTGCATCAACGCAAACGCCATCAGCAGCAGCCCGACCCACTGCGAGGCGCCGGATATCGTCTGACCCGACAGCTCCAACACCAGGGACGGCACGATCGGCACCACCAGCCCGAACCCCAGCGCGTCGATCACCAGCGTGACGAGAATGAAGCGGACCGACGCTGAATGCCCAATCATCGTGCAGCCCGATAGGCGACCCGCCAAATCGTGCCGTTGCCGTCTTCGCTGACCAGCAATGAGCCGTCATGCATGACAGCCAATCCCACCGGACGCGCCCATACCGCCTGGTCCGAGGCAACGAAGCCGGTCAGAAAATCCTCGTACTCGCCGGTCGGATGACCAGCCCGCATGCGTAGCCGAACCACCTTGTAGCCGGTGCGCAGCGACCGGTTCCATGACCCGTGCAGGGCCACGAACGCGTCACCGCGATACGTCGCCGGGAACTGCGTGCCGTCATAAAACGCGATACCGAGCGGGGCCGAGTGCGGCTGAAACAGCACGTCCGGCACGGTCACCCGGCCGGCAAGGTCAGCACGTGCGCCCTTCATCCGTGGCTCCGGATGACCCCCGATATAGAACCAGGGCCAGCCGTAGAACGCGCCGCGCTGCACCCGCGTGGCGTAGTCCGGGGGCAGATTGTCGCCCAGACCGTCACGCTCGTTCACCACGCACCACAGGGCGCCGCTGCCGGGCTGGATTGCCTCGGCGGAGCAGTTGCGCAGCCCGGTGGCGAAGATCCGCTTGACGTGTCCATCGGGCGAAAACTCCAGCACGTCGGCGCGGTCCCGGTCATCGCCCCATGCGGCGCCCAGCGGCAATTCCGGCGGCGGTGGTCCCGTCAGATCCGTGTCCAGATTACCGTCCGACCCGACCGCCACGAACATGCTGAGACCGTCGGGCGAGAAAACAACATCGCGCGTCCAATGGCCCCCCGCCGGCAGATTGGGTACGATCACCTCGGCCGGCCCGCGGGCCTGGAGATCACCGGTCTGATAAGGAAAGCGGACGATCTCGGTGGTCTCGCCCACGTACACGAACCTCGGAGACGGCCCCGGCGGCCAGAAGGCAATACCGAAGGGCGCCTTCAGGCCGGACGCGAAAATTGTTGCCGTCGGCTTCGCGTCGCCGTCGGCGGTGCGCAGCACACGGATCCGGCCTCCGCTTTCTTCAGCGACGAAGATGTCGCCATTGGGCGCGGGGTGCATCGTTCGTGGCTGGTCCAGGCCGCTTGCGAACACCGTCGCCTCGAAACCGGGCGGCAAACGCGGGTTGGCACCGGCGGGGCGCGGGACCACCGACGAGGTCTGCGACGCCGACGCGCTGGCGAACGGCGCAGGCAGCGCATCCGGCTTGATTTCGCGAGTAACTCCAGGAGCATCGGCGCGCCAGTCGCCGAACGCGGCGGCTCCAGAGAGGACGGAATCAGCGTCGGCAGCAGCGACGGGTATCGCAATCAACGCAACGGCGAATAGGAGTTTCATGTGCCTAGATGTGCATCCGGATAAGGCGTTGCCAAGCACGTATTGCCGGGCATCGGCAGCAGGACCATCGCGTGCCACGTCCATGGAAGGAAGGAAGTTTCATAAAATCATCCTAGGCAGCAGATATTTTCGTTTCGAAACGCCACACTTGCCAGAACGGAAAATTCTTGCCTTTTATGCGGCGCCGGAACCCGCCGCGGGTCATCGCGGGCGGCATTCGCGAAGGGAGACATCGCCATGACATCCGCACACAAGCCGCTGGTTTTCGACCGCCCGCTGCGCGGCCGCATCTACGACAGCATCGCCGAGACCATCGGCAACACACCCTTGGTGCGCATCCCGAAAATCCTCGCCGAGGAAGGGGTCACCGCAGACGTCGTGCTGAAGCTTGAATTCTTCAATCCGATTGCCAGCGTCAAGGACCGCATCGGCGTCAACATGATCCTGGAACTGGAAGCCTCCGGTCAGTTGAAGCCCGGCGGGACGCTGATCGAACCCACCTCCGGCAACACCGGTATTGGCCTCGCCTTCGTGGCGGCCGCGCGGGGCTACAAGCTGGTTCTCACCATGCCGGAGTCGGTTTCGATCGAGCGCCGCAAGATGCTTGCCTTCCTGGGCGCGGAACTGGAACTGACCCCACGGGAGAAGGGCATGAGCGGCGCCGTCGCCCGCGCCAAAGAACTGCTGCAAGCCACTCCCGGAGCGATTATCCCGAACCAGTTCGGCAACCCGTCGAACCCGGCAATCCACGTGAAGACCACCGCGGAGGAAATCTGGTACGACACCAATGGTGAGGTAGATGCCATCATCTCCGGCGTCGGCACCGGTGGAACGCTGACCGGCGTGGCGCAGGCTCTGAAGCCCCGGCGCCCGAGCCTGAAGATGTTCGCAGTCGAGCCAACTGCCAGCCCAGTGCTGTCCGGCGGCAAGCCTGGGCCGCACCCGATCCAGGGTATCGGCGCCGGTTTCGTGCCGGAGATCCTGAACACTGAAGCGATTGACGAGGTGCTCCAGGTCACCAACGAGGAATCTCTCGCCGCCTCGCGCCGTCTCGCTCGAACCGAGGGCATCCCTGGCGGTATCTCCTCCGGCGCCGCCCTGGCAGCCGCTCTGCAGGTGGCGAAGCGCCCGGAATTCGCCAGCAAGCGGATCGTGGTGATCATCCCATCCTTTGCCGAACGTTACATCACCACTGTGCTGTTCGAAGGGCTGTGATTCGAGCGTGAATGCCTGAGGCTGATCCAGTCGGAAGGCGTGAATCACGCGATCAAAGCTTAGGCCATGATCGAACGCTGAAGTGTGGATCAACCTCAACGATCACGGTCAAGACTGGCCGGCAACCTCTTGCCTCTCTTTTCCTCGCCACACCCCGGACAAGAGAGGCTCGAGGCTCGAAAGCCTTGGCCGACACCGGCAGATATACGGGCCACCCTAAGCGTTCCCACGCCCAGGCAATGCTATACTTGGTTTCATAAAGTCGGATGGAGTGTATGAGCGAGACAGTAACATGGAGGGCCGATCCCTTGACTTGGGGGCACGGTCCGCGCCTGTTCGAAATATTTCTGGAGCCGACCTGCCCGTTCTCCGCAAGAGCATTTGGCAAGCTTGACGAGACGCTCGCGTTAGCCGGCGAAGACAGGATCACCATCAAAATCCGTCTGCAGTCGCAGCCATGGCACATGTATTCCGGCGTCATCGTCCGTTGCATTCTCGCGGCATCCACGCTGCCGGCAGGCAAGAAGGCGGCAAAGGCCACGATAGCGGCGGTCGCGGCACATCGAGAAGAATTTGAGTTCACCAGCCATTGTACCGGCCCAAACATGGATGCCACGCCCAGCGACATCATCGCGCGGGTCGAAGCTTATAGCGGCTTGAGGTTAGCCGACGCTTTTGCCATCCCGAACCTAGATCGCGAGATCAAATGGCATTGTAAATACGCGCGCCAGAACGGGATCCATACATCGCCGACCTTTATGATTGATGGCTTGGTTGAAACTCACATGAGCAGCGGTGAAGCTGTATCTGACTGGGTTTCACGTTTGTTGGCCACCTAGCAGGGCGTACCGGGCCAACGACGAGGAGCGCTGCGGCGCCCTCGTCATCACCACGGCCGGGTCGAGTTGGCGTGACAGGCCCTCGGCTATGCTTTCGTGTCTGCGTCGCGTTTCCGGAAGGCGGCCTCACCCGCGTCCGACACCTCGACCCACTTCGCATCGGGGGACGCCCCCGCGAGGTAATTGTCGTGCCAGTTCCACCATTTATAGGGCGGGCTCTGGGGGTAGCCCTGCGGCGAGTCTTCCCACGTCTCCTGGCGGCCGAGCGGCGTCGCGTCGAGGTAGCTCCAGGTGCTCCCCATCGCCTCGTCGCCGCGGTTGTTGATGAAATAGGTGCGAAACACGCGCTCACCGTCGCGGAAGAACACATTATGGCCGTGCCACTCATCCACGCCGAAGTCGGCGTCGAAGCTGTCGGTGATGGTGTACCAGGGCATCTCCCAGCCCATCCGCGCCTTCAGGCGCGCGATGTCCGCCTGTGGTGCGCACGAGGCATACACGAGGGTCGTGTCACGTGCATTCAGGTGGGCGAGGTGGGCGACCTGGTCGGCCCCGAGGGAGCAGCCGCGGCAGCCATGTTCGGGCCAGCCCATCACCCCGGGCTCGAAGAAGGCTCGGTAGATGATCAGTTGACGCCGGCCTTCGAACAGGTCGAGCAGGCTCGCCGTGCCCTTCGGCCCCTCGAACGCGTACGCCCGCTCAACCGCCATCCACGGCATCCGCCGGCGTTCGGCGGCCAACGCGTCATGGGCCCGCATCTGGGCCTTCTCCTTCACGAGCAACTGCTGGCGCGCAGCCTCCCAGGCTTGCGGCGACACAATCGGTGGCGTGTGCATTGCGAGTCCGCCGTTCCGGTCGTTTTCAGGTAATTTAGCCATGGTCGTTGTTACCTCCGAGTTGGACGAGCTCCCGGGCGTTCGGGCTGAAGCGCGACCCCATCGCTGCCGATCGCTCGCTGTTGGTCATGAGCCAAGTTGGCACCGCGACATCGAACGCTGGGAGTTACAAGTGTGACGCGATTCGATCGACCCGATGGCTGCGGCGCGCCCCTCCCGTCGGAGGCTGCGGCCGCAACCCCCGGCCGGGTCGCCCTCGCGCTGTACCGAGCGCGCCGTCCCCGTCGCAGGCAACCGAGCCGAGCACCGCGGGCCACGGGCCGGTCAACCAGCGTGATAGCCACTGCTACGTAGCCTGAAGTGCGCTGCTGTTCTACAGCGTGGCTGTGTCCGCTGCGGGTGATCATCGAGGGTCGCCGGCAGCTCGATGCCCGTTGTCGCGATGGCGAGGGCCGCTTAGCGCCGTGCCAATGGCTAACACTGGTCGATCTCAGCCGCAACGCCAGCTTTCGGCGTATGCTCATGCGCAGCGTAGAAGACCTCGCCCGAAGGGCGGTCGAGGCCGGGGGCCGCCTGTGGTGTCGCTTCCTGACCCGGGCGGTGGTCGGGAGCGCGACTTCTGTGTTAACGGGAATTCATCCGTGCCGGCGAGCAACACCACGATCACGACGCTGTTATCGATCCGAAGGAGTTGGTCAACCCGTGACACCGGGGCACTGATCGTTCGCGGAACCGCAGCCAGACGAATGCATCGCCGTCAAACGCCCTGGCCTCTTGTCCTCCTCCCACTGCTTCTTGTCGCAGCGACCGCCGCACGAGCTCAGGATATCGAGCCGCGCGCCTATTCCAACGCGCCAATCGGCGTGAACTTCCTCGGCGTCGGCTACGCGTTCACCCAGGGCAGCCTCCCGACCAACCCCTCTCTCCCCCTTACCAATTCGCACCTCACGACCTCTAGCGCCCTGCTCGGCTATGGCCACGTCTTCGATCTCTGGGGTCAGTCCGCCAAGGTCAACGTCGTTGCACCCTATAGCTGGCTCGGCGGCAATGCAGTCTTCGCTGGCCAACCGGTTCAGCGCTCCGTCAATGGCCTCATCGACACAAGCGTCAAGGGCTCCGTCAACTTCTACGGTGCCCCGGCGATGGATCTGCAGGAATTCCGTAACTACCAGCAGGACCTCATCCTTGGCGCCAGCCTCACCGTCACCGTGCCCACCGGCCAGTACCAATTCCTCTCGGCTTGTGAACCTTGGCACTAACCGTTGGTCCATCCGCCCCGAACTCGGCGCCTCCAAGGCATTTCGCCCGCTCACCGTCGAACTCTCCGCCGGTCCCACCTTCTTCACCGAGAACACCAACTTCCTCAACGGCCACACCCGCTCGCAGGACCCGATCTTCTCCGGCCAAGCCCACGCCATCTATGATTTCGGCGCCGGCCTCTGGGGCTCACTCGACGGGCAGTATTGGACCGGCGGTTCAACGACCGTCGACGGCACGGGAAACCAAGACCTGCAGCGCAACTGGCGCCTGGGCGCCACGTTTTCCCTGCCGCTGAGCCGTAAGCTACTCACTCAAGCTCTTTGCGAGTACCGGCGTCTCCGCCCGCACTAACAACAACTACGACCTCTTCGGAATCGTGGTGCAATACCGCTGGGGTGCGGGGCTCTGAACCCGCGCACCCCGAGGCTGCCGCCGTTTACAGCCACCCGCCTGCCGACACCCGCCCGAAAGGCAATGGAATGATCCGCCTGACGACGCCCACCGGCATGCACGGTCATTGCAACCGCCTCTCCAATGTTCTCGAAGGTCGACGGTTGCCGTTGGCAATACCCCTGTCGACGCTCGGGCAGGCCGGGCAGGCGCGCTCCCGGCACCGCTGCCCTCATAACAGCGGCACCGGCACGATGCTCGGACCACGATCGCCCGCGTGGGATGGTGCTCCCGCCGGGGAACGACGGACGGACACGCCGGGCTTGTGGATGTCCGCTTTGATATTCAGTGCCAATAAATATGTTACCTTATAGTAACCGGCATTCGCATGCTCCCTGGCGGGCCTCGGTCCGAGGACGCTTGCGCGCGCTTCGCCGCCCTCACGTCTCGAGCATCCCTTCGCGAAAGTGTCCTCGCCCACCGCTCCGGGAGGCCCTGTTCGAGGTGGTCGTGCAGAACGACATCGACCGCCTTTGCGGTCGTTAACCGAATCCCCGCTACCCACCAAGCGCGCCCATTAAGTCCCCTACCTGTCTGCTATACCCTAACGAATGGGGCCCCAGCTTCACTCAGGGAGACCACTTATGTCGAAGCCGTGGGCGGTTTCACGCCGCAAAGCCGTCAAACTGAGTGCGGCCGCTGCCGTGCTTCCCTTGGTTCATATCCGCACCGCCGGCGCCGCCGGCAAATTGAACGTCGGCTTTTGGGACCACTGGGTCCCCGGCGCCAACGACTATGCAGAAACAAGTCAATATCTGGGCCGACAAGAACAAGGTTGAAGTCAACGCCGACTTTATCACCAGTTCCGGCGGCAAGCTCGCGCTGACCCCCGCGGCCGAAACCCAGGCCAAGGCCGGCCACGATGTGATGACCTTCTTCAGCTGGGACGTGCACAACTACGAGGACCATCTGACCCCGGTGGACGACGTGATGCAGCGGCTCATCGCCGCCCATGGCGAGGTGAACGAGGTTTGCTCCTACCTCGCCCACATCAAGGGACATTGGTCGGCCGTGCCGACGAGCAGCGGCACGCAGACGAAGCCGCCCTGCGCACGCATCAGCTGGTTCAACAAACACGGCCTGGACATCCAGGCGATGTATCCGGCCAAGGATGAGAAGAACACCCTGCAGGACAATTGGACCTGGGAGACGTTCCTGAAATACGCCGAGCTCGCCGCCAAGGATAACATGACCTTTGCCATGGGCATGGGCAGCGGCACGCTGAACACTGACGGCACGGACGCGCATGGTGCGATCTTCGCGGCGTTCGGCGGCGCGCTGATCGATGCCGAGGGCAAGTCACAGCTCAAGTCCGACAGCACACGCCGAGCGTTGGAATACGCCCAAAGGTTGGTAAAATTCTACCCGTCTGATGCGGTCAGTTTCGACGATGCGTCGAACAACCGCGCGTTAATCTCGGGCAAGACAGCGTTGATCTTCAATCCGCCCTCTGCCTGGGCCGTCGCGAAGCGCGACAACCTGGCTGTCGCCGCCGACTGCTGGACATTTCCCGCGCCGGCCGGCCCTAAAGGCCGCTTCTTGCCAACGTTAAGCTTCTTCTGGGGTGTGTATGACTTCAGTCCCAACCAAGCTGCGGGTAAGGAACTCCTTGAGTTCCTGATGCAAAGGGAAAATGTGGAGGCGCGTTGTAACGCCAGCAGCGGCTTCGACCTGCCACCTTACGCTAAACTTAACGACTTCAAGATCTGGGAAGAAGTCGAGCCGCCGAAAGGCACCGTCTTCAATTATCCACTACGGCCGGCCAGCGGACAGAAACCATCTCTCGCAGCATCCGAAGCGGCTCCTGATGTCGCTGTGCAGATCTACAGTCGCGGTGTACACAACCAGATGTTCGCTCGTCTTCGCGATGGCCAGACGATCGAGCAGGTCACCGCCTGGGCCCAGGACGAGATCGACGGATACATGCGTTAGGAAAGCCCCCGGATTATCGCCTCCGAACGAAGCGTAACGACGGTTAGTCCGACCCCTCACCAGTGGCGATGCCAGCCACCATAGTAACCGCGACCCCATCCCCAACCGCCGCCCACCACGACCGTGGGGCCGAAATAGCCGGGACCATAGTAGGGCGCGGGATAGTAAGCGGGATAAGCGGGACCATAGCCATAACCCGCGGCATAGCCGCTGGGCGCCCCCTGCACAGAGTCGCCCCTGGAGTACATGCACTGAGTATAAGCGGTATCATAACGCGCCTGCACATTTCCGCCCGACGCCTGAGCGTTACCCGCGCCGATCGCGCTGCCCGCAAGAAGGCCGGTCGCACCACCGATAGCCGCACCCGCCCCCAACGCGCCACCGACCGACCCAAGCGCCGCCCCGACGCCAGCGCCTAGCGCCGTCCCGAGCAGCGCACTGCCGACCGCGCTGTTGTTCGCCGCCTGCGCCGCCGACGCGCCTCCGGTTTGCTGCGTGGCATAGCCGCGACACGCCATATCGTCCTGCTGGAATGCCTCGAAGCTTTTACCCTGTGCCGGCAGTGCCATGACGCTCGGACCCTGCGGCGGAGCAACCGCGCATGCACCGAGCGCAAGAACCGATACAACACCGAGGCCGGACATCGCGCGTGTCATCTTACAGGTTCCCAAATTGAATATCCGGGAAAGCCCAGCACGGCGCACGCCTACCTTTCGCACGCCCTGTCTCCCCTGGATAGCATAATGGGAACAGGCGCAAATGCTAGCACTTTCAGGTAACGAAACGCTACCGTTGTGTACGCGTCACGCGACCCATGACCGAAACAGCGCCAGGTCAATATTGCCGCCGCTCGCGATCAGCGCCACGCGCTTCCCGCGCATCACTTCGGTCTCTTGAATCAGCGCCGCCAGGGGGGCCGCACCGGCGCCTTCGATCAGATTGTGAGTGTCGGTCCAGTACGCGCGGATTGCCTCTGCTATCTCTGCGTCCGTCACGGTCACGATGCGTTCCGCGCCCCCGAGGATAATTCGTAGCGCCTCCGGATCGGGTTGCCGCACGGCGATGCCGTCGGCCTTGGTGTCCGCCCGGTTGCCCGCCACGAGGTGACCAGCGGCAAAGGATCGGGCGTAGCAGTCGGCTCCGGTGCTTTGAACTCCGATCACCTGTGTCGTCAGGCCGAGCAGGTCGCGCGCCAGGATGGCGCCACAGATGCCCGATCCAAGCCCCACCGGCACGTACACGGCATCGAGCGCCGGCTCCGCCTGGAACAACTCCAGCGCATAACTGGCAACGCCCTTGACCAGGTCAGGCGCGAAGGATGGGACGAACACCAGACCCTCGGTCGCGGCAAGCCGGTGCGCTTCGTCGCGGGCTTCCTCAAAATCCACGCCATGCTCGATCAGGTTGGCGCCCAGCGCGGACATCGCGGCGTTCTTCTCCGCGCTGTTGCCGAACGGGACGACAATCGTGACCGGAAGATCGAAGTGGCGCCCCGCCCAGGCCAGCGATTGGCCATGGTTGCCGCGAGTGGCGGAGATGAGGCGCCCGCCGGCCGGTTGGTGGCTGGCGAACAATACCCCGCCGCGAACCTTGAAGGCGCCGGTAGGGAGGTGATTTTCGTGTTTAACCCAGACCTCCGCGCCGGTGCGCGCGCTCAGCAACGGCCACCATATTTGTGGCGTAGCGGGCAGGTGGGCGTGCACCAGATCCGCCGCTTGCTGGAGGTCAATGAGAGAAAACATGCACCGGATCGCTTTTTTGTATCGAAAGGCTGGGCCGAGCGGGAGGTTCGGCGCCGCCTTAAACGGGGCCAGCGACCCCCTGGGAGGGAGACCTGAAGCTCAGGCCAGCTTCAGATTTGTTGCCGCGGCCTTGCCACGTTCCATCGCCACTTCATAGCTGACCTTTTGGCCATCGTTCAGGCCCTTAAGGCCGGCGGCCTGAACCGCCGTGATGTGCACGAAAACGTCCTTGCCGCCGTCCTGCGGCATAATGAAGCCGTAGCCCTTGGTCGCGTTGAACCATTTAACCGTTCCGACGGCCATGGTTTATCCTCCTCAGAATTACGACCGGCTGTCCCACCAACCGGCCGCTTAGCCCGGTCCGCGCGTCGCTTCGAACGCGCCGCCCTGCCCAAAGCCTAAACCGGCTTCAGGTTCGTCGCAGTGGACTTCCCACGCTCCATCGCGACTTCAAACGTGACTTTTTGCCCTTCGTCCAATCCACGAAGACCAGCGGCCTGAACCGCCGTGATGTGGACGAACACATCCTTGCCGCCATCTTGCGGCATGATAAATCCATATCCCTTCGTGGTATTGAACCACTTGACCGTGCCGGTAGCCATGTCTGCTTACTTCTCCGCCCAGGCATCGAGTAAAATCACGCGATGCTGTAGACAACCGGGTCTTTGGTTCTCCTCAGGCACCCGAGCGGGAAGCGCAGAAAGGCTAGCCAAAATTCGATTGCACGGTATAGTTGGCACATAATCTCACGCGAGTGTCAATCACACACGCGAGTGTCAATCACACGGGTGATAGCTTTGAGAAAATCGCTGTCAGGTCGCCGTCCGGTAAGGGCGGAACGGCCCGGAGCGCAGTCTGGACAACCCCATCAGTATCAGGCGGTTTAGACTGGGAGCCTTGCGAAACGACCGCCCCAGCCAGCGCAGTCCTTCACGTTGACGCCCCTGCCTAACCAATTCCCGCCCAACCGTCCACGCCATCTCCGCTTCCGCGCGCCGCCCCAGGGCGGCCAGACGCGCCGTCCCCAAGCGCTCGGCGAGGCCGGGGTTGCCGTAGATCGCCTTTAGCGCGGGACGATAAGCGCCCGGGTCGGTCGCCCTGGACAAGTAAGCGCCGGCGAGATGTTCCCGTACGAATAGCAAAGGAGAACGGGATGGGACCGACACGAACTCCCCCACAGCAGCCAATCGCGTCCAGTATTCCCAATCCTCGCCATACACGAGGTCGCTGCGGAAGTCGCCGGCGACCTCGATGGGTTCGCGCCGGATCAGCACATGCCCGCCGTTGGCGAACAGGTTGCGGGTCAGCAGCCGCTCCAGCAAACATCCCCGCGCCGGGGCCGGGGAGAGGCGGGCAACGGCATTCGAAGTCGACCCGGGCGTAGCGTCCCACGGCTGCGGCAGCCCAGGGGGCGTTCTCCAGGGCTTCGGCCAACAGACCCAGCGCGGCGGGGGCAAGCCAATCATCGCCGTCCAGAAACATCAATGCATCAGGCAGCCCCTCGATAGACGGCGACCCCATCTGCCCAGCCAAAACTGCCGCGATGCCCGCATTACGAGCGGCCGATACTCCGGAATTCGACCGTCTGATCAATCGGACGCGCTCGTCTTCGAAGCGCGCCCCAACCGCGACTGTCGCATCCGTGGAGCCGTCGTCCACAATCACCAGGGACCAGTCCCGGTGGGTTTGCTCCAGCACTGACTGTACGGCGGTCGGAAGAAAACTCGCTATGTTGAAGGCGGGTATAACAACGGCGACGTGCACGGACACTCACCTCGGCAGGAGGCCACCGCCCTACCTTGCCGAGGTGAAGATCCGGTTAACGGCTAAGCCTTCACAGGGACGCCCTGCTCCTTCAGCAACGTCTCCAACTCGCCGCTCTGGAACATCTCGCTGATGATGTCGCACCCGCCGACGAACTCCCCCTTGACGTAAAGCTGAGGGATGGTCGGCCACTGCGAAAAGCTCTTGATGCCGTCCCGAAGCTCGGCATCTTCCAGCACGTTGGCAGACTGGAATGGGACGCCCATGTGGGTCAGGATCTGGATCACCCGCGCCGAGAACCCGCACTGCGGAAATATCGGGGTGCCCTTCATATAGAGCATCACATCATTTGCGGTGATGTCCCCCTGGATACGCTCGGAAATCGTGTCGGCCATGATGTTAAACTCCTTCTGATCCCATTATTCGGGTGCGGAGGTCTGTAATGCAAGAGCGTGAAGTTCTCCGCCCATCCGCCCTCGCAGGGCCGCATACACAATCTGATGCTGGCGGACCCGGGAAAGTCCCCGAAACTGTTCACTGACGACGTTCGCGGCGTAGTGGTCGCCGTCGCCGGCCAAGTCTTCCACTGTGATCCTGGCGTCAGGAAGCGCCGCCTTGATCAGGGCCTCGATCTCATTGGCCGCCATCGCCATCGGGGTCTGCTCCTTCTACGGGGTGGTCCCGTCCATCCAGGACGGGAAGAAGCGTTCATGCGCCGCTCGCAGGGCAGCAATCGATATTGAGCCGCCATCCGGCAGTGTCAAATCCTGCCCGCCGGAGGTACCGAGGCGCACAGCCGGTATCCCGGCCGCTTCAGCAATGCGCACGAAGGCGGAATGGTCCGGCACGGCGAGCAGATAGCGCCCCTGATCCTCGCCAAACCAGAACGCGTGGCCCGGAATGTCGCGCGGATGCGTCATCATGCGCGCCCCGATGCCGCTCGCCATAGCCATCTCCGCCAGCGCGACCAACACCCCACCATCCGACACATCATGGCATGCCCGGATCGTGCCGTTCAGAATATGCTGACGGACGAAATCGCCATTCGCCTTTTCCACCGCCAGATCCACCGATGGAGGCGCCCCGTCCTCACGCCCGGCGATCTCACGCAGCCACAGCGATTGACCGAGCCATCCTGTCGTTGTGCCGATCAGCACGATGTCCAGCCAGGGCGGTAGCGCCAGCCCAACCGCCAACGAGGCATCGTCCAGCACGCCGAGGCCGCCGATCGCTGGCGTCGGCAGGATCGCTTTGCCTTCGGTCTCGTTATAGAGGCTCACATTGCCGGACACGACAGGGAAGTCCAAGGCCTCGCATGCGGCGGCCATGCCACGGATTGCGGCGGCAAATTGCCCCATTATCTCCGGTTTTTCGGGGTTGCCGAAATTCATGTTGTCGGTAATCGCCAAGGGGCGGGCGCCGACCGCCGTCAGGTTGCGCCAGGCTTCGGCCACGGCCTGCGCGCCCCCCGTCTCCGGATCGGCGAGACAATACCGTGGCGTGCAATCGGTCGTCAGTGCCAATGCTCGCTTCAGACCCTCAAGCTTCACTACCGCCGCGTCGGCCGCACCGGGGCGCTTGACCGTCTGCCCACCAACCGTGCTGTCATACTGGTCCCACACCCAAGCGCGCGAACACAGATCCGGACAACTGACCAGTGTCTCAAGGGCACGCGTTAGACCCACGCGGTCCTCGATTCGAGCCGGATTGAGCTTTTCCGATTTGCGGGTATCGACGGTGGGGCGGGTGTAGAGCGGCGCCTGCTCGTTCAGTGGCGCCAACCGAATGTCGGCCTCGACAACTCCGTGATGGCGGATCACCAGACGCCCGGTATCGGTGATTCGCCCAATGACCGAGAAATCCAGGTCCCACTTCGAAAAGATGTTGCGAGCAAGCTGTTCGCGATCCGGGCGCAGCACCATCAGCATGCGCTCCTGGCTTTCGGAAAGCATGAACTCGTAGGCCGTCATGCCGGTCTCGCGCGCCGGCACGTGGTCCAGATTAAGCTCTATGCCGACACCACCCTTATCGGCCATCTCCACCGAGGAACTCGTTAGCCCGGCCGCCCCCATATCCTGGATCGCGACGATCGCATCGGTGGCCATCAGTTCGAGGCACGCCTCGATCAGCAGCTTTTCGGTAAACGGGTCGCCGACCTGCACCGTCGGGCGCTTGTCCTCCGAATCGGCGGCGAACTCGGTCGAGGCCATCGTCGCGCCATGGATGCCATCCCGGCCGGTCTTGGACCCGACATAGACCACCGGGTTGCCGATACCAGCGGCGGCGCTGAGAAAAATCCGGTCCTTACGCGCGATGCCAACCGTCATCGCGTTGACCAGCGGGTTGCCATCGTAAGCTGCGTGGAAGCTCACCTCGCCGCCCACCGTGGGAACCCCGACGCAGTTGCCATAACCGCCGATGCCCCGCACCACCCCATCGACGATGCGTTTGGTGCGCGGATTTCCCGGTCGTCCGAAACGCAGGGCATTCAGATTGGCAATCGGCCTCGCACCCATGGTGAATACATCGCGCAGGATCCCGCCAACCCCGGTTGCCGCACCCTGGTAAGGCTCGATGAAGCTCGGGTGGTTATGACTTTCCATCTTGAAGACGGCGGCCAACCCATCGCCAATATCCACAACGCCCGCATTCTCTCCCGGCCCATGGATCACCCACGGCGCCTTGGTCGGCAACTGCCTCAGCCACACCCGTGACGATTTATAGCTGCAATGTTCCGACCACATGACGCTGAACACGCCAAGCTCCGTGAAGCTCGGGGTTCGCCCCAGGATGGTCAGGACGCGGCCATATTCTTCGGCACTGAGGCCGAAGCTTCGGGCGAGAGACTCGTTTACGATTGCGCTCACAGGTTGGGGTCTACGCCGCCGCGAGCGCGTCGAACAGCGGCTTCCCGTCGGTGCCGCCCATTAGCGGGTCGACCAGGTCTTCGGGATGCGGCATCAGCCCAAGCACCCGCAGGTTCATGCTCAGGATCCCGGCGATGGCGCGGGCGCTGCCGTTCGGGTTCGCCCCCGGCGTCACGTCGCCCGCTTTGGAGGCGTAACGCAGGGCGACCAGATTCTCGCCCTCCAACCGATCCAGCGTCGCGTCGTCCGCGAAGTAGTTGCCGTCGCCATGCGCCAGCACACTCCTAAACGTCTGGCCCCGCTGGTAGCGCCGGGTGAAGGCGGTATCGGCGCGTTCCACACGAAGGTGACAGTCCATCGCCAGAAACCGCAGCGAGGCGTTGCGTAACAGAGCCCCGGGCAGCATTCCGACCTCGGTCAAAATCTGAAAGCCGTTGCACACCCCAAGCACATAGCCACCCCGCGCCGCGTGGTCGTGAACGGCGCGCATGATAGGGGAATGCGCCGCCATCGCACCACAGCGCAAATAGTCGCCGAAGCTGAAGCCGCCAGGGATGACAATCAGGTCGACGCCGGAGACGTCGGTATCCTTATGCCAGATCATTTTCGGCCGCGCGCCGAACGAGGCTTCGAGCGCGATCGCCATATCGCGCTCCCTATTAATACCGGGAAAGATGACGATGCCAGGGGTCATGGAGTTTGTGCGCGCATAATGTTCGGCTCAATAGCGCGATTGATGGGCGGCCACAATGAACACAATCAGGAGGTGCGTCGGCCGCCATTGCTTTTCCAACCTGATCCACTCGCTGCCGGAACGTGATGCACCCGGCAACGGCTTTCGTAGGGCGATTAAGGTATCTCTCGATGAAGTCCAAGCCGGAGACAGTGCTCTCGACGCCCACATCTCGGCCCGCGCCGCACTGCCAAGGCTTGCGTGCAGAGGCCGTTCCCGGGTAGGTGACGCCTCCCACACGACCATGCGCTTGTGGACATCAGGAGAGGTGCCGGAGCGGTCGATCGGGGCGGTCTCGAAAACCGTTGTGCCCTTGCGGGTACCCAGGGTTCGAATCCCTGCCTCTCCGCCAGGTAATGCAAATATGATATTGAATTTCTTGGATAATATTTTAATGCTGATTTTTCTACCCCCATTCCTACCCCCAATTGATTCCCGGGTGGCGGGTGTGGCTCCCCCAAACCGCACCTCCCACATCAGGGCTCGGATCGTCGAATGCCTTCCGGTGCTGATCCAGGCCGGTCATGGTGACGTGCCCCCTGATCCGTCTGCCACTCCGGTGCGGGACGTGGCGCGCGGCCGATTGTCGTGTCGTTGTGTCCGGGCGGAGTCGTAGGCTTGGGGAGGAGTGAGCATCCTTCTTGCATAGGTCAGCGCGGGCCTGAGACGGCGCTGACGGGATCAGGGGAGGCGGTCAAAGGTGGTGGCCTTGCGGACCCTTGCGGAGCCGGGGCCGGTTCTTCGACCCGCGATCGTGCCGACACTAAATTATCTTGGGGCCGTGCGATCGAATCGCGCTAGGGACGGCCAAGTAATTCATTGATATCAAATGGGAATAAAGGATGGTTCTCAAAGTTTGGCGGATAGGCGGTCGTACGCGCGGACCCAATGCGGACCCGCTAGAACGCTTTTCGGGCTGTTGTGCCCATGCCGCATTCTCCCGAGCGGTATCCGGGGGGTGGAAAGCGAATTGTGCAACAGCCGCGGCCCGCGCCGCGAGGGGGCCGGTGGCATGTGAGCACGGCGCAGAACTTGCTGGCACCCTAAATTTGACATTGTGGCGAAGCATCTGACTTCGAGAGGTCAGGGTCGGTGCAAATCCGCCACTCCACCGGTGTGATTGTGTGTTGCTAGTGAAGTGGCAGCACCCTGCTGCGAATGGGGTTGCGACGCTTAGCGCACAGAGCGGAAAATGTCCGGACCTTGTCCCGCGCATTCCCGGCCGGGCCTCATGGGATGGCAGCGGAGATTCGTCCTTACGAGCCGTGGCATAATTCGGTTCTTCTCGGTTTCGTCGCCGAGGCCCAGTCGCTCGTAGATCTCTCCACCAATACCGGGGACCACGTTGCCGTCGTCGGTCTTCTCGGTGTCCTTGGCAAAAGTCAAGAATTTAAAGCGTGCGACTAGGTCCGGCGGAAGTTCCTTAGCGAGCCTTTGTTCTGCGCCGGACAACATAACCGGGGCAACTATGTGGATCACTTGTGGATGCGCGGAGTCGGCAGACGTAGAAGGTTAGTCCGCACGACGCAGGCGCCGGAGATGATGGATTTTAGAACCACAAGGTGATCAATTTTCGCCGGTAGCGGCTCGAGGTATTCCTGCACGATGGGAGCGATGTCGAGCCAATCAACGTCGAAGGGCTTGTCGCGCCGGTTCCAAAAGCAAGCAAGCGTTACCCTTGCTCCGGTCGCTTCCAGTGACGCGATCGAGTCCGGGCAAGATAATCTGCGTCCTCGACAGTGAACGCCACACAAACGGTTCGATCACGGAGCGGATGCTGGCGACCAAGCGATGCACCCAGAAGCCGGCCAAGTTCGGTCATTGCGTCCCGGTACACCGCTGGACGGGTCCGAGCATCGGCGATGGCATTCAGAAGGCCGAAAACCAATCTTCCCAGTTCTCGAGCTTCGAGGGTAAACCTATTTCGCAACAACGTCAGCCCTCCTTTCTAAGTACGAGGATAACCTGATCCCATCGATTTGGTTTGTTTTCCATAACGAATTGCTCAAATGCACGAAAGCCCTCTGATTCGCATAGGAATGCCGCCCAACCCTTTAGGAGGCCCGCCACCTCGTAGTAGAAATGCATGCCGACGGTCTTCCACGTGAAGCCACGAACACCTCTAAGCACCTCGGCGACGTCTGCTCGGACCTCGAAGTCTGGGCCTGGGACGCGGACGAGAGCGTCGGGTCTGGCGGCAAGGTCCGTTAGGATTTGCGCGAGACAGGCCTGACCCCGGGAGTGGACCCAAGCGCCCAGTATCGCCTCAAAAGTCTGCTCCCTTACGATGGCCTGCGGCGACCGGAGGCTGATCCCATCCAGCGCGGTGGCTAGTTCTGGCTGTCGTCCGAAAAGTCCCAGCAGGTCATCCCCGGCGACGCGAAAAACGCGCACCGCAACGTGCTCGAGATCAGAGGGACAGCTCTCCCGCATCAAAGCACCCACCTCGTCCGTGGCTACGACCAATTCATAGGAGACCAAACGGCCAAGGGCTCCGTCGAGCATTTCCTGCAAGCGGAAATCCTCGGCTAGTGGGTGCAAGCCGGCCGTCCAGCTCACGGCACCGCTCTTTGCTTGGCTGAGAATCGCAGCGCTTGCCATCGATACTGCCAAGTCATCAACGAACCCGCCAACCTGATCTTGGAACCAAATGTCCCTTGCGGTTCCGCCAGTCGCGCATGCCGCGCTGCCTTCGATTGCGATACGATACGCAGCGTAGAGAACCTCGAACCTCCAGCCTTTCTGGCCCGCCAAGCCGCCGCGGTTCTTGTTCGCAGCGTACTGGGCGGCGTCCACGCCGCACACGTGCTCGATCATAGCCGAGTCGTATTCCAGCTGAGGCGACATGCAGCACAAAAATCGACGAGGCCCCAATTCTACAAGCCCAACAATCCGCCATTGCGACATCTCAGAGCGGATTTGTGACTCCGATGGCATTTACCATCGCGATCAGCCGCGGGCGCAGCATACGCGCCCGCACCCTTCCTCGCCTGCTCCGAGAGCCGCATTATCAGGTTTGAACCGGTACTCAGGCTAACATCTCTCCGAAGGCGAAGGTCGCACGTTCGAATCGTGTCTGGTCCGCCAATTTTTTCAATGCGTTAGAAGAGACCAGCCCGACAGGCCAAAAGAAAAAGCTACCACATAGCTACCCAAAGCGGTCAAAGGCTCTGAACCAAGAGCGCCTTTACCGAACGGTCCGCGATCTCGATGCTGCGCCATCGCCGACGCGCAAGCCACGGGAATCATAATCCCTTGGTCGGTGGTTCAAATCCGCCCGCCGCTACCATCGATATCAAGGGGTTGCGGGGCGCAGCGCGCTTTCGAGAGAGTCCGGATCGGTCGGGGCTTCAGCGGGGCTTCACGGAGGGCGGGACACCCTGGGATAGTCAGGCGCCATTCTTGCTACGTTCCGCGCCTTCACCTTTTTTCCGCCATGCCCGAAACACCACGCCATTACACGGCCTCGCAGGTGGAAACCGTGAACGGACTTTGTCGCGCTTCCTGATTGGTCACCCTCGCCCGGTGGCGGGACAAGATGGCGCCAGAAGTTGCACTGGATTGATGTGCCATCATTGCTTACAATCCATCAATGCTGACAGAGGCGATTCCGTGGCGAGCATCACCATCCGCAACCTGGACAACTCCCTGAAATCCCGTCTGCGTATTCAGGCGGCGGTTCACGGCCGCTCGATGGAGGACGAGGCGCGCGACATTCTGCGCTCCTCGCTCAATCAGGAGCCGCAGGAGAAGGGGGTGACTTTTTCCCATGTCTCAAAAGCGATGAATGGGAACCCCGGTGTGCATTGATACTTCCAGCTCGGGCGGCGGGCAGTTCTTATTCAGGAAAGGCCCGACGGCGTGGTCATCAGCCCTCGCTTTGAGGATCGCTGCCGCCGATGCCTGTCCCAGGGTGATACCCTCTTTCTTGGCCGGCGTGTCGGGGATGGCGGCAAGGGCAGCGATATAGGCAGCTTCGGCGCTGGCAATGCCCGCATCCGTACTGGAGAATAATGCCCAGTTCCGGCCCGGGCCGCCCTACGCAGTGACTGACAAATCCTTCGCCACTGACTTGGATGAAGTGAAATCGCTTGGCGGTGATGGTACCAAAACACCCAGTGCCCGCACCGCCGACCAGACCCAAATTGCCCTGTTCTCGACGTCAGCACATATCTTACGGACTGAAGGCGCGTGCAACGCGCACAGGCGCGGCTCAAATCCATCGGCGTTCCGACGCCTTGAGAAGCGCGCCGCTCAATCCCTGAGAGGCAAAGCCCGTATCGCGTCCATCGCCCGATAGGTCATGCGGATCGCGTCGCCGTCCAGGGGCAGTGCCTGGGAGGAGAATTTCACCATCACGATCTGCCGGGCGCGATCGACCAATAGATGCTGGCCGTGGATGCCGAGGCCGGACAACACGGGTTCCGCGCCACGCTCGACATACCATTTCGCGCGGTAATGCATCGGCCGGCCGGGGAAATAGGGAGTAAACGGTCCTGCCAGCCACGCGTCCGGATCGCCGGCCGTTGTGATGTCGTCGATCCAGGCCTCCGGCACGATCGGGCGGGCACCACGCCGGCCGCCCGCGACCAGGAGTTGGCCAACGCGGGCCAGATCCATCGCCGTCATGCACAATCCACCCGCGCAACGTGGTGCGCCGAGCCGGTCCACCGTGATGTAGCAAGGTCGCGCCGCGCCCAGCTTCATCCACAGGAAGTCCGAAAAAAGATCGGCGTAACGTCGCCCGGACGCGCGTTCGATGATCCAACCGAGCAGGTCGGTACAGGGCGAGACATAGTCGAAGGCTCCGCCATGCGGCCCTCTTGTCGCGGTGAGGGTTGGCAAGAAGGCACGCAAATCGGTGACCGTCTCGCCGGGTTCCAGCGGGTTCCAGTTGGTCGCCTTGCGGTATTGGACGATCGGGCCGGAGGTGGCGAGATAATCCTCATCGAAGGCCAGGCCAACGCGCATATCCAGCAACTGGCGCACCGCGGCGCCCTGGAATGCGCTGCCCCACAATTCGGGCACATAGCGCTCGACCGGTGCATCGATGTCGAGCACGCCATTCGCAACCAGTATACCCGCCAGCAGGCCCAGCATGGACTTCGATACCGACATCAGGATGTGCGGCGTGGTCGGCGCCATGCCATTCGCATAGCGCTCACAGAGCACCCGCCCGCGATGCACCAGCACGAACGCGTCCGTTTGCGTGCGGGTCAGGAACGTGTCGAGGCCGATATTTCCGCCCTGCCCATCATTCAACGTCAGCGCCTTGAGGTCCGCATTGACCGGCGGCAGACGCCAAAGATCGTCCGGATCGTTGGCGATGTCCGCCGAGGGCACGATCTCGCGCACATGTTGAAAGCCCCACCGGTTGAACGGGCTCATCCGCCAATTGGCAAGTGTCACCTGGCCGTCCTGCGGAGGCGGAAAGCGATCCATCATTCCTGACATGGGACGAGGTTCCGATAACGTCGCGGGGGCAAGCCGCCGCTATGGGCGCGCGGGCGTTGACTAACCCGCATCACGCCAGAGCGCGAGCGTCGATTCAAGTCGGACCGCGGTGCGGCGATGGAGGCAGGACGTGGAATGGCGCATCATGCCGGCTATCGACGGTGGAATGGGGGGACACGATGCGACTGCGCGACAAAATAGCGCTGCTGACAGGCGCGGCGGCTGCGATCGAGGGCGAGTTGATGGGCTTCGGCGGCGCGGCGGCGCATCTGTTCGTGCGCGAGGGCGCCAAGGTGGTGCTGACCGACATCCGCGATGAACTGGGCGAGCGCGCGGCGGCGGCGCTGCGCGCCGGTGGCCACGACGCACGCTACATACATCTCGACGTGACCTCGGAACAGAACTGGGTGCAGGTGGTCGACGCTGTGATGGCGGCGCACGGACGGCTCGATATCCTGTTCAACAATGCCGGTGTCTCCTTTCCCGGCAAAGTCGAGGACATCACGGTGGAAATCTGGGACCGAGAGCTTGGCGTTCATGCCAAGGGCGTATTCCTAGGCACCCGTACGGCGATCCCGGCCATGCGCAAAGGGGGCGGCGGGTCGATCATTAATACGTCCTCGGTCATGGGAATTGTCGGCAGCCCCACCTCGCCGGCCTATTCGGCCGCCAAGGGCGCCATCGCGATCTTCACCAAGTCGGCGGCGTTGCAATATGCGAAGGAGAATATCCGGATCAATTCAGTGCATCCGGGTTACGCGGATACGCCGCTGACCGAGAAGCGCTTCAGTGATCCGGCCGTGCGCCAGGTGCTGCTCGATCGCACGCCGATGGGCCGGCTCGGCACCGCCGAGGATATCGCCAACGGCGTGCTGTTCCTGGCGTCCGACAAATCATCCTGGGTCACCGGCTCGGAACTGGTGATCGACGGCGGCATGACGGCGCAGTAACCGTATACTGGTCCACGGGCCGGCCGCACGCCGCTGGGCTGGCCATCCAGCGGCCCAAGTCAAATCGTGGTCCATCGCTATCGCTTCGCCCGTTGGCGCTGGCGCTGCCTTCTTCTTCATCGTCGCCTTCGCGCCCGCTATCCAGGTATGAAATGCGGGGGACATCGAGCAATTCCCGGGAACGCGCCCCCGGTCATTTAACGGAGGGGGTCGGACGCAGGTTCTGCGCGCGGTTTGGGCCCCCCGGTGCCTATGTGAGGCGAGGTTACCTGGGTCGCTACCCCTCGTGACGATGACGACCATCGGTCTGTCGACGCCAGGTTCTCGATACGGGCGTCATTTAATTAGCCTGATCCGGCCCGCGGCCTCGGGCCTCTAACCACCTCGGCAAGGCCGCATTCCCAGAGCCCACTCGGCCGGCCGATGTGTGGGTGGCCGCGTTTTGAACTGACAAGAACAATCTCGTGGCTCCAGTCGAACTGGTAGGCCTCGCCTGGCGCGAACGACAACGGCACGAAAGCGGCTGCCGTCTAACTCGCGTGTTCCCGGCTCCAGGTCCGCGCATAGCGGCGAACCGCGTCATAGCCGCCGTCATAACCCAGCAAGCGCAACTCTTCGAACAGGCGGATCAGGGTCAGACGTTCACGCGCCGAGGTGCCGGCGTTCGCCGTCAGAAGCCGATCCAGATCGGCCTTCCACCGGCCCAGCCGTGGCAGGGGCTGAACCTCTCGCTCGTAGGAAAACGAAATTGCCCGAGCGCAGGATCTTGCGGACCGTATTGCGGGAGACTTCAAGTCACGCGCGATCTCCTTATCGACTTGCCCTTGACCAATGCTCGCGCCGTATCCGGCCAATCGTCTCCACAACCAGCATCCCCCGCCACCCGCTTCGAAACAAAGCGGGCAGCCCAACAGCCTAGGATTTAGGGGATCAATTTTGGACGCCGATCCCCCGGCTCAGGGGGTCAAATTTGCACGCCGAAACACAATATTATACCGCGGTTTTTCATTCCTGCTTGCGCGACACCAAGAAGGCGAGGCATCAGCTCTATCGCCGCGCTGTTTCTGCTGTCTGTCGGCGGGCCGCCACGGCTGGCAGCCCAAACCCTTAGCGTGATACGCTAAAGAAGTTCTCTGCTATGCCGGCGGCCGGCTACGATGCAGCGGACGACGGAGGACAAGAGATGGGGGACACTCAATCGGTAGCTGTGAAAGCCTCGCTCTACGACCGCCTTGGCGGGGTGTATAGTATTGCAACCGTGATAGACGATTTCATCGATCGGATCATGGTCGATCCAAGGCTGAACGCGAACCCCTTTGTCGATGAGGCGCATCATCGTGTGCCGCCGGCCGGGTTCAAGTATCTTGTTACGGAAATGCTCTGCTGGGCAGCGGGCGGCCCGCAAGTCTATACGGGCCGCGATATGGCTGCTTCACATCAACATCTCAAAATAACCGCCCGGGAATGGCAAGCCTTTATGGACGACCTGGACCAGACCCTTGACAAGTTCGCTGTGCCTGCAACTGAGCGGGAGGAGATCCAGACGATAGTAGAAAGCACCCGCGCGGCGATTGTCATGGGCTAGGCGCTTGTCACTAGCACCTTAGCGCCGACAGCCGCCGAACAGGCGTCCGCTGGCAGGCGGAGGCAGACTTCATAGAGTTCTCCGCAAGACCGGTGGGAAAGCTGGGCCTGTGATCTGCTTAGGTCGTTGATTTCATTATAATATATTATATACAACGTAAAGGACGTTGCGTCCAGTCAGTTATTGTCTTTCTTTCAAAGGGTTGCAGGTTTATCGCGTTTCACGATCGCCTATCGGGTTCTTTCCAGCAGTCCGCGGAGCAGATGTAAGCCCGAGAACTAACCTTTGGAGATGTTCCACCCTGATGAACCAAGTTCTGCCGTCGCTCGGTCACCAGCGGCGTCGTCAGATACTCGGCAGGGTAATTCTGTGAATAAGCAAAATACCATCTCCCGACCGTTCCTACCGTCTGTTCACCTAAGATCGTGTGCTTGGAACCTGGGTATCTGCGCATATAGGCGTTACAACGGGAACACGGGGTCATTACGCTATATAGCGAAACTGAGAGGGGAAGACGGCCGTATTCTTTGAAGTATGGCTTCAGATATCCAGAAAGGCCGCCCAGGAGCCAGCGTTCCGAGCAGATGGTTTCGCCACTTTCAGCGTGGCTCCCCACTCGGTAATCACCCGATTTCTTTTCTCGCGCATAGTTTCCGTCTTTATCGACCGCAAGCGTCATCACTGGTGTCCAGTGCTGATTCTGCACGATCCACGGCCCTGAAGGGCCAGCCGTGTCAATTTTAAAGTTGGCCGCTGTCACGCACTCGAACTTCGGAGGATGGGGATCAGGGCCGATCTCGCCTAGGTCAAAGGCCAAGACGCCAAACTGATATTTAGTCTTCTTGGCGAGTTGGAGGCCCGAGCAGAACTGGCGCGTATACTCAAGAATATCCATCTTCCTCTCCCCAGGAGGGGGGCTTTCTTTTAGTGGCGCTCCCCCCAGCTACAGCTACCGTCATCGATATTCGAGCTGATATATTTCCCGGATATCGGCAAATTCAGCTTACCGGAAGACAAGATCGCACGAACTCCGCGAAATCATACTCCACGGCGATATACAGCCCCATGCCGGCGCGTCCCTGGTCATCAGGCTGCCCGAGTGCCAATTGCCGTCTCGCCGGAGTAGGCGCCCAACCCTGCGGTGGCGAATAAGGACAAGCCATGCGTCTTACGCATGGTTAAGGACCCGGCCAGCCGGTCTCGCCGCTCACAATACACCATGCCCGCGGATCCGTTACGTCGACGTCCCTGGTTACCCGGCAGCGCATTCTCCGTTTTCGCATGCCGTCGTCGCCAACGGTTTCGTGCTGGTGTCGGGCCAGATACCTGTGAGGCCTGGGGGAAGTCCGACGAAGTCGTCGGCGATACGATGCAAGAGCAGACACGCCAGGCCCTGCGCTATGTCCAGACCGTCCTCAAGGCCGCCGGGAGCTCGCTTGACCAAGTGGTGAAGATCACCTACTCCTCGCCCGTCTGGACCTCTACGGTGAGATGAACGAGGCGTACGCGGAATTCTTTCCTGATGCGAAGCCAGCACGAGCGATGGCTCGCTTCGGCGCTGATATCCCTGGCGTGCTCGTCGCGATTGAAGCGATCGCGCTCATCTGAGGCACCGCGGCATCAAGGGCCGCTACCAGCCCATGCGCGGGCTTCAATGCATTCGCTCCGCTGGTCGGTTCTGCCTAGGTTACGACGAACTCCGAGACCTCCGCTGCTGTTCACACCGCAACCAAGATCTTCCTGCCTATCGCCGCCGACTGCACCGATCGAGTGGCAGGACAAGGTTCTCTTGGCACAATATCCGGTCATTTGGCGGCGGCGGTTTGATCGAGAAGCCGATAGGCAGTGCTCAGGCGGCGTTAAGGCTGGGCAGTCGATCAACCTTCAGGGTCAGCGCGGGGCGCCGGTCAGCATCGGCTTCACACGCGGGGCCAATCTGAGCCTCGGCGCCAAGTCCGTTCCGTTCCAACGTCTGCTTTTCAGCTCCATGAGAATTGCTACAGTCCAACCTGCTGGTCCAATAATCCCATGGTGACGTGAATGGCCGATCCCAGAGTCTATCTACAATTGGCGGCGACTTGACGACCGGGTCACAACCTCCGGACAGCCTACTGAAGAGCAATTGGCTGATATTCGCGCGCTAGGGGTTCGCCACATCGTCAATCTCGGGCTTCATAGCCATGAGAAAGCGCTGCCGGACGAGGCTACCAGCGTCCGCAATTTGGGCATGACATATATCCACATCCCGGTAGATTTTCAGAACCCAACAGAAGGCGACTTCGCTCAGTTCTGCTCTGTGATGGCAGATTTGCAAGACGTGCCTGTACATGTCCACTGCATCGCGAACTATCGTGTTTCAGCTTTCTTCTACCGATATCGTCGCGATGTGCTTCGTATAGATGAGGCGCGCGCACGGTTCGCCATGAATGAAGTCTGGCAGCCCGACGGCGTATGGAAAATCTTTGTCAGTGTCTAGCTCTAGCGAGCAAATGATAATGCTGCGTCGCAGCATCTAATTTCTGCCAGCCGGACCTGTACAGTCCTCGCGCGGGCGGTCAGCGCCTCCAGAGGCGTCCGTGGAGCCTCAGTAACCCCCCGGGCGCGGGGGTTGGCCTACAGTGGCCAGTAAGCAGCGCGATTTCGGCCCGTTCGGTCTCAAATGGCGGTTGGTGACACGACTGTTGAATGTACCCCGATCAGCCGCCGCAGCCACATCACCTCGGAGTGGGTTTTGGCGTCGAGATCTACCGTCCGTCATGAAACCTCCCTGTGCTACCCAAGGTTGGGGCCATCCGAGGCAGCGCCCTGTCAAGCCGGCAAGACAAAGCAGAGCCGAGGAAGCCAGAGTGCTGCGTGATGCCCTTTTTTCTCTATCGCGTTTGGCGCAGTCCGCACTGGTGGTGCGGGCAGCGACACGCTTCAGATTGAACGCGCCGCGCTCCCACACACCAGTTGCGCACCCTGCGTCAGGGTCTTCACTGCTTGGGCGATGACCCGCTCGATGATCTCGGACGCCGCCGGGATGTCGTTGATCAGGTCGACACCTTCGCCAGCCCAGACAACACGCGTGGCGAAATCGTCCGCCGCTGTCGCCAGCCTGGCTTTTTCCTGGGCCGGTTGGTCGGCCGCCAGTGCCTCCTCATGGCCATTCCAGTGGGCCGAGAACGCGTTGCGCAACGCACGGCCCGGGTAGATCGCCGGCCACGGCGCGCCGCGCACGATGTCGAACACGCGGGTCTGCTCGGTCTGATCGCCACCCGCTGCCAGAGTCGTCGCCTTCATCGCCTGATCCCACAGTGACTCGCGGGAGGCCGTGAAGCGTGTGCCCATCGAAACGCCGGCCGCACCCAGCGCGAGTGCGGCGGCGAGGCCTCGACCATCGGCGATGCCGCCGGCGGCGACCACGGGAATTGGGGCGACAGCATCCACCACCGCCGGAACCAGGCCCATCGTTCCGCGCGTCGTCCCCGAATGTCCCCCGGCGTCGCTTCCCTGGGCGATGATGATATCGGCACCCGCGGCGGCGGCCTCCTTCGCTTGCGCCAGGGTTTGCACCTGACAGATGATCTTGCATCCCGCGTCCCTGATTCGGCCGGCGAAAGGCGAGGGATCCCCGAAAGACAACATCACCGCTGCCGGCCTCGCATCGAGCGCCACGTCGAGCGCCGACGGGTTCTTCTCCAGCGCCCAGAGGATGAACCCGACGCCCACGCGTGCATTACCGGCTTCGGACAATTCCTTGCGGATGGCATCTGCGTTGGCATAGCCCGAGCCGACCAACCCGAGCCCCCCGGCATTGGTGACGGCCGCCGCGAGCTTACCGCCCGCAGCCGAGCCCATCGGCGCGAGCAGGATCGGATGCTCGATGCCGAGCAACCGGGTCAGAGCGGTTTCGATGACGGGCATGCGATGTTCCTTCCTGAGCAGACGCCGAGAGCGGCCGGCGCTGAGCATCGGACATTGGCCTCGGGCCGCAGAATTGCATAGCTTGCCTCTTGCGCATTCAAACGTCCCCTCGGAGTTTCCATGGTCAACGCGCCCTTCATCATCGAGCCGCACTTTCGCCTGCAGGAATGGGTTGCCAAGGAAAAGGGCTACTTCACGGACGAGGGCCTCGACTACGTTTTTCAAGAGCTGATCCAATCCAGCGATGGCGGGCACCACGATCGCGGCGACAGGGTCGGTGCGTTCCAATCATTCGAGCGCGGACGTGAGGCGGCTGTGAGTTGCGCGTGTCACTGGACGGTGGGTGTCGCGGCGTCCCGTGGCAAAGGCCGGCTCTATGCGGACGTCTATTCCGTCGCACCGTCAGGGGTGTTCGTCGCGGCGGACTCGCCCATCCGAAGACCGGAAGATCTTGCTGGCGTGCCCATTTCGGTCGGCTATCAATCAGGCAGCCACTATTCGACCATCCAGGCGCTGGAACAATACTTGCCGTCCGAAAAGATCAATCTGTCCTTTTCCGAAGGTATGTTGTTTGCCCGATTGGACAATCTGCTGAATGGCGTGTCGCCGGCCTCGGCGTTGTTCAACGGTCCTTATTATCTCGCGGAGCAGTTGGGCTTTCGCAAGACCGTCGACACTACGTTCATGGTCGCGTCAATGATTACGGGCGATCCGGACGCCGAGGACCTACGAAAATTCTTCCGGGCATTGCGGCGCGCTCAACGGGACATCGATCTTCGGCCCGACCGTTACACGCGATACTATCAAAACGAATTCCCCGTGCGTTATCACGACACCATGGATACGCGAAGCTGGGGACCTGGTGAGCGCCTGGTGTTTGAGCCTTACACCAAAGAGGTCTACGACGAGACCTTCCGATGGATCGCGGCGCGTGGCATCTTCGATGGCACCGCGATGGGTTCCGACATATACGAAGACGCCGTCATAATCGCCGCGAGGTGAATGCGGCCCTCCACCTTCGGCCTCCCACCGCGGACGCGATTGAGTTGGCGTCGTGAGGCGGAACGTGTGAAGGCGTCGCCTTCTCACTGGTCGTCGCGGCTGCCGTTTTACT
>CAVYXX010000046.1:0-53734 GCA_963772355.1 uncultured Alphaproteobacteria bacterium | reverse complement strand
ATTTCAGCCTTAGGCCGCTTTTTCGGCAGTTACCGCGGCGGCGAATTCTTGTTCCGAAGGGGGGACATAGCCGGCACCTTCGGAAAACGCGCTAGCGGTAGCGGCCACTACAACGCGACCGTTTCTTCCCTGCGCCCCATGCTACGCGCAAAAGCGTCGTCGCCCAGCGGTTATCCCCGGTAATTTTGGGTTGTCCACTGGCTGGCCCTCGGCCGCCACACTAAAATCCCGTTCCTGCCTGGATGGGAGGATCAGCCATGCCGTTCGATCGCCGTTCTATTTCACAGGAGTTGCTCGTCCTGCACGGTTGGCGGCGCGACAACGGCGCAGCTTCTCGCTCGCAACGCCAGAGCGGGGGCTAAGGTGACCGGAGGCTATGAGCCACAGCGGGCGACATCCGATGGCCGTCGGGCGCCGCCACTTTGACAGAACGCCGCCGCAATGCAGTCATCAATCTCCTGTTCACTGGAATTCGGGTCGTTCTAAACGCAGGAGAGGCTAATGCCGGCTTCAAGGTGTGTTCGTCTTTTGTTCATGACGATGATGGCGGGCGTGGCGCTGCAGCCGGCCACTGCCCAGATCGCGATCGGGTTTTCGGTCACAGTGGCGCCACCGCCGCTGCCGATTTACGAGCAGCCGCCTATACCGGGCGCCGGTTACATCTGGACGCCGGGTTATTGGGCCTGGGGTGATGGCGGGTATTACTGGGTACCCGGCACTTGGGTGCTGCCGCCCGCGATCGGGCTGCTGTGGACTCCCGGTTACTGGGGGTGGTCAGACGGAGTTTACGCCTGGAACGCAGGCTACTCGGGGCCCGCATATCGGCTTCTACGGCGGAGTCGTATGACGGGTGCGGCTATTTCGGCCGCGGCTACGACGGTGGATACTGGAACAAAGGTTCCTTTTACTACAATCGATCAGTAAATAATATTTCGAATGTTAATATCACCAACGTTTACAACCGCACGGTGGTGAACAACACGACGATCAACCGGGTCAGCTACAACGGCGGCAATGGTGGCGTCACCGCGCAGCCGACGCGGCAGGAACAAGCCGTCGCGCGGGCGCCGCACGTCCCGCCGACGGCCGTGCAGACGCAGCACATCAATGCGGCCCGGTCCGATCCGTCGCTGCGCGCGGCAAAGAACCACGGAGCGCCGCCGGTGGCCGCAACACGGGTGCCGGGCCGGTTCTCTGGTCCCCGCGCCGTTCCCGCGCGCAGTCCCGCGGCGGCAGCCGGATCGGGCCCCTGTACCCGCGGTCGCGCATGCGCCTGCGGGTTTGCCAGCCTTGCGCGCGCCCGGCAACAACCCCGCTCAGGCGTCCGGCGGACCCTCGGCACCTCTGACTCAGACCCACACGCTAGTCGGCCCGCCAGCCGCGCGTGCCCAAGCCAACGGGGCGGTTTCACTGGCACCTGCCGGCTTATCCGGCGCCACCACAGTTCAGAATCATTCCCTCTTCGGCGCGCCCGCCGGCCCTGCGTCCGCCCGGCAGCAATCCGGTTCCGCCAGCGAATTATCCGGGCACACCCGCAGCGGCCTTCGCTCCCCCGAGAGCCGGCCTGCCCGCCGCGCACCCAGCCGCGGCCATCCCCCCGGTTCCGGCCCACTCCATACCCAATCCGGCCTTCGCACCGACTTACGGTCCAGGCCCGGCTGCTATGGGGAGCGCGCCTCTCCATCCGGCTCCGCAACAATTCGCTCAACCCTGGCCGGCCCAGGCGCCCCCACGCCCCGCGTATCAGCCGCCGGCCTACCACCAACCTATGCCTATGCCCCAGCCTACATTGCAGCGGCTGATAGCCGCCCCGACGCCTTATTTCGGCGCCGCGCATCCGCAATTCGCGCCATCCATGCCGCCCGCCCCCCGCCCGCAACCGCCGTTCCATCCACAAATGGCCGCCCATCCCGCGGCGGCGCCGCATCCGCCGCCGCAACCGAACCGGCGCTCGTAGGCGCGTGATCGGCGCGGAATGGCTGGAAACTACCTTGATCGGCCGACGGGTCCCGGACGGCGGAGCGAATCCCGGCCTTGCTGCAACCTCCCTGCCAAAAGTGCCTGATACCCCGTCACAGTGGTTTTGACCGGTTGAGCGTCCTGCGGATTTAGTTCGGGCAAGGGGGGTGGCCAGCGCCAGCATCCGCCAGCGTTAGCCGCCGCAGCTCCGCGGTCGAGATGGCCGCATTCCAGACCGCCTAAGAGACCCCGCAGGCGGCGCGGCAAAGCTCCGCCTGTTTTCGTTTTCTTTTCTAACCATCTTTATTGCGGGAGGGGCGGGACGGCGCGGCGACTTGCCATTAACGGATTATCGGACAGTGGCGTCGCGTATCGCCTCATCCAGGACTGCGCCCCGCGATCGCGGCGTGCTACGTTGTGTGCATGAGTAAGTTGCAAGATCGAATGATCGCCGGGTTCACAGCCGGCGAGCGGGACTACATTCGCCGCGAACTGGACATGTTCTTTTCGACATTGCCGAGCGTGGCCGAGGGCTTTCAACTAGATCTGGCGCGGTGGTCCTGACGCTGGTAAGCCCGAAACTGGCCGCCGACAGCTAAGGGGTTGATCACACGTGGCCTCATGCGGCTTGATAACGAGGGCCACTTTCCGCGGCTGTTCTTCACTGAGGCGGGTCTAACGGCCCTGCGTGCGATGATGACAGACCGCCGTCTCGTGGACCCGAAAAAGTTCGCCCATGTCCGACAGGAACTCGGCATCGATCCTAGTTCCGAGGACGAGGCGCGAAACTGAGACCGCCGTCTGGTCCAGGCCAACAGGACCACGGTCTGCTTTGCTTACTAACGCGAGAGCGCCGACTTGACGGGATCGATCTTATGCGGTCAGCGCGTGTAGGTCACCGATAGAAATGTCACCTGTGTCCCCGATAGAAATGTCACTGAGGCAAGCTGTCGTCGAGACGTTCAGGGTGCAAATGAGCGGTCAGGAACTGACCCGGCTTCGTATCATGATCGACTTGGCAGACGGCCGGATCACAGTCGAGGCCACCGCGGCGTTGATGGGTCTGGGGCGGCGCCAAGGTTTTCCGGCTGCGTCGTGCTTTCGCTGCTGATGGCGCATCGGCGCTGAGTTCCCGCAAACGCGGTCGCCCGAGCAACCACCAACATGGCGAGACGTTCCGGCGCACCGTTCTGGCATTGGTCCGGCAACACTATCCCGATTTTGGTCCCACGTTCGCGGCCGAGAAGCTTGCGTCGTGTCAGGGCCTTCACCTGGGCGTCGAGACGCTGAGACAATGGATGATCGCGGACGGCCTGTGGATCGACCGCGGCGAGCCGGCGCTGCGCGCCGGTGCCGCACGCGGCATCCTGGACAAGACCTGCGCGCGGCGCTCTGCCCGAAGACAGGTCGGCTCCGAAGGAATGGTCCTTTTGATCTCACCAAGGAATGTAATTTAGATCTGGATGCGGACAAGCGGCAATCAAAGCCAGGATGACGTCGCGTGCAGATACGGGGGTCGGTTCTGAGCGCCGCTCAGCATGGCCGATGTAAACAGCTGGTCAAGCGCCTCAGCCGGGGTTTTCCAAGCCAGCGTCTTTCGAGGCCGAGCGTTGAGCGCAGCCGCCACAGCCGCAATCTCGTCGGCGCTGTGCAGGCTGAGATCGGTGCCTTTGGGGAAATACTGGCGCAGTAGTCCGTTGGTGTTCTCGTTGGTGCCGCGCTGCCATGGGCTGTGAGGATCACAGAAATAGACCTGGATGCCGGCGTCGATCTTCAGGCGTGCGTGTTGAGCCATCTCAGCTCCTTGATCCCAAGTCAGCGACCGACGCAATTGCGCAGGCAAGATGGTAATCGTTCGGGTAATGGCCTCGCATACCGCATCGGCACCAAGTCCGGCGAGTGCGGGTCCGTTCTTCACGCGCGCCTCGTGGCCATGGTCGGTGCTCATACGCGGCAAATGCAACAGCAGAGTGAAGCGCGTCTTGCGCTCGACCAGGGTGCCAATCGCGGAACTGCCGAGGCCCACGATGAGATCCCCCTCCCAATGGCCTGGCACGGCGCGATCAGCTGCCTTTACGTTTTTGCTGATCGATTATCTCGGAAGAGATGAAGGTTTTTCCTCGGCCGCGGGTGCGCGCTCGCGGTATTCGCAACGCCCGCCCGGTACGCAAGCAGGCCGTCAGCTCGCGGCGCAAAGCGCTACGACTTTGAACAAACAGCGCCTGATAAATCGTTTCGTGGCTGATGCGCATGGTCTCATTGTCCGGGAAGTCGACCGGCAAGCGGCGAGCGATTTGCTCCGGGCTCCAGGCCCTTGCCCACCGCCGAGGCTTTGGTTCTCATGGCGGCGGCCTCTCCAGTGCACAGCCGGCCCGGGAAACAGCAACCCACCCGGAGCGACGACGACACCGGCCAATCGTTCCTCCACATAGGTTCGCAGTGCAGTGTTAAGCGCAAGCTTGGCCTGCTTGGGGCGGCGAGCAGATCGCTCGGCATGCCACTGCGCTGTCGTCGCGCGATACGCCAGGCCGCCACTTCGGGTCGCAGCATTGCGCCGCAGCTCCCGCGAAATCGTTGAAGCGGCTCGCCCGAGCCGGCGCGCAACCTCCCGCCCGGAGCAGCCTTGAACGCGAAGAAGGGCGATCTCCTCCCGCTCCGCAAATGAAAGATACCGCCCGGACAGCGGCTTCGCTGATCGCCGAAACATCGCTGGTGGCATGCCGCCTACCTTTCGGAACAATCGTGTTCCCACAGCCTGCGACATACCAGCCTTGAGCGCCGCATCCTCACTCGCCATGCCAGCCGCGATCGCCGCCCAGAACCGTCGTTGCTCATCTCGTCCTGCCACCACCGGACGACCTGGTGAGAACAGGGGCGCCCGACCAGACCGATCCGAATGCCGCCTATGTCTCGTCATCGCAACTTCTCCCTCGAGGTGTTGCGACGATCATTTGAGTCCAGCAATACACATCGATCGAGTTCGGCCAGCGCTGTCGCGAGGCCGGCGTGCGTCCATCAATGGGGTCGGTGGGGGACGCCTACGACAATGCGATGTGCGAGAGCTTCTTTGCCACGTTGGAATGCGAGCTGCTCGCGCGGCATCGGTTCAGGACGCCGGCCGAGGCACAAAGCACGGTCTTCGCGTTCATCGAAGGCTGGTACAATCCGCGACGGCGTCACTCATCAATCGGCTATCGATCGCCGGTCGATTACGAGCGCCAGTATCAGGCGACGGCAGTCGATCCCGACGCACACCAGCCTGCCGCCGCGCTTGCGCCCGTCAAGGACAAGCCCTCCGGCGGCCCCAAGAAGGGGCCGTCCTTGACAGCCGCTGCGCGCGACAGCCGCACCATCGTGCGGGTCGGGACGGAAGAATGGCTCCGCCGGGGGTCGAACCAAAGAATAACGCGAAACAGGAGGACAAAGTGACATCAAGGCCGATATCCTAATCCCAAGCCCTCAACTCTCCACCAAACCGGGGCAGGCCCATGGATCAGAAGTCAAGAAATTTGCAGCACCCAAGCGAATTTAAAAGATTGCATCTTGAGGTACCAAATGGTGCACACTTGCCACAAGTCTATGTTGATAGACTGCTAGCGCAACACATCGCAGCACTACACGACACTCCACGCTTCTCCTATTCCTGTCAGCTTTTGGGGGCCAAATCGTCTAGGAGTTGCGGGATGGACCGCAACAGTTGCTGAAACTCAACGTATTGAACGTTGGCATGCTTATCACCCTTCACGGGCTGGCAGTGTGGATAATCTGGATGTCCCTCGAAGCCAAGCTCCATGCATCTGCGTTGAGTGTCGCAATGAAAACGGGCGGTAAGGGGCGCTTTCTCAGAAAATTCCTCCCATTCCGCCTTCAGTTCAGCCGCCGATTGCGCGAGTTTCGGGGCGTCACCAATGGTCAGGCTGGATTTCGCGCTCAGAGCTGTCTTTTCCAGTTTGATTAATCTGTTCTTCACTGCGGCATTGCCCTTGGTGTGGGATGGGTTAAAGCATTGCTCCACACCCTTGACCAAGGCCTTTGTGAGCGAGATAACGCGATCAACGTGGTCCACGCGCGGGTCAGGTCCCGCTGCCTGAGCGACGAAAGGCGAGCAAATCGCCAGGGTGATTGATAAAGCTGCCGCTATCGTCGAACGCATATTCTATCATACCCTTGCTGAGGTTGAATTGCGAGGCTCCCCCATATCAAAAGCAGATTGAGGATCAAGAGGAACGGAATTGCTTAAACGCGAGGGAAACGAATGTCCCGTTGGACCGGGGTCGGCAATGGCGTAATCCGTTAAAGCCGGCCGCCAGTCGGGCGGCTCGCAAATCTTATGAATTATGCAGCAGCCAAAATCCCTGATGGTATCTGGAACAATCCAAATTCATAGGAAAAACATCCTCAAAACGTCGGGTCTCGATGCCAATGACCGCCTTCGACCCAACCCGGCCATTTGCGACCGGTCACACAGACGGCAGCATTGCACCAATGAGCAGTCATTCGCCGTCGCGATACAGGCCATCCCGGCCATTACCACACTCTCAAGCGAGAGCCGTGCGGGAGCCATCCTGTACGATGCGGGCTACATCCTGTCCGGGAAGCGGATGATAAACCCGTCGCGGTTTGGCATCCGCACTTTCGGCAGCGTCTTGGCGTCCATTGCGTCGTTTTCGCCGATTAGTTTGTTTGACGCGAAAATGTAGGCGGTCAACGCATATACTTCGTCATTGGTGAGTGTCATCGGTTGCTGCCAGGGCATCGCACGCCGGATGTAGTCGAACACGGTGGTGGGATATGGCCAGAAGTTGCCGATGGTCTTCGCCGCCGCCGAAATGTCGGTTATCGGGCCGCCCCCGACCAGCGGCGTTGGGCTAATGGGCGTGCCCTTGCCGTCCTGGCCGTGGCACTGCGCACACCCGCCAGCAAATATCTTGCCGCCTTCAGCGGGCGTGCCGCTTCCCGGCGGCAAGCCTGAACCGTCCGGTTGAATGCTGATGTCCCACGCCGCCATGTCGGCGGCATTGATGGGCTTTCCGAGATTGGGTCCTTCAGCCAGCGCGACGCCCGCACCCAGCACAAACGCTACCAGGACGGCAGAGGTCTCCAACTTACGCGTAAACATGTTTGACCACCCCCGTGTTGTCGACGGCCCAGCTTGTAATGGCGTTGCAGTGCTGGTTCGGAACGGCAATCACGGGCGGGACCTTCTTTAGCTCGCCGCGCTGGGCGACGAACTGGGTCCGGGTCGGCTGCACATTGCCAGCCTCGTCCCATGCGCGGCTTTGCAAGATTGCGGGAGAGCCATCCCAGCGCCAGGGCATACGGAAGCGGGTGAAGGCCTTGCTCAGCACCGGCTCCTGCAGCGTCGCCTCCGCCCAGCTCTGGCTGCCATCGGCGGAAACCATCACCTTCGAGATCCGGCCGGTGCCGGAATAGGCGAGGCCGGTTATCTCGTAGAGCCCGGGCTCCTTCAGGGTCATGCCCGGCGAGGGCTGCGTGATGAACGACTTAACCTCCTGCAGCAAATAAAAATTGTAAGCTTTGCCATTTGGCAGTAGCTGCGTGTAGGTCTTGGATTCGTAGACGCTCATGGCCGGTTCCTCTACGAGCTTGATCCGCCGCAGGTACTTGACGTTCATATTGCCTTCGTAGCCAGGCAGCAGCAGGCGCATGGGATAGCCGTTGGCCGGCATGAGCCGCTCGCCGTTCTGGTAAAGGGCGATCATGGCGTCATCCAAGGCTTTCCTGAGCGGCACGCTGCGGCTCAAGTGAGGCGCGTCGGCACCCTCGGCGATGAACCACTTGGCTGCTGGATCAATGCCCGTCTCGTCGAGGAGAGTGGAAAGTTTCACACCGGTCCACTCGGCGCACGAGACAAGTCCGTGCAGCGCCTGCACGTTGGCCTGGATAGGTTCAGGGGAAAACAGTGGCGCGCTGTTTCCCCCGCATTCGAGGAAGGTTATGCGCGTCACCATGGGATATCGTATGAGCGCCTCGAGTGTGAAGACCAGCGGCCGCTTCACCAGCCCATGGATCACCAGTCGGTGCTTGTCGGGATCGATATCTGGCGCGCCACCAAATGAGACGACGTAATGCAGACCGTTAGGAGTGATTGTGCCGTTGAGGAGGTGATGGGGGGTACGGGCGCCTTGGACACCCGGCTGGAAGCTCGGATTGCTCAGAGTCCGCGTGACGCTTTTCTCGAACCGCGACGGCACCTCGTACGGTGCTATGGCCGCGCCGGGCTCGAGGCTCCATGGAGCATCTGTCAGCGGCTCGGCGGAAGCAATCTGCGAGGCGGTAATGCCGGTGCCTGCCGCACCCGCAAGAACAATGCCGCCGAGCAGCGCACGGCGATCGAGAAGCCCGTTGCCGGCAACGGCATCAACGGATGAATCCCTCTCCCCACCGCGACGCCGATGAGAGATGCTCATGCACTCCTCCTATGGCCAAAGAAAGAAACCCTCGAACGGCATGTCACGTTGGAGCGGGTTCGGGTAGAACGGCTAAGCGAACTTTTAGCGCGGAGTCGTTTATCGCTTCCAAGCGACGAACTCTTGAGCCTGTAGGAACGTGACGACCTGTCAGTCGATGGCACGCTGATTCCGCAAATATTGGCGGCTCAGCCCAGACGAACGCTAAACATTCGCCACGTCGCTGTCCAGATTTGTCGACCCGGACAAGCCAGCGCGCGGCGGCATCGACGAACCCTAAGGACCAATCCGTCGGCCGTGGCTGCACGGTCACACAGATCCGAACGATCTCTCGGTCAACAGACGCAGGAAGGATGCAGTCACTCGTCGGCAGTCCGACGCATGACCGATCTCGACCCTGAGCGGAGCGCTGGGGGCTCGCAGCTGGAGGGTCAAGTCCAGTTCGTCCGGATGGGGATGCCGTGCTCGCCCACGGCAGAGATCGTGGGTTATCGTGGGTTTATGTGCTCTTGCTGCTTCAACAGCTCACGGCCGCAGCGCTTGCAGTCGGAAGCCACGCCGCTGCTAAAATCGCAGCGCATCTAAGTTATCGTTCGTGGTCGTCAGCCGAAGCATTTCGAACCCTTCCAGCCTATCCACAATCGATCGAAGAATTGCTGATCCGATGCCTTGATAGCGACTGAAGGCATTGATCGCTACCAGTCTGACGAGCAAATCGAGGGCGACAGCGCGCTCACTCTTAATTTGCTAGATGGACCTGCACGTAACCCTCCTTCGTCAGATCAGCATACCGCCCAATAGCCGCACGGTTGAAGAGCCGCTTTCAACCCACAGCCGACCTTCGGTGCATATCTTATGAATGACGCACCAAAATTATGGCGCTGAAAACGCTACGGATTTTTGGTGCATAAATTATGTGCGGAATGAATGCGCGTCTTCGCCTCGCTACGCCGTGGTCGCGTGCTATGCGCCAAGCGGCGCACGAAGCCGAAGATGTCTCCCCCCATGCGGGTAACGCCCGCTTCTGTAATCGGGGTGGATGAGTTAAGATCGTAAAGGCCGGCATGCTGGTTAGATGATGCGGCCTTTCACTCCCGAATTCGCTGATCTCTTAGTGCTGCTGTCTGAGCAGATACCTCTGCACCTTGCCACTCGGCGTTTTTGGCAACTCGTTCATGAACTCCACCTCTCGTGGATATGCATGGAGCGAGAGACGAGTGCGGACGTGCTGCTGCAGCTCGGCCTTCAGCGTATCCGAACCAGCGGCGTCAGCGCGAAGCACAATGAAGGCCTTAACGATCTCAGTGCGTTCCGGATCGGGAATTCCGATGACGGCAACCTCGGCTACCGAGGGGTGTTCTATAATTACGCTCTCTACATCGAATGGACCGATGCGATAGCCGGCGGAGGTGATAATATCGTCGCTTCGCCCGAGGAAGTAGAAATACCACCCGTCGGTGTCCTGCTGCATTGTATCCCCCGTCAAATACCATTCGCCCCGGAAACTTGGTGTGCTGGCGTTCCAATAGCCGTCGAAGAAGAAAAGTGGTGAGTTTGCGCGATGAACAGCGAGCATGCCCGGCGAATTGGGTGGCACCGGTTGCAGCTCATCATCGAGGATTGCCAGTGAAAACCCTAACATCGGAAGGCCGGCCGAGCCGGGTTTCACGTCATGGTGCAAGGCGTGGTGGTTAGCCACTATCATCAAAGTTTCGGTTTGGCCGTAGTGATCCTTAAGCGGGACATGTAGCACCCGCTCGGCCCACCGCACGACCTCAGGGTTGAGTGGTTCACCGGCGCTGCTGGCAACCCGAAGCTGATCCATCAGAGGCGCGATCGCAGCGTCACCTGCTGCCATCATCAGCCGATAAACGGTGGGCGCTGCTGCAAGGTTGGTGACGCGCTGCTCGGTCATGATGCGCATCGCCCCATCGAAGGTAAAGCCGCCTTCATAAAACGTAGTTGCATGCCCAAGCAGCAATGGTCCGACTACAGCGTAAATCATGCCATACGCCCAGCCGGGATCGGCAACATTCCAATAATTGTCGTCGGGCTGGAGGTCGATCGCATCGCGCATATAGATGGCAGTCGTTAGCAGCAAGTTTAGCGGCCAGCGCACACCTTTAGGATGGCCCGTAGTGCCCGACGTGAAGAGAATTACGAAGGGGTCACCGCCCCGCAGCAAGACCGGAGGGCAATAATCTGGGTGGCTTTCAAGCTCTGCAGCGAAGCCTCCGACATCCGTCCGTCCATGATCCACTACTAGCACCGGCGGGCAATTTCGGACTTCCTTCAACTTCGGAAGATTGATCTCGTCGGTGACGATGAGCTTCGCTTGACTGCCACCTGTCGCCGTGACGCGGCTTTCAATTGCTGCGGGGCCAAACGCAGTAAAAAGTGGCTGGTAGATCGCGCCGATCCGCCAAGCGCCAAGGGCGGCCACGAAAAAATCGGGGATGCGTGGCAGAAGGCCGCCGACCACGTCTCCCTGCCCGATTCCGCGGGCGCGGAGTAGGTTGGCAAAACGCGACGACCTGTCACGCAGCTCAGTGAAGGTAATCTCTTCCTTCGCGAAATTGCGGCCGATCCAGTTGATAGCGACACGTCCGTCGTCCGCCCAGCGGTCGCAGCACTCGATGGCAGCGTTAGTTCCCTCATCCAAGCTGCCGCTGAGCACGTCACGCGCCAACTTTGGAACTGACAGTGCGCGATAAGCGTCTTGATAACTGAGCATTGCGGTCTCCCCGACTGTTTTATCCCAGGAGGAAATGTTCTCCGACGTTGGCATACATCGTCAATTTTCCAGGTGAACGGTGTTTGTAGTTGACTGTTGAGGTAGCCCCCGTGCTTCGCAGCTCCGCATTCCTGGATCGCGCTTCTGTTCGGGGTCTGGCATCGCTGCCACCCCAGGATGGGATACGAGGGTTCGGCCGTCCAATCTCGCTGCGCGTGATCCACTCGGAGGAGCGTTCACAGGGGGCGTGTCGGACTGACCGGTCCGTCGTCCAGGTTGCGTTCGTGCAGAGGGGCGCTGAAGCCGGTGCCGGCTAACGCATTCGCGGCCGTATCACTGCATCCGTTCCGCGAGTTTTCTTATGGCCATCCACAGCTATGGGCCGATTTCGACTCTGATCGCGCCTGCTTCAGCAGCGGATGCATCCCCATATCCAATGTGGGCTGTGGAGAGAGATTGCCGCAGGGCCATCCATGGCTCCAAATCTTTTTCGTTAGCGTTAGCAGGCGGTCTTACGGTTATTCCGGGCGCTGCGTTGAAATCCGGATGGAGCACCGGGACTCTTTCGCCGGCTCGCGTCCCCCGAATTCGAATACTTCCAACTCTACCGCGCGCCGAAGTCCCCGTCCCTTGACCCGCCTTCGCCGAGCGCGCAGCATCCCGGCGCGGATCATAGTCCGGGCGCGCCCTGAGCGCGAGCTCTCCGCTGAAGTCGTCCCAGCTTTCGGAGGCTGAAGTTCTGAGCTATCTGGGTGGTCCACCCGAAGCGGTGGCTCGATGCATGAACGCAAGCGTTTGAATGCTGCTGCTAGGTCATGGCCAGGTCACCAACGGGTTGCAAGCGGGTCCGCGTCCCACCGCAAGATGGTTCGATCAGCCTTGCCACACAAGCGATTTGTGGGACTGATAGTGGGAGGAGTGCGACGGTGTGCGCTGATGTGAGGACGTCGGCGGGTAAGCGGCGGATGGTTCGTCCGCCTGAAGAAAATGTCTTCCCTCGCCGCCGGGGCGCGAAAAAAGCCCCCTGCCGTTCACTCAGGGGGCCAAGTCCCATCCTGTGGGTCTTTTGCGGACTATGATCCCGCGCCGGTATGCTGCTCGCCATCGTCATCGGGGTCAAGCCGACGCCGGGTCGGAGCGCCGGCTGATTTTGGAAGCATTCGAAACGCGAGAGGTGCGAGCTACTTGGCGCCCTATACGGCTGCGAAACTTCACGTGCTCAGATCTGAGCACGCCGTATGGCTGTAATCAGCCTCCGAGGCCGACTTTTCCCTGGCCACTCGCGGCACCCTCTCCATATAACACCCAGTTCCCTTCTTTGTTGGGGCGGGACGTCATTAACAACTGGCGTATGACCTATGACCCACAAGACCAACCGACTGGAAATCGACGTTGTAAAGGACCTTCGTAAGATTCAAGTGTCGGCCGGCACGTCGGTATCGTCGGGCAACCCGCTCCCGTAATTCAGTTGCGGCGGGCGCCCGTCCGGGTGCGGTAGACGGTCAGTGTCGGGGCTAGCGGCCTTTACCGCTGCAGCTTGCCGGCGTCTCGTTGCTTCTCAATGCGTTGGTCGATCTCCGGCTGCTCCATCACCTCACCATTTGGACTCGTTATGCGTTGCGCCGTGTCACCCTTATTTTGAACCACGAAATCACAGGCGTGGCTTAGGGCGCCCTCGAGGGTGTTGTGTTCCGACGTCATACAACGGCCCATATTGCTGCTCCAATATTCGATAACCCAGCCGGTCCCTGGTTTCTTGCTCACGCGCTGGTCCCCTTCTGTGCGGCCATCGTTCGCATAGCGAAGTCCAGCGCCCGGGCAACAAACTTGCTCAACGTCTGACCGGCGTCATCGGCGGATCGCTCGATCTCTTGTTTCAGCGATGCGGGGAGGTAGACCTGCAGTTTCAGTGAGGGTTCGGAACGGCGCTGCATCGTGAGTATCCTGTTACGTCCATGTGGAGGCTGTTATGTAAGAATGGACGCAAGAGAATGCAAGTGTAAACATGTGTGGTGACTGATCACAATGCTTGAATTACAGCAGCGATAGGGCGTATTCCATCAGGGAGATGGAGCAAATTGGTCCCCGCACGGACAATTCTGGAATTTCAGGTCAAACCCTTGGGTGCAACGCCCCGACGCTATGGTCCGTATACCCGCACAGCGCAGCTGGCTCGGCCAAGGCGCCGCACATCAGTCTCGCGCTTCCTCCTGACGACTCGGACGGAGCTGATTGCACACTGTGGTGGTCATCCATCAATCACCCAGAAGCTGATGATTGAGCGCATCTGCATGACGCTCCTGCGCATCGAGCTCATGGATCGCGACGCATTGAATAGCGACACTCCGGGCGAAATCACTGAACGTCAGGCGCGCGACTACCTCGCATGGGTCAACACGGCGGGGAGGTTACTGCGCACCCTGGGCATCGAGCCGGCCTCCAGCCGCCAGCTGTCGCCCGCTGAGGCGCTGCAACGCGTCTACGTGGCGGCGGAGCCGTAAATGTCCGTCACCAGGCCCCCGACCCCTGCTGAGGCTATCAGTCCGGGCGGGTTGCTCGATATCCCCAACGCATTCGAGGGACCATCCTGGGACCTGTGGCGCGTCGTGCTCAAAGCCGCCTGGGGTGAGGCCCTGACCGCGGAAGAGACCGCGTTATTCCGCGAGGTTGCCGAACGCGACCCGCCGGTCAAGCAGGTAAGGGAGCTGTGGTGCAAGATCGGGCGAGGCGGAGGAAAGGACTTGGTTGCATCGGCAATCGCGACCGTTGCGGCGCTCAGAGCCTATGCCACCCGGAGGCCGGGTGAGAAAACGCTTGTAGCGTGTATTGCGGTCGATCGTCAGCAAGCTGAGATCGTATTCGATTACATAACAGCCTATTTTGGGCAGGTTCCCGCTCTCAATGCACTGGTTGCCTGTGACCCCCGCCCGCGGCGGGTGGACGAGCAACTGTCGGCGGAACTCGGCCAGAAGATGTACGCGGTCAGCACGTCCGACAACACGCTGGATCTGACGAACGGGGCGCGCATTGTCGTCTATACCAACAGCTTCCGTTCGGTGCGCGGCCGATCGTTGATATGCGCGATCCTAGACGAAGTTGCGTTTTATCGCAGCGATGAAAGCGCCAACCCCGATAAGGCGCTGTATGATGCCCTGGAGCCGGCGCTGGCGCGTGTTCCAGGCTCTATCATGATCGGCATCTCCTCGCCTTATCGGCGGACCGGGCTGCTCTACGAAAAGTGGGCGCAGTCCTACGGCAAGGACGATCCTGATGTGCTGTTTGTTCAGGGGGCAACCCGGCTGTTCAACCCGGGGTTTCCGCAAGCCGTCATTGACCGCCGGTTGCGGGATGACCCGGAGGCCGCCGGCGCCGAGTATCTTGCGCTTTGGCGCGACGATCTGTCTGGGTTTTTGGACCGGGAACTGGTCGAGGGTGCTGTAGATACAGGTATTGTGGCGAGGCCTCCGCGCCCGGGCATCGAATACAGGCTGTTCGTTGATCCCTCAGGCGGGCGTGGGGACAGCTGCGCCGCTGCGATTGCGCATGCGGATCTGGATGATCAGGTGGCTGTCGACGCCGTTTATGAGCGCAAATCGCCGTTTAATCCGACTGAGGCGGCGGCTGATATTGCTGCGTTGGCGCGGGAGTATGGGATAAGCCGAGCGGTGGGTGACAACTACGGGGCGCAATGGACCGTCGAGGCCTTTAGTAAGGTTGGACTGTTGTATGAGAAGTCAGAACGCGCCAGGTCTGCGATTTACTTGGATGCGTTGCCATTATTCACGGCTGGCCGTCTACGGCTGATCGATAATACACGACTGACTTATCAGTTTATTAATCTGGTTCGGCAGACGTCTAAAAGCGGAAAGGATAGCGTTCACAAGCAGGACGGCGGACGGGATGACCTCTGCAACGCTGTTGCGGGCGTCGTGGTGCTGGTAGCGAGCGATGGCCGAGCTGCGTTGATCCGACCGAGCGATTTGCTTACGCCTGATCAGCAAGCTGTTGAGCCGCACAAGTATCCCGAGGCCTTCACTGGCGTCGCTGTGGCTCGATCGGCATGGCGTTTGTGGGTGGACCATTTGGTCGTATCGCTATGTGGATGGCCTGGAACCTGTGCCGCTGGTCCTGATTGATTTCGACCGTGGACCGTTCAGCATGGCTGTCCTGGACGATGTGGTGAGCAGATTAGACGGACTGTATACGGCGAAAATCCGTGAGCAGCCGAGATTCTCTGCACCGGATAGCAGTTGCGTTTTCGGTTCCGGCGCAGTTGGTGCCCGTGGCGGAGGGGCTCGTCGATCGCATATTCGGCGGCCGGCGCCGGGTGATGGATGATTTCAACATGATGCGGGGCCAAGGGCCTCGGATGGCGGCGGATGCGGTAGATGCTCAGTTCATAGAACAGGCAGAGCAAGTCATTCTTGATGCGGCCGTTTTCACCGCCACGGGCAAGGTCAAGATGTCGCCGACTGCCTTAGAGCGATCCAGGGGGCGGCCGTTGGCTGGCATTCTGGCGGCGCCGCCAGGCGAGCGCGTCGAGGCTGATCCGCTGCGCATGGCCGCGTTGATAGAGATCCGAGGCTTGGGGCTTGCGATGCAATGGCGGCCTGAGGGTGCTGCGGTGCGGTGGTGACCGCGTGAGCCTGATCGACGAATGTTCCGCGATGCTTGCCGCCGAGCGGGCGGAGCGGGAGGCGCGCGCGGTCAATGCGCGGGCGAAGAAGGGTCGCGGCCAACGGTTCTATGCGTCGTTTCCGTGGCGTAAGTTGCGCTACAAGGTATTGTCGGAGAACAACGGCCGGTGCCAGGCGTGCGGGCGCGGCGTGGCGGACGGGGTTGTGCTCAACGTAGATCACATCGAGCCGCTTTCGAAAAACTGGGAACGTCGTTTGGACCGGACCAATCTCCAGGTGCTGTGTGCAGATTGTAACCACGGCAAACTGAACTATGAGGCGAAGGATTGGCGCGTTGAGATCCCGGCTGTGCGCTGACAAACTAGTCGCCGCGGTCGCTGAGGCCACCGCCCCGCTTGCGAACAGCCTGGCCTGGACAGAGATCATCATCAAACTTCGGCCGCCGGATGCTCCGCCAAGGCGGCGAACGAGCTACGGCGGCAGGTTTGGCTCGCCAGGGCGGCGCGGAAAGCGTCCATATGCATGCAGTAATGTGTACCGACGTGCATAGTCGGTCTGCGTCGTCGGTGAAGAGATCGGCGGTTGTGCGTTGCTTCATTGCGTTTGGGACATGGCGTGGGCACGGGTGGGTTCAAGAATGAAAGGGCGCGAAACCGCGTCGCGTGACCACTCCGATTGGAAGCATTGAATTTGCGGGAGTGGACGCGTTCGTTGGAAAGGCGGCTCAACGGACCGCCAAGCAGTGCGGCAAGGCACATACGTTCATAGCCGCGATTGCGGTCGTGATTCTCTGGGGAGTGAGCGGCCCGATGTTCGGCTTCTCTGAGACCTGGCACCTGGTGATCAACACGGGAACCACGATCATCACCTTCCTCATGGTATTCCTGATCCAGAACACTCAGAACCGGGACACCGAGGCATTACAACTGAAACTGGACGAATTAATTCGGGTATCCGCCGAAGCTCGCCATCGGCTGATCAACCTTGAGGACCTTACGGAAGACGAAATGGATAGGGTCAAGAAAGACCTGACGGAAGCAGCTGCCAGGAGCAGAGATGCTCCGGATGAGCTGGCGATTTCGGACACCTTACGGCAAGGAGGAAGATCGGCAACGTCAGAAGTGGTCGTGCTTTTCGGACAGCCGCGCGCCGAATGGTGGTGCGCGCACGGGGGAGATGGGTCAAGCGAGCGGCACGTGTCGGAGCAGCGGCAGATTGGAAGCATCGGATTGGTGGGGAGGCGGATGCGTTTCCCCGGCGGTTGGGAGTGATTTGCCGTTGTTCTGGTTGCGCGGCTTGGTTGCAAGCACACAACCTGGAGTAACCCCTTCAAGTTACCCCTTCAAAACCCTTCAAACCCCCTCAAAACCAGTCAGTGTCAGATGCTCAACCCCCTTCAAAACCCTTCACTCTTTTAGGAGTGAAGGGTTGAAGGGGGGGTCTGAAGGGTTTGACGACTGAAGGGGGTGTCACCACGTATCAGGGCGCCAGAAGAGGTCATCCCGACAGGCAAGCCGGCCCTTCGCCAACAACCCCTCCACCGCGCGTTTAAAGGCTTGGCGCTTGGTCTCCTGGTTCTCTCCGGGTTTCGCTTCCGTGTAATACCGACGCCGGAAAGCCAGCTCCTGCAGAACCGGTCGCTCTTCGTGATTGTCCCCGACGGTTGCTACCATCCCCTCGGCTTTCATCGCCTTGTCGAAGCATGCGAGAGCGATCTGTTCGTTGTTGGAGAGGGGCGGGGCCCTCGTCGCTTTTTCTGGCACCTCGGTCATCTCCCGGACGATCATGGTGGTGATGGCGTCGCCGTCGTCATCGGTGCCGAGTTCCACCATATCGAGGGCAAAGCCCCAGCGCATGCCGTCGGCGTCATCCTTGGCGTGGACCACGGTAGCGACACGAGAGCCGTCTTGCAGCTTCTGAACCTCGATCAGGGCGTCGTCCGCGCCCTCCAGGCTACCATGACCGCGCGGTCTGCTGCCGTTTGAGGCTTTGGTTCCGTGGTGAATGACAGCGACGTGTGTCTTGGTTTGGTGCTTGATGTCGGAGACGTTCCCGACAAACGTCCCCATGTCCTCGGGCGAGTTTTCGTCCCCGCCGGCCATGGCCCGGTTGAGCGTATCGATGACGATCAGTTGCGCGTGGACTGCTGTTGCGGCATCGATGACTTCTAGTTTGTGGCCGCCGTTGCGCAGTAGATCGATGGGCTGGGCGATGAAGGTGAAGTTTTCGGACCGCCCGTATTTGTTTCGCAAGGCGCGGATGCGCTTGGCGATTCCTGCTTCGCCCTCGGCTGCGACGTAGAGGACTTTCGTTGGCTTCACGCGGCGCCCGAAGACTGATCGACCGAGCGAGAGCATGTAGGCGACATACAGCAGCAGGAAACTCTTGCCGCATTTAGGGGCGCCAACCCAGATGCTGATTTCGCCTGGCGAGAGCAGGCCCTTGAGCAGGTAGTCTCGTAGTGCGGCGGTATCGATATCGTCGACGCTCAGGACCCGGAGCCGCCCGTATGCCGTGCCACGCGGCGGCGATTCCCCTGTGCGAGGTTCTGTGGGGCCTGGATCATCCGGGTCGACGAAAGGTCGGCCCGAAGCCTCAGAGGCCATATGGAAGATTGTGCCCGCGCCGATCGATGTCGGCGGGCTGGTGGTATAGTGGTCCCAACGCTTACGCGTGGCGTCGGCGTCGTATGCCTGATTGCGTCGTGACCAGGCGTTGAATGCCTCCCAGCCGGCTGAGCTGCCACCGGTTGCACGCCATACGGCCATGCCGACGCGGTTCCAGGCCTCCCAGTCAGCGGGCCCGTGGTTGGGGATAGCGGCGAGGGCAGCGGCGATGCGCAGAGAGTTGGCCTGCGGCTCGCCTGAGAAGATGGGTTCGGGATCAAGCCCATTGGCTTTGGGCGGCGGGGGCGCATCGATGATTGGCGCGCACGCCTCCAGAAAAGAGGTGATTTGCGCTTCGGTGACGGAGGTCAGCGCATCGAAGGGCATATCTCCAGGCGCTGCAGGATACCATTCCAGATCAGCGCCGCTGGCGTGCCTGCCAAATGCGACGAATTGCTGTCCTTTGCCCAAAACTTCGATTTTGCAGCCACACTCCTTAGTGTGAGTGCTGCCGGTCAGGGTGCGTTTGCCCGGACACCCCTCGGCGGCACGATAGACGAGGAGCGCGCGAGGCGACCCACGGCGGATTGTCGTGCCGGGCCGAGCATCCTGGTTGCGAGCGCGCGGCATTTTACCGCTTTGTCGGGATCGTCGATGTCGAAATCGACGTCCCGGTGTCCGTCGGTCAGAAGCCCTGTATTCAGCGCGTGCGACACCGCCGGCGAGTTGGCGCAGAAAGGCGGATCCATCCTGGCGTGATTTTGCCATTGGAGCCCGAGGGGTCGTTTGCCAGGGCTTTCACCCCCGGCGTCTGCGTTGACGACCGGAACAGGCCGGAACCCGCGGCTCCACAGGTTGGCCCGCAGTTTGGTGACGGAGGCGATGGTCAGTTCGTTCACCACGCCGGCCGTCCCGACCTGAGCACACGCGCGGCTATTTCGTTCAAGCAATATCGCTGCTTCGTCGATAGCCGCTGGAAGTTAGGCAGATCGCGGACGAAACCCCGCTCCCAGGCCCGGAGGCTACCTTGATGTCTCAGTAGCTCACTGCAAGTGGTGCGCCACGTTCCGATCAGTGGTTCGCGGTGTGGGAGCGGGGCTGCCGCGAGGATATCGTCCCAGCACAAGCCTGCTTTGGTCAGTATCCGTTGCGCCGCCAAAGCTGCGGCATCCCGCTCTCCTTGCTTGTCGGAGCTCAGCAACGGCAGCACCTTTATCAACTTGGCACGACAGGCCGGGAGGGCGCTCATGTCGCCACCGCCTGCCGCAGATCGGCCGCCTGGTGCGCAAGCCTCTCGGCCGCGGCGTGGCGCCCTACTGACAGCCAGAGATCAGCTTGGCGATCGAGGGTCGCAGCGCACAGCGTACGACCGTCGTTGAAAGAGGAGCCAGCAGGTGCTACGGAGGACTTGGAACGATCGCCGCCCAGCGAAATCCAAGCCCCCGTGGTGCCGGCCCCCGGTGTCCGGGGGTTACTCATGTCGGATCAGGCGGCCTTGGGCCCGCGCTGTGCGGCGAGGCGGGCGTAGTGCTGGTCGATTTCCTCTTCGATCCAGGCGATCCGATGCTCACCCGCATTGATCGGCCGTGGGAACTTGCCCTCCTTCACCAGCCGCTCGGTGTGACGACGAGTGAAGGGATGGCCTTTAGCTTGCAACGCGGAAAAGGTGAGAAGTTTCATATCGCACCACGTCAGTTGATGTCGTGGTCGCGTAAGTGCGGTTCAGCTGGGGCTTCGAAATAGCGAAAACTTTAGGAGAAGTTTTTGGTTGACCATTTACCGATCGCACTGACAATCTGACTCGGCGGTAGGTGCAGTAATTCCGCCATGATTTTGACGCCGGCTGAATTGTCGTAGGTGAATGAAATCTTTTGCCGCATTCGTGAAATACATGGAAAAGTGTCGTGGCAAGCAGTTGAGCGGGTCCATGAAAATATCGGCGCACGTCAGTTTTATGGAGTATTGGCCGAATAGCCTCTGCGGCCTCTAGTAACGTCCGTGCTTGAGCGGCGAAGCGCTCCATATCAGCCCTGCGACCAGAAGCTTTTGCCGCGGCGGTATGGCCCTCCGCTAATGCGATCATCTCAGGGAGGATTTCGAGCTGAACGCGAACAGTCTCGGCGAGCTTAAGCCGGTTCCCGCCGTGCGTAACCTCGCGGGGTGGCGCATTGCTAGCGAGATCGACCGCGTACGCTACGTCATAGAGCTCGCGATCGGATGGCTGCCTGGGGAGGTTAGGGGCATGTATCGTGAAGGCTTTGCGAGCCCGGGCAAGCGAATCGTCTTCCGGGCTTTTCGGACCGGCCACTTTACGCCAGCACTTTCCGGGCTGCCCGCTCAGCCGTGATGTCAGCCACGTCCCCCGGCGGCTTCGGCGCCACGATCCCACGCAGCCGCGCCTCCCACAGCGTCAAGCACTCGAGCTTCTCGTCCCGATAGGCGTGGAGGTCGTAGACCTTGTGCAGCCCCTGCTTGGCGTGCGCGATGACCAGCTCCCGCACCACGTCTTGAACCGGCAGCGCGGAGAGGTGCGTCCGCATCGTCCTGCGCAGATCGTGGAATTTCCAATTCGCCACGCCGCTGAGCTTGTCGATGCGCACCTTCGCTTTGCTGAAGCCGTTCACCGGCTTGAAGCCGTCGGTGGTGGTGAACAGGTGCTCGCCCTGTGTGAACCGAGGCAGTGATCGGATCAGCGCCAAAGCATCGGGAGCAAGAGGCACTTGATGCGCCCGCGCTCCTTTCATGCGCGCCGCCGGTACGGTCCAGAGCGCCTGGTCCAGGTCAATCTCGGACCACGCCATGTCGGCCACCTCGCGCTCACGCTGGCCGGTCAGGATCATCAGCCGAAACAAGGGACCATACGGATACCCCATGGCATCCGCGCCATCCCACACGGTGCGGAGTTCGGCGTCGGTAAGCACGCGCTCCCGAGCCTCACGCTTTCCGATCAAATCCTTCGGGCTCAGCCTTTCGACAGGCGACGCCAGGATCCCGAACTCGTGTGTGCCGATCGCCCAGTTGAACAGCCGGCGCAAATACCCGAACGAGTTGTGGGCCTGATAAGGCGACCCCCGCTTCACGATGGTGCGGATCGCGGCTGCGCACTCCTCCGGCAATATCTCGTTGATTGGCCGCGCCGCCCACCGCTTAACGAATTCGGTCTCAATGACGTGCCGAGCATCCGCGGCCTTCGCCAGGCCACTGACGTGCCGGTCAAGGAAGGCGGCAGCGACCGCGCCAAATGTGTTGGTCTGTTGCTGCGTCGCCCGGGCACGCTGGCGGGCTTCGTCGATTTTGGGGTCAATCCCCCTCTTTATAAGAGAGAGCCACTGGCGGGCTTTCTCTCTAGCCTCGTCCAGCGTGATTTCCCCCTGGTCGCCCAGCGCGCGCCGGGTCGGGTTCTTGGGGTGGAGCGGGTAGCGAGCGGTCAGCACATAAGTTCGGTGACCATTGGCAGTGACTCTGAGCCCAAAGCCGGGGACGAGAGCATCCGGAAAATCCTCCCGGTCTTTCTTCTGCGGGACACGTTTGTGCGAGCGCACGAACCGATCCGTAAGCGTCGTTCTCGCCATGACCGCCCGCTCCATTCCTGGGGCAACACCGGGGCAACAAATGAGCCCGTCTGATAGCGTCGCCTCATGTCGCGACAGGTCGCATGAAAATGGCTGAAAAGCAAGGTTTATCGCCGGATCGGACGGGATAATGTCGTTCCAGATTACCTGATGTCTGGGTAGAGCAATCGGCTGTTAACCGATTGGTCGTAGGTTCGAATCCTACCGCCCGAGCCATCTTTTCAGGAAGTTAGACTATATCCCGGCCCGCTGATGTTTCGTGGGGCAACAGGAGACGAGGGTTCACATTGCGAGGATAGCGATGGTGGGCTCGATGGACTCCGACGGGTGGTCGCCTCTGAGGCAGTTTGCCCCCCCTAAAGAGCGCTTCGACAAGCGAAGGGAGGTCGGCACGGTTGAAATGCACGCCCAAGCGTGAGGCGTGTTGTAGGTTTGGAGGTAGGCCTCCTCGAGGTGCGCGTCCATGAGGCTGTCCCCTTCGAACGCCCCCATGTTGTGGACTATCTAAGTCGGGACAGTCCCGCTCAAGAGGCGAGTTAGGACGACCCGTCCCGCCCTAGCGGTGGAACCCGCCTCCGCCATGGAAGCCAGAATGAAAGGCCCCGTGGAAGCCATCGTGGAACCGGTGGAAGCCGTTATGGAACCCGCGGAATTGATGATGGAAATCGTGGTCCCCGCGAACCACGAAGATGCCACCTCCAAAGAAACCAGGGCCAGCCCAGCCATACCAGGGATATCCATAATAAGGATAGCCGACATTCGCATAGTAGCCATCGGCGCCGGGTGGAGCACGCTGCACGGTATCGCCGTGGGAGTACATGCACTCCGTATAGGCGATGTCGTAGCGCATCTGAAGATCGCCTTCGCTGGTCGTCGCATGGTTCGCCCCAATCGCGGCACCGCCTGCCAATCCCGTTGCACCGCCGATCGCCGCGCCGGCGCCGGCGTTTCCAACTGCGGCGCCAATGGCCGAGCCCGCCGCCGCGCCAAGGACAGTGCCGACGGCGGCACTGCCGACCGCTGCCTGAGCTCCCGCTTGTCCAGGTGATACATTACCAATCTTGGTAGCTGCCTGAGCGCGACACTGCCCGTCTTCCTGCTCGAAAGTGGTGAGGTTCTTTCCCGCTGAGGGAAGCGCCATCACCGTTGGACCGCCCGGGGGCACCTCTTCGCAGGCGCCAACGGCAGCTACGCAGCCTAAGAGAGCTATCAGCTTTGCGCTGCGAAACATGGCTGGCCTCCAAATGTCCACTTGGTCCTGTTTGGTAATCGACGCCTGGCAGCCGAGAATCATCCCACAGCCCTCCGCGGATCAGCCTTGCAGCAAGAACATACTCGGGAGGCCTCCTCTAACTTTAGCGGGGCTCTTCAGCGCGGTTTTCGCCAGGTCCAATTTGCTCCCAACCCGGCGCCAGCGAAAGTATAGCCCAGTTTCTGATTACGGTCAGGTATCTATTCCCTGCCGTCGTGACAAAGTATAGTGAAATGAATGCTGTCTTCCTTTTAACTTCTAAACGTCGCGGTCGGCGCTACCTTGGACGTCGAAGTCGAAATGGCTGTTTGCCGAGGTCGCGCATATGTTTGAAACATTACGGCGTCATCCAATGCTGGTTCTCAGTCAGGCGGCGCGCGATCCACTTGATACGCTGGCGGCACTTCAGGAAGTCGTTTACTCTCGCTTCGAATCCGCCAATACGATCGGCTATATTGCAGACCCCGAGTGGGAAGCGGCGCTGCACCGCCGTCTCGGTATGTCGTCAGAGTCGCTGGTGGAGGGTTTTTGGCCGTTATGGTCTAGCGTTGTGGAGACCCTACGGGCACAGGGCATGGCGGTCGGCCCTTTCAGCTTCCACGGATGGAACGACGGGGATGCCGGTTTCGTCCGGGCCATCTGGTGTCTGATCCGCCACCTGCGACCCGTTAATGTGGTCGAAACCGGGGTTGCGCATGGCATGACGTCGCGTTTCATACTGGAGGCGCTTGAAACGATCGATGCGGGCAAGTTATGGAGTATTGATCTACCGCCGTTAAATCCGATGACTCGGAAGGAAGTCGGAGTTGCGGTGCGTCAAACTGGGGTGCCTGTCGATCGGTGGACGTATATAGCAGGCACCAGCCGGCGCCGGCTCCGGGCGCTGCTGTCGCGCCTCGGCCGGATCGATCTGTTCATTCACGACAGCATGCACAGCAACCGAAACGTGATGTTCGAGCTCGAATGTGCCTGGCGATATCTGTCCCCCGGGGGTGTCCTTGTGGTCGATGACATCGATGCCAATCCCGCGTTCGATACCTTCACCAAAGCCCACCCGGAACATCCCTCGTTCGTTTGTACCGCCGAACCATTAAGTCCAGACATGCGGCGTTTCAACCAGAAAGGCCTGTTCGGTATCATTTGCAAGCAATCCCCGCAGGACGCCAACCCCGAGTGATCATCGCGGCCTGCGAAGCAGTCCTCATTCAACAACGGTAGGAGCTAGAAACAACGCTCAATTTCCGGAGACTATCGCCTCTATACCTGGAGCATACAAAGATGCCGATTGACGATATTGACCACCTTGCCCGTCTTCGTGGGGCACTATTGGATCATCCCCTCTACGCAGATGTCGTTTCCCTCAATGATCTTAGGCGATTTATGGAAGATCACGTTTTCGCCGTTTGGGATTTCATGTCACTGCTGAAGCGGCTGCAGCAAGACATAACGTGCACGAGAGTGCCGTGGCTTCCCGCGGATGATCCTAAGGCGGCTCGCCTGATCAATGATATCGTGATCGGCGAGGAAACGGATGTCGATCCCGATGGCCTCTATGTCAGTCACCTCGAGTTGTATCTGCGTGCCATGGAGGACGTTGGCGCCAGCACCCTGCAATTTGACACTTTCTGCTCGATGGTACGGGCGGGCGATCCGGTCGAGGTAGTGCTGACGCGGATCGGTGTTGCGCGACACGTGCGTTCGTTCGTTACGCATACAATGGATCTAGCCAATACAGGCACGACGGAGGAGGTCTTGGCGGCATTCTTTTACGGTCGTGAGGACATCATCCCTGAGATGTTCCATCGCCTTCTCAAGACGCTCAATGCCGCCCAGCACGATGAACACGACCTTCGTCACTTCATCTACTACATCGATCGACACATCGAACTCGATGGCGACAGCCATGGCCCCAAGGGGAAAGAGTTGCTGGAAGATCGGCTCAGGCACTCACCGGATACGACCGAGCAAGTCATGCTTGCAGCGTGCAGCAGCATCTCGGCGCGGATCGCCCTCTGGAACGGTACATTGAGCAAGCTTCGCTACGGCCGCAACGTGAGGTCGGCAGTCCATGCGTAGCCCGAATATCTCAGCGGCCTAACAACGGCCCCTGTTTTGGCCTGCGAGCGGAGGGGGACGCCTGCATCGCGTCTCCCTCGTATCGCAATTTCCCGACCGCTTGGCGGTTGGGATTTGCCTTTAGACGTCGCTACTGTCCGATCCTCGCCCAGGCGGCATTCCGACCGTCGTCGGTGCCGTGCACGGGGGCGCCTTCATTACCACAAGGCCCGATGCCTCCAGGTGCTGTAAAGGGCGGGGACACCCTCCCCGGCCTCTGCTCGTGCACCAAGTTAGTTTACCCGTTGGCTGAACTTTGCGCGCCATAGTGGGGGCACCCTGAGAGCCAGCCGGAACGCCCTGCGCATAGGCGGCGCCGACGCTCAGGCTCAACACAGCGACGACGACAAGAACCATTGTCTTCGTCGGAATCTTCCATCTAATCGTCGGGCGAGATGTCCGGCTTCGAATTGTCCTTTAGGTGGATGTTGCCCACCGGATGAGGATGCTGCGCCGCAGCATTGGATCTATGCGCGGAGCTGGAATGTCGCGGGTTCGTTGCTACCTACCGCACGTTGGCAGCTTGGACGCCACGCCGACACCGATGGCGACGCCGCGCTCCAATCGGAGTAACCGCTGCCCGCGGCAGCGATGCATCCCGAGCCTTCGGCTTCCTTGGTCTTTGATGTGATCTTGTGGGGCGTCATTTCGAACGGGCGGGCCATCTTTATTCCACACGCCTTGGCGCGAGCCCGGGCTTCGCCGGTTCTGGCGCGGATTAGCTCCCGTTCGGATTCGGCCAGCCCGCCGAGCATGGTCAGCATTAGGCGGCCCATGAGCGCCCGTGGTGTTTGGGGGTCGAACTTCGGCATTGCAGGGCGACGCTCGCCGTCTCCGCTACGCGATCGGCTAAAAGTGCAAGCCATGCGCCACGGAGAAGTCTCGGTCGGGAGTCATCTCCCGACCTTGCCGCGACACAGTAAGCCGGAGGCCCGAACAGACGATGCACAGTCTGAGTAACAGAAACGCGTGCACCGAAAAATCGACCCCGCAATGCGCGCCTCTCGAATACACATTGCAAAGCGGCCAGAAAGACATAATCCTGCGTTCCGCCGGGAAGGGCTGCCCGGCGAACTCAATATAACCAAATACAAACCAGTCAGGAGGTACGGCTAATGAAGTTCATGTTTTTTGTTCTGCCCACCGTCCCGGCAACGCTCGAGGAGCGTAAGCGCCTCCGCCCGATCGGTCGGAACAACGACCGCTACCAAATGATGCTGGACGAGTTGCGTAAGCTCGCCGTACTCGCCGACGACGCGGGCTTTGATGTGTTCTCCACCACGGAGCATCATTTCCATTCCGAGGGCTACGAGTGCTCGGTTGCGCCGTTGATGCTCTACACCGACCTTGCGGCTCGCACGAAGAACATTCGGTTCTCGCCGCTGGGCCTCGTGCTACCCTCATGGGACCCGATCCGTTGTGCCGAGGAGATCGCGGTGCTCGACCACCTCACCAAGGGCCGGATCTATGCCGGCTTTGCGCGCGGCTACCAGGATCGCTGGGTGAACGTCCTCGGCCAGCAATACCACGCCACCGGCGCCCCGATGGACGGCTCGGCGATCGACAACCACAACCGTCGCGTCTACGAGGAAACCCTCAAGGTCATCAAGATGGCCTGGACCGAAGAATCCTTCAGCTACGACGGCGAATACTACAAGGTCCCGTATCCGTACAATGAGGGCATCACGCGCTGGCCAGTTGCGGAATGGACCCGTGAATACGGGGCGCCTGGTGAGGTCGATGACAAGGGCGTGGTGCGCCGCATAAGCGTGGTGCCAAAGCCCTATCAGCAGCCGCATCCCAAGCTGTTCCAGCCGTTCTCGGTGAGTGAGAATACGATCCGCTATACAGCGCAGTCGGATATCGTGCCGTGGATCCTGGTCAGCTATCCACCCGACTTCGAGAAGCTTTGCCACGTCTACCAGGAGGTTGCGGGGCAGGCGGGACGTAAGCTCGGACTCGGCGAAAGCGTGGGCGCGTTTCGTGCAGTGCATTTCGGCCAGACCGAGGCTGAAGCGGTCGATCTGCTGCGTGATACCAACTACGCCGGCTTCCAGAAATACTTTGGCGGCTTCGGCTTCTGGGAGGCGTTCCGCACGCCCGAGGACGCCGCGAAGTATCCGATCTCGCCGACCTACACGCCGTTGCCGCCGCATGAGTGGACGGTGGACCGGATGCGCAAGGTGAAGTACGGCCTTGCTGGTACGGTCGATCAGGTCAAGCGCGACATCGAGGCGCTGCACAAGATCGGCGGCAAAGGCGAGCTTGAATGGTTCGGCTGGTTCTTCGACCAGGGGTTCATGAGTTGGGACGACAGCCAGCGCCAGCTCGAGCTGTTTGCCCGCCACATCATCCCAGCGTTCCGCTGACGACCCAGTGGTCCCACGAGGTGGTCTCCCTGCCGGCTGGCGCGGTCTAGTCTCCGAAAGGTCCGTTCCGGCCGGTTGCCACTAGCGGAAGCAGTGCGGACCATCTCGGCGGACTGGACCGCAGCCTCGGTCATCCGCCCGACCATATCAACGCTGAATTGAGCGCCGCCGTGCTCGCTGATGAACACATACGGCTGGCGCTTCCTGCAGCCATCGGGTCATCCTTGCCTCATGGCATCGGCTGTTAGCACCCCTATTGCGCCGCCCGAGGGGTGCGGGCCGGCCATTCAGTCGGTTGCCTTGGTAGCGGTCAATACGGCGTAGCGCATCGCGCCGGTGCGAAAGGCCAGCAGCATTCGGAACAATGTTATGGCAAAAATCCGATCGTGGGCGTTGCCGCAGAGAACGAAGCGCTGGTACTTGAAGTCGGTAACGAACCGACGCACGGCGCGGCGAACGCAGACCGACCAGGTCCGCGCGACGGCCGCGCTGATGTCTTCGACACTCGACACGGCAAAACCAGCCCTGCGAAGCAGCTCCTCATACTCCGCCTGATCCCCGAGCCCGGGCAGCCGCCCCTCCTGGCAGATCGGCTCGAGGAGGTGGCGCACGTGCCACGGTCGCGCGGTACGGTTCGCGAGCCACGCGCAAACGACCAATCGTCCGCCGGGGCGCAAAGTGCGGAAAGCCTCAGCGAAGCACCCCACTTTGTCGTCCATGTGCTCTGTGCTCTCGATCGCAAAGGCGCGGTCAAAGCTGGCGGAGGGAAAGCCATTGGCGAGCCAATCCCGCAACTCGAACGTCAAGGCGCCCCGGGAGGCGACCCGCCGCGCTGCGCGTGTATGCTGCACGGCGGAGAGCGTAATACCGGTGACCGCCACGTCATGTGTCTCTGCGAGCACCTGCGCCGTTGCGCCGTATCCGCAGCCAATGTCGCAGACTACGAGGCCTGGCACGAGATCGAGCCGGTCAGCGACCAGGTCGACCAGCGCAGCGGCGGCATCCTCGGGAGTTCTCGTGGCCGGTCCGCCAGTAGCCGTGGTGGACGTGCTCGCCCCAGATCTCGCGATAGAACTGATCGAGCGTGTCGTAATGTGCTGCCACATCCCCGGGGGACTGTTTGCTGTACGGATGTATCATCGGGCTCAGGGGAGCAGACTTGCGTTCCACAGTCGATGGAAGCGCATGAGCTACCACTTACGACCGCAATCTCCCCGTGATACCGGCTGCCCGCGGGCGTGGCACGGCGGCTCCATCCATCAATGGCACCACGTAAGCGAGGAACGCCAAGTCGGGACTGTCGCCTCCGTTAGCGGCCACGCCGTTCCCGCGGCTGCCGATCCGGGTAAAGCATTTCGTGCTTGGCGTGACCGAGCCAGCTCTCGTGGCTTCTGTCATATCGGTGAAACCCCGAGAGTCCTCCGGTCTCAGGCTGGGTGACAGTGATGGGTTGGCGTCTCGGCCGCATGGTATTACTCAGCCACCAGACCCTGTCCGCCGTGCTGCTGCCGGCCCGACCGGCATCGGTCGCAGTTGCGGGCGGCGCTTCAAACTCGCGACTAATATCCGCATGTGTGAAGGGAGCAACGACAATGGCGGCGGAACTCGGCATTACTCGCAGTGGCGAAAGCCTCAACAACATTGTGTGGGACATCCTTGGGCAGACCTATAAGCCCGTTCAACTGTCGGCGGCGTCATTCGCCTTCGACACGCTGTTCCCACCCGGTACCTTCGTCCCGCCGCACTTCCATCCCGGCCAGGACGAATTTATCCGCGTGCTGGAGGGCGACTTTGATCTTTGGCTCGACGGTGAGGACCAGAAGGCCAGCGCAGGCGATTTAATCCGCCTGCCGATGGGGTCCAAGCACGGCATCTTCAACAGGAGCAACGCCAACACACGGGCGTTGTTCTGGGTGGCTCCATCGCAGCGGCTTTACGACTTGTTCGTGAAAATCGACAAAGTGGCGGATCCCACCGAGGTCGTCCGGATCGCGGCCGAATATAACATCCATTTCCTGCCACCGCCGGGGTAGCCCGTGACGATCCTGATCGCCGGTGGCGGTATCGGCGGGCTGACCCTCGCCCTGATGCTGCATCAGAAGGGCATCGATTGTCAGGTGCTGGAGGCCGCCGCCGAAGCGAAACCACTCGGTGTCGGCATCAATGCCCTGCCGCATTCAATCCGCGAACTCGCGGCCCTCGATCTGCTACCCCATCTGGACGCGATCGGGATAAGGACGCGGCAACTCACCTATGCCAACCATTTCGGGCAACCGATCTGGTCGGAGCCACGCGGGCTGCACGCTGGGCACGATGTGCCGCAATTCTCCATCCACCGCGGCCGGCTGCAGGCCATGTTGTGGCAGGCAGCAACCGAGCGTCTCGGTCCGGCGGCGCCGCGCGCCGATCGGCGGCTCGCCGGCTACAGCCAAAACGCCGACCATGTAGAAGCCACGTTCCAGGACGCCGCCGGAATACGAGAAGTCCTGACCGGGGACGCGTTGATCGGCGCCGACGGCATCCACTCGACCCTGCGAGCCAAATTGCATCCCGATGATCCCGGCATCCGATGGAACGGCATCCAGATGTGGCGCGGCGCGGTGGACTGGCCGGCCTTCGACGATGGCGACAGCATGGTGATCGCCGGCGACGCCGTGGCCAAACTGGTGCTCTATCCGATCGGCCCCGGCGCCAGCGAAAATACCCGCCTGACGAACTGGGTCATCTACGCCCGGGTCGCCGAACCCGACGCGCCTCCGCCCGCGCGGGAGAGTTGGTCCCGACTTGGGCGTTACGACGCCTTCAGGCACCTCGCCGAGGGGCTGCACCTGGGCTTCATCGATGTCAGCCAACTGATCCAGTCGACCGCTGAGATCTTCGAATATCCGATGTGCGACCGCGACCCGTTGCCGTGGTGGACCCAGGGGCGGGTGACACTGCTGGGCGATGCGGCGCACCCAATGTATCCGGTGGGCTCGAACGGCGCCTCCCAGGCGATCCTGGACGCGCGCTGCCTGGCCGATTTGCTGGCGACGCACCCGGTGCCGGGGGCGCTGGCGGCTTACGAGGCGAACCGGTTAGCGGCCACCGCGGCGGTAGTGGCGTCGAACCGGGTGGGCGGCCCCGAACGCGTCATCGACCTCATTGCCAGCCGAGCGCCCGACGGTTTCGCTCGGGTCGAGGATATCGCCACCGAGGCGGAACTGAGCGGTATAGTGCGTGGCTACGCACAGCTTGCCGGGTTCGGCGTCAAGCGCTGATAGGGGCTAGGCTCGATTTCACCGCCCCGCGATCATCCAGTCCGCAACGTCTCACGCGAGACCGGTCACAGTGCAGGTCCGCCAGTTTTCTTCGCCGTGAGGGTCGAGCCAAAGTCGGGATACCCGCTCGCACACGATCGACGGCGCCAACGTGCAGACCTCAGCCGAAAGCCTATGATTGCCGGGTTTGCCACGGCGCTTGGGCAGCTGGCTGGTGACACCCGATTTGACCCAAATTCCGCACCGTTGCAGATCCGACAGCAGGAATGCCGCAGAAAACTGCGAGGTTCGCCGCCCGCCCCGAGGGCATTTCGTATCGACCGGCTCGACACAGATGTGCTTGCGTCCGTGTCCAACAGCCGCAGTTCACAGATGTACGTCGAAAATCAAGGCTAGATCATCGATTTTGGCCCGGCGCCCCTCAAAGAGCCCTTAATCTGCCTCGGGAGATGTGGTGCCTAAATCGCGCCGCGCCACGCAAGGCTTTGATTTCGAGTCATATTATTTGGTCTATCGCAGAAGTTGGGTTTGGGGTTACCTTCGCAGGCGGAATACCTGACGCTGGCGTAGGCCGGTTAGTGCGTAGGCAGATCAGCACGGGCGGATGATCGCTGGCATCGAAGCCCCGTTGCCGGCCGGACTGAACTCGTACGTCGAGCCGGTCGAACTTGCTTGATCATCGACAGCACCAGCATGGTGGACCTCCCGGGACCCCGAAACCCGGGACAGCGCCACCTCTTTTTTGCAGATTAGTGCAATCTCCTACTGCGTCATTACGGCATCGCTGCCTGATGGTGAATTCAGTCGCCGCTCAGGCGGCATCGCGGTCGGTGTCCTACATCGGCGCGTCAGTTTGATGCCCCTCTTTTGTAAGTGAAATTTGGGTCGTAGCAGTGAAATGCCACGTATATGTCGCTTACATCGTACCACATGGTGATTTCGTAACAGTGCCCATTGTCTTGTTGGGTCTTTTGAACCCCTAATTGATGCTTCTCACCCCTAGCAAACACCCTGTTATTCTGATTGTTTTTTTCCCACTTCGCCGTCATTTCAATCCCCACGAGACGGGCCGCCATTTGCCCGTGCTCCACGTAGTAGTTAAGCCCATTCTGAACTGTGTTGTTTGGGTTAACCCGGCCCAAGTGCATATGTCTAGGCTCCATCGCGCGCTGTCTGGTGAGGTTCCGCATTATGGCATCATGGGCGCCTTGTTCTACAACTTCTACATAAGTGATAAATCGTCTAGACCTGATCGGTCCCGATACCGCTCCGATCGGCGTTTTTCCTGTGACGTCAAGATTCCCCGTCCATACGTGCGCAAACGCTACGCTGTTTCGGAAATCCGGAATTGGCATCTTAATAACTCCCATTGCTCCTGGACCCAATGTCCCGGCAGTGGGGGCTTCTTCACACAGCTTCCAACTACGTGATGTAACCTCGGTTACATTGAGTTCGATAATAGCGACCGCCCTTCGCGTGACCGCACTCGGAGAGGCGCACTGCTTGAGGTGCTGCAGAAGGCGAAAGGCGTGCCGCTGCTCGAGCGCGCCGGCCTGATCTGCAGGGGCCGATCGGCGCAGTGGCGGCCTTGTCGGCTGAGGACCAAGCGGATCAAGGAGGTGGCGGATTGGCTGGAGATGTACCGGCGGGAGCAGAGTTTCGATCGGCTGGATACTTACCTAGAGCAGCTACCGGAGGTGACAATGCCAGCGGCTGAGCAAATCGAACAGCAAACCTGACGCTGACCCACGTTTTTGCTGCGACCAGACCTCTCGTGTTTCGTACCTAGAGCGAGGCTGAGCATGCCGCGGTTGGTGGGGGCCTCGAGGCGGACCGGATCGGCTCGCTTGCCGACCTGTTCGGCGGCCGGAGCCAGATGATTGTGAAGCATTTCATGTTCGGCCCGGCCCTTGACCGACGGCTCTGTCGGCTGTTTCTTTTTATGTCGATCACTTACTTGGCGCCCATATGCATCTGGCACAGCGCATGACGTGACTTTGCCGGCGGGTTCACGTGTGCCGCTGAAGCAGATCGAAGCGTCCTAGGAACGAATTGATGCGGCAACTCAAATGGGGGTCCTCATTCTCCAACTTTAACCATGATCTTAACGTTTCATTTGCCGAACAGGAAACGGTGGCTGGCCGCGGATACTAAAACTATGACATGCGGCCTATTACCACCGAGGAAATGTTGGGCATCAGCGTATTCTACAAGGATGCGGACGAAGGAGTTCACGCTCACTCGTCCTATGCGCGCGGAAACGAAATCGATCTTGGTGCTTATCGTTATCTTGATCTGATTTTAACCGGGCGAAATGAGACCGGCCCGAACCGCCCCTGACGAACCGGGTCCGCCTTCTTGACCGGTATGGAGACGGTGCACGGGTCTATGTCAGGGGCCGCTATATTGAGGCCGGCGGGGCGGACGATCGCCGTCACTGAGCCTGTTGCGCGGCATGAGTGGCTCTGGCTTAACAGGCGCTTGAACCTTTCAGACGTTCGGAGGTCCCGCCATGCCCGTGAACCCCGCTGATAGCCCAATCCTCGGCACGCTCTACGGCAGTGACGCCATGCGCGCGGTGTTCGACGAGACAGCCTATTTCCAGCGCATGTTGGATGTGGAAGCCGCGCTCGCCCGCGTCCAAGGCCGCATGGGGATCATCCCGGCGGATGCCGCCGAGGCGATCATCGCAGCCGCCGACATCAAGAACCTGCGCACGGAGGATCTAGCGGCTAGCGCGCGTAACGTAGGTTACCCGGTCGTCGGGCTCGTCAGCGGTCTGTCGAAATCCGCTGGCGCAGCCGGCGCGTGGACCCATTGGGGCGCCACGACGCAAGACATCATGGACACCGCCACAGTCCTGCAGGCCCGCCAGGGGCTCGACCTGATCGAAACCGAGCTGCGGGCGATCCTGACGGCGCTGGCACGACACGCGGCCAGGTACCGGCACACAGTGATGGCCGGCCGCACGCATCTGCAACAGGCCCTGCCGGTGACCTTCGGCCTGAAATGCGCCGTCTGGGCCATGCCATTCCTGTCGCATCTCGAACGCCTCAAGCAGCTTCGCACCCGCGTCCAGATCGTCGAATTCGCCGGCGCCGCCGGCACACTGGCCTCGCTCGGCGACCGCGGCATTGCCGTGATGGAGGCTTTGGCGACGGAACTTGGATTGGGCGCGCCGCCTGCCCCCTGGCATGTCTGTCGCGACGGGCTGGCCGAGGCGGTCAGTTTCCTCGGCCTGGTTTGCGGCTCCCTGGCGAAAATCGCCACCGACATCATCCTGCTGGCACAGACCGAGGTCGGTGAGGTCGCGGAACCCTATGTCGCCGGCCGTGGGCAATCCTCGACCATGCCTCAGAAGCGCAACCCGATCGCTTCGGAGTATATTCTGGCCGCGGTTCGCATGGTCCAAGGGCTGGTGCCGGTGATGCAGGGCGCGATGGCGCAGGACCACGAACGGGCGACCGGGCCCTGGCAGGCCGAGGCTTTGGTTCTCCCGCAAGCCTTCGTATTGACCCACGGCGCGCTGCTTCACGCCCACGCCATCGCCGAGGGGCTGGTCGTCGATGCCGACAGGATGCGCGCGAACCTTAACATTACTCACGGCCTGGTCGTTTCTGAGGCAGTAATGATGGGCCTCGCCCCGGTGATCGGGCGCGGCGAGGCCCATCACGTCGTCAAGCACGCCTGCGATGTCGCGCTGACCGAGAAGGTTTCGCTCGCCGATGCGCTCGAACGCGACCCGGCGGTTTCGTCCCGGCTCGACCGGGCCGCGATCGAACGGCTGATAGACCCGGCCAATTACCTCGGCAGCGCACAGGGCTTCATCGACCGGGTTATCGCCGCGCATGATTTGATGGTCGTCCAGGCATACAACAGGACATCCTGGATCAGGCGGTCGGTGATAAACGTCTAATACGTCTTCCATGTTGGCCACGAATGCGGCGCTGGCCTCTGGCGGAATGACGAATTGCTTCTTCAGATGCGGTTGTCGCGGTAGGGAAACGGGTCTCCCCGTTCCCCCCGCACAGATCCTGGCGTGCGGCTTTCCCGCACCGGGCTCCTATCGAAGGTCGGACGCGATCGCGGTTGTGGACGCCGCTGATCCGTAGGTTCGCCGCTTCAGTGACATGCCGTTCCCGGGTCCTGAGCCCGGGACATGCGTCGCCGCTTACCTTCCCTCCGATCGGCCGCCTTCCCTCCGCCATCTCCGCCGCTGGCTCCCACCAGTTTTGTTCGAGGCATCGTCGGTAATACGCAGCAGTCCAACTCCTCACCTCTTCCGCAACGGTTTCGTCTCCTCGACTTTCCGTTGTGACCCAAATCCGCCAGAGCGGATTGGGCGAGATGAGGTCTCCCAGGTTCCGACGCGTTCCATTCATACGTAATGGGGTCTCAGACCACGGCAGAGCGGTCGCACCTCGCATATCGGTACGCAACGTGTTGCCTTCGACGATCTCAAGCGTCTCGGCCCCTGCAACATTAAACCTTTCGCGGCTCAATATCCCACTCCGCATGATTGCTGTGTACTCTTCGCGACCGCCGTCACCGACGTCCACGCAACACTCGCTACAGGGCGGCGCGCTACTGCCTTACCCTCGCCGGACTTCCACCGGCTGGACCACGCCAGCTTCGCCTGGCGCACTAAGAACGTTTTTTTAGCGTCCGGCCGATGGTGTTGTCGCTGGCGCGATCAACGATGGCCAGTTCCACGACCTTGTCTTCCAGCAGACGCAAACTCCACTTCGCACGGCCTTTGGGCGGTGGGGACATCGTGTTCACGGACTAGCGGTGGTGCGCACCATATCGCGTTGAACCTGATCATAGTGAAGGCTAAAGTCTCTCGACTACAACGGGAAGTTTTTGTGCTGCGAAAGCAAGCCGAGGGCTGGAAGATCCTCGTTTATACGTTCAACACCAATCCTATCCAAGGGCAAGGTTGTTGGGCTGTAGTTGGGCTAGCGGTGAAGGCGAGCGAATGGCCCACAACCGATCTCGGCCCTGGACCCACCTCGGCGGTCGATGACCCACGGCTTTACGTACGCTGCCCGATTACTGGGGCGTTGCAGCAGCTTGCTCGGGCGTCATTGATCAGCGCCGGGCTGCGTGACACGAAGGCCAGCGAACCGCCGGCACCGGCGGCGCGTCCGTCAACCGAACGGAGGGAGTGGCTACGGTCTGCCCTCGTGAAACTGAGCGGTGCCGTTAGGAACGTGTCGAGGTATTCGCCGCCCGGTGCGTACCATCCGTAGCCAACACTGCCCGTGAACGCAATTCGCTTACCTTGCTTATGCCATTTCCAGAACTTGGCCATGGCTCGGTGCTCGTATTGCGAGGCAGTACAGGACGTGTTCAGCCAAGGATCGATCACCAGCGAGCAATTGTTCATTTGCTGGACAGATTTCGCCTTTGGCGCCGGGCCGACGAGGCAAAACACATGGTCACCAGGCCTCGCGATCCTTCCTATCCAAACCTCAGTCCGGTCCGCTCCGAAGACCGAGATAGCGAGATAGGAAGCGACATTGGCCATCTCGCCGCAATTCCCTGAGGCATAGTTACTCGACGCGTAAATGATTTTACCTTTCTCGTAACGACTTTTGTTGGCCGCTGCTGCCGACACCATTGGACGGGTCGTCCGAGCAATATCGGCGTGTGTTGCCCTCTTAACGTCCTTCTGCAATAGTTCATCGGAATCGAATTCAGCCAATGCCTTTTGTATGTTTGCATGAGCTTCCATATCGTGGGAAAAGACCGCTTCATCTATAGATGCATTGTACAACTTATTGGTGCTCTTGTTGCCACCCGCATAGAAGACACGGACCCTCTTCAAGATATCATTTGCAGTCGACAGATCCATCTATCTAGTCCTCCAGGTGTCGAGTAACTCCTGCAGCAAAAGACCACATGTTCCGGCGCCCTGCTGTGACCACAGGCACAGAAAAGACGCTCGATTGCGCGTCGGGGCGCTGATCTTTGCGCGCCAGTGCACCTACCAATCTGACGACAGGAAGGCGGACGTCCTCAGGATGGACCAGCAGCAAGCACTACGCGCGGATTTCGACCTTTACGTCCATTCCAAGAAAGTCACCTGGCTTGCCGATGAAGCTTCCCTTCAGGGGCACCGCCTGGGACGGATCGCGGGTGACGGCGACACGGATCAGGTTGCGGTCACTGACCAGCCCGTTGGTGGGATCGAACGGCACCCACCCGGCACCGGGCAGGTAGATGTGTGCCCAGGCATGGGTGACCCCGCCGCCAATCACCGTATTCGCGCCGCCGCTGAGTTTACTGTCGTCGTAGAGATACCCAGAGACGAAACGCGCGGCGAACCCAAGGGTGCGGGCGGCCTCCATCATCAGCAACGCATAGTCCCTGCAGGTGCCGGTCCCGGACTTCAGCGTCGTCACCGGGTCCTGAGTGCCCATCTCGTCACGCGGGTTATAGGTGAATTCCTTTTGGATGCTTTTGGTCATGGCCGATAGGATCGTCATCGTATCGTGCGTCGCGGCGCCCTCCACAAAGCGCCGAGCCCAGCTATCGACCAGATGCTCGGCGTCGGCGTAGTGGCGCTCGGCGGCGCGGCCTATATCGGGGATCTCGGCAGCATCGTAGCTGAAGGGATGTTGGCGGGCGTATGCCTCGATCTCGACGCCGCTTTCGGCCAGCGGATAATGCTCCGCCCGAAATTTCAACTCGACGTATAGCTCGGACGCCGGCTTGTCGAAGCGGGCGATGGCGACGGAGTTGCCGAAGACGTCGTGGATCCAGCGGACCTTGCCGGCCGGGCGGATAATCAGCGCGGTTCCCAACAGCCTCAGATCGTGGCTGTCGCGGGGGCGCATCATCATCCGGTGTTCCCCGAACCGCACCGGGTTGGCGTAGCGGTACGTGGTGGTGTGGGTCACGGTCAGAACGGGCACGGAGAATCCTCTGCGGGTGCGCCGCAGCCTAACGGTTTCGCGCCGGTTCGGATGCCTAATCGGCGCGATTTAACAGCTTCGTCACGATCACGCGGGTTCCAGGCCAGTGCGTTGCAGGACCGGGGCGATGGCGGGCGACGCGAGGGAGCGCAGCAGTGCTGTCGCATAATCGGGGTGCGACGACCGGGTCAGCAGGCCGCCGGAAAAGATGGCGACGGTCTGGATCTCGGGAGGCAGCGGACCGACGACCTCGATGCCGGGGACCATCATCAGTTCGCTGATCTGCTGGATGGCGAGGTCGGCCTCGCCGGTGATCAGGCGTTCGGCGGTAAACCCGGATGGGACGATCAGGGTTCTGACTGCTCCGGCGATGCCCAGGCGGTCGAGCAAGCCGGCGAAGAAGATGCCGCTGGCGCCGATCTTCGAATAGGCGACGGTGCGAGCCTTCAGAAGCGTGGTCTTGAACTGTTCGACCGTCGTGATACCGGGCTTGGAGGCGCCCGCCTTGACCGCCACACCAACGAAGGATCGGGCGATGTCGGTTCTGGTGCCGGGCTTTATGACCCCCTCCGCGATCAGGTCGTCGATCCCTTGCGCGGTGAGGATCGCGATGTCGGCTGCCTCGCCGGCTCTGAGGCGTTCGAGCAGGGCAACAGTTGGCGCGAAATCCGCGTTGATCGGGCTTCCCGCGGCTTTATAGCGGGCGATCAGTTCTTGCATGGCGCCCATGACCGCGAGGGTCGAGACGAGGCGAACGCCGCTCATTCGGCGACCTCGTCATCCACCGGCTCAAGATCGACCCCGACCCGGACGGTGTGATCGCCGCCGCCCAGGATCACGCCGCGGACCGGGCTGACGTCGCTGAAGTCGCGACCCCAACCGAGCAGGACATGCTCGTCCTTGACCACGATGCCGTTGGTCGGATCGACATCCACCCAGCCGTGCTCGGGACCGAGCCAACAGCCGACCCAGGCGTGGGATTGGTCGGCGCCGTGGCGTTTGATCTGGCCGGGCGGTGGCTTGGTGCGGATGTAGCCGGAGGTGTAGCGGGCCGGAACACCGATGCCTCGGAGGCCGCTGATCATGGCATGGGAGAAATCCTGGCAGACGCCTTCGCGGCGGGCCATGACCTGGGAGACGGGCGTGGAGATGGATGTCACCCCGGAGCGGAAACGGAAATCGGTATATACGCGTTCGTTGAGGTCTAGCAGAGCCTCCAGCACAGGGCGCCCCTCGGTAAAGGATTCTTCCACATAGGCTTTTGAGGCGGGGTCCACGGGGGCCATCTTGGTGCCGAACTGGAATTCGACGGCGTGCCAACCGTCCTGGCTGCGGGCCGATCGGACAACCTCTTCCCAGGGGAGTGTGGTGCCGGGCAGCGGGGGTGGGGGACAGTCGACCTCGACGACGGATTCGGATGTGACCTCGAAATCGGCGTGGGGCAGATCGAGGAAGAGCCAGGTGACGTGGTTTCCGAAGTGGTCCAGGCCGTCGCGGCGGCGGGCGGGCGCCGGATCGGTGGTGATGCGCTCGGAGATCACGGTCTGCCAGGGGCGTGGGCGGGGCCGCAGATGGACCATGTGGGCGGCCAATTCGACCGGGGAACCATAGGCGTATCGGGTGGTGTGCTGAACGCGATATCGCATGGACGGGTGTTTAGCTTGTATGGCCGCGGTTGTCGCGGTGGGTGGCGAAGTGTGTTGGATTTGGACGCAGCGGTTGGGAAACCGGTCGGGAAGACTAGCGGCGTCGGGCTATATGAGTGCTATAAGTGGATGAAAGCTATGGGAATTTACCGGGCCCGCGATGTGCCTACACCATCGGCGGCAGACCGGCCATCGGCTTCGACAGCCGTGCGTGGCCCAGATCGTCGGTAACGGAGCCGCTTATTCGGTGGAGGCAGATGCATTTCCCTGGATTTCGGCGAACGAGCGCAACGCCCTCCCGAGGGCTCCGAGGCCCTCGTTCTTTTCTGCGGAGATGGTGAAACTCTGAACGAGCGCGGAGTTCGAGATCGCCCCCGTCTTGGCCTAGTAATGGTCGTTGGAAGCCTGCTCAGGCTGACGGGACGTCCTGTGCCGCCAAGCGAGGCTCCGGGACCCAAACGAGACGATTCTATACCTTGTCTTGGAGAAGAAGTATATTGGGAGCGTAAAGTCGGCGATTGTCCGAGTTGAACTCATACTTCACGTCCCAGACAAGATCGTGCAAGTCTACAAGTCGAAACTTTGGGGAGTGAGAGAACGGCACGCCTCGGACTGGCTTGAGCATTTGTGCAAGCGCGTTCTCAAGGATTTCAAGCCGTTTTTGGTCATCTATCACGCTCCTATTCAAAGCGCCGCCTTAACAAGACGATCCTATTTGTGTTAGTGCCGTTCGAGTTGTTTTGGACACCCCAACAATTAGCCGTCTTGGTGAACTCCTGCTGGTTTACCATCACAAATAAGCGGTCGAATGGGAGACCTTCTGCAGCCTGCCAAACCAACCGTTCAAGTAGGATGCGACCATTGCGGACCTCTCCGACCTCGAACGCGACGTGGCCTCCAGGCCGTACCACTCGCGCGAGTTCGGTAAAAGTGTCGCGCACCATTGATTGCCAACCGGCTTCAGTCCGATGCTGCGCGATAGCCACGTTCCGGACGTCTATACCAGCGAACCAGCAGCGCAGCCAGTTGTCGTCTGCATATTGCACGATGTCGAGAAATGGTGGCGAGGTTACGACCAACGCAACGGACGCAGTTGTGATTGACTGGGTCTGGCTTGCTACAGCGGTAGTCAACATATACTCACTTTCGGCGGGCAGCGACCCATCGCTAAGAAGAAACTTGGTCTTTTTCAGGATGATCTTTGCCACGTCCCGGTCTGGCGGGATTTGTTGTCGCTTCTCGTTAATCTTCCTCTGTGCCTGAGCAGAGACAGCTTGGTTCGGCGGCAGTGTGTAAACGGAGAAGAACCCGGGCGAATGGCCGGTTAAACGGTTCAACGCAACCATACGAACCCAATCGACTGCTGCCGGAGGGATTTGATCCAATGGCGCATGATACAATAGCCACCGCCTCAGCGCGGAAATCTGACGAAGCGTGCATTCGCTGTAGAACGCCAGTAGGTCTGGTTCATCAAAGTCGCCGCCGTGCCAGTCGCCAATACTGAGAACCCGAACGATATCCGACAGAGAGACCCGACGGAGTCTAGGGCGCGTAAGAAGTACGCTTAACGGATTGATATCATTTCCAGCCGGTCGGCGACCCATAAGGGCTGCCTCAACAGGTGTTGTTCCCCGTCCCATGAAAGGGTCATAGACGACGTCCCCTGGGCTTGTAAGGTTACCAATAAAGAAACCCGGTAGCTGAGGCTTGAAACAGGCTCGGTAGCTTATCTCGTGAACCGAGTGTGCCTGGCGTTGCCGTGCCGTCCAAAACTCATTGACGAGGTGAGGTAAGGTATGCCGCCAACGATCTCCTCGATAGACCGAGTGCCAAAAGCTTCAAACTGGCGAACGATCTCGATGAAGGAGCCACTAGGGCTTGCCCCAACCGTGGTTCGTGAGCCGACGTTGGGATTGGGGGGACGAACTGTCGAAAAGAGGGGGAGAGGCTCGATCGAATTGGGCATGTCATATCATACACAATCGATCGCCGCCGCCAAAGTTGGCCGAACGACCGACCACGCGTGACGTTTGCACCCACCCGAAGGGCTGGTCGCGACACATGTCCGCTGCGGCTGACGGGACTTTCCCCTAGCCGCAAGCGCGTCGTTATGCACCGGGGAGGTCAATTGCCAAGGCCACGAGGGGGCGTTGCCAAAGCTCGACCGTTCGGCCGATCCTGTGACCGGCATGGCCGCACCAAGTGACGCCCAACGATCTCCCGATCGGACGCTGACCTACGCGGCGATCATCATCGTCGCAGGAGTGCTGGCGACGACTCTAGCGCAGCCGCAGGTGCTCGCGCGGCTACCACTGCAGAATTTGCTGAAGAACGAACTGCACCTCGATCGCAGCAGCAACGCTGCGTTCTTCTTTTGGGCGGGTCTGGCCTGGTACCTGAAACCCTTCGCCGGCATCGTCACCGACGCCTTCCCGCTGTTCGGCAATCGCCGCAAGAGCTACATTCTGCTCAGCGCCACCTTCGCGGCGCTCGCGTGGCTAGCGCTGGCTGTCACCCCACACGAATATCGCAACCTGCTGTTCGTCGCGATCATCATCAACGTGTTCATTGTGGTAACCAGCACGGTGGTGGGCGGCTACATGGTGGAAACCGCGCAGGCCATTTCGGGCTCCGGCCGCCTGACCGCCATCCGGCAGTTCGTTCAGCAGGGGTGCTCGATCGTTAACGGGCCGGTTGCGGGATATCTCGCCAGCATCGCCTTTGGCTGGACCGCCGCGGCGTGCGGCGGGATCATGTTCCTGCTAGTGCCGGTCACCGCCCTGTTTCTGCGAGAACAGCGGCAACCGCCGGACCGCCGCCTGCTTCTGGGTAACGCCCGAGCCCAGCTTACGAATATCGCGACGGCGCGGACGATGTGGGCCGCGGCGGGGCTGATGGCGCTGTTCTACATCGCGCCGGGCTTCGGAACCGCAATATTCTACAAGCAACAGAACGAATTGCACATGGACACCCAGACGCAGGGGTTCCTCCAGTTGATCGGAGGCGTCTTCGGCGTGCTGGCCGCCGTGGGCTATGGCATCCTGTGCCGGCGGCTGAATTTGCGCACGCTATTGGCCGGATGCATGATCCTGGGGACGGTCGCCAACCTGGGCTATCTGTTCTATTCGTCCCTCGGACGGGCGCAGGCGATCGAGGGGCTCAACGGCTTCGGCTACACGTTGGCCGAGTTGGCACCGATGGACCTCGCCGTGCGCGCCACACCGGCCGGAAGCGAGGGTTTAGGCTTCTCGCTGATGGTCAGCGTCCGCAACCTGGCGCTGTTCGGCACCGATTGGTTCGGTTCGAAACTACTCGACGCCTATCATTTCTCATTCGATTCGCTGGTGATCGCGAACTCCGTGACTACTGCGGTGGCGGTTCCGCTGGTTTTCCTGCTGCCGGGGATCATCGTTGGCCGAAAGGACGCGGAGAGCTTCGATGAGGGACCGACCGCCAAAACCGCAATGGATTGACCGCGAGCCAACGCCGCGAGCCGGCGGAACGTGTCAACGACTTTGATACAGCCAGGTTCGGCATCCAGGCTCGATTCTGTGACGCCTGCCAAGCGGGCTTCGGGCTACGCGAAGTGGTCGGCACGGAGCCGTTTGCGCCCATGCGTAGGACCGCTGTGGGTGGGGACCGGACAGGCGGCTTTTGGCTCATTAATTTTTGAAACCTGCCATCGTGCTCGCTACAAGCGTGTGGTTCGAACGGCAGTAACTGATTCCGCTTCAGGCAAGGGAGAGCCAATGGCAACATCACTCTATGACCTGAGCGTACCGACGCTCTTGCAGACCATAAGCGCGATTGCGGGCTTCCTTCACCGGGCGGCGAAGCATTGCGCAGAAACCGGCACTGATCCGGACGACTTCGTCGACGCGCGCCTCATTGATGACATGGCACCGTTCCACTTCCAGATCGAGGCGGCGTGGCATCACGCTGTGTGGGGAGTGGAAGCCCTGAAGACCGGAGCATTCACACCGCCACCGCTTGTCGGACCGGTCCCGTTTGCCGAACTTCAGGCGATGATCCGCAAAGCGGAACTGACGCTAGAAGCGTTCACGCCCGAAGAAGTCGACAGTTGGGCGGGAAAGGATTTGGACCTTCAGATTGGTCCGCGAAGGCTGGCCTTCACGTCAGAGAGCTTCATCCTGTCGTTCTCGCTGCCGAACTTCCATTTCCACGCCGTCACCGCTTACGACATTCTGCGCTCGCTGGGCGTACCAATTGGCAAGCGCGACTATGAGGGTCGACTGCGCGTTAGGGTCGGATAGATCGAATCCGCTCTTACAATTACACCTTAACGAGTGACCCCTTTCGGGCGGCACTCCAGCATGGTTCAACGGCTGCATTGTCGTCGACTGCGGTCCTTCGGAATCATCGCGCGGGCAGGTCCGACCGCCTGATCGAACGAGCGCCACCTGCCGGGCCGCGTGAACAGCGTCCACCCGGCCGAAATGCACCTGATCCGGCGTCATCAGGCCGATCCCGGCATGGTGGTGATCCTGGTTGTACTAATCGAAAAACCGGCGGCAGAAATTCCTGGCGTGCTCAATGCTCCCGAACGCTGAGGAAACCTTGGCTGGTATTTCAGGGTTTTGAAGTGACTCTCGGAGAACGGGTTGTCGTTGGACGTGTGAGGTCGGCTGTGCGAACGGGTGACGCCAAGATCGGCCAGCGGAAACGCGGTTGCTCTGGCCCTCATTGGGCCGCCGCGATCGGCGTGCAACGTGAGTTGACCTCGTGGCACGTTGTGTTTGGCGATCGCGTCCTCGAACAGCGGGGGAAACAGCGTGGCGCTTTCAGCATTCGCGACGGGCCAGCCGACCACCCTCCGGCTGAATATATCCAGGATCACGTAGAGGTAGACTAGGACCAGTTCGTCGGACCCATCAGTTTGGTGATGTCCCACGACCAGACCTCGTTGGGCTTTTCGGCCAGCAATTCGGGTTTCTGGTAGACGGGATGACGCAACTGCCGACGCCGTTCGCGAACTTCGCCATGCTGGCCCAGCAGCCGGTACATCGTGCGGATCGAGCAATTATAGACGCCGTCATCCAGCAGTGTGGCGTAGATTTCCGCAGGCGCCTGATCCGCGAAACATGGCGCATGAAGCAAATCCAACACCTCCCGCTGCTGCGCACCGGACAGCGCACCCTTGCCCGGACACTTGCCACGACACCTGCTCGGGTCCAATCCTGTGTCAACTCGCAACCAGGAACCGTCCATGCCTGTCGAAGCCCTCATCGCCGCGGCCCGCGGCTTCCTAGGCGACCGCATCACCACCAATACGGGGCTGCGCGATCAGCACTCACACGGAGAAGACGCCCAGCCGCCTGTGTTGCCCGATGCCGTCGCATTCATTGAAAGCACGGACGAGGCCTGCCGGCTCATGGCGCTGTGCTACGCCGAGCACGTCCCGGCGGTGCCGTGGGGGGGGGCACCTCGCTGGAGGGCCACGTGACGCCGGTGCGAGGCGGCATCACGTTGGATTTGTCGCGGATGAACCGGGTGCTGGACGTCAGCCAGCCGGATATGGATTGCCGGGTAGAGGCCGGGGTCACGCGGGAGCAGTTGAACAGCCATTTGCGGGACCTCGGGCTGTTCTTTCCGGTCGATCCAGGGACCTCGGCCTGCACGATCGGCGGGATGTCGGCGACGCGGGCTTCGGGCACCAACGCGGTGCGATACGGGACGATGCGGGACAACGTCATGGGGCTGACGGTGGTGATGCCGGACGGGCGGCTGATCCGCACCGGAGGGCGGGTGCGCAAGTCAGCCTCGGGGTACGACCTGACGCGGTTGTTCATCGGCTCGGAGGGGACGCTAGGTGTCATCACCGAGATCCAATTGCGGCTGCACGGCATACCGGAGGCAGTCTCGTCCGCCACCTGCCAGTTCCAAACGCTGCGCGACGCCGTGGAAACGGTCATCGCGATCCTGCAGCTCGGGATCCCCGTCGCTCGGATGGAGTTGCTGGACGACGTGCAGATGGCCGCCTGTATCGCTTATTCGAAGCTGGAGGGGCTTTCGAAGCTTCCAACGCTGTTCTTCGAGTTCCACGGCACGTCGGCGGCGGTGGCCGAACAGGCTGCCCAGGCCGAGGAGATCGCGCAGGGGTTTGAAGGCCTAGGCTTCGCCTGGGCGACCGAGGCGGCAGCGCGGGCCAAGCTCTGGCGGGCGCGCCACGACGCCTACTGGGCCGCGCTGGCATGGACGGCCGGGCACAAGGGGATCGCGACCGACGCGATCGTGCCGATCTCCCGGCTGACCGAGGCGATTCTGGGCGCGAAAGAGGATATCGCGGCATCCGGCTTGACCGCGCCGATCGTTGGCCACGTCGGGGACGGAAATTTCCATACAGTGATCATGGTGCCGCCGGAGCCGGACGGCATGGCTCGGGCGTGGGAGCTGGACAAGAAGATCGTAGCGCGGGCCTTGTCCCTGGGCGGGTCCTGTAGCGGCGAACATGGGGTCGGGATCGGCAAGCGGGAGTTTTTGGAGCAGGAGCACGGCGCCGAGGCGTTGACCGTGATGCGGGCGGTGAAGCAGGCGCTTGATCCGCGCGGGGTGATGAACCCGGGAAAGATTTTTCTGAATTAATGCGGCGCCCGTGGTCTCATGTCGCCACGCCGGGTATCACACCGCGGATAAGTCCAATGCCGGTCAGCACGATTCGTGCGGCGATCAATGCGGCGAGACCGTGTGGATCCTTTTTCGGGACGAACTCGACCAGAAAGAAACCCGCGATACGCCCCTTCTTCGCCACGCCGTGCAGTAGATCCAGCAGATCGAGATAGTCGATCCCGCCCGGGGTGGGCATGCCGACCGCGGGCATCAACGCAGGATCGAGACCATCGCAGTCGATGGTGACGATGCAGTCCGTGCCCTCGGGGATGGCATCGATCGCCGCCTGGATTCCGCCGCGGTGGATATCCCGGGCGGTGAAGATGTGCGAGCCCCAGCGGCGCGCATCCGCGATCTGGTCGGCTGTCCCACTGCCAAGACCGCCGATGCCAACCTGGACCATATTTGTCACCCAGGGCATTTCGGCAGCGCGGCGCATCGTGCTGCCATAAGCCGTTCGGGTTGCCCTTGATGACGTCGCCCCAATCGGTATGCCCATCCACCTGGACAACAGTCAGCGGACCGCGGCCCTCATAGGCGCGTAGAACCGGGATCGGCACGGAATCATCACCGCCCAGCACAACGGGCACCGCGCCGGCTTGCAGGATGGCCGCGATCGCCTGCGTGATCCGGGTGCAGTTGCCCTCGGTGTCGGCGGCGTCCGTGGGCAGGTCGCCAACGTCGAAAATGCCGCGCGTGTCGTCGAGGGTGGCGAGCAGTGTGCCGCCAATGTCGAAATCGAATTGATTGAGCTGGCCAAGGAACACCTTTGAGGCAGTCCGCAACGCAGCCGGCGCCCCGGCGGAGTGGCTGGCCTCACCGGATTTATAGGGCGACGCTTCGTCGATGCCGAGGATGGCCACCGTGGTCCCCCGCAGGTCGGCCAGCGAGCGGCTTGCCATCGCGGCGAAGGTTGTAGGCGGGCTTGGCGCGGTCACTGGGCAGCTCCCCCGATAAAGCCGACCACCATGCCGTAGGACTGCTCATCCCAGCCAGCTTCAGCTTGATGAAAAAGTGTCCATGGCTTCCGATGGGAAGCCAGACATTAACGTCTCAGTCTGGCCCCGCCGCATTTGACCCAGAACGGACCTCAATCAGCCGGTCCAACGTTTGCCAAGTAAACCGCCAGTTGAGCGTCGAAAGCACGCTTGTAGGCGGGTCGCGCTTCGCCCCGGGCGACATAGGCGGCCAGGTTCGGATATTCGTCCAGAATGCCCGATGATTTCAACCTGAGCAGCACCGACACCATCATCAGGTCGCCCGCGCTGAACGCACCATCGAGCCAGTCGGCATCGCCCAGGCAACCGGAAAGTTGGTCCAGCCGGTCGCGCACGCGATCCTCGACCAGAGGCAGCCGTTCCTCATACCAGGTCTTGTCGCCCTCCAGGAGCCTGGCGGTTTCGCGTTCAAGGATCGGCGGCTCTACCGTGTTGAGCGCGGCAAACATCCATGTGATCGCGCGCGCTCGGGCATTGGCATCGTCCGGCAGCAGGCCCGCATGGCGCTCGCCGATATGGAACACGATCGCCCCTGTCTCGAACAGGGTGAGATCGCCTTCCTCAAAGGTCGGAATCTGGCCGAAAGGATGCAGCGCCCGATGCGCGGGTTCCTTCATTGCACGGAACGAAACCAGGCGGACCTCGTAGGGTTGGCCCACTTCTTCAAGCGCCCAGCGAACGCGCGTGTCGCGCGCCAGTCCCTTGCCGCCATCAGGTGACCGTTCAAAGGCGGTTATGGTGATGGTCATCGTGAGGCGCTTCCTTGGCGAAAGGATCGGCTGCGGAGATGGCAAGCCGTCAGGGCAAACTCACCGAGATTGAAGAAGATCCCGTTCCGTGGCCGGTTTGGGATGAGCGCCGGCTGAATATTCCTCACAGCGCCGTCATACCGCCGTCCACGAACAGCAGGGCGCCAGTGACATAGGAGGCATCGTCGGAGGCCAAAAACAGGATCGCGGCAGCGACCTCCTCGGCCCTGCCTGGGCGCTTCAGCATGGTGCCTTGTGCAGCCTTGGCATTATACTGCTCCACGGTCTCGCCGGCGGCTGCGATGCGGCGCTGATGGAACGGCGTGAAGATCGGGCCAGGGCCGACGGCGTTCACACGAATGCCGTCCTGCGAGTGGTCGGCGGCGAGCGCCCGCGTCAAGCCCGCGACCGCGGCCTTGGTGGTGTCGTACTGCAGGTTGCCGCCGCCTGCGACGACGGAACGTACGGAGGCGACGTTGACAATGGCGCCGCCCTGGTTGCGGCGCATCAGCGGAACCGCCGCCTTGGAACAGAAGACGTAGCTCATCAGGTTGACGTTGAGGATCTCGTTCCAGCTTTCCGCACTCGCCTCGTCGACCTTCTCGTATTTACGGATGCCGGCATTGTTGATGAGGATGTCGAGGCACCCGAACTTCTGCTCGGCCCCGTTGACGAAAGCGAGGCATGCGGGCTCGCTGCCAACGTCAGCCTGCGTGAAGGCGACCTTGGCGCCGGCGGTCTCGAGCTCGGCCGCCACGCGCTGACCGCGCTCGCCGTCCCGATCGCAGAATGCCACGTTCGCGCCCTCGGCGACGAAACGCCTGACCGTCGCCTCGCCGATCCCCGATGCCCCGCCCGTCACCGCTACGACCTTGCCGTCGAGCCTTCCCATGTTCGCCACCTTTCATTGCATTGCGAAACGCGCATCCACGATACGTCGTTTTCATTCAGCCGGCACCGCCTTGTTGGCCCGGCCTGGGCGTTCGACCTTAACAGGCTGCGGGAGAACTCCGAAATTTCGAATGTTTCCCCGGCTAGGCTGACCCGTAGGGTATGTTTGGGCGGAAATCGTAGTTTCCGCAGTTCCAATCTGCCAAAATTCCACCGCAGGGCAGTCTGGACTGGACAGACTTCGGATATTGTTACGCCACGGCACCCAGCAGCTAAGGGAGCCCGTGCGTCCGGTCATATGCGCTTGCGGCGGGAACCTGTCGGCTTGCGAGGAAGCTGGGGTCAGGGCGGTAAATTTCGACCTTGAGCGGATAGCATGTGGCCACATCAGAGGAATGTTCCGCGCTGCAATCGCCGCCCGGGCAGGCCGAGAGCACCGCGAGTAGATCAATCTCGGCAAAGAATTCGATGAAGTCACCAGGTCGAACAGGACTGGCTTTCATGAAGTACTGATGCGTATCCCGCATGAAGCCGGTACACATGAAGACGTTCATCACGTCATGCACGGCGAACTCGGCCTCGCGGACGTCAAGGCGGCGCGCGGCGGCGAGCGCTCGGGTCAGGTTGGAGTGGCAGCAGTAGTGGTAATCGCGATCGCTGAGCAGCCGGTTCGTGTAAGGGTCGCAACGAGACCCGATGACGTCGTGAACCCCTGCCCCATCGGCATCCCAGCCGTACCAGCCGAGCGTATCATGCGTGATCGTAGCCATCGGGCGCAGGTAAGGTAGCGTGCTCCAGAGGCGGTCGCCGGTCGTGAGGTGGGTGGCGTGCAGTGCGCGGGTCTTGGCGCTGAAGAAGCGCTCCGAGAGGTCGGCGGCGTTGAACAGGTTGAGGTCACCAACCTGTGGACCGTCAATGCTGAGGATACGGAAGAAATGCCCGCGTGGCACCTCAAAGGCGCGGCCGTCGCGCGGGGGGACCACGAGTTCGGCGATCCTGGTCAGGCTTTGCCGCGCGGCGCCGAGGGTGGCGAGGTCGGGCTGTGGCAGCGTGTCGACAGGGTAGCATATGACCGGCTTGCGACGGCGACGATCCTCGGCGTCGGCGGGTGGGGGGACGGTGGGGCGCATGAGGGTTCGACCTGCGGAGGGTTGATCAGTGCTACTGCACCGGTCGAGGGGTTTCGACCGGTGCGGGCCAGCTAATGGTGCAAATCAGACGGTAGTGCCCTCCCTTTTGAACCACTAGGCTCTGATTTGCGGGCCGATCACCCGACCGCTGGGATGCTTCTGTCGGGATCGGACTAGTAGTCTAGAGCGGGAAACCGAAGCTGAGGTGCCAGACCTTGAGCCCTCCACCGAACACGAAGCCCGCGCCGAGGCGGGGGTTCGATAACCAGAGAATTTTTAGCGGTTCAGCGGAGCCGACCGAAAAACCGACCTCGTTCTGATTATGGATGCGAAGCGGCGTATTTAAGAAACGGGAAAACTGTAGGGGTGACGGATAATAATAATCGGCGACGTAGAGCCCAAGATCCGGCTTCAAGTTGCCAATGGTGAGGCCGAGCGGGCGGCGGACCTCGGCGGCTATTTGCAACGAGACATAGTTCTCGCTGGGGCCTGGCCCGATCTGTGCGTCGCCGGCATAAACAACGCCATTGCCGAGAGAGAAGGTGTATTCGCCACTGTGCCACTGCGCGACGGAACGGGCTCCTGTGAGGTAAACCCACGCGCCCGGATTGAAGTGGTCCCCGAAAACTGGACAGGCAGCTAAGAGAGAGTCCAGCCTGGGAATGGCCGATTGGCCGGAGGTGAGACTTGTCGAATACACGGAAGAAACACGGTCCCGAGTTTAAGGCGAAGGTGGCGCTTGCAGCGATCCGCGAGGAGGGCACGGTAGCCGAGCTATCGAGCAAATTCGGCGTGCATGCCAGCCAGATCCACGCGTGGAAGAAGACGCTGCTGGACGGGACTGCGACGCTGTTCGCTCGGGACAAGGCATCGGCGAATAGCGGTGACGCGGCGGAAACGCAGCTGGCACCTTTGTATGAGAAAATCGGCCAGTTGACGGTGGAGCGGGATTTTTTGCGGAAAAGGTCTGGGCCATGAGTTCCGGCGAACGTCGCGCGCTGGTCGACCGAGACGATCCTGACCTCTCGATCGCGGCGCAATGCCAGCTGCTAAAGGTCGCGCGCTCGACGCTGTATTACCAACCGGCGCCAGTGGACCCGGACGACCTGGCGCTGATGCGTCGGATGGACGAGCTTTATACGAAGTGGCCGTTCTACGGGGCGCGGCGGATGGTGGCGGCGCTGCGCCAGGATGGCGCGATAGTAAACCGCAAGCGCGTGCGCCGGGCTGATGCGGGTGATGGGACTGGAGGCGATCTACCAGAAGCCCAACACCAGCAAGGGGCACCCGGATCACAAGGTTTATCCGTATTTGCTGCGCGGCTTGGCTATTGAGCGGCCGAACCAAGTGTGGTGCGCCGATATAACCTACATCCCGATGGCCAAGGGCTTCGTGTATCTGGTCGCGGTGATGGACTGGTTCAGCCGCCGGGTTCTGGCTTGGCGGGTTTCGATCACCATGGAGGCGGATTTCTGTGTTGAAGCGCTGCAGGAAGCGATCGCCCGGCATGGTCGGCCCGAGATTTTCAACACCGACCAAGGCGTCCAGTTCACCAGTGCCGGGTTTCTGGAGGAGTTGGAAAGCCGCGGTGTCCGGGTCAGCATGGATGGCAAGGGGCGGTTCCTGGACAATATCTTTATCGAGCGGCTTTGGCGCAGCCTGAAGTATGAGGACGTGTTCATCAAAGCGTATGGCTCTGTTGCGGAAGCGCGCCAAGGCATTGGCGGCTGGCTGCTGTTCTACAACGAGGAGCGGCTGCATCAGGCGTTGGGCTACCAGACGCCGCGTGCGGTTTTCGATGGCGAAGCCCACGAGCGTGTGGACAACGCCTCCGCTTTGAAGGGCTGCGGCGTAGCCCACAGGCTCGCGGGCACGGAGTTAAAAAGGGAGTTGACCTATGTAGAGTAGGGTCTATACTGAGATGGTCCCGTTCGTTCGGACAGTCCAGCGGCCTGGTTAAGCTAATTCCTGGTTACCTCATGCCGCCAGTTTGGTCGTCGCCGGGTCCCTGGTTGGCCCAGGACTGGGCAACGATTGCACCAATCCATAAGCCTCATCGGGCGTTCGGTCGGCAAGGGCTGAGTGCGGACGTCGGCTATTGTAAAGGTCGATCCATTTCGTCACACCAGCCCGTAGCTCGGAACCCGTCTCGAAAACATGGAGATATACACACTCGTATTTAAGCGACCGCCAAAGCCGCTCAATGAAGACGTTATCCAACCAGCGGCCACGACCATCCATGGATATCCGAATCCCAGCATCCTTCAGCACGCCAGTAAACCGCGGGCTCGTGAATTGGCTGCCCTGATCGGAATTAAAGATTTCGGGCACGCCAAATCGCTCGATCGCCTCCTCCAGCGCCGCAATGCAGAAATCAACCTCCATGGTGTTGGAGATGCGCCAGGACAGCACCTTGCGGCTCGACCAGTCCATCACAGCAACGAGATACAGAAAGCCGCGCCGCATCGGGATATACGTGATGTCCGTGCACCACACCTGGTTCGGCCGATCGATGCTCAGATCGCGCAGAAGATACGGAAATACCACATGTTCGGGATGCGGCACGCTGGTCCGTGGCTTCTGATACACCACAGCCAACCCCATCCGCGCCATCAACCGGCGCACCCGCTTGCGTCCTACGCAATAGCCGCATCGTCGCAAATGCCGCGACATCTGACGAGCACCGTAAAACGGCGTTTCCATGAACTGCTCGTCGATCAGGCGCATCAATGTCAGGCTGAACGCCCTCTCCCCAACGGGCGCGTAGTAGAACCCCGACCGACTGATCGAGACCAATTCGCACTGCCGGACGATCGACAGGTGGGGATGCTCCAGAGCAATCAGGTCGTGCCTTCGGGCCACGCTCATCGACCGAAGGCTTTCGCCAAAAAATCCCGTTCCACAACCAACTGACCGATCTTGGCGTGCAGCTGCGTCACCTCGGCCGCGGTCACCGCCGTCTCGGATGCCTCCGCCTTCGACGAGAACGTCGCCGCCATCCCTTCAATAGCAACCTTCTTCCAAACCCCGACCAGCGTCAGATGAATGCCGTGTTTCGCACCAATCTCCGCCAGCGTCTGCTCGCCCTTGATCGCTTCCAGCGCAACCCGCGCCTTGAACTCCGCCGTATGCCGCTTGCGCGTCACTTTGCCCATCAAATCCATTCCAACCTTCAGTCGGAATTAGCTTAACAGCCTGTCCGAAAACCGGGGACCACCTCAATACTTAGCTATTACTTCGTCCCTTGGATCGGGAGGGAACGGGAAGCGCAGCGGGACTATCTCTCTACGTCACCCCGGTTCCTGTCCAGCCGATGGGGTCCACCTCACCCCCGGTTCATCTTTCTCTCCTGCTGGCAGCGCGAGAGAGGGATTTAAAAATATTTGGCGTAAACCCACTCCCAATAGGCACCATCTGGGTGCGCTGATGTGAGCATATTGCGACAAGCATTTACATCATTGGCGTCCGAAGGGAAGGGTATGTGTTGAAGCCCAAATTGCCAAGTAGCAAATAGATTTATTATGGCGATGGAAAAAGATAACAAAAGTAATGCTTGCCATGATCTGGCAGCAAACAACCACTTATTTCGATTGCTCCCTTCACTATCGACTAGATATGATCTCCACCAGTTAGATAAAACCAATACGATAATCCCGCCTAGAACATATGGGGATTCCACCAGTTTTTGGATTGACAATTCGACTATGCCTAATGCGAAACACTTCAGTTTTGGGTTATCGTCGTTCTTTAGCGTCTCCGGTAATGCTCCGAGCATTGCGAACAAGGAAGATACTAGGAATTCCGGAAGTCTAAAATGGATGGAAATCGCTGACTAGGT
>CAVYXX010000045.1:0-288221 GCA_963772355.1 uncultured Alphaproteobacteria bacterium | reverse complement strand
AGGGGAACTCTGAGTTCGTGACCCGAACGATCCGAACTCTCACGTGCGTCGGCGCGATCGTGGCCGTCCTCCTTCTGTGCTTGTCGTCCGGCGCTTTGGCGGGGGACCCGAGCCCGCTGCGCGTCCCGGATACATCCAGCCCCAGGGCTACATTGCAAGGGTTCATCCAGACAACCGACGATCTCTACACGCGATGGGCGGACCTGCTGAACAGCTATTGGAACTCCGGCGAACTTTACCCGACTCTCGATCAGCGCAAGCTTCAGGCCGACATTCTCAGTGGCGTTCCGAACGCAGTCCACCCCCTCGACATGTCCGAGGTTCCGCCGGTCGAACTGGGCATCATTGGCGCGGAACGTGCCGTGCAGCTTCGGGAAATCCTCGATCGTATTGACCTGCCTTCGATGCAGGAGGTTCCGGATGCCGCGGCGATGGCGAACCAGCCGGTGAAACGGTGGCGCCTGCCGGACACGGAAATCGATATTGTGCTCGTCCAGCAGGGGCCGCGTGCCGGCGAGTACCTGGTCTCGCCCGAAACAGTGGAGCGGCTCCCCGAGTTCTACCAGCGGGTGAAGGACCTGCCGTACAAGGAAGGGCCGGCTCGCAGGGTGTATGACGCCCATCACCGGTTCGCCCCGAACTCGAACCGCACGATCTACGACATTCTAAGCGGTTCCCCGCTCGGCCTGACCTACTTCATCCCGCTGCGTTGGGTGCTGAATTGGCCTGATTGGAGTAGGGCAATTGTCGGCGGCGCAACGGTCTGGCAGTGGATCGGGGTGGGCATCGGTGGCTTGATTGCCGGACTGATTATTCTGTTCAGCCGCCGCGTGGCATCGAGGCTGACGCAAGGAAGCGAGGACAAGCCGGGCCGCCGCTGGCACGCGTTGCCGCTGCCTATCGGCATCCTGATCGTCGCAGCGGTCCTGATGCCGGTCCTGTGCACGATCATTCGCATCGGCGGCACCCCGCGAATCGCGATCACGGTGCTGGGAACCGTCGTGATTTATCTAACCTCCGCGTGGCTTGCGGTGGTCACTTGCGCTCTTACGGGTGAGATGATCGTCGGCACGGAGCATCTGGCGATCCGTAGTCTGGACGGGCAATTGATCCGCCTCGGCAGCCGGTTGTTCGGCGCCGTGATCGCCGTTGGATGCCTGATCAAGGGCGCCGACGAACTGGGGTTCCCGGCGTACTCGGTGCTGGCCGGCCTCGGCGTCGGCGGCCTTGCGGTGGCGCTCGCTGCAAAGGACAGCCTGGCCAACCTGCTCGGCTCGATGATGATCATGTTCGAAAAGCCGTTCCGCGTCGGCCACTACATCCGGCTCAGCGGCACCGAAGGGACGGTAGAGGATGTCGGCTTCCGCAGCACCCGCATCCGCACCCTGGACAATTCGCTGATCTCGATCCCGAACGACTCGGTCATCAACACCAAGGTCGAGAACCTGAGCCTGCGGCCGAAGCGGCGGCAGCGCTTCACCGTCGGCGTCACCTACGACACCAAGCTGGCGACGCTGGAGGCATTCGTGCAGGGGATCCGGGAGGTCATCCTGGGGCACGATCTGACCGACAAGGACAACATCCAGGTCTCGTTCAACAACCTGGCGGACAGCAGCCTGGATATCCAAGTGATCTTCCACCTTTTAGTCACGGACACCCCCTCAGAACTGAAGGGCCGGCACGAGGTCCTGGTGCAGATCATGGACCTCGCTGAACGGATGGGCGTCGCGTTCGCCTTCCCGACGCGGACGCTGTTGATCGAGGGATCCCTGGGCGCAGGGGCAAAGGACCACAGCGGTACGGTCATTCCGTTCGGCCGGTGATTTGCCGAACCCGATCGCTCCAGCTTTTTACGCTTCGGCAAGCCGGTCCATCCATGCCGTAACTCGGGCCGCTATAGCGGATGAAGGCTGAGTTCCACACGGCGGTTCTTAGCGCGACCTTCCGGGGTGGCGTTTGAGGCAGCCGGATCGGCGTCGCCGAAACCCTTGGCCAGGACGAGGCTCGGGTTCAGGCCCTGCGAGACCAGGAATGCCCGCACATTATCCGCACGCATCTGCGAGAGCTGCAGATTTGATTCGATGCCATGGGCGCGCAGTTCCGGCCCGATCGGCGTGCTGTCGGTGAAGCCGCTGACGTAGAGGGGGCGCGACTGGCTCGGCCCGAGCTTGTGGACGATCTTGGAGAACTCTTCCCTGCCGGCTGCCGAGAGTTCCCAGCCTCCCGGCTGAAAGGCGAGGTCGCTGTTGACGGTGTAGAGAACCGACATCGCGGCCATCAGCGTGTCGAAGCAGCCAGCCGACAGTTCGGACGCATGCGCCTTCATGCACGCCTTAATGCGCCCCTCGCCCGGCGGCACGCCGGGACAGAGCCGGTCCACGTCGCCCCCGCAGGCATGCAGAAGCTGCTGCTCGGTGGGGATGTCTTGCGCGATCGCATGGGCGGTAAATGCCACGAGCGATGCCGCGAGGGCGGTGACAACGCGTTTCATGCGGGGTCCTCCATGTTCTGCGCCCGGCTTTTGGCGGCGGTTCAATGTCCCAGGCGTCGACTACGGCGTAGTGTCGACAATGGATAAGGGCTATGCGGATTCGGCCAACCTTAGTGCGTCCCCCAACTTTGACTGTGCAAAGAGTTCAAGCAGAGTGTGCGAGCTTGCTTTCGCCGCGATCGTCAAGCAACCGACCGTGAGCAACCACGGGAAGGTCCCGACGGACGGCAGTTTGGCCCGGGTGTGCTGTTATCGCCCGTTCATGCAAGGATGGCACGGACGCCCCCGGCCATGACGGCAGAGGCCGTCAGGGATCAATACTGGATCTTGTCCGGCTTGCGGTCCCATTCCTCGAACGCGGCCCAGCCCTCCGCGCGCAGTAGCGGCTGGATCGGGATGGTTCGCTGGTCCAACGGCAATGGGATCTCGTGATACAGGAAGTCGTCGCGGAAGCCGATCTTCGCGGCGTCGTGCCTATCGTTAGCATAGTATATACGGCCCAGCCGAGCCCAGTAGATCGCGCTGAGGCACATCGGACAGGGCTCGCAACTGGTGTATATCTCGCAGCCGGTCAAATCGAACGTCCCCAGCGCCTGGCAGGCCAGCCTGACGGCAACGACCTCGGCATGTGCGGTGGGGTCGTTGGTGGAGATGACCTGATTGAACCCCTCGGCGACGATCTTTCGGTCTTTCACGATCACAGCGCCGAATGGGCCGCCCCGGCCCGAGCGCATCATGTCCAACGATAGCTCGATGGCCCGCCGCATGTGGCCAGCCCCTGGCTCCTCCTCGGTCATCAGCGGCACGCCTGGATGATGATGGGAGCGCAGGCACAAGCGCCACAGCTTGGTTCGACCTTCGAAGTCGGGGTCGGCATTGGGGGTGCGCTCCGCTGTGAGAGTTGGGATTGTGGCTGTCACCACAAACGGGGATCTTGTAGGTCGAGGTCGCGTGGATCCGCAAATTCCCCTAGCGTCCCACCAGAACCACGGCGCGTGCAGGCCCGCAATCGCCCTCGGCGCGGTTCCGCGCAGTGTTTTGGCAGGTGATCTCCGCGGTATCGCGACGGCTCCGCTCATCCGACCCTACGGGTCGGTCAATGGCCGCATCGGATTCATCCGACCATACAGTGCGTCAGTTTGGGAGCGGGGGAGAGTGCGGTTCAAGGGCGGGCAGCGCTGTCAGCCCGTACGGACCCTCCCCCACGCGACCCGCGGACGTGCGCGCAGAACCGGTTCCTCGACAAAAACGTGCAGCAGCCAGGCCAGCGGAATCGTGACTGCGATCGAAGCCACAGCGTAGGCGAATATCAAAATCAACGGCGACATCGGCTGAAGAACTACAAGATACCGTTCCGCAACAATTAGACCGACCACGTGCGTCAGATAGAATGGGTAGCTGATTGCCCCGAGGAACAGCGGTACGCGTGTCCGCAACACGGGAAACTCTCCGCCCGCGACGGCGCCGACCAGGATGGTCGCGCCCGCAATCTCGAACATACGGGTAATACCGCTATGTCCAAGCACGACGTTGGTGAAGACAAGAACCACCAGTCCGCTGCCGATCAACCACCGCGAATGCCAAACGCGTTGATCAACCGACGATATCAACCCGCCCAGGAGAAAGGCCGGAAAGAACAATATCGAGATGTCGCCGCGGAAAAACGGGACCGCTCCAACCGCGATAACCAGACTTAGGACCAGCCTCCAAGTGCTTCTCTTGGCCAGTCCCCACACCGCGAACAGTGCAAAACTCGCAATGACCTCAACCTGCAGCGACCACAATACTCCGTTCATACTATTGCTTATAAGTAACATATTTCTGACCAGTTCCGGCGCCTGCGCCGCGGTCAGCAGTCCAAGCGGCAGAGCGCTGACGATTGCCAGTGGAAACAGCCGATAGATGCGGGCACAGGCATAATCCGGCAGGTCGGCAAAGAATCGCAGCCTCTTACGGCGAAACGACTGCCAAAGAACATGCCCGCTGAGCACAAAGAACACCGTGACAGCCGCGTCGCTCGGCAGCATCGAGGACAACAGGCGCATGCCGATATCCGGCCATGCCATCGAGGGAAAATCGCGCAGACTCGTGCCCCAAAGCGGCAGGCCAGTAACCTGCAGGACGCAATGCCCTAACGCGACCGACAGGGCGGCGATACCGCGAAGACCATCGAGCCCATGGTTCCTGCGGTCCCCCTCCAGCGGTTCGCCCACGGCGGATGCGCTACCAGCGTCTATGCTACGAGGGTCCGGGCGATCGCGATAATCCGATGCGCCTCCGACCAGAGCCCATAGGACTCCAGCTCTGCCATCGGCGCCCAAACCGCCGCACTGACGTCGGAGGCCGCCACTGGGTCTCCCGCCACCCAATGCGCGGCAAAGTCGAGGATCGTATAATGGAATCTGACACGGCCATCGTCATCGCGCCGAATCGTGTCGACATGTGCACAGAAGTGCAGCGGTCCGACCTCCAGGCCGCATTCCTCCATCAGTTCCCGCCGGGCCGCCTGCTCGCAGGTCTCGCCCAACTCCTGGGCACCTCCTGGAAGCGTCCAGCTGCCAAGGTTCGGCGGTTTGGCTCGCTGGCATAACAGCACCTGATCGCCCTTGATCACCACGATTCCGATCCCGACAATAGGGCGAGCGGGATACTCGCGGTCGGTCACTTCTTTTCGGCTTCAGGTGCGGGTACGGGCGCGGGTTTGACTGGTTCCGGGGCCTTCAGATCGTCCATCGTCGGCACCAGTGACTTCTCCTTCCAGGTACCGATCTCATACGTCCAGCCAGACCAACGGCTGTTCAGCTTGTCCGCCTCCGGCTTCGCCTTGTCGGATGACGCCGCTGCCGCGAATCGTGCCCAAACTTCCTTGTCAGCGTGGAACAACCGGATCGTCACCGCAAGTCCGTCATCAGTGGTGAACACCGCGTGCCCGGCCTCAGTAGTCGGCGCCTCCGCGTCGGCCTTCACCGACTGAAGCGTCAATGACTCCAGCCCCCGAGCAACATCATCCACCTTGTAGTCTTCCAACTTCGGATGATCGGCGGGTTGCGTCAGGGCGAATTTGCCCTCGACCCGCCCGAATATCAGCGCCTGATCGCCAACCGCGACGGAAGTGATCCGATCATGGCTGATGTTCATGATATCCCGGTCGAGCCACGACATCGGGTCGGCATCGGCTTGCAGGCTGCCTTCCGCGAGCCAGGACTGCTTGTCGTCCGGCCGGCGCACATAGATCTCATCCGGCACATTCCCCTGGGTGCGCGCCCGCCGATGTCCCAGGATCACCGCCAGGATCGGCTTCCCGGCGCCATTCACTATCTGCAGAAGATCGCCTGAGGATGTCGCACCTGTGGGATCGTCCACGCCCAGCCGGGCGAACTGATCCGGATCGGTCGTCCGAGGCTCCGTAAGGCGCAGCTCCGTCAGCCCGGTCAGCACGCCGCGCAGTTTGGTCTCCTGCACGGGATAGTCGTGCATCGAGGCGAGGCCCCAGCCGCCGTCGGACCGCTTCTCGATGACCGTTTGCTTGCCCTGATGGGTGATCTCCATTCGTGCGGCGTCCTTCAGCTTTGGCGCGAGATCAGGGAACATGAGTTGCCCCCCAGATACTGCCATCTGTTCCGCCGGTTTCGTCGCGGTCCCGAAATACCAGCCACCAGCTATCGCCAAAATCCCCAGCCCAAGCAGCAGGCCGACCGTCCGCACCCTCATCGCCGGACCCTCGCGCGCCGCCGCCGTTGCACGATGCCCATGGCAATCGCCAGCACTATCAGCAGCGCCGGCACCAGAACAATGGTGAACACCCGCATCTCATCAGCGAGGGTCGAGATATCGCGGTTAAGCTCCAATTGCACCGCCCGCAGTTTCTGCCTCGTCTCGAGCATATCCTGCCGGGCAGCGTCGATCGCGGAGCGCTGGTCCGGAGTGATGACGGCGTCCTGTTTGGCCTTGTCGCCCTCGCCGCCACCGGAGCGCAGCGTCTTGAGTTGCTTTTGGGTTTCATCCAGATGCGCCTGCAACGCCTGCTGGGTTCGCCGAAATTTTGCCTCCGCATCGCTTTGCATCGCCGCCACAAGCGTGAAGGGACGGTTGGTGTCGCCGCGCGAGCGCAGCCCGATCAGCGCGTCGCTGCCGGTCAAGGTGCCAACCAGGTTGGCCACGAACGGCCCGTTGTCGGAGAACGGGGTCGCAACCTGCTGGCCGAGGAAATCCGCCATCCGCACCCAGAACCGGTCGGCCAGAATGTCGGAGTCCGCCACCACCACCATGTTGGCCGGACCGTCGGTCTGCGCTTTATGTGCGGGGAAATTGTCAGGCCGCTTTTGGTCCCCTTGCAAGGGCGGCGGTTCGGAGAAAGCCGACTTCAGGACACCGTGCACCCGCGCGGCGATCACCCGAGGCCCGCCCTCCGGCTTGAAACCGGCCAAAACCTTGGCCGGATCAGGCATTTTGATCTCGTCGACCGCCATCACGCCGCTGCGGTCGCTGCTGGTCAGAATGGGGGTGAAGTCGATGGACGCGTTCGGCGCCTTCGCCAGATACCCCGATGACGCCACCGTCACCTGCTGCAAATCGGCGGTTGCCGGGTCGTCGTGGTTGACCCCCGCTCGAATATTGAACCACGCCACATAATTCACCGCCTGCATCCGGTCACCACCACCCCGCACGCGCCACGCGCCGGTCAGGTCGCCGACCACCTTCGAGGGATCGAACTCGATCCCCCAGGCGTCAAACAACGCCTTCAGATCGGCGTGGGTGTCAGTCGGCGGCATCCCCGTCTGCGAGGGCGTCGCCGCCGTCGCTTCGCTCCACGGATCGACCATCGCCATCAGCTTGCCGCCGCGCATGACAAACTGGTCGATCGCATACAGCGTCGCGGGGGACAAATTCCGAGCCTCGGCCACCAGCAGGACCTGGATATCTGGATCGATCACCTGAACGTCCGTGGCAACAGTCTTCACCGTGTTCGTCTGCCGCAGCAGAACCGCCGAGGCATACGGTTGGCCACCTTCCCCCCGCCATCATCATGCCGCGTGGATCGCCCTCCAGAGGCAACGAGGACATCACCCCGATGACTGGGCGTGCTGGGTTGGACAGTTCATAGACCAGCTTGGTCAGATCGTATTCCAGGAACCGTTCGCGTTCGGCCTGGAAGAATGGAATGGTGCGCTCGTCATCCTCCAGGTTCGTCCCCGCCAGGCCGAAATAGACTTGCGTCGCCCCCTGATCCAGCGGCGCGGCCTGCAACCCATAGGCCATTGCCCGGTCTTCGGTGTCGCTGAACGGTTCGGGGTCAAAGAACTCCAGCTTTACCTTGCCACGGGAGATCGAAGCATAATCGCGCAACATCTCTCGGACATGATCTGCATAAGTCCCGTAGGCCGGGACGGTCCTTCCCAGTTGACGGGAGTAAAACAACCGAAGCGTGACGGGTTCCTTCAGATCGGCCAGGACCTGCTTCGTGCCGGGCGACAAGGAGTAGATTTTCCCCTGTGTCAGGTCGAGTTGCACATTAGCCAGCCGGGCATCGGCGAACATGTTGATGCCAATGGCGATCGCCGCGGCGGCGATCACCCCGAGCACGGAAAAAGACAGTCGGCGCATAGTTCAGTCCGCCTTCCGTTGATCGACCAAAACGGTATTCAGGAACAGGAAGAATCCCATGAAGGTCGCGAAATAAATGAGATCTCGAAGGGCGATGATGCCCCTGGTGAAGTCGTTGAACCGGTCGACAACGGCGATACGGCGGGTGAATTCGCCGAGAGCCGGGACGTTCTGGGCCAGGAAGTCGTTGACGATCGGGTTGGAGGCGACGGCGAAGGCGAAGCAGATCGCCACCGCCAGCACGAATGCGATCACCTGATTGCGCGTAACCGCTGACATTGCTGCGCCGACTGACAGGAACGCGCCGGCCACCAACAGGCAGCCGATGTAGCCTGACGCAATCACGCCATTGTCCGGCGCGCCGAGAATATTGACGGCGATAACAAACGGGAACGTCAGCAGCAGCGCGATGGCGCAGAATGCCCACGCGGCGAGAAATTTTCCAATCACGGCCTCGCCTTGAGTGACCGGCAGCGTCAACAGAAGTTCGATGGTACCGAGCCGGCGTTCCTCGGCCCACAGGCGCATCGTGATGGCGGGAATCAGCAGCAGGAAGACCCACGGGATGAAGGTGAAGAACGGATTCAGATCGGCGATGCCCCGATCAAAGAACTGACCGAGGTTGAAAGTAAGCGCCCCTTGCAGGATCAGGAAGATAACAATGAACACGGTGGCGACCGGGGTGGCGAAATAGGCACGCAGTTCACGGCCGGCGATGGTCAGGATCCGGGACATCACGCCGCCTCCGAGGTCAGCATCCGGAACACCTCCTCCAGCCGCCCAGACGGATGCCGTCCTTCCAGCTCGTCTGGCGTTGCATCCGCGACGATGCGTCCGCCGGCGATAACGATTGCTCGCGAGCACACCGCATCCACCTCCTCCAGAATATGCGTCGAAATGATGATTGCTTTCTCCGGCGCCATTCGCTCGATCAAGCCGCGGACCTCGTGCTTCTGGTTTGGGTCCAAACCGTCAGTTGGCTCATCCAGGACCAGCACCGGCGGATCGTGCAGCAGCGCCTGAGCGAGACCAACCCGGCGCTTAAAGCCTTTAGACAGCGTCTCGACGGGCTGCAGCCGCACACCCCGTAGTGTGGTCAGCCCAAGTGCGTGATCGACGCGATCCGCTAGTTCCGAGCCGGTAAAGCCCCGAATCCGAGCGCAGAAACGGAGAAAGCCCTCAACCGGCATTTCAGGATAGGTCGGCGCACCCTCCGGCAGAAAGCCAAGCACCCGCCGTGCCGCGAGCCCGTCGGTCTGGACGTCGTGACCTTGGACGCGGGCAGTCCCGGCCGTCGGAGTCATGAACCCCGCGATGATCCGCATGGTTGTGGATTTCCCGGCGCCGTTCGGCCCGAGAAAGCCGAGGACCTCACCACGCCGCACGTTGAAGGTGACGTGGTCGACGGCGACGAATGAACCGAAGTGCTTGGTTAGACCCTCGATTTCGATCAGAGCCGGCTGGTTCGGTGCGTCCTGGACGCGAGTCGTCACGTTGCGTTCCCCTACAGTGCTTGTTGGCGGGCGGACATACCGGAATCGCGAGCCAATGCAACCGGGTTGTGAGCGGGTAACGGGTTCTTAACGCGACGGAAAGGAATCCGCTGGCCGAAACATGAGACCATGATAGCGCGGAGCGGAACGTCCCGGTGTGTGAATCATGCGATCGACCAACGAGACCATGATCGCAACGAGCGGAACGTCCCCGCCGCGTAATCACGCGATCAACCTATTTGGATGAAGGTGATCCAGATTGGGTGGATCTAGTCCCCTTGTGCCAGCGGCGACCACCCAACCGTCGCGCCTTCGCCCTGGTCACACGTTGATGAGGCCCTGCACTGCGTTTGCAAAGGCGGTCAGTGAGAACGGTTTCGTCAAGACCTGCATGCCTTCGTCCAGAAGTACGTTCCCAGCCGTAGAAAGGTCGTAGCCGGTGATGAACAGCACCTTCAGGTCAAACCGCCGCTGCCGTGCTATGTCGGCAAGCTGACGACCACTGATGCTCCCAGGCAGGCCCACGTCACTAACCAGCAGGTCGATTCGACTTTGAGATTCCACGATGTTCAGCCCAGCGGCGCCGTCAACCGCTGTCAATACGGTGTAGCCGATATCCTCGAGCAAATCGACGACGACCATACGCAGGTCCGGCTCGTCTTCAACCACCAGCACGACCCTGTTCGCTGGCGACACGCGCGGAGCGTAGGTCGCGACGATCTCTGGCTCCGCGGGCCGGCGCGCCGCTTCGCGATCCCAGGGTAGGTACAGAGTTACGTGGTACCCAGCCCCTCCTTGCTGCGCAATAATACCTTGCCGCCCGACTGTTGCACGAACCCATAGACCATCGACAGGCCCAGTCCGGTGCCCCGACCCGGCGGCTTGGTCGTGAAGAAGGGGTCGAAGGCCCGCGCCAGGGTCCCTGGGGTCATTCCGACGCCGGTGTCGGTGATAGTCAACGTTGCATAGTCTCCGGGTGGCAAATCGGTCCCGTCCGCGGGCACGCCCTTCGGACCGGCAACGACAGAATTGGCGGTCTCGATCACCAGGGATCCGCCGTCGGGCATCGCGTCGCGGGCGTTGATGATCAGATTGAGTAATGCATTTTCGAGCTGGTTCGGATCGCACAGAGTTGGATTGAGTTCAGGCGCGAGCCTCGTCTCGATCCGGATTGCCGGTCCCACGGTGTTTCTGAACAACTCCTCCATGTCCAGAACCACCAGGTTGATGTCGGTCGATTTCGGGTCCAGTGATTGATGCCGCGAAAAGGCGAGCAGGCGATGGGTCAACGTTGCCGCGCGAGCCGTCGAGGTCAGCGCGGCTTCGATGTAGCGCTCCAGCTCGTTCCCGCGTCCCTCGGCCGTGCGGCGGCTTATCATCTCCAGGTTACCGGAGATGGCGGCAAGCATGTTGTTGAAGTCGTGGGCGATGCCGCCCGTTAGCTGGCCGATCGAGTCCATTTTCTGGCTCTGGCGCAGAGCCGACTCGGCTCGCTCCCGATCGGCCGCCTCAGTGCGAAGAGCATCCATGAGGCGCGTCATCGTTGTCGCGCGTTCGGTCACGCGACGCTCCAAGCTCTCATTCGTCTGGCGCAAGACCTCCTCCGCGCGCTCTCGCTCGCCGATCTCATGCCCCAGATTCTGATTGAGCTCGGCGAGTTCCTTCATTCGGATCTGCAGATTATCAGCCATTTCATTGAATGAACTGGCAACCTCTCCGACTTCGTCGCGCGATAATACTTTGGCGCGCGCGCTTAGTTCGCCCATTGCAACCGAGTTGGCCGCTCGGATAATATCCGTTAGTCCCTTTTGCATACCTCTGCTCACCGATATGACCAACAGCAAGCCGGTGGTCTCAACGGTGAGTGCGGTTGCAAACAGTAGCCTGAGGACCACCTTTTCGAGCCAGCGCGAGGCTTCACCAAGTGTGTACGAAAACTCGTCCTCGAACACGGTGAGCTGTTCGTTTATTGTATAAATGGAGGCAAGAAGTTCACTTATCTTGTCCGCAGATGAGTTCGGAGAATGTATCTCTTCGCGCAATTTGTCAGCAACAGGGAGTAGTCGCAGAGCAACGACTTGCGCATCACCCCAAATGGCGATCGCCTTCTTGATATAATATACGCTATTAAAACGAATGAATAAACTTATCATTCCGTCAATATCGGCCGGATGGTTGCGTCCCTCCAGAAAACCATCACGTGCCACATCCATGTTCCCGTCGTCCCTCAGCAACTCCCGTCGCGTTTTTGCATCGCCGATCGGGACCCGCATAAATTGCTCAAAGAGTTCGTAATCCTTTTCGGTGCGTGAAGTGCCGTATCTATACAAATGGAAAACCGCATCCTTCTGTGCCTTGGACCACAGGCCTTCGCCTCCGACATAAGCCCGCAACGAGGAAAGTGTGTTCAAGGAGAAGAATAAGACAAAAAGCTCAACGCCTATCAACAGCGCCATAATACCAACTGTGAAGTACAGCTTTCGGGCGATGGAGACATCCCTGAACCATCGGTAGAGGAAAAACCCTTTCTTCATCGCCGCACGATGATCGGAATGCCGCGGCATCGCGGGGCGGCAGATGCCAAACCCAAGCTCCCGAACCGTCTGTGCAGGTTGAAGTCAGTGACATCAACCCGCAAAACGCTCAGCTCAGCCAATTGGGCGGCCGCGCGTGTCGGCAGGGCCTGCAGAATCGCAAACCTGTTGTCTCGAAGCACGTCAACGCGCATATGCCCGCGCACGGAAACCCCCGGAGTTCAGTGTTCTATCGGGCGCTTCTACGGTACACCCTGCGCAGCGGACTTGCGAGCCCCCCGATTGCCTCGAAAAACGACGCCGGCCGTTACGCAATCGGTGGAACATCGGAACCCGCTCTGGTTTCGTCGGCCCTCGGCGACGGAAAGCCCACCGGCTCACAAAGGCGTGTGGGTCCGGCGAATCCGCTTGGAGTTGTCGTGGTGGCCAGCGCCCCGATCGCCCCGATCGCCCGGCACAAGCGGCAAGGCAACCGCTTCACCGTGCTTCCATCCACGCCACCGAGCGCGGCGACCCGACCGCCGCTGCCACCTCGGCGCGCAATTGCGGCCCAACGAAGCGGGCCCAGACCGGGCATGCCAACGTGACTGGCAGTGGGGAAGGCGGGTGACAGGAAAATCAACTCCGCGCCCGCGCGTTGCGCCCGCTTCAGATCCCGAACCGAATGGGCGGAACTGGTGACTACGCCGACCGGCCGAAGTGGTTCCGGCCGATACCCGCCTCGCAGATGAACGCCGGCCTTCAATGCAGCCGCCAGCCGCCCATCCCCCCCGACGACCAGCGCCAGCCGCCGCGCTCGGCATATCCGTGCCAGATCCCGCCCGAGTGCCGCCCGCGCCGGATCGTGGTCGTGCCGCAAGACCACACCGGCCCTCCCGCGCGGCAGGCTGGCAACGGCGGCACGCGGATCGGGTAAGCGTTCATCATCGGTGAACAGCCAGAGACGGGGCAGGGGAGCGGGCTTCCGCCGCAGCCCCCAGGCGAGAAGCTTCGGGTCCACGATCGGCGCCGAGATCCAGACTACGATTTCAGGTAGTGATCCTTGAACCGTGTCCGTAAGCTCGTCTTCAGCAGCTTCCCGGTCGCGGTATGCGGCAACTCCGGCACCACGACCACCTCATCCGGCAGCCACCATTTCGCGACCTTGCCCTCATACAGCGCCAGCACCGAAGCCGGATCGACCGTCTTCCCCGCCGCCGGCACCACCAGCAATAGCGGCCGCTCGTCCCACTTCGGGTGGGTGGCGGCAATCACTGCGGCCTCGGCGACGTCGGGATGAGATACCGCGATGTTCTCCAGGGTGATGGAACTGATCCACTCGCCGCCGGACTTGATCACGTCCTTGGAGCGATCGGTGATCTCCATGAATCCATCCGGATCGACGGTGGCGACATCGCCGGTCGCAAACCAGCCGTCCGCGTCCACAGCGCTGCCCGGTTCATCGCCGTAATAGGCGCTGGCGATCCACGGACCCTTGACCATCAGGTCACCGAACGCGACGCCGTCCCACGGCAGTTCCTTGCCCTCGCCATCGACGATCTTCATGTCGATTCCGGGCAGGATGCGCCCCTGCTTAAGCATATGCGCCGCCGCCGCGTCTTTCGACAGCGCCAATTGCCCTATCTTGGGCGCATTGTAGGTGCCGACCGGGCTGAGTTCGGTCATCCCCCAGCCGTGCTGAACGGCCACGCCGTACTCATCGCGGAACGCTTCGATCAGCAGCGGCGGCGCCGCGGACCCGCCGGTCATGATGCGCTGTACGGTTTCCAGGCGTTCCCCGCTCGACCGCAGATATTGCAGCAAACCAAGCCATACGGTGGGCACGCCGGCAGTGAAGGTCACCCTTTCCGAGTTTAGGAGGTTGGCCATGCTGGCGCCGTCCAGATGCCGCCCCGGCAGCACCAGCGAGGCCCCGGTCAACGCGGCGGCGTAAGGCATGCCCCATGCGTTGACGTGAAACATCGGCACAACCGGCAGCACGCGGCTGCTGGCCCGGATACACAGCACGTCGGGCAGGGCGGTCGAATACGCGTGCAGCCAAGTGGACCGGTGGCTGTAAAGCACGCCCTTCGGCCGCCCGGTGGTGCCGGAGGTATAGCACAGCGCGCTAGCGGTGCTCTCGTCGAAAGTCGGCCAAACATAGTCGGCGTCAGCCGCGTCCATAAGCTGATCGTAACAGGCCAGACTCATGCCGGGCGCCAGCGTCACCTCAGGCATGTTTTCCGCAGCAGCCAACATGACGACGGTATTCAGATTTTCCGCTACTTTGGGCGCAATGGCCGTTATCAGGGCAGCGAAACTGGCATCGACGAACAGAACTTTGTCCTGCGCGTGGTTGATTATGTACGCGATATCGTCAGGGTGCAGGCGGGGATTGATGGTGTGGCAGATCGCCTGCATCCCGGGTGCCGCGTAATACACCTCCAAATGACGGTACCCGTTCCATGCCAGGGTGCCGACCCGGTCGCCGGCCCCAATCCCCAGTCTCTGCAGCACTCGGACGAGCCGGCGAGACCGCGCTTCCACGTCGCGCCAGGTGTATCGATGCGTGGTGTTCTCGTGGGTGCGCGACACGACCTCGCCCGATCCATGGTGCCGCGCGGCATGGGTCAGAATCGAGGAAATCATCAGTCCTTGGGACTGCATCAGACCGAGCACGACGTGACCTCCGGTTGATTTTGCCCGGCATGATACGGCAACGGAAGTGAAATGCTATGGGTCGAGGATGTTCTAATAGATCCCCGGAACCAGCCGCGCGGTGCGGGCGCGGTAAGCGTCATAGTCGGCGCCGAAATGCTCGTGCAGCAGTCGTTCTTCCGACGCCATTCTTACTACAAGGGGCGGGATCATGATGGCCGTCAGGATAACGCCTATCCAGGACCGGAATGCGAGGCTCCAGCCAAGGGCGCCCAGCAGCAACCCCAAATAGCTGGGATTGCGGATCTTGCTGTAAATGCCGTTCGTTACCAATGTGTGCTCCTCCTGAATCGCCACTAAACCGCTGAAGCGATTGCCCAGGACGAAGACCGGCCAGAGGCGCAAGGTCCCGCCGACCACAAATAGCACGACGCCGGTCCAGCGCACGGTATCGCCGTCGACGCACCAAATATCGTGCCGGTCCGTCCATGCCGGCAGGTACGCCTGCAGTAGCGACGGTATGATAAGGGCCGCCAGCACCCAGCGATTGCCCCGATCCTCTTTCACCCCGCTGCTCAGGTTTCCGCCGGCGAAATATCCGGCGAGCGCCAAGGCGCACTGGATTACCACCACGGCGGTCAAGGCCGGGTGGGAGAAGAACGCGGTGAAGCTCCCCCAGCCCAGTACCGCAAGGCCGAGATAACCCCCCGTGCCAGCTACGAGCAGAAGAATCCGAATGATGGGACTTAGCATTTGCATGACCCCGTGGTCCGTGATGCGATGCTACCGGCAATTCAAGCGAGGGGCGAAATGCGTCAGGTCATGATTGTTACCGGCGGCAGCCAGGGAATTGGCGAGGCCGTAGCCCGATTGGCGGCAAAGCGCGGCTTCGCGGTGGCGCTGACCTACCGGTCGAATAAGGCGTTGGCCGATGCGGTGGTCGCTGACATCCAGGCCTCTGGGGGCACCGCCATCGCGATCCGTGCCGAGATGGCCGACGAGGCCTCGATTATCGCTCTTTACCGAGCCGTCGATGAGAAACTTGGGCTGGTCACCGCCTTGGTAAACAATGCCGGCACACCAGGAACCATGGGCAAAATCGATACCGTGACCACGGAAACGCTGGACGCCGTGCTCGCGGTCAACGTCCGCGCCCCATTTTTGATGATCCGCGAAGCGATCGCCCGCATGGCGACAGATCGCGGCGGCCCTGGAGGCGCAATTGTCAATATTTCATCGCGCGCGGCTGAACTCGGCGGAGCCGGCGAATGGATCCACTACGCCGCGTCAAAGGGGGCGGTGGACAGCCTGACGATTGGCGCGTCCAAGGAACTCGCGGCGCGGGGTATCCGTGTGAACGCCGTCAGCCCCGGCCTGATCCAGACCGACCTGCACGCCCGCGCCGGGCTGCCCGACCGGTTGACGCGGATGGTTGGCGGCGTGCCGATGGGCCGCGTCGGCAGCACGGACGAAGTTGCTACCGCGGTGCTCTGGCTGCTGTCCCCGGAAGCGTCCTATATTACGGGCGTCATAGTACCGATCTCCGGAGGGCGTTAGAATGGACATGAAAACCGCATTGATCGTCGGCGTCGGGCCCGGTCTGAGTGCCTCGCTGGCCCGGCTATTCGCCAAGCACGGCCTACAGGTCGCCCTGGCGTCGCGCAATCCGGACAAGCTGCAGAAGCTGGCCGAGGAAACCGCTGGGGCCACCTTCGCATGTGAGACCACCGAACCCGAGGAGGTCGCGGCGCTTTTTGAGGTGGTGATCGCCACTCAGGGCGTCCCCGACATCGTCGTCTACAACGCCAGCGCCCGGGCGCGCGGTCCGGTGACCGACTTGATCCCCGAGGAAGTTGCACGCGCGATCTCGGTCAGTGCATTCGGCGGGTTTTTGGTGGTGCAGCAGGCCGCGCGGCACATGATCGCCCGCGGCTCGGGGGTGATCCTGCTGACCGGTGCCTCGGCGAGTGTGAAGGGCTACCCGAACTCGTCGTCGTTCGCCATGGGCAAGTTCGCCCTGCGCGGCCTTGCATCCAGCATGGCTCGGGAGCTGTCGCCGAAGGGCGTGCACGTCGCGCACTTCGTCATCGATGGCGGCATTCGCAGCTCAACCCGGCCGGACCCGAACGACAGCCCGGACAGCATGCTGGATCCGGACGCCATCGCGGAGACGTACTGGCAGGTGGCGAACCAGCCAAGGAGCGCGTGGACCTGGGAGGTCGAACTGCGGCCGTGGGTGGAGAAGTTCTAGTAATCATTTCCATCAAACCGGCACCCGAAGGCCGAGAAGGCGCCGAGTTCGCCCCGCACCCGCGAAGTGTTCCCGTCGACGCAAGAGACGGGGCTCGGGCGTTCGATCCTCTCCGACGGCCGCCTCATCTGCATCGTGTGAGAGGGAAAAGGGCAAGGGAACGCGGACTGTGTTCCGCAGTTCCGTCGCTTGGAGTCACTTCCGGCTGGTTGGGCGCTTGGCCTCGGCGTCAGCCATCGCTGCAGGCTTCTCATCATCAGGATTGATGGGCGCAGGCGGCATTCCGCCCTGGGGCTGTGGGTCCGCAATGTACTCGAATGGCGCCTTATTCCACGGCCCGCGTGCATCATCACCCTGGGACAAATTGAACACCAGGTTCACGGTGTCGTCTGGAGGGATCGTACCAAACATCGGATCATCAAGTTTCCCCATTTGGTCCAAGGCCTTCATAAACATCGCCGCGTGAGTGATCTCTCGCGTCAGCAGATGGTGAAGAGTCTTCTTCGTGCCTTCATCGTCGCAGGCTTTGATGAGGGCTTCATAGGTCTGACGCGCACCCGCCTCGGCGGAGATATTGGCCCGTAAATCGCGGACGACATTGCCGCCTTCTTGAATGTAGGCCGCCGTCCAGCAGCTCCCCTGGCTGTCGAGGAAGTGAGGGCCGCCACCTTTGAGTTTAAAGATTGGCGCGTCGTAAACCGCCGTCTGGTCGATCTTGCTGGTGTGCTGCGCGATGAGCTTGCCCACCATCTCGAGATGGCCGAACTCCTCGACGGCGATGTCCTGCAGCATGTCGCGGATCGCAGCGTTTTCGACGTGAAAAGACTGCACCCAGTATTGCAGTGCGGCGGTCAGCTCACCGGTTGCACCTCCGAATTGTTCGAGCAGGAATTGACCAAAAGCAGCATTGGGTTTTCCGACATTTACCGGTTGAATAAGCTCTTTACGATGAAAAAACATAGATCCTCTTGTGGTTAACGGCAGCCCCATCACCAGGTCGGTGACGTGATGTTTCCTAATCAGGGGAACGGGCGGCCTCTCGGACTTCCCCTGGCTTGGCAAGACGTGTGCGACGCTGCAGATTGAGCGACCAAACACCTACTCGGTAGGGGTATAACGCGGCGATGGAATACGAGTTTCGCGATGGTCGCCTTTTTGTGCATCGGACCGAAGACGAGAAAGCCAGGATCATCGATCGGCTAAAGAAGATCGAGGGCCAGGTTCGGGGTGTGCAGCAAATGATCGAGGACAGTCGCTATTGCCTTGATGAGGTACAGCAGGCGAATGCCATCGTTGCCGGGATGCGCCAGGTGGAACTCCTTATTATCGTTTAGGACCATCTGAGCGCCGGAATGGATTTTGCGGTGAAATCTAAGGAGATCGATGCGGCTGTAAGAGACATGATGACCGTGCTGCGGGCTGCGGTGCGGCGATAAGCTCTGTCCGAACTCCAGCGTGTGGATGCCGGGCGCTGCACAACGGTGTATCACGATGCAACCCAACCCGCTCTGCTGCATTGCACCATAGAGGCGTTTGTCCCCGCCGATGAACCTGCGGGCATTTGGATGGATTAGGATCAACACTTTGACCCTCTCTCGAGGCCTGCAAGCTCTGTCTTGGCGGCAGCGCGTTGTCATCGCCGGCGCGGTTGCCCTCGGCAGCCTCGCCCTGGCGAACCACGTTATCGCGCGCCGTACCGAGCGCAAGCATCCTCCCGAGGGCTCCTTCCTCGTGGTGGATGGAGTTCGGTTGCACTATAGCGACCGGGGCACCGGTAGCCCGGTCGTGCTGATCCACGGGAACGCCGTGACAGGCGACGACTGGAACACGAGTGGCGTTGCCGAGCTTCTGCGGCATACGCACCGCGTCATTATCTTCGATCGTCCGGGCTTCGGGTATAGCGAACGCCCGCGCGGGCGCCTGTGGACAGCCGCCCAGCAGGCCGAACTGCTCCATAAGGCGCTCCTGCAGTTGGGCGCTGAGCGGCCGGTTGTCGTCGGCCACTCTTGGGGCACATTGGTCGCCCTCGCCCTCGCTGTGCGCCATCAAGCCGACATCGCAGGTCTCGTGCTGTTATCCGGCTATTATTTCTGGACGGCGCGTCCCGATGTAGTAATGGTCGCGCCAGCCGCACTCCCGGTGCTGGGTGATATTTTGCGCTATACTGTCTCGCCCATCCTTGGCTGGCTTCAGATGCCGCTGCTGAAGTGGGCGATGTTCTCGCCGGCTTCGGTGCCACCCCGGTTCAAGGCCGAGTATTCATCGGCAATGGCGCTGCGGCCGTCGCAAATCCGTGCGACCTCCGTTGATGGGGCTCTCATGATTCCCGGCGCACTCAATCTGCGGAGGCACTACAAGAACATGACCTTGCCGGTGGTCATCATCGCCGGGGATGGCGACAAGATCGTCTTCAAGCGCAGATCTAAGCAACTCCGAGACAGCATCCCAGGCAGCGGGCTGGAGATCGTCAAGGGCGCCGGGCATATGGTTCATCATGTCGCGACGCGGCAGGTGGCACGCGCCGTGGAGAGCGTGACCCAGCCATGCCTCGTTCCTCAGCCGGTCATGGTCACCCACGCCGATGCGGTTTAGGCACGTTGACCCCGCCGATGAGCGGATTCGGCCTGGTAGATCATTTGAAGGCGCCGCCCACGGAAATTGATGGCAGCAATTAGAGCGACCTGAATCCCGCGCCGTTGGGCCTGCATCCGCAGAATTCCACTACGCGGTTGTACTCCTGGGATGCTGCTCATACCAATATTAAACAGATATACCGACCTCCATACCTACGGCGGCTGAGCAACAAGCGAAATAGAGCCAAGAATACCACGCCTGTGACGCCGGTGAAGATGATGGCGGGCCGGATGCCCGTGCGCACCGCCCGCTCGGTCGGCAACATCCTCATGCATGAGGGTGCGCTGGCGAGTGCCCCATCGCGCTGACCCGTCACAGCAAGGTCAACCGCTACCAGTGCAACAGTTGCGCCAGGGTGAAGCCGGCGAGCCCCCGCCATTGGAACATTTGCCTCACGCTGACGAGCAGGCGACACCGGCGCTGATCCGCGGCGAAACCGATCGTGCCGAGAATCTCTTTTGGCGATCAGCTTGCGCGGCCCCAAACCCGCTGTCCGCCGTTGCCGGGGCAGTAGCAGCCGGCGCCCGTCGCGACGGGTCGATCCATCGGGCAGACATACGCGCCCGCATAGCAACTCTGCCCGCCGCCGGGTGCCGAGCTGTAACTCTGCGGTGGCGCGTAAGTCTGCGGCGGCGTGTAAACGACGGGCGGTGGCGGATAATAGTATGGCGGCGGATAATAATATGGCGCGGCGGCTATCGCACCTAACCCGAGCCCCAACGCTACTCCACGCCCCCCCAACCGTAGCCGCCGTAGCAGCAACCTCCACGGTACCCACCATACCAGCCGCGGTAGCCGTAGCCGCCATACCCGTAACCGCCGTGGTATCCATAACCCCCGTGGTAGCCGTAGCCACCGCCGCCATGGCCACCGGCCTGGGCTGGCGCCACGGACACCGCCGCACAAAGGGCAACGCCTAAGCCAACTGCGACTGCCGTGTGGGTCATCTTCGCGCCTGATTCTAGTCATGTCAGGATAGCATCATTGGATTGGTTTTGCATCATCACACCGCCGATGAGAACAGTTGGCGGCGGAGGCGAACGTATCGAGCCGCCGACGATAGCGTCGTGCTCGCTTTGCAGATCACCGCCATTGAACCCCGCCTGATTGGATGAGTCTTTGGTTCGGGGGTGGATCATCCGTTCCACCTTGCCGAGGTCACTGATCGACTACCGTAACGGGCTTATTCAGCCGCGATCCTCAAGGCGCTACGGGGCCTCAGTATGAGCTGCCGGGCCTGGACCATAGAACCAGAACGGTTCAGGCTTGATCCGCCACATCCAACTCCAGAACTGAACACCAGCACGATCATAGAATACCAGTCATTGAGGCGGGAGATACGTCATGCCGTTGCTACGCTCTGCCTTCATCGTCGCCGTCTCAGCTTTTGTTGCGATCTTCGCCCCCCATCCCACGGCCCTTGCCGACGATCCGAGCGCAGCCGCGGGGGATGACAACACACCGGGCGTTAGGACGCTGACGGTCATCGCGGTGGCGAGCGAGACCGAGCGGGGGGTGGGTGACACCCCTCCGACTGGCCTGAGCATGGGCGACACGTTCGTCAGCAACGCTCCGATCCACGACCTCTCAGGCGCGGTCGTCGGCTCCTACCACGTCGCTTGTACAATCACCGAAGAGGAGGATGACAACGGGAACGCTTGGTCCATCTGCTCGACGACCGCGAACATTGAGGGCAGCGGCACGCTCGTTGCGTCAGGGCTCACGCAACTCCTGCAGGTAGCGACATCACCCGGCGGTTTCGGCGTGGCGCCGCCGACGGCTGAGTTTGCGTTGGTCGGCGGGACGGGTTCCTACGCCGGCGCCCGCGGCGTAGTCACGGAGACGCGCGACACCTCGGGTCGCAAGCTGGTCTACCGATTCCAACACAGAACATCATCCCAATGAGCCGTGACGAGCTTCTCGCCAACACGGCTTGCGGTGAACGGCTCCAGCGCGGGCGATGCGCTTGCCTTCCGGGAGCATGAGGCGACGCTGTACGAGATTGGACGCGCCGGGTGAAACAATTCCAATCAGGTGTGCCGAGGCAAAAGCCTGATCGCTGGTGCCACTCCTGATAATACGGCCCCTATCGTGGAAGGTTGGTCAAAACCGGTGCAACTGCAGATGAAAAATGGATGCATTCATTGATAAGCTCGCTTTGGGACTCCGCCCTGATCCGTGCTGCAGGTGCGGAAAGCCCCTGCAAATGCAAAACTCAAGAAATCTGCACCATCAAAAGTCCTAGGCGATACCTATAAGAATCGGGAATGATAGAAAAACGGTCTCCGGCCGCTACGATTTAACGTAATGGGGCTGTGCTGCCCGCGACACCATCACAAGCGTAATGTGCCAGAGAGTCCATTCCAAGCATGACGCGTCCTACGGGCTCGAAATTGAGCGGGCGCGATCCAGGGCAGCTCGGGCCGCCCCGACGGGCAATTGCTTTGCTCATCAATGCAAGGCTTTGCAATACGCGGTTAGAGCCATGCACCCGCGACGCAGGTGCTGTCACGCCACGGCTCGACGCCGAAACAGGTCGTGCTTCAACTTCGGATTTGAAGGCTCGGGTGGCCTTCTAGCCTGCCGCGACGTCCCGTAATCGGCGTTCCAACAACGCCAGAGTTTCCGAAGAAACCACGATCAAGGAGGAAAGTCCAATGCAGTCGCACACAAACCCGCTGTCCGCCGTCACGCTGAGCGCCACCATGTTCCTCGGGGCTGGGGCAATAGCCACGTAGGCGTCCGCGGCCGATATGGATGTGTCGAAATGCCCAGTGAACAAAACTTGGGAGGACGCCTACAACAAAGGCGACACGGCAGCGGTCGCCGCCCTTTACACGGCTGACGCCGTCGAGGTGACGCCGGAGGGAATCAGGGTCGGACCAGCGGCAGTCAAGGAGCGCGTCGAGGGAGCTATAAACAAGGCAGGAATGAAGCACGCAGTGATCACCGCCACGAAGTGCAACATCGAGGGTGCTGCGAGATGGTCGGCCGGAGATTGGAAGAGCGACTCGACGCAGGGGCCTGTGGGTGGCTTCTGGACGGCAATAGAGATGAGGGAGGGGAACACCTGGAAGATGGTCAATCTCACCTATAGCGTCACGCCGCCACCGACCAACAAATAGCGAAGCCCTACTGACTGCGCGTGATGGAACGGCGACGCTGCGGCGGCGCCGTTTTCGTTCGGCTTGTCCGCGCGTTTTGCACCACAAAAAGTCTAGTTGGCATCTGGCAAGATGGTTAGCTGATAGGAAAACCGTCTTCCCTGCAGATTTTAAATTATTGTGGAAATTCGGCATATTAGGCAACGAGCAGTGGCGTAGGCTTACGGCGGCCCGCGCCAGGTCAATGATACCTGCCGGACAAGCGTGGTAAGCTGTCCTGTCAAAGCGCAGACGATTACGTATGAGCCTCTTTTTCTCCATATTCGCCTTCATATCTCGACTTCGAGACCAACCTCTACAACCTGGGCGGCCGGAACCCCGAAATACGCGGCCGGAAGATTGGCGTTGAGGTGCATCTTGGCGAATAAGGTTTTTCTCCAGACCGCCATGCCGGACGCCTTGCTGGTGGGGATCACCATCACGCGCCTGAAATAGTATGTGATGTTATGCGGATCGATGCCGTGCAGTGCGGCCTCGCGGCAGGCGAGCGCCAGCCCCTCCATCACGTTCGGCGTTTCCATGAAACCGAAATAAAACAGCACGCGGGTGATGCCGGCGCCGACCGGCACCAGCTTGACGCGCTGCTCAGGATCTACCCGCGGCTCATCGGTTGTGATGATGGCGATCAGCAGCACGCGCTCGTGCAAGACGCGGTTATGTCGCAGGTGATGCGTCAGGGTGAGCGGGATGCCAGTGCTCGCGGCCGTGAAAATTGCCGCCGCGCCGGTCAGGCGGATGGGTGGCGTGGTGAGCACCCATTCAATGAACTCATCCTCACGCTGGCGCAGCTTGGAGCGCTGATGTTCCAGCAACAGCCACCCGGCTCGCCAGGTCAGCATCAGGAACGCGATAACGCCGGCCATCAGAAGTGGGAACCAGCCGCCCTCGATCAGCTTCGTCATGTTGGCGGCAACGAAAACCAGTTCGATGAGCAGGAAAAACCCGTTCACGACAGTGACCAGGAGCGGGTTATAACCCCATTGCAGGGCGACGAGGGCCGCCAGCACCGTCGTGATCGCCATCAGCATCGAGACGGCGATGCCGTAGGCGCCGCCGAGCGCGTCGGACGACCCGAATGTGATTACGGCCCCGAGCGTGCCTGCGGCCAGCAGCCAGTTCACGATAGGTATGTAGATCTGACCCTTCTCGTGGCTGGCCGTGTGCTGCACCCGCATACGGGGCAGGAAGCCCAGTTGCATCGCCTGTTGGGTGAGGGAGTATGCGCCGGAGATGATGGATTGCGAGGCGATCACGGTGGCCACGGTCGCGAACGCGACCATCGGATAATGCGCCCACCGTGGTGCGAGCAAATAGAACGGATTCTCAACGGCGTGGGGGTCCGCCAGCAGCAGTCCTCCCTGGCCGAAATAGTTGAGCATAAGAGACCTCATGTCCGTTTCCTGCCGGGGCAACCGGGTGAAGGGAAGGGAATTAAGGCCAGGGCTCTTTGGAACCAGACTGGTGCTCGTTCCACCGACCGCCTCGACCTCCCTCCTCCGATTGCCCTGTTGCCACCCTAAAGGGTGACCCGTCTCGTCATGTGCAATGATCGAGGGTCGCGCCGGATGGGCTGGCGTGGAGCCTCTTACACAGGAGACGGGTCATGGAACAGCCTACACGATTTATCGGCATGGATGTACACAAGGATACGATCGTCGTCGCGGTTACCGCCGCCGGTGACGTCGGGAAGGCTGCGCCGTATGGCACATTGCCCAACACCGCTGCGGCGGTGGAGAAGCTGGTTAGGCGGCTGCGCCAAGCTGGCAGCGGTCCATTGAAGTTCTGCTACGAAGCCGGCCCTTGCGGCTACGGTATTCATCGCGCCCTTACCAAGATGAACGAAGACTGCATGGTAGTTGCTCCCTCAATGATCCCCCGCAAGAGTGGCGATCGGCAGAAGACCGACAAGCGGGACGCCGCCAGCCTGGCGGTCTTGCACCGAGGCGGATTGCTGACCGCGGTCTGGGTGCCGGATGCGGCACATGAGGCGATGCGCGATCTGATCCGCGCCCGACTGGCGGCAGTGCGAGCGGTGCGCGCAGCACGCCAGCAGCTGAGTGCGTTTCTGTTACGTCACGAGCGGATCTATCCGGCCGGCCGCACGGCCTGGACGAAGGCGCATCGAGGCTGGCTGGCCGATCAGAGCTTCGCTCAACCGGCGCAACAAATTGTGCTGGAGGAGAGCATCGAGGCGGTGCGTCTGGGCGAACAGCGGCGCGATCGTGTTGATGGCTATCTACGAGCGCAGATCCCGACCTGGTCGCTGTTCCCGCTGGTGCAGAACCTGTCTGCGCTGCGCGGCCTAGACACGATCGCCAGCGCCGGGCTGGCCGCGGCTATCGGCGATCCGTCGCGCTTTGTGTCAGCACCCAACTTGATGGCCTATCTCGGCTTGGTGCCGTCCGAGCATTCCACTGGCCCAAAGCGCCGCATTGGGGCTATCACCAAGGCGGGTGACGTCCACGCCCGCTCCCTGCTGATCGAGGCTGCACACAGCTATCGCTTCCCAGCCCGTGTCGCGCGTCACAAGCTGACAGCCGTCGATGCAGTGCCCGATGCGGTGCGCGAGATCGCTTGGAAAGCGCAAACCCGGCTATGTCAGCGCTATCGTCACATGATGGCCAAGGGAAAGTTGAAGCAAGTAGTGGTCACGGCGATCGCACGCGAACTGGCCGGGTTCGTCTGGTCCATTGCAAGAAAGGGCAGCACGACCGCGAACCATCCGAGTTGGATGGGCAGCCGGCCGAAATGGCCCATATCCGCATACATCGCCTCGGCGCCAGTGAGGGCGAGGAAGGCGGCGCCAAGCACGGCGAAGGCGATGCCGGGTTCTGCATGAACGACGTAGGCAATGGCGTAGTGGGGGCTGATGGCGGCCAGGATGCCCGGTGCCCGCATGATACCGAGCAGGCCAAGCAGGCTGATCGCCACAAACCACATCAGCATGACCGGTCCGAAGATGTTGCCGATGAATTCTGTCCCCTTGCTCTGGACCAGGAACAGCGCGACCAGGATCGCGATGGTAACGGGAACGACCATTGGCGCAAGCCCGGGCGCATCGATTTTGAGACCTTCGACAGCGCTGAGTACAGAGATCGCCGGCGTGATCACGCCGTCGCCGTAGAGCAGCGCGGCGCCAATCAAACCGACGATGAGTAGCGAGGCGCGCCAGCTCCCGGGTGGTGCGTGCCTGGCGTCGAGCAGCGCGAGCAGTGCCACGATGCCGCCCTCGCCATGATTGTCGGCGCGCAGGATCAAAATGGCGTATTTGAGCGCGACGATGAGGAGGATCGACCAAAGGATCACCGACACGATGCCCATCACAGTGTCGGGTGTGGGCGTCCCGCCCGCCTCGACGGCCTGCTTCAGCCCATAAAGTGTGCTGGTGCCGATATCGCCGTAAACAATACCGAGTGCGGCAAGCGCCGCGACAGCGGTCCGTTTCCGGGCGTCTTGTCGGGGCAACACCGCAGGCTGAAGGGTCGCGGCCATCCGGGCGTCCTTCTTTGGTTGCGCAAGTTTGCATGAAAATGGCGCCGGGAGAAGCTCGGTCAGCTGAACAGGCGACGGCGGTCAACCGCGGCAAGGCATCGAATAACTTCTCCGAGTAGATCCGTGGATCTGAACTACGAGAATCCAAAATCGTAGGAACTTGGTCTCCGCTCAGCGTGATTTGCCGTAATCCTTACTTTATGCGGTCGGCGAGTGGCTCGGAATTTCAGATCGTCGCACCGCCCCAGACTTCGTTGCGGACACGAGTTATGCTATTGAAGGTTGGAACGCCAACCCAAGGAGTTCCCGAATGCCGGTCGTCACTGCCGACGAAGCCCGCGCCATCGCGAAGGACGCCTTCGTTTACGGCTATCCCTTGGTTGAGAGTTACAAGACGCTCTACAAGCAGACGTTGGATCACGACAATTCGGACTATCGCGCTCCTTTCAACGAAATCGCCAGTGCCGCCAACATTGCGACCCCGGCGGACACGTGGGTGGTCACGCCGAACTCGGACACCCCCTATTCGTTTTTGTGGATGGACCTGCGGGCGGAGCCGCTGGTCACCACCATGCCGAAAATCGAAATGGGCCGCTATTACTCGGCCCAACTGATTGACCTGCAAACCTTCAATTTCGCCTACCTCGGCACCCGGGCGTTCGGAAACGACGGTGGTGATTTTCTCATCGCCGGTCCGGGTTGGAAAGGCGAGCAGCCAAAGGGAATCAAGGCGGTCATTCACTGCGAAACGGAAATTGCCTACGCCTTGTTCCGCACCCAACTTTTTAATGGTGACGATTTGCAGAACGCCAGGAAAGTCCAGTCCGGTTACAAGGTGCAGTCGTTGAGCCGGTATCTTGGTACCTCCGCTCCAGTAGCAGCGCCGACCATTCACTGGCCCAAGCCTTCTCCGCAGATGGACGGGCCGAGGTCGTTCTTCGACTACCTGAATTTCCTGCTACAATTCTGCCCCGTGGAGCCTTCGGAGACCGGTCTCCGGCAACGTTTCGCGACCTTCGGCATCGGTGCCGGACTGACGTTTGATTTCGCGGCGCTGTCCCCGGAACTCCAACAGGAAGTGACCGCAGGCTTTGCCGATGTCGGCAAGGACATGGCGGCGCTGCAGGAGCAGGTCAATGGGAACGAGGTTGGCAGCTGGGATGTGTTCGGCACCCGGGCATTTCTCAAGAACAATTATCTTTACCGTTTTGCAGCAGCAAAACTTGGCCTCTACGGCAACTCCCGTGAAGAAGCGATATATCCGTCCTACTTCACGGACGCGGACGGAACGCTACTCAATGCCACCAGCAAGCATTACGTGCTCCGCTTCGAGAAGGGCCAACTCCCTCCCGCCGGTGCGTTCTGGTCGTTCACCATGTATGACGGCAAAACGCAACTTCTGGTGGCGAACCCGCTCAATCGTTACCTCCTGAACTCGACGATGCTCAACTCGTTCAAATACGGCTATGACGGTTCCCTCACCTTTTACGTTCAGAAAGACTCGCCGGGTGCGGACAAGGAATTTAACTGGCTTCCCGCGCCGGACGGTCCGTTCTACTGCATCATGCGCATTTACATGCCCAAGCCGGAGGTCATTGAGGGTCGCTGGAAGAATCCTCCACTCGTCGCACTGGCTCAACAAGATCCCGCATCCGGCGTCGAGGTGACACCAGAAACTTACATCCGCGCAGAAACCGACCGACAGTTTGGCAACGTCGTCAAAATGGCGGGCGGCGTGAATCGTCTGTTTCATTTTCGCAGTCCCACCCCGCTGGACAAGCAAAACATCGTCCGGATGAATCGAGATACGCTCTATTCCATGGGCGTAGTAGATACGTCCCAAGGTGCCACCATCACCGTCCCGGAACTCCCGAAAGGTCGCTACGTATCGGTTTATCTTGTGGACAACGACCACTATTGTCCCTTCGTGATCTACACCTCCGGCACGCATGAATTACCCAAGGACACCAAATACCTGGGCGTCGGCGTCCGTATCCAGGTAATCAATCCCAAGGACGCGGACGAAGTCACCTTGGTCAACAAGTTGCAGGATCAATTCATCATCAAGGCCAACAGCGGCGATCCACCGCCCAAGTTCAAGTGGGACCTCCAATTGCTGGAAGGCCTGACTTCGCGATATGAAAAGGATGCAGCCCAATACAGCAGTTACAAGGGGATGATGGGACCCCGGGGCAAGGTTGACGAGAAGACCCGTCACCTTGCGGCGGCGGCTGCGTGGGGGCTTTTCCCGGAATTGGACGCCACCTATCTGAACTACAGCGGTGGTCACAATCCCAAAATTTGCCACAGGGCGACTTACCAAGTTCCGGCGAACAAGGCCTTCTGGTCCATCACCATGTATGGCAACGACGGCTACATGAAGAGCGACAACAACATCGTCAATTCCTCCAACGTGCGGCTGAACGCCGACGGCACGTTTACCGTGTATTTCGGATCGAAAGAGGCCTGCGGCGAGGTGCCCAATCGGCTGGATGTGAGCGAGGGCTGGAGCTTCCTCATGCGCGTCTATCGTCCGGGACCGTCCGTTCTGGATGGGAGTTACAGGCTGTCGGATGCGGTTGCCAGCAAATAGCGATTTAACAAGCCACGCGACGAATTGGGCTGTCCGGCGTCCCCGATTGCATAATTCAACAATGACGCACCAAAATTGGGGCACTGAAAACGCTGCAGATTTTGGGTGCGGAAATTTGGTGCGTAAGTCAGACCCGGAAGTTATCCGGCAAAGGTTTAGGTTGCCGGACGAAAAGTCGCCCTCACGAAATCAGGGGATTAACTGTCCCGAAAGTCAGTCCGCAGCCGAAGTCCGCCAACACACCTATGCGCGATAAATGCAGATATCCCGCCTGAGGCAATTTCCTGACCACTTCGCAGTCCGGCCTAACCGTGATCAGCGATCCAATACTCAGATTCGGCTCCTCACCCCGCCGCTCTCCTCCGGCTGCGCAGCACGCGAAACAGGGCCAAGAATACCACCCCTGTGACGCTGGTGAGGATAACGGCGGGCCGAATGCCCGTGCGCACCGAGGCACGATCCAAAGCCACTTCCAGCTCCCCCGCGATATTCACCGCGAGCGGCACGACCCGCGTGTCCAGGAACCTCTTCGGCGCAGATGGCCTAACCGGCTTCTTCAGCAGGTAGTCTCGTCCGATAACCACGCCGGTCTCCTTGGAAAGTTACAAAACCCCGAGCACGGTAGCAACGCGGCCAACGGGCGCGCGTTCCTAAGCTTCCCTCCTCCCGATCGGAATGCCCGCGGAAAAACCCAGCTTCAAGCCGTATCGCTCCCCCGCCGGGGGCTGGGGTTCCGCCCGCTCGGTCGGCAACATCCTCATGCGTGAGGGTGTGCTGGCGAGTGCCCCCATCGCGCTGACCCGTCACAACAAGGTCAACGGCTACCAGTGCAACAGTTGCGCCTGGGTGAAGCCGGCGAGCCCCCTGCCGTTGGAGTATTGTGAGAACGGCGTGAAGGCGGTCGCCTGGGAGATCACGGCTCATCGCTGCACGCCCGAATTCTTTGCCCAACATACAGTCGCTGAGTTGCGGCGCTGGGACGATTACCACCTTGAACAGCCCGGTCGCCTGACCCACCCGCTGCGCTATGATGCGGCGACGGACAAGTACATGCCGGTGTCCTGGGGCCATGCCGTAGAGGAGATCGCGCGCGAGTTGCTCGCCGTGGAGGACCGCCGGAAGGGCACCGTCTTCTACAGCTCCGGCCGCCTCTCGAACGAGGCGAGCTATCTCTACCAGCTCTTCGCGCGGCTCTACGGCAACAACAACCTGCCGGACAGTTCGAACATGTGCCACGAGACGACATCCGTGGCACTGCCCGTGAGCATCGGCCAGGGGGTTGGCACGGTCTCGCTCGACGACTTCGCCAAGGCCGATTGCATCATGTTCTTCGGCCAGAACCCTGGCAGCAACTCGCCCCGCATGCTCCATCCGCTGCAGGAGGCGAGCCACCGCGGCGTGCCGATCATCACCTACAATCCGCTGCGCGAGCGCGGGCTCGAGCGTTTCCTGAACCCGCAATCGCCCGCGGAGATGCTGACGGGCACCGAAACCCGGATCAGCTCGCAGTATCACCAGGTCAAGGCGGGCGGCGACCTCGCGGCTCTGGCTGGGATCTGCAAGGCCTTGCTCGCCATGCACGACGAGTCGAAGGCAGCCTGCGGCGCCGCCTTGCTCGACGACGCCTTCATCCAGGAGAACACCCACGGCTTCGAAGCCTTCGCCGGCTGGCTCCGCACCCAGCACTGGGACGAGCTCGAGCGCCGCTCGGGCCTACGTCGCGCGGACATGGAGTCCACGGCCGCGGTCTACAGCCGGTCGCATGCGGTCATCGCCATCTACGGTATGGGCCTGACCAGCACCAAGCTGGGGTTGAGACTGTGCAGATGCTGGTGAACCTCCTGCTGATGCGCGGCAACATCGGCCGCGACGGCGCTGGCATCTGCCCGGTCCGCGGCCATTCCAACGTGCAGGGGCAGCGCACGATGGGAATTACCGAGAAGCCCGAGCTCTTCCCGCTGGACCGGCTGCGCGAGCAATTCGGCTTCGAGCCGCCGCGCGAGCCCGGCTACAACACGGTCGAGGCCTGCCAGGCCATCCTCAAAGACGAGGTCCGCGCCTTCTTCATGCTGGGCGGCAACTTCGTCCGCGCAATCCCGGACCATGGCCAGATGGAACCGGCCTGGCGCAAGCTTCGTCTGACGGTCAACGTAATCACCAAGCTGAACCGCAGCGCGCTGTTGCCGGGTGAGATCAGCTACATCCTTCCGGTAATCAGCCGCCTGGAGATTGACGAGACGCAGGCGGGGCAGCAGATGCTCTCGATGGAGGACACCTCCGGCTGCGTCCACGGCAATCGCGGCCTGCGCAAGCCGGGCTCGCCGCACCTGATCAGCGAGATACGGCTCCTCTCCGAACTGGCCAAGAAGGTGCTCGCCCCCAACCCGCGCGTGCGCTGGGACGAGTACATGACCGACTATGCCGAGATCCGCAGGGAGATCAGCAAAACCCTGCCCGACACGTTCTGGGATTACGAGCGCCGCATGTGGGAACCGGGCGGCTTCCAGCGTGACATGCCCGCGAACCGCCGTGAATGGCACACTTCCACTAAGCGGGCCAATTTCGTCACACCGCAAGGGCTGGACGAGGACCTGGACATGCCCGGTGTGGGGCATGATTCGCTACGCCTAATGACGCTCCGCAGCAACGACCAGTTCAACACCACAGTCTACGGCTATGATGACCGCTTTCGGGGCATCAAGAACACCCGCAAAGTCGTGCTAATGAACCGGTCAGACATTGACCGGATGGGGCTCAAGGTCGGACAGGCCGTGACGCTCAAGACGGTCGCCAATGACGGCGTGGACCGCGAGCTACCGGGTATGCTCGTCGTCGCTTACAACATCCCACTTGGCTGCATCGGCGGCTACTACCCGGAGTGCAACGTCCTGCTACCGATTTGGCACTACGCGGCGGGCAGTAAGACCCCGGCGGCTAAGACAATCCCTGTCACCGTGCATGTCGAGGACGGCAATGTGCTCGAGCCGCAGCTGGAATACGCCGGTAAGTAAGCTGCTTGAGGGTCAAACCAACGATGGCGCCCGGACATTTTACTGATCACCCGCTACTCCCCGCTGCGATACGTCCGCAAGAACATCGCGATCGAGGCCTCGACCACCTGATCGATATCGCTGTCCGGCGGATCGGGCAGCATTTCCAGCCTGCGGCGAAGTACCAATCGCGTTTGGCACAGATGGAAGAACTGCTCCGCGGCAAACTCGGGATCCGGCACCGACAACCGGCCGCGCCGCGTCTGCTCGGCCAGCCACCCCGCCATGAAGCCAATCGCGCGCGCCGGACCGGCCTCAAAGAACCCACGCGCGAGCTCCGGAAATTTCGCTGCCTCCGCTATGACGCCGCGATAAATAGCCAGTCCAACATCGGACAGCATCATCCGTACCATCCGCTTCCCGATGCCGCGCAGCACCTCAGCCGGATCGCCATCGTAATCGGCGCCTTCGAACACGGTCGCCAGATACTGGCTGCACTTCTCCCCGACGTAGGCCGTAAACAGCGCCGCCTTGCTGTCAAAATGATTGTACAGCGTGCCCTTGGACACCCCGGCAACGGCGGCAATCCGAGCCATGCTCGCCCCTTCATAACCGTCGGCTGCAAACACTGAAGCAGCGCCGGCCAGGATCTGGATCCGCTTTTCCGGACTGAGCGCGACCTGACTGTCCATGGCTTACCATCCCGCGCGAGGACCGTATTGACAACCGGTATAGTCGGCCCACCTTTCCAATGTAGGTGACTGAACGGTTCGGTCAATAGAGAGTGAGCGACCAAACCGGCGCCCGATCAGGGAGCGAAGCCCATGGACGACCTGACCCGAGACTTTCAACACCCGGATACCGAGCCCGCTGACACCCGTTCGACGTCAAAGCGGAGCGGCCTCAAGCGAATTCTGGGCCTCAGTATTGGCGCGATCCTGATCCTGGCCATGGTTGCCGGCGGTATTTGGTACTGGCTCAGCACCGGAAACTACGCCACGACAGACGACGCCTTCATCGATTCCTACACGACGCAGGTTGCGCCTCGAGTGGCCGGCCAGGTGACGAAGCTGCTGTTCGCCGACAATGACCATGTCGCGGCCGGCCAAACGCTCCTATTGATCGACCCGAGAGACTACCAGGCGAAGCTGGACCAGGCTAAGGCGCAGCAGGCAAGCGCCGAGGCTAGCCTCACCCAGGCGCAGGCGCAGCTTTCCGTGCAGCAGGCGAGTATCGATCAGGCCCAGGCCAACGTACGGGTAACCGAAGCCGACATGCTGCAGGCTCGGCAAGATTACGATCGCTACCAGCACATCGCCTCAGGCGCGGTCAGCCGCCAGCAGATCGAGGCGGCAACCGCGACGTTCCACTCCGCCGAGGCGAAGCTGGACGCCAACCGCCAGATGGTCGGCGGCGCACAGGCTCAGGCACGGGCCGCCCAGGCGCAGGTGCTCGCGGCGCAGGCGTCGCTGCAGCAGGCGGCGGCAAACACCCAGACAGCGGAACTAAACCTCTCCTACTGCACGATCGTGGCGCCGGAGGCTGGTCTCGTCACCCATCGCACCGTCAGCGCCGGCAACTACGTCAATGCGGGCCAGGCGCTGTTTGCCCTGGTGCAGGATGACCGCTGGGTAACGGCCAATTTCAAGGAGACTCAGCTCGCCGCCATACGCCCTGGGCAGGACGTTGATCTTGTTATCGACGCCGTGCCTTCGATCACTTTCCACGGCAAGGTCGACAGTTTCCAGGGCGGCACCGGCACCGCATTCAGCGTGCTGCCGGCCGAGAACGCCACCGGCAACTACGTCAAGATCGTGCAGCGCCTGCCGGTCAAGATCGTTTTCGATGACCCGCGATTGAAGGACTACAAGCTCGCCCCCGGCATGTCGGTCACGCCATCCGTCCGCGTGCGCTGATCCGTGGCCAATCCCGCCCTGCCACGCTCCGCCGCTGGTGACCGCAACCCCTGGCTGATCGCGGTCGTCGTATCGATCGCCACGTTCATGGAGGTGCTCGACACCACGATCGCCAACGTCGCACTTCGCCATATCGGCGGCAGCCTGGCGGCGGACCAGGACGAAGTCGACCTGGATCCTCACCAGCTACCTGGTGTCCAATGCGGTCGTCCTCCCCGTCAGCGGCTGGCTAGCCAACGTCATCGGCCGCAAACGCTTCTACATGATCTGCGTCGGACTGTTCACCGCCAGCTCGCTGCTCTGCGCGATGTCGACATCACTCGGCATGATGCTGATCGGCGCGAGTGCTTCAAGGTATCGGCGGCGGCGGCATGGCGCCCATCGGAACAATCGATGTTCGCCGATACGTTTCCGCCCGAGAAGCGCGCGCAGGCCTTCGCGCTGTATGGCTTGACCGTCGTCAGTGCTCCGGCCATCGGCCCGGTGCTGGGTGGCTGGCTAACCGACAACCTGTCCTGGCATTGGGTCTTCCTGATCAACCTGCCGGTCGGGCTGTTATCGCTGACCTTGGTCGGGCTGCTGGTTGTCGAACCCGAGTTCTGCAGCGGAGCGGCGGGCGCTGCTGGCCAAGGCCTGAACATCGACATCTTGGGCTTGATCCTCGTGTTCGTCGGCTTCGGCACGTTGCAGATTCTGCTGGACCGCTACGAGATCGACGACGGATTTTCCTCGGGCTTCATCTGACTCTCGGTGTGGTCAGCGCCCTCAGCCTGGTATCGCTGGTGGTCTGGGAGCTGCGCCATCCCCATCCAGTGGTGAATGTCCGCCTGCTGGGCTACCGCTGCTTCGGCATCTGCTGCGGCCTGATGTTCTTGGTCGGCTTCCTCCTGATCAGCACCACGCAGCTTCTTCCGCAGCTGGCGCAGAGCGCTGCTGGGCTACGACGCCACCACCTCGGGGCTCACCCTCGGCGTCGGCGGCATTTCGACCCTGCTGCTGATGCCGGTTGCTGGCATCGTCACCGGGCGCCTGATCCAGCCGAAATGGCTGGTGCTGATGGCGTGCTCGGCATCGGCTGGTCCTGCTTTCCGCCTCCCAGCTCGACTCAACATCGGCTTCTGGACCATCTCCCCGCCCGCATCTTGCAGGTGATATGGCTGCCGTTCCTGTTCATCCCGATCAGTGCCGTGTCGTATGTCGGCTTGCCGCCCGAGCGCTCCAATGAGGCGTCGGCCCTGATCAATCTGATGCGCAACCTGGGCGGCAGTGTCGGAGTGTCCTTCGTCACGACGATGTTGGAGGAGCGTGACGCAGTTTCATCACGAGCGTTTGGCGGAACACATTACGGCGTATAACGGCTATGGCTGGCACACGCCGCTTGCGCCGGATCAACGCGTGGTGCAAGTACAGTCGACCATCATGAGCTACCTCGACATCTTTTGGCTGCTCGGGCTTGTGGCGCTTGCCGTCGCTCCCGTTGTCCTGTTCCTGCCGCGGGTGTCGAAGGGCGCTGCCATGGCGCATTAAAGGTGGTCACCTGGGGCTGACCCAGTCGGAAGGCGTGAATCACGCGATCAAACAAGAGACTAGACCATGATAGACGCCGAAGTGTGGATCATCCTCAAACGCTCATGGTCTAGAGGCCGACGCTTTCCTTTCCGTTTGCACTCCCCCCGCTCGCCCGCTGGATTGTCTGGATGTCATTAGCGAAACAAGACGAAGGTCTGCCGCTTTAACTGCTCTGGCAATGCCACGCTGGGTGGCTGCACCTTGGGGCCGGATTTCAAGCGGCCCGAATGGGCGTCCCCGGCGTCCTGGTTTGCCGGACCGAAGGAAGCGGTGAAGCCCGCCCGCAGCACCCCGATCGCCGACCGATCGACGCAGCTTGGTGGAGCCTGTTCAAGGATCCCGATTTTAACCGGGCTGGAAAAGCGCGTGGCGGCGGAAAACCTCGACGTCAAGACCGCCGCCATCCGTATGTCCGAATCCCGCGCACAACTCGGTGTCGCTCGGGCAGCGCTGTTTCCCACGCTCAACGGGAACGCGTCCTACACGCGCGAGTTGGCCAGTGAAAACGGCGTGTTCGGTCTCATACCGAGTGCGGCGGGCGCCAACGGGCGAACGGAGCCACCGCAACTCCACGGGTGGGATAGTCGGCACCGGCTTAAAGCCGTTCGATCATCTATCAGGGCGGTTTCGATTCGTCCTGGGAGGTCGATCTGTGGGGCGGCGTTAGACGTTCCGTCGAATCAGCCACCGCGACCTCCGAAGCCGCCGAAGAGACGCGAGCGCTCGGTCCTGCTGTCCAGCTTGGCCGAGGTCGCCCGCGACTACATCGCAACTTCGCGGCACGCAGGCCCAGCTCAGTATTGCCCGCGAGAACGTTCGCACCGCCCGGCAGAGCCTCAATCTGACGCAACAGCGCGCCGCCGGTGGGGTGACCACCGATTTGGACGTGGCCAACGCCTCTGCCCAATTGCGCACGACGCTCGCGCAAATTCCGACCCTGGAGCAGCAGGAAGCGCAGACTATCAATGCCTTGAGCCTGCTGTTGGGCCAGCCCCCGAACGCCTTGCGGGCCGAACTGGCACTGCCAAGTCGATACCGCCGGTGCCGCCCCGCGTTCCCGTCGGGTTGCCATCAGAACTGGCGCGGCGCCGTCCCGACATTCGTCAGGCGGAGGCGCAACTTCATGCCGCGACAGCCGATATCGGCGTGGCGGAGGCGAATTTCTATCCGACGCTCACCCTTACCGGCAGTTTCGGGTTGCAGTCGCTGCAGTTCAAAAATGCGTTCAACCTCAATTCGAAGCAGTATGCTCTCGGTCCCGGCCTGACCATTCCGATCTTTGAGGGCGGCCAGTTGCGCTCCACCCTGCAATTGCGAAAGGCGCAGCAGCAGGAGGCTGCGGTCAACTTCCAGAAGACTGTCCTGCAGGCCTGGCACGATGTGGACAACGCGTTGACCGCCTATCAGGCGGAGCAGGCGCGGCGCGATGAACTGGTCGGCGCGGTGGCGGAGAACCGGCGGGCCTTGACCCTGGCGCAAAGCCGATACCAGCAGGGTGTGGCAGACTTCCTGACGGTGCTGGTGGCGCAAACCAACCTTCTCGCCGCCGAGCAGCAGCTTGCAAGCAGCACGACGACGGTGTCTTCCAATCTCGTGGCACTTTACAAGGCGCTGGGCGGCGGCTGGGAGATCGACCTACCGCAGGAACGAACGGCGGCGGCGAAGTAACAATGGCTCACTAGAGCGCGCTCCAAGCAACTTTATCAGCTTGACTGTACCAATCAGGCTGATGTTGCTCTAGGCGATTTGTTCAAAATCTTACGCCGGGGCTTTTGAACCCAGCTCTGCAACAGAAGGATTCATGCCTAGCCCTGTGAACTACTTCACAAACTCCCACCGTCTCTTGGGTGTACTCAGCCGCGCTATTTGTCCACATCCACAGAGAGAAAAGGCTCGATGCGTAAATCATCACACTGTCCACTGCACCGTCTGACCGTGAGCTGCCTGCCGCTCGCCGGCGCGCTCACCATTCTCGCCCTCGCCGCTGGGACGCAACCGGCTCTCGCCGGGGACAGAAAGACCTACCCCGGCAATGCCTGCCTGCCCTTCAATGAAACAACCGCCAGTGACATCGAGAGGGATGGCAGCAGTGTAAAGAACCTGAGCGCCAACAATACGCGCATTGTATTCTGTCCGGTCGTTCGCGACAACACAACCAACTCCGATGGCACCGAGGATATCGAAGTTTTTGGCTACAACGACAGAAGCCTCACCTTCAGTTGCGTCTTCTGGGCCACCACGGCGGGAACTGGCAGCGTTGTCGCCTCGAGCACCCAATCGGTATCGGTACCCGGGGACTTCAAGCTGGTTTTGCCGGGGGTCACGAAAAGTAGCTCGGGCGGCTACTACTATTTGACCTGCAACATACCACCATTCTCGAAGATCTACGGCTATATCGTGCCCGAACACTGAAAAAATGCGGACAATTCCACGTCCGCGCGGTTGCCAATCGGCTTAGTATCCTCGTCGGAATTGGTGACTCGGTTGGACCTGTACGGACACCGAGTCGCCTTTGCCACAGTTACTTCAAAAAATGAGGTCTCGGCGTTGTAGGCGATGGGCGGGAATCCATTGGTAACCTTCTTGCCGCGAGCAGCAGCAACTAAGCTACTGCCGCTTGAAAATGCCCGCCTGACGGGTTACATGTAACCCAAAATCAGGAGGTTCACAATGGCGACTGTCAAGCCATCACGAGATAAGGTCCGCCGCCACCGCGAGCGGTTGCGGGAGCAGGGATTGCGGCCAGTCCAGATTTGGGTCCCCGATACCCGATCCCCGGCCTTCGCGGAAGAAGCCCGCCGTCAGTCGGCGGCAGTAGCCACGAGCGAGCACGCCATCGAAGATCAGACGTTCGTGGATGCCATTTCGGTCGAATGGCAGTGAAGCGCGGGGAGGTCTGGACTGTCTCGGGCGGAGCCTATACAGGTAAGCCCCGCCCGGCGGTAATCCTCCAGTCTGACCAATTCAGCGAAACGCCCTCGGTGACACTTGTTCCCTGCACGACCGATCCCACAGAAGCACCATTGTTTCGCCTGAACGTTACACCTGATGACGAGAATGGGTTGCGGTCCGCTTGCCGCCTGATGGCAGACAAGATCACGACGGTCCCGAAGGCGAACCTCGGTCAGCGCATCGGGCGACTGAAAGATGACGATCTTGCCCGCCTCGCCCGCGCCGCTGTCGTCTTTCTCGGTCTCGCATGAACATCCGGCAAAAAACTGGATCTTGACGCGACGCTTGGTCGCGAACCCACACCCAAGTTTTGGTCCGTCCGCACAATGACCGGACACCCAGCCGAGCCCTCGGCCAGTCAACTTCGGCGTCCATACTCCCGGCTGTTAACCGAAAATTAGTTTCTTTCACACAATAGTCCGCCCGGCATGTGGGCGCGCACAACCCTGCTTTGGATCTTCCTGGCAATGACCGCGGGGGTCTGCCTCGCAGGGCGAGCGGTGGCTGAGCTGATTACAGGAGTGTTTCCGGATGGTGTCCCGGGGTACGACAATGATGAGGGTGTGACGGTGGAAACCCGCCTCCATCCCGAGCAAATGCCGCTCGGCTTGCGCGAAGGCGCATTCGAATTCCTGCCCCAACTCGATGAGAGCTTCGGCTATTCCAGCAACGCGCTTTCCGGACCGTATCGCCGGGGAAGTTGGGAAGTCGGCACGGCGCCGGCGCTGGCCATCGCGTCCGGCTGGTCGCGCGACAGCTTCGGCGCGCTCTTCTCGGTGCACGACACACGGTATCTGTCGCTGCCCAGCCAGGATCGCACGGACGTGACGGCGGCGGTGGGCGGCCGGCTGGATGTCGGCGAAGACAAGCTCACCTTGGCAGCGGCGCACCTGGTGCAGCATGAGGATCAGGCCGCACTCGATACAATCGCCAGCGACCGCCCGATAGAATTCCAGTTCGACGATTTACGGGCCTCATACGCGATGACCCGCGGCCGGTGGAGCATCGAGCCCACCCTTCAGGCAACCAACTGGACCTATGACAATACGTCGATCATGGGGGTCCCGACCAGCGAGGCTTATCGCGACCGGGTGGTCGTGCAGGGCGGCGTCACCGCGCGCTACGAACTGGCACCGCTGCGAACGATCGTATTCGTTGCTCGAGCGATCGGGCAGGACTACACGAATACACCGGCCGGCCAAGTCAGCCCGAATTCCACCAGTTACCAAATACTGGCCGGCCTCGATTATGAGGATGATCCGGTCTGGCGGTGGCGGCTGCTGATCGGTGGCGAGGCGCGGCAGTTCGCCAGCAAGCTGTATCGGCAGCAGAACACTCTAATCGCCGAGGCTGGGGTCGGCTGGTCGCCCTCCGGGCTAACGACGCTCAACGCCACCGTCAGCCGGGAGACCGGAGACGCCGCGCAGGAGGGGGTCTCGGGCCTGACCTATACATCCGCGCGGCTAACCATCGACCATGAGTATTTGCGGGACCTTTTGTTCCGAGCCTACCTGGGAGTTCAGCGCGCCGACTTCTTCCAAGGCGGCTATCAGGTGGGCACGACGGCGGGCTTTGGCGTGACCTGGGTGATGAACCGGTCAGCGCGGTTGTCCTTCACCTACGATCAGACCGACGTGCGTGGCTCCAACACGCCAACCGACACATTGGCAACCGGGTACAGCCGCGGCGTCGGTCTACTTACCATGAGGCTCGGGCTTTGAGGGGCGATCGCAAATGAAGTCGTTGGTCAACCTCGCCGGTCTCGGTTTCGACAATCTGGACATCATGCAGTCGGCCTCCTGGATCGCGTCGCGTCCGGCCGAGGAACCGTTCGGTTACGTGGTGACGCCGAACGCCGACCATCTGGTGCGGGTCAGCCGCGATCCGGAACTGCGCGCGATTTATCGCGGCGCGTCTTTGTGCCTGCTCGACTCCCGGGTGGTCGCCTGGTTGGCTCAACTGATGGGGCTGCCAGCGCCAGCAGTCGCACCAGGAAGCGACCTGACCGCGCACTTGCTGGCGCACTACCTCGCACCAGGCGAGCGGATCACCATCGTGGGGCTATCGCCTAAGTGGCTGCCAGCCCTGATCGCCCGTTGCCGGCTGGCGCCCCCCGCGCACTACGATCCGCCGATGGGATTCGACCGTGATCCAGTCGCCTTCGCGAACACCATCGCCTTCGTCAGAGCAAATCCGGCGCGCTTGGTGTTTCTGGCGGTCGGATCGCCGCGGCAAGAGGTTCTCGCGGCCGCTCTTGTGGCGGCAGGCGATATAACCGGCACAGGGTTATGTATCGGCGCGAGCCTGGAGTTCCTCTCCGGTGCCTCCCGGCGTGCGCCGCGGATCTTGCAGCGGTGCGGCCTGGAGTGGCTATTCCGCTTTGCCAGTAATCCGCGAAAGCTCTTTCGACGCTACGTAATCAACAGCCCGAAGGTCATCGCTTTGCTGGCGAAGCAACGTTTTCTGCAACATTGATCCGGGACAGGACCTCGCGCACGACACGGTGCCAAACCGATCCCCGGTATGCACGGTCATTTGAATCCAGATACGATAGCGCATGTGGTGACATCGGGCGCCTCGAGCGGGGGCCCATATCAGCGGCCGCCCGGATCGCCCGCAGCGTCTTGATCGGCAGTCCATTGCATGTGCCTTTCACCATATACCCGGCAATGCGAGGCAGCAGCGCGAACCAACTGTGATCCAGCTTCCGTTCGATGTAAATTCTATTGCGTACAAAGTAAAACCATCGAGCGTCGTCCCAACCGACACGCTGTTCAGCACATACCTTGTGGCGAACAACGATGTCGCCGCGGTAGCGGATATGCCAGCCCAAGGCGATCGCACGAAGGCAGAAATCGAACTCCTCCCAGCAGAAGAACAATTTTGCATCGTAGCCTCCTGCCTGTTGCCACGCCTCGCGGCGGATCGCATGGCCGGCACCCACGTAGGTGACCGTATCGAAACTTTCCCCGGCGCTGGGCAACAGACCAATTGGGTAGCCCCAGGACGACAAGTCATCGTTCCCGCTGGCAAAAGTCACGATCCGGCAACCGATCGCCCCAAGACGCGGTTCGGCGTCCAACACCGCGACCATCTGTGCGACAGTATCTGGGCTGGCAAATTCCGCGTCGTTGTCCAGCGCAACGATTATCCTGCCATGTCCAAGGCCGGAGATCAGATTGCGGCCACCCGCTACGCCCAGATTTCGTTCCGTGGACAGCAGCGTGATATCGTAGCGGCCCTGCACTGCCTGCTCGAGACGCATCAGCACCTGTGAGCATGATCCCTGGTCCAGCACGAAAATATGGACCGACACGCCCCGCTGTGCGCTCGCCGAGGCGATAGCGGCCAAGGTCTCCTCAATCCGGTCCAGCCCAAGAATGATGATGTCCGCATCATAGCGCTCCTTCGGGGGGGCCGCGGCACCAGCGATCAGCCGTGCGCTCGGAACCGGCGGCGGCGAGGCCGCCAGGTCACCCTCGCGCTGATATTGGCCAACGCGGACACCTAACGGGTTCATTCGACAACTCCTAGTGGGGGGATTGCGAGGTAGGCCAGGCGCTTGTTCTCTCTGCGGGCACGGGACACCGCATCCAGGATCAATCCGCAGCTCATCGACAGGGTCGCCAACAGCACCAGTCCAGTCGACAGCAGGGCCGTCGGCAGGCGCGGCACGAGGCCGGTGTGTTGAAACTCCACCACCACCGGAAGGCCCAGGCTAATTCCAACAATCAGCAGACCCAGCGCGCTGAAGGTGAAGACATGGAGCGGTCGTTCATGCTGTATCAGCGAGAAAATCGCGCGCAGGATTCGGATCCCATCCTTGTATGTATTTAGCTTCGAGGACGTGCCCGCCGCGCGGTTCCGGTAGCGCGCGCGCACCTCTTGCACCGGCATATGCAGGGTCAGAGCGTGAATGGTGAATTCCGTCTCGGTCTCGAAACCAGAAGCCAACGCGGGGAAGGACTTGACGAAACGGCGGCTGAATACGCGATAGCCGGACAGCAGGTCGGTGATGGCGTTACCGAACGCCCAGGAAACGATTGAGCTCAATACTACATTGCCCAATCGGTGGCCAAGCCTGTAAGCGTCGCGCACCGCGCCGTAGCGAGCCGCGCTGACCATGTCCAACTGCCCGTCGATCAGCATTTTCAACATGCCGGGCGCGACAGCCGGGTCATAGGTGTCGTCTCCATCAACCAGGATGTAGACGTCCGCATCCACGTCGGCGAACATGCGCCGGACGACGTGGCCTTTGCCTTGCAGTCGCTCCCGCCGCACCACCGCCCCGGCCGCCCGAGCCTCGAGGATGGTGTGGTCGGTTGAGTTGTTGTCGTAGACATAAATAATCGCGTCGGGCAAAACGCGCGCGAAATCGGACACGACCTTGCCGATGGCCGCCTCTTCGTTCCGGCAGGGGATCAGCACCGCGATAGTCGGCTGGTCTGCAGTCAGACCGAGCTGCTCTGCGAGCGACCTGTCCGACCGCCAGCGATGCTCGGCATCTTCGCGGGCTAGCTTTTCCAGGGTCTCGAACATCGCGCCCGCTTTCGGCTAATAGGCATTGGGCATGCGCAGCACCGTGGCGATGGTTCGGCCGATGATTCGGAGGTCGGTGCCGAGGCTCCACGTCTCGATGTATTCAAGATCGCTGTCGATCCGGCGCAGCAACTTTACCACGGTGTCGGTTTCGCCCCGCCAACCACGGATTTGAGCCAGGCCGGTCATGCCGGGTTTGATCCGGTGCCGGGCCGCGTAACGATGGCTGACCGCCTCGAACGGACAGCCGCCGACGCAGGTGCCAGGGGCATGCGGCCGAGGGCCAACCAGTGACATCGAGCCCATTAAGACGTTGAGCAACTGCGGCAACTCGTCGGCCGATGTGTGGCGAAGCCAAGCGCCAACCCGCGTCACGCGGGGGTCGTCGCGGGTTGCCTGCGGGCACGATCCCGGGACGACGGGGACGTGGATCATCGTCCGAAATTTCAGCATGACGAACCGGTTGCCGTTCAGGCCGATACGTTCCTGCTTGAACAGGGCTGGTCCCTTGCTGGTCAGAACGATGGCCGCGGCGATCACCAGCATCGGCAAGCCAGCCAGCGCCAAGAACACCAAAGCCAAGATGATGTCCGACATTCGCTTCACGAAAACATCGCGGGGTTTGGCGCCGCCCCCGCTCATCTCGGCTGATGCGAAGGAAACCGGAGCCAGCGACAGTCGATCGCTGTCGTAAGCGAGGCTCTCAAAATTGGCGGGGCGAAATGCGGACATGCTCTTGCATCGTTTGGTTTCGATGCGTCCACCTTCGGCGGCTCGAATTAGAATTTCGTTAAGGCCACAGACCGGTGTAGGTCGGCTCTACTTTATTCAGCTGAACAACGCCGATGGCACGAACACACAACGAACTCAGCTATGGTCCTATCGGAAGACGAGCCGGCGGGAGAGGCTGAAATTGGCAAACATCCCGGCAATGGCGCCGGCGGCAGTGGCAATCACCGGCTGGCGCGTCGCGGCAGCGACGAAGGTAACCAAAAGCACATAAGCGCCCCGGTTCAATACGAAGCCGGCGAGGTTGGTCAGCATGAACATGCCCCATTGGCGATGTGCCGGCCCCGACCCATGGCCGCGGAAGGTCCAAATCCGGTTGAGCGCCCAGTTGCCGGTAGCGGCGATCACGTAGGCGATGAGCCCGGCACCATAAAGACCGAGGATGCGTCGCAGCCCGTAGACCGTAGCAGTGTCGACGAGGAAGCCAATTACTCCGACGGTTCCAAAGCGCAGGAACTGGACGATGATTAGCCGTTGGGTTTGAGAAACGGAGCGCTGAAGAAGCAGGCGGTCCAACATTATCTGTTTCACGAACCCTCGTTCGCCTTATTTCGGAGTTGGTAACGCTATATGCGCGGCAGGCGCAAGGACTGTTCGTTCCGGCCGTGCCGGACCACCGGTTCAGCGGGACGCATCTCCCTCTCTGCGCGGACAACGGTGGTCATTGACAGGTGATCCGGCCAGGCTTGACACCCCATCCCGCCCGACGACCTTGTGACACCGCACGGGAGACCCAGTGTGATCATCGGCACCGCCGGTCACGTCGATCACGGCAAGACAGCGCTCGTCAAAGCGTTGACGGGCGTCGATACCGACCGCCTGGCGGAGGAAAAGCGGCGCGGCATCACCATTGACCTTGGCTACGCCTATGCCGGGGAGCTCGGTTTTGTCGACGTTCCCGGCCATGAGCGTTTCGTGCACACCATGCTCGCTGGCGCCAGCGGCATCGACACCGCGCTGCTGGTCGTGGCGTTGCCCGAGGGCATCCGCCGGCAAACCCGCGAGCACCTTCAGATCCTCTCCCTGCTGGGCATTGACCGTGGAGTCGTGGCACTGACCAAGGCCGACCTCGCGCCCGACCGTATCCCCGATGTGTCCGCAGCGCTGCACACCCTGCTGGCAGAGTCCCGGCTTGCCCAGGCGCCGGTAATACCGGTCTCGGCGCTCAGCGGCCACGGTATTGACGAACTGCGCGCCGCACTGCTGGCCTCGACAGGACCACCTCGCGACACAAATGCCTACCCGCGCCTGGCGGTCGACCGAGCATTCACGCTTTCCGGCGCCGGGCTGATCGTGACCGGTAAGTTGGTGTCGGGGCGCATAGCGGTGGAGGACCGGCTGGTTTTGTCGCCCTCGGGCCTTGAGCTTCGCGTCCGCGGACTGCACGCTCAGAACAAGCCGGCCACTGAGGCCGTCGCCGGCCAACGGGTGGCCTTGAACATCACCGGTCCGAAGCTCTCGAAGGACATGGTAACGCGCGGCGACTGGGTCCTGCATCCGGAAATCCACGCTCCCACTACCGCCCTCGACGCTCGGATCACGTTGCTGGCGGATGCTCCGAGGGCGCTCCGACAGGACACCCAGGTGCATCTGCATTTGGGGGCGGGGCATGCGATGGCACGGGTCTCGCTGCTGGATCGGGAGTTGCTTGAGCCGGGGGAGGGGGCGCTGATCCGGCTGACATTGCCGCATCGGATTGGCGCTTTGGCGCGGGACAGAATCGTTCTACGGGATACGGGGGCGACCTGTACGATCGGGGGCGGGGTGGTCCTGGATCCGTCCCCGCCGCGGCGCGGGCGGCGGACCCCACAGCGACTGGCACAACTCCATGCGCTCGAGGCAGGGGTGCCCGCGGAAGCATTGCGCCGCCTGTTGGGGGTCGCGCCGGGTTGGACTGATCAGCCCGCCTTCATGCGCGCCCACAACGTGCTGCAAGCCGATCGGACCGGTTTGATCGCGGCTGTTTCGGCCGTGGCGGCTGGCGGGCTGATCCTGTCGTCATCTGCGTTTGATGGTGTACGAGCGTCTATCCTGGAGGTGCTCGAGGCGCATCATCGGGCCTCGCCCGACCTGCCCGGTCTGCAAAAGGATCGGCTCCGGTTGGCGCTACCCAACCGCCTGCCAATAGCGGGATTGGTGGGGATTCTAGAGGCGTTGCGTAGCCAAGGGGTGCTCGCTCAGGATGGCCCATGGTTCCGGCTGCCCGGCCATCAGGTCAGTCTGTCGCCCCAGGACGAGAAACTATGGCGGGCGGCGCGGCCGTTGATCGCAGCCGAGCGATTCCGTCCACCGCGAACTCGCGATATAGCGCTCGCGCTGAAAGTGCCTGAAGCGACGGCACGCAGGACGCTGAAGCAGCTGGCCCGGATGGGCGACTTGATCGAGATCTTCCCGGACAACTTCTTCCTGCGCGAAACCATGGCGGAGATGGCCGCGATCGCCGCCGAGATCGCTGACGAAGACGGATTGTTGACAGCGGCTTCGTTCCGCGACCGGCTGAATAACGGGCGGAAGGTGGCGATCCTGATTTTGGAGTTTTTCGACAAAGCCGGCGTTACGATCCGTTCTGGCGACGTGCGGCGGGTGCGGCCGGATCGAGTGGATATGTTTAAAGCGTGATCGCCTGAAGCTGATCCAGTCCAGTTGGAAGGCGTGAATCACGCAATCAAACAAAAGCTAGACCATGATCAAACGCCGAAGTCTGGATTAGCCCTTCACGATCATGGTCTAGGCGGCCTGGTTAACGTTCAGCCGGCCGGCTCGGCGGCGCAGCATGTTCTCGAATGCCCGGAATATCCGGCGCATCTGCGTCTGTTTGTAAGGAAACAAATCGGGCGGGTCCATCATATGAATAATGGCGGCGGCGTCGGCCTCGAACAGTAGAAGGCGCCCGTCCACAGTCTCAGCGCAGTCAATCGAGTAATAGTCCAAGTCCAACCGTTGATGTAGCGATTCGAACGCGGCGGCGTGCCGGCTGCCGAAACCGCGGTCGAAGGCGGCCATGGCGCTGGCTTCTTCGGCTCGTTTGTCCGCGGACTCGGTCATGCCGGCGTTCAGGTAGTGCACCATCCAATGGTTGGAAATCCCCATGTGACAGAGGAACGGCTCGCGGTCGATGAAGGCAACGCGGGATTTGCGATACAGTCCATCGGGGCTGGCGTAGTCCTCGAACGCGGTCAGAAAAAACCGGTTCTCAAAGGATAAATGCAGATATTTCGCCAGTTCCTCCGCGTCGTTCACGCGCGCCAAGCCGGTGCCGGCGTGAGAGGAAAGTGGCCGGATCAAGCAAGGATACGGGCCGTGCGGCGGTGCGAAACCAGTGATATCGACGCCATATTCGATATGTGCTTCCAAGGCGAGGCGGTCCACAGCGACCGTGGGTGGGCTGCACAAATCGGGGTCTCCCGCGAACGACCCCGCCAGCGTGTCGCGCTCCAACGACGGCAGAACGCTGGGGTTGTTCAGCGCAGGTCGCGGCCACCGAGCGAACAGATCCCGCAGGCGATCGAGTTCCGGGGGATCGGCCTCCCCGACCGCAAAAAACGCGACGTCGTGATCCGGGATCGATTCCGGCAACGGTCGTCCGGGTATGACGTAAAGAAGGTCCAGCCGAATATTCAAGTGATTGGTCAGGAAATCCAACGGCGTGTTGGTCATCAGGTCGCCCGGGCTGACCAGAGCCAGCAGCCGCAACGCGCCCTGGGGTGACTTTCCGACGCGGTAGATCTGAGCCGCCTCCAACGCAGCAGTCTGCAGCGACATGCCTTCCGCTCGATGGAACGCGAGTTGGCAGGCGAGGGATCTGTCGGTACAGGTAAGCTGCCGGATCGATTTCTGGTCCGATACGCTCCAACAGCGCCTCGTAACCGTTGCCCTGGTAAGCGAATGTCGTGAGGTCCCCGGTGCCTCGGACGGTTGGTGGCACGAGCGTGTCGCTGAGCATCGGGATAGCTTCGTGGAACAACGACATCGGGTTCCCGTTCTGGGTTGAAGCGCCCAATCTATCAGCAAAAGGTTAACCAAACGTTTCTGGTCGTTGGTGCTCCGCCCGCCGCCGTGCCACCATCGCGTTTGAATGAGACAGCGTCAGGAGGACTTCGTTCGTGCCCATCGACTATGAAAAGAAGGACGGGGTCGCATATATCACCCTGAACAACCCTTCGAAGGCCAACATTCTCGACAAGCCGACCTCCGACGCGATCTCGGAGGCCTGGATCGATTTGTGGGAAGACCGCGCAATTCGCTGCGCCATACTCACCGGCTCGGGTGACCGGCATTTCTGCGGCGGCCACAACCTGACACCGCGTCCGGACCTGACCGAGGAGGACCGCGAGTATCTCCGCACCCAGCGGATCTATTGGCCGCTGGCCGGAACTGTGCATGGGCAGAAGACCGGGGTTGATGGCCGCATGGGTGACCACTACCCGCGCGTCTGGAAGCCGGTCATCGCCGCGATCAACGGCTGGGCCGCCGGGGCGGGGCTCTACCTGCTGCTGACATCCACCGACATTCGCATCGCCAGCGCGCAGAATGCACGGTTTAAGTTTTCGCTGCTTTCCCAAGGGTGGCTGGGCAACGGGCCAGGCGCGAGCATGCTGATCAAGCAGCTTCGCTATATTGATGCGATGAAGATTCTTCTCACGGACGAGCCGTTCGATGCCGCCGAGGCGCTCCGAGTGGGTCTGGTCAATGAGGTGGTGCCCCATGCCGAACTTATGGCGCGCGCGGAGAAACTGGCCCGCCATATCGTTACTCTGCCACCCGCCGCGGTACGGATGATGAAGGAGTTTGTGGTCCGCTTCGGCAACCTGCCGGATGACCAGGCGTGGCATGTGCAGAACCTGATCAATTCGTTGCTGATTCAGACGACAACGGATGGCGAGGAGGGACGCGCGGCGTTCAATGAAAAGCGTCCGCCGCAATTTACCGGGACGTTACGCAAACGCGGCGAACCGTGGCCGGAACCGTCGGAGGAGGAGGCTCGCCGGCGGGACGAGGCTTATCGTAGCGGGGAGTTTTGATCGTCGCCCCCTTCCGGGGATGCGATCATGCCTCGCCTTCTGCGAAGCGTCGGCGTTCCGCTCAGGGTGATCTGCTCTAGAAGAGCCACCTCAGTGGCTCTAGGCCAAGCAATAGACGCCCGGCCATTTCGTAGGTCCTCAGGGTCCCGACCACATGCTGGTTCATCGTCAGGATATCACGCAGGCAGCGATCCAATGGTCCCTTTTCATAAACTGCCGTGCCGCCCGCGGCCTTGAAGACAAGTTGCACGCTATCCACGCAAACGCCGACGACGTAAGTATGATGTGTAATAAAGCGAGCGATTTGCGCGGGAGCGGGTTCCTTGCCATTGACCAGGGCGGCCCATAGATCGCCCATAACCTCAAAAAAATGAGCGCGTGCGGAGGTGAGCATGATTTCGGCACGCCCCACCGCTTCCTGGATGAATACATCATCGCGCATCAATTTGGGCGGCTCCGGATGCTCACCGACCGTGTAGCGTCGTGCCGTCTTGTTCGTGGCGATTTCGATCAGGACTTCAAGTGCATGGCGTGCGATCCCCAATGCCACCGCCGAGGATTTCGCGGCGAACATGAACGGGAACGCATACAACGGGCCGGGGCGCTTGATCAGGTCCTTGTCCTGAAAACTGAATGTATGTTCCTCCTGGACAAACAAATCCTTGACGAGAAGATCATTGCTGCCAGTACCGCGCAGCCCGGTCGTATACCACGTGTCGAGAATCTCGCACTCCGACAGCTTCACCAGGCATTGCCGGGTTTCCGGCACACCATGGCTGTCCGCACGCGGCACCCCATCGGCCATGACGATACAGCCCAGCCAAACCCATTCCGAATGCTGGCAGCCGCTGGCAAACGGAAAACGGCCGCTAACACGATAGCCGCCGGGCACAAGCTGAGCCTGTCCGGTAGGCGTGGCGGCCGCGGCGGTACTGGCCTGAAGGTCGGGATACATCATCCGGGCAACATCCTGATCCAAGAAAGCAGTGACGTATCCGCCGTCACAGTTGATCATGGCGCACCAGCCGACCGACCCATCAGCCATGGACAATGCCTCGAGCACGCGGAATTGGGTCAGTGGGTCAAGTTCCGGCCCACCCCAAGCACGCGGCATCGTCATCCCGAAAATACCGGCACCCTTCAGCGCTTCCACAATTGACGTCGGTAGACGGCGTGCCTGCTCGATTGCGTTGCCCAACGCATGAATTTCGGGCGCCAGCGCGATGGCGGCGTGCAAAATGGGAAAGTCAGCCGGTTCTGCCTGGCCTGCCGCGTATGTCATCAGTAAAACCCCCTTTCCGTTGATATACGGCCGCAGTCAAAAAGAGCGGCCCTGTGGTTCCCGGTCAATGCGGAGTTGATGATCGGCACTGGGCTCGGCCATTTATCCTCCCGCAGCTTCTGTTGCTTTCCCGTGGCAAGCGCCGCTTTTTCATCAGCGGTCTGCCAGCCCTGAACCCGCCGTCGAAGTTCTCCACCGCGCTAATAGACACGTCGTGAGGCACATACTTGCCTGTTCTCTGCGTCTGTACGGAAGATTTATTGTCGGCATCCGCCGATACCTTTCCTGCTGCTACACTGCAGTTGGCGGGCCGGTAAATGTATACTGACGGCAACGGCGCAGCCGAGCAAGGCAATTCTTTGCAGGGGTCATGGTCTCGAGATGAACACGAGATTGCTCTTCCTCAACGACGCGAGCCGTATCACATCGGGTGTATTTGTCAACCTTGTGATCATCGTTAATAGAACTTGTCAACCTCGTGATCGTCACCAATGAAACACTGCCACTATAGTGAACTGACCTATGTATGCCGCTGTGACCTTCGCCGTCTGCTCCAATGCAGCCGGCAACGGAGGTGTAAGTCGATGGAGCCCGCAGCTTCGCCGTCCCCTGCCGTGCTCGGCAAAGACCAGACGCCCCTGAAGCCGCAGCAAACGAGCGTCATGCGCCGGGGCTTTACTGTCTGCCGAAAGCACCAGCGTCCCGTAGACGTGCGATCTCATCCGCCGCCATCCCCAGCACGTCGCCCAACACCGCATCCGCGTCGGCGCCCAATCCGGGCGCCGGTCCGGTTGCTCGACCGAATGACGCAAGCCATGGCAGACCGGGCAGCCCATCTTCGTCCCAAAAGCCGCGTGCCCGAAGGTGCTCGCTTGAGACGAGGTCGGCCGAACGGGCCAGTGCGGCCGCGGCAATGCCCGATCGGGTCAGGCGCCATGCCGAGGTATTTGCGTCCGGCTCGTCCGGCGGAGACTCTGGCGCGGGTTCGATGCTGATCCATTCATCCTGTCCGGTACAGCGAAACACCGCGCCCTCGACGGCCTGATGCTTCGGTGCCGGCACCCGACCTGACAGAAGCGGTTCCGCCATCGTCCAAAGCATTGCCTCGATCATCGAGAAATCGACCCGAGCCACCGCCCCGGTGCGGCGGCGCCAGACGCTGGCCGCAGTGATGAACGCCAGCATCAGTCCGCACATTGGGTCTAGCCACGCCATGCCAACTCGCGGCGGCACTCCGGGATGGCGGTTCAGGCCAGCGAACCCGGCGTAGCATTGCAGCAGCGTCCCGTAGGCGACGGCATGCGATTCCGGGCCGGTGCGGCCCAGCCCAGAGGCTGAGATATAGATCAGGTTGGGAGCGACAGCGTGCAACGCCTCGGCGCCCAGGCCCAGGCGGTCCATCACCCCGGTGGCGAAGTTCTCGATCAACACATCGGATTTTGCCGCCAGCGCTTTTGCAATTGCAACGGCTCCGGGCTTCTTCAAATCCAGCACAATCGATTTCTTGGCCTGACCCAGGACCGAGTGCAGTTCGGACGCCCGCCCCGGATCGCCTCGGCCGGGGGCCTCGATCTTAATGACCTCCGCCCCCATCGCCGCCAGATACCGTGTCGCCGTTGGGCCGGCGATCACCCAACTGAAGTCGAGGACGCGGACACCCGACAGCGGCAGCGGACCCTTGGTCAAGCCAGCCAGGTCGCCGCGATGCAGCCGCAACCCGAACGGCGATCCCGGCATGTGCACCGTCCGTCCACCCACCGAGGCTGGCCGGAAGAACCCTCGGTGCCGAAGCTGTGGTGACGCTTTGTGCTCGGCAGGCTCGCTCAGCGGAAAACTAGGAACGTGGGCGGCCTGAGCAGCCTCGGCGATCCAGTATTTGGGCTTGTCGCGAACTCCAGGCCGCCATCAGCGCGTGCAGCGCGTCCCAGTTAGCGGCCCGGTCCGTCTTGGTGGCGAAACGGGGTTCCTGGCCCCACCCGGGCGAGCCCATCACCTCCAGCCAGGACGCCCATTGGCGGTCCTCGCGCGGCGAAATCGCGGCATATCCGTCGCTCGCCGGCAGAATGCAGACCGTGGCACCGTTCCCGTCGCCGACGCGCTTGCGCGACCAGCTTTGCCCCGTCTGTCCCGCGCGTGCCAGTTCAGTTATTGCCAGGGTCGCCAGCGCTTCATGGATCGAGACATCGACGACCGCACCGTTGCCCAACAGGGCCGCGTGCATGCCGGCGCAGGCGGCGGCGATACCTCCAATGAAAGCCGACTGTTGACCCACCGGGCTCATCGGCGCCTCGTCAAGGTCGTCCACCTGGCCGGTGAGCATCCGAGCGATGCCACTGGCGAAGAACAGGGTGAGGTCGGTGGCTGGCTCCTCGGCGCGCGGCCCGGTCTGGCCAAACGGGGAGATCAGCACGATCGCAGCGGATGGGTTGCGGCGGCGCAGGATTTCCGCGTCGTGACCGGCACGCGCGAGAGTCGCGGGGCTGCCCTCGCAGATGATCAAGTCAGCCGCCTCCAGTGGCCCGTTCGAGCAGGCGCCGCGGTTCAGATAGTCCGCCAACGGCGTTGATCGATCCGGATCGACCCGAAGTACGTCCGCGCCAACATCCGCGAGCAACCGCCCGCACACCGCGGCAGCCAGACCCGGCCCAACCTGCACCGCGCGAAAACCCTCCAGCACAGCCATCCCAGTCTTCCCATTGACCCGAGGGAAAACGATGCACAGAGATACAAGACTTTACAAATCCTTGACGCCTTCCGCTCGCCGAAAACCCCTCCGGTGGAGGCGCGCCCTGGTTACCGATCTGTCGAGATCGGCGCGCAATTCGACCGGCCGGACGCGACACAGTCCTGGATCGCCGCCGCGTGCCGCAATTGCTGCATCACTAACAACACGCCCACAATCAGCGCCGCAATCAATCCCAGTCCGACCACCGCTCGCAGCGGGCCGCCTTTCGGTCCATCCTCAGCCATTGCGTCCTTCCTCGACCGCATGGCAGGCAACTTCGACGTCGCCGGCCATCATATGCACCGGCTTTTCCACACGGCATCGCTTGTTGGCAAGTGGACAGCGCGGATGAAACGCGCAACCCGTAGGAGGCACGATTGGGCTCGGTAATTCTCCCCCGACCGGCGTCCGAATGCGGGGAGCTTGATCCAGGTCCGGGATCGCGTCGAGCAGTAACCGCGTATAGGGATGGCGGGGCCTGCCGAAGATGCTTTCCGCCGGCCCCTGCTCAACAATGCGGCCGAGGTACATCACGCCCAGCCGGTCGGCCATGTGCCGCACCACGGCCAGGTTGTGGCTGATGAACAGGTAGGTCAGGCCCAGCCGATCCTGAAGATCGCGCATGAGGTTCAGAATTTGTGCTTGGACAGAAACGTCAAGCGAACTGGTCGGCTCATCACAGACCAGGAAATCGGGCTCACTTGCCAATGCTCGCGCAATCGAAATACGCTGGCGCTGGCCGCCGGAAAATTCGTGCGGGTACTTCTCGCCGTCGCGTATTGTCAGCCCCACTTGGGTTAGTAACGATCCCACACGCCCCTTGACCTCATTTGGCCGAGTAGCAAGGCGGAAGGCTCTGATGGGTTCTGCGACAATATCCCGCACGCGCCAGCGCGGGTTAAGCGACGCATAAGGATCCTGGAAAACCATATTCATCCGCCGCCGTAGCGCCGGTTGCCCACGCACAGACGACAACGACTGATTCTCAAACAGCATGTTGCCGTCGCTGGGTTTGTAAAGGCCGACAGCCAGACGGGCGATGGTGGATTTTCCGCAGCCTGATTCGCCCACCAGCGCGAACGTGGTGCCCGGCATGATAGCGAATGAAACCTCATCCACCGCTCGCAACAATCGCCGGGGTTCGCGGGTAAAGATGCGTTGCAGCAACGGCCGGGAGACATCGAAGTAATACGAGACCTTGACAGCCTCCAAAGGCTTTTGCTCAAACATGGTCATGCAACCAGCAGGCCGCTCGGGTCGCTCCTGCATCCAGTAATTCCGGCTGTTCTTCCTCGCACCGAGCAAAGGCGCGAGGGCAGCGAGGATGGAAACGGCAGCCCGCAGGGATCGCCTCCAAGCGCGGCATAGCGCCATCGATTTGCCGCAGCCGATCCACACGGTGCTCCAGTGATGGTATGCTGGCCATCAGGCCGTCGGTGTAGGGGTGAGCAGGATGTCGAATTACCGCCGCGACCGGACCGATTTCCACGATGCGGCCGGCGTACATGACGGCGACGCGATCGGCTGTCTCGGCGATCACGCCCATGTCGTGTGTAATAAGCATAACAGCGGTGTCGTGATCCCGCGTCAGGTCCTTCAGCAGCGAGATGATCTGTGCCTGGATCGAAACGTCCAGCGCTGTCGTGGGTTCGTCGGCGATGATCAGCACCGGATCGGCGCACAACGCCAGGGCAATCACGATCCGTTGGCGTTGGCCGCCCGAGAACTCGTGCGGGTAGGCGTCGATGCGTTGGGTCGCAGCCGGGATGCCAACTCGGTCGAGCCAGCCGATTGCCTTCCGCCGGGCCTCGGCATCGGAAAGGCGCGCGTGAGTCTGCATCGTCTCGGTCAGCTGACGGCCGATCGTGTAGAGCGGGTTCAGCGTGGTCAGCGGGTCTTGGAAGATGGTGCCAATGCGGCGGCCTCGGATTTTCCGCAGCGATTCCGGAGGCAGGTTGTCGATGCGGAGTCCGTCCAGCGTGATTTCACCGCCGCCGACGCGGCCGGGTCGTTCCAGAAGCCCGACAATGGCTGCGCCGGTCAAAGACTTTCCGGCACCGGACTCACCAACAATGCCAAGAATTTCCCCGCTGTCTATACTGAACGAGATTTCGTATAACGCACGCAACACACCCGTGCGGGTGGGGAATTCCACGATCAAGTCCCGAACGTCTAACAAAGCCATCAGCGCAGCTTAGGATTGAGTGCGTCACGTAGCCAGTCGCCCAGCAGATTGGTCGTCAATACCATCAGGATCAAGGTCAGGCCGGGAAAGACTGTCACCCACCATTGCCCGGAGAACAGGAAGTCATTCCCGAAACGGATCAGCGTACCGAGCGAAGGCTGGGTGGGGGGGAGACCGACTCCGAGAAAGGACAAGGTGGCCTCGGCGATGATCGCAAGTCCAAGTCCCAGAGTACCGATGACCATGACGGGACCGATGACGTTAGGCAGGACGTGGTTGACCATGATGCGCCAGGACGGCACGCCGATTATGCGGGCCGCCAGCACGTAGTCCTTGTTCCGCTCAACTAATGTAGAGCCGCGTACGGTGCGGGCGAAGTTCGGCCACAAACTGATACCGATGGCAAAGATAATCACGTGAATCTGCAGCGAATCGCGCATGGTGCGGGGCAGCGCGGCGCTGATGACTCCATCGACCAGCAAAGCAGTCAGGATCGATGGAAAGGTCAGTTGCACATCCGCGAGCCGCATCAGCACGGTATCAATGACTCCGCCGACATATCCGGCCAGCAGGCCGAAGGCGATTCCGACCACCATCGCGAACAGAACCGACAGGATGCCGACCAACAAGCTGATGCGCAGGCCGTACATGATGGCGGATAGGACGTCTCGACCCTGGTTGTCGGTGCCCAGCGGGTTGGACCAGTCGGCGTCGCTAAAGCCGATCGGCGGCTTGAAGCTGTCCAGCAGCGACAACGACGCGACATCCATCGGATCATGCGGGGCTATCCACGGCGCGAGAGCGGCGGCGGCGACCAGGATCAGCGCGACCACGGCGGATGCAACCGCCGCAGGCGAGCGGCGGAAACTATACAAGAAGTCGCTATTCCAGGCGTGTGCGAGCCTCAATGCTGCAGCCTCAGCCGAGGATCGACGGCGTAATACAATAGATCGACGACCAGGTTTATCAGCACGAAGACCAGGGCGATCAGCAGCAGATATGCGGACATTACCGGGATGTCGGCGACCGCGACGGATTGCACCAGCAACAGACCCACCCCCGGCCACTGGAACACGGTTTCGGTCACCAGGGAGAATGCAACGATGCCGCCGAACTGGAGCCCTATGACCGTAATGACCGGAACCAGCGTGTTCTTCAGCGCATGCCCAAAGTTGATGCTTCTGTCGGTCAGGCCACGGGCGCGCGCGAACCTGATGTAGTCGGTGCGCAGGACCTCCAGCATCTCGGCCCGCACCAGGCGCATGATCAGGGTCATCTGGAACAGTCCCAAGGTCGTCGCCGGCAGGATCAGCGCCCGAATACCCGCCCAGGAGGTGAAGCCCGTAGTCCACCAGGTGCCCACATGCACCACAGGCCCGCGGCCAAAGCTTGGCAGCCAGCCCAAGGCGACGGAGAAGACCAGGATCAGCAGGATACCCAGCAAGAATGTGGGCAAGGAAACGCCGATCAGGCTGACTATCATAAACGCGCGCGACAACAGACCGGTCCGACGGATGCCGGTGTAAACACCCATCGGGACGCCGATCGCGAACGCCAGCACCGACGCCGTGACCGCCAACTCCAGCGTTGCCGGTAGCCGCTCGGCGATCAGCGGGCCGACCGGCTGCGCCAATCGGTAGCTGATGCCGAAATCGCCATGCAGCGCGATCCATAAAAAGCGGGCGTATTGCATGAAGAACGGCTGATCCAGCCCAAGTTGCCGAACCAGCGCGATCCGTTGCGCCTCGGTGTGATCCTGACCGAGCAGGATGTTGACCGGGTCACCGACGAAGTCGAACAGCGCGAAGGCGATGAAGCCGACAACAAGGAGGACAGGGATTGCCTGGAGGATCCGGGAGCCAATGAGTCCAATCATACTGGCGCCAACTAAGGCGAATTGAAGCCGCGTTGCAAAGGGGTCGTTTGCCCGGCGGCAGCCTCGATGACCAGCCAGTCGCGGAATTGCCGAACCTGGGGGATACGCAGGCGGTCGGGAAGTGCGACGAACCAATGGCCTTCCGCCGTCGGGACGGGCGGATCAGGCGCGGTTTCCGCCAGGATGCCAGCGGACAACATGCTGAGGACGAGGCTGCGATCCACTACGGCGGCCCCCATGCCGGCCGTCGCCGCCTGGACCGCCAGCGCTCGGGTTTCGAAGGTCAGGGCAGGGGGCGTGTCCGGCCAGCCGAGAGCGGTGGCCACCTTGCGCCAGTCCTCAGGCCGTGTTTGCGCGGCCAGGCGAGGCAGGGATTCGGTGCCTGCCAGCCGAGGATTGGTCACGACGACCGGCTCGTCCCGGAACAGCAGCGTGGCGTGGAGGTCGGGCCAGGGACCTCGGCCCCAACGGATAGCGCAGTCGAACGGTTCGGCGGACAGGTCCACCGGGCGGATCCCGGTGCTGAACAGCAGGCGAATGTCGGCGTAGCGCGCCTGAAAGCCAGTCAGCCGGGGGACCAGCCACAGGGTGAGAAAACTGGACAGCGCGGAGACACGAACCTCGCCAGCCTCGTGCCGTGCCTCGGTGACTGCCGCTTCGATGGCGTCGAAAGCGGTGATGAGGCGACGTCCCAGCCGCTCGCCGGTTTCGGTAAGGCGGGCGTTCGGGCCGCGCGTGACGAACAAAGTCAACGCAAGGGATTGTTCGAGCTCTCGCAAGAGGTGTGAGACCGCCGACGGTGTCACGTTGAGCACGCGTGATGCCCCCGCGAGGCTGCCGGCCCGAGCCGTCTCGGCGAAGCCGCGCAAGGCTCGGAGGGATGGGCGTGACATGAGGTTTCCTCATGCTAAGGGTCCGTCTTCTCACTACCGGTTCGTGCCCCGTTGCGCCAGTATCGGGTGGGAGGGTCAACCTCATTGTCTGCGAGGAGGAAAGGGACCGATGTTGAAAGCACATTTCGACCAACTCGCGGCCTATAATCGTTGGGCCAACAGGCGGCTCTACGCCGACGCGGCCTCGCTGCCTGATGACGTCCGGAAGCGGCCGGTCGGGCTGTTCTTTGGCAGCGTGCACGCAACGCTGAACCATCTGCTGGTGGCAGACTATATCTGGATGAGGCGGTTTACCGGTGAAGGCCCCCAACCGGAGCGGTTGAACCAGATCTTGCACGAGGATTTTTCCGACCTACGCGTGGCGCGGGAGCATCAGGATGACCGGATTTTCAACTTTGTGACAGGGCTAGGGACCTATGAGCACGTGATCTCCTATCAAAACTCTAGCGGCAACATGTTTCAGCAGTCGATGGCGCCGGCGCTGACCCATTTCTTCAACCATCAGGCTCATCATCGGGGGCAGGTGCATGCGGGGCTGACGATCGTGGGGATTCGGGAACCGGCGTCTTTGGACTTGTTGGTTTTACAGCGGGGCGGGTGAAGCGGCCGTCGGAACGCCGCCGTGGTGTTGGAGTATCACCTGACTTCCTTGCCCATGGGTTGGACGCGGCGCTCAAGAGCAATGACGGTATCATCATGAGCCAGGTTTTCATGGACTGAACCCCCTGTGGGTGGAGGGTCTGCAAGAGTTCATGAGTGTGTCTTTGCGGTTAGTCGGTCCATGATTGCCAGAAGAACACCTGAAACGACGAAGGCCATGTGGATGCCGACGCTCCACGCGAGGGAGCGATCGCTGAGGCGGTCGATATTCATGAAACTTCCCAATACGTGGATTGCAGAATAGCAACGATCGAGGCCATCAGCTTTAGCTTGAGATCGCTGAAATCGACGTGGCCCATCCAACTCGGTTTATCCTTATGCCCGACAAGGTCCAGTTTCGAGACGAAATTTTCGTAGCCCGCGAACATCACCATCAGCACCAGGCTTGCCATCAGCGCTAAATCGATAAGGGCAAGTATGCCAACCGTTGTTGAATCGCCATCGGTCGTTATGACATGCGACAATAGCTCTACTACGCGCTGGGCAAATTTGATGACCAGCACAATCAGGCCGGAAGCCAGCCCTAGATAAATAGGCGCCAGCAGCCATCGACTGCTGAAGATCACCCATTCTACGATGCGTTCGGGAAGATTGTGCCGTGAAGTCGGCGTTTGCCGGGAAATCGGCTGCATTGTCGTCATCGGTCTTTCGCGTCCGCCAGGGCGCCCTTCCGCAATTTCTGTTTCGATTTCGTTCTGTCAATGCGCCGGCGCGCAGCCAGAAGGTTCAGCATCTCCACCAGCGCCGAGAAGCCCATGGCGACATAGACGTAACCGCGCGGGATATGCATGCCGAAGCCGTCCGCCACGAGCATCATGCCGATCAGTATCAGGAACGATAGAGCTAGCATCCTGACTGATTCATGCCGCTCGATGAAGCCGGCGACAGCGCCTGAAGCGATCAGCATCATCGCCATCGCGAACACGATCGCCGCAACCATAACGCCGATATGATCTGCGATGCCGACGGCGGTGATCACGCTGTCCAGTGAAAACACCAGATCAAACAGCACGATCTGGACAATTGTGCCGACGAAACCAGCGTCACGGCCGTTGCCTCCCTGATCGGTGTCGACGCCGTCTACGCGAAGATGGATCTCCCGCGTTCCTTTAAACAATAGGAAGGCGCCTCCGGCCAACAGGACTAGATCCCGCCAAGAAAAGTCGAAGCCTCCAACCGCTAAGACTGGCTCGGTCAGGTGAACCAGCCACGCGATCGAGCCCAGCAGCGCAAGCCGGGTTCCGAGCGCAAGCGCCATGCCGATTTTGCGCGCTGCGTCACGCCGGGCTGGAGGTAGTCGCCCCGCCAGTAAGGCGATGAACACAAGGTTGTCCACGCCCAATACGATTTCCAGCACGGTGAGCGTGAGGAAGCTGGCCCACACATTATGATCGAATAACCAGGTCATCCGGGCCGTCCGATCTCGACCTCATCAACGGTCACGGCAAGTGCTCGTGAACGGCCGCCGCATCAAGAACAGATTTATAACATCTAAATACAGGGTCTGCGCACGCGCCGGTGATCCTGAACCCTGGGGCTGGCCGGCTGGTAGAAGCATCGATGTTCAAAGATTGTCCTTCCCGGCTGTCCGAGAATTTGCGGTGGACGGGCGGGCGAGACCCATCCAGTGCGGACGGCGGTGCTCGATCCATGCCAGCACGCGATTGGTTGCGCGTCGTAGCGGAGGAATGTCCTCCGCAAGCAAAACAAGACCGAGCGGCAACATCCACAGGCCGAAGATCGGAAGAATACTAAGAAACCCGCCCATAATCAGCAGTATACCGGCAGGAATGCGCAGCCAACGCACCGATGGTTGCCGCAGCCAGCGAAACGTTCGCTGGATACGCGATGGCAATCGCCGGCCCAGCAGTTCGAGGCGCCGTTCCCGCCCCTCATCGTAGCTGTTACTGTGAGTGCCGGCGAGCACTTCGTTTGATATATGGACGTTCAACATACGGCTCCTGTGTGAGCGTGCTGCTCGCCGAAGGCCGGATGGGTCGAACTGCGGAAGGATGAACATTACCGGGCCTGCAGATCGACCGAATCCCGGCATACAACGGCGCGGAACACGGCGATCCGACATCGCGAGGTTGGACAACACCGTGTTGTCGTCCTCGCCAGAGGGGCCCGGATCAGTTCCCGGGCACTTGGGAAGGATAGCCCTCTTTATCAAGGGACCTCGGCAGCGGTGGTCGCAGGAAGTTGCAGCCCAATGACACCCGGTCCAGGATGATTCTGCGGCGATGGACCTGCCGTGCGACCAAACCTGGGAACTATCATGTCTCGCTTCGCCGGCCTTACGCCGCTTCTGGCGCCCCGCTCCATTGCCGTTCTCGGCGCATCCTCCGACCCCACGCGGATCGGTGGGCGCCCAATCGCCTATATGCGCGCGCAGGGATTTGCCGGCGCGCTCTACCCCGTCAACCCGAACCGGTCGGAAATCCAAGGGCTGAAAGCCTATGCAACGGTTGCCGATTTGCCGGAGACGCCGGACGTGGCGATCGTTGCGGTGCCGGCTGAACTCGCTGCGCCGGCGATCGAGGATCTGGCCAAGCGCGGCGTCAAGGGCGTCATCATGTTCACCGCCGGATTTGCGGAGATGGACGACGAAGGTGCCGTCAAGCAGGCACAGATGGTCGCGACAGCCCAGGCCGCCGGGATGCGCATCCTCGGACCGAATTGCCTGGGCGTGTTCGACGCAAACCGAGCGTATTACGCAACGTTCTCTTCGTCGTTTGACAGCGGATGGCCGGTGCCAGGCCGGATCGGCATTGCCAGCCAGTCCGGCGCCTATGGCACACATCTTTACACCATCGCGCGCAATCGCGGCATCGGTGCGTCCTTGTGCGTGATGACCGGCAACGAGGCTGATGTCACCGTCGGCGAATGCATCGGCTGGCTGGCGGAAAATCCGGACGTTGATGTCATCGCGGTCTATGCCGAAGGCATTCGTGAGGCCCCTGGACTGATCGCGGCGCTGGAAACCGCTCGGGCGGCGAAAAAGCCAATTGTCATGCAGAAGGTCGGCCGCAGCGAACTTGGCGGCAAGGCCGCGAAGTCTCACACCGCATCGATCGCGGGAGACGATGCGGTAACCGAGGCGGTGATGCGTGAGTTCGGTGTGTTTCGCGCGCGCAACAGCGAGGAGATGCTGGATATCGCTCATACTGCGACGCGGAGGATTTATCCGGCGAAAAATACCCTCGGCGTGATCACGGTTTCCGGCGGCGCGGGCGTGCTGATCAGCGACGTTGCGGAAAATCTTGGGCTGGCAATGCCGGAAATGCCGATCGAGGCACAACAGAAGTTGCGTGCGCTGGTGCCGTTCTGTGCGCCGCGCAACCCGGTGGATGCAACTGCTCAAGTATCGAACGATGTGACGCTGGTGAAGACGTTCACCGAATCGATGGTGCGCGAAGGCGGATACGCTTCGGTGCTGGCGTTCTTCAGCATGACGGCGTCGGCTCGGCGTTGGCCGGCGATGCGTGAGCAATTGAATGCGGTGAAGTCGGAAAACCCTGACCGGCTGTATGTGCTTTCGGTTATCGTTTCGGCGGAGCGACGCGATGAACTGGAGGCTGACGGCTGGGTCGTGCATGAAGATCCCACCCGTGCCGTGACCGCGATCGATGCAATGGGCCGGTTCGGAGCGGCGTTTGCGGCAGAGGCGGTTGATGCCGCACCGGCACTTCCGCCGGTGACGCTGCCGGAGGCGACCTTGTCCGAAGCCGAAGCAAAACGCCTGCTGGCGACTGCGGGAATTGAGTCGGCTCCGGAAGTTGCTTGTTCGACAGCGGACGAAGCGGCGGCGGCGGCGCAACGATTTGGTTTTCCCGTGGTGATGAAGATCCTGTCCCCGGATATCGTGCACAAATCGGAAATCGGCGGCGTGTTGCTCGATGTTGCTGATGCCGGTGCTGTTCGTTCCGGTTTCCCGCTGCTGTTGGAGCGGGCTAGAAAAGCGGCTCCCGAAGCCCGCATCGACGGCGTTTTGGTCGCAAAACAACTGAAGGGTGGCGTCGAGTGTATCCTGGGCATCCACCGCGATCCGGTTTTCGGCCCGATGGCGATGTTCGGTCTGGGCGGGATCTTCGTCGAGGTGCTGAAGGACGTCGTTTTCCACCGCTGCCCGTTCGGAGCCGATACGGCGGAGGCGATGATCCGCTCGATCAAGGGCGCACCGCTGCTGCTTGGTGCGCGCGGACGGAAGAAAGCAGATGTGACGGCGTTGGCGGTAATGCTATCGCGGCTCTCGGCGTTCGCGGTGGCGGCAGGTGACCGCCTGCAATCGATCGATCTGAACCCCGTCTTCGCGATGCCGGAGGAGGAGGGCGCGTTCGCGGTCGACGCGGTGATCGAGGTTGGGTAGCTGTCGTCGCTGATCACGGCGTCTGTGGTTCAGGCGGTCTGAGCGGCGCCGAGCGCCGTGGCGTTGGCTTGGGCGGCGATCCGAGCTTCGGCTCGTTTCTGGCTGGCGGCGATGCGGAGGTCCCGCTGGCGTTGCTCGTAGGCTTGGGTCCAGGTCAGCCCCTTGGTCTTGGCGGCGACGGTGACCGTGCGGGCGTCCTTGATCAGGTCGAGGGTTTTTTGGATTTTTGGTGCGGGTTCGCGCCGGGTTTCGGCGAGTTGGGCGGGGATGCCCTGACGGCGGTCTTTCTGAAGCTGGTCGAGGCGGCGCTGGGCCTTGTGGGATTCTCGGCTGAGGCTGACGGCACCGCCGCGGAGCCGGAGGATTTTGGTCAGCGGCATGTCCGGGGTGGCGGCCTGGCCGAGCGCTTCGAGGGCGTGGAAGCTGAAGCCGACGATGTTGGCGGCGAGACGGAGTTCGTCCTCGGTCTGCGGGTCGTAGGCAGCGAGCATTTGGGCGGCGGCCTGGCGGGCAGCGGTGAGATCGCCGGCGGCGCCGGTCAGGAAGAGTGTGGCGAGGCGGGTGAGCACGGTTTCCACGACAGCGGGGGGAAGCGTGTTGGCGAGAGGCTGGGACATGGTTAGTGCCTTGGGGTTGGCGTTCGATGTTTGTTCGCTGGAAGGTAGAGTGAAAACATTCCGGATACAAGAGGAAATTTTTCAGCAGTCCGACACACGACGTCATGGTCGGCGAAGGCCGACCATCCATCGCTGGAGGTGCTGAACTTGCGAAATCCGTGGATGGTAGGCCTTCGCCTATCATGACGCTTTTTGGGGCGACACTTCATGCCGGTTCGGGGCGAAACCGCCACGACGGCAGCAGTTGCTTTAGCTTAGGTCTTACGGGGCACCCAACCACCAATCCAGCACATCGCTTTGTCCGTCGCGCGGGTAGGCGTGGGACAGGTCGGCAATTTCCCTGTACATCACCGCGGCGCCTGCCGTGGCCAACATGCGGTGCGCGGTGCGGGCCATGCTCACCGGAAACATCCAGTCCTCGGCACCATGCGTCAGATGCACCGGTAGCCCGGTCAGCCGGCCGGGACTCGTCATCGAAAGAAGGAACGGATGAAACGAGGCCGCCGCCGGCGCCAGATGGGTGAAGGGGGAGTTGTCCGCGAGACCGCTCAATAGCGAGAACGTGCCGCCGTCGCTCATGCCCGTTAGCAGCAAATGGCCGGGATCGATGTTCCACCGATCTCGGACGCGCGTCAGGATTGCGCCCAAGTTCTGACTGTCAATTTCGGGTTCCATCAATGACCAGGTGCTGCCGATCGCGGTGGGGGCGACAACGATAAGGCACCGCGACCTGGCCTCCGGCAGCCAGTTCCACAAGAACAGGTGCCCGTGACCGGAACCGCCGTGCAGCGCCATAATCAGCGGCGTGGGCTTGGATGGATCGTACCACGCCGGGACGTAGACGGAAAATCCGCCGCGCTGATCGGTCTGATTGTCGAAATGGAAGGCTCCGGAATCGGGATGTGGCGGTTGAGCCAGCCTTTGCATCAGCGTTGGGTCGTCTCGTAATTGCGGCTCGAGCAAGTAACGACTTACCGCTGGTATGGTCTCGGCGAGAGCTGCCAGCGCTTCGAGGGATCGGCTGTATTGGCGCATGGCTCGGTAGGCCTGCATCGTCGGGTTGTCGGCCTGGGGCGCGGCGCGCAAACCGGCGCAGGCCTGTAACGCCAGATCGGCGGCCAGCGCGACCTGTCCTTCAGATCGGGCGGCGGCGACGGTCAATCGCGCGTCCTGATCGCCAAGTGTCTCGATCAGGGACTTCAATCTCCCAGGGTGCATTGCGCGGGAGACCGCGCCAAGTGTGCTCAGGACGCCGAGCAGGCACGTCAAATCCGAGTCATCTTTCATCGGCTGCCCTTTCGATATCGCCGACACATCGTCCTAATACCCCCGTCATTGATTTCGCGGTCAATCTCCGACGCGATGACTCCGTAATGGCGGAGATGCTTCGTGACCGCGAAACGGATTGCCGTGAAGAAACATGTGGTGAAGGTCAGTGATGAGGAGCGGGAACAGCTCAACGCGAAGCCGGCGAAGGATGCAGCGACAGCCAAATCGCCGCAGCCCTCAATATCAGCGTCGACAATGTGGCGCGGGACCCGCCAACAATGGTGGAAGAAGGCTTCGAGGCCGTCGTGGTTCGCAAACACTCCCCTGCCTCGGCCGGAACGCGCATTTTCGACGGGCCGAGGCCAAAAGGATCGCCTTGATCCTGCGACGGGACGACCTCAGAAATCGGGATACGCGGCATACGAATCCCTAGTCGATCCCTGTTGCAACGACTAGAACAAGCTTACCCTCTTGAAAGGAAACTCGGGCTAAAGGCACCCAGACGGAGTTGCGGATTTTTATCGCCCGCAGGGAGGAGCCGTACCATTACTGCATACCGCAGTTGACCCGGGCGGTACGATAATCGTTGTGTTCCTTGGGGGCGGTGCGGGACTGCTGCTGCTGATGCATCCTGCCAAAAAAATCAACGCCGGAGTAATCATAAGGATTTTTCGCAACTTCACACCCCCCGTATTTTGCCTCGAACTTCACTTCATATCTGAGAAGCGACGACCCGCCTAGTGTCAGCATCGCGTTTTCCCTCGAGGGCGCTTCCGAGAGACACGTCGATGTCTGGCCTCGTATTGGCTAAAAGCAACGTTCTTAGTGTCAAACGACCCGCCAGCCTCACATCCCCTGGACCCCGGGCCCCAGTCGCTGTAGTGGGACGGGCACCATGGCCCGCATCGCGACGATCGACCGAAAGACCCTGGAAACCGATATCTCCCTGACCGTCAATCTCGACGGCACCGGGGCAGCGCACATTGCAACGGGAATTGGCTTTCTCGATCACATGCTAACCGCGCTAGCGCGCCACGGTCTGTTCGACCTCAGCGTCCGGGCCGCGGGCGACCTGCATATCGACTTTCACCATACGACTGAAGATGTGGGCATCGTTCTCGGGGCGGCCTTTGCCCGGGCGTTGGGCGACAAGCGCGGCATCCGCCGGTTTGGGAGCGCGCTGATCCCGATGGATGAGGCGCTGGCTGAGGTTGCGGTCGATATCTCGGGACGGCCCTTTTTGGCCTGGAATGTCGATTTCGAACGTGCAAAGATCGGCGAGATGGACACCGAATTGTTCGAGGAGTTTTTCCGCGCCTTCGCCTTCAACGCAATGGTAACCCTACATGTCACCAGACGGGCTGGCCGAAACGCGCATCACGTTGCCGAGGCCAGTTTCAAGGCGACCGCTCGTGCGTTGCGGATGGCGGTGGAGGCAGATGTGCGGGTGGGTGATGCGATTCCGTCCACCAAGGGGGCGCTGTGAAGATCTATGCCGCGCTGTTGAAGCCCGACTCCGAACCAGTGCTGGTGCGGGAGGGCTTTGCCTGGGGTGCCCTATTCCTTGGGCCGTTGTGGCTGGCTGTGCATCGTGTCTGGATTGCCGCCGCGATCAGTTTGGCCGCTTACGTCCTGCTTGCGGCCCTGGTGCCTGCGCCCGCCAACGCGATCCTGGGTGTGGGCCTTGCGTTGATGCTCGGGTTTACCGGCCATGACCTCCGGTGCGGGGCACTGGAGCGCCGCGGGTATTTGTTGGGGCACGTCCTAGCGGCCGGCGACCGAGACGACGCCTTCGTGCGGCTGCTGAATCTGCGTCCCGATTTGGCTGTGCGCTACCGACCGGAGCCTGCTTGATGCACATCGCGGTCGTCGACTACGGCAGCGGGAACCTCGCGTCAGCGTCCCGCGCCCTGGCTTTGGCGGCCGAACGGGCTGGTATAGGGGCCACCGTGGCGGTCACCGCTGACCCCGCCGTCGTGGGCGCGGCCGACCGGATCGTTCTGCCGGGGCAGGGCGCGTTCGCTGACTGCGCCGCGGGCCTGGTCGCAGTGCCTGGCGTACGCGATGCGATCGAGACGGCGACAAACCGCGGCACGCCGTTCTTGGGCATCTGCGTCGGCATGCAACTGATGGCCGAACGGGGACTGGAGCACACGGTCACTCCAGGCTTCGGCTGGATCAAGGGCGACGTGGCCGAGATGCCAGCGGTTGGTTTGCGGCTGCCGCAGATGGGCTGGAACGGGCTTGATTTCACGCCGGATTCGCACCCGCTGCTGGCGGGCCTGGATCCAGGCGATCACGTGTATTTCGTGCACAGCTATGCGCTCGTTCACGGCGCGCCCGGCGAAACCATCGCGACCACCGAGTATGGCGGAACCGTGCCGGCCATCGTGGTTGCAGGAAATAGGGCGGGCACGCAGTTCCATGTGGAGAAAAGCCAGGACGTCGGCATCCGCCTGCTGGTCAATTTCCTGCGCTGGACCCCGTGACCGTGGCAAACTCCCCGCCCGACGCGGAACCCGAACTGCTGGCCGAGCAACTGAAGCGGTTCAATGATACCGACCTGAACGCGCTGTGCGAGGCAACCGATGCCGCCATCATCGACGGCGGCGGCTTTGGCTGGGTCACTCCGCCCGGCAGGCGCGCACTCGAGACCTATTTTCGCGGTGTCCTGCTGGTGCCGGAGCGGGAGCTGTTCGTTGCCCGCCTGAATGGCGACATCGTGGGCTCCGCCATCCTCGTTCGGCCGCCTCGTAACAACGAGGCGCAGGCCTTTGCGGCGAGCCTGATGCACTCCTATATCGCCCCGTACGCGCGCGGTTACGGTCTTGCCCGGATGCTGACCGGGACGGTAGAGGAGCGTGCCCGCGAACTGGGTTACCACGTCCTGAACCTCGATGTGCGCGAGACCCAGACGGTGGCGATCAGCATGTACGAATCGCACGGTTATGTCCGCTGGGGCGAGCATCCCGAATATGCCCTGGTGCGCGGCAAGCCGATAACCGGGTTGTTCTACTACAAGCGGCTTCGTCCAGCGAAATCGGGCACCGGCCAATGACAAGATTGACGCTGTATCCTGCGATCGACCTAAAAGACGGTCGGTGCGTCCGGCTCCGCCGTGGCGAGATGGATCAGGCGACGGTTTATGCCGACGATCCGGGTGCTCAGGCGAAAGCGTGGCAGGCGGCGGGATTTTCATGGCTGCACGTGGTGGACCTGAACGGAGCCTTCGCCGGCAAGCCGGTGAACGCCGCCGCCGTACGGTCGATTTTGTCCAATGTCACGATCCCGGTGCAGCTTGGCGGCGGCATCCGGGACATTCGGGGAATCGCCGCCTGGCTCCACTCCGGCATCCGTCGCGTGATCTTGGGCAGCGCCGCAGCCAAAAACCCGGCCTTGGTGATCGAAGCCTGCAAGGAATTTCCCGGCTGCATCGTCGTTGGTATCGATGCCCGCGACGGATTCGCCGCTACGGAAGGCTGGGCCAAGACCTCCGCCATGCCGGCCACCGACCTCGGGCTGTGCTTCGAGGAGGCCGGTGTATCGGCGATCATCTATACTGATATTGGCCGTGACGGGATGCTGAGCGGCCTCAATCTCGAGCAGACAGTCGCATTGTCTCGACGGCTGACGACTCCGGTCATTGCCTCTGGCGGGGTGGGCAGCATCGCCCATCTTGCGGCGCTGAGGGACGCGGCGACGGAGACGCGAATTGAGGGCGTGGTGGTCGGCAGGGCGTTGTATGATGGCCGCGTCGATCCGGGGGAGGCGCTGGCGCTTTTCGCCGCTTGAGCCGGATGAATGCTCAGGTCATCCGGTTGTAGTGCTGTTTGCGTGCCGTGATGTGTATATGTTCTTGCATCCTGGACCAGTGCGCTTTCTAAAGCGTTGTCGATGTTGAAACTCCGCGTGATACCCTGCCTGGACGTGAAGGACGGCCGCGTCGTCAAAGGGGTCAATTTTGTAGCGCTGCGCGATGCCGGGGATCCGGTGGAGCAGGCCGCAATGTATGATGCCGCCGGCGCAGACGAACTTTGCTTTCTCGACATAACCGCGAGCCACGAAAACCGCGACACCATATTGGATGTCGTTTCGCGTACCGCTGCCCGCGTGTTTCTGCCGCTGACAGTCGGCGGCGGCATCCGTTCGGTCGAGGACATGCGCCGTCTGCTCCTGGCCGGCACCGACAAGTGCAGCATTAATTCCGCTGCCGTCGCGCGCCCCGAATTGGTGCGCGAGGCGGCGACAAAGTTCGGCAGCCAATGCGTGGTCGTCGCAGTCGATGCGAAACGGACCGCGCCGGGCTTGTGGTCGGTGTTCACCCATGGCGGCCGCATCGACGCGGGCATCGACGCGATCGCGTGGTGCCGGCACGTCGTGTCGCTAGGCGCGGGCGAGATTCTGCTGACGAGTATGGATCGCGACGGCACCGGGACCGGCTTCGACCTTGACCTGCTGCGTGCGGCCTGCGAAGCCGTGCGGGTGCCGGTGATTGCGTCAGGCGGTATCGGGACTCTGCAACACTTCGTTGAGGGTGCGAGGGCAGGGGCCACCGGGTTGCTTGCAGCCAGCGTCTTCCACTTCGGCACATTCACCATAGGCCAGGTTAAGCAGACCCTGGCGGAAGCCGGCCTGCCGGTTCGACCGCCGCGCAAGGCGGCCTGAAATGGCGAAATCTACCAAGGGAAAATCCGGTTCGTGGCCCGGAACGAAGCCGTCGCGAAAGCCGCTCCGCAAGTCGAAGAAAGCTGGCGTCGCCGAGAAGCTCGGGGCTCGGACCGGATCGGATGCCGTTGTCCTCGATCGTCTGTTCGGGGTCGTCGAGAGCCGGCGCGATGCGGATCCCACGATCAGCCATTCGGCGCGCCTGCTGTCGCGCGGGCCGGCCAAGGTCGCACAGAAATTCGGCGAGGAGGCCGTTGAGTGCCTGATCGAGGCGGTCGCCGGCAACCGCGACGCCCTGATCGCCGAGAGTGCCGACGTGCTATACCATCTGCTGGTGCTTTGGGTATCCTCGGGAGTCGACGCCTCCGACGTGTGGGCTGAGCTTATTCGCCGGGAAGGGATCAGCGGAATCGCCGAGAAAGCCGCGCGCGCGAGTACGATGGTCGTCCGCCGCAAGCTGGGCACATCGAAGATCCCATAAACGCTGGCTCGGCTGGCGACTAGAACACCACAAGCCCTGGCCGTAGAACACAAGTCCCCAAGTGGTTCCCAGGAGATGCTCCCATGCCGGTCAGCGGCCTTCCACCTTATGACAGCCAGAACATTTTCGCGCGGATCCTGCGCGGCGAAATTCCTTGCAAGAAAGTTTATGAGGACACGTTCGCGCTCGCGTTCCACGACATCGCCCCGCAGGCGCCGACCCATGTCCTGGTGGTTCCGAGGGGCCCCTACTGCTCGTTTGCCGACTTTAGCGCCGAGGCCAGTCCAGACGAGATCGCAGGCTTCATCCGTGCCGTCGGCAAGATCGCCAAGGATCTGGGTCTTGAGGCGTCGGGCTACCGCCTCCTAGCCAACACGGGCGAGGATTCGGGGCAGGAGGTTCCCCATTTCCACATCCACCTGTTCGCCGGCCGTCCGCTCGGGCGGATGATTTCGGGGTAGATATATCCTGAGGATTGATCGTGACTGCGGGAACGCCGCCACGGCGTCCTAACTCGGTCGGTGATGTCGTCAATTGGTCTAGCTGCTTGCTTGCAACTGTTCCCGCATGTGGCGCGCGCGCGCCAGCACCTTGTTCTCGATGTCGCCCACCGTCGATTCGGCGACGGTCGCGTCTACCCATTGGTTGCCCTGCAGGACCTGGCGGTAGATGTTGACCCGGACTCCATCGCTGCGCAGGTCCCGGCTCAAAATGTAGATGGTTGCCTTGAAGCGCTCTCCGCTGGTGCCTGGCGGGGTGTACCAATCGGTGATGATGACGCCACCAAAGGGATCAGCCGACGCCAGCGGCATGAAGGCGATGGTGTCGAGCGCACCACGCCACAAGAATGCGTTGACGCCGATCCCGGGGCTGCCCGGAGCCTGATCCTTGCTGGAACCCTTGCCGACGCCGAAGAGGGTGGCATCCTCCCCGCCGAGTTGCGTGCCTGACGGATCGCCAGGTGCGCCGCTGCCGAGAGCGCCGAAGTTCGCTGGGGTTGGGTTCGGCTTCTCGGCGCTACAACCCATGAGCGCAAACACGGCATACAAGGCCGCGGGAAGCAGCAAGGCGGTTAACGAGGGCGCTCGCATAGCGATGGCTGACCTTGTGTTTCAAAACGCTGAAAGGATGACTGGTCTTAGCGCTGGGTGGGTCTGTCAGCAATCTTTGATTCGGTCAGCATTCCTTGATCCCCGGACGGGCACCTCCACGGTCGGCTGGATGGCAAATATCGGCGGTCTTGTTGGCCCCCGCTTTATCGTGCCTGGCCATTCACGTCGTTGTAGCCTGATGCGTCTTTGTTGCTGTTGAAGGCGCCGCCGGCAAGGGGAGCTGGCTGACTTTGACGGTTTCGCAGGGACCACCTGCGCCAGTGCCGGGCCTCCGGATCCTCCTAGAATGGCCGAGCAGGTCAAAGGAAGTGGAAAGACTTCCGTTTACTATTATGTAGCTGATAATTTCTGCGACTCTGCTGACTAAACTGAGTGACTAGCGCGAGTTGTCAGCTCCGACGGAAACCAGTTACACAACTCACATGTCACAGTCCAGAAACGCCAACCGGACGTGGTCGCAAGGGTTCAGCGCGGAACTCGATACGAGGCGGGTGAATTCGGGTGTTGTGGCGTGGCCACCCGGTGTCAGTCGAACAGGGAGTCCACGGCATCCTGCCCAAGATCTGGATTGGCCTTGGACTGCGCTGCGGTCACGGCTCCAGCGCCATTGTATGGTGCGTGGACGACAAGTCGATCTTCCGGCGGTGATCCGTCTTCGCCTGGCGCCATGTCGGTCAACATGTGCTCGACCTGTTGCAGGTGCTGGATCGCCCGTCGGATTCGCTGGCCAGTAACATCCTGAAAAGAGCAAGCCTCAAAGATGGCGTTGACCTTCTCGTTCACCACTTCCATGGAAGCGCTATCGTGCTTGCCACCTCGGAGCCAGTCGCCGATCGCTTCGGCGGCTTCCATAATCCTGTTCGCCGCGGCCTCGGTTGCTTGGACCACCGCCTCCAACTCCAGTCCACTCTTGCGGGTTGCCGCGCTCGGGGCCGCGACGACGCTGGTGATCTGTTGGCGAATCGCCGAAAGTTGTCCCGACAGATTCACTTCGCTGAAGTCGACCATCTGGACCGTGGCATGGATTTCCGCGCTGAGTTCGGCGATGCGGCGATCGAGAAATGTACGCAGACCATCCATTTCATCGCGGATCGTCGCCACCACCACCTGTTGGATCTCGCTCGTCTGGTCCATGTGCCCGCCCAGTGCCAAGGACCGGCATTTTCAACCACCTTAATTAGTGTCCGTCCATAAACGCTAATCGTCTAAAAACCCAGCTGCTTCGCGATATCGCGAGTCAAGCCCGGCGGCTTCGGTTATGTGTCGGCGGCATACCACTGCAGCCGAATCCATACCCCACCCGCCGGAGCCCGATCATGCGTCAGGAACGCATCACACAGGCCAGTCTATTCGATATCTTCGCCACCCACGAGATCGGTCGCGAGTTGAAGCAGATCTCGCAGTGGCTCGATCAACATCGCCCATTGCTACGCCTGGTCAGCAACGATCTGCGCCGCGACGGGGTGCGCGAGACCGGCCGGCGTGGGCTGCCGGCGGAAGCCGTGCTGCGCTGCGCGCTGCTGAAGCAATACCGCCAGCTGAGCTACGAGGAACTGGCGTTTCATCTGGAAGATTCAGCATCGTTTCGCGCCTTCGCGCGGCTGCCGATGGGCTGGACGCCGAAGAAGGCGGTGCTTCAGAAGACCATCAGCGCGATCACCGCGGCCAGTTGGGAAGCGATCAATCAGGCGGTGGTGCGCAACGCCCGGCAAACCCGGCTCGAGCCGGCAGCGATGGTTCGCATCGACAGCACAGTCACTGAAGCGCTGATGCATGAGCCCAGCGACAGCTCGTTGCTTTGGGACGCGGTCCGGGTGATGACGCGCTTGCTGGAACAGGCGGGTGGGTTAGCCGGCCGCGCCGGGATCCGCTGGCGTGATCACCGCCGGCTGGCCAAAAAGCGTGCCCACGCCATCCAGCACAGCCGCGGCAAGGAGCGGAAGGCCAAGCTGTATCGCGAGCTGATCGCAGTCACGCGTGCCACCAAGCTGGCCCTGGAGCGAGCGCTCATGGTGCTGGCGGCATGCGCGGAACCGACCGCCGCGGATTGGTGCGGCGAGGTCCGCCATTACCTGCCCTTGATCGAGCGCGTCATGACGCAGACCAGGCGCCGGGTGTTCGACGGCGAAGCGGTGCCGGCCAGCGAAAAAGTGGTCAGCCTGTTCGAGCCGCACGCCGACATCATCGTCAAAGGCGGCCGCGAGGTGCAATACGGCCACAAGATCAATCTGGCGACCGGTCGCAGCGGCCTGATCCTCGACGTCGTCGTCGAGACCGGCAATCCGGCCGATGCCGAGCGCTTTCTGCCCATGCTGGAGCGCCACATTGCGTCTCATGGCCAGCCGCCACGCCAAATCGCGGGCGACGGCGGCTATGCCAGCACCGCCAACGTCACCCAGGCCAAGGCGCTTGGCGTGAGCGATGTCGCGTTCCACAAGAAGGGCCACCTTGGCATCGAAGCCATGGTCAAAAGCCGCTGGGTGTATCGCAAGCTGCGCAACTTCCGCGCCGGCATCGAGGCCAACATCTCCTGTTTGAAGCGGGCGTTTGGCCTGGCACGCTGCACTTGGCGCGGGCTGGCGCACTTCACCTCATACGTTTGGTCCTCGGTTGTCGCCTACAACCTGGCTCTCTGTGCACGACTAGCCGTGGCCACGACCTGACCGCCGCTCGCATTGGGCGCGCCGAACCCCGCTGCCCGCACGCGCCCTGCGGTACACGCAAAGGTTGCAATTGCAACTATTCCCTAACCGAGGCGGGAAATTGCTGCCCCAGAGACCGGTCAGGGCGCCACTCGGGACGTTCCGAAGGATCGTCGTCCAGGAAAAAGCCTCGTTTATGGATGGGCACTAATTAAGATCCGGTTAAACGCTGCGCTCGCTCGCCGACGTATAGCCAAGACCGGTCGTGCCGACGAGATGTCGGATGCGGGCTACGTCGCGCTCCTGCGACGCGCCAAATCGATTGCATTTCTGGAGAGCACGGTGAGCGCCCGCTCCATCCTCAAGCACGCCGACAGATCGTAACGCGTTCGTACAGGTCCAATGTACAATCTGCGGCCCTGCTGGGATGCACGGCCTCAAACTGGGCGAGATACACCGGACCCTCGCGGTGATCATGCACCGTATGTGGGGTTCTGGAAGCGAATTCGAGACTGTGAGTCCCGGGTTGGCTACCACAACGCCGGAACTCGACGTGGCAATCAAAGACGGGGTTGTTCCCGTCTATACGAAGACCGGCCCGAAGCGGTAACGAAGGGTCTGACTTCGGCCCTAGCACCCTGGGCCGGTTGGCCGGCCCTTCGCCCCTGGTGCGCAGCGCCTACAACCGACAGTGATCGGTCTGGCAGCACCAGAGGCCGGGGCTCGCTATTGGACTTTGTCCTTGAACTGGATCATGTCCGGGGTCGACCCTGGCGTTGACCCGACGCACACGCCTGGCGAGCAGTCACCGCCTGCAGCGGCGGAACCAGCCAGGGTTTTGCCGCCGCTGTCGGCGCAGGCGGACATGGCTAAACCGAGCACGATGATCGCGCAGATGCCGATCGCCGCAGGAATCGTTGTCATGATGGTTGGCTTCTCCTCTTTCGCGGCAACCGCGTCCAGGTTAACCGCCGGCGCGACGGTAGGGTTCGTCGCTGTCGCCTTCACAACCTGGTAGGGACTGGGGGCTGCCCTGAAACAGGAACCGCGGCGTCGGGCTGCCGTCCGGAGCCAAAGCGAGATCCGGACAGGTTGGCGACCGCGCGTTGGCCGCTGACCAAAAAAATTTATCACGGTGGCGTGAATACCTAAATTCTCCGCTGGTTTGCCGCTTTGATGCCACACCCGGCACGCATGTTCCGTTCGGACGCAGACGGAGACATGTGGGTCTCCTGGGGACAGGCAAATGCGATTTCTAAAAACTTATGGCCGCGTGCTCGGCCTTCTGGGGCGCGACATCCGAATCGCGGGGTTTCTGGCTTTCGCCAACCTCATGGTTGCGGGTTTGCAGTTTCTCGATCCGGTGCTGTTCGGTCGGGTGGTGAACTTGCTGACCCGATCCGACAGCCTGCCGCAGAGCCAGATGTGGCATGAGGCCGCGATCCTTTTGGGGGTTTGGGTTTGCGTTGGCATTGGCGGCATCCTCAGCAACATTGCTGTGGCCTTGCAGACCGAGCGGCTGGCGCATCGGCATCGTATCAAATCGATGGGGCGGTATTTCAAGCACGTGCTGAATTTGCCTTTGTCCTTTCATGGCGGGACCCATTCCGGGCGTCTGATCAAGGCGATGCTGACCGGGACGGATGGGCTGTTCGCGACGTGGCTGGTGTTTTTCCGCGACCAGTTGTCGACCATCCTGTCCGCCGTCGTGCTGCTGCCGATGACCCTGTTCCTCAACTGGCGCCTTGGGCTCGTGCTGATCGTGCTGGTCGCGGTGTTCCTGTGCTTTACCGCCATCGTGGTGAAGAAAACCGAAACCGCGCAACGCCGGGTCGAGGGTCTGAATTCGTCGCTGGCCGGGACCGCGCAGGACGCGCTGTCAAATGTCATGGTGGTGCAGTCCTTCACTCGCCTGTCGGCTGAGGCGCGATTGTTCAGCGACATCGCCGATCAGGTGATCAGGAACCAGTTCCCCGTGCTGAACTGGTGGGCACTGGTGAACGTGATGACCCGGGCGTCGAGCACGCTGGCGGTGATCTCGATTGTTGTCGTCGGCACGTGGCTGCACGTGAACGGCATGGCGAGCGTGGGCGAGATCGTCAGCTTCATGGGTTTCGCGATGCTGCTGATCGGGCGCCTGGAGACCGCGGCCTCATTCGTGTCGTCGCTGTTCTTCAAGCTGCCTGCGCTGGAAGACTTCTTCAGGATTTTGGACGAGCGCAGCTCGGTGCCTGAAAAGGACGATGCGCGGAAATTGTGGGCGCCACGTGGCGAAGTCCGGTTCGAGGACGTCAACTTCGCTTACCCTGCCAGCGGCGCGGCGGTGCTAAGCGATGTCAGCTTCAAGGCGCACCCCGGCAGTTGCATCGCTCTGGTTGGGCATACCGGCGCGGGCAAATCGACGGCGATGACGCTGCTGCAACGGATGTGGGATCCGACGTCCGGGCGCATAACCATCGACGGGCAGGATTTGCGCGACATCACACTGGACAGTTTGCGGTCCAACATCGGCGTCGTGTTCCAGGAAAGCCTGCTGTTCAACCGCTCGATCCGCGACAACCTGATGGTTGGGAATCCCGACGCGACCGAGGAGGAGATGGAGGAGGCGTGCCGGATGGCGGACGCGCACGAGTTCATCGTCCGTCAGGCGAACGGTTACGACACGCTGATCGGGGAACGCGGGACAACGCTGTCAGGCGGTCAACGCCAGCGGCTCGCGATTGCTCGGGCGCTGCTGAAGAACCCGCCGATCCTGATCCTGGACGAGGCTACCAGCGCATTGGACGCGGCGACCGAAGCCCGGGTGGGGAAGGCGCTGAAAACCCTGATGGCAGGCCGCACGACATTCGTGATCGCACACCGGCTTTCGACGGTTCGCGACGCCGACGAAATCCTTGTATTCGATAATGGCCGTATCGTTGAGCGTGGTGGCTTCAACTCGTTGCTTGCGCGCCAGGGGTACTTTGCCGATCTGGTGGAGACGCAGCTTTCGCCGCCCGTTGCACATCTGGTGGCGGCAGAGTGATCGGCGGTCAAGGACGTGTGACTATCTGAAGTGAGAGAGGCGCGCATAATCCCCCGGGTTGGTGCGTCTTTCACTTTGGGAATGGAAACTCCTCATGCTGCGGTTAGCGCTATTTTTTCTCGTGGTTTCAATCGTGGCCGCGATATTCGGCTTCGGAGGTGTTGCTGCCGCAACGGCTGATATCGCTCGTATCTTGTTCTTTATTGCTATCGTGGTGTTCGTGGTATTGCTGGTTGCCGGGCTGATGGCAGGTAGCACTTTGTGGTAGCGGTTTGAACGGAGCGGCGTGGGCGGAGACGGATCGGGAGGCAGCCTAACTCGATAGTAGCGAAAATTGTTGCACTGCACTGCTAAAGTTTGCATCCCGACAACCGGAAAGCGCATGCTGTGGCCTTCGTAGGAGGCGCGGGTGCGCGGTCCGGCATAGGCGTTTCGCTCGACGAGACTTCCCAGGGATCGCCCGCCTGCTCCAAACAAGGAGGAGTTGGGCAATGTCCACTGTTGCTGCGATCCTAAAACACAAGGGCTACCAGGTTTCGACGGTTGATCCGACCACGCCAATCTCTGAGATTGCGCAGTTACTGTCGGAACACCGTATCGGCGCGGTGCTGGTGATCGACAACACGGAGCAGATGCTGGGCATCGTCAGCGAGCGGGACATTGTTCGCTCCCTCGCCGCGAACGGCGGGCGCACGCTGGAGATGACGGCCGGGCAGCTGATGACGCGCGCCGTGCATGTGGCCCATCCTGACACGACGGTCGAGCAAGCGATGCAGATGATGACGGCGGGCCGTTTCCGGCACCTGCCGGTTATCGACCACGACACACTGATCGGGTTGATCAGCATAGGGGACGTGGTGAAGGCGCGCATCATGCATCAGGACAGTGTGGTGGAGAGCCTGACCGCCTATGTGGCCGGGTCTGCTTGAGGCTCTTGGTGGTCGAAACTATCACGGGTCCGATGGCGGAGTGAGGCCAGGGAGATAACGGCGACAAACGGCGGCAGCCACATGATTCGGCTCTGATAACGGTCATGGGGCGTCGAGAGCGCTCCGGTGATCGCCGCGCTGACCGGCAAGGTGATGAGGACGGCTATCAGGAAGCCTGCGCAGGGCGCGCGCCGGACAAAGGCGATCGGCAGCAGAAGCACGCACGCCATCACCCCGGTTACGGCTACGGCCGCGTGGAGATGGTACGAGCAGCGGGGGCACAGACAACGCTCCAGCCTGTTGTCTGGCGGAGGCGTAGGAGGCGGCTTCCCGGGATGGGAAGTCGCGGATGATTTCGGCGGTGACTTGGGCGGGCCAGGGGGACAGTCCATCGCCGCTGGCGAACCGGCCGAGTTGCTCCAAAGTGTTTGAGAGAGCGGCCCTGGCCTCGCCGGCCGGATCAGAGATCAGAGCCGCTCGGATAATTGCGTCGGCGTCTTGGGACACCACCTTCCGTCCACCAGCCTGGTTCAGCGGGCTGTTTTGCTGCCACAGAAACTCGTCTGAGGTAGGCGGAAAGGTGTCAAGGAACGGGCATAGACGCCAAGCCGCCGCCGGGCAGTCGCGGCGCAGGACCGCCATGCCCGGACCGTCGTAAATTACTCGTGCGAGGAGGAAGATATTGCCGAACGGGGACACAGCGAAGCGGCCATGCGCGGCGTAGTTGATGGAGCAGAGGCCGAGGAGCGCCAGGGCAGGGGGTAGAATCATCAGAACCCGGCGGGTGCGGTGTCGGATCTCTTCAGCGCGACCGTCCCGATTAACCGCGATATTTTCGTGATACCGACGATCGGAACTTCGCCCAATGCTGTAGGGGACCGGTCCGCCGTGATGGTCGGCAGAAGACCATGCTCCACGCCGGTGGCGGAGAAGCCCTAGGACCGCCAGCAGCGCACATACTAATAGCAAACTTGACTGCTGGCTGGCGATCATGAACGCCGCCAATCCTATCAATATCACACGCTCTCGTGGCGACAGACACTCGGGTGTCCAGGTCAGAAGGCAGACGACAAGGACCAGCATCGGGGTGAACACATCCGGCATCAATTCGCTCACCATCCACGGCAGCCACGTTGCCACCGCCAACATTGCCGTTCCAACGACGAAAGCGGCCCGTGAAATGTTGGGAAGCAGCGCCCGGCAGACCAGCCAAAGGATCCATGCCGCGAGCACCGCTTGAACGACGATAACGGGCCAAAGCGTCACTCTGGCGTGCAGCGGCAGAATGAACATTGAATAGAACACCGGCCGGTCCCAGCCAGCGAAACGATGGATCGCCTGCGCCAGATATGTTCCTGTGTCGGCGAATACGATTGGATAGCCATTCCAAACGGCCGGCCACAAAAGCATTGGAAAGCTCAGAAAGAGAGGGTGCCCGGCAAGCGACAAAAAGTTGTAGGCACGCGATAAATTCCACACCAGTTGAACCCCGTCGCCAACACGTTACGGGACCCTATCATAAAGGACGGACTGAGGAACACGGGATAGTAGGGATCCGCGATACAAAGGACCGCAATGCAATTGGAGACTTTCAAGACATTTGGAGACTTTCAAAACATTCAGTTTTATACCGGAACGGACAGTGACGCTATTTTCGCGGCCTGGGCCTGATCCATGATTTTCAACCCTGGACGAGCGTTCAGACCCGGTCGGACGCTGACTTGAAGTCTGCGCCGACGGCGATTTATAGGAGCGGCGGATAGCTTCCAGGCGTCGCTTGGGGTCCGGGGACTCTTAAAGCGAACAGTTTCGCAGCAGTCGTTTCACATAATTGTCGGCGCGGTTATTCAAGATCGTTGCTACTTCAGCAATAACCGCCTCACTTTCATTTCCCGTTGTGGTAACACTGGTGAACGTGCCGCGGGGGCTCGCAAACGTGGTGGCGTCAAGGGGAAATCCGGCTCGTGGCGGTGTTTCCATGACAAACGCCCCGGTCAGGGTGGTTCCGTCGCCGCATTTGGGCTCCGCGACAATGATGCTTGCCTCGGCACTTTGGATGGCCGCCAGGACTGGGCCTGCCACCCCGTTGCCCGGCGATTGTTGTGGCGGGCCGGAAGCAGCCGCGGATGGAGTGCTTGCTCGGGCAAGAGATGCGAATAAGAGGACTGCAGCAACAGACGCTATCATCAGAGGCGAAGCTTCGCGCATTTGAATTCCCTTTGCTAATGCCCCCCTATGATTTTGTGGTTAGGTAAGCGGCAAACGTTTCGAGACGTTCACATCACACATCCGCCAACCGGTATTCCATCAAGCTGGCGACATTTGTCGTGTGCCATACATGATGACATGATCATAACACCACGATCCAGCTAAAAGTCGCGGTAGGCTTGTGTCCATACAAAGTTATATACCGGTGCGCCGGGCCGCCAGGTTGTTCAAGATCGCGTCGCCGACGCTGGCCGCCGTTTCGATCGGAGCATCGAGCAGCCGCGCCCAGGAAGAGGTCCGGATCCTGTTTGGCATATTTTACCTGGTCTCGTGTCATCTACCGGCACCTCGTCCGGATCAACGCCAAGTGCTTGCAGATTCCGTGCCGCCGCCTCGATCCGCTCGCGGGTCGCGATCGCCGCCGGGAGTCGAGCGCGGCGAGCAGATCCCGCGAACCTGTTAGCGGACGGGCCTGGTCGGTGAGGCGCCGATAGGATTCGGCGTGCAGCCGTGCCAGGGTGGAGTAGGGGGCAACCGCGCTAGATGGAGTCCCCTGATCAGTCGTTTTTTCAGGGCCTCGACGTTGGCCTGCACGCCCGGCAGGTTCGGGTCGAGCGCGGCAGCATGCTGAAAGGCCGCCAGGGCTGCTTTATCATTGCCCAATCGAATATTGCAGAGACCGAGCCCTGACAGAGCGCCGAAATGGCGAGGCTCCAGAGCAGGTACCTTGTCGATATCCTGCATAGACCTCTCGAACAGTCCCATCGCGTAGAGCGTGGTCGCGCGCTTGTTCCAGCCCTCGGCGAAGTCGGGTGCCAACTGCACGATGCGATCGAAGAGACCGAGTGCCGCGTCATTGTTCCCTTCGTTCAGACGGGCGATACCCTGCTCCATCAGAGTGTCGACCGCCGCACCCCCGGACTTGCCCCAGATCGTCCAGATCCGCTGCTCGATCGGCCGTGCCGCCTCGGCCGTCCGTACAGTTTTGAGCTCGGTCATCAGTGGCTCAAGGCTTGGATCATGCTGATCGGCTGCGGCCGGCATTCCCATGCCGATACAGCTTGTAAAGGCCAGGGAGACGATCCGCCGATGGCGCATGCACCAGATATCCAACCAGGAAGAGGGTTGGAACCCAACGGCACTGCTTGCTTTGGGTTCCTTGACGTGGCCTTCTGATACACAGATGGCGGGTCAAGCGCCATCTGTGACCGCCGAGCTATGTCGTCTAACGACCTAGTGATTCAAATCAGACGGATAGTGCCGTCCGCTATGAACCACTAGCCTTTGATTTTGTGGGCCGATTCACCCGACCGCACGGGACGCTTCTGTCGGATCGGACCACTAGCGCTGCGCTTGGGATCAGTCATGCCGCGAGGGCTGCGAATGACCCTCTAGCTAGCGGGTGCTCGCAAACAGATCATCCGCTGCCCTAAGGATAGTCAAGTGGCTGGGCCGCGGAGCATCTGGTCCGATGGGCCGCCGGCTGAATGGCGCATCTGGTGGGCGCGTTAGGAGGATAGGCGCGGCGGCGAACGTGTCGTCGCTATAGCGGCCTAAGAACAAATCGCCTATCGCCCAACGGCGGCGATAGGTCAGCCAGCGCTGGGCCAAGTGGAATGGCCGATCATGCAGCATATGACAGCGCTGACAAAGGCCCTTCAGATTGGAGAGCCGATTGTTGGAGGGATCGTTATCCAAATGCGCTGCCGCCAACACGACGCGGGTCAAACGGAGATGCACCGCGTCGATCAAGTCGGGCCAGCGCGCCTGCCTTCCGCGCCGGTCCCGCCAAGTCCGTGCAGTCTCATCGAACCAGCGCCCGTCCGGGAGGCAACGGACTCGCGCGAGATGCGGCCGGCCGCATCCCTGACAACGGCCACCGGCACGCTCGAATCGAATACGCCGGCTCAGCGCTGTCCAGTTCGGGGGATAGAGCGTGCGGAGCTCAGAACGAATTCGGCATGGCGGCTATGCCGCTGCTTTGCCAGGCGCGGTAGACGACGACGCGGGATCGCCTGGTGATGCGGGCCAGCCCAAACTGAAACTTCCCCTGGCCGGGCAGTCGCCGGCAGGTGATTGGAAAGATCGGTTGCATGATGGTTCGTAAGGCGACGCCCGGGTCCTCAATTCGCGCACGATGGTCTCCGAATCCTCCATGACCTAGCTGTTTCTTCGATAGAATCTAGACCCGTTCCGCCGCGCGTCTCAAGTGCCTAAATTTAGTTATGGGGCAGCAACTGCGGGCGCGCGGTTCGAGGTCATCCCCCTTTACGCGAGCCGTATGCCTTGCTGGGCAATGCCCGCCCCGCGGCTCGCGTTGCTTTCGCCGTTGCCGTTTTATTGGCATTATCTCCTGCACAAGAATGGAGAAAACATCATGGCAGGCGCTCTCGACCACCTTCTGGTCCTGGACCTGACCAGCCACCTCTCGGGGCCGTATTGCGCGATGCTGCTGGCGGACCACGGCGCCGAGGTCATCAAGATCGAGCCGCCAAAAGGCGATTCGGCTCGTGGCATGCCTCCCTTCATTAATGGGGAAAGCGCTCCATTCATGACCTGGAACCGCAACAAGCGGTCGGTTGTGCTGGACCTGAAACAGGCTGACGACAAGGCGGCGCTACTGCGACTGATCGACCAAGCCGATATCCTGGTCGAAAATTACCGTCCTGGCGTCCTCGCCCGGCTCGGTCTCGGGTGGCCTGCGCTGCACCAGCGGAACAAGCGGTTGATCCTGGCGTCAATCTCCGGGTTCGGCCAGACCGGCCCGTACAGCGCGCGCGGCGGTTTCGATCTGATCACTCAGGCGATGTCGGGCCTCATGAGCACAAATGGTCCCGCCGACGGCCCGCCGCACCGTCTGCCGATCGCGATTTCAGATGTCACGGCCGGCATGTTCCTGGCCTTCGGTGTGCTCGCCGCCGTCGAGGCTCGGCACCGCACCGGCGAGGGTCAGCACGTCGAAACGTCGCTGCTGGAGGCTGCTACGTCACTGGCGGTCTACGAATCGGCGCACTACTTCGCCACCGGCACACGGCCCGAGCGGATCGGTCAGGCGCATCGCGGCAGTTCGCCCTATCAGTGCTTCCAGACCTCCGACGGTTACATCACCGTCGGCGCCTCGCAGCAGAAATTCTTCGTCCAGCTTTGCGAGCTGGTGGGCGCGCCCGAAATGGTTTCTGACCCACGCTTCGTCAGCAATCCCGAACGGGTTAAGCACAACGATGCCTTGGTGGCGCTGCTAGCGGGGAAACTGCGGCTGCAACCATCCTCTCACTGGCTCGCGGCCCTGGAAAAGCTCGGAATCCCCGCCGGTCCAGTGCTGAACTACGATGAGGTCTATACTGATCCGCAGATATTGGCCCGCGACATGGTGGTCGAGACCAATCATCCTATCACCGGACCGTTCCGCACAATGGGCGTCCCGGTCAAGCTGTCCGCCACGCCTGGGTCTGTCCAACGGGCTGCCCCGCGACTCGGCGAGCACACCAACGAAGTGCTGAACCAACGAAAGGCGGCTGAATAATGTCGAACCAATCGGAAAAAGCGCATTCCTTCCGCGCTCTGCACCAAGAGACCTTTGTCATCGCCAACGCCTGGGATGCCGGCTCCGCTCGGATTCTCACCGCTCTGGGCTTCAAAGCCTTGGCCACGTCCAGTGGAGCCAGCGCCGGAGTGCTGGGACGCCTCGACGGCAGAGTGACGCGAGAGGAGGCGTTGGCCCACTGCAAAGCCATCGTCGGTGCAACAGACCTGCCGGTATCCGCCGACCTGGAAAAGGGTTTTGGGGATACACCGCAGGCCGCCGCGGAGACCATTCGTTTGGCCGCCGGAATAGGCTTGGTCGGGGGGTCGATCGAGGATGCCACGGGGGATCCGGCCAAGCCGCTGTTCGAAAGCTCCCATGCCCGAGACCGTATCGCCGCCGCGGTGGAGGCCGCTCGATCCCTGCCGTTCCCCTTTACCCTGACCGCCCGGACAGAGAATTACCTGCGCGGCAATCCTGACCTGGATGACACGATCAGCCGCTTGCGATCATTCGAAGCCGCGGGAGCCGACGTGTTGATGGCCCCCGGCTTGCCGGACCTGGAATCCGTGCGCGCCGTCTGCGCGGCGCTGTCTCGGCCGGTCAACTTTATGGCTGGGATCAAGGGAAAATCGTTCACCGTTGCGACGCTCTCCACGGCGGGGGTCAAGCGCGTCAGCCTGGCTACGTCGTTGTATCGCGCCGCGATGACTGGCTTGGTCGACGCGGCGAAAGAGGTCGCCGAGCGTGGCACCTTCGACTATTTGGACAACACGCTTGCGACGCCGGCGATGAATGCATTCCTGAAAGGATGAGCCGCGGGGTCAGCCTTTTTCGAGGTGGGTAAACTGCTCGGTTACCTCGGCAACGATAAACCCAAGCTTAGTGACGGTGGTGCGGATGGTGACCGAGCCGTCCTCCATGCGATACATCCATTGCTGCATGGTCACGTTCATCAGAGGGTTGCCAGGCGAGCGCGCCAGAACCCACTGCCAATGAAAAACACGCCCGTTCGCTTCGCCTTCGGCCGTTCCGACCATGTCGTTGGCCGTGGCTTTGAACTGGCCCGGCCCGCTGCGCCACAGGGTCCAATCTCGTTCCTGGGTTGTGCCGTCCTGGAACGACAGATGCTGCACCATGCGTAGCCGCTCGGTTCCCTCTCTCTGCCCATGGCCGTCGGTGACGATCCGCGCGGTCGGGACACCGAAGCGGCTCTCAATCACGCCCCAGGACCTGGTATGGCCATCGAAGAATGTGACCGGGTCGAATGCTGGGCTGCTGCCGGTCGAAACCGGCATGTCGGGATCTCGGGTGCAACCTGGGGTCAGCATCGCGGCCAGGGATAGGCCAAGCAGGGAAAGGCGCACGATGGTGTCCTCGGTTCGCGGGCTTGCCACTGGTGGAAGCCTCGATTTAAGATACGAACGGATGACGAGGATGGTTCAGCTCCGGCACGAAAATGCCCGACTGTCATGGGACGGCTCTGCACGGCTATCCGGCCGACATGCGTCATAGGCGGTGATCAGTCCTCCGGTCGCGCGATACCTTGGCACCTCGCCGTAACGCCGGTGGACAACTGCGACTGAACCGGCGCAAAGTGTCCATATGCGTACGGTTCTTGCCCTGGGCTTCCTCACTCTCCTAACTGCCTGTTCCGGCGATCCCCGGTCCTTTGGTATCACGGGTCCTGGTGCAGAGCCCCCGCCCGCCCCTCCCCCGATCGCTTCGCCTGATACCGCGGCGGCGCCTGGCGTCTCCACGACGGGTCCGACCTATGGCCCGAGCACTGCGCCGAGCACCGGCAGCAGCGGGTTCTGGGGATATAACTGAGAGCAGGACGACTGTTTTGCTGGCGTGTGTGTCCCACCAGGCTCGAAGCGCGACGGCCCGGATCGGTCCACCGGGCCGCCGAAGACATCGTTTAAGCAGACAGCGCCGCCGGCTCCGTCCGCAACCGCTTCACCAGCAGCTTGTTCAGCGCGTGGACATAGGCACGCGCGGCCGAGACGATGGTGTCGGAATCCGCCCCTTGGCCATCGACCATCTTGCCATTTTCCTCCAGCCGGACCGTCGTCTTCGCCTGAGCGTCGGTCCCTTCGGTCACCGCGCCGACCGAGAACAGCACCAGGTTGGCCTTATGCGGGAAAATCGCCTGGATCGCGTTGAACGTCGCATCAACCGGTCCGTTGCCGGTTGACTTCGCGGTCTTCAGGACACCCTCGACGTCCAGCTCCAGTTCCGCCCGAGCGGGTCCCTTCGACCCGGCGTGCATGTCAAGCGAGACGAAGCGGATGTGCTCATGGTCACGCACCACTTCGTCGTCGACCAGGGCGACGATATCCTCGTCGAACACCACCTTCTTGCGATCGGCCAGATCCTTGAAGCGGCGAAACGCGTCGTTTAGCTGGTTGTCGCCGACCTTGTAGCCCAGGGTATTCAGCTTGTCGCGAAACGCAGCGCGCCCTGAATGCTTACCCAGGACGAGGCTGTTTTTCGTCCAGCCGACGCTCTCCGGCGTCATGATCTCGTACGTCGCGGCATTTTTCAGCACGCCATCCTGGTGAATTCCGGCCTCATGCGCGAACGCATTGCGTCCGACGATCGCCTTATTGGGCTGCACGTCGAACCCGGTGACGGTTGCCAGCAGACGGGACATCCGCAGCAATCCGGTCGTTTTGATGTTATTATGGTGTGGGATCGCATCCTGACGGGTGCGAATCGCCATCACGACCTCCTCAAGCGAGGCGTTGCCGGCCCGCTCACCGATGCCATTGATGGTGGATTCGACCTGCCGAGCCCCGGCCCGGATCGCGGCGAGCGTGTTTGCGACACCGAGGCCCAGGTCATTGTGGTTGTGCGTGGAAAGGATCACCTTCTCGACCCCCGGAACCTTGGCGCGGATTTGCGTGTACATCCGCTCCATGTCCTCGGGTAGCGCATAGCCCACCGTGTCCGGAAGGTTGATCGTCGTCGCCCCGGCCTTGATCGCGGCCTCGACGCAGCGCGCCAGAAAATCGATGTCGCTGCGTGTTGCGTCCTCGGCCGACCATTCCACGTCGTCGGCGTGCTGACGGGCCAACGTGATCGAGTCCACGGTCGCGGCGATCACCTCGTCCGGCTCCATCCGCAACTTGTACTTCATGTGCAGGTCGCTGGTGGCAATGACGATATGAATGCGCCGGCGTTTCGCGGCGCGGAGGGCGTCCGCTGCGCGCATTACGTCCAGGGCGCCGGCTCGGGCGAGGCTGGCAATGACCGGCGTGTCATCGCGCTGCCCAACGCTTTCGGCGATCGCTTTGACGCTTTCAAAATCGCCTGGCGAGGCGATCGCGAAGCCGGCCTCCAGCACATCCACGCCCAGTTCCGTCAGCGCCTCGGCCATCCGGATTTTTTCATCCAGGTTCATGGAAAAACCTGGCGACTGCTCGCCATCGCGCAGCGTGGTGTCGAAAATGATAATGCGGTCGTTGTCCAGCGTGCCGAAGCTGGGGTGGGTGATGCTCATCGGTTGGGTTCCTCAATTTTTTGACACGACATCAGCCTCAGGGGATCCCCTGAGCGAAGCCGGCGTTCAGCAACCCGGCGAGGCGCTCAGGGGCGGCTAAGTCGAAGGAGGAGGAGCAGGCGCGCGAAATTTGTGCCGGGTCGCGAATCGCCGCGCGAGCGCACGTCGCCCACAGGATCAAACGCGCGGGCGTCGTCGGGCAGGTTCGCGAAGGGCGCGCCGTCGAACATGAGGCCTTCATACCCGCAACGGCTTCGGCCTGCAACAGCTCAAGTAACATCGCTCAAGCGCATCCGCGCGTCCTGAAATCGAATACGGTTCGAGAGAAGAGACGCCGCAAGGGCTTTTTGGCCTTTCGCAGTTGCAAGTGTAGAACCGCCCGATGGCCCGACCGTCCCACACTGCCTTCCCGCCGCCTGTCCTGATCGCCACGACGTCACTGCTGGACGAGTTCTGCCAACGCATGAGCGGCGAAACCTTCATCACCGTCGATACCGAATTCATGCGGGAGCGCACCTACTGGCCGGAATTATGCTTGGTGCAGATCGCCGGCGCCAAGGAGGTCGCGGTGATCGACGCCCAGGCGGACGGTCTCGACCTGGCCTCCCTTGGCGTTTTGTTTGCCAACGTGGGCGTAACAAAGGTGTTCCACGCCGCGCGTCAGGACATCGAAATATTCGTGCTACGGTTTGGGGACGTGCCGCGCCCGATCTTCGACACCCAGGTGGCCGCCATGGTGGCCGGATTCGGTGACCAAGTCGGCTACGACGCCCTGGTCTCGAGCCTCACTGGAGGCAGCATCGACAAGGCCCACCGCTTCAGCGACTGGTCGGTACGACCATTGTCCGCCGCGCAAATTGCCTACGCCGCCGCCGACGTCACTCACCTCAGGGACGTCTATCTGCGCCTGAGCCAGCGATTGGAGCAGGACAACCGCCTGGGCTGGGTGGCTGAGGAGATGGCGATCCTCAACAATCCCGCCACCTATCGCACCGACCCCAAGACCGCCTGGGAGCGGCTGCGTCCACGCACCACCAACCGGCGCCTGTTGTACTGCCTCAAGGAGGTTGCGGCGTGGCGAGAGAAGGAGGCCCAGCGTGTCAACATCCCGCGCCAACGATTGATCAAGGACGAGGCGTTGCTCGAAATCGCCGCCACGGCGCCGGCCAACGCGGAGGCCCTGGCACGTGTGCGTGGCGTTACCCGCGGCTTCGCGGAGGGTCGTTCGGGTACCGCACTGCTGGAGGTTCTGGCCGCCGCCCGAAGGGTGCCCGACGGCGATCTGCCCGCTCAGATGCAATCACGAGAGTCCGCCCGTCCGTCCGCGGCCCTGGTCTCGCTACTGAAAGTACTGCTGGCCGCGAAGTCCGAACAGCACCACGTCGCGCCGAGATTGGTCGCCAGTTCGGAAGACATCGATCGCCTGGCACTCGAAGAAGCCCCGGACGTGCCCAGCCTCCATGGCTGGCGGCGAGAGGTTTTCGGCACCGACGCTTTGCTGCTGAAGCAGGGCCAAGTCGCGCTCGGCGTCGATGGCAGGCGGGTTAAACTCATCACGGTCTGACCCCATACCGGCGCATCTTGCGGGCGACGGGGCGAAGACGTTCTTTACGAATGAGCGACAAACTTTTGCAGCGGATTTTTAAGGCGGAGCGGCGGGAAGAACACGAACGCGTAGCGAAGACTTGCAAACATGCAGATATCTTTATATAGCGCCGCGACCAATCAGGAGCTTCCCACATGGCCGACGTGATGACGCAGGATTTTAAAGTTAAGGACCTTTCCCTCGCCGAGTGGGGACGCAAGGAAATCAGCATGGCCGAGACCGAAATGCCCGGCCTGATGGCGATCCGGGAGGAATTCGGCAAGTCGCGGCCTCTGAAGGGCGCCCGCATCGCCGGCTGTCTGCACATGACGATTCAGACCGCTGTGCTGATCGAGACTCTGACCGCGCTCGGCGCGACCGTCCGCTGGTCGTCCTGCAACATCTTCTCGACCCAAGATCATGCGGCGGCGGGCGTCGCCGCGGCCGGCACGCCGGTATTCGCCTGGAAGGGCCTGAACGAGGAAGAGTTCTGGTGGTGTATCGAGCAGACGGTGCGCGGCCCTGACGGCTGGACGCCGAACATGATCCTCGACGACGGCGGCGACCTCACGGTGCTGATGCATCAGAAATACCCGGAAATGCTGGCTGACGTGCGCGGTATTTCTGAAGAAACCACCACCGGCGTGCATCGCCTGTGGGACATGGCCAAAGCCGGGACGCTTCTGACGCCGGCGATCAACGTCAACGACAGCGTGACGAAATCGAAGTTCGACAACCTTTATGGTTGCCGCGAATTTTTGGTTGACGGGATTCGCCGCGGCACCGACGTGATGATGGCCGGCAAGGTAGCGGTGGTGAACGGCTTCGGCGATGTCGGAAAAGGCTCGGCCGCGTCACTGCGCAACGCTGGTTGCCGCGTCATGGTGACCGAGGTCGATCCGATCTGCGCGCTACAGGCCGCAATGGAAGGTTACCAGGTTGTCACGATGGACGCCGCTGCTTCGCAGGGCGACATCTTCGTTACCGCCACCGGGAATATCGATGTAATCACGATCGACCACATGCGCGCGATGAAACATCGCGCCATAGTCTGCAACATTGGCCACTTCGACTCGGAGATCCAGATCGAGTCGTTGCGCAACTACAAGTGGGAGAACGTCAAACCGCAGGTCGACGAGGTGGTGTTCCCCGACGGCAAGCGATTGATCGTTTTGTCCGAAGGCCGCCTGGTCAACCTAGGCAATGCAACCGGTCACCCCAGCTTCGTCATGAGCGCGAGCTTCAGCAACCAGGTGCTGGCTCAGATCGAACTGTTCACCGCGCCCGCGGGAAAATATGAGCGGACGGTATACACCCTGCCCAAGCACCTCGACGAGAAGGTCGCCGCGTTGCACCTGGCCAAGGTCGGCGCGATGCTCACGACACTTTCATCGAAGCAAGCGGAATACCTTGGCATTGCGCAACAGGGACCATTCAAGCACGACCTCTACCGGTACTGATATGTCAACGAGAATTATTTCACTTGCTTGTCACGCTGGCGTGCTGGTGACGCGCATCAGGGTTTCCTAAGTGGAGGCGGCGCTGTCTGTGCTTGAATCTCCCCCAGCGTTTGTGCTGGAACGGGGTTAGGCCGGGCGGCGCTAGATCCGGTTAGGAAATGTCTGATGTTCACCACCCAACCCACGCGGAAACAGCCGTTCACACAAGCGGTACGCCAGGCGTTGCAAGCTACTAACAATTCTCAAATCGAAGCTGATTTGCTTTTCTTGGAGGCCTGGGAAATGCATCCGTCTTCCCATCTCGGGGTGACGCTGAAGGCCAGCCAGATCAGGCGGGCCAACCCCGGGCTCGCCGCCGCGATCGATGCGGAACTGAAGGCGTCTTCCACAAGCAGAGGACGCTAGGCCGCGGCGTCGGCATCGCCTTAGAACCGCGACGGTCTTGCGGAAAAGGACGGGGTGCAAGTCGACGTCTCGGGCAAATTTGACCGGTTGTGCCGGCGTTGTCGATGTGGTGGCATTCCGCGGTTAACGCTGGCGTCAAGGGAAAAATCGCATGGCCACACATCGCATCGCATCGACACCGGAAACGGTGCGCTGGGGCGTATTTGACGCCAGTTTTCCGCCGCTGGTCACCCTCGATTCGGGTGATACCGTGGTGTTAGAATGCGTCTCCGGCGGTCCGGAGGTGATGCCGTCCCCGGCCTCGGGCCTGACCATCCCGCCCGCGCTGGCGGTGATCCATGCCGCCAATATTCCCCGAGCGTCCGGCCATATTATCACCGGTCCCGTGGCGGTCGCGGGTGCCGAACCGGGGGACATGCTCGAAGTTCATATCCAAAAGATCGAATTGGGCAACGACTGGGGCTATTGCGGTTTTCGCCCGCTGGCCGGAACCATTCCGGAGGACTTCCCCGAAAAATTCCTGTCTCACATCCCGGTGGACCGCGACCGCAAAACCTGCCGCCTACCCTGGGGCACTGAACTCAACCTGTCGCCATTCTTCGGCGTAATGGGCGTCGCACCCCCACCCGCCTACGGCGCGATCTCGACAGTCCAGCCGCGTGAGCATGGCGGCAACCTGGATAACAAGGAAATCGGCGAGGGTTCAACCCTATACCTGCCGGTTTGGGCAGTAGGCGGACTGTTCTCGGCCGGCGACGGCCATGGCGTGCAGGGCGACGGCGAGGTGTGCATCAATGCATTAGAAATTTGCCTCACCGGAACGTTTGTCTTGACCCTACACAAGGGCGGCGGCAAGCGCGATCCGCTGCTGAGCTACCCTCGGGCGGAAACCGCCAGCCATTTCATCTCGATGGGTATGCACGAGGATCTCGATGTTGCGATGAAAACAGCGCTGCGCCAGATGATCGCTTTCATCACCGCCCGAACCAACCTCTCCCGGCAAGAAGCGTATCAGTTTTGCTCGCTGGCGGTCGATTTTCACGTTACGCAGACAGTCAATGGCGAGAAAGGCGTCCATGGGCTACTGAAAAAGGGACTCCTTTTCTAGGCGCAGCATGCGGGCCGCCGATAGGGCTGACGCCTCACGCCCCAGAGGATAAATGTGCTGGGGCCTAGCTTCCTTCGCGCCGCCACGCCAGCACCAGTAGCCCCAACAGCATCGGCAATGATAGCCAGCCTGGCATGAGCTCCAGCGCGGCAATGCCCGTCACCACGTGATCGTGCCGCCGCTGCAACCCGATCCAGGCGCTGCCTGAAGCCGACCGGTCGTCCTCGGTTCGTCGCAGTTCCGGCACCTCAGCTCCCGCCAACCAGTGCACGCCGCCACCGGAGGCCCGTGCCAGCGCCCCAACCACGCCAGCAGTTGCCCGTAAATCGGCCAGTTCCGGGGGATTGGCGGCCCCGGCGGCGGCATAAGCCGACCGCGCTCCCGGCCCCGTTCCTTGGGTCACCTGCCAAACGCCCGGAACCGGTGCCACTCGCACCGCAGTCGCGCGCCCCGGCGAATCCTCATGGAGCTTCACCGTCTCCTTTTTGCCATCCGGGTCAGTCACCACCACATCCGCCCGCGCGCCCGGATCAGTCGAGCGGCCTTCGATCCGCAGCCGCCCGTCAGCAACACGAGCGGTCAGGGCGTTTTCCTCGAGCTCCGGTTCCTGCATCAGCCAATGTGCGATCCGGCGCAGCAATTCTGCCTGTGGTCCGCCGCCATCGTGACCCCGAGACCATAGCCAGATCTGGTCTGACAGCAGCAGCGCCGTTCGCCCTTGGCCTGCCCGGTCAAGCGCCAGCACCGGCTCGCCGTCGGGGGTGCGCATCAGCACCTCTCCATCGACCGGTCCGGGCTCGATGCGGCGATACCATGGCCCCCACGTCGGCGGTTTGTCCGTGCTGCCCGGCGGGTTGGCGCCGGCCAGGCCCTCAGTCACTGGATGGCGCTGGCCGAGATCGCTGACCCACGGCCGAAATGCGCCGTCAACGACAGCGTTGGTTCGCGCCGGACCACCGGGAAGCACGCCGCCAAGTGGCGTCGAGGCAAGGCTGGTCGCCCCGGCGAACTCCGGCCCGACGCTCATGAGCAGGGCGCCGCCCTGGCGCACCCGGCTGGCGATGTTCGCCAGGTACGGCAGCGGCAGCAGCCCACGATTCTGGAAGCGATCGAGGATGATCAGGTCGAACTCGCCGATCTTGTCCACGAACAGTTCCCGCACCGGGAAGGCAATCAGTGCGAGTTCGTTCAGCGGCGTGCGATCGTCCTTTTCGGGCGGCCGCAAGATGGTGAAGTGCACCAGATCGACCGAAGGATCGGCCTTCAGGAGTTGCCGCCACGTACGCTCGCCCTGGTGTGGCTCGCCTGAGATCAACAGCACGCGCAGCCGATCGCGTACGCCGTTGATCTCGACAACGGCGCGGTTGTTGAGTTGTGAAACTTCGCCGGGCAACGGACTCGCAGCCATTTCGATTACGGTGGGACCGGCGCGGGTGATCGGAACCTCGATGTGCTGCTCCGCACCAACCGGCACGCTTTCGGTGCGGAAGGGTTGTCCGTCGCGGCGGACGGTCAGCGTGGCGGGACTGGTGTGGCCGGCCGTCCCAAGATCGTCGATGGCAACGCGCAAGATAACGGACTTGCCAACGATGCCATATCCGGGGGCCTCGATCACGCGCAGGCGGCGGTCGGTCTCCTCACCCTTCGCGGTCAGCAGCAGATTGAGCGGCGCGTTGCCTGGCGTGGCCTTGGGCACGTCGTGGATCTGCCCGTCGGTGATTGCAACGGCTCCGGCGAAACGGGATCGCGGAATGTCCGCCAGAGCGCGATCGACCTCGGCAAACAATTGGGTTCCGGCATTGCCGATTTCCGGGACCGTGACCGTACGCAGTTCAAGATCGGGTAAATGGGACGCCTGCGTCTCGATCGATTGCCGGGCGGCCTCTGCCAGACGCGTCCTGTCACCGACCTGCATTGACGCCGACCGATCCACCACCAGCAGCCCGATGTCACGCAGCGACTCCCGCGTCTCCTGCACAAGACGGGGGCCGGTGAGCCACAGCAGCAGCACAGCGAACGCGGCGAGGCGAAACGGCGTGCCTCGTCCGCGCCGCCAGAACCCGAGCCCGACGACAGCCAGCGAGAGAATACCGAGGGTGATCAGGATCCAGTTGGGGAGCAGCGGGTCGAAGCGGATCGCGGCGATAACCTGTTCAGGGTGCATCTATTGCCCCAGACGTTGCAATATAGCCGGGACGTGGTACTTGATCGCCCTTATAGTTGCCGGTCAGCGCATACATCACCAGATTGACGCCGAAACGATAGGCGAGGGTGCGCTGTCGTTGACCGCCAGGAATGACGCTGTATGGGTTGCTACCGTCAGGGCTCATCGCCCACGCCGCGGCCCAGTCGTTGCCGCCGATGATAACCGGACTTACGCTATCGTTGGTCCGGTCCTGATCACGCTGAACCCAGACCGTGTCTCCGGTGAAACGGCCAGGAAAATCCGATAGCAGGTAAAATGCGCGCGACAATACATGCTCACCGGTGAGCGGTGCCAGCGGAGGCACGATCAAGGACCGGGCGATGCGACGCAGGGCTTCTTCAGTGCCCGGGGCGAACCCGGCGCCTGATCCAGAATCCCGCGTGTCGATGACGATAATCCCCCCGCGGCTCATGTAGTCGTTGAGCGCCGCGGTCTGTGCGGTGGTCAGATCGGGCGTATCCGCGGTGACCGGCCAATACAACAGTGGATACAGGCTCAGGTCGGTCTGGCCGGGCTGCACCGCGTCGGGTTCGAACAATGAGGCCGCGGTGCGTTGGTTGACGTAGTCAGACAGACCCTCGAGGCCTGCTTTGGCAACGCCATCCACCTGGCCGTCGCCAGAGACGATGTAGCCGAGGCGCGTATCAATAGCAGCATTGGCGCTGGCGTCGAGTGCGTGGGCCGCTGGGATGAACAGCAACAGCATGGCTGCGGTGGTCGCGGAGACCCGGGCTCGCAGCAGCCCCCGCAATGCCAGGGACACGATCATATCAGCGCATAGCAGCAGGATTGCGAAAGCCAGCAAAGGTGGCCCCAGCGCTCGTTCCCGTGCGGTACCGCGCACGGTTTCAAGGGTCGCTCCCGCGATTGGGGAAGCGGCCTCGGGAGCGGCAATGCTGGCACCCAGGTTGAGCACCTGCCGCCCGCTCTCCGGTCCGTACAACCCCGGCGGGTGTCTCGGTGACACCGGGGTGGAAGCGAATTTGTTCGCCTGAAGACCGACCGCCGCCGGGGGCGGCTGAGACAGCAGACCGAAGCCGTCCAGTGTTTCGACCGGCGCCAGCGTGGCCGTGCCTTGCGTGCTGGCCACGCCAACCGACAAATCCACCAGGCGTCGCAGCATCTCCACGAACAGTCCGGACAGCGGCAGGTTCGACCAATCGGCGTTCGCCGTGACGTGGAACAGCACAACGCGGCCGGCGCCATCCGTTGTCTCGGTGACCAGCGGCGTGCCGTCCTCCAGCGCGGCCCAGGTCCGGCCCGACAAATCAGCGCTTGGCTCGGCCAGCACCTGCCGGGTCACCTTTATCTCTTCGGTCACGGGGAGGCCGGCAAAGGGGGACATAGACGAGAACGCCGAGAGCCCTGCCGCTTGGATCCAGGACATCGCGCCGCCGAGTTGCCGATCGCCGGCAAGCAACCGCACCGGCATCAACGTGTCGGTATCATTCGTTGCAGCCTCGGCCGTTCGTGGGCCGGCAAAGCGGATCAGCAGGCCACCTTTGCGCACCCAGGCCTCCAGCATGTCCCGCTCCGTTCCAGCCGGCAGCGGCCGGTCAGCGAGCACAAGCACGGAAATCTCTCGCTTCAGGAGCGTCGCGGTATCGCCTTCTCGCAGCTCGGTGAATGGCTCCAGGGCCCGTTTCAGGAAGTAGATCGAGCCGGTGAACGGCGTGTCGCTGGTGGACAGATCGCCGGAAAGCAGACCCACGGGGCGACGGCGCCACCGCTCGTCTAGCAGCACGACGGAGCCCGCACTGGGTGGTCCTTCCAGCACCAGGCGGGTCAGCCGGTTCCGTAGCTCCGGCGGCAGCGGAATCGCGCCAGACGCGGTCGAGGCTCCGGCCGCCACCGCGATGTCGGTACGAGCAAGGGTGCGGCCGTCACCGCTTTGAGCGAGGATGCTGGCGCCTGTGGCCGTCGCTCGGGGTGCCTGCGCGAGATGTGCGACGAGACGATCCGCCTCGCTGGTCGGCGCCAGCAGCAGCGGGGAGGAGGCCGTGTCGCAACAGATTTCCGTAACCGGCCCGGTGTCGCGCATTGCGGCGGCGAAGTGGTCGAAATCGGTGCCATCGGTCAGGCCGTCCGGCACATAGATCACCGAGGCGTCCTTGCTGTCGTGCCAAGCGCGAATTGCAGCGGCAGAGGCGGCTCGATCCGACGGCCATGGCTGCGGCTGCATCGCCGCGAGGCGCGCTCGCAGATCGGCGACGGGCATTGTCGCGGAGACGGCGATTGGGCCGCCTGTGCCCTCAGGGGCGGTGATCAGCAGCGCCGCCTTGCGGCCTGCCCGTTCTGCGCGGTCCAGGAGCGCGCCGGCTGCTTCCTTGCGGCGCACCCAGTCGTTCGCGGAGGCCCAGCCGTTATCCACCACCAGCAGCACGGGTCCCTTGCCGGCCAGAGCGGTGCCTGCGTCAAGCACCGGTCTCGCCAGCGCCACGATCACCAGTCCGGCTGCCAGCAGTCTCAGAGCCAACAGCCACCACGGGGTGCGCGCGGGCGTTTCCTCGGTCGCGTTCAATCCGAGCAGGAAGCGGACGGCCGGAAAAATCTCTGACCGGGGGGCAGGCGGCGTTACGCGAAGCAACCACCACAGCAATGGCAAGGCCAAGAGGCCTAAAAGGACCCAGGGGGTCACGAAGATCATTTTGCAATGCTCACTTTGAGCGGTGAGGCCGCCATGCGGTCTCGATGGCGATAGCCCGGCATACTACGCCGTGATGTCGGGATGGCGCGGCGAGGGGGTTTCATCGGGTAGTAGGAGGAAACTGGGAGGTTGCCGCGGCGCTTCGCTTGTCGCAATGACTTCAGGCGAACAATCATCGCGCCGCCAAGGCTTGATAGAGCGTAAGCAGAGCCATCTCTGGCGGGTGATCGGTATGGTGGACGCCAAACCCGAATCCCGCGGTTGCGCAGATCGACGTTATTCCGTCCTGCTGCGCGCTTAACCGCTCGGCGTAGGCATCTCGAACCGATTCCACGCGCGGGATCAGCGCGTCGCCATCGCTCTCCAGGCCGCGAAAGCGGATGCGGCCATGGTATGGCAGCGCGGTCTCCGCCGGATCCAGAATTTGCATCAGGTATCCGGTTACCGGGACCGCGGCGAAGCGTCCGATCAATGCTCGAATTTCGTCTAGCGGTGACAAGAAATCACTGAACAGCACCACCGTTCCATGCCGTGGCAACCTTACCTGAGGAGGCAAGCCTTCCTCATGCTTTTCGGTGTCCAGCTCTGCCGCCAACCTGTCAAGACCGGATCGGCTGGTCACCGAACGAGCATCTTGTTGCATCATCATGACTCTCTCCCCGCCACGAAGCAGCAAGGAAGCGAGGGAAAGCAACAAAAGATTGGCGCGGTCTCGCTTCTCGACCGCAACCCGGCGGGACCGCCATCGCATCGAGGCCGACGAATCGCGCCACAAGCAAGCGGTTTGAGCCGCTTCCCATTCCGTTTCTCGGATGAACCAGCCCTCTGGGGCACCGCGACCCGACTTTGCCGATTGCCGCCAGTCGACTCGCGCCAATGGATCGCCGGAGACGAATCTTCGAAATTGCCAAAAACTGTCACCCTGTCCGACACGTCGGCGCCCATGCACGCCTTGCGCCACTGTCGAGGCAACCCGGTCCGCGGCGATCAACAAGGGTGGCAGGCGGGCGCCGAGAGCTTCGGCTGTCAGTGCATTGTTGGCCATACATTACCCTGCTTCATGAGCGCGCGGGCACACCGTCCCGTCAGGCTTGGCGTTCCCGACATGCAAAGTCGCGCTCCGGCTTCGCGCGGGCTATCCAATCTGGCTGACCAGCCGGTCGATAACATCCTGAAGTATGATCCCGTCGGCACGTGCGGAGAAACTCAGCGCCATCCTGTGTCGGAGCACGGGCCGAGCCAGCGCGGCCACGTCGTCCACGCTCGGTGCCAAGCGTGAATTTAACAGCGCACGGGCGCGAGTGGCCAGCATCAAGGCCTGAGCGGCGCGCGGTCCAGGCCCCCAGGCCACGTGGCGGCGCACGATATCGTCCGCCGCACTCTCGGGCCGGCAGCCGCGGACCAGTGACAGGATCGCGTCCACCACTTTCCCGCCTACCGGAAGACGACGAACCAATGCCTGGGACGTGAGTAGGTCTTCGGCAGTCATTGCTTGGACGGGGCGAGCCTCCTGCGCCCCTGTGGTCGCCAGCAGCATGGTCCGTTCGGCATGAAGCTCCGGGTAGGTGACGTTGACCTCCAGCAAGAACCGGTCGAGTTGTGCCTCCGGCAGTGGATAGGTGCCTTCCTGCTCGATTGGGTTCTGCGTCGCTAGCACGTGGAAGGGTCGAGGCAAAACGTGTTCCACGCCGCCGATCGCAACCCGCTGCTCCTGCATCGCTTGGAGCAGGGCGGACTGCGTGCGTGGGCTGGCGCGGTTGATTTCGTCAGCCATCAGCAACTGGCAGAATACCGGGCCGGGGACGAAGCGGAAGGCGCGGCGGCCTTCGGTTTCGTCCAGCACTTCGCTGCCGACGATGTCGGCCGGCATCAAATCCGGGGTGAACTGGATGCGCTTGGTTGCCATTCCCAGGACGACGCCCAGCGTCTCCACTAATCGGCTTTTGCCCAGACCCGGCACGCCGACGAGCAGAACGTGCCCTCCCGACAACAATGTGATCAAGGTTTGATCGATCACCTCGTCCTGGCCGAAAATCACCTTACCAATCGCGGCGCGCACCTCGACAATCCGGGCGCCAAGCGCCTCTGTGGCCGCCAGGATGGCGTTGGGATCGTCGGGAATAGGTCCAATCCAGTTCGAGGTAGCCTGTGGCGTCCCAGCCATACCGCCTGACATACGGCTTCACCTTCCGCGTTTGCGTCGAGCGAAGCATATAGGCACTTTCGCCGACGGGGGGAGGCTCCCTATATCCGGCAGAGCGTAGGAAGTTCATCTTCCATGGAGAGAGCCGGGGTGAACCAAACGGGCGCGCCTACCGATATCGTTGCCGCGAAAACGCCAGAATCTGCGGCGGATCAGGAGCTTGGCGCCTGCTTGGACCGGGTTCGAAGGGCCAAGCCAGCGCGCGTGCCAATCGAGTGCGGGAACTTGCCGTTTCTAATCAAGCGTGACGGTACGTGGCTTTATCGCGGCAGCCCGATTAATCGAAAAGAGCTGGTATGTCTGTTCTCCAGTGTGCTGCGCCGCGAGGAGGACGGCAGTTGGTGGCTGCAGACCCCGGCGGAGCGTGGCCGAATCGAAGTGGAAGACGCGCCGTTCGTCGCGGTGGAACTCGACTGGACCGGCGATGGACGGCATCAGGTACTGTCCTTTCGGTACTAACATCGACGAGGTCGTCACGGCCGGCCCGGAGCATCCGATTCGCATCTCACACGATCTGTTCACCTGCGAACCAACTCCATATATCTTGGTGCGTCCTGGCGCTGCCAAACACCTCGGTGTCGAGGCGCGGATCAATCGCGCAACCTATTACGAACTGGTTGCCTTGGCGGTTCCCAAATGGGCTGGAAACAAGCGCGTGTTGGGCGTCTGGAGCCGCGGCCAATTCTTCTCGCTGGGCGAATTACCGCCTGGCGAGGCGTGACGCCTTCAGCGCTGCGGGTCCGGCTAGCGGAAATCGGCGCCAAATCGCCGGATCGGTCCCGACTGCACGGCGACGATGTCGACGGGGACATGACCAAACCGCTCGTTCCGGCGGCAGTTCTGGTTCCGGTGATAATCAGCGATACACCAAGCATTCTGTTAACGAAGCGGACCTCCCATCTGAGCTCGCATGCGGGCCAGGTTAGTTTTCCAGGCGGCCGCGTCGACCCCGAGGACAGCGGACCGGAGGCTGCCGCGCTGCGTGAGGCATGGGAGGAGATCGGGCTGGAGGTGACGTCGGTGCAGGTTCTGGGGCGCATGGCCGACCACGTCACCGGCACAGGTTATAGAATCACCCCGGTGCTGGGGTTGCTGCCGCCGGGCCTGAACTTTCAGTTGTCAGCACACGAGGTCGAAGCAGTTTTTGAACTGCCGATCAGCCTTGTGCTGGACCCCAATGCACCGAAGTTGCAACGTCAGCACGTTCGGGGGGTGTGGCGCGAGTATTGGGTGTGGCCGCATCCGAAACACTACATCTGGGGCGCCACCGCAGCGATTCTGGTGCGACTGGCAGAACTATTGCGGGAGAGATCTGTTTGATGCGTGGCGCAATGTTCGCCGGCTTGCTGGCGTTGATGTCGGTTGCGGCGTTCGGCCAGACGCGGGTCGATTCGATCAACACGAATTTCCGCTGGTTCGGCCCGGACGATAAGATCGTCGTGGAGCGCTACGATGATCCTCGCGTGGAGAACGTGTCCTGCTACCTGTCTCGGGCCGAAACGGGCGGGATCAAAGGCGGCCTCGGGTTTGCCGAAGATCCGAGCCGGTTCTCGATCGCCTGCCGTGCGGTAGGCCCGGTTTCTCTGCCGGCGTCGATGCCGAAGACCGAGATCATCGGTTTCTCGCAGGCGTCGCTGTTTTTCAAGACGTTCCAAATTCATCGCTCATTGGACCCAGAAAAGCATGTTCTGGTCTACACGGTGGTGAGCACCAAGTTGATCAACGGTTCTCCGTTCAACAGTATCAGCGTGGTGCCGACCGACGTGCGGTAAGTGAAGCAAGTCATCGCATTCGTGCCGGCGGCGCCTCCAGGCCCACGCCACGGAGGTGACCGAATAGCTCGCGCAATTTAGCCCGATCCGCCTCGGGCAACGGGGGCTTAAGGATCGAGGTTATATTTGTCTGGAGGTGGGCGGGGTCGCCGGTCCCAAACAAGACAACATCGACGCCGGGTTCGTGACAAACGTATCGATACGCGGCGTCTGTCACGCTGCTGGCGCCCTCCGCGTGGACCAGAAACCCTAGCGGATCATCAGTTTCCGCCAGCCGTTCCGGAATCTGACCGGCCGCCGCCAAGCTCCGCATCGTCGCGGCCAGCTGAGCAGGGCGCGCAAATATTCCCCGTACCACGAACATCATTAATGTGCCGATCCGGTTTGCGATCGTGTGTGGAAAGACCTGCGTGCGCGCGACTTGGTGCATCAGGTGAAAGGCTACCATCGCGGTATCCCAGCACGCGTCCCGGGTTGCCCGGTTGAGCATCTTTTGTTCAGGATCGTTCGGCGCTGTCTCGGTGATGCCCAAAAAGCGGAACTTTCCTTTGTCCCGCTGCCTCAACAAGGCCGGCACGACCACATCGTAGACATGGTCGTAGGCGGCGGGGGGAACAGCGTGAAGCTGGAAGACGTCGACGTAATCGAGGCCAAGCCGCTTCAGCGAGGCATCCAGGCTGGCAACCACCTTGTCCGCGCTGAACGTTGCGTCCCCGGAGGGCTTCGAAGCCTTGGTGCAGACCACCACACTATCGCGTGGCACCTCGCGCAAGGCGGTGCCGACCACGTCTTCAGTACCGTAGGCGGCTGCGGTATCAATCAGGTTACGCCGAGATCGAGCGCTTGACGCACAAGCCCCGCCGCATGTTCGCTGGACTGCCCGGTGCCCAGGCCAAGCCTACTGAATCCGCCGCAGCCCAGGCCCGCGACGCTGACCGTAAGACCGGTTCGGCCGAGCGTGGTGTATCTCATCGATATGGTCCTAGATGTGATACGATGAGGGTAGCAAGGTGGCGTGATTGGCGCGACGTCTAGACATCCAGGGACATCGGGGTGCGCGAGCGCTATTTCCGGAAAACACGCTGGAAGGCTTCCTCGCGACGGCCGCGCTCGGTGTGACCGCCTTCGAACTCGATGTCGGGTTGACGGCGGATGGCGTGCTGGTCGTTACGCACGATTTGGCCCTGAACCCCGACATTGTGCGCGACCTGTCCGGCGAGTGGCTCAACGAGCGCGGGCCGACGATCCATTCACTGACTTACGCCGATCTCAGCCGTTACGACGTCGGCCGCTTGCGCCCGGGTTCGCGCCTTGCCGCGTTGTTTCCTGATCAGCAACCGTATGATGGCGCGCGCATCCCATCTTTAGCCGCGATCTTGGCGGCGTTGCCCGATGCCCGTTTCATGATCGAAGTGAAGACGCATCCGGCGCATCCCGAGTGGACTGCATCCGCGCAGGCTCTGGCCGACGCCACTCTGGCGGTCATCGATGGCGCCAGGGCAGCCGAACGCGTGATCGTCGAGGCGTTCGACTGGCGCGTCCAACGCCACGTCCGCTCGCGACGCCCGGACGTCAGGCTGGCCTGGTTGACGAGTGCGGAAACAGTCCGCGACCCAGCTTTGTGGTGGGGTGGTGCCACGGCGCCATTCGTTCTCGCCGCCGTAGCAGCCGAGGGCGGACCGATTTGGGCGCCTGATTTCGAAACCCTGACCGAGGCCGCCGTTCGGGAAGCCCATGCGCGCGGCCTGTCCGTTCTGCCGTGGACGGTCAATCGACCGCCCGATATGCGCCGGCTCATCGACTGGGGCGTCGACGGCCTGATCACCGACCGGCCCGACCTGGCCTTGGCGCTCTGATCAGCCTTGCCAGTCGTGTAGGAAATAGAAGTTGGCCGCTATGCCTTCGATCGGCCTCGCACTGGATCGGACACGAGGTCGTAAAAGGCGCCACTCAAGAAGAACGATGTATTACCTTGTATTTTGGCGTAATGACGGGCTTTGACGATGGTCAGCACGGCGGGTGAAAAGGTTCCGGGACTTTCTACCAAATTATCTGGAGTGTCCCGGATGTTTACCCCCCATACGCTCAGTGGCAGCGACCTGGATGCCAATAACACCAGTGATCGTGCCCCGGGCCGGGTCCCGGCTCCTGAATGATGCAAGCCGTCACGCTGAGCGTAGCTCCGATCAAGAGCAGTACGGCGACGACCTGGCGCATGGCGAAGCTCCCTTCTGTTCATGCAGTCGCGTGTCGGTAACTCCGCCTGTAGGCCAAATTGTGGCGGGGCTTACATGATCGCGCGGTTGCCCTCAATCTCCTTCAAATGTGTGGACGCTACGCCAGTTTCCTTCCGCCCGAGTTGATCGCGCGCCTGTTCGGCACAAAAAGTCCGCTGCCGAACTTGAAGCCGACCTGGAACATGGCGCCGACCATGGACGCGCCGGTCGTGCGCCGCCATCCGGAAACTGGGGAGCGCCACCTCGACGCACTGACCTGGGGTTTCGTACCCGCGTTCACCAAGACGCTCAAGGAGGCCCGCCGTCCGATCAACGCGAGGGCCGAGACTGTCGCCACATCTGGAATGTTCGCCCACGCGTTCGCCAAACGGCGGTGCATCGTCCCCGCCGCCGCTTTTTATGAGTGGCAAGCGGGGCCTTCCGGCAAGACGCCGTATGCCATCGCCCGAACGGATGGCGATCCCTTGGGGTTTGCCGGGATCTGGGAGGGCTGGCGGTCACCCGAAGGCGACATTCTCCGGACCTTCGCCATTGTCACGACGACTGCCAACGCGCAGATGTCGGTGTTGCACGAGCGCATGCCGGTGATCCTTGAAGTGGCCGATTGGGCTGTCTGGCTAGGAGAACAATTGGGCGAGCCCGCGTTCCTACTGCGCCCCTCACCCGAGGAAATCTTGAGTCTGTGGCGAGTGGACAAGCGGGTTGGCAATGTGCGCAACGACGGTCCGGATCTGCTCGCGCCCCAGAATCCAGACCACGACATTTTCGCGTTGAACGTTCAACGTGAGAGCGGGGCGGCTATCTGAACTAATACTGTCCCCAGAACCGCCGCGCCACCCGCATGGTTCCCGACGCATTGCTGGATGCAGGCAAGCCGTATCGCCTACACTATTGGGGATTTCTCTTCGGACCGACTTTACCAATGAGCGTGTGCGTCTTTGTGTTCCGCCGATGTGATGCGTGGTCTTTTGGGGGCTCAACGCAGACCGCTTGGAAACCGATTGGTGTAACGCGACGTTCGACCTTATACCCTTGAAGGAGTTCCCGGCATGAGCCGGCTGGACCAATTGAAACGCGACCTCCATTTGCTGGTGCATCGGGGCAAAGGTCCGGCGCTGACGCCGCAGGAAAATCGTGGCCGATCAGCGACATCGCCGCACCAGATCCCGATGCCAGGCTGGAAAGACATCCTGGTTAGAACGTGGAGCGAGTTAGCTGATAACAACATCTTCCTCGTCGCCGGCGGGGTGACCTACGCCGTGCTGCTGGCGTTGTTCCCTGGCCTCGCGGCGCTGGTGTCGATTTACGGTCTGCTGCTAAATCCTTCCCAGGTTGAAACCCAGATCGCCGCCCTGTCGCAAATTCTCCCACCGGAGAGCACACAGATGATCGGCGACCAACTGCAGAAGCTGGTTACGGCGTCCAGTGGATCTCTCAGTGTCAGCGCCGGCGTAAGCCTTCTGTTTGCATTATGGAGCGCCTCTCGCGGTATGAGCGGCTTGGTAACCGCGTTCAATATCGCCTACCAACAGAAGGAGACTCGCGGCTTCTTCAAGGTCAACCTCGTGGCGATCGTTCTGACGGTGCTGATGCTGGTCGGCGGAACGGTGATCATCGCCCTGGTCGGCGTGCTGCCCGCCGCGCTTCAGTTTATCGGCCTGGAAAGTTCGACGAAGTGGCTGCTGCTGGTGCTGCAGTGGCCGTTGCTGATCGCTGTCGTCATGGCCGGGTTGGCTGTTCTGTATCGATATGCGCCGGACCGTCATCCGCCACACTGGCGGTGGGTTTCGCCCGGTGCCATCGTCGCGACCCTGCTGTGGCTGCTCGGATCAGTCGCCTTCAGCGTCTATGTCTCGCATTTCAGCAGTTACGACAAAACCTACGGCTCCCTCGGCGGGGTCGTGGTGTTGCTGACCTGGCTTTATCTGTCGGCGTTCGTCGCTTTGCTCGGGGCGGTGATCAATGCCCAGTCTGAACGGCAGACAGAGGCGGATTCAACCATTGGGGAGGAGAAACCCATCGGAAGTCGGAACGCCTACGCAGCGGACACGGTCGGCAGGGCCACGTCTTGATGCGGAAATTTCACCTTACCCTCGGCGCCGGTTTGGCCGCTCCGATGTCGAACCTCGGGTAACCGAGCTGAGGGATGCCTGGATCCTAGCAGCTGCGGGCCTCGATACACGCTGCCCTACTATCATTTGATGAGGGGAGTTGACTAACAGCGCCTTCATCCGAACATGTAGCGTCAAAGCGTCCCATATTGGGCGCCAGAATACGCGGGGATCTGAAATGCGTCTGAGCCCATGCCATCTGATGCTTGTTCCCCCTGACGAGGCGGCAGCGGTCACCGACGCGCTGTGGGTCCGGTTGCGGCAGGAAGCGGAGGAAGCATACGAACGCGAACCCAAGCTGGCGTCGCTGTTCTTCGACTCCATCTTGAATCAACCCAGCTTTGAGGCTGCGGTGTTTCACCGTGTTGCCGCCCGACTAAAGAACGACACCATTTCCCTTCCGCTGATCGTCCAGGCTTTCGGCAAAGCCGCCGAGGATGATGGTTGCCTCGTTGAGGCTGCGAAGGCCGATATTTCCGCGGTGCTCGACCGGGATCCCGCTTGCAACCGCCTGATAGAGCCCTTTTTGTATTTCAAGGGGTTCCACGCCATCCAGGCGCACCGGCTGAATCACTGGCTGTGGCAGAATGGCGAGAAGGATTTCGCACTGTATCTGCAAAGCCGCTCATCGGAGGTGTTCCAGACGGACATTCATCCAGCGGCGAAGTTCGGGCTTGGCATTTTTTTGGATCACGCCACGGGGCTCGTGGTGGGCGAAACCGCCGAAGTCGGCGATGACGTATCCATGTTGCATCACGTCACGCTGGGTGGTAGCGGCAAGGAGTCGGGCGATCGTCACCCGAAGATCCGCAAAGGTGTCGTAATCGGGGCCGGCGCTGCGATTTTGGGAAACATCGAGGTCGGCGAGCATGCCCGTGTTGCCGCCGGCTCGGTGGTGTTAAAGTCGGTTCCAGCGCACGCCACGGTGGCGGGGGTACCGGCTAAGGTGGTGCGGATCGTGGAAAGCGATGAGCCGTCGCGGTCGATGGATCAGACGCTCAGCGACCTCGCATATCAGTCCTTCAATTACACGATCTGATACCAGCGACTTAGCCTAGGGTAGGTCATCACCCCACGCTAGGTTAGTGCTGGCTTGGAGTCGTTCCGACAGCCGTGGGTCGCGGATCCGATAAACCGGCGCGCGAGGGGAACCAGTGCAACAGAACGCGCCTCGATCCGGCTCGGATTGGATCGCACCCGATTGCGCCGCCATGGATTTCTACGCTCTCGACCAGGGTCTGCGCGATCTTCTAGCAATTTATCTGCCTGGAGAGGTCCTCGACCGCTTGACGCCGCAGTACCAGCGGCTGGGGCAACTCGCCGGCGGACGCCTGGACGAACTTGCCCGCATTGCCGACCGGCACCCTCCGGTGCTGCATCCCCGAGACCGGTTCGGCCGTGACTGCGACTGGATCGAGTATCATCCCGCCTATCGCGAGATGGAGCAGATCGCGTTCGGCGACTTCCAGTTCCACGCCATGTCGCATCGTGGCGACGTCTTAGGAATGGACCGCCCACTGCCGCCGGTTGCCAAATATGCGTTTCAATACCTATTCGTACAGGGCGAATTCGGGCTGATGTGCCCAATCAGCGTGACCGACACCTCAATTCATCTGATACGCAAGTTCGGCAGCAACGTCTTGCAGGATTATCTGCTACCGAAGATGCTGTCCTCCGACCTCTCCACGATGTGGAAAGGCACCCAGTTCATAACCGAGAAGGCCGGTGGCTCCGATATCGGTGCGATCGAAACAATCGCCCGCAACCAGGACGGAATCTGGCGGTTGTATGGCGAGAAATGGTTTTGTTCTCATACCGACGCCGACGTTGCATTGCTGCTTGCAAGACCTGAAGGGGCGGGTGCTGGAACGCGCGGGCTCGCACTGTTCGCTTTGCCGCGCCGTACCCCCAAGGGGGTGCGCAATGCCTATCGGATCGTTCGCCTGAAGGACAAGCTCGGTACCAAATCCATGGCCAGTGGTGAGATCAGGCTGGAGGGCGCCGAAGCTTACCTGGTCGGGCAGCAGGACCAAGGCATGAAGCAGATGATGGAGCAGGTGAACCTTTCCCGCCTGTCACACGGGGTGCGGGCCGCCGCGATGATGCGCCGCTGCGTAAACGAGGCTTTAGCCGCCGCACGCGGCCGAATGGCATTCGGGCAGGCCGTCGCCGATTTCCCACTGATGCGACGGCAGTTGATGAAGCTTCTGGTGCCTGCCGAGCAGGCGCTTTCCATGGCCTTGTGCGCCGCTGACGCCTTGGGGCGCGGCGCGGCGGAACTCCGTATTCTGACCGGGCTGCTGAAACTACGGGCCTGCCGGGACAACGTCGTGGTGGCGACCGGTGCGATGGAGGCGCGCGGTGGAAACGGCTATATTGAGGATTGGGTAAATCCTCGCCTCATCCGCGACGCCCAGGTCGGACTGCTGTGGGAAGGTACCAGCAACATCAATGCGCTGGACGTGATCAACCGAGCCGTTGGCAAATCCGGCGCGCATCATGCGCTGCGATCAATGCTGCAGGGCCGATTGGATGCATCCACAACCTTGCCGGCGCCGTTCCTTGCCGCTTTGGGGAGCGCGCTGGATCGCGCCATCGCCCTCGCTGAACGAGTGGCCAATCAGCGCCAGGAGACATTGGGTCGTCAAGCCGCGACAGCGCTATACGATGTGAGCAGTGGGGTGCTGCTGGCGTGGGAAGGAACCCGCCCTGGGGCGGACGCTCGGCGTGCACTTTTGTCCCGCTTCGTGCTGACCCACCGCCTGTCGCCCGTGGATCCGCTGGCGCCCGAGGAGACCGCCTGGGAGGCGCCCGCGATTGCGGCGTTGCTCGAGGACAAGAGGTTGGATCTATCGGAAGTGGCGCCGATGCTGGGGTAGTGACGCCCGGTCACAACCCCGCGCAACCGGTGAACGGCATGATCCTCTGATCGTCACTACCTGAGACGAACAGAGGATTCCACAACATGCCGCAGCACGATGTAGCCGCGCTGGCCGATCTCAAAGATGGCCAAGTCCTACCGATCGAGATCGAGGGTACCAAGATCCTGTTGTTTCGCGAGTGCGCAACAGTCCACGCAATCGGTGGCACGTGCCCACATGCCGGCGCACCCTTGGCCGAGGGGGTTCGTGATGGCCACCGTATTATCTGCCCGTGGCACAAGGCCACGTTCTGCCTGCGCTCCGGTGCTCTGCTGGAACCGCCAGCAGTGGACGACCTCCCTCGCTATGCCGTCACATGTGAGGCTGGCCGTATCCAGGTCACACTTCCGGCTGAAGAGCCGACCCAGTCTTCGCCGCAACCCGATCAACGCCTGTTCGCAATTATCGGGGCCGGGGCGGCGGGTGCGCTCGCCGCTCAGACTCTGCGGCAGCAGGGCTTCGGCGGCCGGATAGTCATGCTCGATCCCGAAAATCGGGTCCCCTATGACCGCACGCTACTCAGCAAATACCACCTGTCGGGACAACCAGGTGCGGAGAAATCTCCGCTGCAGTCCCAGTCCTTCTACACGCAGCACGCCATCGAGCGCCGCACCGCGGAGGCGGAAACCGTGGACGCGGCAACCAAAACCATCCATTGCGCCGACGGTACCACGATCAATTATGACGCTGCCTTGCTCGCCACAGGAGCCGCGCCTGGGCCGGCTCATCTACCCGGCAGCCTTCTCGGCAATGTGTTTCTATTGCGATCCAGGAAGGACGCAGATGCCATACTGGCGCAGGCGGAACGCAGTGAACGCGCCGTCATCCTGGGCGCCAGCTTCATTGGCATGGAAGTCGCCGCAAGCCTACGAGAGCGTGGCCTGCAGGTGACCGTTGTGGGACAAGAAAGCGCGCCATTCGAGAAGCAACTCGGCGCCCGCATTGGCAACGCGTTCGTTGGACTGCATCGCAAGCAAGGCGTGATCTTGCGCCTGGGCGAGGAGATCCAAGCGTTAGTCGGCAAACAGGCGGTCGAGGCGGTGACCCTGGCCAACGGCGAACGGCTGCCTGCGGACCTTGTGGTCGTCGGCTTCGGCGTCAAACCGGTCACCGCATACCTGCGCGGTGTCCCAGTGAACGACGATGGGAGCATAACCGTCGATGCTACGTTGCGGGCCGCCGAGGGTCTCTACGCGGCCGGCGATATCGCCCGCTTCCCGCACCACGGCACGCCCATCCGCGTGGAGCATTGGCGCGTTGCTGAGCAGCACGGCCGGACCGCCGCGCTGAACATGATGGGGCAGGGGGTGCGGTATGACGCGGTCCCGGTGTTCTGGACGATCCAGTATCTAAAGCGGCTGGATTATATCGGGCATGCCAAGGACTGGGATGACATCGTCGTCCACGGCGACCTCGAAAAGCCCGAGTTCCTGGCATACTACGTCAAGAACGGACGTGTCCTGGCGGCTGCCGGGCTTGACCGGGACAAGGACACCGCGGCGCTGATCGCCCTTTTTGAGCGGCGCCAGGATTGGACACCGGAGGAGCTTGGAGACTCACCATCGCGTCTTCTGCGAGGCTAAGCTCCAACATTACCTGTCCGTCGATTTTTTCTCCTTGCGAAGACAGCGGGGATGATGGCTGGCAGAGAATGGCGGCGCAGGGGTGAACAGAAGACGGAAGAAGGCTAGTCCAACTGTGTCGCCTTATGTGCCAGGAGAGCCATTAGCCGCCGGTCTCGCCATTCCTGCCGCACCGCCTGCATGTTTGTTGGCAGGTCTGCCCGCCGCGCCGCCTGCAGGCGATCAACCAGCGGCTTGTCCCAGGCCAGCGGCTTCATCTGTTCCTGCATCGTCGCATACAGTGGACCGTAACGGTCACAGTAATCAGCCAGACCGCCGGGGGCGTTCAGGTCGATCGTCTCCAGTGGTCCCATGAAGCTCCAGCGCAATCCGAGACCATGCTTGACCAGCGCATCGAGGTCCGCCGGAGAAATAACGTCGTCGGCCACCAGCCGGAACGCTTCGGCCAGCAGTGCGCCTTGCAGGCGGTTAAGTGCGAACCCATCCATTTCCTTCTTGACCGTGGCGGGAACCTGCCCCGCCTGTACCATGATGGCTCGGGTCCGTTCCACCACGGCCGGATCGGTCCACGGCGCGGGGCAAATTTCTACCAGAGGTATCAGATACGGCGGGTTGACGGGGTGGGCGATCAGGCAGCGCTGTCGCGTTTTCAAATCTTGGGTGAATGCACTGGCCGGAATGCCCGAGGACGAGGAGGCAATGATTGCGTTGGCTCGAGCGGCTCGCTCCAATTCCGCAAACAGGGGCTGCTTGATGTCCACGCGCTCCGGCCCGCATTCCTGGATGTATTCTGCCTCGCGCACGCTTTCCCACATGGACTGCATCGGCTGGATGCGAGCCAGGACTATGGCCGGTTCGTCGGCGAGTAATCTCGCGGCCCGCAGCTCCGGCAACCGATCGGAAATAAAGGTCAGGGCCTGGGTGACCTGAAGCGGGAACTGGTCCCATAAAGCCACCTGGAAGCCCGCTCGGGCGAAAACGATGGACCAGGCTCGGCCGATCAGCCCGGCTCCGATAACGGCGACGTTGGTCATGCTGGGTTCTCCTCCTGCGTGGGAGATGCCACGGCCGGCGAGGGGGAGCAACCGCTTGCGTGATGGTTGATGCGGCGTCAGTTTCCCGGCCTCGAATGGAGGAGGACAGGCAAAATGAGCAACGTGACCCGAGTGGCAGTGCTGGACGACTGGCAGGGCGTGGCGCGTGGTGCCGCCGATTGGGGACCCCTGCAAAAGCGGGCCGAGGTGGTGTTTTTCTCCGATGCTTTCGCTGATCAGGATGACGCGGCAGCAAAGTTGGCGGATTTCGACATCGTGCTGTCAATGCGGGAGCGGACACCTCTGCCTGGCTCGCTGATCAACCGCCTCCCGAAACTGCGGATGCTGGGTATCACCGGCGCGCGGAATCTATCTTTGGATACATCGGCCTGCACCGCGCGAGGTGTTCCGGTTTGCCACACCCTGGGCGGTGCCTACGCGGATTCGGCGACCGCAGAGTTGGCCGTGGGGCTGCTGATCTCGGCCGCGCGCGGGTTGGCCGTGGGGGATGCGAAGATCCGAGCCGGAGGGTTCCAGATGGGCGTTCCGGTGGGGATCGGGTTGGCCGGGAAGACGTTAGGCTTGATCGGGCTCGGGAAGCTTGGCGGCTACATGGCGACATATGCCAAGGCGCTGCGAATGAACGTGATTGCCTGGAGCCAGAACCTAAAGTCGGAACGCGCTGCCGAGGTAGGAGCGGCGTCGGTGTCCAAGGACGAGCTGATGTCGAGCGCCGATGCCATCAGTATTCACATGGTGCTTTCGGATCGAAGCCGAGGGCTGATTGGGCGCTCCGACATCGCGCGGATGAAGCGGGGGGCGATCCTGGTGAACACCTCCCGCGGGCCGATTGTCGATGAGGCGGCGATGCTGGAGGCGCTGCACGCGGGCAAGATCGTCGCCGCGCTGGATGTCTTTGACAGGGAACCGCTGCCGGTCGATCACCCGCTGCGGAGCGCGCCGAACACCGTTTTGAGCCCGCACTTAGGATATTGTGTGAAGGAAACCTGGGACGGGTTTTATCCGCAGATGATCGAGAACGCATTGGCCTTTATGGACGGGAAGCCGGTCCGCGTTAACAATCCGGAGGTGTTGAAGGCATAGCGGACGGCACCTTCGTTTGCGGTGGTCGCGAGGGTGCATCAGACCCCCTTGCCCGCACTCCTCGCTGCAAATCTGTCTGTTATCATCCCTACGCTGAACGCCTCGTCGTTCTTGCAACTCACACTGGCGACGATCCGGGACGTGCCTGAGATTGTCGTCGTCGATGGCGGCAGCACGGATGCAACCTGCAAATTGGCGCAGGCTTCGGGCGCCCGTGTCATCGCTGCCCCACGAGGCCGGGGAGGCCAGATCGCGGCCGGCATTGAGGCGGCTTCGCATCGGTGGCTATTGGTGCTCCACGCCGACACACGACTCGCGCCGGGTTGGCAAGCGGCCGTTCACGATGATCCCGGATATGCGGGCTACTTTCGGTTCGTGCTTGACAGTCTCGATCCGCGCGCGAGGCGACTTGAGCGCCTCGTTGCGTGGCGCTGCCGGACCTTGGGGCTTCCGTATGGCGATCAGGGTCTGCTGATCCATCGCGACTTGTTGCGGGAGGTCGGCGGCATGCGGCCGTTACCTCTGATGGAGGACGTGGACCTCCTCAGGCGGCTGGGACGTGGTCGGCTGGTGGCGCTGCCCGCTGACGCCGTTACCTCGGCCGCGAAATGGGAGAGTCAGGGTTACCTGCGCCGCTCCGCCCGCAATCTGGCGTGCCTGACGTTGTGGTTCGCCGGCCTTCCACCGAGGCACATTCAGCGGTTTTATTACCAATGAGGGACACCGCCATTGTGTTCGCGCGGGCGCCGCGTTTGGGCACCGTGAAGCGCCGGCTCGCGCGGGAGATTGGCGACCGTGCGGCGCTGCGTTTCCATGCCGGCACCTTGATGGCGCTGTTGCGAGACCTGAAGGCCGATTGCCGGTTCGACGTCGTTCTGGCTATCACGCCATCCCGAGCGCGCGTGCGAGTGCCGCGTGCGATCCGAACCATCCCACAAGGTCGCGGGGACTTGGGGGAGCGCATGTCGAGGGCGCTCGGGCGGTTCCAACGGGTTGCGCTGATCGGATGCGACATTCCGGAGGCGAACGCCGCGGACATCTATGATGCTTTTCGAGCGCTGGGCGTCGCCGATGCCGTGTTTGGGCCGACGGCGGATGGAGGGTATTGGTTGATCGCGCTGGGGCCTCGGCGACCGGCGGATCTGTTTGGGTCGTCGCGCTGGTCGACGGAACACGCTCTGGCGGATACGTTGAAGCAATTCCGGCAACATCGCGTAGGCTTCATCCGGCTGCTACATGATGTGGACACGGCGAGCGATTACCGACGGTATGTTGGATGCGGGCCTGACTACGATCGGCGACTTAATCACCCCGGTGGGCGGCGAGGGTAGCCACCACCGGCCACGCGGATCATAACTTGGGTCGGATCTGACCCGACGCCTTAGCTGCGTCAGGCCTGACATGGGAGGAATGACCGGGATGGAGTTGCCGTCGACCGTGCCGCCGCGGCATGGCATGCCGTGGCCGGAAGCCCCGGCCGACGCTGCGGGAATGCGCTGGATGTGGCTGGAAGAAGCAGCCCGGTTCGCGATGGAAAACGAAACGCCGTGGCCGTACGATCTGCGCCTGCACCTAGAGAGCGGGTTCTTCGAGCAACCGCCGCTCAATGAGCTCCTCGGCCCGATCCGGCCGCGTGGCCCGGCCAATGGGTTGGTACTGCGGCGTGGTTTCAAGATCGCCTCGTGGGGAGAGACGGACCAGGTCGATTTTACGTTTTCGGCGGCCAAAAGCTACCTGAGCCTGCTGGCCGGCATCGCCGTTATGGACGGGCTGATTGCCGATCTCGACGATCCGGTCGGCCGCACCGTCGATGATGGGGGCTTCGACAGTGACCAGAACCGGGCGGTGACGTGGCGCCATCTATTGCAGAATACGTCGGAGTGGGAAGGCGAACTGTTCGGCAAATCCGATGTGATCGACCGCAACCGGAGCCTCGGGCTGGAGGGGAAGGGACGCAAAGGCGATCTTCGACCTTTACGGGGTCCCGGCGCATTTTGGGAATACAACGACGTCCGCGTCAATCGGTTGAGCTTGGCTCTGCTGCGCCGCTTCCGGCGTCCGCTGCCCGAGGTGTTCGCCGAGCGGATCATGGACCCGATTGGGGCCTCGTCTGATTGGTCGTGGCATGGATACCGGACTTCCTCGGTCGAGATCGACGGGCGCATGATAGAGAGCGTTGCGGGCGGCACGCACTGGGGCGGCGGCATGCTGATCCACGCGGAGGATCAGGCCCGCATCGGCTTACTGATGTTGCGCCGAGGCGAGTGGGGCGGCCGGCGAATCCTACCGGAAGGCTGGATTGCCGAATCGTTGCGCCCCTGTGAGATCAACCCGGTTTATGGCCTGCTGTGGTGGCTGAATACCGGTCGCGGCCGTTACGCGAGCGCTCCGGAAGACAGCTTTTGCGCTCTCGGCGCCGGTGGCAACCTGACATGGGTTTTGCCTCGGCAAGAGTTGGTCGCCGTTCTGCGCTGGACCGACCCCGCCGCAGCCGACACGTTTATCCGATTACTCATGCAGGCGGTGGACGATGAAGACGTTTGAAACCGTTTCTGTCGCACGGCCTCAGGACCAGACCGTGCTGGTGACCCTCAACCGGCCGGAGGTCGCCAATGCGATGAATACTCAGATGGGCCTGGATCTTCTGGAGATATTTGACGGTTTCTGTGCTGCACCGAACAAGCAGCGGTGCATCGTGCTGACAGGCGCCGGTGCGAGGGCGTTTTGTGCTGGGGGCGATCTGAAACAGCGCGACGGCATGACAGACGAGATGTGGCAGGATCAGCATCTGATCTTTGAGAGGATGATCCGAGCGATCATCGGCTGCCCGGTGCCGATTGTTGCGGCGGTGAATGGCGCGGCTTACGCCGGCGGATTGGAGATCGCGCTTTGCACTGACTTCATCTATGCCGCCGAGCATGCGCGGTTCGCGCTGACGGAGGTCACCCTGGGAATTATGCCGGGTGCGGGGGGAACGCAGAATTTACCGCGCGCCGTGGGTTCGCGGCGAGCCAAGGAAATATTGCTTACGGGTAGGCCGTTCAGCGTGCAGCAGGCGTTTGACTGGGGCATGGTCAACCGGATCTGCAAAGCGGAAACGCTTGTGGCGGAAGCGTTGGAAACGGCTTCGGTCATTTGTTCGAACGCACCGATTTCGACACGACAGATCAAGCAGTCGGTCAATGTAGGGCTGAGTACAGATCTGCAAACGGGGATGCTGTTCGAGATCGAGGCATATAACCGGATGGTCCCGACCGACGACCGGCGGGAAGGCATTCTGGCGTTCAATGAAAAGCGGAAACCAATCTACCAGGGACGTTAGACTGGCCACGAAACGAGGCTAAGGGAGCAAGCAATGCGGCTCAAAGACAAGGTCGCCATCTTAACAGGCGGAGCGCACGGAATGGGCGAAGCGGAGGCCCGCCTGTTCGCCAAGGAAGGGGCCGCCGTGGTCATCGCCGACTTACTCACCCAAGAAGGCGAGACAGTAGCCGCCGAAATTAGCGCCATCCAGGGACGGGCGCGATTCATCCGCACGGATGTTACATCGGAAGCCGGTTGGCAGGCGCTTATAGCCGAAACGATCGCGACTTACGGCCGCCTCGATATCCTGGTCAACAACGCCGGAATCAGCGGCAGCGCGGTCGGCGACCCGGACGGCCTGGAGGGATGGGACAAACTGCTTTCCATAAACGCCGCCAGCGTTTTTCTTGGAACCAAGTTGGCTGCAGCGGCGATGATGCCCAATGGAAGGGGCTCGATCGTCAATATTTCATCGATCATGGGCTTCGTCGGCAGCGCCGAGAGCCACCCCGGCTATGCGGCGTCGAAAGGGGCGGTGCGGCTGTATACAAAATCAGCGGCGGCGAAATATGGCCCGTCGGGCATTCGGGTGAACTCAGTGCATCCCGGCTACATGCCCCCAATGTTGAATGCAACGAACGCGGCTGGCCGGGCGTCGAAGATTGAAGCCACCCCGCTGCGCCGGTTGGGGGAACCGATCGAGGTCGCCTATGGCGTATGTTCCTGGCGTCGGACGAAGCGTCATTCGTGACGGGAACTGAACTGGTGATCGATGGCGGCTATATCGCGCAATAAAGGCCCGCGTGCGACCGGTATCAGTCCAACGAAGGCCGGCGAGACCGCGTGCCGAGCGCTCGCTCCAACGCGTGGCCCACCTGCAACACCAAAGCATCCTCAAACGGGCGGCCGCCGATCTGCAACGCCAACGGCAAGCCTGTCTGACTGAACCCGTTGCAGATCGAGAGTGCCGGACTCCCCGTTACGTTGAAGGCTCGGTTGAAGAAAGGTTGAAATCCAGACGCCATGGAATCCTCACCGATCGGCCGCGCCGGACACCGGGCGGTTGGGAAGATCACCACGTCCACCGTCTTCATGGTTTCAGCGAATTCGGCAACAAGACGAGTTCGTTCGCGTTGCGCATTGATGTAGTCGGCTGCAAGGATGAAGGCTCCGGCCATCAAGCGGTGACGACCGAACGCGCCGTACCGCTCAGGGCAGGTGCGGAGCCAGTGCTGGTGGATCGAATAGGCCTCACTGCGCGAAATCAAGCTGCCGCAATCGGCGTAGACGCCGAACGGCGACACTCGGACATCACCGATGACCGCGCCCATGTCGCGCAACGCGACGACACTGGTCTCCAGTGCCGCGATCGTTTCTGGATCGGTAAGAAGGTCAGTCTCGAAGAAATGGCGCAAAACGCCAATCCGTAAACCGGAAAGGCTATTGCCAAGGGCGGCTGTGTAATCCGCGGGCGGGACGCGCGCGCTGCCGGGGTCCAGCGGATCGTGGCGGACGAGGACCTGCATCATCAACGCGCAGTCCTCGCTGGTCCAGCACATCGGACCGGCGTGATCCAAGGAAAACGACAGCGGCAAAATGCCCCGCCTGCTCAACAGCCCGTAGGTAGGCTTGTGCCCCGCGATGCCGCACCAAGCGGCCGGGCCACGAATCGAACCGCCGGTGTCACTGCCCATCGCCCCCATGCATAAGCCGGCAGCAACCGCAACCGCCGGTCCAGACGACGACCCTGATGGATCGAGTGTCGTGTTCCACGGATTGCGGGCGGGTGGCCAGGGCAGATCAAATGACGATCCGCCAATGGCAAATTCCCAGGTCGCCAGCTTACTGGTGATGACGGCACCCGCCTGGCGCAATAGGGTTACGGTGAAGGCATCCTCGGACGGGATGTGGTCCTTGAACAGCTCAGAATGCCCGGTTGTACGGATGCCGGCGGTGTTGTAGATATCCTTTAGTCCGATCGGGATGCCGTGCAGGGGTCCCTTCCAATTGCCTGCGGTGATCTCGGATTCTGCCTTTTTTGCGTCGGCCAGTGCCTGTTCTTCCAGCACCAAAAGATGACTGTCGAGCCTGGCGTCGACCTGCTTCACTCGCGCGAGGAATGCTTCGGTCAATTCAACCGGGGATAGAGTACGCGCTTTGATCTGGGCAGAGGCCTGCGCGATGGTCAGGAAGGGCAGATCGGTCATGAAGTAGCCTTGAGCGTGCGAACTTTGCCTGAGCTCTAAGCAAGACCGATACCAAGCGGCGCTACTCCATGAGCCAGCCACGATCACGCAATAAGACCGGAGTGCAGATCTGCGCACTTCGTTCTGTTTCGGGCATGGCGAGCCACAGCCTCAGCCGTTCCAGCACGCGCCGCGTCGGCAACGCCAGGTCCAGCGCCAGCGCTTCACCCATGCCATAGTATCGCAGCCCCTCCAGTTCGCCGTCGCCACCAAGCTCGCCGGAGACATGGCATTGCTCCACGGTGAGGAACCGCACATTGAAGCGGATCGGCAACCCGGGCGGAGTTACCGCCCGTGCTAGGTAGTGCAGCACATCCACCCGAGGCGGGATGCCTAGCGAAAGACCGGTTTCCTCGCGCAGTTCGCGAGCGGCGGCAGCGGCCAGTGCACGAGCAAGTTTGGCGTTGGTCTTTTTGCGTAGTGCTCGCTCCGTGGCCGCCGGCAGGGAGGTAGCGAAGGGCATCGTCAGGTCGGCTCGGTCGACGCGGCCGCCGGGAAACACCAAGCGGTTCGGCATGAAACGGTGTTTCGCCCCGCGCATTCCCATCAGCATGTGCGGCTCGTTATTCTCGACCCGCCACACGATCAGACTGGCGGCATGTTTGGCGCGAACCGATTGTCGCCGAGCGATAAGCGCGGCGTCATCAGGCAAGATCGAAACCTTTCGTTTTGAGATAGGCGGAAAATCCGAAGCGCTCGGGGACCGAAAGCTGCCGCGCGGCGTTCTCGCTCCAGCCGACGCCGTCGCGTGGCGGGTAGACGTCGTTGTTCTTCAGGCTGCCGGCCGCGACCGGGTCGCGATCGTTCCGGCGCTGGTCGTAGTTGGCGAGTTCGGATTCCAAGGCGCTGTCGTCATAGTGCTCCCGGTGGACAACGACGGACGGCGGGAGCCGCATCGATACCGGCCGGCGAAATACCGGCCAGCCGACCGTCAGCCCCGCCACTGGGTATACGCCAGAGGGCAGGCCGAGGAGTGGGGATACGCGTTCGATATGGCTGCGGACATAGCTGATGGGGCAGGTGCCCAGCCCCACCGCATCGGCTGCCGCCATGAATTGTCCCATGGCCAACGTGCAGTCGACGGCGGTGTTCAGGAACGTGTCCATGTTGTTGTTGGCGTGCGGCATGCCGTGCATTGCGCACAAACGCTGGCCGCGCCGCATCTCGCCGCACCACACCAGAAAGACCGGTGCGGTCGCGATCCAATCCATCGTGCCAATCCAGTCGGCTATCTGTTTGATCCTGGAGCTGTCTCGCATCACCACGACGGAGAATTGTTGCAGGTCCGACTTGGCCGGTGCCGATTGAGCCGCCGCCAGAAGAGCATTCAACAATGAGTCCGGCACGTCCTGCTCGGTGTAGCGGCGCGTCACCCGCCGGTCGATCAGGCTGGAGATCTCGTCTGGCACCTCGGTTCCCGGCAGGTCGATGCCAAACCGAGCGCGCAACAGCGTCTGGCTGTCTGCCCTAGTGGCGGTCATGCTTCGTCCCCTCCACATTGCTGGTCGTCGTCCGCTACCCTTGCCGGAACGTCCCTGGTGCGCAAGGTTCGCGGTCAACCGCCCGAGGTGACTGTTCATGCCCGCGTCCTATGCCAATCATCGTGCCCAACTCAAAGCCATTCTGCTCGGGTGGGGGATGCCGGAGGAGAACGCCGAGATCACCTCGGAGATTCTGTCATGGGCCGATCTGCACGGCGTGGACAGCCATGGGATTTCGATGATCCCAGGCTACGATCGATTGCGCCGGCTGGGCCGAGCGAAGATGGATGCGCGGCCGAGGATTGTGCGTGAGACGCCGGTGTCGGCGGTGGTCGACGGCGACGGCGGCCTGGGGCATGTGCCCGCGCACTTCGCCATGACCGCCGCGATCGCCAAGGCTCGAGCGTCCGGCATGGGGGCCGCGGCGGTGCGCAGCTCGGCGCATTTCGGCGCGGCTGGCTTCTATTCGTTGATGGCGGCGAAAAAGGGCTGGTCGGGATGGCTTGCACGTCCGCCTCCGGTATCCAGGTCGCGCCGACATTTGGCAAGCAGGCGCAGGCTCGGCACGGACCCTTGGTCGTTCGCAGCGCCCAGCGCAGATGGGGTGCCGTTCCTTCTGGATATGGCGACCACTACCGTCGCCGCTGGCCGGATCCGCAACAAGGCGAACGAGGGCCTGCCACACCCGACGGATGGGTGTTGGACGCGGAGGGACGGCCGTCCAACGACCCGCTGGTGGCGAAGGAGAAGGGTGGGTTCCTGACGTCGCTCGGCGGGTCACCGGAGAACTCCAGCTACAAGGGCTACGGATTGGCGGTGATGGTGAACATCTTAGCGTCCTGTTTGGCAGGGGCCACGCTGATCACCGATCCGATGCATACGAAGAAGCCGGTCGGGATGGATATCGGCCACTTCTTTATGGCGATTGACCCGGCGTTCTTCCGTGAGGCGGACGACTTCCAGGCCGATGTCACCACGTTCATGGTGCGCTCTACGATCCACCGCTCCGGTCGATCCAGCACGCCGGTTATGGTGGCGGGCGATCCGCAGTGGAAAAACGCCGAGAAGCGGATGGCAGGAGGGGATCCCGGTCGGCCCCGGATTGATGAATCAGGTCCGGCAGATTGCCCAGGCCGCCGCGGCACCGTGGTTGCTGGATTAGAGCAATTTCTGCAACTTGCGCCGGTCGGGCCGCAGCTGTTCAAGTCAACTTGCGCACCGAGGGTCCGCCATTGCCGCTGACGAGCGGCATAGTCGAGGCGGCGGGTTTCGAGAGTGTTTAGGGCTTGCAGAGAGGCGATTCGAAACTCTTTGTTTACGGAGACCCCCGACTCGGGCGTTAACGCTTCCGAAGCGACGCCCTTACTAACGAGGGCACCCTCAAATATTACTTCTCCGTGTACATTAAGTGAATCTTTGTAGTGGTTCAGTAGTGTATAGAAAGACTTTGTTTAACTGTCGTGGCTGGACTTTTTTTGCAAGAAATATCCTTGAGTGGCCGCAGTACTTTCAGCTTCGCGTCCCTCGGTCGGCAAAAAAAGATTGCTGCCATCAATGAAAACCATTGCGCGCTGATAGGCCGGCGGCGGCGGCGAGGGTTGGGCTCCAGGACCAGCCACTATGACGTTCTCCCTCTATTTGGTTGATGGAAATCCGGATGAGTGTGCACCCTGTCTGTCTCATCAGTTTGTGTGTCCTCGAAGCCCCATCAGCGAGTTGAGGCCGTATCGCGGCTTTTAGCATTTTATCTCCTTATTAGCATTTTATCTCCTTATATGGTTAGAGCGCGCCCGAGCAGGTCACTATTCGGACGGGATATCGAGCCGTGTTCCCGTCCTCGGAAATGAACGTTGCATCCTCGGTTATGGCCTGCGCAATGAGCAGATGGTCGAAGGGGTCTCGATGGTGCACTGGCAACCCAGCAAGGGTCAGGAGATGCGTTACGGCGATGTCGAGCAAGATAAATCCCTCTTGCTGAACGGCGTCCGTGATCTCCTTGACGTCGGCTTGCAACTTTCCGATGCGGGTCTTCACGGCAATTTCCCAAAGCGACACAATACTGACCAGAACGTCATTGCTAGGGTCTTCAACCAGCTCTCTCGCTTGCCGCCCGATCTGGCTATCGTCGGAAAGCCACCAAAGCAGGGCGTGGGTATCAAGGAGGAATTTCATCCCTCCTCACCCTCCATGGCGCCCAGCATGTCCGGGGGGAGAGCGTCAAAATCGGATGCCATCCGGATTTTGCCGCGAAGAGCGCCCGGCTGCCGACGAGGCCGAGCCGTTTGCGGCGGCGGTCCGACCTCAGCGAGCACCCGATCGCGAGACATAATCAGGAACGAACGACCCTGCCGGGCCTGACGCAGAAAGCCGGTCAGGTTTCCGCGGAACTCGCGCACGCCGACCCGTTGCGGCGACTTGTCAGGCTGCGCTTCGGCCATGCTTCACCTCATGTGAACACGCCTTGTGTACACGTGAGCCGCGTAATTGTCAACGATCGGGCTGATCTTCACCGCGGTCCTTCCTTGGATATCACGGCTACCGACACTTGGTGAAAACGGTTTAGATTCCGCAGCAAGCATCCAACGGATTGAGACGATGAGCGAGAATGAGATCGCTGCTTTGCGGGCACTGCTTGCGTCGCGACCGCCGCGGCCGACCTGTGTCGAGGGGCGCCGCGAGCGGATGGACGCGCTCGGCAACGCTTACACGAGTTGCCGAGGATATCCGCCTCGAGCCAGTGAGCGCCGACGGCGTGCCAGCGGAATGGAGCTTCGCGCCCGGCGCGGAAGCCTCCCGCGTCCTGCTCTACCTCCACGGCGGCGGCTTCTGTGCCGGATCGATCGTTAGCCATCGCGCGATGGTGACGGAGGCCGGTCGGGCGGCGCAGGCGCGGACTCTTGCGATCGACTACCGGCGCCGCCGGAGCATCCGTTTCCGGCGGCGCTTGACGATGCGCTTCAGGCCTATCGATGGCTGCTCGCGCAAGGGGTGCAGCCTGGGCGGATCGCGATCGGCGGCGATAGCGCCGGTGGCGGACTGACCCTCGCCGTGATGGTTTCTCTACGGGAACGTGGATTGCCGTTGCCGGCGTGCGGCTGGTGTCTCTCGCCCTGGATCGACATGGAAGCGCGAGGCGAGAGCTACGCCACCAAGGCAGCGATCGATCCGATGATCAGCAAGGAATACATCCTGGAGCTGGCCGGCTGGTATCTCGGTGGGAAAGCGCCACGGACACCTCTTGCCGCCCCGCTCCATGCTGATCTCAAGGGTCTGCCGCCGCTACTCATTCAGGTTGGCAGTGCCGAGACCCTGCTCGACGATTCGATCCAGATCGCCGCGCGGGCCGGCGCGGCGGATGTTCGGGTAACGCTGGAAGTCTGGCCAAACATGATCCATGCATGGCCGCTGTTCTACCAGCAACTCACCGACGGACGCCGCGCGCATCGCCAAAGCGGGATCGTTCATCCGGGCCGCGACAGGCTAGGAGGCGGCCGACCTGCCGGGACGGTCGGTCCCATGGTATCCGTCGGAGGGGCGGTCTCGCGAGCCTATGCAGTGCCTGATGGCGGAACTTAGCTTGTATCGAAGATCTTGTGTTTCGAAATTCCGATCGGAAGATGCGGCTTCTGACGAGCTGTTTCTCCCTTGTATGGCACTGGGGAATGACGAAGATGCCAGGACTGGCCGGCGCTGACTGTTCGCGCCGCTCTCGGAAGAATTGCGAAGGAGGAAGGGATGTTGCGGTCAGTCACAATCACGCTCGCTCTGATAGTCGGACTGGTGCCGGCCGCGGCGCAGCAAACGTCCGACCAGGACGCAAGGCTAGCGGGAGAGGATAATCTCAGGGCGTACAACAAAGCGCTTCTTGAGCATGATGCCACTGCGTTAGCCGCGCTTTATACCGAAGACGCAGTCATATTCACGACCAACGGTCCGATTTCCGGCCGGCCGGCGATCGAGAAAGCGCTCGCGGATACTTTCAAGCACTATCGTCCGGACCCGTCGAAGCTCGAACGCGTCGTGGCGGTCGGCAATGATGCGCTGATAAGGGGTGGCAGTTGGTCCGGCACATTTCAAGGCGTTGGCGCTCCGGTTCATCTAAGGGGCTTTTGGACCACCACCGACGTGCGCGACGGCTCAACGTGGAAGATCCGTGTGGAGACGTGGAATGTCGCTGCCACGGTGACAGGGGACTACTATTTTCAACCGGCATCTTCAAATTCAGACGCCCATTGAAAAAATTGATCTAACGACGACCGTCATGGCCGTCTGGATCGAACTGGAACGGAGGACATCGTGGCTCTCGTGCCCATCGGTGGCTTGTGGGAGACCCACATCACGGTCAGCGATCTCGACCGCTCGATCCGGTTCTACCGCGATGTCGTTGGTCTCACGCTGGCTCATACCGTCCCTGAAAGGCATGTCGCCTTCTTCTGGATCGGGCAGCCAAGACAGGCGATGCTCGGGCTCTGGAGCACGCTCACCTCACCAATGGGAATGAAACTCCACTACGCTTTCCAGGTCGATGTTGCAGACGCAATCGCATCGATCGCGGCGCTAAAGGATGCCGGGCTTCGGCCCACAGGCCTCACCGGTCAGCCAATCAATGAGCCTGAAGTCATCCCCTGGATACCGGCGGCAAGCGTCTACTTCGATGACCCAGACGGACATTCATTGGAATACATCGCCATGCTACCAGACGCACCGGCGCCGGCTGAAACGCAGATGCCACTCTCCGAATGGCGTGCCCTGCAACGTAGCGTGTAGAGCCACCAGGTAGACCTGCAAGGCTCAAACTCCGCCTCGCTTGACGATGGGAATCAGCTCTTCCAGGCTGTCTTCCGCGGAGATGGCCCGACCTTTTTCGAGCACGTCGTGGAAGTCCCCGTCTTTCCAACCGCGCAGCCGGTAGAGCGTGGCGAACACAAATTGGGGCGCTGAGGCACCTTGGCCGCCAATCAGCTCCGTCCCGCGGCGCAGATTGTCCATCATCCAGGCCGGCAGGCGCAGGTGATAAGCGTTCCGCGTGATTTCGCCCGCGTGCAGCGACAACGCCGCCACCAGATCCGCCACGTCGGCCGGCGTCGATTCCACCATAAAATTCGGCGCCGTCATCGCGGCCCAGTACCTCCGTTTCGACGACACGACAGACAAGTCCAGGCAAGCAACGCATTGCCTCGACGACGAGGTGATGAACACCGATGTGGGTGGCGTTCCAGTCGGCGGCGTGTGGAAGGAAGACGACATCGGGCTGCTCGGCCGCCAGCACACCAGCGATTGCAGTAACCGCTGCATCCCACCCCGCGGGATCGCGCTCGCGAGCCTCAAGGTTGATCCCCTCCAGGCCGGCTCGGCCGAGGTGAACCAAGCCAAAGCCAATGGAGGCGCAGGCCGCCTGCAGCTCCATCGAGCGCTGCGCCCGACGATCCACCCGGCTCCCGAGCGTCACCGCGACATCGATCACGGCAAATCTCTGTTCACGCATCAGGCGCAGCGGCAGCGCGCCCGTAATGACTTCGTCGTCGGGATGCGGCGCAAATATTAACGCCTTAGGCGCTTCGATCGCCACCGGAGATGGGCCACGCACGGTCGGCTGGCTGATCGCCTCCCCCATACGAAGCGCCTTGACGAAGGTCTCGACCCATTCGAGGTAGGGGTTTTCCGCCATCACATCTATGAGTGCCTGGCCGCTATCGCTTCCTTGATCCGCTCGGCAACCCGGCTGGCGTCACCTAGACTACCTGATCAAGACAGCCAGTGCGGCGCCATCCAGGTCCAGCCATTAGGAGTACGCGACCACCATCCAGGCATCCACAGGCTGCCGTGCCCAGCCGCCGGCACATATTGCCCCTTTGCCCAAACATAGCCCGTGCCATTCCAGTCCCAGTGTCCGGGCTGCCACATCAGCGGCTCTGCCGTCACCGGCGGTTTCGGGATTTCTTCGGAGATCAACGGCGGGACCGCCGGGTACGGGCTTACGTCAGGCGCCTGGTTTTGGACACACCCCGCCACTAGGCTAATGGCCAACACCGCCGCTAACGTGGTGCACTTCGTCATGGTCTCGCGCTCTCCGGCGACATGGGTCATTCTGGAACGAGGATGGATACCACAGCCTGGGCGGCGATGCCCTCGCCGCGACCGGTAAAGCCAAGTTTTTCTGTGGTCGTTGCCTTTACCGAAATACGCGAGGGCTCGACGTATAGCAGCGAGGCGAGGCGGTTGATCATTGCTGCGGCGTGAGGCGTGATCTTTGGCCGCTCGCAGATCAGCGTGACATCGGCATTGGCCAGCCGGCCGCCCCGCGCGACGATCCGCTCGGCCGCATGGGTCAGGAAGCGGGCACTGTCGGCGTCTTTCCAGGACGCTTCTTCGGGCGGGAAATGCCGGCCGATATCGCCCTCTGCCAGCGCGCCGTAGATCGCATCACATAGCGCATGTATGCCGACGTCGGCATCCGAGTGGCCCGCCAATCCTCTTTCATCCGGCACCATTATACCGCAGAGCACCAGGGGGCGATCGGCCTCGAACCGATGGACATCGAACCCGGTGCCGACGCGTGTGACCAGCGGAACTGCCAAGATACGCTCCAGTCGGACAAGGTCTTCCGGAAAGGTCAGCTTGATGTTGTCGTCGGACCCCGGCACCACTTCCACGGTTTCTCCAGCGGCTTCCATCAGCGAGGCATCGTCAGTCGCACCCGTCAGGCCTGCCCTGTGCGCAGCGAGAAGCCTGTCGAACCGAAAGGCCTGCGGGGTCTGGGCGCGGAACAGCCCGGCCCGCGGTATGGTCTCGGTGATGATGCCGCGCACCACCCGCTTCAGCGTGTCGCCAACCGGGGCTGCCGGAATCGCTCCTGGCGATTCCATCAATGCAGCCAGCAAAGCAGGTATCGTACCCTCCGGTATCACGGGCCGGGCGGCGTCGTGGACCAGCACGATGTCGGGCTCATGCGGGACCAGAGCCTCCAGACCGGCGCAGACGCTGTCCTGGCGGGTGGCGCCCCCTTGGACCACCGGCAGGCATCCGTTGACATCTGCCAGGGCGGCCTCGATCGGAGCAGCGTCGCCGACCGGTTGCAGCAGCGACACGTGCGCAACCAAGGCTTCCGCCGCGTGGCGAATCACTGGCTTCCCGGCGACCATCAGGAACTGCTTCGGCACCTCGGAACCGAAACGGGAGCCTGAACCGGCGGCGACGAGAATGGCTGCGACGCGCATGGGGCGGAGAAATGCCGCCGCGCGACCGTTCCGTCAATGACGCGGTTACCCTGTCTCCGTTGAGGCGCGCCGCACTCGGAGGCGTCGCATCTCCACGAACTGCCACAACAGCAAGATCGGCACCCCTATCGCGATGTCCCTCGCCCGGCGCACGAGGGAGACGGCGAGGGACATTTCCGGCGGAACACCGAAGATCGCACCGAGCCCTGCGTAGCCGGCCTCTTGCACCCCTGCGTTTACCGGCACAAGGAAGGCGACGGCGGCCGCTGCGCTCAGTAGGGCTTCGATTGCCAGCGCATCATCGAAGTCGATCGGCACAGCCAGGGCTCGGTAAGCGATCCATCCCGCGACGCCAGTGCCGATCCAGCCGATAAGGTGCAAAAGGAAACCCAGTGCCAGTTTGCCCGCGTGGCCGTAGATCAACCCTAGTTCCGCCTGCAGCACATCCATTCGTTCCTCGGCGTTCTCAAACCACCTGCCAGCGATGCGGCGGCCCAGACGGGCGAATAATGGTGCGGCACCCTGCTGCGCCCAGACAAAGCCGAAACATGCCAGTACAGCGAGCCCGATCCCGATCTCGGCCGGCACCGCGATACCCGACGCCGGCGCCCGCACCAGCAAAATCCCGAGTCCAATGCATGTGAAGGCGATCTGGGCCAGGAATTCCGCCGTAACATCGACGACGGTGGACGCAGTTGCGGTCTGCCATGCGACGCCGTGCAATGTTACCGCGCGGGCGCCAAATACGAACCCGCCGACTTGCGAGAATGGCAGGCAGTTGGCGGAGGCGTCGCGCACCATGCGGCCCCAAATCAAGACCCAAGGCCTGCGCACGGTTTTGGCTGGCGTGATCACGTCCCAGGCAAGACCGAGGACCACGAACAGTACCGATCTGCCACCCGAGTATCACCCCGAATTCTGGCCAGCCGATCCGGCTTACCGCGGACACGACATTGCCGAGCCCGTAATAGGCCACCAGCAGTAGCGCGATGAGGAGGCCCAGGAGCGCCAGGACATAAGACAAGCGTTTCATGAAGGGAGGCTTCTGCCCGCGCCGCGCTGATGGGGCAAGCCAGGTCTGTTCCCGGGACCGGACCTTGGTCTATGGAGGTGCGCCTAAAATTCGCTCAGCCCGATCACGCTCGTGTTCGCTCGCATAATTGACGCGCTTGGGACGTTCCGCTCTGCACCGTCAGGCTCAGGAAGGATGGAACAGCAATGACGACCCTGGTCACCGGGGCCACCGGCTTTGTCGGCTCTGCCGTCGCGCGGACGCTGGCCGCGCGCGGCCACAGCCTGCGCCTGCTGGCGCGGCCGTCGAGCGACCGGCGAAATTTGAGCGGTCTGGAGGCCGAGATCGTCACCGGCGACCTCACCGAGCCCGATTCGCTGCGTCGCGCGGCCGCCGGTTGCCGGTATGTTGTTCACGTCGCGGCCGACTATCGGATTTGGGTGCCGAATCCTGACGCGATGCTGCGAGCCAATGTCGACGGCGCGCTGGCAATGGTCCGCGTCGCAGCGGAGGCGGGCGCCGAGCGTATCATCCATTGCAGTTCCGTCGCCGCACTTGGCCAGATCGGCGACGGCACGCCGGCCGACGAGACGACGCCGGCCAACGAAGCTGATTTTGTCGGCATTTACAAACGCTCCAAATACCTTGCCGAGCAAGCGGTCCTGGATTTGGCTCGGCGAGAATCGTTCCCGGTGGTGGTAGTCAATCCGTCCTCCCCCGTCGGGCCGCGCGACATCAAGCCGACGCCGACGGGGAAAATGGTGCTGGATGCCGCCGCCGGGCGTGTGCCGTTCTATATCGACACCGGCCTCAATATCGTCCACGTCGACGACGTCGCTGAGGGCCACGCGCTGGCCCTGGAGAAGGGAAGGGTGGGAGAGCGCTACATTCTGGGCGGCGAGAACATGCTGCTGAAGGATATCCTTGGGCTCGTTGCAGATGTGGTGCATCGCCGTCCGCCGTCCATCCGATTGCCGGAAGCCGTGACCTGGCCAGCGGCCTTCATGATGGAGAAAACAGCGAGGCTGACCGGTATCGCCCCGCTCATGACGCGTGACCATCTTAAGATGGCCCGCAAGAAGATGTTCTATTCATCGGCGAAAGCCGAATCGGAACTGGGCTACAAATTCCGCCCCGCGCGCTTGGCGGTCGAGGAGGCGGTGGCTTGGTTTAGAAGCAATGGCATGTTGGCCAGATGACCGTAGCGTCGATCTTGGTCGTGCTGGTCTGGCTCTATCTGCTGATTGCGCGCGGAATATTCTGGCAGGCTGGACCCGTGCTGCCCACCGCCTATCCCGCCACCACGCCGTCCGTCGCGGTTGTGGTGCCGGCGCGCGACGAAGCGCCGCTCATAGAGGCCAGCCTGCGGTCGCTTCTCGCGCAGGATTATGCCGGGCCATTTCGGGTGATCCTGACGGACGACAACAGCACGGACGGCACCGGCGACATTGCGCGATCGATCGGTGATTCTCATCTGACCGTGATCACCAGCGCTCCACGCCCGGCGGGATGGAGCGGGAAATTATGGGCCGTGTCGCAAGGCGTGGCCGAAGCAGGAGGGGCGGACCTTGTCCTGCTGACCGACGCCGATATCGTTCACGAACCGGCTCATCTGTCATCTCTTGTATGCAAGATCGAGCGGAGTGGACTTGATCTGGTTTCCGAGATGGTGAAACTGGCGTGTGATAGTTGGGCAGAGCGGGCGCTTGTGCCGGCATTCGTTTTCTTCTTTCAGTTGCTCTACCCGTTTGAATGGGTGAACGACGGCCTCAAAGCCACCGCTGCGGCGGCTGGCGGGAGTATCCTGATCAGGCGCCAGGCTTTGCGGCGAATCGGCGGCATCGAAAGCGTGAGAGGGGCGTTGATCGACGATGTCGCATTGGCAGCGGCGGTGAAGAAAGGCGGCAGGATCTGGCTCGGCCATGCAGCCTTAGGGCGTTCGGTCCGGCCGTATCCGTCGATAGCCGACATCTGGCGGATGGTCTCGCGAACCGCCTTCGTCCAGCTTCGCTATTCCCTTCTCTTGCTAGCCCTGACGACGTTCGGCATGGCCTTGATCTGGCTGTTGCCGCCAGCGCTAGCGCTGTTCGGACGAGGCACCGCATTCTGGTGCGGACTGGCCGCGTGGGCGACGCTTTCAGTCTGCTATCTCCCAACGCTCAGTCGGTTCGGTAGATCGCCGCTTTGGTCGCCGTTTCTGCCGCTGGTCGCGACGTTTTATATGGCGGCGACAATCGGGTCGGCGGCGAACCATTATCTCGGCCGTGGTGTCGCCTGGAAAGGACGCGCCTACCAGGACACCGTTGGGTGAGCGAACCGGGTCGCTTAGTTATCGAGGACGTAGAGACCTGGTCTGGCAAAGGTCCTCGGGACGAAAATTTCCCTGTCGGCTCGGTCATCATTGCGCGGAAGTATCGCGAGCCGATGCACCGTTACTACACGTTCGCCCGGAATGCCGATGACATCGCCAACTCGTCCACTTTGTCTCCCCCGGACAAGCTCGAACGCCTCGACGTCATGGAAGACGTTTTGCTTGGTCGCCGGCCCAATGGGTCACCGAGCGCTACGGCGTTGCGCGCCAGCCTCCAGGAAACCGGTGTGACGCCGACGCATGCCACCGACCTGCTGATCGCCTTTCGCCAGGATGCGACTAAGTCTCGATATGCGACGATCGACGAGTTGTACAGCTACTGTCGCTACTCGGCCGCGCCGGTGGGACGCTACGTGCTTGATCTGCACGGTGAAGATCATCATTGCTATTTGTCCTCCGATCCGCTTTGCACGTCGTTACAGATCTTAAATCATATTCAGGATTGCGCGAAAGATCTCGCGGAGCTGGATCGCTGCTACTTGCCGCAATCACTGTTCGATCATTTTGGCGCGGCAGTAGACGATCTGAAGCTTGCCGCCGAGACGCCATCACTGCGCGGCCTGTTCGTCACGCTGCTGGACCGCATCGACAGGATGAACCATACCGCGTCGGAACTGCCTAAAGTCGTCCGGAACGCCCGCCTTCGCTTGGAAACGGGTGTTATTCATGGTCTTGCGAAGCGGTTAGCGCGTCGGCTTCGGCATAACGATCCCTTGTCGAGCCGGGTTAAGCTGCGCAAGAGCGATGCTGTTCTGAGCGTCCTGGGCTCGATGTTATACTTAATATGACCAAGCCATCAACGCCGCTCGGCGCCGCCCAGGAAGATCTGGACGCGGTTGAGGCTATCGTGCGTTCCGCAGGCACATCGTTCTACCATGGCATGCGGGTGCTTCCCCCGGATCGTCGTCACGCGATGTATGCGATCTACGCGTTCTGCCGGATCGTCGATGACATCGCCGACGAGGCGGGTACTATCGAAACGAAACAACTCGCTCTTGCGGTCTGGCGGGACAATATCGCGGCGTTGTATGAGGGCCGAACGGAAGGGCCGGTGACGCGTGTACTGGCCGCCGCGGTTTCTCGGTTTCAGTTGCGAGCGGAGGATTTTGTCGCCGTCATCGATGGGATGCAGACGGATGCGGAGACCGTCGTCGTGGCGCCGGACATCGCCGCCCTGGATCTTTATTGCGATCGCGTAGCCTCGGCGGTCGGGCGTCTGTCAGTCCGGACATTTGGTGACGCCTCCCCGGCCGCGGACCGGGTGGCCCATGCACTCGGGAGAGCGTTGCAACTAACTAACATTTTGCGCGATATCAAAGAGGATGCGGAACGCGGCCGAATCTATTTACCGCGGGAATATCTCCTGGACGCCAATGTTCCAGCCGATCCCGTGGCGATTTTGACGGCGCCCGGTTTGCCGGCGGTGTGTGCTCGTTTAGCGACGCTCGCCCACGGCTATTTCCAACAGGCCTGGACCGCGATGGACAGATGCGATCGAGTCGCTATGAAGCCGGCTCGTTTGATGGGTGCAACCTACGATGCGATCCTTTTGACGCTTGAAAAGCGGGGCTGGCAACGGCTAGACGAGCCGGTAAGTCTGCCGAAATGGCAAAAACTGTGGCTGGCCTGCCGCTATGGGTTGTTTTGATGCCACGATGACATCTTTCACCCTTAAAATTGCTTGCTTTTGCATCCTCAGACGATGCATAATGTTGTCAGTCGATTAGGGCACATTCTTCGCCCCGGCTATGAACCCTGCTGGCCCTCACCCTTTCCCCCGGAGCACACGCTCGTGATTACCTCATTCAAGCGCCTCATCGCCGCGCTGGCTTTTGTTCTGCCTGTCGCCGCCTTGGTTGCGTCGCCGGTCATGGCCGCGACTCAAAACCATGCAAAATCGCATCACTCGGTCCACAAAGCCAGCTCCCACAAGGCGCACGGCAAGAACGCGCCGGCGACGGGCTGATTGGCTTCGCGAACCTCTCCCGTTTTGCGCGGGAGAGGTCGTTGCCAGAGCATTTCAGGTTGGCCGGACAACGGCTTTGATTAGATAATTGTCGAGCTTAGACGCTTCGTCTAGCAAAACATAGTGTCTGCTGCACGCTCGCCTCGATCAGCACTTACGTCCGGTCCGGCTTGGTCAGGGATTGTTACGCCCGGGCGGGACAGAGAAACCGTCTCAGTGGCCTGATGATCGGCGAACGGGCCGCTCCCACCTGCCAGAGTCGGGATTCACCGCGCAATCGCCGCCCGCGGCATATTATCCAGTGCCCAAGTGGGAGGCATGCGGAACAGCGCGGCAATATCACCTGGCCTGGGTTGAGCACGTCGCAGCGGAATTGAGGTGATCTTTGCCCCCGCGACAGGGCAGTCCGCCGCAGGAACGCAGCGTCAACGAATAGACCCCAGGATCGGCCAAAGGCCGCAATCATGCGCCTGATAGCGAGCTGCCGCCAGCGACTCGCCGACCGATTTCAAGAAGGTCATTTGGATTGTCACTGGCTCCACGACCATCCCTTTGGATCCGGGCGGAAGGCCAGGAATGCAACTCGGCCCGACGTGGTCGTGGCTAGCGCGTGGGATAGCGGCCATCACAGCTCCCGACTGCCAGTGGCAATCACGGCGGCAGCCCGGCGCTGCAAAGCGCAGACACAATAGACTGTAACGACATCCTCAACACCAGGCGCGACCAGGGAGAAGACAAATAACAGGCGAGCGGCATCGTTTCGCCACCGGCCGGAATAGCGTCGCGTTCGAAGTTGACAGAATGCCGCAGGCTATTTGAGATAACGGATAAGCGGTCTGCAAGAAGACCGCATGGGGAGGTCGAAGCCGTGCCGGTAGCCACAGCCCTCTCCAGGGACCGCACGAGTTTCATCGGCGAACTGCTCCGCCAGAGTGGCCGGCGTCGCCGTTGGCGCATTCGCTGTGGCAGGAGCTTAGGCTTGATCCTAGGCGAGAAAACTAAGTGTTGGGGATGATCTCCTAATGACGTTGAAATTCCGTGCCGCCGTTCTGTCCGAAGCCGGCCGGAAAGTGCGGATCGAGATGGTAGAAGCCGAACAACCGCGCGCTGGAGAAGTCCTGGTGCGAATCGCCGCTGCAGGTCTGTGCCATACCGACCTGGAGGTCATCCAGGGCCAGTTGGTCTATCCTATGCCGATCGTGCTTGGACATGAGGCCGCCGGAATAATCGCAGCCGTCGGCCCCGACGTTGATCCTGGTCGGATGGGCGAACATGTGGTGCTATCGTGGAATCCACATTGCGGCCGTTGTTTCCACTGTGAGCGTGGGCAGCCGATTCTGTGCGACAAGTACGTGTCCCAAGGCGCTCGGGCTGTCGCGTTTGACGGCACCACGCGGTTGAGCTTAGGCGGCCAACCGGTGCAAACGATGATGTATATTGCTGCGTTCGCCGAATATGCCGTGGTCACCAACGCCTGCGCTGTCGCAATCCCGCCCAACATGCCACTCGACCGCGCCTGCCTGCTGGGGTGCGCCGTACTAACCGGCGTCGGCGCCGCGACGCAAATCGCCCGCCTGCGCTATGGTGAAACGGCAATAGTGATCGGCTGTGGCGCGGTCGGGCTGTCGGCGGTGCAGGGCGCGCGATTGGCGGGCGCATCCCAGATCATGGCTGTAGACCTAGACGACGCAAAATTGGCAACGGCCAGGGATTTGGGGGCAACCCACACGGTCAACGCCCGCGTGGCGGACCCGGTCGCGGAAGTTCGAGCGATCACCGGCGGGCGCGGTGGCGATTGCGTGCTGGAAGCAGCGGGGAACGAGGCATCGTTCGTTGCTCAACCGAGGCCTGTCGCTTGGGCGGCCAGATCGTCTGGCTCGGCAAGGTGGGCGTGAACCAGGAGGTCTCGTTTCGTTCGGGCGCGATGATGGGCGAGAAACGAATCACCCGCTCCAGCTACGGCAGCGCACAGACAGCGACGGATTTTCCGGCGCTGGCTCGCTCTTACCTGCGGGGCGACCTGAAGCTCGATAGCGTGATAACGCAGCGGATCGCTTTGGAGGACATCAATCGCGGCTTCGACGACCTCAAGGCGGGCCGCGCGATTAGGTCGGTCATCGTGTTCGGAGACGTTGGATGAAAACCTATGAGGGCGAGCGCACCCTGCGCGGAACCAAGGTGACAGTGGACGGCGCGCCGCTATCGCCGCGAACGGATCTCCACTGCTTCAACAAGACCGGGTTCGAATGGACATATGCCGGCCCAGGACCGCATCAATTGGCGTTGGCGCTGCTGGCCGATCATCTAGGAAATGACACCAAAGCCCTTGCGCTGAGCGAGCCGTTCATGCGCCACGTCGTGGTGTATCTGGACAATGCCTGGTGTCTGACATCCGTCGATATTGATGAGGCGCTGGCCGAGATGGCCTAAAGCCTAAGCTTCTCTCATCGTCGCGCAGGAACATCGCGTACGGGAATATGTTCCAGCCGCCGATCGTGTCCCAGCGCCAGGATGATCGTTGCCGACACAATCGGCCCGAGTGCCAGCACCATCAGGCCATAAGTAAAACTGCCCCCTGTTGCGTCCTTGATCAGTCCGAACGCGTACGGGCCGAAAAACCCGCCGAGGTTGCCCAGCGCGTTGATCAGCGCAATCCCTCCCGCCGCCGCCGTGCCGGACAGCATCGCCGTCGGCAAACTCCAGAAGATCGGCGCCGTCGAGGAGAGGCCGATAGCAGCAATCACCAGCATCGTCATGGTCAGCACGGGATCGGTCATCAGTCCCGTCGCGATCAACCCGGCTGCTCCTAAAGAATAAGCCAGCGCGACATGACGCGGACGCTCGCCCGTGCGATCGGAGTGCCGGCCCCACAACACCATGGCGACGACGGCGAAAACCGGGGGGATGGCGTTGATCACGCCGGTCATGCCGAAGCCGTGCGCCAACCGGTTTACGATCTGCGGCTGGAACAGTGCGATGCCGTAGCCGGAGAAGGCGCCGCCGAAATACGCCAAGCTCAGCATTAAAACGCGGCTATTCGTCAGCGCCTGAGTCAGGCTGTAATGCCGAATCGTTTGGCGCCGGGACCGCTCCGAGTCTAGACGTGCCGTCAGCCAGTCACGCTGTTCTGTGGTCAGCCAATGTGCCTGTGACGGCCAGTCGGTCATGGTATACCAGAATGCCACGCCCAGCAGCACCGCCGGGGCCGCCTCCAGAATGAACAGCCATTGCCAGCCAGCGACCCCCATCCAGCCGTCGAGATCGAGCAGGAAGCCGGACACCAGTGAGCCCAGGATGTTGGAAAGCGGTATTGCCGCCATGAACACACCGAGGATGCGGGATCGGTAGTAGGATGGGAACCACCAGGTCAGGTAAAGGACGATGCCGGGAAAGAAGCCAGCCTCGGCAACTCCCAGCAGAAAGCGCAGGGTATAGAACGACCACGGCCCGGTGACGAGTGCCATACAGCCGGAGATGATGCCCCATGTAACTAAAATCCGGGCGATCCACCGCCGCGCGCCGATTTTGCTGAGCAACAGGTTGCTGGGAACTTCGAATATGAAGTAACCAAGGAAGAATATGCCACCACCGAAACCATAGACCGCTGAGCTAAAACCCAGCGCCTTGTTCATTGTCAGCGACGCGAAGCCGACATTCACACGATCCAGATAGGCGACGAAATAGCAGGCGATCAGCATCGGCAGCAGCCGACGCGTGAACTCGAGCAATGGTCTCGCGTTCAAGGCCTGTAACTTCGTGCGCCAACTCGGCGCCCAGTGGTGCGGCTTCCATGTCGTAACCTCCCGTATCGCCAGGAAGTATGCTTCCCTTGGTGAGGGTCCGATGCTAGCAGATTGGCCGTGAAGCGCGAGAGGGGCCCGGTGAGGGCCGGACCGGAGGGCCTGCGATTATCCAGTTACATAAGTAAAAATCCGCGAGGAACCGTCCGGCTGCTTCTCCCGGTAAACGCCCTGGATCTCAGCTTCGAAGCCGGGGAACAGGTTGGTGCCGCGTTCGAATACTTTTAAATAATCTATCATCGGTTGCGCCCGTTCATCCAGACGCTCACCAGGGACGATCGTAGCGATCCCAGGGGGATAAACCACCCATAGCGTGGTTGCGATGCGTCCTGACAGTTCGTCGATCGGCAGGTAATCGACTTCGTTCTTCACCAGACGGCGGACCGCTTCTTGCGGCCGCATCACGAGCGTGGGGAAGTGCTCGGGTCGGAACTGCTGGCGCTGCAGCAAGCTGGTGTCCTCGTCGCGATAGAACGCATGCATCTGCCGGCACAGGTCGCGCAGCCGCATCCCGCCGTACCGCTGGGGGCGCCGACGGACGAATTCCGGAATGACGTCCTCCAACGCTGCGTTGTCATCGTGCAACCGTTTGAAGAACACCAGTGCGCTGAGCAAGGTTCCTGCCTTGCTCGATTCCACCCCCGGCGTCAGTAGGAACAAGATGCTGTTGAGGTCGTTTTTTTCGGCAACGATGCGATTCTCCCGCAGATATTGCGCAAGCACCGGGGCAGGGAGACCGTTTTTGCTATAAGCGCCGGTTTTCCGGTTGAAGCCCGGTGTCAGCAGGGTCAGCTTGTTTGGGTCCGTGATCGCGTAGTCATGCTTTACATGCCGATAGCCGTGCCAAGCCGCACTCGGCGTAAGTTCCCAGTAGCGCGGGTCGGAGGCGAGATCGTCTGTCGGCACATTCTCCCATGCCATCCGCATGCCGTCGTACTCGACCGTATCAGGTACGAACGGATCAAAAAACCATCGGCGATCGGGCTCCGTTTCCGTTTCTTCGAACTCACGAGCAACTGCGCGCAGTTTCTTGCGCAGCTCTATGCCAAGCCGGATGGTGTCGTCCCAGAGCACCTCGCCCTGGCGCCCCTTCATCATCTGCGCCCCAACGTCAAGCGAGGCGAACAGCGGATAGAACGGCGAGGTGGAGGCGTGCATCATGAACATCTCGTTGAGCCGGCGATGTTCGACACGGCGGCGCTGGCCGGTCAGGTGCAAATCCTTCACGTGGATCTGGCTCGACTGGCTGAAGCCGGACAATTGCTTATGGGCCGACTGGGTTGCGATGATGCCGGGATGCGCCGCGTCCAGCCCATCCAACCCCATGGCGAAGCGTCCGCGATAGATCGGATGGAACTTCATGAAGCCCGCCCATGCCTCGTCGAACAGGATATAGTCGCAGAGGGGGCCAAGCTTTTCGATGATGGTCTGGGCACTGTAGATGGTTCCGTCATAGCTGCACTGTTCGATCACGGCCGCGCGGAATGGCCGTTCCCGCCGCCATGCTTCCGGATCGGTGACCAGCGGATGGACGCGGATCTTCTCGCGGATTCGTTCGGCGTCCAGCGCTTCGTAGTCGATCGGGCCGATCAGCCCGTGCGCGTTGCGGTCGGTTTCCAGGAACACCGGGATGGCGCCACCGAGATACAGCGCGCCATGATGCGCCGCTTTGTGGTTGTTGCGATCGAACAAGACAAGGTCATCTTCCGTCAGTAACGACTGCAGAACGATCTTGTTGGACGACGAGGTCCCGTTTAACACAAAATAGGTCCGCTCAGCGCCAAAGATCTTCGCCGCTTCCTGCTGCGCCGCCAGGGCGGGTCCCTCGTGCGTCAGCAGATCTCCGAGGTCGAGCACCGAGTTGTCGAGATCGTCCCGAAATACCGCCTCACCGAGATGTTGGAAGAAAATCCGGCCGATTGGGCTGCGCGCATAAAAGACCCCACCATTGTGTCCGGGGCAGGTCCAGAGTTGGTTGCCCTCTTCGGCGTAATCCACTAGCGCGCCGAAGAACGGGGTCTTTAGTGTCTCGGCGTATTGCCGCAGCCGGCTGATCAAATTCTTGGCGATGAAGTCCGGCGTTTCCTCGGCGAGGAATACATAACCGTCAGCCTCGCGCAGCACATCGACCGGGATGTCCTCCAGCCGATGGTGGCGGACCAGGATGATGATCGGCATGTCGAGACCGCGCTTGCGGATCTGCGAAACGAGGCGGGCCATCTTGCCCTGCGGCCCGCGCCTGCCCCAGTCCAGCAGCACACAGCCCACCGCGGCGTCGGTCTGGATCACCAGTTCGGCGTCATCGACCTTGCGCGCCTTCATGACGCCATAGCCGTCTTGCTCGATCTCCTCTGTGATCGCCTGAAGGCGCTGGCCTTCCAGGTCCGCCGGGTCGAATGCGGGGGCGCAGATCAAGAACTTGAAATGGCGGGAATATTCCATGGACGCGGCTCCGATCCGGGTGGCGGGCGCGTCATAGCACCGAAACCGCCGGAGGGAAGGGGCAGCGCCGTGAAATAGGGTCGGCTGCCAAGCACCGCCACTGCTGTGGATAACCGCGGCTGCGCTCTTTTTCACGCTGCGAGGTGCCCGAGCGCGCTATTGACGTTCGCGCAAGGCCCGGGCACCAGTGGCTTCAGTTGATAACGATGCGTCGCGGCATCGCTTCCTTTGCTTTGGGTAGTCTCAGTGTCAGCACGCCATCGTCGAGCTGTGCGGTGATGCCATCGCGGTCGATCTTTCCTGACAGTGTAAATCCGCGCGCGTAATGCCCGACGATATACTCGGTGTAGACAGGCTCCATCCCCTGGTACTTCGAGAAATCGATCTTGCCTTCAACCCGCAATGTATCGTCCTCCAGTGCGATACTTAAATCATTCTTCTCGACGCCCGGCATCTCCAAGATCACGGTCAGCGCCTCGTCCGTTTCGAAAACGTCTGCTGGTGGAATGAAGTAGCGGCCAGGCACGGTTCTTTCTTCTTTTTTAGCCAATTCCTGCTTTTCACGAACTGTCAATTCCTGTGCTTCCGACATCTGTTCCTCCAGAAATTCAGCCAATCTTGATTGAGCGTGGCTTGTCGCGCTCGGAACGCGGCAGCGACAAAGCCAAAATACCGTCGTGATACTCAGCCTTCACACCGTCGGGATCGATCTCAACCGGCAATGTGATTGAGCGATCGAAGCGTCCAGAAAGCCGTTCCCGTCGATGGAGACTAGCATTTTCAGCATGCTTGGCGACCTTTGCGCCCGAGAGCCGCACTGTGCGACCTTTGACTTGCAGGTCCAGGTCGGACTTGTTGATACCGGGCAATTCGGCGATCAGAATGAAGTCGTCGTTCTTGCGGAATATGTTTAGCGGTGGATAGCTGCCCGTGCCGCTCGGACTTGCTTGTAGCCACCCACTCGTCCTGAACGCTTCCAGTGCCTCTTGCAGTCCAAGGAGCGTGTTGAAAGGATTGGGAAATAACGCCATGGATCATACTCCCTTTGCTTGTCGAAGCAGGGAGTGCGCGGCGACCGGACGGAACCCAGCCTTCGGGTCTCCCAGCGCTGTACTGGCGACCAGCACTCCCTTGGTTCGAGTGCCAGGCAGGTAGTTTTCGTGTGGCGGCCGGTCAAGAGGACTAAAGTCGAAACAACACAAAAATTTTGGACTGAGGCATCTGTCGGCGGTCGCGCCATTTGTCTTTGCTATGCTCTTACGCCTGCAACCATTTCGATGACCCCCCGGTCTTCGAACAACGTCTGACCCGCCATTGTGCGTATCGCCGTTTCCGGACCCATGGGGCTTGAAACATACCACTGATATGTTAGTCTGTCCAGAATCCCCCTAAGGAGACGCCCGCATGATGTCCCCCCGCCAGGCCGCCTTCCGAGCGATGTACCGGGCCCAGATCGCTCCGGCCTATCACGGCCTGATCCACGTCGCCCTGATCTACCTGATCGGAGGCTCCGCACTGTGGTATGCCGCCCAGCACATCCATGCCGCCACCTTAGCCGAGGTCGCGGTGATCCCGATCGTCGTGGTCCTGGCCAACGTCTTCGAGTGGTTCCTTCACGCCAAGGTCATGCATCGCCCGATCCCTGGCCTGATGGGCATCTACAATCGCCACACCCTGGCGCACCACCAGTTCTTCACCCATGAAGCGCCGTATCATGACACCACCAGAGACTATCGGATCGTCTTCTTCCCGCCCTACGCCCTGATCGCCTTCCTGGTCATAGCCTCCGCCGGGGGTGCCATAGTGGCGGAACTTTGGTCCGCTAACGCCGGCTGGTTCGTCGTCTGCACCGCCGCCGGCATGTACATGAACTACGAGTTCTTCCACTGGTGCTGTCACGTGCAGGATGACCGCATCCTGCGCCATGTGCCTTTCGTCAACACCATCCGCCGCCATCATATCGCCCACCACAACACGGCGATCATGATGAACCGCAACATGAACCTGACCTATCCCTTCGCCGACTGGCTCTTCGGCACCAGCGACCTGAACCGAGGCCTGCTCGGTCATCTCTTCAACGGCTACGACTCACGCTTCATCCGCCACGATTTGCCGAGGCTCAGGGGCGCCCGCTCCCAGCCGATGGCCGCGGAATAGCCCTGTGGCCATCACCGTCCGAGACCGCGCGCCGCGCAAGCGCAACGTGGCCTCTCTGGTCGGCGGCTACGTCATTGCCGTCGGCTGCTTCGTGCTGTGGATCCTGTGCGCCGGCCAACTCACCCAATGGCCGCCGAGCTTCCCTGTAATTGTGGCCGGTCTCGTGGTGGCGACCGCGATCGGCGTCTGGATCAGGCTAGCCGACCTTTAGATGGACATCCTGCCAAACCACGACGAACTCCTCCAGGCCGAGACGCTGACGGAAAAAGCCTATCGCGCGCTGGAAGAAGAGATCGTCACCCTGCGCATCCCGCCCGGCAGCGTCGTGTCCGAGGCGATCCTCAGCCGTCGCCTCGGTGTCGGTCGAACCCCTATCCGTGAGGCCCTCCAGCGGTTGGCCCGCGAGTGGCTGGTGGTGATTATGCCGCGGCGTGGGATCGTGGTTTCCGAAATCGATCCGATCCGCCAACTTCGCCTCCTGGAAGCACGCCGGGAGATCGAGCGCTTCCTCGGGCGCTCCGCGGCCAAACGCGCCACGGTGTCCCAGCGCCTGCAGTTCGTGGCGATCGCGGACGGTATGGACGGCGCGGCGCGGAATGCCGACGACATCGCTTTTATGCGCCTGGATCGCGAATTCAACCTGCTGGTGCTGGACGCAGCCGGCAACGAGTTCGCCGCGTCGGCGATGAACCTGATGAATGGGCTCTCCCGCCGGTTCTGGTACATGCACTACAAACAAGCCGCTGACCTGCCGCTGGCAGCGCGCTTGCACGCCGCGATCGCGCGCGCCATCGCGGCCGCCGATCAAAACATCGCCGGGCAGAGTTCGGACATGTTGGTCGACTACATCCAGGCGTTTGCCCGCGCGACGATAGATCAGTTTCAGCCTGAGTTTGCCGGCTGATCACTCCGCCAAAGCTACGACCGTCCGCCGGCGCGCGATTCTCAGCACCATGATCGCTGCCATCAGGCAGGCAACCCCGCTCGCCAGAAATGCCGGGACGTAGCTTCCCGTGAGATAGCGCGTCTCGCCTGCTCCGAGGGCTGCGAGGGCGCCCCCAATTTGATGTCCGGCGACGATCCAGGAGACGATCACCGGGGCATCCCTCTTGCCGAACACCTCGTTTGTCAGGGTCACCGTTGGAGGGACCGTGGCGACCCAGTCCAGCCCGTAGAACGCCGCAAAAATCCCCAGACTGACCACGTCGAAATGCGTGAAGGGCAGCGCCACCAGCGACAGTCCGCGCAACCCGTAATACCAGAACAGCAAGATCCGCGAATCATAGCGGTCGGTCAGGTATCCGGAGACCGTGGTCCCCACCAGGTCGAACACCCCCATCGCAGCCAATAGACTGGCGGCACTTACCGCGGGGATGCCGTGATCGATGCAGAACGGGATCAGATGCGTCGCCACCAGGCCATTGGTCGAAAAGCCGCAGACCGCAAACGTAATGAACAACAACCAGAAATCGAGCGACCTTGCACCGCGGATCAACCCGGCGATCGCGATCACGACCGGGTTGCCCGAGCGCGGCGGCAGTTCCACGACCTCATCCGAGCCAAACGCGCCGATCCCGATTGCGGCTGGGCTTTCGGGCAACATCAGGACCACCACCGGGATCAGCGCCAGGATCGTGCCTGCGACCACCAGCGGCACGATGTGCCAGCTATGGGAGACCACAAGGCTGGCCAGCAACGGGAGGAAGATCAACTGCCCCGAGGCATTGCTCGCCGTCAGCAGCCCGACCACCAATCCTCGCCTGTGCACGAACCAGCGGTTGGCGATTGCCGTCGCCAGTCCGACCATGCCCGCACCGGAGCCAAGTCCGACCAGCAGGCCCCAGGTAAGGTACAACTGCCAGATCTCGCTGACGAATGCGCTGAGCCCGGCGCCGATCACCAGCAGGACCATCGAGAGCAGGACCGTCCGCTTCAACCCGATCGTCTGGATCAACCCGGCAGCGAACGGCCCCACAAGACCGAACAGCAGGATGTTCAACGACACCGCACCGGAGATCACCGCAGCGTTCCAGCCGAACGCCGCTTGTAACGGCACGATGAGCACACCAGGCGCCGCCCGCACGCCGACCGAGGCGAGGATCACGACGAACATCACCGCAACAACCACCCACGCGTAATGCACGCGCCCTGCGAACAGGCGGGCGATCAGCCGAGATATCATGCCGAAACTCCAGAAGGCTTGCGTCCAAGATGACGGTCGTCATATGATTGAGTTAAGCGCTTAAATAATGACGTCATCCGATAGCAGGGTCACACCCATGGCCGAACCGACGCAACGAAGAGCAGAAACCCGCCAACGCATCCTGGCTGCCGCTGGTGATCTATTCCGCGAGCACGGCATCGACGGCATTGGCGTGGACGCCGTGATGAAGGAGGCCGGACTAACGCACGGTGGCTTCTATCTACACTTCCCCTCGAAGCAGGCATTGGCCGCCGAAGTGTCCCAATTCCTGCTGGAGAAAGCGGCCAGTAAGTGGGACCGGATCAGCCGCTCGCCCGATCGCGAGGCCGCGCTGGAGGCCATTGTCCGAGACTATCTGGATCCCGAACGCCTGGCGTCAGCCCATTGCTGTCCGCTTACCACGCTTGGCCCCGACGTTGCCCGCCGTCCGAGCTCTCGGCAAGCGATCGGGTACGCGCTGGGCGGCATGCTCGATGCTTTGAGCCGGTGCTTACCGGGCCAAGACAAGAAACGGGCGTTAGCTGCGCTTTCCACTATGGTTGGTGCGGTTGTACTTGGCCGCTTGGCCGACGACCCGGCCCTGTCGCAAGAATTTCTTCAGGCCGCCGCCGACAGCATCCTTCCGGACAAGCCCCCTGACGCGGCAGAACCGACTGCGCCACCGGAGGTGCCGACATGACGGGTCAACTTACTTAAAGCTACGTAAACGACCCGCTCGAGGATGGCTGTCGGGGGCTGGCGAGTTTTGCAATTTCCGAGTGCGATCATTTTAGCGCGGTGTAGTTGTGGTGGGCCCTCCAGGATGCCCAGGTAAGGTTAAACTGGCTGTCGGCTCGGCGACTGCCTGGGGCTTTACAGGCGCCTTGGGAGCGTCCGCAATCCAAGACGTGGGCGCGACCGGTTCAGCTTGCTTCGGCATCAAAAGAGGCACAAGCAAGCCGCCAAAGACCGCGGCCATCATCAAAAGAGTAAGCCCACGTGGCACTTGCACCCGCGTTGCCGCCAGCTTGGGCGGGAACTGTCCTCCCGTGACGCTGCCCTGGACAGGAAGCAGTGCCACTAGGCGCTCGGCAATCGCTTTCGCATCTAAGCGCAATGCCTGAACGGCAGGAACCGCGCGAAGAATCTCGGCCAAGCCGTCAGCCGCCGCAAACGGGGGAAGCTGCGCAAGCCGTTGAGCTTCCTGCCACGGATCGAGGCCCCGCCGCGATAATGCGGACAGAACGCTCAGTTCCATTCCGCTTGGCTCCGTCGCGACATCCGCGTAAACGAACCGCTCGAAGTCAGCGTTCGACGACGCGGAAGGACTAACTTTACTCACAACAATCTCCATCATCTTCGCAGTAAACATGGGTATGAGCGCAGCTTATTTTGGTGTCGTGACGGTGAAATGTCGTTAATATTAAGCGAGGCCAGCTCCAGGTGATCGACTTATTGCCGACGAGCCATCGCGGAACCAGATCCACACCCATATGCTGGACGCCGAGCCATCGCACTATTCGTAATAGTGTCGCAGCAGGTCGTTGTCGCATCCCGCAGTGCTGCGAGTCCTACAGCGATTTGGCTGTATTGCAGCGGGATGTCCCGGCAAATCGCCTCTCAGATGGCTCTTCGACAGGCTTCTAGGCGCCGACTGCATCTATTGGTGTGGGCTAACCGCCTAGCGCCTGCCCGGCTTTGAGGCCGAGCTGTGTCTGAGCGGCAAGGCACTTCTGCCTCCGGTGTAGTCAGGGAGGCAGAAGCGCTCGGATCAAAAAGCAGGTCAATCGTTCAGCAAGTCGCTAGAGATTCGCCTGGAAATCAACGTAGTCGCGAACCTTCCGATAGATCTGCAACCTGTTGCGCTGACTGTCGGCGACAATGATCTCGTCGGTTTTCGGATTGAAGTCGACCGCCGTCGGGAAGCAAAACCGCCACTGCGGTTCCAAATTTCTCACCCGACGCAGCGCCTTCATCATGTCGGGATTGGCGTCGATACTCTGTTGGCCCCACTTGGACATCACCTGGGCATCGCCCATGAGATTGGTCAGCGGCCGTCCCTGAGAGTCGAAGATGCTGATCCGATGATTGCCCCAGTCCGCTATGTAGATATCGCCATCACTATCCACCGCGACATCGGTCGGATGATTGAGCAGCCCGGCCTTGGGATATTCCGCCGGAAGCGTGCTTGAGAGATAGGGTCCGAGGTAGGTTACGGCATAGGAATCTGGCGGGGCCGGGACCGTACCGTATTCGCCAATCTTCATCAGAAACCCACCCTCGGGGGACAGTTTCTGGACCCGATGGTTCTTCCAGTCTGCCACGTAGATATTGCCGGCCTGGTCGAGCGTGATCCCCCAAGGCTGGTTGAATTCACCGTCACCGGCCCCGGCCTTGCCGTATTTGGCCACGAATTTCCCGTCAGGGGTGAAGACCTGGAGCCGATTGTTCCCGCTGTCCACGACGATGACGTTTCCGTTCGCATCGCATATCAGGCCAGCCGGCCGGAGCAACTCGCCATCGCCGCTGCCCGTCTTTCCCCAGGCCCGCATGAACGAGCCATTACTATGGAACACTGAGATCGTATTGGTCCATTCGTCTGACACGTACACGGTGTTGGCGCCGTCGACCGCGACGCCGAACGGCCAGGTTGAGCGTCCTTCCCCTTCACCCCATTCGAAGAATTCAGCCAGCAACTCCTCCTCGCCGGGGGCGCCCAGCTTCACCCGGTTCACCCGCTGGCCGAAGTTGTTTTCGTTCCCCCGATTGGCGACGAAGACATCTCCATCGCTGCCGAGACACATCGTCTGTGGATAGTTGAAGCCAGTGCCGGTTGCCGAGGCCCGTCCCACAGCGTGGCTCCAATCATAAGTCCGTCCGTTTGCGACCGTCGTAAGCGGCATCATGCCCTCCCATTAATTTGGTCCGGTTATCCGAAACCCTATTTGCGAGACGTTCACCACTGGCAGACCTCGTTCCCTTGGCCGATATCCCAGCCCCCTCCTCGGGAACGAGGTAGCTGACTGTAGGTTTTTGCTAGTTCAGGAAGGCTTGCCGCTCATAGCTGCCGTTGACGATCGGGACCGGATTTAATTTCAACCATTTGTCCAGGATCGTCGAATATATGCCGCGGAAGTCCATGCTCGGATTGAGGTCGCCCTGGACCAGATGTTCGGCTGCCAGCGACGGGTATTCGCCGTAGTGACCACCTTTGACTTTGTCACCGAACACGAAAGTCGCTCCGGCCGCACCATGATCCGTGCCGGATCCGTTGTCGCGCACGCGACGACCGAATTCCGAGAACATCAGCACGATAACGTTGTCGGCCGCGTCATGCTGCCGGAGGTCTGTCATGAAAGCGTCAAGTCCTTCCGACACGTCGGCCCACAGCTTGGCGTGAAGGGGGTTCTGTCCAGCATGGCTGTCGAAGCTGCCGTGGTCGCAATAGAATACACGTGTGCCTAGGCCGGCAAGATGAACCTGGGCGATCCCCCGCAGCTTGCTGGCGATCGTCGTGTTGGGATACTTCACGTCGGACTTATAAAGCGACGGCGCCACTTTTAGGATATCCGCGCCGCGCAGTGAATCCAGGCCGGTGGTGCCCAGATATTCCATCACACCGCTACCTTCGATCGGCTGATACATGCGAGAGAAACGATCCAGCACCTGCTGGCGCTGCGTCGGCTCCTGAATGTTTGGCAGGAAGCCGTAGTTTTCCAGCGCGCCGGCAACGCACGCCACGGGTACCCCGGGCACCGCCAAGGCGCGGAACAGGCAGGGACCGAAACTCACCGCGGTGACCACGTTCTCTTTCTTCGGGTCGAACTCACGCACCACGCGACCGAGCCAGCCCTCGGTGCCGACCTTCTCCGCCTCACAGGTGTGCCAGATGTCCATGGAGCGGAAATGCGAGCGCGGCGAATTGAGATAGCCGACGCCATGCATAATCGCGAGTTTGCCCTCATCCCAGATCTTCTTCATCGGGGCGAGGTATTGCGGGAAGCCGTACTCGTTGTCGATCGCCAGGATCTGGCTTTCGGGTATCCCAACCGCTTTGCGATTATCCTGGTAGAGCGAATTATTGTAGGGGATCACCGTGTTAAGATAGTCGTTACCACCGGTGAGTTGGACCACCACAAGTACGGGGTCCTTTTGGGCTGCCGCCATCGAATGTTCCTCCTTTATCACTATTGAATCTCAGGCAAATTGATACTCTCTCGTCGCAACGATCAGTTGCATCATCTGGGTGGCACGCAGGGCGGCCGTTTGGGCGTTCGGTTCGCTGTCCCAGCTCAACTGACCCCACTGTTTGGCTTGATCGTTCAGCTCCTTCCGGGTGTCGGGCCGGACCTCGATCGGGCCCAACAGGTCCAGGCACTCGTTGACAAGTCGCTCCGGGACGAGCGTGCCCTTGGCCTTCAGCCGGTCGATGATGGCGCGCACACCGGGCAGTGACTGATTCCCCAGCTGATCGGCGACAAAGTTGATGCGCGCCATCAAGGAGCCGCTGTTTATCCACTCCGAACCGGTATGCCACCCTTCGACGGACGGTGGATTGAGTAGGTCCTGGCCCATGTAGGAGGGCTGCATCGAGATCTCGCCATACCCCGGCTTCGGCAGCTCGTGCCCGCCCACCAGGCGCAAAGTGCCCACGACCACCTCGGCGGGGGACTTCAGGTGCTTGTAGCGGGCGTTCTTGAAGAAGTCTGAGTTGAACAGCAGGCGCAGCACTGGCCGGATCTCATAGTTTGAGTTGCGGAACGCTTTCGCCAAGGCGTCCACCGCCGCCGGGTCCCGCGGTTCCTCGAGCGACCAGGCGGGTACTTGAGGTTCATCGGCGACAAAGAAGTTGTACAAGTGCCGGCAGATGAAGCGGGCGCAGGCCGGTTGCTGCACGATGATATCGATGATGTCTTCGCCGTTGAGGTGTCCTCGGTGGCCCAGGAATTCCTTCAAGCCATCGTCGTGATCTTCGGGGCGGTACTCGAACTTCCAGGGGAATTGCCCATATGGCAGTCGCGGGATCTTGGTTTCGAAGGTCCAGCCGGTGAATGCGCGTGACGCCTCGCGGACGTCCTTTTCGGTGTAGTTTCCAGCCCCCAGGCTGAACAGCTCAAGCAACTCGCGACCCCAGTTCTCGTTCACCGCGGTCCCGTGGTTCTGATTGTTATCAAGCCAGAAGATCATCGTGGGGTTTTTTGCGATCTTCAGCAGAAGGTCGCGATAGTTGCCCATTCCGTTGTGGCGGAACAATTCGATCTGTTCCAGCAATTGGTCGTAGTTGTCGACCTTCGAGTTACCGGTGGCCAAAACATGGTGCCAGAACAGCCCCATCTTCTCCTCCAGGGGGCGCTTCGTGGTCACCAGATAATACATGTAGTTTACATTGCCCATCGGCGGCTGACCGCCCGGCAGCAATGCCGAGGGCTGATAGCGAAGCAGCTCGTAGGGATCGACCGGCGGTTGGCTTTCGGGGTTCAGCAGTTCTTCGACCGTCGCCTCGTACCCTTTGGCCACGCGGGCTTCGAGTTCATCGCGGGACGCTCCGAAGCCCGCGCGCCGCATGAGGTGGGCCATCAGAGCGATGTCGTCCTGGTTTGCCATATTTGTTTTCTCCCTATGTCAGCATTCAGTCTACGTCATCATCGATACCCATGTTCGCGGATCGGGCGCGGTCTGTGGTCGTGCCGCTGGTTCGTCACTCGCGCGGCTGATCTGCTGCTGCGCCTGACGGCGGGTGCTACACGGGGCTACGGCCACGTTACCCTCGGGGCAATATGAATACCGGCTCCCGACACAATTCCTTAGCGGCTCGACATATACGCAGCGCGCTCCGTCTCCGCGACCCAAGGCTCGCCGTTCCCAGTCGCGATTTGGCGAATCCCCCAAGCGACGCGCCCGCTCATTGGTTGCGAGTTTCCCGAACACCACGGCGCCTTTTCCTCTACTTTAACGCGAGTGGTAGCCAGACCGACCGTGTCGCAGGATGTGCTGACAGTCAAGGGCGAGAGAGGTGGGCGCCGGTTAGGGATCACCTGTCAAACGACCGGCGCAAGGTATAGAATCACAAAATTGACGAATTCAGCGTCTCTTATCTTGAGAACATGGCTTGCTACTTTCGGAGCAGCGGACACTCGCTCTCGGAAAGCGGCCGAAACGCCTGGTCGCCCGGCTCGGATGCTAGAATTTGATAGACATCGTCTGGCGAGCGAGCATCAGCTGGGGCTTTCACCTGCATCAGATACATCCTCGACAGCACGCGCCCATCCTCGCGAATGCGGACGTCATTGTTGTACATGTCGTTCACCGGCAGTGCGCGCATCGCCGCGGCCGCCTGCTTCGCGTCTTTCCCGGCCGCCTGCACGGCTCGGACATAGTGACGCACACCGGCATAGACCCCGGCTTGGTTCATGGTAGGCAGGCGGTTTTTCTGCGCGCGAAACCGCTTGGTCCAGGCTCGGGTGGCCTCGTTCAGGTCCCAGTAGAAGGAATTGGAAAGGACGAGACCCTGCGCGCTGGGTAGCCGAGCGCCAGCACGTCGGTGACAAACAGCAGCATCCCCGCGAGCCGCTGGCCGTCCCGGCCGAGGCCGAAGTCGACCGCCTGCTTGATCGCATTTTGGGCATCCGACCCAGCGTTGCAGAAGGCGATTACCTTCGCCCCCGATGCCTGCGCCGCGACAATATAGCTTGAGAAGTCCGACGTACCGATCGGATGGGTGACGCTTCCCAACACCTTGCCGCCTCCCTGCACGACGAAACGCGACGTGTCGCGCTCCAGCGCATGGCCAAAGGCATAGTCGACGGTGATGAAGTACCAACTGTCCCCGCCCATTCGGGTAAGGGCCTGCCCGGTGCTGTGCGCGAGCGCATGGGTGTCGCAGTTAAAATGGAAGCCGAACGGTGAACAGGCCTTGCCGGTGATGTCGGAACTGCCGGCTACGGTGATCAGGAGGATGCGCTCCTTCTCGCGCATCAAAGCCTGCAGCGCGAGCGCCGAACCGGACGTGGCGCATTCCACCACCGCATCGACGTGCTGCGTGTCAATCCACTCCCGAGCGATGGAAACGGCGATGTCAGGTTTGTTCTGATGATCGGCCGAAAGGATCTCAACCCTCGCCGTTCCATCATTTCCGAACTCCTCGGCGGCGAGCCTTGCCGCGACGACCGCGCCCTGGCCGGAGAAATCCGCGTAGGGGCCGTTCATGTCGGCCAGCACGCCCCCGCGTATCGTCTTGTCCTGCGAGAAGACGGTACCGGGCGCTACCACCGATCCGGCCGCGGCGGCCAGCAGGTGTCTGCGGGAAACTCTCACGACGCGCTCCGAGTGGTTGGTGGCCAAAGGTTGGTGGACGCAGGGCGTTGTCGAGCCAGAGGCGACGACTATCCAAGGCCTTGGTCCCACAGCTTCGTCTTATCGTTTCCCAACTTTAGAAAATGCGCCAACAGCCTGTTTTCGTTCAGCTACCGGTATCATATGGCTGCGCCGGCAGAAGACCATTGGTCATCAATCCGTCTGGCCGCAACAAGTACGGCGGGACGCTGCCAGCCGGGATCCCATATTGCTCATCTATTGCAATGGGGTCATTGGGCGGAGGTGCTGTCGTGTTGCACCCCGCCAGCGCAAGGGCCGTCATTGCTGCGATCGCAACGCGGACCACCAACTTGCTGGATGACATTCCGGCCTCTCCGAACGGTTAAGCATAGCGCTCAAGGGACAATATCCCCGGGAATCCCCCCGGGGAAGTCCAGCCTGCCAAAGCGAGAGACTAATGGGCGTCATTGGCCGACCTCAATGGTTCCGTCGCCGCCAAGCAGGACGAGGGTGAAGTGGCGCCTCGGCTCCGTCATGCTGTAATACCAACACTGCAATAACCGGGAGGACACTGCGATGCCAGCACGCACCGGAGCGCAATTTCTACGCGGCCTGAGCGACAACCGCGAGGTCTGGCTCGGAGGTCACCGCGTCACCGATCCCCTGGACCACCCAGCCCTGCGCGGCGCCGCCGAGTTGATCGCTGCCGTCTTTGACCTGCATTATCAATACCCTGACGACTGTCTCATGCCGGACCCTGAAACCGGCGAGAAGATCGCCGTCAGCCACATCATCCCTCGATCGAAGCAGGACCTGCTGCGCCGCCACAAGGCACTACGCCGCGTCGCCGAGTTCTCCGTCGGCCTGATGGGACGCACGCCGGACTACATGAACGTCACTTACGCGGGCTTCGCCGGCCGCAGCGATGAATGGGGTGCCAACGGCAACGAGGAAGGCGCCGCCAACCTCGTCGCCTTTCAGAAAGAACTCGCACGGAATGACCTCAGCCTGACTCACACATTAATCCACGCGATGACGGATAAGTCGAAAGGACACGTGCCTTCCGGTCTCGACGAAACCCAGTTGCACACCGTCGAAAAAACCGAGCACGGCATCCTCGTCCGGGGCGCTCGGGTGCTGGCCACGCTGGCGCCGTTTTCCGATGAAATCGCCGTGTATCCCAGCCAGCCGATGCCGGATGCCAGCCGCCGCCATGCGTTGTCGTTCTGTATCCGCATGGACACCCCGGGCCTGAAATTCATCTGCCGCGACAGCGTATCTCTGCCGGACAACCGGTTCGACCATCCGCTATCCGGCCGCTTCGACGAGCAGGACGCGTTCGTCATCTTCGACAACGTGGAGGTGCCACGAAATCGCGTATTCTGCGACGGTAATCTGCCAGTCTACAACACGGTCATGTCGGCAAGCTGGCGCGCCAATGCGATGCACCAGACAATGATCCGCGCCTGGACCAAGCTGGAGTTTGCCTGGGGCATCGCCTGCCGCATGGCCGAGGCGATCGGCGCCTCCGATCCCGCCACCCTCCAAATGCTGGGCGAAATCTGGAGTTTCGCAGAGCTAACCCGAGCCGCGGTCCGAGCGGCGGAGGAGGGGGCCTATCATCACGGCAACGGCGCCTGGTTTCTGGACGGCAGGCCCATGGACGCCCTCCGTATGTCGCTACCCTACTGGTTTCCCCGGGTAAACGAGATCATCCGGCTGATCGGCTCGCACAACGTCCTGGCAACACCGGCGGCGGAAGCGTTCGAGGACCCGCATCTGCGCCCTCTGATCGATAAATACCTGCGCGGCGCCGGCGATACTTCGGCGCTCGATCGTGCTCGCATATTCCGTCTCGGTTGGGATTTCGCCGGCAGTGCCCTGGCGAGCCGAAACGAGCAGTACGAGCGGTTCTATCTGACCTCCGGTGCGCGCAACCGGCAGAACGTGCAACTGCGAGCCGATCGAACCGAGGCAAATCGTCTGGTGGATCGGTTCCTGCGAGAGCAATCATGAGAAGCATGGATAGCTGGCCTGCTGTCAGTAACTACCCGTCATGCTGGCGTAGGCCGCCGGTATCCTTTCCCCAAAGCGACGGCCGAAAAATGACCGCCAGCCGCATCCCGGGATTGGAGAACGCCGTGGGCCCCGCAAACGTCATTCGGAGTCTGACATGAAAACCCAGATCGGAATCATCGGTGCCGGCCCCGCCGGCTTGTTCCTGGCGCATTTGCTGCATCGCGCTGGCATCGGCGCCATAAATCTCGAATCCCGCGGCCGGAATGACGTCGAGGAAACCGTTCGCGCCGGTGTGCTGGAGCACTGGGTCGTCGAACTGATCAAGGATCTCGGGTTGGGCGAGCGGATGCTGCGAGAGGGCCACTTCCACGATGGCATCACGCTGCAATGGAACCGCGAGCGTCATCACGTCGATATCGCGGGGCTGACCGATGGCAAGCGTGTCGTCGTCTATCCCCAGCACGAGGTGCTCAAGGATCTCATCACGGGCCGGCTTGCGCACGGTGGAGACGTCATCTTCGGCATCGGCGGCACCGCCATTCGCGACATCGACACCGGCCATCCGAAGATCGAGTTCCGTCGCGACCGCACCGGCGCGCTGGAAACCATCGAGTGCGACTACGTCGTCGGCGCGGACGGCTTTCACGGGCCGGGACGGCAGGCAATTCCCGCCTCCCACCGCACCGAATACCAAAAGATCTACCCGTTCGGCTGGCTCGGTATCCTAGCGGACGCACTGCGATCATGGCACGAGTTGATCTATACCAACCAGCAGGACGGGTTCGCGCTGCTCAGCACGCGCTCCCCAGGCGTGCAGCGGATGTATATCCAGTGCGACCCGAACGACCACATCGGAAACTGGTCCGACGCCCGGATCTGGGAGCAGTTGCACGCCCGCCTCGGCACCGATGACGGCTGGTCTTTGACGGAAGGTCCGATTATCCAAAAAGGCGTCATCCCGCTGCGGTCATTCGTTTGTGAGCCCATGCAGTACGGCCGCCTGTTTATTGCCGGTGATGCTGCCCATATCGTGCCGCCGACCGGCGCGAAGGGCCTGAACCTGGCGGTTGCCGACGTGCTGATGTTGTCTCGTGCGTTGGAGGCGAAGTACCGGCACAACAACCAGGACCTACTTGACCAATACAGTGAGGTTTGTCTTCGACGGGTGTGGAAAGCGGAGCGGTTCTCGTGGTACATGACCACGATGCTGCACCGAAACGCGCAGGAAACTGACTTCGAGAAGCGGATTCACTTCGCTGATCTCGATCTTGTCCGCACGTCGCAGGCGTCGGCGCGTTCGCTGGCGGAGAATTACGTTGGGCTGCCGTTCGATCAAGGCTGAGGCGTGGAAGCCAAGTGTCTCTCGTTGTTGCTTTCTCGGGACAACCGAAACAGCTTAAGGGCCACGCCTCGTCGGTAAATCGCTGAAACCGGAGCGTCCTCAAGCAGGCGATTTTGCGTGCCTGCCAAAGCTTTGATCAGTTTGCTTGGACGTGCATGTAGGAGCTGCCCGGCACACCCGCGGTCGCCGCCGTGGCACCAAAACTGACGGTCAGCCTGCCATTCGTGAGATCCGCACCGCTGTACCCGACCAACGTGAGAGAAGCGGTTGGCTTGCCTGGCGCGGTAGCGTGGAGCGTCAAGCCGGTGTAGCCGCCTGCTCCCTTCCCATTTACCCATGATAGGGTGAAATCACTCGGCGTGACGCCCCATACGGTCGCTCCATCGCCCGAATGGAAATTATTGCATGTGCCCCAGATGTCGGATGTGGGGCCGCGATCATCGATGAAAAAGGTGTCATTGCCGGTGCCCCCCGTCAGGAAGTTGGAGCCGGTGGAGCCGTCCAGGACGTTCGTGCCACTGCTAACCGCGATGGCATCGTTACCGCTACCCGTGTGAATAAACCAGCCGGGAGTTGAGATCGAGACGTTCAGGCTGTCGGCTGTCGCGGTGATAAACTCGCTTGTTAGTCCGCTGACGGGACCCGCGTAGGCTTGGCCGGTCATGGAGGAAGGGCGGCCTGTGGTCGTGTCGAAGATAGCGAGGCCGGCCGGTGCTGGCGTGACCGGGGCCGGGGCCGGCGGCGGCGTGATCGGGGCAGACGCCGTGACCACCACAGATGTCGTGGTGTCGGTGGCCGAGGCGCCGGCGGTATCGGTGTCATCGATGGTAAACTCCGTCGTGACCGTCTGACCGGACGGGACCTGTTGGAAGGTCGGGGTGAACACGAGCCCGTCCAATACGGCGGTGATCGCCGTAGCCGTCCCAACATTGCTATAGATGCCGGTTGCCGCGTCGTAGGTGCCGCCACCCAGATTGCTGAGTGTGCCATCGGCCTTAGCGGACAGGGTCACCGTCACGGTCTCGTTCTGGCCGGGATTGGAATCAACGATCACGACGTTGCCGAGCGGCGAAATTTTCCCCTGATCCGAGATTTGCTGACCGGCTCCGGTGCCGTTGATCGTTGGCGGCACGGCCGTGGCGGTGGCGATAACGGTTGTTGTGCTGTCGGTGGCGCTCTGCGCCGCGGTGTCGGCGTCGCTGATGGCAAAACCTGTGGTGACCGCCTGTCCGAACGTGACCTGATAAGGTGTCGGTGTGAAGGTCAATGCGTTCAAGGCGGCAGTGACTTCTGAGGCAGTCCCGGTGACCGAGTAGACACCCGCATCAGCGTCGTACGCCCCTTCGCCAAGATTTGTCAGCGTCCCGTTGGCCGCCGTCGACATGGTTACGGTGACGGTATCGATCTGGCCGAGATTGGCATCGGCTATCACGACGCTGGCGAACGGCGAGATTGTCTCTTGGTCCGAGATTTGCTGGCCGGCTTCGGTGCCATTAATCGTCGGCACGACGGCTACGGCGACCACGACGACAACCGTAGTGCTGTCGGAAGCGGTCTGTGACACGGTGTCGGTGTCGTCGATGGCAAAATCTGTTGTGACCGCCAGCCCGGGTTCGACTTGTTGTTGCGTTGGGGTGAACACTAGTGCGTTCAACGTGGCGGTGACTTGGGAAGCAGTGCCGGTGACGGTGTAGATGCCGGCGGCAGCGTCGTACGTTCCTCCGCCAAGGTTGGTCAGCGTGCCATTGGCCGCGGCGGACAGGGTCACCGTCACGGTTTCGGTCTGGTCGATATTGGCATCGGCGATCACGAGCTGAGCAAACGGCGAGATGGTTGTCTGATCCGTGATCGTCAGACTGGCTCCGGTGCCGCTGATGATCGGTGGCACGGCTATGGCGTTCGCGACAACGGTGGTCGTGCTGTCGGTGGCGCTCTGCGACGCAGTGTCGATGTCGCCGATGGTAAGACCTGTCGTGACCGCCTGGCCGACCGAGACCTGATGAAGCGTCGGGGTGAACACCAGGCCCGCCAGGGCGGCCGTCACGGCGGAGGCCGCGCCGGTGACGGTATAGACACCGGTGGCGCTGTTGTAAGCACCTCCACCGAGGTATGTCAGCGTGCCGTTCGCCGCCGCCGACAGGGTCACGGTCAGGGTCTCGGTTTGCCCGATATTGGTATCGGCGATCGCGACATCAGCAAACGGTGCAATCGTCAGCTGATCCGAGATTGCCTGTCCGGCCTCGGTGCCGTTGATCGTAGGGCTCGCGAGAATGGTCACGATGGACGCGTTCGCGATGACGCTGTCACCGGCGTAAGAGCCTGAGCGGAACTGGCGATCGTTCCGTAATCTCGAACGGAGACCGAGCCGGTCCGCGGGTTGAGCATGGCAGCGCCAAACAGGCTGGAGGCGAGGGTTTCGTCGTTCGTTGATGAACTTGTACTGATGTGGTCGCTCCCGACAATAATATCCCCCGAACCGGCGCAGATATCCTTCGTGCCGGTCCATTCGTTCATAACGGCGGTCGGGTCATCAAAGTTCAGTCCAGTCCAGCCAAATAGTGCAGCAATCGTGACGATGTTGACGATCTGGCCTGCGGAAGCGCCGCCAAGATCAATGACGGCCCCCGGACCGATCAAATTGAACATACCATCAGTGGGAGTGTCGCCGGTGATGTCGTGGATCGGCGCTCCGGATGTCATCGTCCAGGCGAGCGCTCCAATTTCGTTACTGATATAGACGCTGTTTGTGCCCGTGAGGTGCAGAGTGCCCTCAATCTGGATGAACGCATTCAGCGTTCCGTTACTCACTATCGCAGCGCCGGCCGCGGAGCGTCGATTTACGTAAGTCTGAAGCGAATCACCAAATGTTCCGGCCGATGCGCCCGCGAAGGCGAACATTCCATCCGGTCTCGTATCGAGATGATTATTCCCGGTATACGAAATAATGAAATTCTTGGTGCCGTTCACGCTCAAGCTGTTTATGGTGTCGATTTCCCCCAACGCGAGGGTGACCGTGTGGGCAGCGAGCGTTGCCGTGGCGTCGATCATGACGTCGCCTGTCGCGGTGTTCGGCACCGAAATGGGGGTCCAGAGGGTGCCCGTGTTCCAATTGCCGCTTACGTTGGCGGCCCAACTGAAGCTCGGCATTTGGTCCTTCCTGGACGCTCAACCTACGTTCAACCCGATGAGTATAGGACAGTTTGGTTAATAAAAGGTTTATGACGCTCGGATTTTCGGTCTGGCTCACGAAGGGTCCGGGAGGCGCAAGGCAAAGTGTGGCCGACTTGGCCCGCCGGCGTTTGATGGTGGCCGGATCTTCCGGTCGTCAATTGACGAGAAACGAGCGAGTTCGTTTCGATAAATAGTATAGTCGTTGGCGATCGCCGCTAGGCGGTGGCTACGCTGGGGAACAGACGACGATCAATCCGTCTCCGGTAGGACATCCGTCTTCAACGCCAGCACCGCGCCCATCCAGGTGGCGTGCAGCGTATGGTCATCGCGAGGCCGCCCGGATTCCGGGTGTAACAGCACCGTCAAGCCCATGCGATTCAGCATAACAAATGGCACCAGCGCCGGAAAAAGATCGGTCGTAAACTGGATCTGATACATCGCCGTGGGATGGGGCCCGACCGGAACATCGTGCCAGCGGCCCATGCGGACCGGGAAACGTTCCTCCACCCACGTTCGCAACTGTCCAGCGCGATCCCGGCTAACGGGATCATAATAGACGTGCATGTGATAATCCTGGATCAGAGCAGGATCGACCGGCGAGGAGGCCATCATATATCCTTCTGCAACAGGTGTTTAACGTCTCGTTTGGTTACTTTGCCGTAGCCCGATTTCGGTAGCTCCGGCCAGAAGACAAACCCTTGCGGCCATTTGTATTTTGCCAGCTTGCCGTCCAGGTGAGACAGCAGCTCAGCGGGTGAGGTGCTCATCCCCGGTTCCAGCACCAACACCGCCGTGCCGCTCTCGCCCCACTTCTCGTGCGGCATGCCAACGACGCAGGCCTCGGCGACGGCGGGGTGCAGCAACAGAGCTTCCTCGATCTCCCGGGGGTACACGTTGGACCCGCCGGAGATATACATATCGGATGCCCGCCCGGTGATGTAGACGAAGCCGCGCGCATCCATGTGGCCGAGATCGCCGGTATGGAACCAGCCATGCACGGTGGCTTTTGCAGTGGCCTCAGGGTTATCGTGATAGCCGGCGAACACGCCCGGGCCGCGCACGCAGATTTCTCCGGTGGTGCCAGCATCGATCGGCAGCCCGGCATCGTCCAGTATCGCGACATCCATGCCGGTGCGAGGAAAACCGCAGCTTCCGACGGGCATCTCCGCATCGATCTCGCTGTGCAGGGCAGGGGGCAGGACAGTGATATTGCCCGTCACCTCGCCCATGCCGAAATACTGCACCAGCACCTTGCCCAACTTGCGCAGAGCGTTGATCTGGTCGGCGCGATACATCGGGGCGCCAGCGTAGATCACGTAGCGCAATGACGAATGGTCGTAACGATCGACCGATTCATGCCGGGTCAGCATCGTCAGGATCGTCGGCACGGTGAACATGTTCGTCACGCGATGCCGCTCGATCAGGCGCCACGCCTCCTCGCAATCCAACCGTTCGCCGGACAGCAGTATCGTAGCGGCTCCTCGAGCGACCTGCGGCAATGCGTGAATGCCGGCACCATGCGACAGCGGAGCCACCACCAGTGACGCATCCTGCTCGGTGGTGGCCGGCATCAGGTCGCACAGATGGTTGCAAACGACATAATCCATCTGCCCGTGCGTCAACACGGCCGCCTTCGGATGCCCGGTAGCGCCTGAGGTATAGAAGAACCAGGCTGGATGATCGTGATCGACATCGGCCGCTCGGATCAGTTTCGTCGGGTGCGCGGAATACGCCTCCCAATCGTCGGGGCCGCTGCCACCAATGGAAATTTCCAAACGACAGGAACGGTTTTCAGATCGCGCGGCGATGCCATGATCCGGAAAGCCGCAATCGAAAATGTGGGCGGTGGCACCGGAGGATTGTGCCAGATAGGCAACCTCCGGCGGGGTGAGACGAAAGTTCGTCGGCACCCACACCGCACCGAGCATCCAGGACGAAAACATGGTCTCCAGCACGGCGTTGGAGTTGCGCGCGTGCAGCAGGATCCGGTCGCCGTGACGCACGCCGCGTTCGGCGAGCGCCGCGGCTGCCCTCTGAACGCGGTCGCGAAACGACTCCCAGGTCCATGTGGTCTCGCGCCAGACGATCGCCGGCCGGTCGGGAAACCGGCGGGCGGTCTGAATCAGCAGCGACGCGAGGTTGGCGGTTGGGATCAGCGCAGCGGCTCCAGGATCGAGACGTAGTTGGCGACCGCCGCCCCGCCCATATTGAACACCGCGCCAAGGTCCGCCTTCGGCAACTGCATGCCTTCCGGCGCTTCGCCAGCGATCTGCATCGCCGTGATCGCGTGCATCGACACGCCGGTAGCGCCGATTGGGTGCCCCTTCGCTTTCAATCCACCCGAAGGATTGATGGGCAGGCGACCATCCTTGGCGGTCCAGCCCTCGAGCACCGCGCGCGCGCCCTGGCCCGGGCCGGTAAGACCCATCGCCTCATATTCCAGCAACTCGGCGATCGTGAAGCAGTCGTGCGATTCGACGAAGGACAGGTCGGAAAGCCTGGTGTCGGACGACCGCAGAGCCTGCGCCCATGCATGCGCGGCGCCCTCAAACTGGGTGATATCGCGCTTGCTGATCGGCAGAAAGTCGTTGACCTGCACGGCCGCCTTGAACCGGACAGCTTTGCCCATCGCCTTCGCGGTTTCCTCGTTCGTGAGCACAAGCGCCGCCGCGCCATCCGAGACCAGCGAGCAATCCGTCCGTTTCAGTGGCGGCGCAACGAAGGGATTTTTTTCGCTGACAGTGCGGCAAAAGTCAAAGCCGAGGTCCTTGCGCATCTGCGCAAACGGATTGTCCACGCCATTCTTGTGATTCTTCGCCGCGATTGCCGCCAACGCATCTGACTGATCTCCATAGCGCTGGAAGTAAGTCTCGGCGATCCGGCCAAATACACCCGCGAATCCCGCGAGGATGTTAGACTCTTCCTTATGGTAGCTGGCCTTTAGCAGGGCGTCGCCGACCTGCTTGCCGGGCGTCGACGTCATCTTTTCAACACCGATCACCAGGGCGAAGCGGCCGCGGCCGGACAGCAGGAAGTCCCGCGCCCCATAGACTGCGGCGGATCCTGACGCGCAAGCATTCTCAAAGCGCGTGATCGGCTTGAATTGCAGTTCGGGCACGTGCTGCAGCACCAAAGAGGCCGGAAAATCCTGCGCCGAGAAGCCGTTGTTGAATAGGCTGACAAAGGTGCCGTCCAGGTCGTGGGGGGCAATGCCGGCATCCTCGATCGCCGCGCCGGCCACACGGCCGATCAGCGACTCGATATCAGGGTCTTCGAGCTTGCCGAAGGGTGAGTGTGCCCATCCGACGATGCAGGCTTCAGTCATGTGACTTCCCTTCAGACTAAGTTTGATGTGAGATTAGCCGATCGGGACCCGAATGGCGAGGCGAGTGGAACCCAACAACCGTCGCGGCGTTCATTTGATCAAGATTTGCAACTATTACTTTCGAGGCTCACCGCGATAGTCTGCATCTAGAAAGGATTTCGTTGATGTCGATGGCTCAATACACTGCCCGCAAATCCCTCGAAGCCATCGCCGCCAACGCGGACGACCACGGCAAGGGCCTGACCAAGACGCTCGGCCCATTTTCCCTTGTCGGGCTCGGGATCGGCTGCATTATCGGAGCTGGTATCTTTGTCCTTACCGGCAAGGCCGCCGCCAGTTACGCCGGCCCCGCGATCTCCTTGTCCTTTATTCTCTCCGGTGTTGCCTGCGCCTTCGTCGGCTTGTGCTATGCCGAGCTGGCGGCGATGATACCGGCATCCGGAAGCGCCTATACATATGCCTATGCCACTGTCGGTGAGATCTTCGCCTGGATCATCGGCTGGGATTTGATTTTGGAATACGCCATGGGCGCGTCCACTGTTGCGGTTGGCTGGTCCGGCTATTTTGTAAGCCTGCTGAATAGTTTTGGTATCCACGTTCCGGCACAGTGGGCCGAGGCAACCGGCCAGGCGGTGAAACTCGCCGATGGCACGGATGCCACCGCCATTTGCAACCTGCCCGCCGTGCTGATTGTGATAATCCTGACGGCGCTGCTCATGTTCGGGACCAAGGAGTTGACACGGGTCAACAACATCATGGTGGGGTTCAAGCTGTTCGTCGTCGGCGTCGTCATCGTGGTTGGGGCCTTCTACGTCAGCCGAGCCAATTGGACGCCGTTCATCCCTGACAATACCGGCGCCTTTGGAAACTTCGGCTACAGCGGCATTCTACGGGGCTCCTCCGTCGTGTTCTTTGCCTATATCGGCTTCGATGCCGTTTCGACCGCCGCCCAGGAGGCGAAGCTGCCGCAGCGAGATATGCCGGTCGGCATCCTCGGTTCGCTGATTATCTGCACGATCCTTTATGTGCTGATGTCCCTGGTCATGACCGGCATGGTCCCTTACCAGAAACTCGGCGTCTCGGATCCGGTGGCGGTAGCGATCGACACGACCGGCATCGGCTGGCTGTCCGTCCTGGTAAAGTTCGCCGCTCTGGCAGGTCTGACCACCGTCATATTCGTGCTACTGTTTGGTCAGGCGCGTATTCTGTTCTCGATCGCCCAGGATCGGCTGTTGCCGGCCTTCTTCAGTGAGGTTCACCCGCGCTTTCGCACTCCCTTCGCCAGTCAGGCGCTGATCGGCATCGTCGTGGCCGTGATCGCGGCCAGCTTCCCGATCGGTCTGCTCGGGGAGATGGTCAGCATAGGCACCCTGTTTGCTTTCCTGCTGGTCTGCCTCGCGGTCCTGCACCTACGCCGCAGCGCACCCCGGACGAGCCGTCCGTTCAAGACGCCGGCGGTTCCCTGGGTCCCGCTCTTCGGAATTGCTTTCTCCCTGCTGCTGATGTTGGGCCTGCCGTTGGACACCTGGCTGCGTCTCCTGGTGTGGCTCGTCATTGGTCTGGTGATTTACTTCGCCTATGGCCACCGTCATAGCCTGCTGCCGGAGCCGCCGGCCACGTGATGCGGGCGATCGTGGTCACGTGCGTGATGCTGGTCCCGCTTCTCGGTCATGCTGCCGAGGTGGGACTGGCGGCGCAATGTGCGCGGGTTCGAAACGACGATACGGTTCGCTCGTTTGATCCGTCGCTTCGTGAAGGGTTGCTCCGGGCTTATGGACGTCTGTTTCCGCGGGCCCGGATGCCGCGGAATGACCAGGAGTTTCAGGCTGGCGCCCATATCCGCTGCATGGACGGCCGGTTATCGGCGTGTTTTACGGGCGCCAACCTGCCTTGCGAAAAGATGAGTACGGCGCGGGATAACAAGGGCGCCTGGGCCTTCTGCCAAACCAATCCGACGCGCCATTTGTGCCGGCCTTCGCCACCGGTCATGACTTCGATCTATTCTTACCGCTGTGCCGCTGGACGGGCGGAGATCAACGGCACGACGTTTCCGCTGGACGCGAGAGGGTTTGCCGCCACGCTATGGACGCCGGTCGAGTAAGTATCGCTGCCTCGGTTACGGTGCCTTTGTGCCCGAGCCAGGACTGCCGACGCCCCATCCAGAAATGTCTGAGCGCCGGCTTCACGGGCGACTATCGGGTAGCCTTCGTTGGGGGCTCAACTTCATTGTAGTCCCATGCACCGTCGACCGTAATAAAATAGAGCGCGTCCGTATCCGGTTTGGTCCAAGCTTCATGAATCATTTTAGCTGGCATGTAAGCAAAGGCGCCTGCGCTTAGCGCTACCGGGTCGCCACCATCATCATGTTTCATAATGAAGGTGCCGCTGATCATCGAAATTTTTTCGTTGGCTGAATGCCAATGCCTCGGCACATGAGTGTTCGGCGGGTTCCAGATCATGAGCTCGGTTGTTCGCGTCGTTGGGTCAATGTGCAGGATTGCCGCCTTGGTCCCCCCTGGATACACCCGCCACTTGAGGTCTTGAGGTTGCGTGAAGACCGGGTTGGCAGCGTCAGGGGCAGGGGCAGGCGGGCTTTGCGCGACGGCCATTGGGCAAACGAGAGTGGCGATTACCATCCCATTAATCAATCTGTTCATGGATTATACCCTCCGTTTTGGTCGGGTCCAAACGACGCAATCATGATGCCTGAATCTATGTGGAACTGCGCGCACGTCTTGCGCGTTCGCTGAGTGCTGCCCGCTACTCCGTTGATATCGCAGGAAGTCCCGAGCACGCCTGCCGCATTGGTCTGAGGGGCTTTGGAATGGCGGTTGTCGTTCCCACCGGGCTGGGCGCCGAAGTCAGTGAGCTGATCGACAAACTCCGGGCCGCGACCGGCAGGGCGGTGCTCATCGTCGGATCTGGGAGTTCACTTGACCCCACCCAAGAGATTGTCGACGCCTCTGACGAGGCTGCACTCCTTGCGCGGGTCGATAGGTCTTTGGCCCCTGCAGCCAAAACGGAAGAGGCTGCTCCGCTGCTGCACTTTGCCAACTACAGCCTGGACCTTTTGGGCTATAGCCTCGTGGACGAAGCGGGGCAGGAGGTTTGTCTCACCCGCGGCGAGTTCAGACGCCTGCGGGAATTCGTGCACCGACCCGGGCGGGTCTTGTCCCGGGATCAGCTTTTGCAGGCATCGGCCGGACGCGATGCTGAGACGTACGACCGTAGTATCGATATGCTGATCATGCGTCTGCGCCGGAAGATCGAGTTTGATCCGAAACGGCCGCGCCTGATCGTTACGGTTCCCGGTAGCGGCTACAAGTTCACGACCCAGGTGCGGAGCGTTTGGAGCGCCGGGCCGCCGGGCTCGCCCTTGCGCGAGAATTTGCGCGGCGCGGAAATTTTGCCTGATCTCTACATTCGTGTCGGGATCGCGACCGGTGTTGTTGTCGCCGACCCAGGCGGCGAGGTCACTGGCGACGCACCTAGCGATGCCGGCCGGATGCGCAGTCTTGCAGAACCGGGCCAGGTTGTCCTTCCAGCAACCACACAGCAACTTGGAGGTCGCCTCTTCACATACCATGCCGTGGAGCCGATGGCGCCGACTGGCGTCCTCGGCCCGACGACTGCTTGGCGGGTCCTGGGTCGGAACACGTCGGTCAGCCGCTCAGAGGCACTTTATGACGGCACATTAGCGCCGTTGGTCAGACGTGCGGAGGAGCGGAATTCTACTACTACGTGCCTGGCTGCAGGCCAAATACGGCGAAGGTCGGGTTGTGCTGCTCTCCGGTGAGCCAGGCATCGGGAAGTCCCGTCTACTACTCGTGGAACTTGAGGCGTGGCTGGCAACAGAGACGCACGGGAGTTTGCGCTATTTCTGCTCGCCCTTGCATCAGGGTAGCGCGCTTCATCCGATCATCGCGCGCTGGGAGCAGGAGGCCGGCTTCTCGCTCGGCGACACGGACGAGCAGCGCTTGTGCAAACTGGAATCCGTTCTTGCTCCGGACGAACTTTCGCCCACCGACCTTGCGCTGATTGGTGGCATGCTGGGGGTCTCGACCGGTGAACGTTACGAGCAGCCTGATCTCAGTCCTTTGCGGCGAAAAGAACTGACCCTCGCAGTACTCCAGCGCCGGCTCGCGTGTCTTGCCCAAAGGCATCCGGTGCTGATGCTGTTCGAGGACGCTCATTGGGCCGACCCTAGCTCGCTCGAACTGCTCGAGACGCTAGTGAGGCGAATCACTGAACTTCCAATTCTGCTAGTGATATCTTTCCGTCCGGAGTTCGTCCCGCCCTGGTTCGACCGCGCCGGTGTCAGTCTGGTCATGCTGACACGGTTGGATCGGCGGCAATCCGAGGTGCTGGCAACCCAGGTAACCGGGGCTCATCCGCTGACCCCCGCGCTGCTGGAGCGCATCATTGCGCAGACAGACGGCGTCCCACTGTTCATCGAAGAGCTGACGAAGGCGATGCTCGAAACCGCGGCCGATCACTCTCCCCTGGCACTTACCGTTCCAACCACGTTGCAAGCCTCGCTGATGGCGCGTCTCGACCGGCTGCCCGCGGCCAGGCAAGTGGCACAGATCGGCGCAGTGATCGGACGAGAGTTTCCCTACAACCTTCTGGTCGGGACCGCGGGACTTTCAGAGGCGCAACTTGCAGAGGGCCTGGACGAGCTTACCGCCGCCGGCTTGGTGTTCCGCCGCGGCCTCCAACATGAAGCGGTTTACACCTTTAAGCATGCTCTGGTGCAGGAAACCGCTTATCAAAGTCTCCTCAAGACCCGGCGCCAGCATATCCATCGGCAGATCGCGGAGACGTTGCGCGATCAACTCCTGGAACAGGCAGACGCAGAGCCCGAGATCGTTGCCCATCATTTTACCCAGGCCGGCCTGCCGACGCTGGCTGTGGAATGGTGGGGCAAGGCAGGCGAACTGGCTTTGCGGCGGCCGGCCTACGCCGAGGCACTGGCGCACCTCGAACAAGCACTTCGACTGGCTGACGGATCGGGAGAAGGATCCGACCACAAGCGTTCGCGTCTGCGGCTGCAAATTACCTATGGAAACGCTCTCCGGATGGCGCGAGGCTTCGGGGTGCGGGAAACGCAGGCAGCCTTCGTCGTTGCCCGCGACCTCGCCGCCGCCGTCGAGGACGTGTCCGAGCGGTTTCCGGCCTATTTCGGACTGTGGAACGTAAGCTTCGTGCGTGGAGATCTGATACCGATGCAGGACGTGGCGGCGACCTTCCTGCGCGACGTGGAGAGCGAACCACAGTCGCCGGACGCCGCCATGGCTCACCGGATTTGTGGCACGACCCGCTTTTATGAGGGCAACTTTGTTGCAGCGCGACAGCATCTGGAGCAGGTCCTGGCGATATGTAATGCCGTGCGGGATCGCGAACCCGTCTTCCGCTTCGGCCTGGACGTGGCCTCACCTGCGATGACCTATCTCGCTCTCACACTCTGGGCGCTCGGCCGGTTCGGCCGCGCTTGCTCGCTCATGGAGGAGGCGGTCGCCCGCGCATTGGAGACAGGGCATATTCCGACAATCGCGCTTGCCCATGACCAGGCCGCGGGTTTCGAGATGATGCGGGGGGACCGACTGCGCACCGCACCGCATGCTCGTGCCCTCCTGAGCCTCGCCCGCGAGCATGGTATGCCGGTTTGGATCGCAAACGGCATGTTCCGCCATGGCTGGTCGCGATGGGATGCGGATCACGAGGCTGGTATGGCGGAAATGCGTCAGGGCATCGCGCTCCTGCGTCTGCAGCAGCACGAGGCTTCCCTGCCGACGATGATGACGCTGCTGGCTGAGACGGAAGCGGAAGCCGGCCATCCTGACGCGGGCCTCACGACCATCGAGATGCAACTTGCGACGATCGAGCGGACTGGCCAGCGCTGGCCTCTTGCCCAGCTCCATCGAATGCGCGGAGAAATCTTGCTCAAGTGTGGATCAGGCGATGCGGTTGCAGCAGAATGCGCCTTTGCGCGCGCGATCGAAATCGCTCGCAGTCAGCTGGCAAAAGGATTCGAACTTCAGGCTGCAGTAAGCCTCGCGCGTCTGTGGATGGCGAAAGGCAAGCGCGCTGAGGCCCTTAAACTAATCGCACCGGTTTGCGCCTGGTTCGGTGAGGGCCTTGACTGCGACGCCCTTGGGGAAGCGAGGGCGCTGCAGAGTGATCTGGTCGCGAAGTAATTCTTCTCGGGCTGTGATGGGTCGAGCGATAGGGTGGGAGCTATGGAAACCTGCTTTGCCATTTGTAACGTCTGGCGCTTCCGGAGCAGTTGCTGGGATAGACGGGCAATGGGAGCTTGAATGGAGTCGAAATTGAGGCGCTCGCAGACTGCGGGCTCATCTGGAGATGAGGCAGACGCACCCGCCGACCAGTCAAGGCGTTCAAGCCGCTCGTCGATCTCAGGCATCGGGCGGAGGAAGTCGCCGCCCAATTCTGGCATCGCGCCGACAGTGCGCGGCGGCGGATGAAAGAGGCGGGCCTAAGCCCGAAGATCATCTCGGGGGGGCAGCGGATGCCAACCTCGAGAATGTCGCGATGCGGATCTTCCAGCCGCCCCCGTCACGCTCAAGTACCAACATCAAGTTTCCCTGAACTTGATGTGTCGCAGGATTATTCGTGAAGGTAGCCGTGTATGGAGCAGTAGTCACAACTCCCTGCCCACCAAACATCGGCTCGATATCATCGGCCTTCGCGGTGAGGGTGACCCCCATTTTGCGCGCATTCTCAAGATTTCCGATTTGTTGGCCGGTCGACTTGCCAAAAGCATCGATATAGATCGCGTTTGTCGCAAACAAAGCTTGGTAACCTGGGCCGTCGCCTTTATTTATCGTTTCCGCAAGCCTCGCAACAATTCCTTCGACCTCCTGAAGCGTTTGTTTATCGACTGGATTCGCCTGCTGGGCGGAAGCCGGCATGGCGAGACCGAGTGACAGCACCGCCGTGATTAGCAATGAGTTTCGCGTCATTGTCAGCAACAGAGAGCGCATGTGTTTCCTCCTCGACACGAACCCGCCGTTTGCCTTGATTGGGAGATCGGCGTTCTCGGGGCGCCGGTACCGGCATATCGCTGCGGCTACAAAGGATCGACGCCTTCGGCCAAGCATCCTCGACGGGACGTGCCTGATATGGCGCCTGTGCCTGTTTCGGTGTCAAAGAAAAACCTATCACTATTGCGCGTCTGGCGTGCGCGCGTAAGTCCATCGCCGCGAGCCTTGCTCTTATTTTGGGTCACCGCAGGTGCGAAGCTTCGCCTTATGGCGGCCGAAGGCCGCAGGGTATTTCTGGCCTCGGGAAGCGCCACAATTTCGATCCCCACATCCAAAAAGATCAAGGAGACGGTCGCGGGGCCGACGGCAGCCGTGTGGTGTATAAGCCTATGGCTACTCCGCCATCAGCAACCCCGCCAACGCCCTCGGCTCCGTCAGCATCGGATAGTGCCCGGTATCAAGTTCATACCACTTGGCGTGCAACGTTTCGGCGGCGCGCTTCTGATGCGCAACCGGCGGATTGACGCTCCGCCGGCACCAGATCACCGAGGCGTTCCAATCCTGCTGCCAGAAATGGTCCAGCCTCACCGGAGCCGTCATGGCCGCGACCGGATGCGGGGTGTATCGCGCCAACGCCCATTCCTTTGTCGGCTCATCCAACGAGATGAACATGCGGTTGGCGGCATCCTCAGGCGTCGGACCGGTGCTCAGCGCGTCCGTTACGGCACCCGAGCGTTTCACATGGTCGGCGATCGTCTCCCCATCGAACAGTGCCAAAGCGTCGGCCAGAACGATCCGTCCGATCCGCTCGCGGGTGGTTTCCGCCACGCGGGCGGCGACCATGCCAGCGCAACTCGTGCCCATCAGGACGATATCGCGAAGATCCTCAAAGAACAGCATTTTCGACACTTCCTCTGCCTGCGATTCGGTGTCGATACCGGGCCGCAGCGCCTGGCGGCGTTCGGCGCACCCGTCCAGCGTGGGCGTGAATACCGAGTGACCCGCTGCGCGCAGATGCGGCGTCACGCGCTGCCAGATCCACCCGCCCTGATAGGCACCGTGCAGCAGGACATAGGTTGCCATTCGCGTTCCCTCCGCCTCATTGTTCGACCAAGATCAGCACAGCAACGGGGGAAACGCCAATGGCGAGCCAGGCGGTCAGTTTCTACAGCGAAGGCACCCGGCTATCGGGCGACCTGTTTCAGCCGGACGGATTGGAGCCCGGCGAGAAGCGAGCCGGCATCGTCCTGTGCCACGGCTATACCGGCGTGCGGAACCTTTACTTACCGGACACCGCTAAAGCGATGACCGCTGCCGGGTATGTCGTGCTGACCTTCGACTACAAGGGGTGGGGGGACAGCGACGGTCCGAAGTCACGCCTGTCGCCGTATGGTCGCGTTCTCAACTCGCAGGCGGCCCTGACGTTTCTCGGTGCACAGCCCATGGTGGATGCGAGCCGGCTCGGCATTTATGGCACCAGCTACGGCGGCGCGACAGTCGTCTGGACCGCGGCAGTGGATCCTCGGGTCAAAGCTGTCGTGTCGGTGGTCGGCATCGGGCATGGCGGCCGTTGGATGCGTAGCGTGCGCCGCCCCGACGAGTTCGCCGATCTGCTCGCAATATCCGAGGCCGACCGGATCCGGCGGGTTACCACCGGCAAATCCGAATTTGCAGATCGCAACGTCGTCCTTTTGCCCGACCGTCAGTCCGCCGACTTGGCCGCCGCCGCGCGGCGTGGCAATCCGGCCGCTGTCGGCGAGATCCCCCTCGAATACATCGACGACACGCTTGGATTTCATCCGGAGTGGATTGTCGACAAGATCGCTCCGCGGCCCGTGTTGTTCATTACCACCGATGACGACCGGCTGGTGCCCCCGGACGAAAGTGAATCGCTCTACGCCAAGGCCGGTGAGCCGAAAAAGCTGATCCTGCTGAAGGGCTGGGGACACTATGAGGTTTATACCGGCGAGGCGTTCCGTCAGGTGATCGAACCCACCCTCGCATGGTATCAGACCCATCTGCCATCAAAGTAGTGAGCGGCTGCGACGCACGGCGCCCTGGTTGGACAGGTTGGCCTTGACCCGCTATCGGGCGGGGTTTGATTGCCTTGAGGTGCCACGATGCCAGACGTCCCCCCCGATCGCCTGTCCAACAATCCCACCAGTCCGTTTTACGACGAGGCCGTCCTGCGTCGGGGCGTTGGCATCCGGTTCAAGGGCGTCGAACGGACCAACGTCGAGGAGTATTGCGTCAGCGAGGGATGGGTTCGAGTCGCGGTCGGCAAGACCCTCGATCGCCGAGGCAATCCTCTGACCATGAAGGCCAACGGGCCTGTCGAGCCCTACTTTCGGAACACATCGGCGGACGAGGTATAGGCACCCGGCACGCGTTCCGGCGGTGCCGAGCAGCCGCACCATCGGCTGGCCGTGACCGACTTGCGAATTCGGGTAACGCGTAAAGATGATCGGCTTCGATGGCGGTTCGCGTCCCCCTTCCTTGCACTGAAGTTCGACTTCTTATCTGTCGTAGGGGCTATGGACTCGAAAGATCAATTTCTGGGCGGTATGGCCGTCACGACGAACTCCACCGGCTTTGCAACGTGGCCCCAAAATGCATGCGCCAACGACAACTCCTCCCAACTCGTCCCCGGCGTCACGAACGGGGCGGTCTCCGCGAGGCAGATACGATCGGTGCTGACGCACACCGAAAGCAGCCCATGCTTGGCGAGCGCTTCCGGCGTAACCCATAAATTGCGGGCATATGCAAAGTGGACAAAAGTGTGCGGTCGATCGGGGCTATAGAATGCCACAGCATTCTCGTACCAGTCGGTGCCTCCAACATAGAGCAGAGGCAGAGACGTTCGGTCGTGCCAGAACTTTGTCGCTTGGACCGCAACCTCTTGATACGGCGGAATCCCGTCTGCGCCGGACGATAGATAGGTGCGCGCCAGCGCGATCGCCGGCGAAAGTGCCAGGGCACCCAAGGTCAACGCTCCGGCCATGCGGAGACTGATCCGGCAGAGGCGATGGATTCCTCGGGCGCCGAAGGCTTCGATCGTCAGGAGCGGCACCAGTGCGAAGGTTCCTATCGTCATCTCTGGCGTGATCCGCGTGCGCAGCGCCAAGCCGCTCACGATCGTCAGCACCAGCGGCGCCAGCGCCAGGATCGCGACAACGCCAAGCTCCGGGTGACGGTCCTGCCGCCCGAACCGCGTGCTCACCTCACGATGCGTGATCCAGGCCGTCAGTCCGACGATGGCGAAGACTCCCAAATTCATCGCCAGCGCACCGAAAAGAGTGCCCATTGCGTAGTCATAAACGGGATCCCACCCCAGGCCCGACAACTCGGCGAGATACTGCAGCGGCGGCGCCCGATGGGTCACCAGCCACCAGACGTGAGGTGCGCAGACCGCCGCTGCCACCACCGCGGAGACGTAGGGCGAAAGTGAGGTGAAGTATTTCAGATAACGACGTTGAATTGCAACCAATAGGCATGCCGCGGCCAGGGTCAGCGCATAGTATTTGCTCATCAGTGCGACGCCCATCAGCAGGCCGAACACGACGGCGTCCCATAGCCCGCGGCTTCGTACGGACTTCATGAAGTAATGTAACGTCCAGGGCCAAATCGCTATGAATATTATATTCGCATTATATTTATACGCAAAGAATGTATACAGTGGCGTCAAAAGCAGGAGCGCCCAGGCCGCGATACGTTTCTGGCCTTCGGCAAAATCTCCGATCAGCGCCCACGCTCCCCAAAGGCCGATCGCGGCATTCGTGCTGCTCAGTAGCGCGAACGCCCAACCGGTGCGGGGAAGCACCTGAAACCACAGGCCGCATACCCAAGCCCAGAATGGCGGGTGCTGATTGTAACCGAGTTCGAATTCCCGGCCCCAGGCGTACGCTTCCGCCATGTCGTGTTTGATCGCAACTGGTGCCTCGGTTATCCAGAAGTATAACCCCCACGTCGCCGCGAATGCTGCAACCAATGCCAGAGTGGTCGGAAGGCCCGGCTGCGCAACGTCGAATTTTTCGCCGGCGGCCGCCTCAACGCGCCCCCGTTCTCTAACGATCATGTATCAAAAAGCCCTCGATAGTCTTGAATTTGCCGCTTTTAGCCGACTTCCCCCAGATGGCAATCGGTCTCACCCGCTAGCCCGGAAGCGCTTCGGCCCGCTGGCTTCGGGTCGATCATCTGGGTCTGCGCGGCCAACGCATCAGCGGCAGTAGGAGCAGGGCCGGCAGCGTCGTGCAGATCAGCAATACATAATCGTTCACATAGGCGATAATTTCGGCCTGCCGGTTGACTATCCGGTCCAGCATTGCCACACCGTGATGGGTAGCGGGGTTGAACGCCCCAATCGCTTGCAATGCTCGGTTGAATGGCGTGACGCTCACCCCGATCACCTCGTGCAGCGCCTGGGTGTTACGCGCAACCACCGTCGAGGTAACCGACACGCCGATGGCGGCGCCGATATTGCGTAACAGCGCGAGCAGCGAGGCCCCCTCGGTTCGCAGCGAAGAATCCAGTGTGGCGAATGCCAAAATTTGCAGCGGCGTAAATGCAAGGCCCAACCCGGCGCCTTGCAGCATGATGGTCAGAACGATGGCCCTCTGCGAAACATCCGGCGTCCAACCTGTCATCACGTAAAACGAGGCGCACATCAGGAGCAAGCCCAGGGCGACGAGAATGCGCGGATCGACCCGGCTCATCAGGTGGCCGCTGATCATGATGGTAGTGAAATTGCCAATGCCGCGCGGTGCCATGATCAGCCCCGCAGTCAAAACAGGATAGTCGCTGAGGACCTGCAGCCAGGGCGTCATCAACACGAGGCTAGACACCAGCAATGTGCCCACCGCAAACATCGTAACCAGGCTGAACAAAAAATTCACGTCCGCGAACGTCGCTGGGTGGATCAGCGGCCGGCGGGCGGAAAACATGTGAACGGTGAACAAATAGAAGCCGAGGCCGGCGCACGTGGCCTCGACGATGATCTCGCGCGCAGAGAACCAGTCCAGGTCTTGCCCCCGGTCCAGCATCAACTGCAAGGCGCCGATGCCCGTGGAGAGCACGGCAAACCCCAGCCAGTCAAAGCGGGAGAAACTGGTTCCGCGCGTGTTGGGCAGGAAGAACAGCAGGCCGGAGGCGGCGAGCAGCCCGAACGGCAGATTGATATAGAAGACCCAGCGCCAGTCATAGTGGGCAGTCAGATAGCCGCCCAGAGTCGGTCCCATGATTGGGCCGATCATCACCCCCATGCCCCAGGTCGCCATGGCGAAACCTCGGCGTTCCGTCGGGTAGATATCTAGAAGCGTTGTCTGCGACAACGGTACCAGCGCGGCGCTGAACATACCCTGTAACAGCCGAAACCCACGATCTGTGCCAGCGACTGCGCCGCCCCGCAGAGCATGGACGCTAGAGTGAATCCGATGATGCAAACGATGTACAGCGGCTTGCGGCCGAACCGGGTGGCCATCCAGCCGACGGGGGCGGTCATGATCGCGGCCGCTGTAATATAAGATGTAAGGACCCAGGTGATCTCGTCATAGCTCGCGGAGAAGCTGCCCTGCATATAGGGAAGTGCCACGTTGGCGATCGTTTGATCCAATGACTGCAACAACGTCGCGCCGATAGCGGACACTGTGATCATAGCCCGATGCCGGACGTTGTACGGGGCCGGCGTGTCGAGGAAGCTAGCTTGGGCCGTATTGGCCATAGTGCTGCTTTTGGCTGTTCACATGCTCGTGCACCATGGCCGTAACCACTGATCGCGGTCAAATCTATATTTTCTTGCGCTCGTCCGGGTGTTGTGACCACGGCCGGCCGTTGTGTTGCGGTAATCTGTCGATCCGCGAACAGTTTGGTTCCCTTGGAGGCTCGCATGGCGACATGGCGCGATCAGGTAGCGCTCGTGACGGGAGGTGGCCGTGGCATCGGCCGAGCGATCGCTCGGCGGCTAGCGCGGGATGGAGCATCGGTCTGCGTCAACTATCTCTCGAGAGCGGATGCCGCGGAATCCCTTGTCGCCGACATCAACGCAAACGGCGGACGAGCAATCGCTGTGGCCGCCGATGTGGCGGACGACGCGGCGGTGGAAGGAATGGTGGACCGGGTCAGCGCGGCCTTCGGACCGGTGACGATCCTGGTGAACAACGCCGGCGTTTCATACAAAGCAACCCTGGAAAGTTACGATCCTGAAAAGCTGGAACGAATGCGCCAGGTGAACGGTGACGGCGTGATCCACACCACGCGTGCGGTGATGAACGACATGCGCCGGCAGAAGTACGGCCGGATCGTCAATATCACCTCGATCGCTGCTTTGGGCACGTCGCTGCCGGGCAATGCGTTTTACGCCGCCACCAAAGCGGAGGCTCAGATTCTGACGTTGCGCTTCGCCCTCGAACTGGGCTCGTTTGGGATAACGGTGAACGCCGTCGCACCTGGCTACGTACAGACGGAGATGACGCGAGGCTCGGATGAGGAGGCGTGGAAGGAGCGGGCAAAGAAGATCGGCGCGCTGGCGATGCTGGGGCGGGTCGGTGACCCGGATGATATCGCGAATGCGGCGGCTTTCTTTGCCTCACCTGACTCAGGCTGGGTGACCGGGCAGGTGCTGGCGGTCGACGGCGGCCGCATGGATTATCTCGGGCGGTAGCGGCTCTTTGCGGGCGGGAAACGGCCGCTATTGACGCTGAATTCCGGTCTCGCAACGCCATGATCTTCGCGAACGGATATGGCCACGGCTAGTCCAGGGCGCCCCACGACAAGACCCGCTTGATCCGCACCGCAATAACCGGCAACGGGGCAAAATTCATCGAATGGTACTGCGGATAGCGCATCCGAAGGTGGTCTTGGGCATGGTCATGTTCCGCACCGTCGGATAAAATATCAGCGTGGCCGCGTAGCATGATCCAGGCGAGGCGAGTCCAGTCCTCGTCCCACCGGTCTACTGTAACGGCAACGGCTGGGTTTTCCTGGATGTTACGGATTTGCTTGAGCGGGATGTCGGCGCGCTTGGGCTTCTCGTCGACGGTGATGTAGAGGGTGCGCCCGTCGAGGCGGAAGCAAACCGGCACGAGATGCGGCGCACCGTCGCGGCCAGCGGTCGCCAGGTGGGCAACGCGTACGAGGTCGAGGAAGCGCCTTTGTGTATCGGTCAACATAGCGGCCTGCCCTGGTTCAGCCTGTCGCGGTGGCCGTCCGACGCTGGACTCCGACGCGCAGAAACCAAAAGGGAGGCCAAAGGCCGGTTGAGCAACAGGTTATTCCTTCCGATGACGGTGGGCCGTTGGGATCAAGTCGGCAGACAGCAGGAAGCGCCGGACCAAGCCCCACAATCCGCGCCGATCGAACAGAATGATCACGATCGACAAAGCGCCGAGCAGCATCAGATACCAGGTGCCGTAATCGGTCAAAAACGCGCGCAGGATGAAAAAGACCATGGTGCCGAGGATCGGTCCCTCGATCGTGCCGATGCCGCCGATTACGACGTTGAAAATGATGAACACCGTCCAATCAGAAATGCTGAACGACGCGTGCGGCGCAATGCGCAACTTTTGCAGCGTGATCAGGCCGCCGGTCATCCCCAGCAGCGGCGCCGAGCCCAGGAAACAGAGCACCCGTGCCCGCGTTACATTCACCCCGACCGAGGCGGCGCTTTCCTCATTGTCGCGCATCGCCGTCAGGCCGATGCCGATCCGTGACCGCAGCAGCAGATAGGTGGCACCGAGCGCGATCATCGCCAGCGCGAAGGCGAGCCAATAGATCATCGCGATGCGGGCGCTACGGCTCACGCCGAATTCCCGCAGCACGGCGACCGGCAGACTAACGCCGGATCCGCCGCCGAAAACCTCCAGCTTGCCAGCGACCAACATCAGCACCTCGGCGATGACCCAGGTGCCGATCGACAAGTAGGCGGTGCGCAGCCGGAACACGAGGGCCATCGCCGGCACCGCGACGATCAGCGCGACCAAACCGGCGAGCGGCAGTGACAGATACGGATCGACCCCCGCAAGCACGACGAAGCCGTAGAAAGCATAGGCGCCGACCCCGACGAACCCGTGCTGCCCAACCGTCACGATATCGGCATAGCCGGCAAGCACGTTCCACATGATCGCCAGGACCAGCATCGAGAAGAACTCGGTCAGCAGTACCAGTTGGGTATCGGCGAACAGCAAGGGTGCCGCGCCCAGCACCGGCACGGCGGCGGACAAGACGAGCCGGGCGGTATTGAGGGCGGTTGGCCGCACGGCCATTTCAGTATCTCGGGAACAGGCCTTGCGGGCGCACCGCCAGGACCACGAGGAACACGAGATGGCCGGCCAGCATCTGCCAGGCGATGTCGAACTGCGCTCCGATGGTCTGGGCCACCCCCAGCACGATGCCGCCGGCGAGCGAACCCCACATGCTGCCCAATCCGCCAAGCACGATGACCTCGAAGGCGATCAGCAGCCGGGTCGGCCCGGCGGAGGGCTCGAAATTGCTCCAGACCGACATGAAGCCGGCGGCGATGCCGATCGTCACGAAAGAGATGCCCATCGCCACTGCATAGATACCTGCCGAGGACAGCCCAATTAAATCGGCCGCGGCAACGTCGTCAGCGACGGCGCGGATCTTCGCCCCAATGCCGCTGCGGTAAAGGAACAGATCAAGACCCCCGCAGACAAACACCGCCGCGGCAAAGGTGATGGCGGAAAATACCCCCACGTTGACCCCGGGGGCGAGCACGAAGGAGGACGTTTCTATCCAGCCGCCAGCGACCTTGTGCGGGTCGGCGCCATAGGTTTCCAACAGGCCGTTTTGGATAATGATCGAGAGCCCGAACGTGACGAGGATTACCAGCAGCACATTTTCCCCCACAACGCGCTGAAGCAGGTACCGCTGGAGGACGAACCCGGTGACGAAGGCAATGGGCAGCACGACGATCGTGCCGACGACGGGATCGAGGCCAAGCGTCGTCGTCAACGTCAGCAGCGCGAAGCACGCTAGAACGATGAAGTCGCCGTGGGCGATATTGACGAAGCGCATGACACCGGCGCTGAGCGAAAGACCCGTCGCGAACAGCGTATAAAGTCCCCCCAGCAGGACGCCCTGCACGAGTTGGTTGATGAGGGCGCCTGCCACTTCGTTGTCAGACCCCGAAATAGTGGTGCATGACCAACTCGCGGCTGACCTCCTGGGGTCGCCCGGTGAGTGAGACGTGGCCTTCCAGCAAGCAGTAGAAGCGATCGGCGACGGCGAGCGAGCGGGAAATGTCCTGCTCGACGATGACGATCGCGATGCCGCGCGCCTTGATGGACCGGATGATCGCGTAGAGGTCGTTGACGATCATTGGGGCCAGACCGAGGCTGATCTCGTCGCACAGCAGAATGCGTGGATTGGCCAGCAGTCCACGGCCGAGCGCGACCATCTGCTGCTGCCCGCCGGACAACGATCCGGCTTTCTGCCGGCGCCGCTCTTTCAGCATCGGAAAGAGTTGCCAGACGACCTCCATCCCGATCTCGCCCTTGCGGCCGACTTCCCAGCCGAGATGCAGGTTTTCTTCCACCGTCAGCGAGGCAAATAGCCGTCTGCCTTCCGGCACCATGGCGATACCGTCGGCCACAATACGCGGCGTCGCGCAGCCGGCGAGGTCGCGGCCGGCGAAGCGGATGCAACCTTTGATACGCTGCGCCTGTCCGATGATCGCTTTCAACAACGTCGATTTGCCGGCGCCGTTGGCACCGATGATGGAGACGATTTCACCGGCATTGACGCTCAGATCGACCTCGTGCACCGCCTGGAACGCGCCGTAGAAAACGGACAGGCGTTCGGTCGAGAGCAGCGGCGGGGTTACGTGTGGCAAGGATTCGTCGTTGCTCACGTGCCAAGATACGCAGCTCTGACCCGCACGTCGGCGAGCACCTCATGCGGTGCGCCCGCCGCCAGGATACCGCCGCCTGAGAGCACACAGAGGCGCGTCACCAAACGCAACAGGGTCTGAATGACGTGCTCGATCAATATGACCGTGACGCCACCGGCATGGACCTCACGGATCGTGGTGACCAGTGTTTCGGTCTCCGCCTCGGTCAGGCCGCCGGCGATCTCATCGAGCAGAAGCAACCGCGGCTGGACAGCAAGCGCTTTCGCCAGTTCGAGCTGCTTCATGTCCAGCAGCCCAAGTTGCCCGGCCGGAACCTCCGCGCGCTGCAATAAGCCGACGCGGCGGAGCACCGCGTCGCACTCACCCCTGGCACGCGCCACCGTCATTTTTCCGCCGTGCACCGCCGCGACCAGCACATTCTCAAACACCGACATGTGGGTAAAGGGTTTCGGGACCTGATAGGTGCGGCCTATACCGATCCGGCTTCGGTCCCAGGGCTTCATTGCGGTAATATCGCGGCCGTCCAGCAGGATGCGGCCACTGCTCGGCGGCAAAACGCCGCCGACCAGATTGAACAGCGTGCTCTTGCCGGCTCCGTTCGGCCCCAGGATGCCGAGGATCTCCCCGGCCTCGACATTGAGATCGAGGCCGTCGATGACCCGCAGACCGCCGAATGCGCGGGACAATGATACAAGGGTGAGCATAGGCGGCAGATCGTCGCAGTGACTTCAAGCCATGGGCTCGGCCGAGCCTTGAAGCGGGACGTTCGGCACTTGGCTATTGTCGACTATTACCAGTTCCAGCGGCCATTGCTTGCCCTTGCGCCACTGTCCGGAAACACATTTGGTCTCGCTGGTGTTGGGAAACGGCCCGGTGCTGAAATTTACCGGTCCGACGATCGATTTGTAATCCGTTGTGCGCAGCGCATTGCGAATCGAAGCCGGGTCGTCCAGCGTCTGACTGCGCTCCAGCGTGTCGATGGCCGTCTCAATCAAGGCGTGGCGGAAGCCGAGGCCCATCGAAGCCTGCTTGTTGGTGCTCTTTTCGTATGCCGTGGCGTATTCCATCGAGGATTGGCCCGTCAGGCCCGACGCATATGGGTGATATTTCGACCACCAGACCTCGATCAGCATATTGATGGCGCGGTCGCCATAGGGATAGACGCCCTGCGGAAACTCGGCGACCTTTCCCGCGGTTACGGTTTTGAGCTTCATGCCCTGCTGAGCAGCCTGGTTCAGGAACACGGTGAAGTCGGGTCCAGGGATCACCGTGGATACCAGTTCGACATTGGCGGCCTTGAAGGCCGCGATTTCCGGCGAGAAATTGTTTGCCGGCAGATCAAAGCGGCCCGGATCAATTACCTTGAATCCGTTCGCGGCAAGTTCGGCCGGCATGACTTTGGCGAAGGTCCGGCCGTCGTCGTCATTGGCCCACAGAACGCCCAGGATTTTATTGGACGACACCTTTGACCATCCGGCCATCTGAGCATGCAGCAATCCGCCGCCAGAGAAGAAGAAGTTGTAGGTCCACTCGAAGCCCTTCTTCAGATCGCCATGCCGGCCGAAAAAATAGGATTCCAATGGATCGTCGGTGCTGACGCACGGCATGCCATTGATTTCACACTGATCCGCGACCGGATTGACGGTTTCAGGTGTGGCGAAGGTGGTTACGAGATGCACCTTGTCCTTGAGGATCAGATCCTGCGCGACCTCGGAGGCGCGGTTTGGATTGGACTGGCTGTCCTTGACGACGAATTCCAGCGGGTGGACGGTCCCGTTGATCTTGATCGAATTGTTCAGCGCCTTCCGGCCATGGTCGAGCGCCCAGGCCATTTCCTCGTTGAACAACGCCAGCGGACCCGTTTGCGGGGCAACTAGACCGATTTTGACGGTCGATGGCACGCTGAATGCCGGTCGGGCGATTGTCACAGCAGCGGTGCCGGCGGCCAGTTGCCGGAGAACCGAACGACGCGGAATTAATCTTGATTTCTGGACCATTGTCCCTGTTTCCCCGTTCTCGCGGTCTTCGCCGCCACGAATTGACATGCTAGCGCCCGCAAAGGTTCACCCGCAACGTGAGTAGTCTGTTGTCAGTTGAGCGCTCAGATTGGCCACCGACATCACGTCCGCCGTCGATGCGGCGAGTATGACCAGAGTGGCATGGTGAACGTCGGCATTCGCCATCGGCCCGAAGCCGCGGTCTGGGTAGTCATATGTCGCTGTCGCATCCGAAAGAAACAGTACCCGATAATTGCGGAACATCGCGTCACGAGCCGTGGCATGACAGCAGTTCTCCGTCGTCGTTCCCGAAATAATGACCGTATCGACACCCCACTCTCGTAAAATAATATCGAGATCAGTGCCGAAGAATCCACTGTATCGATGCTTCTTGATCACGTGCTCCCCAAGAGCCGGGGCAAGCGCAGGATAGATGTCCGCGCCTGGCGTGCCGTCCACCAATGCCTCGCGGTTGGCTATCGGCGGGTGCAGGTCGTCAAATAAACCCATGTCGCAACCGTCACGGCGATGCACATGAGCTGTATAGATCACGCGAATTCCGGCACCCCGGCACATTTCCAGGGCTTGACTGAGCATCGGCACCATCGCGCGCGCAGCAGGCGTTTCCATCGGAGCGCCAGCAGCGACAAAATCATTTTGCATATCGACGACTATTATCGCCGTCTTGGCTGGATCGATCGTATTTACTCGCATCGCCAGTCTCCTCCTAGTGTCGAAAACTTGCCCTCCGAGACGATCCGCCGCGGCGGATAGTGGTCGGTCTGCGCGGCCAGTGCATCGCATCTGCTCGCCAGTTCCACGATAATACAGGCCACGTCGCGGAAAGACTTGCAGAAGCCCTTGATTAGGGCCTGAGAAACGTGTGATTATTCCTTGAGAATGGCCGCAGGGGGCCGAAGATGCAGTTTCGCTTTGCTGACCACGTGCTCGACGTGGCGTGCCGCGAACTGCGGCGGAGCGGCGAACCGATCGCGCTGGAGCCCCAGGTGTTCGACCTGCTGGTGCACCTGATCCGCAACCGCGACCGCGTTGTCGATAAGGACGACCTGCTGGAGTCGATTTGGAAGGGTCGGATCGTCTCGGAATCGACCCTGACCAGCCGGATCAACGCCGCCCGCAAGGCAGTGGGCGACAGCGGCGAGGCGCAGCGCCTCATTCGCACCGTGCCCCGCAAGGGTTTCCGCTTCGTCGGGGACGTAGCCGACGAACAGCCAACCGAGCCACGGCTGCCCCATATACCAAGCGACCGGCCGTCGATCGCCGTGCTGCCATTCGACAATTTAAGCGCAGATCGGGATCAGGGGTATTTTGCCGACGGGATGGTCGAAGAGATCATCACCGGCCTGTCCCGTATTAAATGGCTGTTCGTCATCTCTCGCAATTCAACCTTCATCTATAAGGGTAAGCCGATTGACGTGAAAACCGTCGGCCGGGAACTGGGCGTGCGCTATGTATTGGAAGGCAGCGTGCGTCGGTCCGGCAACCACGTGCGCGTGACCGGACAGCTGATCGAGACCGAGACCGCCGCGCATGTCTGGGCCGATCGATACGACGGCACACTCGACGATATCTTCACGCTGCAGGACGAGATGACCATGAGCGTCATCGGCGCTGTCGAGCCAAGCCTGCGCAAGGCTGAGGTCGAGCGCGCTCGGCGTAAGCGGCCCGAAAGCCTTGACGCCTATGATCTGTATCTCCGAGCCCTGCCGTTGGTTGCCGCCGCGATGCCGGAAAATGCGGACAAAGCGCTGCAGTTGCTGAAGGAGGCGATCCGGTTGGAACCCGACTATGCGGTCGTGCACGGGTTCATCGCATGGTGCCACGAGCAACGTTATTTACGTGGCGGGTTGCACGCCGAGACACGGGCCGCCGCGCGCCACCATGCGCATGCTGCGATCGAAGCTGGCGGTGACGATGCGATGGCGCTCGCGATGGGCGGCTTTGTCGTTGGTGTTGTAGAACGGGATTATGAAACTGCCCTCGAAGCTCTCGAATGTTCGCTGGCACTAAGTCCATCTTCGGCGCTTGCATTCGGCTTCAGCTCGATCATACGCGCCTGGATGGGCGACGATACGACCGCGATTAAGCATGCCGAGGTCGGGATTCGCCTTAGTCCGTACGATCCCCTGATCTATCTGCCGTACGTTGGTCTGGCCTATGCCCATTTCTTCGCGGGGAATTTCGTCGCTGCGGCCAGCGCCGCGAGACGGGCATCGGCGGCGAATCCTCGGTTCAGCGTGCCCTGCTACCTGCACACGGCTGCCTTGGTCCGGCTCGGCCGGCATGATGAAGCAAGGGTGATGGCCAACCTTTTACTTGAGCTGCAGCCCGGCTTCACCGTCAGTGGATTGATCTCCGGCAATATTACTACTCCAGAACGTATGGGCCTGTTGGCTGGCGCGCTCCGTCAGGCGGGACTGCCAGAACAATAGACCGCAGTAGAACCGCCGGCGATCTCGCCAGAGCGATCGCGGCCGGCCGCCAGCTCATTGGGGTGAGCAAGGCGGCCGAATCGCGGCCGGGCGTTCAGGCGAACTGCATCAGTTCCGGCATGCCCTGTGTCGGGACATCCGGCGCGAGGCTGTTGTCCACTATAAGTAGTTCCAGCGGCCATTTCTTGCCCTTGCGCCATTGTCCGGCGACGCATTTGGTCTCGCTGGTATTCGGAAACGGCCCGGTTCTGAAGTTGATCGGCCCGACGATCGACTTGTAATCCGTCGCACGCAGGGCATCGCGGATTAACTCGGGATCGTCGATCTTCTGGCTGCGTTTGAGCGTGTCGACGGCGACCTCGATGAGCGAGTGACGGAAGCCCAGCGCCATAGCGGCCTGCTTCTCGGCGTTCTTTTCATATTCCGTCGCGTATTCCATCGAGGACTGCCCGGTCAGCCCGGAAACATACGGGTGATATTTTGACCACCATACCTCGGTGACCATATTGACGGCTCGATCCCCATAGGGATAGACGCCCTGCGGGAATTCGCCGACCTTGCCTGCCGTCATGATTTTCGGCTTGAGGCCTTGTTGTGCCGCCTGATTCAGGAACACGGTGAAATCGGGTCCGGGGATCACGGCCAAAACGATCTCGACGTTTGCCGCCTTGAAGGAAGCGATTTCGGGCGAGAAATTGTTCGCCGGCAGGTCGAAGCGCCCAGGATCGACGACCTTGAAACCATTCTTCACGAGGTCGGGCGGCATCACCTTGGCGAAGACCCGGCCGTCGTCGTCGTTCGCCCAAAGCACGCCCAGGATCTTGTTGGACGGCACTTTGGACCAGGCCGCCATCATTGCACCAAGCGCTCCACTCCCCGAGAAGAAGAAGTTGTAGGTCCATTCGAAGCCCTTCTTCGGATCCCCATGCCGGCCAAAGAAGTAGGATTCCAACGGGTCGTCGTTGGTGACGCACGGCATGCCGTTGAGCTCGCACTGATCGGCCACCGGGTTGACGGTTTCCGGCGTTGCGAAAGCGGTGACGATATGGACCTTGCTCTTGAGGATCAGATCCTGGGCGACTTCAGCCGCTCGGTTCGGATTCGATTGGCTGTCCTTGACGACAAACTCCAGCGGATGGACGGTGCCATTGATTTTAATAGAATTGTTAAGCGCTTTCTTGGCGTGGTCGAGGGCGTACGCCATCTCCTCATTGAACAGCGCTAGTGGACCGGTTTGGGGGGCGACCAGGCCGATCTTGATGGCCTCCGGTACAGCGAAAGCTGGCCGCGCAACCGCGGCGACTGCTGCGCCGGCGGCGAAACGTTTGAGTACCATGCGGCGCGGGACGCCCGTCAAGCGCTTGGTCATCGTGTTCCCCCGGTGGGCGATCCTTCGCCTTAACCATTGTCAAGCGTAGCGCCTCGAAGGCGTGGAGGGCAAGCAGCGGAGCCACCATCTGGACGCCGGTTTGATGCCCCCGACGTGCTCCCGAATGAAGTCAAGTCCCTCGGGCAGATAAATGGGTCTGCTGTGCAAAGGTTACGTTAGATCAGGGACCACGTTCGGCGGCCTTCACGCTCTGCCAGCCGGCTTCCATTTCCTCGAGCGATAGCTCCGACAAACTCTTCGCTTGCCTTTCAAAGGCGTGCTCCATCGCGTTAAATCTGCGGGAGAATTTCTCGTTAGCATGACGCAGGCACGCTTCCGGGTCGAGGTTCAGCTTACGGGCCAGGTTAGCCAGAACGAACAGCAAATCCCCGACCTCATCGGTCAGGCGCGTTGGATCAGCATCTGCAAGCTCAGCGCGAAGTTCTTCAATTTCCTCGTCAAGTTTTGCGAGAATCTGGCCGGCGTCCGACCAGTCGAAACCAACCCGAGCGGCGCGGTTGGTCAGCTTGACGGCCCGGGTGAGCGCGGGAGAGCCGATGGGCACCCCAGCCAAGGCGCCAGATTGTCTCCGGGCGGCCCGCTCAGCATCTTTTTGTGTCTCCCAGGCAATGGTCTGCGCGGCGGCATCACGGGTCGCGGCATCGCCGAACACATGAGGATGTCGGCGTATCATCTTGTTACTGATGTTTTTCGCAATGTCGGCGAAAGCGAACAGCCCAGCTTCATCGGCCATCCTCGCGTGGTAGACGACCTGGAACAGCAGGTCGCCGAGTTCGTCAGGCAGCGCCGAGAAATCGCGCTGAGCAATCGCGTCGGCCACCTCATAGGCTTCTTCGATGGTGTAGGGAGCAATCGTGTCGAAGGTCTGGGTCTTATCCCAAGGACATCCGGTGGTCGGGTCGCGCAGCGCAGCCATGATGTCCAGCAAGCGACGGAGTTCGGCTTCGGCCGAGGTGGCGGGATCGGGCATACGACGCGAGTAGGGGAGCGCCCAGCCGGACGCAAGACGTTTGTGCGGGGCGGCCGACCTGCTATCGACGGAAACATGGAACCCGATGACGATGACAGCCCACTCGCGCTGCCCGCCGGCAAGTTTTACATGACGCCGGCAGGTCACGCGCGGCTTCGCGAAGAACTGGCGCAGCGGCGAACCGAGCGGCATCGGGTGGTCGAGATCGTGGCGTGGGCGGCAAGCAACGGGGATCGCAGCGAGAACGCCGACTACAAGGAAGGCAAACGCCGCCTGCGAGAGATCGATCGGCGGCTGCAATTCCTGATGAATCGGATCGCCCACGCCGAGGTTGTCGACCCGGCGGAGCAGGCGCAGCGCGACCGCGTGTTCTTTGGCGCCACCGTCACCTATGCGAACGAACGCAATGAAGAGGTTACCGTGACCATCGTTGGCGTGGATGAGGCCGACATGGCCGCGGGAAAAATCAGTATCGGATCACCGGTCGCGCTCTCGCTGCTGCGTGCTCGGCGGGGTGACGAGGTGACCGTACGAACACCACGTGGACCGGAAGTGCTGGAGGTGGTCGAAATCCAATATCCCACGCGGCAACTCGATAACGCCGACGTCACCGAACCATAACAGCCGCCTCGGGATGCTCGGCCGCGCGAGCTACTTCGCGATATCGACGAACGCTGCTCCCGTCAGCCGCGCCAGGTCGGCGGGCGTCAGGGCGAACAAGGCGTTAGGCGATCCGGCCGCGGCCCAGACCGTTTCATGGCTCCCGAGGTCCCGATCGAGAAAGGTCAGCGGCGCGCGTATATGACCGATTGGGGGCACTCCGCCGACGGCTGCCCCGGTGCTGGCCAACACGAACTCTGGGTCAGCCCGCTTTATCTTCTGCCCGAGCAAAGCCGCGACCTTTTTCTCATCGACGCGATTGGCGCCAGACGCAACGACGAGAACCGGCTGCCCGTCGGCCGCCTGATACATCATCGATTTGGCGATCTGTGCAAGATCGCAACCAAGCGCGACCGCCGCCTCAGCCGAGGTGTGCGTGCTTTGCTCGAACTCCAGGACGCGGAACCCGCCGCCCAGGATCGACTGGATACGCACCGCGGCGTCGCTGCTGGCTGACCGCATGTCCACCCTTCTGATTGTCACCCGATGATCCTGTACCGGCCGGCCCCGATTGTGCTAGTCTGAGCCAGATCGATTCTCTGGCGGAAGACACGACCGATGCGCCGCGCTCATTCTCGCCACCCCACTGGGCACCTCCTCGCCGCAAGGATCGCCGTCCACCGGGCGCCTCGCAAGCCACCCGGCAAGGGACTTTGGGCCGCGCTCGGACCTGGACTGATTACCGGCGCCTCCGACGACGATCCATCCGGCATCGCCACCTACTCGCAAGCCGGGGCGCAGTTCGGCTTCTCGATGTGCTGGGTCATGCTGTTCACCTTCCCGCTGATGGCGGCGATCCAGGAAATCAGTGGACGCATCGGCCGAGTGACCGGGCAGGGAATCGCCGGAAACATCCGCACGCACTACTCGAAGCCGCTGTTGCGGGCGATCGTGCTGCTGCTGCTGATCGCCAACATCATCAACCTAGGCGCTGACCTCGGTGCCATGGGCGATGCCGTGACCCTGCTGATCGGCGGGCCGCCGCACCTTTATGTCGTCGGCTTCGCCATCGGTTGCGCCGCGTTGGAAATGTTCTCCCGCTATGAGCGCTACGTGGTCCTGCTGAAATGGAGTTCCGGGTTTCTGCTGGCCTACGTTGCGACAGCGCTGGTGGTGCACACGCCGTGGGGCCTGGTTGCGCGAAATACCTTCATCCCGACTTTCCGGCTGGATAGTAACTACGTGGTCGCTATTGTCGCAGTGCTTGGAACCACCATCACGCCGTATTGCTTCTTTTGGCAATCATCGCAGGAGGCCGAGGATGAGCGGATCGATCCCCATGCCAAGGCGCTGCTCGACGCCCCGGAGCAGGCGAAAGTCCAAATCGGCCGTATCCGGCTGGATACCTACGTCGGGATGGGATACTCCAACCTGATCAGTCTGTTCATTATCATCACGACGGCTGCCACGCTGAACGCGCACGGGGTCACTGACATCCAGACCTCGGCACAGGCAGCCGAGGCACTGCGGCCGATCGCCGGAATGTTCACCTTTGCTCTCTTCGCGGCCGGAATTATTGGTATCGGCCTGCTTGCGATCCCGGTGTTGGCTGGATCCTGCGCCTACGCTTTGGGCGAGGCTTTAGACTGGCCGACCGGGTTGAATCGCCTTCCGCTGGATGCCCGGGCTTTCTATGGGACGATCATCTTCGCCACGCTGATCGGCGTCGGGATCAACTTCGTCGGTCTTGATCCGGTAAAGGCGCTGTTCTGGGCAGCGGTGATCAACGGCGTGGTCGCGGTGCCGCTGATGGCGGTGATCATGATCATGGCGATGGCACCAAAGGTGATGGGACAGTTCACGCTGTCCCGGGGATTGTGCGCTATGGGGTGGTTGTGCACAGCGGTCATGGCGATAGCCGTGGGGATCATGTTCGCGACGTGGTAGCGGTTGCGGCCAACGAGGTGCCATGCCCAGCCCTGGGTTCGCGGCCACTGGACAGACGCCCTGAACCGTCCAGGTTTTTCTACGGATTACAACGGACGGATTCCGGGCGTGTGTCTGTGTCGCCGTGGGGCCCGGTGGCTGGATCGTAGACTCTCGGACGGCACACTCCGGTCCGGCTCCTCAACTGTCACGCCATCGACCACTTGCGGCTCGTCACTGCACATCTGCTTCAACCGACGGGCGTCATGTCCGGGACTGCCACGGCGGTCAGGAGTTCTACGGTCTGGCGCGTGACCGTTGTTCCGCTCCCGCGCGCGGCGGCGCCGACGGACAGTCCACGCCGTGAGAACCCGGATCGCCATCGTCCCCGGGAGGCGCTGCCGCGTACCGCCAAGCAGAAGGTCAGTGATCATCCCCCATCGACCAAATCAGGGATAGAACCTTTTCCCTTGCTGCCACAAAGTCCGGGCGGCTTTTCACTGCACGTATTCCTTCCGTCGCATGCTCGCGGGCAAACGTCATCGGCAGCTTCGCCACGATACGGCCCGGCCGCGGCGACATCGCGACGACCTCGGTGCCGAGATAGACCGCTTCCTCCACACTGTGAGTGATGAACACGACCGTCATGCCGGTCCGCCGCCAGACCGCATGCCGTTCCTCCCGATACTGCTCCCGCGCCGGGTCGTAGGTCACGTTCAGCAGCGTTGTTGTGTCGGCCGAGCGGACGTCCTCGCGAGCAATGTGGTTGCGGCGGCTCCGATCGCGTCGCGGCTGAACACGCTGCACAAGGGGTGGCCATCCATAGAGATCGAACATCGTTCGGTCGGTGTCAGCGATCATCCGGAGATTCAAGCCTTGGCCTTGGATCTCTTTGATATCGCGCTGTCCAGCCCTTATGGTTCTCGCCGGAATCCCACGGACGATCCGATCCGCTTGACATGCTTCCACCCGGCCACTCCGCGCCATCAAGTTTCGGGAGGAAACGCCGGATGTTGCGGTTCGCCACGGCGCGTCGCCGCTTGGTCGCTCGGACCCGCTATTATGTCAGGTGATAATATCATTATAACTTGAAAAAAAGGTGTAGTAGGGGACCAATTCGACCCCGCACCTTTGGATATGGGAGCATGTCTCCGCCGTTTGTCACTGTGTCGAATATTCTTCGCTCGTTAGCGCAGCGTCCTGGACTCGGTGGTGCGGCCTTCTTTCCGGGTGGGTGCTTGGAAGGTATTGCTAGTCAGTGATGCACGGCAGAGTGGAAATTTTTTGTTCCGGCCCACTGCAGGATGGACTTGCTACCGCGCGGGCTATAGGCTATTCGCGCAATATGGACAGGGGGCGAGAGTCGGGAGATGCTTCTTACGCGTCGGGATCGTGGAATGGTCGCTCTGACTATTGTTTTGGATGTCGCCTTCAACAGCAGTGGCGAGACCGTGGTGAGTGCAGCCGAGTTGGCCGAACGCACGGGCATGGCCCGCCGCACGCTGGAGCCCTTACTCCAGGCCTTGTCACGTGAACGCCTGCTCGACAGCGCTCGGGGCCCACATGGCGGCTACCGGCTTGGCCGGCCGGCCCGCCTGATCAAGGTATCCGAGGCCATCACTGTCGGATTGAACAGCCTGGAAGAGAGCGTTCATGATCTCGGAGGCCGCCTGCATCGCATGGTGATCGACCCGCTGTGGGGCGAGTTCGACGCCACCCTCCTGGCACTGGCCGAATCTCTGACGATCGAGGATTTGCTAAAGCGAGCGGCGAAGGCCGGACTACGCAAACCGGTCACCGATCCGTTGAATTTTGTGATCTAACCACATATGCGCAAACCTCGCAGCACTGCCAGAGTGGCGGAGCAGGCGTCGCGCTTCGCTCCGATCCCCTTGCCTGATCGTCTCGTTATCCCGCGCGGTCGGATGTTCGCCAGCGTACTGGATCTTGTCGGCGGTACACCGTTGGTTCGGCTGCCTCGACTTAAGGCCGCCGGCAGCCTGGTCGCCGATATTGCGCTCAAGCTTGAATTCTTCAACCCGCTCGGTTCGGTGAAGGATCGGATTGGTCTCGCTATGGTCGAGGCGGCCGAACTGGCGGGCGAGATCGCACCCGGGAAGACCACGATCGTCGAGCCGACATCGGGCAATACCGGAATCGCGTTGGCCTTCGTGGCTGCCGCGAAAGGCTACAAACTGATCGTTGTCATGCCGGAGGGCGCATCGGTCGAACGGCGGAAACTACTTCGGCTGCTGGGAGCGCAGGTGGAAGCTACGCCCGCGAAGCTGGGCATGCCGGGTGCGATCGCCCGCGCCGACGCCATTCTCGCCCGCACCCAGAATGCCTGGATCGCTCGACAGTTCGACAACCCTGCCAATCCCGCCGCGCATCAGGCGACCACCGCCGAAGAGATCTGGGCGGACAGCGGGGGCAACGTCGACTTCATCGTCGGGGGCGTTGGCACTGGTGGCACGCTAACCGGCATCGCGCGCGGACTGAAGCCGCGACGTCCCGGCTTACAGATCGTCGGCGTAGAGCCGCTGGAGAGCGCGGTGCTGTCTGGGGACAGTCCCGGTCCGCACCGTATCCAGGGCATCGGCGCCGGCTTTACCCCGGCGGTGCTCGACCGGGGGCTCTTGGACGATATTATCGCAGTATCGGAGGCCGAATCGTTTGCCGCCGCTCGTCGATGTGCCGAGATCGAGGGGTTGCCGGTGGGGATATCCTCCGGGGCCGTGTTGCATGCGATGATCGGCCTTGCGGGGAAGCCCGAAAACGCTAGCAAGCTGATCGTCGGCATCGCCGCATCGTTCGCCGAACGTTATCTCTCGACGCCGTTGTTCACCGGGCTGTGACGTCAACGCCGCCGCTGAGCCAGACTATCATCGGTGATCCAGACCGCTTCCGACTAAATTGGACCAAAGACCGGCCCGCACCCACGGTCAGCATCAAACGGACCGCCAATGGATGTCGAACCCGGGTCTACCCCGAGCTGCGCGAGCGCATCCGAGCCACGAATCAGATCGCCGTCATTGGTTCTGCCACGTGGCGGCGATACGCAGCCGCCGGATGCCGCGCTGGTAGATGGGATCGGCCTCGTTCGAACAGCTTTTCACGCAATGTACCCCTGGCATAATCCTGTTTAAAGGCACCGCGCCGTTGCAACTCCGGTATCACCAGATCGAGCAGGTCGCCGAAACTATCAGGGGTGACGGCGTAGGAGAAATTGAAGCCGTCCACCCCGGTGCCCCGCGCGAGCGCCTGCAGTTCGTCTGCAATCTGTTCGGGCGATCCGACCAGTAGCAGTGACGGGCCACCGATGGCGGAGGCGTGCGCGAGTTCGCGTACCGTCCAGACCTTTGACGGATCGGCGATGGTCAGACCCCCTACACGACCGTTGCGCATGCTGCGTGCCTCATTTTCACGTGATATATAAGTCGATAATATAATTAAACGTGAAAGTCACGTTGATGGACATTGTCCATCATGCGATCAATCCTCGCAAATCCCTGAAGCGAGGCATTTCATCCGTCCGCGGAATGGCCGTCACGGTGTAATGCCGTTGGTCCGGGCCGCCACGCCTGGGCGACACACGGATCGGGATCCAAGATACCAAGGCTTTGATCGACCACTTCCTCCAACAACTACGGCGGTGCAAACTATCCCGGCTTCAGCGACGCGACGATGGACGCCGACATCGCGGCTGCCGCCGGCGAACTGGTTCCGGCAAAGCAGAAGCTGATCTGGGCCGACATGCAGAGGATCTATGCCGAACAGTTACCAGTGCTGCCATTGTTCTTCCGATCCGAGGTGCACGTGACGCCGACATGGTTGCGCGGCTACGTGCCAACCGGGCAAGCTGACCCAAGCACTTACTGGGCCGAAAATTGGCATCCGGGTTGATCCGCGCAGCGATGCTGGTGGGGCTGCTGGCTGGCCGGGCCGCGGCCGCGCCACACCCGGATCTCACCATCGGCGTCGCCTCCTTTCCCTCCACGCTGCACCCGGCGATCGATCCAGAAGTGATCAAGATCTATGTGCTGGAGCTCGCGGACCGCCCGGTCACCGCGTTCGACGCGAACGGCCAGCTGGTCTGTCTGCTGTGCACCGAAGTTCCCTCGCTCGCAAATGGCGGCGCGCGACTGGAGGATCTGCCCGGCGGCGGCCAAGGGATGGCTGTGACGTTCCACTTCCGGCCTGGTCTGCAATGGGGCGACGGCACGCCACTCGGGGCGGCGGATCTCGCGTTTACCGCCCGCGTTGGCCGAGATCCGAACAGCGGCTTCAGCAATACCCACACCTGGACCATCATCAGCCGCGTTGACGTTGTCGACCCGCAAACCGCGGTGATGCATTTCACAGAGCTGAACTACCAGTTCGACCAGCTGGGCGTTCTGCTGCCGGCGCATCTCGAGGCAGCAGTGTTCGATCACGTGACCGGTCCCGACGACTATGTGCAGCAAAGCCTGTACAATCGAACGCCGACCAATCCCGGTCTGTACAACGGCCCGTTCCTGATCAGCGGCTATGACGCCGGTAGCCGCATCGTTCTGGAGCGCAATCCGTACTGGGCGGGCACGAGGCCGTCGTTCGACCGCATCGTCGTCAAGACCATTGGCAATACCGCCGCGCTGCAGACCAATCTGCTCAGCGGCGACGTGGATATGGTCCCGGGGGAAGGCATTGGCCTCACGCTCGATCAGGTTCTTGCACTACAGAAGCAATATCCCGACCGGTTCGCTTACGCCTACAAGCCGAACCTCAGCTACACGCATATCGATCTGCAACTCGACAATCCCATCCTTGGCGATATTCGCGTAAGGCGAGCCTTGCTGATGGGCATCGACCGGCAAAGCATGGTGGACAGACTGATGGGCAGCCGTGTGCCGACCGCAAATAGTTTCATTAGTCCCCTACAGCCGATCTACAACGCCGAGGTGCCCGCTTATTCCTATGACTCCGAGCGTGCCCGCGCCTTGCTTGCAGACGCCGGTTGGACGCCAGGCGAGGACGGCATCTGCCGCAATGCCGCCGGCGAGCGGCTGTCGCTTGAGTTTACCACCAGCACCGGTATCCGCGTACGGGAATTGCTGCAGCAGGTCATGCAGAGTGAGTGGCGCCGCATTGGCGTTGAAGTGGTGATCCACAACGAGCCGCCGCGTACGCTGTTTGGCGAGACGCTGAAGCATCGCGCCTTCAAGGGGTTGGCGCTGTACACCTGGGTTAGCGGCATCGAGAGTTCGCCGCGGCAGACGCTCAGCAGCGGCCAGATCCCGACAGCAGCCAACAACTGGGGCGGCGGTAACTACCCCGACTTCCGCAATGCGACGATGGACGCAGACATTGACGCGATGGAGAAGGAACTCGATCCCGCGAAGCGTCGCCCCCTGTGGGCCGAGATGCAGCGAATCTACGCCGAACAGTTGCCGGTGTTGCCCCTGTTCTTTGGCTCGGAAGCACATGTCTGGCCGCTGTGGCTGAAGGGCGTGGTGCCCACCGGGCATGGGGTCACCACGCTATGGGCCGAAACCTGGCACGCCGAATGACGCAGGTTCTCGCCGTGAAGGGGATGACGATCGATTTCCCCGCCCCGGAGGGAGAGCGGAGCGGCACGCGCCAGGTCGTCGCTGGAATCGACTTCGACATTCACGCTAGCCGCACCCTGGGTGTCGTCGGCGAAAGCGGCTGCGGCAAGACCCTATCGGCTCTGGCGGTGATGGGGCTTGTCCCGAGACCAGGCCGGGTTGGCGGTTCGGTCATGCTGGAGGGCCAGGAAATGCTCGTCCAGCCGCAATCTGTGTGGCGTAGCGTGCGCGGCGCCCGTGTAGCGATGGTATTCCAGGAGCCGATGACCGCACTGAACCCGGTGATGCCGGTCGGGCGGCAGATCGCCGAGGTCATGGTGCTGCACCAGGACCTGTCGTGGCGGGAAGCCGGCGCACGCGCGGTAGACGCACTTGGAGCGGTCGGCATCGCCTCACCCAAGCAGCGCGCAGGGTCCTACCCGCACCAGCTCTCGGGTGGGATGCGCCAGCGGGTGATGATCGCGATGGCGCTCGCCTGCCGCCCTGCTCTGCTGATCGCAGACGAGCCGACCACCGCACTGGACGTTACCATCCAGGCGCAGATCCTGGACCTCATGCAGGCGCTGCAGGACGAGATCGGCATGGCGATGCAGTTCATCAGCCATAACCTCGCGGTCGTCAGTGAGATCGCGCACGAGATCGTCGTGATGTACGCCGGCCGGGTCGTCGAGCGAGCCCCGGCCGATGCCTTGTTCGAAACCCCGCTACACCCCTATACGCTCGGCCTGATTGCCACGCTGCCTGATCCGTCGCGGCGCGCTGCGGTGCTGCCGGTGATCCCAGGCGGCGTGTCGGACCTGAGCAGTGTCGCGATCGGATGTCGCTTCGCCGATCGCTGCGAGCGGGCGGACGCAGCGTGCCACCGGGCAGAGCCGGGATTGGAAGAAGTAGCGCCGGCGCACTTCGTGGCCTGCTTCAAGGCGCGGCAATGACGTCGGAGCCGTTGGTTGCGCTCGACGGCATCCGCGTGCAATTCCCGATCGGCCGCCGTACCCTGACCGCGGTAGAGGGTGTTAACCTCTACATTGACCCCGGCGAGACCCTCGCGCTGGTCGGCGAGAGCGGCAGCGGCAAGAGCACGATTGGCAACGTCATCGCCGGGTTGCAGCGGCCGACCGCCGGCACGATGCGCTTTCGCGGGCAATTGCTCGACAAGGCGTCGGCACGGTCGGCGCAACGCGCGATCCAGATCATTTTCCAGGACCCGTTCGGGGCGCTGGACCCGCGCATGCCCGTCTCAGCCATCATCGCCGAGCCCTTGTTGATTCAGCGCGTCGGCAGCGGCCGCGAGCGTGCTGCCCGCGCCGCCGATCTGGTCGATCAGGTCGGCCTGCCACGCGACGCCCTAAACCGTTATCCGCATCGAATTCTCCGGCGGCCAGCGCCAGCGCATCGCGATCGCCCGCGCGCTTGCCCCGGAGCCTGCTCTGATCGTCGCCGACGAACCGCTGTCGGCGCTGGACGTCTCGATCCAGAGCCAGATCCTCAATCTGCTCGGGGCGCTACAACGGGCGCATGGCCTCGCCTACCTGTTCATCAGCCACGACCTCGCGGTGGTCAATCATCTCGCCGACCGGGTTGCGGTGCTGTATCTCGGGCGTTTGGTAGAGGTGGCTCCGCGCGAAAAACTGTTCGCCACCCCGTCGCACCCGTACACGACGGCTTTGCTGGAGGCGATGCCGCGCATCGGCCACCGCCGCCGGCGTGCCGTCGTTATCCGCGGCGAGATGCCCAGCCCGCTCGACCCGCCACCGGGCTGCGTCTTCCACACGCGTTGCCCGAAGGCGCAGGGTATTTGCCGGGTGGAACCACCGCGTCTGGAACCCGCGCCCGGCAGGCCCACGCAGCTTGCCGCGTGCCACTTTAAGGCATGAGCCGGTTCATTCTCGCTCGCTGCGGCCAAGGCGGTGATCGTGCTGCTGGTCATGAGCTTCGTGATCTACAGCCTGATCGGGCTGATGCCGGGAGATCCCATCGATCTGATGATCGAATCGAACCCCGATGCCACGCCCGAAGTCGTCGCCCATCTGCGCGCGATATACGGCGTGGATCAGCCGATCCTGCTGCGCTACGGGCACTGGCTGGCCGCCGCGGTGCAGGGCGATTTCGGCTTTTCTCGCACCCACGCGCAGCCGGTGATGGTGGTTCTGCTGCCGGCGTTATTGCAAACCTGCAAGCTGATGCTCACCAGTTTCATCGTCAGCATCGTGCTCGCCTTCGCGCTGGGGGTCTGCGCGTCGCTGAAACCCGGCGGCATCGCGGACACCGTCATCAGCCTGTTCGCCTTCGCCGGCATTTCGGTGCCGGTGTTCTGGCTGGCCCTGGTGCTCATTCTCGTGGTTGCAGCGAACTGGCATGCGTTGCCCGCGAGCGGCATCAGCACCGTCGGCGATGGCAGCCTCTGGGATCAGATCCGCCACCTGATCTTGCCGGTAACAACGCTCGCGCTTGGCAGCACCGGCCAGTTCACCCGCTTCGTCCGCGCGGCGATGATCGAGACCCTGCGTATGGACTACGTCCGGACCGCCCGCGCCAAGGGCGCCGGAGAGGGCCGCGTGGTATTGGTCCACGCCTTGCGCAACGCCATGATCCCGGTGGTGACGGTGATGGCGCTCAGCTTCGGCAGCCTGTTCAGCGGGGCGCTGATCACCGAGACGATGTTCGCCCAGCCCGGCATGGGCAAGATGATCTACGACGCCATCCTCGGCAACGATTTCAACCTCGCCCTCACGGGACTGCTGTTCGCAACGCTGGTAACTCTGTTTAGCAACCTGCTGGCCGACCTCGCCTATGGCTGGCTGGACCCGCGGATTGCTTTATGAGCGCCCGCACGGCCGATCGCGCGGTCGCTCGGGCCGTCTCTCCCTGGCGTTTGCGCTGGCGGCGATTTCGAAAACATCGCGCCGGCATGGGGAGCCTTGTCGTGCTGGCCCTGCTGGTGGTGTTCGTCGCCGCCGCGAACCCAGCGGCCCATTTTCTCGGCGTCGACCCCTACGAGACGGACCTGTTGTCGCAGTACGGCCCACCCTCGGCCGAGCACCCGCTGGGAACCGACGATGCGGGACGGGACGAACTGGTGCGGCTGATGTTGGGTGGGCAAATTTCTCTCCTGGTCGGCGTGTTGTCCACGGCGGCCGGTAGCATCATTGGACTGACCGTCGGCGTGATTTCCGGCTATTTCGGCAAGCGCGTGGATGCCGTGCTGATGCGGTTCACCGATGGGATGATCGCCTTGCCGCTGCTGCCGCTGCTGATCGTTCTTGGCGCGATCGACCTGACTAAACTGGGGTTCTCGACGGAGTTCGCGCATTCCGCGGCGGCCGGCTTCTGGCGGGTGGTGATCATCGTGGCGCTGGTCGACTGGACCGGGATCGCCCGCCTGACCCGAGCCGCCACGCTCGCCCTGCGTGAGCGGGACTATGTCCGTTCGGCGCGCGCGAGCGGTGGCCGCGCGAGCTACATCATGACCGCCCATATCCTGCCGAATGTCGCAACGCCGTTGATCGTCGCCGTCACCCTGACGATCGGCCGGGTGATCCTGTTCGAGTCAGTGCTGAGCTTCCTGGGCTTCGGCATCGTGGCGCCCACGCCAAGCTGGGGCAATATGCTCAACAACGCGCAGGAACTGGTGACCACGGCGCCCGCGTTGGCGATCTACCCCGGACTGCTGATTTTTATCACGGTCATCGCCGTCAATTTTCTCGGCGACGGACTGCAGCACGCGTTCGATCCGCGTTCCGAACAGTGATCGCAGGATGAGGGCCGTCGCGCGTCCCGCCGCATCAATCGGCGTGCTAGAACTGCCCATCTTGAACTGTAGCCGGAATGTTCGATCAGCGCGTAGCCTTGCTGCCAAGGTCGGCACAACAGCGGCCTCGGCACGGAAGAACAACGGAAGATTGGGAGGTTGCTCGCCATAAATGCGCTGCATGTCGGCGGAGGTGCGTTTTTGGCCTTCCGGATCCAACTCGGTCTCAAGTGCGGCGATATCCGCATCCATGGTGGGATCGGCAAAACCCGTAGTATTGCCACCGGAATAGCCGTTCGCCTCGGTCGGGATCATCGTGCTGGCGAGCGAGGTGCACAGCGATCCGCCAACCTCGCCGATATACTGGCTCGCGATAGAGGTACGTCGCGAAGCAGCTCAAGTAGGTTGTGGGTGGGAATGACGACAGAAAAGAACGAGTTCAGTCCAGCTTGAGGCAACGGGCCGAGGATCCGCGAAAGACGGTACGAGATCGAGGCTGCCTCGGGGAAAATTCACGCCGAAATCGATGAATTTAGGCTCTTTTGCTGACAAAAAGTCACCCCAGGTCAGGTGTACATCGCCAGTCCCGTGCACTGCCGCTTCTTGAGCGTCTCGCCGAACAAGGTCCGGGCAAGTCCGTTCCTGATGGTCACTTCGATTCCGACGGCGCGCCACGCACTTTGCAAAACCTGCGGCACCCCATCCGCGTTACCGGTTGCCGGCTGTCGTTGCAAAGGCCACTGACAGGCGCTCGCCGACGCCATTGCGGGCACATCCTGCGTCGGCCAGCAGCGTCCTCGCGCACCCCGGATCACATATCAACAAACGAACCCGGCGTGGACCACCCTGATTTGTTTCCGTAAGGTTCGGGCCCTTCCTGAGTCTTCCTTACGTCACGCCGATATCTGCAAAATGAGGGGAATGTGTTACCGTTTTGAAAGGGCTGGGAGCGGCCACAAAACAGGTTCTGCTAGAACTGTGAGGAATTTAAGGACTCTCAGCACGGTCAGTCGCCCGATACGCACCCGCCGCAGAATGCGGTTTCCGCCCTAGTGTCAATCTCCTGTCAGCCCACGCCCAAGATACCCGTCATTCTCGCGTCAGAACAAGAAATTCACTTCATTACAATACTTGGTCATTGGTGGGCGCACAAGGATTCGAACCTTGGGCCCGCTGATTAAGAGTCAGCTGCTCTACCAACTGAGCTATGCGCCCACATCAACGACCGGCAGGTTCTACCAACCTCACTTCACAATGCAACCCCCTAAAGACGTCTGCGCTCAGATGCATCCTTCAGGCATTCGTCAAAATTGCCTCGGCAATTTTCTCCGCGGTCATCAGCACCGGGAAGTTGGTGTTCGCGCACGGTACCGCCGGAAAAACCGAGGCATCCACCACCCGCAGTCCCTCCGCACCGCGCACCCGCCCGGCCGGATCGGTCACCGCCATTGGATCGGCATCGGCGCCCATACGGCAGGTACATGACGCGTGCCATACCCCCACGGCTGCCTTCCGTACGAAGGCCTCAAGCTTCTCATCGTCGGTCAGCACGTCCTGCAACGTGACACCTTCCATCACCAGGTTCTCAATCAGCAAGCGTCGCAGCGTGGCCGAACTGTCCATCGCTTTGGCCAGTGCATCGGTGATCAGCTTGTTCTTGCGGCTGTGCAGCCCGACCTGGCGGACCTTGTCGCTGTAGCTGGCGGGAAACGGGTTGTCCGTTACGCCCTGCATGATCGGTGTCAGATGCATGGCTCCGAACCGGCGAACGCCGTCCATCATTCGCTCGAGGTCGCGTTGGTCTGATAACAGATTGAAGTCCACCTGTGGTTCATCTGACCAATTCGCCGACCGCAACCGCACCGACCCGGTTTCGGAGTAGGTCTTGTACACCGTCACGATGAATGATCCTATTTGCTCACCGACCGCATGCCAGGACGTCTTATTCGTCACCACCGTAAACATATCGCCAGCCGGGATGCCGGGCAGGTTCGATGAATAGCGCAGCCCGGTGTAGATATGCCGCCGAGTGTGATCATGGATTATGCGCGCGTGTGGCTTAAGAAACGCCGCGACCGCGACGGCCGGGTGATCCTGCAATCTCTGTCCGACGCCCGGCAACGCCGCCCGAACCTCAATGCCGTGCTCTCGCAGATGCGCGGCCGGCCCAATCCCTGCTCGCATCAGGTGCGCCGGCGAATGGATGGCGCCGCAGGATAAGATGACTTCGCGGCCCCGAAACTCTTCCGCTCTGCCCGCGACCAACGCGTTAACCCCGACGCAGCGCTGCCCGTCGAAGAGCAACCCGGTGGCTTCGGTGTCGGTCAAAATCGCCAGGTTGTCGCGCATCCGCGTCCCGGGATCGAGGTAGCCAATCGCAGCCGACACCCGCCGTTCGTAAGCGTTGGATATGGTGATGGGAAAATACCCATCCGCCCATTCTGCGTTCTGATCGAGGAGAAATTTCCAACCCGCCTGCTCGAACGCCTTCCCTACCGCTTTGGCATGCTCGGGCCACAAATCCGGAAAAATCCGGCGCACTGGGATGCGTCCTTCCTGGCCGTGCCACGGACCTTGAAAGTCCATGTCGCGCTCGACCTTCTTGAAGTAGGGCAGCACATTGTTCCAATCCCAGCCGGTGGCGCCGCTCGCGGCCCACTCCTCGTAGTCTGTCGGCGCGCCACGATTGGCGAGTTGCCCGTTGATCGACGAACCTCCTCCCAGGATGCGTGCCTGCTCGTAGGTACGCAACGGTGGCGCCTGCTCATCCGGATTGTTGTGCGAGATCACCTCGGTAGTGACCTTGAGTTTGTTCCAGGTGTAGTTCGGGTTGAGGTAGGCCGTACCCGGATAGGAATCGAGCACCGCGGCGGGCACCTTACCGTGCGGCGTATCCTGCCCGGCCTCCAGCAGGAGAACCTTGTTCTGGCTGCGGGCTGATAGCCGATTGGCCAGGACCGAGCCCGCCGATCCTCCTCCCACGATAATGGTATCGAATATCATGGACGGCACGACGATCCTCCGGGTTGATTTTGTTGGTCAAGGATCGCCCCGATCGCAAATGGATGGCAAGCGTGGGAATGTCGGATCAAATTGATACCGGGCGTCGAGCCCAAGGCGCCGAGCAGGCAGGGCTACCATCGAAGGCAGTGCACAAGTTCGGCAGGAGGTATTAAGTCTGCTATCCAATTGTGGCCACGTCGGCTCATTACGCTCCGGCGAGAGCACCAGCACGCATACCGCTTTCCTGAAAAATCGACACCAAGCCGCCACCCAAAATATATCACGCGTTAGTGATTAAAAGATCGACGCGGAGCGTCGGCTTCATTATCGTTACGAAGTGTAAGACCTGGTCCAGAAGGGACGTCCGCATGGGAAACGTAGTTGTCTTTCGGCGGCGGGTCGACGTTTTTCCACTGGATACCGCCCGCGACCGTCGTCTGACCTCCCGCGATTGCAAGGACGTGCCGACGGGGCTGTCACATAGGGACAATCCAGCGAGCTCCTCTCAAAAATCCCCGATCGCCTTTAATCGCTTCGGCGCCACACGAATCGCTCGCGGGTTGGCGAAGACATGCCGTAAGCCCGATCACGATGCGTATCTTCTGGTGCTTCTCGCTGACCAGGAAATGATCGCGGGCCGTGATGCCGAAGCGCGAGCCCTGCTCGATGCCGCTTATGCCGCCTTCGACCGTAGGACCAATCGCCAACAGGGCTGTAAGGCAAGCGGCTAAACGCCGCGGACGGCATCCGTGATCGCCTAAGGCTGACGGAGGCAGAAGGCGTAAATCATGCAATCAAACAGAAACTTAGCCAAGATCGAAGCCGAAGTTCGGATCGACCCCAAACGATCATGGTCTAGACGCGGATCCTGATTGTCCGGTTGTGAGCTAGGCGCCGTGACGGCACATTGCGTCCGTGCCCGGCGCAGCATCGTGCACGTTGATCCATCCCCCGCCCTCGCTATAACAAGGTGTCGTGACCATAATCACCCGGCGGTGAGCGAAAGCGGGGAAGCCTATGTCCACCCAATCATTCAAGTCGGCGCGCGACTTCCTGTTCACGCACCGCGAAGACTATAATACTGCTCATCGCGACTTTCGCTGGCCTGACCTTGAGCACTTCAACTACGCGCTCGACTGGTTCGACGCTGAACTTGCCCGTGTCCATGCCAATGAACTTGCCCTCAAGATCGTCGGGAACAACTCCGCTACCCGCACTTTCGCCGAATTGTCCGAAGCCTCCAACCGAGTTGCCAATGGCCTCCGTGCCATCGGCGTCAAGCGCGGAGACCGTATTCTTCTCATGCTCGGAAACGTGGTCCCGCTATGGGAAACAATGCTCGCGGCTATGAAACTCGGCGCCGTCGTCATCCCCGCCACGACGCTTCTGGCGCCATCCGATCTGAAGGATCGGTTTGACCGTGGCCGCACCCGCCACCTGATCGCCGCCGCTGCCGACGCAACAAAGTTCGACGGCCTCGACTCCTCGGTGACCCGCATAGCCGTCGATGAGGCGCCCGAGGGATGGCATCGCTACGACACGTTGCTGCAAGCACCTGCCGCCTTCGAGCCTGACGCCCCGACCAAAGCTACCGATCCGCTGCTACTGTATTTCACCTCCGGCACCACATCGCGCCCGAAGCTGGTCGAGCACAGCCACCAAAGCTATCCGGTAGGCCATCTGATCACGATGTATTGGATCGGCCTCCGACCCGCCGATATGCATTTGAATATCTCATCACCTGGTTGGGCAAAGCACGCCTACAGCTGTCTCTTCGCCCCTTGGAACGCTGCGGCGACCGTCTTTATTGCCAACCAGCCTCGATTCAACGCTCCGGCAATGCTGGACGCCATTACCGAACACGAGGTAACCACCATTTGCGCGCCCCCGACGGTCTGGCGCATGTTCGTGCAAGAAGACATGACGCGCTGGCAGACGTCGCTGCGCGAGGTCTGCTCCGCCGGCGAACCACTCAATCCCGAGGTGATCGAGCATGTCCAGAAAGTCTGGAATAAAACTCCTCGCGAGGGCTTCGGCCAGACGGAAAGCACTCTGCAGATCGGCTGCTTTCCGGGCCAACCCGTAAAGCTCGGCTCGATGGGCCAGGAATCCCCCGGCTATCGCATTCACCTCCTCGACCCCGACGCCCAGGAAGCGGACGAGGCGGAAATCTGTATCGAACTTGATCCCGCTCCGGTCGGATTGATGCGCGGCTACCAGAACGACGATGGCACATTCGCCCCGCTCGGCGCGCGGAGCGGCAACAATCTGGCCTATCGCACCGGCGACGTGGCGACCCGTGACGCGGACGGCTACTATACCTATGTCGGCAGATCGGACGATGTTTTCAAAGCCTCCGACTACCGCGTCAGCCCGTTTGAACTGGAAAGTGCCCTGATCGAACATCCCGCCGTGGCCGAGGCCGCCGTCGTGCCCGCCCCGGACGCTGTGCGCATGGCGATCCCCAAGGCCTATATTGCCCTCGCCGTCGGCATCGAGCCAACGCGAGAAACCGCGCTGTCGATCTTTCAGCATCTCCGGGCTTCCCTCGCTCCCTATAAGCGGATCCGGCGCCTCGAATTCTATGACTTACCAAAAACGATCTCGGGGAAGATTAGGCGCGTCGAACTCCGGCAGCGAGAAAGCCGGAACGTTGGCGCCCGCGAGCCAGCCGAGTTTAGGGAGGACGATTTCCCTGAATTGTTTACATCTTAAGCACTGGAGCGAAGCGCCAGACGCGGCGGGTGGCTCGGGCTGGGGGATCTATGCTTGGCGCTACCGAGGAGCATGCTCAGGGGTGGGTTATGTTCCCCGATGAATTTGTTGTCGAGCGGCGTGGCAAGAACGGCTTTTTGCCGATAGAGCAGCGTTCTGAGCTTTGGCAGTGGACTGCTCACGGCCACTCCTAACGGCACAAAGCGACGACCAGAAATGCGACCAAGTGGCAGCCGAGTGTGCCGCCAAGCCAGTCGATGCGAGGCCAGAATACCGGCGTAGCCGAGTCCTGTCGCTTGCCCTTGAACGAGCCCAGAATGAATGTCTCTTCGCTGTAGACGACGCCCACCAGGGTTTTGGGCTTGCGCCAGCCAGCGATCCGAAAGTCTATGGCGCCAACGGAACGCTGTCTTGGTGTTCACGCCGCATCGGCGGCCGGCTTTCCCAACGCTGACGCGCTCGATCATGGCCTCGACCTGCCCATCTCAGCCAGATCCACGAGAGCGTCATCGCTGCAGCGCAGGAGCCGGTGATTTCGGTCGACACGAGGGAAAGAACTCAGGACTCGGTGGGACGGTGTCGGAAACCGGGTCTCCTCTGCCACGGCTCGCAAAAAAGATACCTTGGCGTTATAGGCCATGAGCAGGAATCCGGAGCCTCGCCGGCCGAGGATTGAGAGCTACATAGCCCGCTTCAATGCCACAATGGCGAAGCCCTTCGGCTGTAGAATAAAAGGCAAGCCGCAAGGTGGCGTGAGATGCCCAAGAGGAGCCAGATTTTCGGCCAAATATTCCAGGGAGCCGCCGCGGCTCTTGTCGCAGGCCAGTCGCTTTTCTTGTGCCGTGGTTGTGGCTGTGGTCACTGTTCGGCTCAAACATTACGGATGGGCGGACGATGCCGATTGAGCTGTTTACCTGGAATACTCCCAATGGCCGTAAGGTCAGCGTCGCGTTGGAGGAGATGGACCTCCCCTACAATGTGCATCCGGTCAACATCTCCAAAAACGAGCAGTTCGCAGCGGATTTTCTGAAGATTAGCCCGAACAACCGGATCCCCGCTATTGTCGACCCGAACGGGCCGGGCGGGACGCCGATTAGCGTGTTCGAGTCTGGAGCGATCCTCATCTATCTAGGGCAGAAAACGGGTCGGTTCTATCCGGCGGATGCCCGCAAGCAGGTTTCGGTGCTAGAGTGGCTGATGTGGCAGATGGGCGGGTTTGGGCCGATGCCCGGTCAGGTGCATCACTTTCTGATGGTGGAAAATCCGAAGGACCAGCGTTACGGGCTGGAGCGGTATTCGAAGGAAACTACTCGGCTCTATGGCGTGCTGGACCGTCGGTTGGCGGGGCATGAGTTCGTTGCCGACGAAATCTCGGTCGCCGATTTCGCTGTTGTTGGCTGGGCGTGGCGGCACGAACGTCACAGGATTGACCTGGCCGCGTTTCCGAATGTGAAGCGGTGGTATGAGACGATGATGGGGCGCCCGGCCACCGCACGCGGGTTCGAGGTTGCCCTCAATTAGTTTCTCGTTTGACGCTGGGGCGGCACTTGCCTACAAAGGGTAGTGCAAGCTCCGTGGCCGAGTTGTTCGCTTCGCCGGCCGATTACAGAGATTTTCCCCGGTGGAGGGGTGGCCGAGTGGCTGAAGGCGGCGGTTTGCTAAACCGTTGTAGGGGGTCAACTCCTACCGTGAGTTCGAATCTCATCCCCTCCGCCATTTCACCAACTTAAGCCCCTTTTTGCTGAACCATGACCCGCGGCCCAAAGTTACTGTGGCCTCCTATGTGGACAACTTCTCCCCGACTGTGGCCGTGCGTGGACGCCGGGGCGGCCACACCCCCAGCTCCCGCCAACACTGCCCAATCAGCCTCGGCTAAACCCGCCGAAGATGATCCCCCTGACGCCCTCGTGACAACACCCCTTCCGCAGGGGTGTTACCCGCATCGATTGTGGTGACCCGAGCCGCTGTGCCATCTGCGTGGACAACTTTCCGCGCTGCAGGATCAAATCAACCTCGTCATCGGTTTCCGGCATGCCACGACAATCTGACCGGCATAGCCAGGGCCATGGCGCGACACCGCCGCGAATCCGCGCTACGCTGCAAGGATTGGCGCCGGCACATCAACTTCCCCGCCGTCCTGGGAGCCAAGAACGCAAAGGAAATCAAAGCTATGGCCGAATCATATTCAGGTGCGTGTTTCTGCGGTGCAGTCGAAATCGAGGTGTCGGGAAAACCCAACGCAATGGGCTATTGCCATTGCCGGTCGTGCCGATCCTGGTCGGGCGGCCCAGTGAATGCCTTCTCGCTTTGGGCGCCGGAATCCATCAAGGTGACCAAAGGCGCCGAACACGTCGCAACCTTCGCGAAGACCGAAATGAGCCATCGCAAGTTCTGCAAGCTGTGCGGCGGCCATCTGATGGCGGAGCACCCGCCGCTGAAAATGATCGACGTCTTCGCCGCCACCATCCCCAATCTTCTGTTCGCCCCGGAGGTCCACGTCAATTACGCCGAGACGGTGCTGCACATGCGCGATGGGTTGCCGAAGCTAAAAGACCTCCCCGCCGAGTTCGGCGGCTCGGGTGAAGTCGTGCCGGAGTAGACACACCCGCGACACTCGGGCCGTCGACGCCAGCTGCAACGATCCGCCGGCGGCCCGAACCCAACCACGAATTTCGAAGCCTCAGCGCACGTAGACCCTGACTTGGCTCTCCGCCAGCGTTGGGTCGGTGCGCAGTGCCAGGTGGATCCGCGAGGCCGGCACCCGGTCCCGCATGATGGCTCGCATCACCCCCGTGGCGCGTTCCTGGCCGGTAGAGGCATCCACTGTGTCTTTCATCACCGAGACAACATCATACTGCACGTCGGCATTCCGGCTCTCCGCAGCCCGCACCGCAGCGTGCAGCAGCTCTCCATAATCCGGCGAAGGCACGGTGTAATCGATCGTCACTAGCGGCGTCCGCGTATCCAGCACCACCGGCTTATCGGCTGCCGGCTGAGCCTTGGCTTCCGGTGAAGGCGCAAACGTCCGCCGATCGATCAGCGTACACCCCGTAAAGCTCAGCAGCGCCAACAGCACGGGCACAAGTCGTGTCACTGGCGATACTCCGGCGCATCTCGATCAAGCTGCCGCTTGATACTCTCCAAATGTAACCGAGGCGAATCCCGTCCCCCTTCATGCCGCATCTGCTCAGCTGTCGCCTCGGCGATCGCTGGCGGGACCGGCACCACAAGGCGCCCGGTGGATTGCGCCAGCCGTTGCACCTCGCAGGCCCGTTCCAGGTAGTACAGATCGTCCCAGGCCTTCGCGACCGACGGCCCCAAGATCAGCACCCCGTGGTGCTTCATGAACACGATATCCGCGTCCCCAACGGCCGCCGCGATTCGATCGCCCTCCGACTCGTCCAGCGCCAATCCGTGATACGCGTCGTCCACCACGGTTCGCCCATAGAACTTCAGAGCACTTTGGCCGGCCCAGACCAGTGGCTCCCCCTCCACCATGGTGAGCGCGGTCGCATTCGGCATGTGCGTGTGGAACGCCGCCCGCGCCCGCGGAATCCGAGCATGGAGTTGTGCGTGGATGTAGAACGCGGTATCTTCCGGCACCCCGTCCCCGGCCACCACGCGTCGATGGAAATCGCAGATCAGCAGCCGCGAGGCAGTGATCTCGGCAAACGACCACCCATCCGGATTGACCAGGAACACGTCGTCCCGTCCCGGCACCATGAAAGACAGATGGTTGCAGATGCCCTCGTGCAACCCGATGCGAGCAGCGGCGCGAAAACAAGCGGCGAGATCCACGCGCGCCTGCCGCACCTCGGGGCGATCCAGATCAGAGTTGCTTAAAATCATGCTCGCAAGCTTGCAGGAAGCCGCCTGCTGGGCAAGATGTCTTCCATGCAACAGACAAATGAGTTATCGTCACCTCGATGAACTGAAGCCGGGCCGAGGATCGCGGAGACGGACGCTTCGGGGCTGACTTCGTCGTTTGCGGACCGGCGAGCCATCGAAGCGGTGGCGCTTGGATACGAAACCACTCTACTCGACAAGACGTTGATGCGTTGCTGAGTATGAAACTGGTGTAGATCGCATCGGGATGTTGTCCGACTCGGCGCGACGCGGCCAAACTGGACTGCCAAATAACTTTTAGGAAATCGTGATGTCACCACAGAAAAAGGCTGGCCCCCCGACGAAGACCAACAAGAAAGCCTCGAGTTCCAGCGAGACAACGCCCGCCACCAAAAAGTCCGCTGCCTTGGCGAAGAGCGCCGCCACCGTGAAACAGGCCGCCACGGCCAAAAAGGCTCCCGCGGCGAAGGCGGGGGCGGTGAAGGCAGCGGCGATGACTGTCACACTGAAACAGATTGCAGCCGAACTTGCCGAAGGCCACGACCTCCCGAAGAAGCAGGCCGAGGCGGTACTGGGCGATCTGGTAACGCTCACCACGCGGCATCTTAAGCAAGGTGACAAAATCCGCTTAACGGGTCTCGGCATTCTCTCGATCCAAATGCGTCAGGCCCGCATGGGGCGGAACCCCGCGACCGGCGAACCCATCCAGATCAAGGCCAGCAAGAAGATCGCCTTCCGGCCGTCAAAGGAACTCAAGGAAGCCGTATAGCCGGGTCAGCCGACAAGGCCACATCTCCTATTTCGGGCCTTCAGCGGGCAGAATGCCATCCCGGCGACCTGTTGAACCAACGGCAAGCGGGCGTAAGGTTCGCCCGCCCGCGACGCACCCGACGCGGCCCTAACCAGAGCATGATCGCGCTGGGCGGAACGTGCAAAGCGCGTGAATCATGCGATCAAACAAAGCATAATCGCGTTGCGGGAACGTTAAACCACCCCCTCCCGCTTCAACGCCCGCACTGTGGCGCGGAACGCGTCGACGGTCACCGCCATCTCCTCCTCTCCGTGCATCGCCGAGATGTATCCCGATGGTCCGGAGTTCATATCGACTCCATTGACCAAAAGGCCCATCCGTACCTGACCGTTGAGGCCATCGCTTCGCGGCTTGGAGAGCATCGACGGAATAAACGGACCCGCATCGAACTTGCTCGGCACGATGTCCGCCCCTTCCGGGTTGGTATAGATATGAATCCCCGAGTAGGACCCGTGAACCGCCCACTTGATCCGCTCTTCCTCCAGCACAGCGTTCATATTCTTACGCACTTCGTCACCGAACGCGTTTGCTCGGGCGCAGGCGTCCGTGGCCGCCAGGATCTGCAACGTCGCGATACCGGCGGCGGCGGACACCGGGTTGGCGTTGAACGTCCCCTGATGCGCCACTTTCTCCTTTCCGGCAGCCTTGGTGACACTGAAATCGAGCCAGTCCAAAATGTCCTTCCGCCCCACCACGGCTCCGCCAGGCAGACCGCCTGCCATCACCTTCGCCAGTGTCGTCATGTCAGGCGTAATGCCCAGCGCCGCCTGCACGCCGCCGGGCGACACCCGGAACCCGGTTACGACCTCATCGAAGATCAGCAGCGCCCCCGCCTGCCTGGTCAGCTCACGCAGTGTGGCGAGGAACGAGGCCAGGATCGGCATCCTGCCAAAATTCCCTCCTGTCGGTTCCAGGATCACGGCCGCGATGTCCGCGTGGTCGTTGAAGATCCGGGTGATCCCCGCGCTATCGTTCGGATCGCACAACAGCACATTGTCGGCCACACCCGCGAGGACGCCGCTGGTTGGGGTCCCGTCAAAATGGTTCGTGTGCCCGCTGGTCATATGATCCTGCCAGCCGTGGAAATGCCCCCGGAACCGCACGATCTTCGGCCGTCCGGTGTAGGCCCGAGCCAATCGCAGCGCCATTAAGGTTGCCTCGGTGCCAGAGGAGGTGAACCGCACCCGCTCGGCCGACGGCACCATCTGGGTGATCAACTCCGCCCAGCGTACTTCCAGTTCGTGGCACGCCCCGAAATGGGTGCCTTTTTCCAGCGCGGCATGCGCCGCCGCCATCACCGCCGGGTGGCTGTGCCCCAGGAGCAGCGCACCATGTCCGCCGAAATAGTCGATATATTTGTTGTTATCGACGTCCCACTTCACCGGCCCCATCGCCCGCTGGATATACAGCGGATAAGGATCGAAGTGCCTTCCGTCATGCGCCAATCCACTGGGCATCAGTGTCCGCGCCTTCGCCGCCAACGCGGCGGAGCCAGGCGTCGACGCCCGGTAAGCCTCGGTCAGGGTCGCATTCGGCAACGCAGTGGCGGACATAGAGCATCCCTCTGAAATCGAGATGCTACCCTTATAGCGCTGCGACCGCGTCCGCACAGGCCTGCCTCCGAAGCGGGCCCGAAATTTTCCGCCGCGCGAGCACATAAGGCCATGCAAGAAGCAGGGACCCGGACGAGGCATACATGCTGGCGGATGGGCGATTTCAGGGTCTGGGGTATGCACCAAGGGTGCCGATGCGGCGGACACCAGCGTCCGCCGCATCAATGTTCATCACGGAGGCGCCGATCAGATACACCTTCGGCTTCAGGTCGACCGGCACCAGCAGCGAGAACCCAAAAATCCACGTGACATACGCCTTCACTTGGACGACGTGCTCAGGCATGAAGTCGGGCGCGACGAAATATTTCTGAATGTTGTAGGTACACCGCCATGCACCTGCCAAGCTTCCCTCTCACGCGGGGGTCGAGGCGCCGATTGGCCCGAAGACCCGCACGAGAGCGATGAAATAGAATAAGGAGCCGATCCAATCCCTGCGATGAATGCGTCCAGCGAACCAGCGGGCCAGTCCAATGTGTTATCGTAACGATAAGCGACGATGCCTCGGCGAAAATGGACTCGCGGGGCCGAGGATCACCGCCGCTGCGGATCCCATCAAAAGTGGTATTCGACACCAATGACCGGAGACACTTCCTCGGAGCCAGAGACTTGACTGCCGTTGCCGAACTTATGCTCCCAGAGCTCGAGTGCCAGATAACCATCTGGCGTATGGGGCTTCTTGAACAGCATTTTGCCGAGATCGAGCTGAAGCTGCGGCCGGGCAAGGATTTCGGTATAGGTGTTGTTGCCGAAGCCATCCTTGCCCTTCGCCCCAACGATATTCATGAAGCCCCGGAAGTCCAGTGGCAGGCCAGTGAAAGTCATTGGCAAGAGCCAGACGGATTCGATCGATGGGCATGATTGCGTTCCGCAACGGTCAATCAGCAATCGATGTGCCAATGTTAGGAAGATCTGCGGGGTCGAGCACGGTTCGGTAGGGATGATGAAACCACCCAACAGTTCCTGTCGCGGTCGGTCTGACGATACGGTCATCTATACGCACTCTGAAAATCCCGTTCTTCCGAGCCACGGAACTCGATCCGTAGAGCACGCAGGCGGACTGAAAGAATTCGGTAACATGGGACGGTTGAAATCGCACAAATTCCGTCTAAATGCCGCTTTCATAGGCAGAAAACGGCCCATCATCAGATATTTCATCTCACTACTGTCCGGTTCGGTGAATGACATTTCCGTGGAATCCATTGATGCATAAAGCTTTCCGACAGTTCGTTGCTGGGGCGGATTTGAATGTCCGGTGGCTCTTCCCGACGATCTCGCGGGGAGGGCTTGGTCATGAACACCGGCAGGACGCTTTTCGCGCAGCTCATGGATTTTCTGCCTTGGAGCAGCTTCGACCGGATTGTCGCGCGCTACGGCGGCAACCGCGCCGTGCGCAAGCTGTCCTGCGCCGCGCAATATCAGATCATGGCGTTCGCCCAACTGACCTATCGCGCGCGACATCGAGGCCTGCCTGTCGGCGCAAGCGTCAAAGCTCTACCACATGGGGCTTCGCGAACCGGTCCGTCGCTCCACCCTCGCGGATGCCAACGAGTCGCGCGATTGGCGCATCTATGCCGAGTTCGCCCAACGACTCATCGCTCAGGCCAGATGTCTCTACGCCAGCGAAAGCCTGGGAGCAGAGCTGACCAACAGCGTCTACGCGCTGGATTCCACCACCATCGATTTGTGCATGTCGGTGTTCCCCTGGGCTCATTTCCGCTCCACCAAATCCGCGGTGAAGATGCATACGCTGCTCGATCTGCGTGGCAACATTCCCAGCTTTATCCATATCTCGAACGGCAAGCTGCACGATGTTCATGCGCTCGACATGCTGATCCCCGAACCCGGCGCGGTCTATGTGATGGATCGCGGATACATCGACTTCGCCCGCCTGCACACGCTGCATCAGGCGGGCGCCTTCTTCGTGACGCGCGCCAAGTCCAATCTGCATGCGCATCGGATCTATTCCGCGCCCACCGACCGAGCGAGCGGCGTGATCGCCGATCAAACCATCGCATTGGACGGCCCTCGTACCCGTCAGGACTATCCGGTGCATCTGCGGCGCATCCGCTTCCGCGACGCCGAAACGGCTAAGACACTGGTCTTCCTGACCAATCAGACCGCGTTGCCAGCATTGACCATCTGCGATCTGTACAAAAGCCGCTGGCAGGTGGAACTCTTTTTCAAGTGGATAAAACAGCATCTGCGGATCAAGCGGTTCTACGGCACTTCGGAAAACGCCGTGAAGACGCAAATCTGGATCGCCGTTTCGGTCTATGTGCTGGTGGCGATCGTGCGCAAACGGCTCAACCTGGAGGCGCCGCTCTACACATTGCTGCAGGTCTTTTCGGTGACGGTATTCGAAAAAATAGAGGTCCAGACTGCGTTCTCTCGTGAGGCCGACAGATCCGAAAACTTGCAAGACGAGAAACAACTGAATTTATTCGGATTTTGACCGGACAGTAGTGATTTCATCTAGCTGGCCCCTCGCCGCGGAATGGCACGCGGTTTGCGTTACTGGGCACCAAGCCGGGACCAATCGCGACTCCAGGCCCGATCCGCTGCGCGGAGGACAATCATTGCGAACGGGGAAGAGCATGTCTGTCACGACAACCGATTTTTCACGCCGCCGCCTGCTGCAATGGACCGCCGGAGCCGCCGGCCTGGCCGCGCTCGGGCTCCCGCTACACGAGGCAAAAGCAGCCAAGGAACTCGTCGTCGGCTTTGTCTATGTGGGGCCGAAAGACGATTATGGATACAATCAGGCACACGCCGAAGCGGCTGCAATGCTGAAGAAGATGCCCGGCGTCAAGATCGTCGAGGAAGAAAAGGTCCCCGAAACCGACGATGTCTCTAAGACCATGGAGAGCATGATCAAGCTGGATGGCGCGACGCTGCTGTTTCCGACCAGCTTTGGCTATTTCGACCCGTACATGCTGAAAATGGCAGCTAAATATAAGGACATTCAGTTCCGTCATTGCGGCGGCTTGTGGCAGAAAGACAAGCACCCGATGAACACTGGATCCTACTTCGGTTACATTGGTACGTGCCAGTATCTGAATGGAATCGCCGCCGCACACACGTCAAAGACCAAGAAGCTTGGCTTCATCGCTGCTAAGCCGATCCCTCAGGTACTCATCAACGTCAACAGTTTTGCGCTGGGCGCCCGCTCAGTCGATCCGAGCATCACTACGTCGGTGATATTCACCGGCGAATGGTCGATGCCGGTAAAGGAAGCCGAGGCCACCAACAGCCTGATCGGCCAGGGCATCGACGTCGTAACCTGCCATGTCGATGGTCCGAAAGTGATCATGGAGACCGCCGAACGCCGCGGCATCTACACCTGTGGGTACCACGCCGACCAATCCAGGCTCGCTCCGAAAGGCTATCTGACCGGCGCCGAGTGGAACTGGATCACCGTCTACAAGCAGTTCGTCGAGGATGCTCAGACCGGCAAGCCGATCCCCAATTTCACCCGAGGCGGCCTTGCGGAAGGTTTCGTCAAGATGTCGCCGTTCGGACCCGCGTTGCCTGAGGCAGGCCGCAGCAACATCACCGCGGTGAAGGCGGAAATCATGAAAGGCAACTACTCAGTCTTCAAGGGGCCGCTGAAGGACAACAAAGGCACTGTCGTGGTGCCAGACGGCACTGCACTACCGGAAACCGCGATCCAACTTGAAACCTGCAACTATCTCGTCGAGGGGATAAACGGCTCGATAGCCTGAGACCCGCGTATGAGCAGCGCGACAACCGTGACAACGGTGCCGGCTTCCCCGCCGGTACCGCCAACCGACCAGTGGTATCCGCTCCGCCGGTCCGCCGAGGCGATCCTCGCGCCGTTGGTCGCATTGCTGGGCGCGGCGGTCCTGTTCTCGATCTTCCTTCTGTTCCTGGGCGCCTCACCGTTGGATTTTCTCGATCTGGTGTGGCGCGGCGCGTTCGGAAGTTGGTTTTCCATCCAGAATACGGTGCAGCGGGCCTCCCCGCTGCTGCTGACCGCGTTATGCGTAGCCCTGCCTGGCCAGCTTGGTCTGGTGATCATCGGCGGCGAGGCGGCAGTGGTCCTCGGTGGCCTCGCGGCGACGGTCGCGGCGCTGCCGTTGGTGAACACCAGCCCGGTGCTGGTGTGGGCGGCCATGGCGGTGGCCGGGTCCGCGATGGGCGCCTTCTGGATCGGCCTGAGCGGCTGGCTGCGCGCCCGTCTCAACGTCAATGAGGTGATTGCCAGCCTCGTGCTGGCCTATGTCGGGCTGGCGCTGTTCAACCACTTCGTCGAGGGCGTGCTGCGCGATCCGGCCAGCCTGAACAAACCCTCCACTTACGGGATCGGCGACCAGAACATGCTCGACACCGTGCCGTGGCTGGACGTGCATCCCGGGTTACCGGTCGGAATCCTGGCGTGCGTCCTGTGCTGGGTGCTGATCTACCGCACCAGCGTCGGATTCGCCTCGCGTGTCACCGGCGGCAACATCCGAGCGGCACAGTTGCAGGGGTTGCCGGTGACCAGGTTGATCCTGCTGGCCTGCGTCATCGGTGGCGGCTGTGCCGGCCTGGCCGGCGCCATCGAGGTCGCGGCGGAGTATGGACGCGCCAACGCATCGCTGAACGCCGGATACGGCTACACGGGTATCCTGATCGCCTTCCTCGCCCGGTTCAACCCGCTGGCAATCATGCCGATGGCAATCCTGCTCGGCGGCTTGGGCGCAGCCGGCGGACTGTTGCAACGGCGCATGGGCCTGCCCGACGCAACGATCCAGGTGCTGCAAGGCCTGATCTTCGTTTCGATCCTGGCGAGCGACACGCTGTATGGACGCTTCCGCTGGTTTCAGCCGCGTGGAGGTGCCTGATGGAGGCCATCGGCACCGTCCTGTTGGCTATGCTTGCCGCAGCCTGCGGGTCAGCACGCCCTTCCTGTTCGTCAGTCTGGGTGAATGCCTGACGGAAAAATCCGGCCGGATCAATCTCGGCAACGAAGGGGTCCTGGTGCTCGGCGCGATGGTTGCGTATGCAACGTCCTATGAAACCGGCAGCCCATGGGCCGGAGTAGCCGCGGCCGCTATGCGGGGTCGGCGGCTACGTCGACAATATGGGCTACGACCTGTCGCTGACGCGCGCACCGATCGGCCCGATCGCGTCAGTGTTGGCGGCCTTGCGTCCGCGCGGCTATACCATCATCCATACTCGCGAGGGCCATCGTCCCGACTTGTCCGACCTGCCGCCCAACAAGCGCTGGCGGTCCCGCCAGATCGGCGCCGGCATCGGCGATCCTGGACCCTGTGGCCGTATTCTCACCCGAGGCGAACCTGGGTGGGAGATCATTCCTGATCTAGCCCCCATGCCAGGGGAGATCGTGATCGACAAGCCGGGGAAGGGCAGCTTCTACGCCACCGACCTGGAACTGATCCTGCGGACCCGCGGCATCACCAACATCATCCTGACCGGGATCACGACCGACGTCTGTGTCCATACCACGATGCGAGACGCTAACGATCGCGGTTTCGAGTGCCTGCTGCTGTCCGATTGTTGCGGCGCCACTGACGCCGGCAACCACGCCGCTGCGCTGCACATGATCAAGATGCAAGGCGGCGTATTCGGTGCCGTCAGCGACAGCAAGGCCTTTCTGACTGGGTTGCCATGAGCCAAATAACCAGGACGCAGGGATCGGCGTCGAGGCGGTCGGCATCGGCAAGCATTTCAGCAGTTTTCAGGCGCTGTCGGAGGTGTCGCTGAAAGTCACGCCCGGTACTGTGCACGGCCTGCTCGGCGAAAACGGCGCGGGCAAATCCACCCTGGTAAAATGCCTGCTCGGCTACTATCGAGCCGATGAGGGCGGCTTCATCGTCGATGGCCGCGAAGCAACGATTGAGCGGCCCGCCGATGCCGACGCGCTGGGTCTTGGTATGGTGTATCAGCATTTCACCCTTGTCCCGTCGATGACCGTTGCGGAAAATCTGGTGATGTCCCGGCAGAGTGTTCCGGCCGTGATCAACTGGCGCGAGGAAATCGCCGGTCTCAAGCAATTTATGGAACGGATGCCCTTCAAGGTGCCGCTGGAGGTCGAGGTGGGTGGTCTCGCCGCCGGCGAACGGCAAAAGACAGAGATTATCAAACAGCTTTATCTGGAACGAAAATTTCTGGTGCTGGACGAACCCACCTCGGTCCTGACCCCGCAAGAAGCCACCGAGATGCTCGGTTTGGTTCGTGACCTCGCGCATTCCGGCGCGCTGACGATCGTTATAATCACGCACAAATTAAAAGAAATCGCCGCTTTTGTTGATGAGGTTACCGTACTGCGCCGTGGCCGGATGGCGGGCACCGGTGCGGTGAAGGATCTGGGGCTGGCCGACCTGACCGCGATGATGATCGGCGAGCCGCACGCCCCGAAAAACCCCGAACGAAAGGGCGCTCCGTCCAACGAAACAAGGCTGGCCGTTTCAGCCTTGCGCACCGCCGAGGATACTGGTCGCAAAGGTTTATCGATCGACACGATTAATGTTCGTGCACATGAGATTGTCGGGATCGCGGGTGTCTCCGGCAACGGGCAGAAGGATTTGGTCGAGGTTCTCGGTGGCCAGAGGTTGATGGAATCCGGCCAGATCATCGTCGATGGTGCGCCCTACGACGCCAGCCGCGGGCAGTCCCAGGCGCACGACGTACGCGTGTTGCCGGAGGAGCCGCTGCGGAATGGCTGTGTGCCGCCGATGACGGTTGTCGATAATCTCAACCTGCGAAGCTTCGATCTGGGTCCGAAGAAATCGCATCGCGGCTGGCTGGACCGGGCCGGCATGGCGACGCGAGCAAAGGACATGATCGCAGCGTATGGAATTCGGACGCCGTCGCCCCAGGCGCCGATCGGCGTGCTGTCGGGCGGCAACGTGCAGCGCTGTGTGCTGGCGCGCGAACTGGACGGCGATGTGCGGCTGCTGATCGTGGCCAATCCCTGCTTTGGTCTCGACGTAAAGGCCGTGGCCGAGACGCGGGCGCGCATCATGGCGGCGCGCAACGCCGGCACCGCAGTTCTGCTGATTTCCGAAGATCTGGATGAAATTCTTGAACTTGCGGATCGTATCGTGGTGATGCACGAAGGCCGGGTCGCCCATGAGATGCCCGCCGAGGGCGCCGATCCGCAAGAGATCGGCCGCCATATGCTGGGGCATCACTAGTCTGAGGGCGGTGTCCTGTCGGCCGACTGGCCGGTCAGTGATCGGCATGCGATCGCCTCGAACGAAACAACCTGAGCGTTGTCGGCCCAGGTGAGAATGGAACCGCGGCAGGAAACCGCGACTTGACCGGCTCCGCAATTATGATCAGCCTCTAGGGGCTCACGTCACAAAAGCTACGTACACTGGAGGTTCGTCTATGGAATTCGGATATTTTGCGATGCCGTCGCACCCGCCGGAACGCGACTTCAAGGCTGGTGTCGACTGGGATCTCCAGACGATGCGCTGGCTGGACGAACTGGGCTACAGCGAAGCCTGGATTGGCGAACACCACACCGCACCGTGGGAGCCGCATCCGGCGCCCGACCTGTTGGTGGCGCAGGCGCTGCTGCAAACGAAGCGCCTGCGTATCGGTCCAGGCGGTTTTCTGCTGCCGTATCATAACCCGGCGGAACTGGCGAACCGCGTGGCCGCGCTCGATCATATGTCGGGCGGGCGCCTGATGTTCGGCGTTGCCGCGTCCGGGCTACCGAGCGACTGGGCGATGTTCAACGTCGACGGGATGTCAGGGGTAAACCGGGACATGACTCGCGAGGCGCTGGATATCATCCTGCGGCTGTGGAGCGACGAACCGTCATTCCAGTATCGCGGCAAGTTTTGGAACATCGACAAGCCTGAACCGATGTTCGGCGTGCTGCGCACTCACCTGAAGCCGCTGCAGCAGCCGTACCCACCGATCGGGGTGGCCGGGCTGTCGAAGAACTCCGACACGCTCAAGATGGCGGGCGAGCATGGGTTCCTGCCGCTGAGCCTGAACCTCAATCCGGCCTATGTTGGGACGCACTGGGCGGCGGTCGAGGAAGGCGCTAAGCGCACCGGCCGCACGCCCCACCGGCGCGACTGGCGGATGGTGCGGGAGGTGTTTGTCGCTGATACCGATGCCGAAGCGATGCGACTGTCGGTCGGCGGCATGATGGGGCGGATGATGCGGGAATACTTCCTTCCGCTATTGGGCCAGTTCGGGTTCCTGGACTACCTGAAGCACGACGCGTCGGTGCCGGACTCGGACGTCACTCCCGAGTATTGCGCACGGCACAACTGGCTGATCGGCTCGCCTGCCACGGTGGCTGAGAAGCTGGAGCGAGTATACCGAGAGGTCGACGGCTTCGGAACCCTGCTGGTGTTCGGGTTCGATTACAGCGAGAACCCGCAGGCTTGGCACAACTCGCTGCGGTTGCTGGCGCAGGAGGTGGCGCCCCGGATCAAACATCTGACGCCGCAGTAACCCAAGATGGCGCGGATCGAGCAGCGTCTGGCATCCCTTGGCCTGACGCTGCCGCCGCCGATGCAATCGCTGCCGGACGTGGTGCTGCCGTTCCAGGGTACGGGTATTCGGCGACCGCGTTTTCGTATCGGGCCACAGCCCACGCGCTCCCGATGGCTCGTTGGCGAGGTCACTTGGCCGGGTCGGCACCGATGTGACCGAGGACCATCGATACGAGGCCGCTCGTTTGACCGGCCTGGCAATTCTGGCAAGCCTGAGACAGGCGTCGGGGGATCTCGACCGGATTGAGACGTGGCTGCGGGTGTTCGGCATGTCAACACCGGCGCTGGGTTCAATCGGTTTCCCATGATTATTAATGGGTTCAGCGATTTGATCCTGGAGGTGGCCCCGCGCGGGTTCCCATTCGCGTTCCGCCGTTGGGATGGCGGGCCTGCCATTCGATATCCCGGTGGAGATTGAGGCTAAGGTTGCTATCCGCGGCAGGTGATCAGCCGCGCGGCGGCTTGGGGTCCGCACCAATGGCCACTTCAGTATTGGCCTTGCTTCGAACCGACGGCCGTCCTGAACTCAGGCGCAAACTCGAAACTTCTTCCCATCCTCGACTTAGTCCTACTGCGTCACTCATTCTGCTCGACAACCGTCTGACGGAGGGTCCCGCAGCAGGGACAGCGTGGCAGGACGAGAACCAGAGTGCGCGCGAGACGAATTCGCAAGGTGGCGATGGAATTCGGTATGTGGCGTCGTGACCGCAGTGGCAGATCCTCTGGGTCGGTAACCAGAGGAAAGGGCAGATTGCGAGCCTCGCCAGGGGCGGGAAGCTCCTGAGGGGGGAATGGTCTCCTTTTCGGAGATCAGGAACCCGTATGCTGCGATGCAAAGCGTCGCATGATGGTGGAAGCCGCGCCATCCGCGGCCTTCGTAGTGGCCCAATCCAACTTCCTGCTTCAGTTCGAGGTAATCACGCTCGATTCGCCAGCGGAGCTTGGCATGATCGACCATGCGTTCGAGGCCGATGTCGACGGCCATCGTGGAGAGCCAGTAGTGATCCGGTTCGGTTGCGCCCTCTGGCCACTCGATCAACAGCCACTCCACCTCGGCGGGTTCGGTCCGGCTGGTATCGTCGTGCGCTGGGCGGACCCGCCACCGGGCAAACCGCGAAGTCAGCGGCGCATTGCTGCCGTCTCGCCAGGTGATCGTCTGCCAAGCCTCGGCGGGAAGCTCCAGAGCCAGCGTCTTGGCCGATACCGGCTGATGCGTCTCGTCGCGGCGCAACCGCGTGGCGGGGCGGCCTCGGCCCGGACGGGACGCAGGCGGCAACGGTGCCTCGCCGGGCCGCCAGAGCATCGTGGTGGGCGAAATGCCGGCCACATAGGTTAGCCCAAGTTGACTGATCCCAGCCCGCAGTTTGCTGTCGTTGCCATAGGCCGGGTCCATCAGCGCGACGCCTGGCGGCACGCCATCCGCCACCGCCTGGCGCAACTGCTGCAAGGCAATCTCCGGCTTGGTCTGGAATAGGACGTCCGCGGGCACACCGGCGATCGCCCGGCGGAGCGGATCGCCGGCCCAGTCCTTGGGCAGATAAAGCCGATAGGCGATGGGCAAGCTTCCCTGATGGGTGGCCACCGACAGACTGACCGCAACCTGGCAGTTGTCCTGCTGGCCCAGTTGACCGCAATATTGCCGGGCCACGCCAACCGAGTGACTGCCCTTTTTCGGAAACCCCGTGTCATCGATGATCCAGGCCTGGATCGGCTCCTCGCTGGTGATCGACGGTAATACCTGCTCGCGTACGCGGGTCAGTAGCGCCTGATCGGACCACGGTGCCTGAGCTACAAAGTGTAGCAGCGACTGATGTTGCGCCGCTGTTCGTTCAGGCGCCGTGGTCGCGGCCAGCGGTTCGACGCTCTTGCGGCCCTCAGTCGAGAGTAGACCGACACAGTAATCCTCGAACGGTCTGACCCGGTCGGCATGGCCCAGGACCGACGCCAAATCAGTGGCGTAGGCCCGGAAGCGTTCTTGCGGGCTGCTCCCATCGTGAAAATCCATCCCATCCCCCTGGAAGGTTCGAATCTCCACTGCTACCAAACCACCATCGCGTCGGGGCAAGCGGAATTTCTAAACGATACAGGCGTTTTGCGACTCAGTAGGATTAGGGTTTGAGCCTGAAAATCGCGTCATCCGTCCGGCCACCTTGGGGCGATGGTATAGTTTCATTCGCCGTGGAAATCGGCGGGTTGGATGTTGAGGGCAGCCATCTCGGCGTCAGTGACCTTGATACCCTTCGCATAGTCACTGTCATCGAGGCGACAGGCGACGGTGAACCCGGTGTCAGTGGTGGTGCTGGCGATCAGTTGGACGATGACCAGGTAGTTAATCAGTGGCTTGCCGCGCCAGTTCTGAGTGTGAAGGAAAACAGCCGATGCTCTATTTTGTTCCACTTGCTGGTGCCGGGCGGGACATGACAGACGGTGATCTCAATCCGAAGTTCGTCGGCCAGCACCTGCAGTTCGCTTCCACAGGCGCAGGCGCGCGCCGTTGCTGCCGCCACAGTCGGCGTTGATCGACAGCTGCTTCGCCTCCGGGTAACGCGGAGCGCCGATCTCACGCCACCAGCGTCGGATGCTCGCGACGGAGAACTCTCCGGTGTCCGCGCTGATGCCAGCATTGACGAAGCCGGCATTGGCGGAAACGTCGTAGATGCCATACGGCACCGCCTTGCCGAGTTCAGGAATGGCGAAGTCATGCACCCGGACCGGCTCCCGCTGCCCCTTGGGCCGCAACTCACGGCCGCCATTCTTGAAGTCTCCGACGAGCTCCTTTTTCTTGGTGTCGACAGAGATCACCGGCTGCCCGGCGGCCTGGAATGCTTTTACCGTGGCATTGATAGGCTCGAACTGAGCGTTGCGGTCGGGGTGGTTGGCACCTTCGCGCGTCTTGCGGTTGGCTTGCAGGCTGAAGTTGAGGCGCTTCAGCAGCCGGCCGACCAGCTTCTGACCGGCGATGAAGCCCCGCCTGGCCAGCGCCGCGGAGAGATGGCGCTGGCTCAGGCTGACCCACCGCAACGCAGCCTCCGGGTCACCGCGGATCGACGGCTCCACTAGCTCATTCAGAGCTTCCAAGATCCCGGGCTGCGTCTCGATCGCGGGCTTCTGTCCACCACCCCTGCGGCGAACCCGCTCGCTGCATCGCATCGCCCCGGACCGGAGGTCCGCCAAACCGCGGCCTATGGTGCTGCGGGCAATTCCGGTGGTCCGCGAAACCGCAACAATTCCGCCGCGGCCGGCAGCGCGTGCTTCACAGGCGGCGAATAAGCGTCGGTCTCTTTCGTTGCGGAACGGTCCGAGTGCATTGTAGCGGGCCCGGATGGCATCTTGGTCGATCATCCGGCCCGGCTGGACGCCAAGACACCCGATTCGCATCGACTTTTCCGGATTCGTTCGTTGCGTTATTGCGGCACTCTGCAGTCTTTTCTACCGAGTTGCTTGTTCTGGCTCAGGCCCTAACTTGGCCCTGGACGAATTATGTCCCGCGCCCCTCCGCCGCTACGGCATCTCCCGACTGGGGTTCGCGGCGAGGGGCATCCATCCCCACACTGAAGACGGACAGCGTCTGAGAAGCATTCGCATCGTTACGTTCCCCACTTGACGGAAGGACCAAGTCCGCCACATTTCGCGCCATGCGAAATTTCTCCGACCTGACAGAGCGGGAAATCCTCGCTCTTGCGATCGCCAATGAGGAAGAAGACGGCCGTATCTACTTGGACATTGCGGAAGGCTTGCGCGCCGAATATCCCGGCAGTGCCAATGTCTTCACAGAGATGGCGGCCGAGGAGGGGGAGCATCGACGCCGCCTGCTAGACGTCTATCGGGGAAAATTCGGCGAGCACATCCCGCTGATTTGCCGCCTTGACATCCGCGGGTTCATCCAACGCAAGCCGGTCTGGCAGATGTACCCGATGAACCTGAAAGCGGTGCGCCTTCTCGCGGAGGATATGGAGACTGAAACTCAGTCTTTCTATCGCCGAGCAGCCGCCCGCAGTCAGGACGTCACCATACGCAAGTTGCTCGGCGATCTGGCTGATGCCGAGGTCGAGCACGAGCATCGCGCCGATCAGTTGGTGGTCGAAAATCTACCGGCCAATGTCCGCCGGGACGAAGACGCCCACGCCCGCCAATCATTTGTGCTGCGCGTGATCCAACCTGGCCTGGCCGGGCTGATGGACGGTTCTGTCTCCACCCTGGCGCCGGTATTTGCTGCCGCGTTCGCTTCCGGCAATACTTGGCAAACCTTCCTCGTTGGTATGGCGGCCTCGGTTGGCGCCGGGATCTCCATGGGCTTTGCCGAGGCGCTGTCGGACAACGGCAGCCTGACGGGCCGCGGCGCGCCATTGATCAGGGGCGGCATCTGCGGGTTGATGACCACGGCAGGCGGCATCGGGCACACGTTGCCGTTCTTGATTCCGTCGTTTTGGTACGCGATGGCCGTTGCGATTGCCGTGGTGATCGTTGAGTTGGGTGTCATTTCGTGGGTGCGCTGGAGATATATGGACACGCCTCCGCTGTCGGCAACGCTTCAGGTCGCGTTCGGCGGCGCACTGGTATTCGGCGTGGGCATACTCATCGGCAGTAGCTGAGGCGCTCCCAGTCCCGCCGCTCTAGCAAGGGGGCACCTGGCCGTTCGCGCAGGCGACGCTTGATCCCGGTGGGACAACAACAGTGGTGTTCCTCGGTGGCGCACTTTCGTTAAAGCTGAGGCAGCCACACAGACCGAGCGGAAGGAGGGCGGCCAAGAGCAACTTGCGCATGCGTCGGGGTCCTTTCAGGATGGGCCCATTCATAACGACACCGCGTTCAAATGGTTCCTAAGAGGCGCCCTCGGGAACAATCCTAAACCCAAATGGGTGGGCAGCACTGGAATTTAGCAGTCACTAACGGACACGGTCTGTCACAGCCGCTCGGTCGTCCGCTCGCTTGCCGCTGGCGTCAGGCTCGCGAGTAGGGCCGGGATGAAAACCAGGCTTGCCAGCAGCGTGCACCCCAAACTGATGAGCAGCAGCTTCCCCATGCTCGCGGTTCCCGGATGCGCCGACAACGCGAGCGATCCGAACGCCGTGCCGGTGGTCAAAGCCGAGAATAGGATCGCCCGTGCTGTCGCACTGCCCAACGGATGATGCTGCCCGGCACGCCAGTTCATCACGAAATAGATGTTGAACGAGACACCAACGCCCAGTAACAGCGGCAACGCTATAATATTGGCGAAATTGAGCGGCAATGGCAGCAATACGGCAATCAGCAGCGTCAGCATCGCCGACATCAACAGCGGCGCCATCACGAGCGCTGCATCGAGCAAACGGCGGAGCAGACCGAGCAGGATCACGGCGATCGCGATAACTGCGTAGATCGCCGCCTGCCGAAATGCGCCCACAATCGTGTCGGCGGTCGCCGCGATCGTGACGGCGGACCCGCCCGCATCAGGGGCGATTGCCGAAACCTGCTGGACGAACGTCTTCAATCCTTCCGGCGTCTGGGCCTCGGGCTTGGGATTGACCTGCACCCTTGCTCGTCCGTCGGGCAACAGCCAATCCCGCGCGAAGTCGGGTGGGATCGTGTTCAACGTGACCGGCTCCGCGCTTAGAGCCAGCCGTAAATGCTCAAGCTGCGTCGGCAGGAAGCGGGTCAAAGCCGCATTTGCCGCCATCAGCATGTCGTCCGGGGCGGTCAGCATGCGGCGCAGATCGGCGGCAATCGAAGCCAGGGGATGATCTTTCGGCAGTTTCGTCAGGGCAGGATCGATTTGCGCCAACGCGGTCTTAGCCGCCATTCGGATTTCCTCGGCCGTTACCGGGGCCGCTGATCCGTGAGGGATAAGGGTGGGGGCCAGGATCGTGTTGGCGTCGCCGATTATCGCGAGCTTCTGCTGCTGATCGTTAGGCACAAAGCTGTTGATGCTGATGACCCCGTTAACCGTCGGCAACGTCTCCAACTTTTCGCTCAGGGTCTTCGCCGCCTGGGCGTCCGGGGCCAGCACATCGATCGTGTAGGGGTTGGTCAACGGATTATTGATCAGGTCGCGCAGCGTTCGCATTGCCTCGGTGTTCGGGTTTTTGGTGTCCAGCGGATCGGAATCGAATTGCAGCCAAGGTGACACCGCGATTGCCGCGACCGCCAGCACGCCGAACCCGATCAGGATCGGCCACCGCCTCCGCGCAACCACCGGATCGATCCGAGCCGCAAAGGCGAAACCGACCTCGCCCGCCTCGCCGCGCGGACGGAACACGGTGATGGCGGCTGGCAGGAAGAGCAGCGTGCAGATAAAGGCCATGATCATGCCGGCGCCGGCGATCAGGCCAAGCTCCGCCACGCCGGAAAAGGCGGTCGGCACGAACGCCAGGAAGCCGGCTGCGGTGGCCAGGGCAGCGATCAGGATCTGTACGCCGACCCGGCGGGCGGTCTCGGTCATCGCGGAGGCGGGATCGCCGGTCTCAAAACGGAACTCACGGTACCGCACCGAAAACTGGATGGCGAAATCGACCGCGATACCGACGAATAGCACCCCGAACCCGACCGACACCAGATTGAGCGTGCCGACCGCCACGGCCGCAAAAAGCACCGTCAGCATCAGGCCCAGCACCAACGTCATCAGGATCGGCAGTATCAGCCGCCAGGAGTGCACCGCCAGGAAAAGCCACAGCGTGATCAGCACAAGGCTACCGATCAGACCCGTCACTGCACCCTCAGCAACCGACGCGAATTCCTCGTCCGCCAGCGCGACCTGCCCAGTGATCCGGACACGCGCATCGCCCGATTGCACAAAGGGAAGACTTGCGATGATTTCCCGCATCGCCTTTGTCGCCGCTCCGCCCGGCTCTAGCGCGCCAAAATCTTGACGCGGCTGCACTAGGACAAAATGATAAGGACCCGCTAGCTCAGCTAGGCCGCCACCCAGCAGGGTCTCCCATGACAGCGGCTTCGGATGGCCGTCCAGCGCTTCCGCCATCGCGCGATGGAACCCCTTGATCGACGTGAGGTAGGGCGACAGGTCGGCATCTCCATGGGTCACGCCGATACCCAATAGCGATAGCGCGGAGAACAATCCACGCGCCGACGGGTCGGCAACAAGCTGGCCGAGGAACGGCTGGGCGTCGATGGTCTGGTCCATCAGCGAGGACAACTGCTTCAGCTGCAGAAACAGCAGTCCTTCCTTTTCCAGGAACGGATTGGCGTCCGGCCGGCGCACGGTTAGGAAATGCGCTTTATCGTCGGACAATCTCGCAGCGAGTTCGCTGGCCGTGGCATCGGCCTCCTCAGGGGAGCGGGCGTCGATCACAGCGACCAGCAGGTCACGGAACTGCGGAAATTGGCGGTTCAACTCCACCGCTCGCTGCCGCCAGGGCAATGTCGGCTTGAACAACAAGTCGGTGTCGGTGCTGACGCCGAGATTGGTGGACGCGACCCAAGCCGCCGCAACGGCCAGCAAGACACCGGCAAAAACCATGGGCCAGGCATGACGGCGGCTGAAATCGACCAGATGGACGAGCAGACGGATCAGCATGCGTGAAAAAAGCCTAATGAGATGGAGCGGCAGGAGTAGTCGCTCCATTCGGGTGGGTCCACCGTCGTGGTGATCAAACTTGATCTTGAGCCGGCGACGGAGCCCCGCTATAGCCCCCTGCTGCGCGGCCGGTCGGGATCGGCGGCGCCAGCGAGGAATGAGACCATGAAGCCGGGCATTCACCCAGAATACCATGAGATCAACATCGTCATGACCGACGGGACCCAGTTCAAGACGCGCTCCTGCATGGGCAAGGAAGGCGATACGCTGCGCCTCGACATCGATCCAAAGTCCCATCCTGCCTGGACGGGCGTGCAGCGCATGATAGATACCGGGGGTCAGGTCGCGAAGTTCAACAAGAAGTTCGCTGGTCTGGGTGTAAAGAAGTAGTTGCCGGCAGGTCGGTCGTAGGGGCGTTCGAGAAAGGGCGAGGCGTCGCAGGTTCGCGGTGTTCGGCAAAACCGTAGATCAGGCCCGAGCGTCCTCTTGAACCGTCACCAGCCACTACTTAATTTCTGTATCGTCGGGGATGCCCAACGGGGTTTCCGGCGTAAAATGAATGGGCTGGCCCAAGTGGGCGGCTCGCACAAGCAACCTTGCTTTGCAGGAGGTTTTTTATGACTACCGTCGACTTTGCTCCGCTTTTCCGTACCGCCATTGGTTTCGACCGGTTGGCGCGTCTGGTGGATACGGCCGCGTCGGGCCAGGACGCGCAATCTTATCCGCCCTACAACATTGAAAAGACCGGCGACGATACCTATCGCTTGACCATGGCGGTGGCTGGGTTCCGGCCGGACGACCTTGACCTTACCGTAAAGGACAATACGCTTGTTGTGTCGGGTAGGGTCGCGAATGACGGCCCAAAGGCGGAGATCCTGTATCGTGGAATTGCTGGCCGGGCGTTCGAGCGGCGGTTTGTGCTCGCCGACCATATCGTCGTCGAAGGTGCCGACGTCCAGCATGGCTTGCTGCATGTCGGTCTGAAGCGCATCGTGCCGGAGTTGCTGAAGCCCCGTAAAATCGCGATCGGCAGCGGCCAGCAGGCCAGCATTGGCCAGGCATCGATCGCGAATAACGCGGACCCCGCCGTCGCCAAAGCCGCCTGACGGACGGCATATCTGACGTGACCAGACGCGGGGGCCCGCTCGGCCCCCGCTCTTGGTTCAGGACCGTTTGAAAAAGGCGTCCGCCGCGCTACGATGCGCGCTCTTGCGGTTGATATCAGCCTCTACCCGCGAGATTTCGACCTTCAACTCTTGTATATAGAGATGGAGTTCTTCAATTCCCAGACTGTTCAAAAGCAGCGGTTCTAGTCGGCGCCGTTTCATTGGGGGCGCGTCTTCTTCCACGGGCATTTCACTTCCCTCATATTGGTTGCTTCGCGGCCATGGCGCGTCAGTGATGTGTGTTCCAACTATCATATTACAGCTAAAGCCGCTTGACCCACCCCACTTGCCTTGTCATATCCGGGCCTTGGCCGCCTCTGCGACACGTCAATTATGCTGATCGGTCCAGCGACATCGTCAAAATGAAATTTATTCGCCCGGCGCCCTGAAAGTGCGAAAGCCATGACCCTTCCACTAATGCCTAAAGCTACAGCCGTGTGGTTGATCGAGAAAACCGCTCTGACGTTCACCCAGATCGCGGATTTCTGCGGGATGCATCCGCTGGAAGTGCAGGCTATCGCGGACGGTGAGGTCGCCCAGGGGATTGTTGGATACGACCCTGTGGCGAATGCGCAGACCACCCTTGAAAACATCCGCCAATGCGAGGCGGACCCGAGCGCTCGATTAAAGCTGATTGCGAACGCCTTGCCGATGCCCAAGCGTTTACGCGGCTCGCGCTATACGCCGGTGGCAAAGCGCAATGACCGTCCCGATGCTATCGCATTTCTGCTGCGCAATTTTCCTCAATTGTCGGAAGCCCAGGTCGGCAAGTTGCTTGGAACCACCAAGGACACGATTCAGAAAGTGCGTGAGCGCACTCACTGGAACAGCGCGAATATCAAGCCCCGCGATCCGGTAATCCTCGGGTTATGTAGCCAGACCGATTTGAATGCAGCGGTGTCCCAGGCGAATGACCGCCTGGAACGGGAGGGCCGGACTGTTCCGGTACCGCCGCCGCCGGAGGCGGATGAGGCTGCCTGACCGGCGTGGCGGGTTGGGTTGGATTGTGTCCGATCAGCTGACCTGGGTGCGCAGCCGTTCCATTTCTTCCTTCAGACGCAGCTTCTCTAGTTTAAGTCGAATCAGAGCCTCCGAATCTGGGCGCGGCCGCTGGTCTTCGTCAAAAATTCGCATTTCGAGCGAAGCGTGCCGTTCCTTTAAAGCGTCGAGACGGGTATTCAGGCTCATGGACTGTGTACCTCCGTGTCTAACCGGTTGGCTGCCAGCTGCCGCCACACTGGCCGCAGCGGTGCACCGTAACGCGTTTGACATCTGGCTGAACAGATGCGAAAGCGAAGTGGCAGATAAGACGCAATTTTCTATCGTAGGTTGTGACCATGCTGGGCGATAGAGATTCTCTGCTGCGCAAACTCCACGGGCTACGTAGCGAGCATCGCGACCTTGACACCGTTATCGCGCGGCTGGCCGACCAGGGAGCGTCGGATCAGTTGCACCTGCAGCGGCTCAAGAAGCGCAAGCTGATGTTGCGCGACGAGATCGCATGGCTGGAAAGCCGACTGATACCAGACAGCATAGCCTGAGATGGCAGCGCAGCTAAATGCGGCGCCACTAATTGGAATCATCATGGGCAGCCAGTCGGACTGGCCGACCTTGGCACATGCCGCCGACGTTCTCGCCCACCTCGGCGTGCCCCATGAGGTTCGGATCGTGTCCGCGCATCGCACTCCAGACCGTTTGCGGGCATACGCAACAACTGCCCGAGAGCGCGGGTTGAAGGGTATCATCGCTGGAGCTGGTGGCGCTGCCCACCTGCCCGGAATGTGTGCCGCCTGGACGCCGCTGCCTGTGCTTGGCGTTCCGATCGAGACGCAGGCCTTGAAAGGACTGGATAGCCTGCTGTCCATTGTCCAGATGCCTGCCGGAATCCCTGTGGGCACGACGGCGATCGGACGGGCAGGGGCGGTTAACGCGGCCCTCCTCTTGGCGGCGATGCTGGCAACTCAGGACCTGGCGCTGGCAGGCCGGCTCGATGTGCTGCGCGCCGAGCAGTCCGCGTCGGTGCCCGATGTGCCCGACCAAACGGTCGCCGAGCCATCATGACATGCTTCCCGCTGCCGCCGAATGCGACCATCGGGTTGGTCGGCGGCGGGCAGCTTGGCCGAATGTCTGCGCTCGCGGCGGCTCGCCTGGGATATCGTTGCCATATCCTCACGCGGGAGATCGATAGCCCCGCGGGACAAGTGTCCCATGCCGTCACCATCAGCGACTACAGCGACCCTGTCTCACTGCGAGCGTTCGCCGACTCGGTGGACGTGATTAGCTTCGAATTCGAGAATGTCAGCGCCGAGGGTCTGGATCTTCTCGCCTCGCTGCGTCCGGTCCGTCCGGCACCATCGGTGCTGCGGATCAGCCAAGACCGGATCGACGAAAAGAGTTTTCTCAACGCCGCCGGCGTCGCGACCGCCCGATGGGTGCCGGTCACGTCGCGAAAGGAGCTCCAGGCGGCGGTGGGGCGTCTCGGTCTGCCAGCGGTCCTGAAGACCACCCGCTTAGGATACGACGGCAAAGGTCAGGCCATGTTGCGCGTGCCCGACGATCTGGAGCCGGCCTGGGAGCGGTTAACGCCGAAGCCCCTGATCCTGGAGGGTTTTGTCGATTTTGCTCAGGAAATCAGCGTCGTGGCGGCCAGGGGCGCGGACGGCTCAGTCGCGTCCTTCGACACCGTGGAAAATCGGCATCGCGACCATATCCTAGACCTGACCTTGGCACCCGCTCGCGTATCGTACCCGATCGACCTCGCGGCGCAAGCGACCGCGCGCCGCGTGGCCGAGGCACTGGACCTTGTCGGCCTACTGGCTGTGGAGATGTTCCTAGGCAGCAGCGGCAAGGTCCTTGTGAATGAGATCGCACCACGTCCGCACAATTCCGGTCACTGGACGATCGACGCATGTCCGGCCAGCCAGTTCGAGTTGCATATTCGAGCCATTGCCGGCTTACCGCTGCCGCCGGCGACCCGCCATGCCGATGCGGTGATGAAGAACCTAATCGGGCCCGAGGGGATAGCGCTCTGGGCGATCGCCCTCGCTCAATCCGGGGTCATCCCGCACCTCTACGGTAAGTCCGAGGCGCTACCGGGCCGGAAGATGGGGCATGTCACCCGACTATTCCCACGCGGAGCGTTGCCAGGAGATTTTGGTATAAAAGCGGCGCTAGGGAAGTTGGCCGCAGGATAGTTGCTAGCCTCGAAACGGTCCGACCGCCACCGACGCGCGGGGTTGCCGCGATATCCTGCGCTGCTATAGCCTCCACTATGGCCCGGGACTAAGGAGTTCCGAATGGACGGCACATCCGAGGCGATTGCGGAAAAACCCGCGCTGGCCCGTCAGGCTGAAATCCTGTCGCGCCCAATGACGCAGGCGCGGCATATGGCCGATGCAATCCGCGCTTTGGCGATCGACGCGACCGAGCGGTCGAAATTCGGCTATCCTGGGTTGCCGATGGGAATGGCCGATGTTGTCACCGCGTTGTGGACTCGTTACCTCAAGTTCGACGCGGCCGACCCGAGCTGGCCCGACCGCGACCGCTTCGTACTCTCCGCCGGCCATGGGTCGATGCTGCTGTACGCGCTAACATATTTGACCGGCTACTATGGAATGTCGCTCGATGACATTCGCGATTTCCGCCAGTTGCCCGGTGAACATCCCGCAATCGAGACCACGACCGGCCCGCTAGGGCAGGGACTGGCAACTGCCGTCGGGATGGCGATTGCCGAACGCAACATGGCTGCCCGCTTCGGCAAGTCGTTGGTGGATCATCGCACCTGGGTCGTCGCCTCCGATGACGACATGATGGAGGGCATCAGCCACGAGGCATCGGCGTTGGCGGGACATCTCGGTCTGTCCAAGCTGACGGTTTTGTATGACGACAACCGCGTCTCGATCAATGGAGCAACCTCAACGGCCCGCTCGGACGATGTGGTGAAACGTTTCGCCGCCTACGGCTGGGCTACCAAGAAGGTTGACGGTCACGATCCGAACCTGATCCATGCGGCTTTGTCCTCCGCCGCACGGTCCAGGAAGCCGACGTTGATCGCGTGCCGCACCATCATCGGCTTCGGTGCCCTGCCCAGGGCCGCGACCCACGGCTCTCAGCTCGGTCCAAGCGAGGCCGCCGCAGCAAAGAGGCTGCTCGGCTGGCACAACCCGCCCTTCGTGACGCCCGACGACGTAAAGGAGCGGTGGCACGTGGTCGGCACCCGCGGCGCCCCCGCCCGACGTTCCTGGCTTAAGCGCCTCGCGCGGCACGCTCAGCGCGGCGAGTTTGAGCGCGTGATGGCCGGCCGGCTGCCGGACAACTGGCACGAGGCGGTGGGCGAACTGAAGCAACAGGTGGCCTACGACAGGCCAGCACTCGCGAGCAAAGCGTCGAGTTATAAATGCCTTGATGCTCTGGTGGCCGCGACCCCTGAACTTGTTGGAGGGTCCGCTCACCTTACAGAGTCTAACCTGACGCAGATGAGGGGAATGGTCTTCCTCTCAGCGGGTAACTACGGCGGCCGGTATGTTCAATGCGGCGTCCGCGAGCATGGTATGGCCGCCGCACTCAACGGCATGGCGCTGCATGGCGGTATCATCCCATACATTGAGACGTTTTTAGTGTTCAGCGACTACTTGCGTCCGGCGCTCCGACTGGCGGCGATTATGCGTTTGCGGGTTATCTACGTGCTGATGCATGACACTATCGGTCTGGGTGAGGACGGTCCCACCCACCAACCAGTCGAACATCTGGCCAGCCTACGGGCCATCCCCAACCTACAAGTTTTTCGTCCTGGCGATGCGATGGAGACGGTGGAATGCTGGGAACTCGCGATGCGGCGCACGGAAGGGCCCAGTGTGCTGGTATTGTCGCGCCAGGCGCTGCCGGCGTGGCGGACAGATACCACCGAGAACCGTTGCGCGCGCGGCGGATACGTCCTCGCGGAAGCGGAAGGTCCCCGCCGGGCCACGATTATCGCCACCGGGCCGGAGCTACGGGTCGCCATGGCGGCACGTGAGAAACTGGCCGACGACAACATCGCGGCCGCCGTCGTCACCCTACCCTGCTGGGAGTTGTTCGCGCATCAGGATGAAGTCTATCGCGCTCAGGTGTTGGGGGGCGCGCCGCGGGTCGGAATTGAGGCTGCCAGCGGTTTCGGGTGGGAACAATGGTTGGGGCCAGATGGCAGTTTCATCGGGATGACGGGTTTTGATGCCTCGGCTAACTATGAAGACCTCTACAGCCATTTCGGCATCACGCCGGATGGCGTCGTCGCGGCGATAACGCGCCGACTCGGATGAAGTGCCGTTGAGGCTTGCGTCTTGTGCAGCCGGTGCCGTTGATCTAGCTCAATGACCGACGCGATATGCTATGGTTACTCACCAGCCAGCAGCGGAAAGGAAGCTAAGTCATGGCAGTCAAGGTTGCGATCAACGGGTTTGGACGCATCGGACGCCTGGTGTTGCGCGCCATAATTGAGAGCGGCCGCGACGATGTCATTCCAATTGCGATTAATGATCTCGGCAGCGTCGAAGCCAACGCCCATCTTTTTGCGTACGACAGCGTGCATGGACGCTTTCCGGGTCAGGTCGAGGTTTCGGGCGACACCATCACCATCCGCTACAACGGCAAGGTGTACGGCCCCTTGAAAGTGGCCGCGGAGCGAGATCCGACGAAGGTGCCGTATCAAGGCGTCGACGTGGCCATGGAGTGCACAGGCATTTTCAACAGCAAGGCGAAAGCGTCGGCGCTACTGAGGGCCGGCGCCCGCAAGGTCCTGATCTCCGCCCCGGGCGATGAGGTCGACGCTACGGTGGTCTATGGCGTTAACCACAAGGTTCTGACGAAGGACATGACTGTGGTGTCCAATGCGTCCTGCACCACTAACTGCCTTGCTCCCATGGCGAAAGTGCTGCACGAGCGGTTCGGTATCCTGCGCGGTTACATGGTAACCATCCACGCCTATACCGGCGACCAGAATACGGTTGATACGCTACACAAGGACCTGCACCGCGCCCGGGCGGCGGCGGTGTCGGCGATCCCAACATCGACCGGCGCGGCAAAAGCGGTAGGTCTCGTCTTGCCCGATTTGAAGGGAAAGCTGGACGGCACCGCCATACGTATCCCAACGCCGAACGTCTCAATCGTTTCGCTTGATGTGAACCTGTCGAAGGCTGCAAACAAGGACGAGATCAACGCGGCTATGCAGGATGCGTCTAAGGGCGAACTAGCTGGGATCCTCGACTACAACAAGGCCCCGTTGGTCAGCATCGACTTTAACCACTGCGCCGCATCATGCACCTTCGATGCGACGCAGACGGCCGTTGTTGATGGCGCGCTCACGCGAGTCATGGGCTGGTATGATAATGAGTGGGGCTTCTCCAACCGGATGTCAGACACGGCCGCGTTGCTAGGTAGCCTGTAGGTCTCCTGCAGCGTCATGGTCGGGCTTGCTCCCGGGTGCGTGTCCCGGCCATTACGCTGTCGCGGTTTATGCAAAACGGTCCAGGATCTTCCTCCTCGGTCGGGGGCCGACATAACTCGGAGCTTTGCCATGCCCTACCGCACTCTCGATAATCTGGACGTTGCTGGTAAGCGAGTCTTGCTGCGCGCCGATCTCAACGTTCCGGTGCGTGACGGTAAGATCACTGATCTGACCCGCATCGAGCGGCTGTCTCCCACGATCAAGGAACTGTCCGACAGGGGCGCCAAGGTCATCGTCTGCAGCCACTTCGATCGGCCCAAAGGCAAGCGAGTGCCCGAAATGTCGCTCGCGCCGATGGGAGCTGCCTTGGGAGAAGTTCTTGACCGGAAAGTTCGTTTTGTTGAGGACTGCACCGGCCCCGCAGCGGAACAGGCGGTCGAATTGCTGTCCCGCGGCGGTGTCCTGGTGTTGGAAAACACCCGCTTCTACGCTGGCGAGGAAAAAAACGACCCCACTTTCGCCGCCGCTCTAGCCAAACTGGCCGACATCTATGTCAACGATGCGTTCTCCGCCGCTCACCGCGCCCATGCCAGCACAGAGGCTGTCGCCCGCCTGTTGCCGGCCTATGCCGGCCGCTTGATGCAAGGGGAGCTAGAGGCACTCGATGCGGCGTTGGGCAACCCGATCCGCCCGGTCGCGGCGATCGTCGGCGGCGCCAAGGTATCCACCAAACTGGAATTGCTCGGCAATCTGGTCGGCAAGGTCAATGTGCTGATCATTGGCGGCGCGATGGCAAATACCTTTCTGTCCGCACAGGGGAAGGGCGTCGGCAAGTCTCTTCAGGAAGCGGAGATGCACGGCACTGCGCTGGAGATCCTGTCGAAGGCGCAATCAGCTGGCTGCCGGATCGTCTTGCCGACCGATGTCGTTGTCGCGCGTGAGCTCAAGCCCAACACGACCACTGAAACCGTTTCGGTCGATGCCGTCCCGGCTGACATGATGATACTAGACATCGGGCCAGCCTCGGTCGCGTCGCTGATCCAGCTTCTGGCTTCGGTGAAGACCCTGATTTGGAACGGTCCGCTTGGGGCCTTCGAAACGCCGCCGTTCGACTCCGCAACTGCCGCGCTGGCTCATGCGGTCGCCAAGGCCACGCAGAGTTCTGGACTGCGCAGCGTCGCCGGCGGTGGCGATACGGTGTCGGCGCTGCGCCACGCCGGCGTGATCGAGAAAATGAGCTACGTGTCCTCCGCCGGGGGCGCCTTCCTGGAGTGGATGGAAGGCAAGGCACTTCCGGGTGTGGCTGTCCTCGAAAGCTGAGCGCGCAGGGAATCGGCAAACCTCGGTATAATCGCTCCCGGTCTCTTGGCGGAGCGATGCGGCATGATCAGGGTTTATCTCGCCGGCCCAGACGTTTTCCTGCCTGACGCTGTCGCTTGGCTGGAGCGGAAGAAGGCGATTTGTGCCGGGTGGCACCTCATAGGTGTAACTCCACTCGACGCACTCATGGAGGAACCGGCTGCTTGGGGGCGTCTGACGGAGTGGCGGCGGATCGCGCTTCGCAACGAGGCTCATATCCGAAGCTGTGCCGCTGTCGTCGCCAACCTGACCCCGTTCCGCGGGCCCAGCGCGGATGTCGGCACGGTGTATGAGGTCGGCTTCGCCCGTTGCCTGGGTCTACGGGTATTCGGTTATACCACCGTGACCTCGACTTTCCTCGATCGCACGCTGTCTTTAATCGGCGGTGGTCGGCAAGACCGGGATGGCTCCTGGTGGGACCCAGATGGGCTGCTGGTCGAGCAGTTCGGTCTGTTCGACAACCTGATGATCGAGGGTGGAATCACCGACTCCGGCGGCGCGCTGATCCGCGAGGACCAGGACCGCTGGAATGATTTATCGGTGTTCGAGCGCTGCGTCCAGGCGGCTGCTTGTGCATTAGGAACGGAACGCTGAGACCTCGCCGCAAATCGCGGGGTGATAGAGAGTGGCTGCCGCAGAGCACTTAGCGCGTTTCACTGGCGTTGTTTCGACCGCAAAACCGTAGCGGGCGAGCTGCACATCTACCTAAATCCTCTTATCACCCATGCGACAACGTATCCAAAAACCAGCAACGCGACGGGTGGACCAAGCGCCTTCAAGGGAGTGTGCATCTCGTAAGCGACACACTGTCGCCAAGCGTCAACTAGTGAAGTTGGACCCGTTGGACCCGACACAAAGGCGTAGGGGTTGTCAGAGTGGCGTGTTGCCCAGCACGCATACGGTCCCGGGGAGAGCGCCGCTGCTCCCTGGCCTGCAGGAGTTTCAACGGGGACAAAAATTTCTGACAGTTGGGTCCAACCACTGACACCGACGAACAGAATCCAGGCAGCCGAGATGACTATCCACATTCGCAACAGTCCACGACGAATATTCAACCGTTTTGCAGAGATGGGCACCGGTCCTCCTTCAAACGCAGTAACAACGTTCTCTGCTTCCTTAAAAAAGTCATCTTTGGTTATTTGCATATCGTTGGGCGCGGGGTCGTCGGGGGTTACCACCATCGAGCCATGACAGTGCTTATATCTTTTTCCACTCCCACATGGACATGGGTCGTTCCGCCTACGCGGCGCGGCTATCTTTGCGTTCTCGCTGTCAACGACATGCGCGAGGTCGCGGATCATGGGAACGCTCAAATTGTTGTCGCCCTTTTCGGTCGCATGTCAGTCCGGTTTGCGACACGGCCCAATAATGAAATTGACATTTGTCCTGTGCCGCGCGCCCGCTCGCCTTCAAGGTCTTTCGGGATGCCATAAACCTCGAACGCGGCGCCGGGCACCCGCTTCTCGATAAGCCAGACTACAAGGCGCCTGACATCGCTATCCGCCCAATTGCCGCCGAGGCCCTTCGCCAAAGTTGTCGGGTCACCACCGCAGAGGGGGTAGCCTAGCGCCGTGTCCGGCAGACGATCTGCCATCCACGCTCTCAATGCATCATTTCTCTAGTCGTCGGGTGCATAAGACGCTGTGCATATCACGTTAGTCCGTCTTAATGTAACTTAATGTAAATCCCGTCCGAGAGTCTAACGCTCGGCGTGAATTCGGGGTCTAGGCGGCGGCGCGAATCGCGACAGCTTTCACGTCCTCGCCGACACCGGCTTCAAATGCGGAAAAATTCGCCTCGAACCTTGCGATCAGGTGCTCCGCCATCCGGTCGTAGGCGGCCTTGTCGGCCCAGGCCTGGCGGGGGTCCAGCACCTCGTCTGGGATCCCCGGAACGTGCGCTGGGATCGCGAGGCCGAAGAACGGCTCCTTGTGAAACTCCATCTTGGTCAGCGTCCCGTCGAGGGCACCGCGCAGCAGGGCACGGGTGTGCTTGATCGCCATGCGGTGGCCGACACCGAACTGCCCGCCGCTCCAGCCGGTATTCACCAGCCAGCAGGTCGCCTCATACTTCGCGATCAGCTCGGAGAACATCCGGCCGTACACTTCCGGGCGCCGCGGCAGGAAAGGTTGCGCGAAGCAGGTGCTGAAAGTGGCGCTCGGTTCCCGCCCAAGGCCCTTTTCAGTGCCTGCGACCCGCGCCGTATAACCGGACAGGAAGTGATACATCGCCTGCGCGGGCGTCAGCCGCGAGATTGGTGGCAGTACACCGAACGCATCGCAGGTCAGCATGAAGACGTTCTTCGGCATGCCGCCCCGACCCGTCAGGTTGACGTTCGGAATGAACTCCACCGGGTAGCAGGAGCGTGTGTTCTCGGTCAGCGAGCTGTTGCTCAGGTCAAGGTTGCCATGCCTGTCGCCGATGACGTTCTCAAGCACGGCACCGAATCGGTTGGACGCCGCCCAAATCTCGGGCTCGGCTTCCTGAGACAAATTGATTACCTTGGCATAGCAGCCACCCTCAAAATTGAAGGTGCCGCTCGGTCCCCACCCATGCTCGTCGTCACCGATCAACCTACGGTGCGCCTCGGAGGAAAGCGTGGTCTTGCCGGTGCCCGACAGCCCGAAGAACAGCGCGACGTCACCGTCCTTGCCGGTATTCGCGCTACAATGCATCGGCATCACACCCTTCGCGGGCAGCAGCCAGTTCATCACAGTGAAGATCGACTTCTTCACCTCGCCGGCATACTCGGTCCCTGCGATGACGATCAGCTTTTGCTCAAATGACAGGGCGATGGTGGTGGAGGACCGTACGCCGTCCACAACCGGATCGGTCTGGAACAACGGGGCATGCAGAATGACGTAGTCGGGCTCGAAGCCGTCCAGTTCCCTCTCGGGTGGACGGATAAACATGTTGCGCGCGAATAACGCGTTCCAGGCTTGCGTCGTGACCAGGCGCACCCGCATGCGGTATTCCGGATCGGCGCCGGCGTAGAGATCCTGGGTGAACAACTCCTGCCCTTGAAGGTAAGCTTGGACGCGGCCTTTCAAGGCGTTGAACGTGTCCACCGGCATGCGCTGGTTGACCTTGCCCCACCAGATGTCAGCGGTGACCGAGGGTTCATCGACCACGAACTTGTCCTGGACCGAGCGACCCGTGTGGGCGCCGGTTTCAACCATGAAGGCGCCATCGCTGGAAAGGCGCCCTTCTCCACGGCGCAGTGCTGCGGCGACCAACGCGGACGCCGCCTGATTAGAATGAACAGGGCGTGAGACTTGCACCCCGGTCCCGGCCAGCGCTTCCAGAGCATGTTTTCTCCATGAGTGCTTGTTCGCGGTCTCGTACGTCAAGATCGGTTCCTGCCCTGGCCAGCGTTTCGTCATGCCCTGAGACGCTATGTTCGGCCCGCCTCTACGGGTAGGCCGGAAGGTTACATCTCAAGCAAGGCGTTTCTATGGCGTGGATGAGCAAACGTCCACCTTTGGCCGCCGGCTGGGCCAACCGTTTCCAGCGATCTGAAGGATGTGAGCGAACGATGTCAGGCCGTCGGCGCGGCTTGAAGTGCTGCCGGGGATCGTCCTTCGAACGCGCGCCGCGACTTGATTGCGGTCTAGGACCGGAAGCCAAACTCGTCCCTTGTCCTATTCTGCGCAACCACGGCTTCGCTCGCTCCCGGTCGTCGAAGCGGCCGCTCGGAGAAGCCACCCGCCTATTGCTGGTGGGGGCGTCGATCTACGGCATGTTGTGGGGAGATCCAGCGTAACGAGGCCAAGCAGGACTCCACGCATGCGGTCGCGTGGGAGCAGGTCGTGCGCCATGACCAGGCGGTTCAAGATTGCCGTTGCCGTCGCCCAGGCGTGGCTGGGCCGAATGTTATGGACCCGCTGGTGCCGAACGCGGTCACTGTGATGCCGCTGTTGCGCAGGAACAGGAACTGCCAGCGCCGCAGTCCGTCCCTTTCCCTTCTTGTCTCCGCTAGGCTCATGGAGCCCCTTTCTATTTCGCGCGATCTTCAACACCCTTGCACAACATCGCGACGACGCGGTCCCCCGCCGCTCTCACGGCGACGTTCCGAGATCGGAGTGTCCGTGCGTATCGACAGCGGAGCAATCACAGAGGAAGGAGATTTGATTTCTGCTCTGTACGTGATGAAACCAAAGACGCCCACCAATCCTTTTGGTAGGTCCGCAAAAACTTGGCCGCTACGAATGGATGGCTGTGCCAAGGTCGTGCTATTGGTAATCGTCTTGTGCCTGCGCTGTATAAGCAGCTATTTTCTATAAACCCGTAATTTAGGTCTTTCCTGATATTATGACGCCTGTTTCATCTTCAGATTCTACTGATATCACCATTCCTTTGCATGTCGAGGACCTTTCGATCGAACGTCGAGAAGTCAAACGCGATGTTCGGGTACATATTCATACCAGTAGTCGTGACCAGCTAGTTGACGAACCCGTCATGCACGAAACGGTTGAGATCGAGCATGTCGCGATCGGACGGCCAATCGACGCCATTCCGCCCGTACGGGAGGAAGGCGATACAACGGTGATCCCGGTTGTTGAAGAGATTGTCATAGTCGAGCGGCGACTGGTTCTAAAGGAAGAAATACGTCTGCGGCGTGTGCGGACGACCGAGCGGCACCGCGAGACTGTAACGCTGCGTGATCAGCAAGCAGTTATCGAACGGGCTGATCCTGCCGGGACGAAGAGCGGGGCACCCTCTTAGCTCGTGCAGATGACTCAAATCTACAACCTTTCAACGGATGGATACTAATGACAAACGAATTGATCGTGGCTGTATTTGACACCGCCGAACATGCGGCCCGAGCTGTTGAGGCGTTAGAGGCGGCGGGTGTTCCGTCAAGTGCTATCAGCCAGCATGCCTCGAGCGGGGTTTCGGAGACCACGACAACTTCCCCGGCTCATGAAAAGGGCTTCTGGGCGAGCTTGTTCGGTGGTGAGCCCGAATATGAACACGACACGGCCGTCTACGATCGCAGCCTTGCGAGCGGCTCAACTGTTGTCACAGTAAGGGCGCCCGACGAGCACCTCAACCAGGTGATGGACATTCTCGAGCGGCACAACCCGATCGACCTGGACGAGCGGGCTTCATCGTACGGACTGTCCACCGGTCGCTCCATGGCAACGGCGGCGCCGACCGCCTCAACCATGCCGTCGGACCGGGATGCCAGTTTGGCCCGCAGTGGCGAGGCCCTTCGGGACACCGGTATGCGTCAGGGCGGCGAGGAAGTCATTCAGCTCTCTGAAGAGCAGCTCAATGTAGGCAAACGGCTGGTGAACCGCGGCACAACGCGCGTGCGTCGGTTCGTTGTTGAAACACCGGTTGAGGAGGCCGTGTCTCTGCATTCCGAACGCGTCTCTGTCGAGCGCCGTCCTATCGAAGCCGGCACCAAAGTTGTTGAGCCCGACTTCACCGACCGCACGGTCGAAGTCACCGAAACCGAGGAGGAAGCGGTGGTCGGGAAAACGGCAAGGGTCAAGGAAGAGGTGGTCGTCAACAAGGCGGTGGCCGATCGGGTGGAAACGGTCCGCGACACGGTGCGCCACGAGGACGTCGAGGTTTCACGCGACGGCCAAGAAACCGGCACAGCGGCCTCGCGTCCGACAACCGAACGCGCGGGCGTCTAACCTTTTTCTTAATCGGCCGGGGCGGAGGGCCGCCTCGGCCGCTACAGGAGACCTAATTCGGGCGTGACGCCGAACGGACGTGCCGGACAAAGGGACCCGTGAAAGCTGCGACACAATCGCTAATCCGCTAATCCTGAGGAACTCCAAAATGATCCGCTCCGCTTTTCTCGGCGTGGTATCGCTGGCCATAGCCGCCGGTCCAGTGCTTGCCCAACAATCACCGGACCAGAATGCCCAACCCGCCGCCGTCGCCACCCCGAACCCGTCAGGCGCTCCGGACAACCCGGATCTGACGGTGGCGACGGTGAAGCTGCAGGGCGGCGCGCGCATCAGCAAACTTATCGGCTCGACCGTGTATAACGACCAAAACGAGAAGGTGGGAACAGTCGACGATCTGATCATGAAGGACGGCAACCGGATCGTCATAGCGGTCATATCGGTCGGAGGCTTCCTCGGAATCGGCAACAAGCTGGTCGCGATCCCATTCGATCAGCTTCATCTCGACACGGACAAGGATACCACCAAGATCAGCATACCCGGGGCCAACAAGGATGCCCTGAATGCAATGCCAAGCTTTACCTATACGGGATGACTGCACTATAGCCTGATTATCCGGACCCGCCCGTTATCGACGGACGAGGCCGATCCGGTAACCCTATACCAGAATATCCTCAATCCTGATCGGCACCTTGCGCACACGCACGCCAGTCGCGTGATATACTGCGTTCGCGATCGCCGCCGCTACCCCCACCATGGGTAATTCTCCGATCCCCTTCGCTCCAAGCGGATTGGAGTTCTTGTCGTCGTTTTGCACCACGATGGTCTCAATCTCAGGCACATCGGCATTTACCGGCATCAGGTATTCGGCAACGTTCGAATTGACGATCCGCCCGGTTTCGCCATCTACCAAAGTCTCCTCCAGCAGAGCCATGCCGATCCCGTAAGTAATTCCTCCGATCAACTGGCTACGGGCTGTCTTCGCGTTCAGCAAATTGCCCGCGTCGAACGCCCCGACAAAACGGCTGACACGGATCGTGCCAAGATCGGGATCAACCCTCACTTCCGCGAACTGGGCGCCGAATGCGTGCATCGAGAATTTCTGCTTCTCCTCGCCCGGCTGAGTCTTCGCCTCCGCTTCGATAAAGCGATGGCCGCCGCGCTCCAGCAACGCCGAGACCGGAACTTGTCGATCCGGGCCCACAACCATTCCGTCCCGCACCTGCAGCGTATCGCGGGATCGCCCTTGCCATCCGGAGTTCTCATCCGCCAGAGCCAAGTCCTTGATCTTTTCAACCAGCGCCCCACACGCCGCCTGCACGCTCGGTGCCACACTTGCAACGGTCATCGACCCGCCGGAAACCGGAGCTGGCGGCAAATTCGAATCGCCAAGCTCAAATCGGATCCGGTGCACCGGGATGCCCAGCGCATCGGACGCCACCTGCGTCATCACCGTGTAGGTGCCGGTGCCGATATCCTGAGTGCCGCACTGAACAACCACATTGCCCGCACCATCCACGCGCACCTTCACCGCGGACGGCAGGCGGTTCGTAGGATAAGTGCTCGTGGCAACGCCCCACCCGATCAGCGTGTTCCCGTCGCGCATAGAGCGCGGTTCCGCTGATCGCTTCTCCCACCCGAATGCCTTCGCCCCTTGCTCATAGCCCGCTCGGAGCGCTTTGCTGGCAAATGGCTTGTTCTCGTGCGGGTCCGTCTCGGCATAATTGCGCAGGCGGAATTCGATGGGGTCCATCTTCAGCGCGACGGCCATCTCATCCGTCGCCGACTCAAGGGCGAATACACCGGACGCCTCGCCCGGCGCCCGCATATATGTCGGCAACGCCGCGTTCAGCGCCACGAGCCGGTGGGTTACCGCGACGTTCGGACACGCGTACAGCATTTCCGTTGCCAGTGCGACCGGTTCGGCGAACTCCCCCAACGAGGGCTGCGACATGGAAGTAAAACCATCGTGCCGCAGCGAGACCAATGACCCATTGGCCTCCGCGGCCACCTTTAATTTCTGCACCGTCCTCGGCCGATAACCGTTCGATGTGTACATCTGCGCTCGGGACACCACCAACTTGACCGGACGCTTTACTTGCCGAGCCGCCAGCGCGGCCAAGGTCGCAGGCGGCCAGGTGTTGCCCTTCGATCCAAAGCCGGCGCCCAGATATGGACAGATTACCCGCACATCGGCCTTATTGATGCCGAACTGCCCGGCCAAGGACGCCTGAGCCCCGCCGATCCCCTGTGTCGTGGTCCAGACCGTCAGTTTGTCGCCATCCCACATCGCGATCGTCGCATGGGGCTCCATCGGATTATGGTGTTCGATCGGCGTAATGTAGGTGGTGTCCAGTTTCACTGCGCCACCGTTAAAGGCGCCGTCAGGGTCACCGCGATTAGAATCAGGCTGCCGTTGACCATTTCGAAAATGCTTCGGCACGTAGGCCTGCCCAAGCATCGCATCCATCGACGTCGTTGCCTCGCCACGGGAATAGGTGACGCGGACGGCCGAGGCGGCCGCCTGAGCCTGCTCCAGGGTCTCGGACACCACAACGGCGACATGCTGCCCGTTGAACAATATGTCCTTGTTTTGCAGCAACGGTCCGGCGACCGCATGCTGAACCTTTTCCGGATCCGAAAGTTTGCCGGCATTGTCCGGGGTGATGATCGCCAGCACGCCCGGCATGCCCTCGGCTTCTTTCAGGTCGAAGCCGGTTATGGTTCCCGCCGCGATGGTGCTCTGCACCAGCACCGCATGCACCGCGTTCGGCACGTTGAATTCCGCGGCGTATTTGGCGGCGCCGGTAACTTTAAGATGGGCATCGATGCGGTCGATGGGTTTGCCGATCATGGCCATGATGCTCGCTCTCCTTCAGGCCGAAACGGTTTGCAGGGCGCGCAGCACGGTGCGCCGCAGCAGCACCTGCTTGAACGCGTTCATACCGGCCGGATTTGCACCCGCGCCCGCCTGCCCGGCCGCGGCCTTCAACGTCGCGGGATCGGCCTGCTTGCCGGTCAGCGCGGCCTCCACCTCGGGCAATCGCCAGGGCTTCGTGCCCACCCCTCCGGCCGCCACTCGGACAGCTCGGGTCCTCCCGCCATCGAGCTCCAACGCCACCGCGGCGGACACCAGAGCGAACTCGAAGCTCGCCCGGTCGCGGACCTTCAGATAGTAGGACCGCTTAGCCGCCGCCGAGGCCGGAATGTCGATTCCGGTGATCATCTCGCCTGGCGAAAGCACCGTTTCAATATTCGGAGTATCGCCGGGTACCCGGTGAAAGTCGCCGATCGGAACTGTCCGCTTGCCGTTGGGCCCGGTCAGCTCCAGCTCCGCGTCCAGCACGATCAGCGCCACCGCCATGTCGCCGGCATAGGTCGCGATGCACTGGTCGCTGCCGCCCAAAATAGCGTGCATCCGGTTTTCACCGTTGATCGCGGGACAGCCGGAGCCCGGCGCGCGCTTGTTGCAGGCGAAACCAGTGTCGCGGAAATACCCGCACCGCGTGCGCTGCAACAGGTTTCCCGCCATCGTCGCCATGTTGCGCACCTGAGGCGATGCGGATGCCAGCAGCGCCTGCGACAGGACCGGCCACCGCGACACCACCTCGGGATGCGCGGCGACATCACTCATTCGCGCCAATGGCTCCAGCCGCAGACGGTCACTGCCGGCGTGGATTCTCGAGGCGTTCAGCACCTCAAGGTCAACCAGTCGCTCCGGCGTCTCCACATTGTCTTTCGCGAGCTGCAACAAATCCGTGCCGCCCGCGATATACTTGCTTCCCGCCTGAGACGCCGCGGCGATCGCCGCCTGGGTGTCCCGAGGTTGCGTCAGGGTAAATGCCTGCATGGCTCAGCCCTCCCGCGCGGCCTGGCGCACCGCGGCGACGATGTTGGGATAGGCACCGCAGCGGCAGATATTGCCGCTCATCCACTCACGGATTTCCGGATCGCTGCCGGCGTGCCCTTCCTTGATCAGGGCTGCCGCCGACATGATCTGTCCGGGTGTACAGTACCCGCACTGCAGGGCGTCATGCTCGACAAACGCGGCCTGCAGCGGATGGAGATCATTGTGGGAACCCAGGCCCTCGATCGTGACGATCTCCTTGCCCTGGCACCGTGCCGCCAACGTCAGGCACGACACTATCCGCCGCCCATCCAGATGGACCGTACAGGCTCCACAGGCGCCGCGGTCGGAGCCCTTCTTGGTCCCGGTCAATCCGGCGTATTCCCGCAACGCATCCAGCAGCGACGTTCGCTGATCGACCATGAGTTTCAGGGTCTCGCCATTCACCTGCAGTACGACCGGCATCGTTGTGCCCGCGCGAACGACCGGGGAAGGGGAGCTGTCATCGGCTCGAGCGACCGTCGCCAACGCAACGCCGCCTGCCGCCCCCACCATCACCCCGCGCCGGGAGATCGATCCTTCCATAGCTCACCTCCGTCGATTTCCAGCGGTAGGTGGGCACGACGCGGCGATAGACGTCTCACAAGATGGTGCGACGCGATATTAACTGTTTGTCAGAAAACGATAGGCCTCAACATGCGTTTTCGCATGTCGCAGACTCGTTACGAGGTCAGCATCACGGAATTTGCGGGAGATCGCCGCCAGGGCGGCTACGTGGGGTGTCGTAGTCTCGGAAGGGATAAGCAGCACGAACACCAGCGTCACCGGCTTGCCATCGATCGCATCAAACTCGATCGGCTTTGCCGGTCGCACGAACGACCCGACGTAGGCGCCCAACCCCTCGATCCGTGCATGCGGCAGTGCGAACCCACTACCCAGCCCGGTTGAGCCAAGCTGTTCCCGGGCCACCAATGCGGTCTGCACGGTTTCAGGGGCCAATCCCGGAACCAGCCGCCCGAGCGCACGGGCGATCTCGTTGATCAGCTGAATCTTGTCGCGCGCCCGAACATCCAGAAGTACTCGATCAGGCGTTAGAAAGTCGGAGATTTCCATCCCGTTCAGGAATCCTGGTCGTTGATTCGCAAACGGTACCCTACACCCGTCTCCGTCAGGATATGAACCGGCCGCTCTGGGTCGGCCTCGATCTTTTGCCGGAGGGCGCGCACGTAGATGCGCAGATACTGCACGTCGGTGTCGGCTCCCCAAACCTCCCGCAGGATCATCTTATGCGTCAGCACCTTGCCGGCGTGCTGTACCAGGAGCCGCAAAACCCCATATTCCCGCGGCGAAAATTTCACTTCCTCCCCGCGCACCGTCACGATCCTGCGCACCAGGTCGACCGTCAGATCGCCGCTGCGGAAGATCGGGGTCTCGCCCTCCCGCTGTAAACGGTGGCGCTGGGCCGCCCTGATCCGCGCAAGCAATTCATCGATACCGAACGGCTTAGTGACAAAATCATCGGCTCCAAGGTCGAGCGCATCGACCTTGGCCGCCTCGTCGCTCCGGCTGGACAAAACGATGATCGGTACCGAAGAACCGCCGGTCCGAATGCGCCCGATCACCTCACTGCCGTCAATGTCAGGCAATCCAAGGTCCAGCACGATCAGATCGGTACCCTTGCGCCGAGCCACATCGACCGCTGGCAGGCCTTCTTCCAGTTCGCTGACCAGATAGCCCTGGCTGGACAGCCCAGCGCGCAGAAACCGCCGAATCGCCGGCTCGTCGTCCACCACCAGAACCCGCAAAGGTCCTGCTCCGGTGCTCATAGCAGGGTTTCCTCTTCGGGCAGCAGCGCATTGACGGGAACGGGCAAGGTGATGACGAACATGGCGCCGCGTCTGTCGGTCCGGTTCATGGCCGTTATCGTTCCCCCCATCGCCTCCACGAACCCGCGGCAAATCGCGAGACCCAATCCCGTTCCGGCACGCCTCCGATCGGCCCCGCCGGACCTGTAAAATTTTTCGAAGATCCGGTCGGCATCGTCGGCGGGGATGCCTTCGCCTTCGTCCATGATGCGCAGCGTGACGGTATCGCCGTCGCGGCTCGCGTCGATAGAAATTTCGCTGCCGGCAGGGGCATGTTTCGCGGCGTTGTCCAGTAGGTTGAACAGTACTTGCTCGAACAACACCACATCTAAGGCCAACATCGGCAGGTCTTGTGGCAGGTTGACGTTGATCCGGTGCCCCGCCAGAATCTTCGAGCCCCGCTGCAAGGCCGACCCAATGACTTCAGACAATTCATTAAGGCCCGTTCGAGGCTTCAGCGCTCCAGACTCCAGTCGGGTCATGTCCAGCAGGTTGCCGATAAACCGGTTCAACCGGTCCGATTCCTCAATGATGGTGCCGAGCAGGGCTTCCTTGGTTGGCCTGTCGAGAATGGCGTCCTGCGACCGTAGGCTCGTCGCCGATCCCAGAATGGAGGCCAGCGGCGTTCGCAGATCATGCGAAATCGACGTGAGCAAGGCGGACCGAAGCCGATCGGTCTCCACCTGCAACCGCGCCCGATGCAGGTCGCGGGCGAGGTTGACCCGTTCGATCGCCAGCGCCGCCTGATCCGCCAATGCATCCAGCAATCGCTGCTGGTCGGGCGTCAGCAACGGTCCTGGTTCATCACGAATGATACCGACCACGCCCAGCGGCCCGCGACCGGTGCGCAGCGGCTGGAACAACCATTTGCCGCCGGGCAGCGTGTCCGATCCGCGGCCGGCAATACGGTTCTTCTCCCAGGACCACTTGGCAGCCGCGAGGTCTGCCTCGTCCAGCATGTCCTCCGGAGGGAAGCCGGCCCGCACCGAGATGGAGCCATGATCCTTGTCCGCCTCGGGCAGCAGCAGCACGACACGGACTTTCAGCATCAGCGCGATCTGGTGCGCCGTCGCCCAGAGTAGATCGTCCAGCGTCACCGCAGCCGCCAGCTTGCGGCTGAACTGATACAGATCGTCGGTCTGACGTGCGCGCAACCGGGCGGACAGTGCCTGCCCGCGGACTCGAGCCGCCAGATTACTGGCGATGACCGCGACCACCGTGAAGAAGAACAGCGCAACGACGTTTTCCGGATCAGCGATGGTAAAGGTATAAAGCGGCGGCAGAAAAAAGAAGTTGTACGCCAGCATGGCGAGGAAGCAGGCGAACACTGAAGGCCACAGGCCGTACAGCACCGCGCCAATCAGGATCGCCGTCAGGAACACCAGCGCCACGTTGGTGATGCCCAGAAACTCGTGCAGCCCGATGGCCATCGGGATCGCCATTCCCACCAGCAGGGCGGCAATGACATACGGTCGCGGATCGAACGCCTGACCCGGTTCGACTGCCGGGGTGATGGGCGTGCCGTCGGTGCGTTCCGGCGGCACCTCGATCACGTGGATATTGATGCCCCCTGCGCGCTTGATCAGGCGTTGCGTGATCGATCCCGTCAAGAACTGCCGCCACGGAGGCCGATCAGATTTCCCGACGATCAGATGCGTGACATTGTTGGCGCGCGCGTAGTCGATCACCGAATCCGCCACGTCCTCTCCGGGAATCAGCACCGGCTCCGCCCCCAGCCGCTGCGCCAGCCGTAACGCTGCTACCACGCTGTCCTGTTCCGATGCCGTCCGGCTCGATCGAGCGGTCTCAACGCTGATCGCGGTCCATGGCGCACGAAGCTGATCGGCCAGCCGTTTGGCGTGCCGCACTGTAGCCGAGGCCTTACTGCCGCCTTGGACACAGACCAGCACGCGCTCGCCGGCCGGCCAAGGGCCGTCAATCGCGTGGCTGCGCATGTAGTCAACCATCTGGTTGTCCACCCGCTGCGCGGTGCGCCGCAGCGCCAGCTCGCGCAGAGCCGTCAGGTTGCCGGGCTGAAAATAATGCCGCACCGCCCGCTCGGCCTGTGTCGGGACGTAGACCTTGCCCTCCTTCAGCCGCTGTATTAGGTCTTCCGGGGTCAGGTCGATCAGCTCGATATCGTCGGCCCGCTCAATTACCGAGTCCGGCACGGTTTCCCGGACCCGGATCCGGGTGATCTGCGCCACCACATCGTTCAGGCTTTCGACGTGTTGGATATTCAGCGTGGTATAAACATCGATCCCGGCCGCGAGCAGTTCTTCGACGTCCAGATAGCGCTTCGGATGGCGGCTGCCAGGAGCATTGGTGTGGGCCAACTCATCAACCAGCACCAGTTGCGGACGACGGGCGAGGATCGCATCCAGATCCATCTCCGTCAGCGTCCGCCCCCGATACTCGATCGTCCGGCGCGGCACGACCTCCAGACCCCTGGTCAGCGCCTCGGTCTCCGCTCGGCCATGCGTCTCGACCACGCCGACCACGGCATCGGTCTTTTCCCGCACCCGCGCCTGCGCCGCGGAAAGCATCTCATACGTCTTCCCGACGCCCGGCGCGGCGCCGAGAAAGATCTTCAGCCGCCCGCGCTGCGATTTCTGCGCCTCCCGCAGCAGCGCGTCAGGTGAAGGGCGTCGGTCGGATTGCGCGCTTTCGCCCATTTCGGCATCCGTTCAGGCCCTGCGCATCAAGAGTGGCCCAGAGCGTCCAATGCCAGATTCAGCTCCAACAAATTTACATGGGGCTCGCCGAGGATGCCAGCAACGCGCCCGGCCGTATGATCCTGCACCAGTTGCTGGACTTTCGCCTCGGGCAGATTGCGCGCCTTGGCGACGCGTGGAACTTGGAATAGCGCGGCAGCCGGCGAGATGTCGGGATCAAGCCCACTTGCCGATGTTGTCACCAGATCCATCGGAATCGGCGTGCCGGGGTTCTCGGCAGCCAGCTTGCCGGCATCCGCGGTAACCCGGTCCAGCAGCGCCTTCGAAGTCGGGCCAAGGTTCGATCCACCCGAGTTGGCGGCGTTGTAGGGCGCGGGGACGGTTTTGGTCGCGTCATTCGGATCGGTGTCCGTCGTCGCCGACGGGCGGCCATGGAAATAAGTCTCGCCGGCAAAGTTCTGACCAATCAGCGCTGAGCCCACCACTTTGCCGTCGCGCTCGATCAGGCTGCCATTCGCCTGGTGCGGGAAAATGGCCTGTGCGATGCCCGTCATCGCGAGCGGGTAAACGAGGCCCGTCAGGATCGTCATGCAGACGATCATCACGATGGCGGGACGGATCTGCTGGAGCATTGGAGTGAGTCCTCTACCTTGTCGTCGTGGATGGCAGGGCGGCGCGCATCACGCCAACCCCACCGCGGTGACCGCCATGTCGATCAGCTTGATTCCGATGAACGGGGCGACGATCCCACCCAGCCCGTAGATCAGCAGATTCCGCCGCAGTAGCGCGGCAGCGCCGATCGGCCGGTAGGGGATCCCGCGCAACGCCAGCGGTATAAGCGCCACGATGATCAGTGCATTGAAGATGATCGCCGACAGGATCGCACTTTGCGGATTTCCCAGGTGCATGATGTTCAGCGCCTGAAGCTGCGGATAGAACGCAATGAACATCGCCGGGATCATCGCGAAGTATTTCGCCACGTCGTTGGCGATCGAGAACGTGGTCAGCGCGCCTCGAGTCATCAGCAACTGCTTGCCGATCTCCACGATCTCGATCAGTTTCGTTGGGTCGCTGTCGAGATCGACCATGTTGCCGGCCTCGCGCGCCGCCATCGTGCCGGTATTCATCGCCACCCCGACGTCGGCCTGAGCCAGGGCAGGGGCGTCGTTTGTCCCATCCCCGCACATCGCCACCAGCTTGCCCTGCGCCTGTTCGTCTCGGATCAGCTTGAGCTTCGCCTCCGGTGTCGCCTGCGCCAGGAAGTCGTCCACCCCGGCCTCGGCCGCGATCGCGGCAGCGGTCAGCGGATTATCTCCGGTGATCATCACCGTGCGGATCCCCATGCGGCGCAATTCGGAAAAGCGCTCGCGGATGCCGCCTTTGACGATGTCCTTCAGATATATAATACCCAGCAGCTTGCCGTCTTTCGCCACCGCCAACGGCGTGCCGCCCGCCTTGGCGACCGTCTCGGCGATTGCGGTCAGTTCCTTGACCGCCGTGTCGGGACGAACCGCGGTGGTCACCCCGCCGCCGCCGTCGGCGCCCTTCGGACCGCGCACCCAGTCGAGCACCGCATCAACCGCACCCTTGCGGATCGACGAATGATCGAAATCGATCCCTGACAGCCGGGTCTGCGCCGTGAACGGCACGAAACGCGCGCCCATCGGCGCCATGTCGCGTCCGCGGATGTCATACTTCTCCTTCGCCAGCACAACGATCGAGCGGCCCTCGGGGGTTTCGTCAGGCAGCGACGACAATTGCGCCGCATCCGCCAATTCCCGCGGGCTGACTTCCGTCAGCGGCATGAATTCGGTCGCCTGCCGATTGCCCAGCGTGATCGTGCCGGTCTTGTCCAGCAGCAGCGTATCGACATCTCCGGCCGCCTCGACCGCCCGGCCGGACATCGCCAGGACGTTGAACCGCACCAGCCGGTCCATCCCCGCGATCCCGATCGCCGACAACAGCGCGCCGATCGTGGTGGGGATCAAGGCGACGAACAGCGCCACCAGAATCACCACCGAAACCGCCCCCCCGGCATAGGTCACGAAGCTTGGGATCGTCGCCACCGCGAATATGAAGATGATGGTCAGGCCGGCCAGCAGAATATTCAGCGCGATCTCGTTCGGCGTCTTCTGCCGTTCCGCCCCCTCCACCAGCGCAATCATGCGGTCGAGGAAGGTCGAGCCCTGAGCGGCGGTGATCCGGACCTTGATCCAGTCCGAGAGCACACGCGTGCCACCGGTGACCGCGGACCGGTCGCCGCCGCTTTCGCGGATAACCGGCGCAGACTCCCCGGTAATCGCCGAACTCATCGATCGAGGCAATGCCCTCGATCACCTCGCCGTCGCTGGGGATCAGTTCCCCAGCGGCGACGAGGACTATGTCGTTCTGGCGAAGTTCCGGGGCGGGGACAGTTTCGGTTCCTGTCGCGGTAACCCGGTTCGCCATCGTGTCGGTCCGCGCCCGCCGCAGCGAGGCTGCCTGCGCCTTGCCGCGGCCCTCGGCGACGGCTTCGGCGAAGTTGGCGAACAGCACGGTGATCCAAAGCCATAGGATGATCTGGAAGGTGAAGCTGAGATAGGCTCCGCCCGTTACAAGATCGCGCAGGAAGATGACCGTGGTCAGGGTCGCGACGACCTCCACCACGAACATCACCGGGCTGCGGATCATCAGCCGCGGGTCGAGTTTCTGGAACGCCTGGCCGACGGCCGGCAGCAGGATCGACGTGTCCAGCATGCTGGACTTCGCGCTCCGTGAGTGGGTTCTGGTTTCCATTTTAGGTGCCTTAGTAGGTTGTACCGGCGAGCATCGAGAAGTGCTCGACGATCGGCCCAAGAGCGAGCGAGGGCAGGAAGATCAGGCCGCCGGTGATCAAGATGACCCCTACGACCAAGCCGACGAACAGGCCGCCGTCGGTCGGGAAGGTGCCGGCGGATGTCGGAACGATCTTCTTAGCGGCAAGTGACCCGGCGATGGCGAGCATCGGGATGATCATCAGGAAGCGGCCCATGAACATCGCGAGCCCCAGGGTCGAGTTCCAGAACGGCACGTTGGCGGATAGCCCGGCGAAGGCGCTGCCGTTGTTGCCGGTGGCCGAGACGTAAGCGTACAGTGCCTCGGAGAACCCGTGCGGCCCGGCGTTTGACAGCGCGTCCAGCCCCGGCTTGATCACCACGGCCAGCGAGGTGAAGCCGAGCATGGAGAGTGGCAGGATCAGGATGCCGAGCATGGCCATCTTGACCTCCTTCGCCTCCAGCTTCTTACCGAGGTATTCAGGCGTGCGGCCGACCATCAGCCCGGCGACGAACATCGCCACGATGACGAACAGCAGCATCCCGTAAAGCCCGGAGCCGACACCGCCAAAAATGATCTCGCCCAACATGATGTTGACCATCGGCACCATGCCCGCCAGCGGTGTCAGGCTGTCGTGCATGTTGTTGACGGCGCCGCAGGAGGCATCAGTGGTGATCGTTGTGAACAGCGCCGAGTTGGCGATGCCGAAACGAACCTCCTTGCCCTCCATGTTGCCGCCTGATTGCAGCGCACTGGCGGTCTGATCGACCGGCAGATGCGCGAACAGCGGGTTGCCGGCGGCTTCAGACGAATAGGTCACCACGGTTCCGGCCAGGAACAGCACGCCCATCACCGCGAAAATCGCCCAGCCCTGGCGTTGATCACCCACCATGCGGCCGAACACGTTGGTCAGCGCCCCACCGATCGAGAAGATCAGCAGGATCTGGATAAAGTTGGTCAGCGCCGTCGGATTTTCGAACGGATGCGCCGAGTTGGCGTTGAAGAACCCGCCGCCATTCGTCCCCAGCATCTTGATCACCTCCTGCGAGGCAACGGGGCCCTGCGCGATGAGCTGCTTGCCACCCTCGAGCGTGGTGACATCCGTGTATGCGGACAGGTTCTGCGGCACGCCCTGCCACACCATGACCAGGCCGACCACGATGCAGATCGGCAGCAGCAGGTACAACGTGCAACGGGTCAGATCGACCCAGAAATTGCCCACGCTTTTCGCCGACCGCCGGGAGAAGCCGCGGATTAGCGCCAGCGCCAGGGCAATACCGGTAGCGGCACTGACGAAGTTATGCACGGTGAGCCCGGCCATCTCCACCAGGTAGCTCATGGTGGTCTCCGGCACGTAGGATTGCCAGTTCGTATTCGTTACGAAACTGACCGAGGTGTTGAACGCAAGGTCCGGCGACACCGCGTCGAGTTTCTGCGGGTTGAATGGCAGTAAAGCTTGCAGCCGCTGTAGTGCATACAGCACAACGAAGCCGGCAAACGTGAACGCCAGCATGGCGATCGCGTAGAGGACCCAATGCTGTTCTTGCGCGTCATCGACGCCCGAAACACGATAAAGGCCCCGCTCCAGGGGCCTCAACACCGGGGACAGAAAGGTTCGCTCTCCGGCGAACACTCGCGTCATATAGCCCCCCAACGGCTTGGTGAGGAGCATGAGCAGGACGCAATACAAGGCGACCTGCAGCCATCCATTGACGGTCATGATTTACTTTCCGCGAAAGAGGCCGGCCTAGAAGCGTTCGGGCTTAAGCAGCGCGATGACAAGGTAAGCCAGAAGGAAGACGGTCACGAGGCCGCCCAGGACATAATCCAGCAGCATTGGTCGGCTCCTACAAACGATCGCAGGCGAAGGCGTACAGGACGCAGAGGTACAGGAAGGCCGCACCGGTCGCGACGAAGATCAGATCAAGCATGGCGAAAGACTCCTCGGCTCGCTGCATCGGCAGCCAGCGGGATAATTGTTCAGCACGCCGCCAGATAAGTCAGCACGACTATATAAGCCATATCGGATACGGGATCCGTATATAGTATTCCTATATAAGAACCTTGGCGCGCCCAGGTCTCTGAGCCCTAGCTTGCGGGGGCTCGCTCCAAAAGCGTGCCGTCACCGCTCGCGATTTATGGGGCATCCGTTTGCGGATCCCATGAACTTCACCGGAGGTATCAACCCAAGGCTGAGTGCATCCGGTTGTTAACAACGCGCCGCGTTGCGGTGGCCTGACCGGGGTGCGAACCTGGTGACATCTCCGACAACAAGGCCGTAAAACGCTCGAGCACGCCGAACAGCAAGTCGACCGAGAAGCCCGCCAGGAACGCCAGCCCAAGGCCGGTGAGGCGCGTCATCAACTGCGGCTCCGCATTCAGCGCGCTAGTCACCCCCGACGGCAGATTGATGAAAAGCCCGACGAAGGGACCGGCGACCGCGCCAAGGATCAGTCGCACCTTGTAACAAGACAGCGCGACGCGGGTCAGCGTGAAATCGTCCAGTCGCCGGTGAATGTCGCGCATGACCTGAACCGCGGCGCCCAGCATGCCGAAGAGCAGGGTCAGCAGGTAGGTGTTGACCACGTCCAACGTCAGCCGCGCCTTGAATGGCATGTCCAGCATGTTCTGCAATGGCGGCGGCAAGATCATCGGCAACGGCCGGTCGTGACAGAGGATTGTCAGAAAGATCTGTTTCATCGTCGGCAGATCGTTGGTGAGGGACGCCAGTTGCTTCGGGCCCGGCATGTGTGAGGGGCCCGGCAGACAGCGATCGTCCTCCGGGATGGCGCTGGCAACAGGCCGGCTCGCGCCTGTGTCCGGGGACTCGACATCGGTTGGCGGCACGATGTCCCGGGGGGCGGCGTCTGCTACGTGGAGCACCCAACGCATGGGTGTCGTCAGCCACTGCATGATGGTCCGCTCGGTGTTCATCCCGCTCAAAGTTGCGGTCAATTCTTCCGCCAGAATCACATCCGGACCCGGAAACACGGCGCGGACGGAGAACGGCCAACCGGAAGTGCGCGTTCACCGAGCGCCGGTTGCGTGCAGATGGGGGTCCAGATCCATTCGTTGAGGCGCGACAGTTTGTTCCCCAGGGCAAACATCTGCGGGAAAGCGGAGCGTAACTGGGCGACGCGCTCTTCCGGAATGCGCACCTGGTTCAGTTGGCCGGGGATCGGCGGCGCGTCAGAGTTGGGATCGGTGGCAGCCGTCGCCAGCATGGCGGAGGCGGTCCTCGTCCCCGGGTAGTGGCCAGCGACAGCCGGTTTCGGCTGATCCCGCGGTGGCCGAAGCGTCACCGTGATCCCGTGGTCGTCCGCGTTGCTTGCGGCATCGATCTCGAACCCGTAGCTCAGCGCCCTCGAGATCGTCGCGACCTGATACCAATACTGGTAGTCCTTGGAGAACTGCTCGAGCGTTCGATTGCCAACAAACGCGGCGAGACTGAGTAGCAGCGCTGCGAAGAACGTCGTGAGGGTGAATGCACTGAAGAACCAGCGGCCACCGGTTTTTGCCCGCTGCTCCGGCCGTGCGAACGGCTTGCGAAGCAGTCGCCAGACCCCTTGCCGGGCGCCGTAATAGTAGCTGAAGTAATACCGGATGCTTTCAATTGTGGCTGGGGTGGCGAGGTTGGACAGCCAGATGAAGCTGTCCCAGAAGGCCGTCCGTTCTTCTGGGCTTACGTCCTGCGACGCCGCCACCAGAGCCTGTACTTTCGCCATGGACGCTGCATAGGCCTTGAACTTCGCGCGCTCGTGCTCGTCCAGGACGAGGCAACGCCGGCTGAGGAAGGCAAGCAGATAATGCGAGTTTTCTATCGCCGCAGCGAATTGATCGTCCACCATTCGAGCCCCCTGCGCCTGACCTGGCCAATCGGAGCTTCCGCCGGAGGGACACCCGCGGCTATGAACTGCTTCACAGATCTCGTGTCGGCTGGGTGACGCCTGTCTTCTGTGGTGGCCCCGAAAATCTTCCGCGCGGCTCTGCGGGTGATCAGCGAAGCGGCACGCCGGGCTTGCCGCCGGAGCCGCCTGCTGTAGAGGTAGCGATTAAATGCGTTCAACCGGGGATTTGGGCGCCTCAGCAGCGGATCCCGGGTGTCGGCACAGGTCCGGAGCTTCTTGAATTTATTTGTCTTCGGCGGGCGCCCCCGCAACGGGGCGTCGTCCGCGCCGGGACCATTCAAGAAATCAGAAATGGATGACCTGCTTGTACGCGTCCAGCACAGCCTCGTGCATCGTCTCGCTGACCGTGGGATGCGGGAACACCGTCTCTATCAGTTCGGCTTCCGTCGTCTCCAACGTCCTGGCGATAGTGTAGCCCTGGATCATTTCGGTCACCTCGGCGCCAACCATATGGGCACCGAGCATTTCTCCGGTCTTTGCGTCGAATATCGTCTTGACCATGCCCTCGGGCTCGCCCATCGCGATCGCCTTCCCGTTGCCGATAAACGGGAAGTGCCCGACTTTCACCTCGTGACCCTGTTCCTTGGCTTTGGCCTCTGTCAGTCCAACCGAGGCAACTTGCGGCCGGCAATAGGTGCAGCCGGGGATGTTGAGTCACATCCATCGGATGCACATTGTTCAAGCCCGCGATCTTTTCGACGCAGATTACGCCTTCATGACTGGCTTTGTGCGCCAGCCACGGTGGGCCGACAAGGTCGCCAATGGCATAGACATCAGGCTCACCCGTTCTGCAGTATTCATCGATCACTACATGAGTGCGATCGACTTTCACGCCAGTGCCGTCCAGTCCTATGCCCTCGACGTTGCCAACGATACCGACCGCCGAAATCACCCGATCCACAGTAATGTCCTGGCTCTTACCACCGGCCTCGACTGTCACCGTCACCTTGTCATCGCCTTTCTTGGCGCCCTTTACTGCCGCATTGACAAGATCTTCATACCCTGCTTCTCGAACGCCTTGTGCGCAAAGGCCGAGATCTCTTCATCTTCGACAGGAAGAATTCTGGGCAGAACTTCAACCACTGTCACCTGCGCGCCCATATTCAGATAGAAACTGGCGAATTCGATACCAATGGCCCCTGATCCAATGACCAACAACGACTTCGGAAACATGGTCGGCACCATCGCTTCCCGGTAGGCCCAGATCAGCTTGCCATCCGCCTCGATCCCCGGAAGCTGCCGCGCGCGCGCGCCAGTCGCAAGGATGATGTGCGGCGCTTTCAGGGTGGCGACGTCTTTGCCGTTCTTGGTCACCGAAACGGTTTGTTTGCCGGCGAGGGCCCCCGCGCCATCAAACACCGCGACCTTGTTTTTGCGCAGCAAATGCGCCACGCCGGAAGATAGTTGTTTCGCCACCGCGCGAGACCGCTTCACGACTTTATCGATATCGAACTTGGGTGAGACCGCCGCGAACCCGAAATCCGGCAGATGATGCAGCAGATGATTGATCTCGCTGGTCCGCAGCAGCGCCTTGGTCGGAATGCAGCCCCAGTTCAGGCAGATGCCCCCCAGATGCTCGCGTTCCACCACCGCCGCCTTCATCCCAAGCTGAGCCGCTCGGATTGCCGCCACGTAACCGCCGGGGCCGCCGCCTAAGACAATAAGATCGAACGCTTGGTCAGCCATCGGGAATTCCTTTCGCCAGAGCGACGAGCGCGTCGCCGCCGAGTTGTCGCGCGTGCCAGGTGTCGATCCCTTTGGCACCGATACGCTCATAGAAGTCGATCGCAGGCTGGTTCCAGTTCAGCACACGCCATTCGATACGACGGCAGCCCTCCGCCAGCGCCCGCTGCGCGACATGGCGCATCAGCGCCAGGCCAATGCCGGTACCGCGGTGCGCAGGATCGACAAACAGATCTTCCAGAAAGATGTTAGGCCGCGCCTTGAAGGTGTTGAAAGTGTAGTAAAATAGTGCAAGCCCAACGGGGCTGCCGTCGGCCTCTGCAAGGATCGCATGGATGCGGGGCAGGGGCCCGAACAGGGCAACATGCAACTCGGCTTCGGTGACTGTGGCCTCATGAAGGAGACGTTCATAGGCCGCCAGCCCACGAATCAGACGCAGGACCTCCGGGACGTCCGCTGGGGCAGCCGGGCGGAGGCAGAAGTCTTGCCCGGTGGTCATGCTTGGCGCGCCTTCGCTCCTTCGTGCGGATAGCCGGGGCGCCCCCGGCTATGTCCGAAAATCATACCCTTACAACAGCAAACTCAACGGGTCCTCGACCACCTGCTTGAAGGCTCGCATCCAGTTCGCGCCCAACGCTCCGTCCGCGACCCGGTGATCGACCGACAGTGTGCACGTCATCACCGTCGCGACCCCTAGTTCGCCATCCTTATTAACGATCGGCCGCTTCCGCCCGGCCGCGACCGCCAGGATCGCCGACTGAGGCGGGTTGATGATCGCGGTAAACGACGACACCCCGAACATCCCCATATTGGAAATCGAGAACCCGCCGCCCTGGAATTCCTCGGGCTTCAGCTTTCCTGCGCGCGCCCGCCCGGCCAGATCCTTCATCTCGCGGCTGATCGTCGCCAGACCCTTGACGTCCGCCTGACGAATGATCGGCGTGATCAACCCATCCGGGATAGACACCGCAACACTGATATCGACGTCGTCGTAGAAAGCCATGCCGTCGTCGGTCCAGCTCGCATTCACCGCCGGCACTTTTCGAAGTGTCGCCGCCGCAGCCTTGATCACCATGTCGTTGATGGTGATCAGATACGCTCCCGGCGCTTCCTTCGGTGGCGACTTCCCGTTCAACTGACCCATCAGCGCGATCAGGGCGTCGATCTCGATGTCCATCGACACGTAGAAATGCGGGATCGTCGCTGTGGATTCGGACAGTCGCTTGGCGATCACCTTCCGCATCGTCGAGTGCGGCACCAGCTTGTGTGGCGCCCCGATCGCCGGCGCCGTGGCCTTGCCCAACGGCGCCGCAGCCGGCTCGCCCGCCGCCGGAGCCGCAGCAGGCGCCTTGGCCGTCGCGGGCGCACCGCCGTCCTGCGCCGCCTGGATATCGGCCCGCACAATCCGTCCGTTCGGCCCGCTGCCCTTCAGGCTGGACAGATCGATGCCAGCCTGCTTCGCCATCCGTCGCGCCAGAGGCGACGCGAAGATGCGTTCACCGGCCGGCGCCTGACCGTTGGCTACCGGTGGCGGCCTCGCCGCCTGCGGTTCGGGTTTGGCTTCCGATGGTTTGGCCGCCGCTGGCTCTGGCGCGTCCGACTTCGCCGCCGGGGGCTTCGGCGCGGGTGCTGCTGGTGCCTCGCTTGGAACCTGCTCCCCCTCATCCACCAGAACCGCGATCGGCGCATTCACCGCCACGTTCTCGGTGCCATCCTCAACCAGGATCTTGCCCAATACACCTTCGTCGACCGCCTCGACCTCCATGGTCGCCTTGTCGGTCTCGATCTCGGCGATCACGTCGCCTGCCTTGATTGCCTCACCTTCCTTCTTCAACCACCGGGTAAGTGTTCCCTCGGTCATCGTCGGGCTCAGCGCCGGCATCAATATATTGGTCGCCATCGATAACGCCCCCCGCTCAGATTATCTTCTTAACCGCGTCCACCACCCAGTCCGGCTGAGGCAGCGCGAGTTTCTCCAGATTTGCCGCATAGGGCAGGGGCACGTCCAGCCCATGTACCCGCACCGGGGGCGCATCCAGCCAGTCGAACGCGTGCTCGATAATCTGCATCGCGATCTCGGCGCCGATCCCGGCAAATGGCCAGCCTTCTTCCACCGTCACCAGCCGGTTGGTCTTCTTCACGCTCTCCACGATGGTCGCGATGTCCATCGGTCGCAGCGACCGCAAGTTGATGACCTCCGCCTCGATCCCCTGCTCGGCCAAGGCGTCGGCGGCCTTCATCGCCACGCCGACCATGATGCTGAACGCGGCGATCGTCACGTGGGAACCGGCGCGCTCGATCTTCGCCTTGCCGATTGGCACGACGAACTCGTCGTCCACCGGACATTCAAACGTTTGCCCATATAGGATCTCGTTCTCCAGCACGATCACCGGGTTCGGATCACGGATCGCCGAGCGCAGCAGTCCTTTGGCGTCGGCAGAAGACCACGGCGCCACCACCTTCAACCCCGGGACATGCGCATACCAGCTCGCGTAGCATTGCGAGTGCTGCGCGGCGACCCGTGAGGCGGCCCCGTTCGGTCCCCGGAACACGATCGGGCATCCCATCTGCCCGCCCGACATATACAGTGTCTTCGCCGCCGAGTTGATGATCTGGTCCATCGCCTGCATGGCGAAGTTGAAGGTCATGAACTCGACGATCGGCCGCAGCCCGTTCAACGCCGCTCCCACCGACAGGCCGGTGAACCCATGTTCAGTGATCGGCGTATCGATCACCCGGCCGGCCCCGAACTCGTCCAGCAGCCCCTGACTGATCTTATAGGCGCCCTGATACTGAGCCACCTCCTCGCCGATCAGGAACACGTCCCCGTCGCGCCGCATCTCCAATGCCATCGCATCACGCAGCGCCTCACGCACGGTGATCGGCTTGGTCGCGCCCCAATCCTTCTCGGGCGCAGGAGCCGCCGCCAGCGCCTCTTTCCGCTGACCCTTCGCCCCCCCCTGCTCGGCAATCACCTTCGGGTCCGCCGCCTCTGCCGCCGCCTTGGGCTGGGCAGGCGCTTCCGCTTTCGGCGCCGGTTCTGCGGACACATCCTCGCCATTCATGCTCAACACCGCGATCGGCGTGTTCACCGGCACTCCCTCAGTGCCCTCGTCCACCAAAATACGTGCCAGCTTTCCCTCATCGACTGCCTCGACTTCCATCGTCGCCTTGTCGGTCTCAATCTCGGCAATCACGTCACCGGCGCGCACGTCATCGCCAACGCCCTTCAACCAGCGCGTTAGCTTGCCCTCGGTCATCGTGGGCGACAGCGCCGGCATCAATATTTGAGTCGCCATCGTCAGCCCTCCAGCAGCACGTCGGTATACAGCTCAGACACGTCCGGTTCGGGGCTGCTCTGCGCGAAATCGGCCGCATCCTGGATGATGCCCTTCACCTCATCGTCGATCGACTTGAACGCCTTTTCCTCGACATCCAGCGCTTCCAGGCGATGTCGCGCGTTCTCGATGCAGTCATGCTGGGTGCGCATCATCTGCACCTCTTCGCGCGTACGGTATTTCGCCGGATCGGACATCGAGTGCCCTCGGTACCGATACGTCTTCACCTCCAGCAACGACGGCCCTTTCCCCGCTCGGCAGTCCGCCACCGCCTGCTCCGCCGCATCCTTCACCGCCAGCACGTCCATGCCATCGACCTGCACGCCCGGGATGCCCCACGGCGTGCCATTCTGCGACAGATCATGGCTAGCGGAAGACCGCTCGACCGAGGTACCCATACCGTACTTGTTGTTTTCGATCACAAAGACCACCGGCAATTTCAATAGTGCCGCGAGGTTGAAACTCTCGAATACCTGCCCCTGGCTTGAGGCGCCTTCGCCAAAATATGTGATCGAGACACGGTCGTTGCCACGATACAGGTTGCTGAACGCCAGCCCGATGCCCAAGCTCACCTGCGCGCCGACGATGCCGTGGCCGCCGAAGAATTTCTTCTCCTTGCTGAACATGTGCATAGACCCGCCCTTGCCGTGCGAATACCCGCCCGACCGGCCGGTCAACTCCGCCATCACCCCGCGCGGCTCCATGCCCGTCGCTAGCATATGACCGTGATCCCGATAGGAGGTAATGACCTCGTCGCCATCACTCAGCGCCAACTGCACGCCGACGACAACCGCTTCCTGACCAATATAGAGGTGGCAGAACCCGCCGATCAGGCCCATCCCGTAGAGCTGCCCGGCCTTTTCCTCAAACCGGCGGATCAGCAGCATGCTACGGTAGGCCTTCAGCAGGGTATCCCGGTCCACCGGCTTGTCTTTGGCTTTGCCGCGTTTTCTCGCCTCGGCTGCGTGCGCCATGTTGAAATCTCCCGCTTCGATTGCATCGCCAATTTGCCGTTCAGTAGCGGCATATCGATCGTCCCGACAAGCGCATGGGGTGTGAAAACCTCAATGGTGCAATGCAATAGTCTCAATTAATCGGATTATGGTTAACTGCTTGTCGCGATGATCCACTAGGACCAGCGATACACGGCAGTGTTTCACATTGCTTGCAATCAACGAAAGATTGTTTCGCTGAGTTCACCCTTTTCGCAGAGACGTTACCGCACGGGACAGTGTTCCGCTGATTGCAAGCGCACCACAATCAAGAAAAACGAACGGGCAACCAGACCGACCGCGAAGATCCTTAGCCTAAGAAACCACCGGCAGGGTCAGGAAAATCCGCGCTGCAGCGCCAGTGCACCAAGGGAAATCCCGCTGTCATCGATGCCATGACCGAGCCGCGGAATATAATGCGCCTCAACCGGCACCTGGGCAGCGATCAACGCCGCCTCGGCATCGTGAGATCGAGACGCCGGGACGGTTTCGTCGGCTTCGCCGTGCACGATTAGCACCGGCGCCTTGTTGGCGAGGTCGGTCGATAAGCGTTCCGGAGCGATGAGCGCTCCCGAGAGGGCCAGGATCGCACGCGGAGCCACTGGGCGGCGCAGCCCCGTGAACAGCGAAATCATCGCCCCCTGACTAAACCCCATCATTGCATAGGCCTCACGCGGCAATCCGAGCCGCTCCAGTTCGGCATCGATAAATCCATGCAAATAGCTGGAAGCTGTCCGAGCCCCAGCCTCCATTAGCGCGGGAGATCGGTCAGCGACGCTCCACCATTGCCGGCCAAACCCTAAATCGTGCTGAAACGGTGCATGGACCGAAGCGAATAGCGCGTCAGCACAGGCATGTTGCCACGAGGGAGCCAGGTCGATCAGGTCAAAGGCATCGGCCCCCAGCCCGTGACATAGCACGACCAACTGCTTCGGTTTGGCCTTGGAAGCCGGTCCCCAGTGAACAGCCTCGAGCGTTGGCATGAATGGCATCCCCCACTAAATGATCCTGGTCTAAGAGACTTTTTCGAGATGGTTATCACGCGGTTTGCGCCCAGCCCGACGGGTTACCTGCATCTGGGTCACGCCTTTTCCGCCTTCAATGCGTGGAAGCGCGCCCGCTCGGCTGGGGGCCAGTTCCTGCTACGTCTCGAAGACATCGATCCCGGCCGCTGCCGCCCGCACTTCGCCACGGCAATCCTCGACGATCTGACTTGGCTCGGCCTAGTTTGGGACGGCCCTGTGCGCACACAATCAGAGCATCTCGCTGATTACCAAGCTGCATTGGATGCATTGCGCGAAAGGCACCTTATCTATCCGTGCTTCTGCACAAGAGCAGATATCGCACGCGAGATCTCCGCATCGGCCAGCGCTCCGCACGCACCGGACGGCGCACCGCTATATCCCGGCACTTGCCGGCGGCTTTCGCCAGCGGAACGGACGACCAAAATTGCCGTCGGCAAACCGTTCGCGCTACGCCTCGACATGGCTGCGGTGCTGCAGCCGGATCTGTCGTACCAGGAGGAAGGAGGGGGCCGCATTGCCTGTCACCCAGAGCAATTCGGCGACGTCGTGCTAGCGAGAAAGGATGCACCAGCAAGCTATCATCTGTGCGTGACGCACGACGACGCGCTGCAAGGTGTAACGCTCGTAACCCGGGGCGAAGATCTACAACCGGCGACCAGCTTGCATCGCCTGCTGCAGACGCTGATGGAATGGGAGGCGCCAGCCTATGCCCATCATCATCTCCTCACCGACCCAGCGGGCCGTCGGCTCGCGAAGCGGGACAAGGCCATGACGCTGCGTTCCCTCCGCGCTGAGGGGGTCTCAGCGCGGGCGATTATTCAGCAGGTCGATCAATTATAGTAACGCCACTGGTGATGTTCATAATGGCGATGATGATAATGCTGATGGCGCCAGTAGTAGTCCACATTGGTCACCGGCGGCTGTGGCTGCATCGCACGAAAGCCCACCACTACTGTCCGGTTCGGTGAATGACATTTCCGTGGAATCCATTGATGCATAAAGCTTTCCGACAGTTCGTTGCTGGGGCGGATTTGAATGTCCGGTGGCTCTTCCCGACGATCTCGCGGGGAGGGCTTGGTCATGAACACCGGCAGGACGCTTTTCGCGCAGCTCATGGATTTTCTGCCTTGGAGCAGCTTCGACCGGATTGTCGCGCGCTACGGCGGCAACCGCGCCGTGCGCAAGCTGTCCTGCGCCGCGCAATATCAGATCATGGCGTTCGCCCAACTGACCTATCGCGCGCGACATCGAGGCCTGCCTGTCGGCGCAAGCGTCAAAGCTCTACCACATGGGGCTTCGCGAACCGGTCCGTCGCTCCACCCTCGCGGATGCCAACGAGTCGCGCGATTGGCGCATCTATGCCGAGTTCGCCCAACAACTCATCGCTCAGGCCAGATGTCTCTACGCCAGCGAAAGCCTGGGAGCAGAGCTGACCAACAGCGTCTACGCGCTGGATTCCACCACCATCGATTTGTGCATGTCGGTGTTCCCCTGGGCTCATTTCCGCTCCACCAAATCCGCGGTGAAGATGCATACGCTGCTCGATCTGCGTGGCAACATTCCCAGCTTTATCCATATCTCGAACGGCAAGCTGCACGATGTTCATGCGCTCGACATGCTGATCCCCGAACCCGGCGCGGTCTATGTGATGGATCGCGGATACATCGACTTCGCCCGCCTGCACACGCTGCATCAGGCGGGCGCCTTCTTCGTGACGCGCGCCAAGTCCAATCTGCATGCGCATCGGATCTATTCCGCGCCCACCGACCGAGCGAGCGGCGTGATCGCCGATCAAACCATCGCATTGGACGGCCCTCGTACCCGTCAGGACTATCCGGTGCATCTGCGGCGCATCCGCTTCCGCGACGCCGAAACGGCTAAGACACTGGTCTTCCTGACCAATCAGACCGCGTTGCCAGCATTGACCATCTGCGATCTGTACAAAAGCCGCTGGCAGGTGGAACTCTTTTTCAAGTGGATAAAACAGCATCTGCGGATCAAGCGGTTCTACGGCACTTCGGAAAACGCCGTGAAGACGCAAATCTGGATCGCCGTTTCGGTCTATGTGCTGGTGGCGATCGTGCGCAAACGGCTCAACCTGGAGGCGCCGCTCTACACATTGCTGCAGGTCTTTTCGGTGACGGTATTCGAAAAAATAGAGGTCCAGACTGCGTTCTCTCGTGAGGCCGACAGATCCGAAAACTTGCAAGACGAGAAACAACTGAATTTATTCGGATTTTGACCGGACAGTAGTGAAAGCCCACAGCAGACGGGGCCGCGCTGGCGCTAGACGCGGCCAAAGCGGGCAGGCCGCCCAGCGCGACAGCGGCGAGAAAAATCTTACGCATCGAACTCTCCTTTATGCCCACCGTTCAATCTTTATGCTCACGGTCCGTATAGCAACCGATTTAGACCGTCTTAGTGTCCGTCCGGGAACTTTCCGAGTTGTTAGAGTCGGTTAGCACAGGGGGCTTGAACCCATTGACTCTGCTGTGATTCGATGACGGCATCGATTCGTGATGGGCATGATGTGGACCACTGAGAACCGTCCTCGGTACAACCGGGACAAGATGCGCTATCCGAGCGACCTGACCGACGAGGAATGGGGGCACTTGGAGCACCTGATCCCGCCAGCCAAGCGTGGTGGGCGCCGACGCGAGATCGATGAACGCGAGGTGGTGAATGGCCTTTTGTACGTTCTGAGCACCGGGTGTCAGTGGCGCTATATCCCCCGGGACTTGCCGCCGCGAAGCACCTTGTTCGACTACTTCCAACGCTGGGAGTACGACGGGACGCTGTTGAGAATTCACTATGAGCTTTACCAGAAGTGCCGCGAGCTGCTCGATCGGCAAGCGAGCCCGACCGCCTGCGTCATCGACAGCCAGAGCGTTAAAAGCGCCGAAAAAGGCGGCGCACACATCGACCCTTCGGGTTATGATGCGGGCAAGAAGATCAACGGCAAGAAGCGGCATATCGTGGTGGATACCGAGGGCTTGCTGATGCATGCGGTGGTCCATCCGGCCGACGTTCAGGAACGCGATGGCGGGATACTGGTTCTGGCGAGCCCGTTCGGGCTGTACCCGTTTCTGAAAACCCTATTCGCCGACGGCGGTTACCAGGGGCCGAAATTCCGCGCGGAACTCGCCAAGCTGTTGCCTGGGTTGGCCGTTGAAATAGTCAAACGTTCGGATACGGCCCAGGGCTTTCAGGTTCTGCCCAGGCGCTGGGTAGTCGAACGCACCTTCGCCTGGCTTAACCGGTGCCGTCGATTGGCCAAGGATTTTGAGAACCGGAGCCGTAATGCCCTCGCATTCATCAGATTGGCATCCATCCGGCTGATGCTGAGAAAGCTCAGCAATTCGAATGGATAGTTTCCGGACAGACTCTAAAGGACTCATTCGAGGTTTATTCGTGGCGAAGCGGCAAAGGAACCCCGAACACAGGACCGTTACTATGTTCGAGGTTTCGATGCGAGCTCAGATCGTTAGATCGGAGACACCGTTCAAAGCTGAGCCACCGCTTAACCGGTTGCGCTCCAACTTTGTAACGCCACTGTCCGACTTCTACGTGCGCTGTCACGGCGACGTCTCGTTTCTATCCGAACACACCCATACGCTCGCTGTGCAGGGTAGGGTCGCGGAGCCGCTCAAGTTGTCGATCAGTGAACTGCGGAGCAGGTTCACGCCGCGAACGTGATGGCACTGATGCAGTGCGCCGGCAATCGTCGCGCCGATCTGCACCGGCTACGACCCGTTACGGGAGATCCGTGGGAGGCCGGGGCGATCGGCAATGCTGGGTGGACCGGGGTCTCGTTGGCGGACGTTCTACGCGCGGCCGAAGCCGACCTCGATCCGGCTCTGCACATTGCTTTCGAGTCAGCCGACACGGTCAATGGGCAGCCCTACGGCGTGTCGATCCCGATGACCAAGGCGCTGTGTCCCGACGTGCTTCTGGCGTTCGAGATGAATGGCGAACTTCTGGCTCCGGAGCACGGGTTTCCATTGCGCGTCGTCGAGCCCACGATCAGCACCGTGTCGCCAGCCGGAATGCCCCAGAAAACTGCGGGCTTCTACGGCCGCTCTCGATTTGTGGTGCTAAAAATCACTCCCCTTTCCGAGGACATTTCGCATTGACCGGCTCGACGCTGATGTGCTGGCGTCGGTGTTCGAGGAATGCAGTTCGCACAGTTGGTCGTCGAAAATCAAGGCTGGACCATCGATTTCGCTCGGCGCACTTCAGTCAGAGCTTCCACCACCTTGGCACGTGTGGTGCCTAAATCGCTCCGCGCCCCACAATGCTTTGATTTCAAGTCATATTTTTTCGTCTGGTGGGAAAGTTGGGCTTGGCAACAGGCGCACCCAGCCACTCGGCCAGCGCGGTGACCTCTGTCCGGGCCGCGAGCGTGCCCTGACCTAGCAGCACGGCGACCCGCTTGCCGCTGTTTAGGATACCGGCCGCGGCGCGTAGCTGATCAAGCGCGGGGACCCCCGCATCCGGCAACCAGGCCGACGAGGTGCGCAGGCCGTGATACTCCATTGATGGCTTGTTCGCCGACAGCTTCATCGCCTGGACGTCCTTGGGCGCGGTGATATGCGCCACCCCGCGCCCCCGAGTGCCGAGCGACAGGCGATGTCTGTGACCACCAGCGCATGCCCCGCGCTGCTGAGGCCGTGTTGTAGAGGGCCACCCCCTTCATCAGTTCGACCGTGTTCACGTCCTCCATGAAGCGCGTGTCGATTAGGTCGTTGAACGTCAGTCCGGTGATCGCTATGACCCGTGCGCTGTCCATCTTAGCGTCTTACAGGCCGTTCATCAGATGAATCGCGCCCAGACCGGTTGTCGCTATGTAGGCACCTAACCGCCCGGTGTGCTTGGCATAGCCGAAGGCCATGAAGGCAGCGGCCTCCTCGTGCCGGACACCGATATAGCGGATCTTGTCCTGGCGCATGCTGATGGCCTCGATCAGTGGACCGATGCCGTCGCCGACCATTCCGAAAATAGCCAGCACACCCCACGTAATCAGCGTCTCGATGATGATGTCGGCCGTAGTCCGGTCGCCCGGAATGGCGGGCGGATTCGGCTGCGCCTGCACGCCGGTTGACGCTTCGAGATTAGTTATGATCTACCGATTGGAACCATTTCCTGCCCAATCGCGTCCAGCGTTTGGTCCCGCAACCCTTGGAGGAGAGACAATCATGCCTCGTGGCGACAAATCCGCTTACACCGACAAACAGAAGCGACAGGCCGAACATATCGAGGAAAGTTACGAGCACCGCGGTGTCCCGGACGACGAAGCCGAGCGGCGCGCCTGGGCAACGGTGAACAAGGAGACGGGCGGCGGCAAAATGAGCGGCAGCGGACGAGGCAAACCGACCAACACCGAACCGTCGCGCAAAGGCGGGAAGTTAGGCGGAAAAGCAGCGGCTTTCCGTCCGGCCGCAGCCCGGTCCGAGGCAGCGAAGAAGGCAGCCGCGACCCGCAAACACAAGACCTGAACCGACTACAGCGCCGTCCACCCCGCCGCAGATTAAAACGGCGCCCCGCCCGTCACTTTCCCGGCGACAATACCCGCTTACGTCTCGGGCACCGGCGCGGCTCCTACGTCAGCCGAAGGTCCCACCGAGATGGATGGGCCGCTTGGAGTGTGCGGAAGATACCGTCGAATTGAAGTGATCCGCAGATACCGTCGAAACAACTTGATATACGGCATGAAGTGCAGCTTCAGAATAGAATTATAGTCAACGGCCTCTTCCGCCAAAATGCCGAAGCTCACATTTTCCTTTGGATTGCTGTAACAGATCGTGCCAGCCATCCGATCCCAGCAAGCAAACAAAAACCCGAAGTTCTTGTCCCAGTGCCGCCGATCGCTACTGTGATGTAGATGATGCTGCTTTGGGCTCATCAGGTAGCGCTCAAACCAGCCATAGGACAGCCCAATGTGCGAGTGACGCAATAGCCCAAATGATAGCGTGTCGATTAGGCCGTAGGCATCGAAGCCTAGCAGCGTGCTCGTCGAAATCGGCGTCGCGGTTAGGAACGCGGCTGCCGCGAGTATTGGCCCGACCGACAAGCCTGTAGCTGCCTGCTGGATTATTTCTTCGATCAAGTGGACACGATGGTTGGTCACCGGCGTCAGAAAATCAGCCGAGTGATGAACCTTGTGGATATCCCAGAGAACGCCGAACCGATGTAGTAGATGATGCGTCTCGAAGCGAAGATAGTCTTGGACTAGCACCGCAGGGATCAGAAGTGCTGCAAACAAGACCATTGGCATCTCGCCCTGGGGCCGAGGTCCAAAAGCCAGGACTAGCACACCGTAGGTCGCGACAGCGCAGCTTGCGGAGGTCAGAAGAAGCATTGGCGCGGCCGTCAATGGCCGAAATACCTGCTTCAGCAGGACAAAGCCCACATCCTGATAACAGGAGCGCCGAGAATAGAGATCGCGAGGAATAATATACTTAAAGAAATTGTAAATGCTTCCACCGCCACGCTGATAAAAGGCAATGACACATCCAGCGGCCGACAACACAATACTGATCAAGGTCAGCACCATTGTTGCTGTCAAAATGTCATGTAAATGTGGCATCTTCTTCAACCGCTCAATTACATTTACTGTTTCCGAATCATTGCTGCTGACTGTGGCCTCCAGCTCCTAACCCGTTGTATATACGGCAACGCATTCTCGTCCAGGCAGGTAAGGCAGGATGGGATCGCAACGGCAAAGGCCCATAGACACCAGAAGTCAGCAACCACATATCTAAACCCGGAAACCACACTTTCTGCAAGATAAACCAGCAAGGCATTCTCTGCGGCCTCCGCATAGATGGCCAAACCTGAATTGCCTACCCCGAACTTTTTACGGGCGCTTGCGGAAGCCACCAATGTTCCTGCTATTGCAATAACGAACGCCAAACTTCCGACTACCCCGGCATTGGCAAGCATAAGCGTCACGATACTGTAACTGAAATCGGCTCCCCAGCCAAACCCGAACCAAGGCTGCTTGGAAAATAGCTCCATCGCCGGCGCGATCGTTGTGGATCGCTCGACATATGAACCTTCCGTGAACTTGCCTAGCGTCATGTTGTAAAAGGCGTCTTGGGCGGTTGGGACGGCGGCCAGCCAGAGACCGCCGATCGCCGCCATCAAGGCGAACATCATTAGCGCGAACATGGGCCGCCGCCGGGCAAGCAAAAGCCCGAGCACCGCGAGGCCGAAATAACCTGTACTGGCAGTCGAGAGGGCCACGGTGCCCAGCGTCAAAGCGACCGGAATGATCCAACTCTTGGTTCGGCGCAGTGGGTCGAGTGCGACGACCGTCGCGCCGAACGTGCCGAAAATCATCAGTGAGGCCGCCATGAACGATGGTTCGGTAGCGACCGAAGCAATTCTTACGACACCCTCGGCCGCTCTCTGGTCATACATGTCCGCGAAGTGGCTGGTGCTGTTATTGAACAGGAACGCGGGGTACTCCACGCCAGCGTAATAACACACCAGTTGCAAAAGACCCCACCCGGATATGAATACAGCACTCGCTCGCAACGCGGCCACTCCGGCTTCAAGCCGCTCCAACGTGGCGAACTCGACCGACAGGACGAGCGTCAGGCAAACGCCGAACAGCAGGTAAACGGTCTGGGTCACCTGTAAGGACACCAGCCCGTGCGCGGCCCCGTTAAACAAAGAAGACAGCCCGACGATCGATGTAAAAACCAGAATCAGGAAACCGATCGTAAGGTGGTCCCCGCTAACGCGCGCAGGAACCAGCAGCCGGCCGGAAAGCACACTGGCCATCGACAGGAATGACAATAGAACCACGTCTGGCGCCATTCCATACTCGCCAAAATTTAGCACCGCGGTGCCAGAGAACGAGGCGAAAAAGACGATGGACTGAACCAATCGTTTGTGCGACGCCATGCTGAACCAAAAGCCGATGGCGATGACGAAGCCACCTACCAGCGTCAGTTCCACGTAACGTGCCCCTCTGTCACAAGGTCGGCCCGATTAAGCGTAACCCGTATACACACCGGCGGCTGGATCATCAGATCCGACCTTGGTAGCGATGACCCCATGGATCGGTCGTCCGGTCTGCGCCAGACGCCGGGACAACTCCTCCAGTTCTCTGGTGTCGGTGCGTCCAAACTCCGTTACCAGGAGAACAGCGTCGGCAAACTTGGCGGCGACGATCGCATCCGGCACTAGAAGCAGCGGCGGCGTATCGATCAGCAGGACGTCGTACGATTGCCTTGCGACCATTAGCATTTCGTTCAGATGATCCGACCGAAGCGTCGCCAATGGATCTGTACCTGTCGGGTAAGGCGTGAAAATGTGCACGCCCGTAGCGGGATCTACCTTGACGTTCAATGGATGGGATGTAGCAGCAGGAATTGTCGCCGCTATCAGATCGGGGGACTCCGACCCAGTAAACGTCGCCTCTGCCCGTGGACGTCGAAGGTCCAGGTCGACGAGCAAAACCTCCAACCCGAGCGATGCCATTGCCTTGCTGAGACCTGACGCGATCGTCGTTTTGCCTTCACCCGAGCGCCCTGATGTGACCATTAACGACCGGATGCTACCGCTTCGGACTTCTTTCTCCAGCTCAAGTACGATGCCTGCGATAGTGCCGGCGAACCCTTCCTGGCGCTGCGTGGACCCCAGAAGCCGCTGCGACCGGGCAGCGGCACCGCGAAGCCGTGGAATACCGCCAAGGAAGGGCGCGTCCAGACGCTCAGCCAACTGTGTGGCGCCGAGCCGAAGCCCTTGCGCCCGGGTTGTCACCATCGTGTATCCTCCGGCCGCGACCGAACCCAGCACAAGCCCAGCCAAAGCGAACAACGATTTACTCGGGAACGACGGCCGCGTCGGAACATCGGCGTCTGTCAGAATGCGGGCATTCGAATTGGCCGGCCGCGCCGCCAGATCGATGAGCCGGCTCTCGATCGCGTCGCTCGTTCGCCATAAGCTGGCGACGGCGCCCCTCTCTCTTTCGAGCGCGATCGTCGTGCCGACCTGGGATTCGCTTTTGCCGCGAAGCGTGCCCATCTCCTTGTCAAGTTGCGCGACAACCTGTTGGGCAGAGAGCATGCTGGTGCGGCGCTGTTCGACAATCCGATTGGCCTCCGCACTGATCTGCGCTTGCAGGCGGCCGAGTTGCCGTTGAACGCTTGTTCGCAACACATCCGCCCGTGGATCCATTGTCGGCAGCTTCGCGATCTCCTGCTGAGCGTTATCGTATTGCTGTCTCAGCAGCGGAATTCTTCCGCCACCCATCGCATCGGCGAAAGCTATGGGATCGCCTTTCGAACTCGAGCGTTGTTCCAGGGCCGTGTTGTACTCCGACTGGCGCCGGGCCAGTTCAGCCTGCGCCTCGGCATATCGGATGCCGAGCTGGCTCATATCACGCATCATCCCCGGAACTTCGTTCGCCTCGATCGCCCCTGGCTTGCCCAAAACCCCCGTCAGCCGATCCTCGGCGCTCAAGATTTGCTCCTTAGTGGTCTGCTCACGTTCCCGCAGCGCCTTCTCGATCAGATCCGCGGTTTTGGTTTGCTCCTTGAGGCGGTCTTGCGTGTAGAGTTGCTGCAGCCGATTGACGATATCGGCGCTGAGTTGCGCATCCCGTGTCGTCGCCTTGATTTTCAGAACGCTGCTGCCCTTGGTGGAGCTCACTTTGACGGCTGACATCAGGAACTGAACGCGCGCTTCCGCCAAGGCTGCCGCGGGATCGCCCGGCTTGGATGAAATGCTCGCGATCAAGTCGTCGTACGTCTTCAGTGCTCCAGCTCCCCCAAGAGATGCGACAGCCCGGCCGGTGTCCACCAGCGCGCCCATGAGGCTCCATTCGTTGAGCAGCTGAGGCGGGATGGTCACTTGCTGGGCAACCCGAGACAGCAAACCCGTTGAGGTGAGGATTTCTTGTTCCGTCGTCACGACGGCCTCGTTGACGGCGGCGGCGTTGAATGCGGCGTCGGTGTCGACCGCCGTCATTGCCTGCGATCGAACGACCAGATTTCCTTCGGCCTTGAACTGCTGCGGCAGCGTGAGACTTACCGCGAAAGCCAGCACCGCCCCTAGGAGGGCACACAGAATGATCAGCCGTCTGCGGCTTGACAGGATACCGAATGTCTCCGGCAGGCTAAGGGCTGTCGTGCCATTCATTGGAGGGGCCTTTGTTCAGCAGGTCGATTGAGCAATGGAGTTTGTCTCATCGACGCGCGGTAAAGTTGCACAAACGACATCGACAAATCGTCAAATGTTGGCGAGTTGATTGGCGTCATGGGTGGTGCCGCCAAAGCCTTGGCCAGGGCCGCCGCTAAAGCATCTGGATCGCCTGGTGGGACTATAGTTCCCTCCAACCGGGGGACCTCCTCTACGAAATTTCCCAAAGCGCTCGAGACCAAACGGCAGCCGAAAGCCGCCGCGATCGCCGGAACCGATGACTGCGTTACGTGCGTATAGGGCAATGCCACCACGCAGGCTCTCTGCATCAGCGCTGCCACCTCTTCGTCGTCGAGATACTTGTTATGCAACTCAACACGTTCACCGAGAACGACGACCATCTGCTGAGCTTCGTCTTCCAGCGTGCCCGGCCCGGCAATGGCCAACCGTGTCGTGGCGGGTAGACCCTTCATCGACCGGAGCAGCACGTCAATACCCTTGTATTGCTGAATCCGCCCAAAAAAAAGTACCAATTCTTCGCGCGGTATGCCGGGCGCTCGGTGCCTAAGAAACTGGCCAGCGAGGCTGCCATGAGCGATCACCATGCATTGCGCTCGGGGCGCCAATTCCTGCGCCCGGTCGAGATGCCGCGAGGAGAACAAATGGATCATCCGAGTAAGCGCCAGCACCGGCCGTCTTACAACCGAGTTGAGCCGCTCGAAGAGATTGCCGGGGTGGGGGTCTGGATCATGGAGCGTCACCACAATAGGGATCCTCGACAGCCTCGCGGACACGGCAAGGCTCACCGCCCAAAGATAGCCTTCGCCAGCAAAGACATGAATGACGTCAGGCTTTGCACGCAAAACAGCAGAGACCACTTTCCAATGCGCGACCGGATTGACGCTCGCGACCATCCCTCCGATTTTGCTCACGCCGCAGGGTATCCGAAACAAGTCTCGCTCTGCGATGTTCCCGGTATAGTTCGTCGGCACCATCATGCTGCAATCCAGCCGGCGGGACAGCGCGCCAAACAGTTCGTCCAACGTCTGTGCCACTGCGTTTCGCGCAGAGAACGCCACGAACAAGACCCGTGGATCGTGACCGTTCTCGGTCATCGCCAAATGCCCCCGACCTGAAGCCTACTGCGAGTGCTTCGCCAAGACAGGGGCACTAGCGCAGCGCCATAGACAGCCGCACCGGCGGAGATGAGACCCAGCAGGCCCAGCGCGCCCGATGATTGGCTTCCTTCAAGCCAGCGCATCGACAGCAGCATAAGAGCGGATGCCGTCGCCGGAGCCGCCCAGATCTGCGCCAGCGACCGGACAGACACGCCAAGTCGGACCGAGAGCACCCGGACCAGGACAGGGATCGTGAGCAACGCACGGACAGCCCAAAGTCTCAGCGACCAGTCAAGACCGATCAGCGCCGCCGAGGCAAAAATCCCAACGTCGACCAGTATCGTCGGAGCCGTGAAATAGACAGCTGCGCGTCCGAGCCCGCGAGCCCGCAGAGCCACGGCGACCACATGCAGGAAAAGCCATCCGCTCATACCGGCGCAGATCCATGGCAGAAAATGGCCGGCCTGTGCCCACTGAGCGCCAATAAACGTTGAAATGACCGGTGTTCCCAGCTCGGCCAAGCCAATAAAGCTCGGGAAAGCGATGAGTCCAATAACGTGAAGAACCGTCCGGAGCACATCCCCGAACTGCGTGAGGTCATTTTGCTGCCGGCTGATAAGGGAAACCAGCGGGCGTGAGGTGACTTCCTCGAACAACTGCCCAAGCGCCCGCGCAACGCGCATTGCCAAACTCAGATACCCAACGGTTTTGAGATCGCCCAATGTGCCGGCGACAATGAAAAGAGATTGGTCGCGCAGAAGATACAGCGATCGGATCGCGATGGAATAACCCACATAGGATGCACGCGCCTGGACAGTCGCGACATCGATCCGAAGCTTCGGCTTCCACTCGCAGACCAGCCGGTAAACCATTGAAGTCACAGCGGCGCCGGTCAACACGTTCAGAATTAACGCCCAGTAGCCGAAGCCGGCAGCAGCTAGGCTCAGGCTGACAAGCCCTGCGCAAACTTGCCCTAAAAGGGCCGTTTGGGCGATCTTGCGGAACTGGAGCGACCGGCTCAGGTATGACCTGTGGATGTTGCCGACAGCGCCGAACACTGAACTTAGTGCCAGCGAAGGAATAACGAACATCAATAGCGGCTGCTGAAGAAGTTTCGCCAAAACGGAGCTCGTTACACTTGCGAGCAACAAGCACAGTAAGGCTATAGCAATATTGACCGTATAGCCCGTGTCCCAGTCGCTGGTCGTCGCGTTGGCCTGCTGTACCAGCGCTTCTCCGATGGGCTCATCAATGAAGATCGCAAAGATCCCCGTAAGCGCCACGCCGAGCGAAACCACCCCCAGATCAGAGGGGGAAATGAACCGCACCGTCGCGAAGAAGAACAGGAGCGACAGAATCTGTCGGCACGCACTCTCGAGCCCGCTCCAGGCTAAAACCGAAACCCGTGCTCGGAGCTTCGGTGCCGACAACTCAGTGCCCAATTCTGTCATCGGACGCCGATCTCAGCTTTTCTCCCAGCAACCTCCCCCGCATCAATGCCCGAGCGGACGCCACGGGATGTGGCAATTTCCATGGCCTCGATATACCGGTCGGCGATCGTGTCCCAGGAGAACATCTTAGCGAGCGCCACCGAACGTGTACCTGCCCCCGCAAGCGGCCGGGACCAGTTCCCGCTTCAGCAAGTACATCGACCGCGGCCAGAGCCTCCTGCGGAGAAGCAGCGGCAATCACATGGTCACGCAGGAACTCAGGCGTCTCCCAATCAACTTTTGCAACGATCGGAAGGCCGTTCGACGCGCAGGCCAAAACCGTCCCGCGGCGTTCATGAACCCCGAACGGCGGCGAGAGATAGGCGACATGAGCGTGCCGCATGATCTCCGATGCCCGCTCCTGAGAGACATTCAGCATCCACTCGACACCGCTATCTTCCGCCATCTTGAACAGCGTTTCCGCATAATCGCGCCCATGCGGGACGACTGCTCCCATAATCACGGTGCGGTACGGGCGCCCAAGTTGCTTGCATAGCCTGGCAAGGTGGATCATTTGTTCGACCCCCTTCCCAGGACGCAGCATGCCAAAATGAACGATGGTGAACTGGCCCGATGGCTCCCACGGGCCGCCAGGGACATTGCTGCCGATTGGTATAATGCTCACGCGCGACGCGAGCCACGGATGGCGGCCGACGAGAGCATCCCGATCGAGCGCTCCCGTCACGACAAGGCGGCCGCCGATCGTGAAGACGCTCATTCCCAGACGAATCTGCCAGCGCTGTCCTCCATAATCATGCAGCGTTGTCAGACGCGGCCAGCCGAACATCCCCAGGTGAAGCAGGTGAGGAACCAGCGACCGGCGGAACCCATGCGTGGGATATTGCAGGTGTATGATGTCGGGTTGCTCGGCGCGCAGTTCCCGCAACAGCCCCGGGACGTCCCGCAGCCGCCAGAGGTCTCTGTGCATCACCGTGACCGTCAGGTTCCGGCGGCTGAGCACGTCGATTAGCGCGGAGGTAAAGTCGCCGACCCCGCACACCTGAGGCGGAAGCGACCCCGCGATAATAACTACTTTCATAACGACAGCCGAGGCTTGGTCAGACCACGCAATACGTCAACATAGCGGTCCCCGATCCGGTCCCAACTTACCAGCGCCGCAAGTCGGAGGCTCCTGTCATGGGCAGCGTCTCGCTTCGCCCGGTCGGAGAGACAAGCCGCTGCCTGTGCAACCAGTTCATCTCTCGAACTCGCCGGCTCCAACAACTCCATGATTTCAGTCGGTGTTTCCGTACCGCGCAAGGTAACGATCGGAACCCCACAGGATACTGCCGCCAGTAAGCTTCCGCGCCGAAAGCTCGCGCCGGACGGATAGGGCAACAGCGCGACCGTCGCGGTTCGCAGGAAGTCAGGCACTCGGTCCGGTGCCATCTCGCCAAGAAGATCAATACCCCGATTCCGAGCTTCCACCTCGATGGTCTGATGGTACGAAGCAAACTTTGGCACCCGGGAGCCAGCCACGACGAACTTCACGCTCGGAAACCGCGTCGCCAGGACGTCCCTGCAGGCGATAAACTCTTCGAGCCCCTTTTCTGGACGGATCTGCCCGAAATAAACAACTATCGGCTGCTCCGAGGGCCGCCACTCACGGCCAGCAAAATTCGCCCCGATGGGGATCACGAAGGACCGTGCCTTCAGCCACGGAAACCACGCCAGCAGCGACCGACGCTCGGTCTCCGCAGTCGCGATGACTGCAGCGCAGCGGGCCAGCAGCACGCCCACCGACGCACGGCGGATTGGGTTAGCCGCCGCAAACTCGTGCATTGTCACGACTAGAGGCGCCTGATGCTGCAAAGCGGAGAAAGCGTGCGGCCCCAGCGCCGCACTGAAGGCATCCGTTGGATACTGCATCAGGATGGCGTCCGGGCGCTCAGCGGCGACCCGCCGAAGCAGTTCGGGAACCTGAGCCAGCCCCCATTGCTTCAGATCCACTGGCCGCGCATCGACCTGCCTTCGTCTAAGCACCTCGACCAGGTTTTCGTGGAAGTCGTCCGTGCCGCTGAACAGGGGTTTGATCGACCCGCACAGAGTCACCAGCCGCAGGTTTTGCGCCTGCTTGGCTACAACTGGCTCCAATGTTTCTAATGGCGCGTAGCCGTTCACCGCATCCCCTTATATCGATGCATGGGAAGTCGGCGCATTTGCCTAGGCCGCCTGCTCTGTGAGTTCTGCCAGAATCCCCGCAACCATACCCTGCAGTCCATCGGCGATCTGCATCTCGGCGCGCCAGCCAAGCACCCGTTCAATCGCCTCGACACCGGGCGTCAGCGACACGCGGTCGAACTTTCGGAATGCCGCGGCGTCTTCGCGGACGGGACGGCCATCTCCAAGAAGCCCCTGCAGCATGCTGACCACGGCCCGGACCGACACCGCGTGGCCGGTTCCCGCGTTCAACGCATGAAACCCTATCGGTCCTTTGGCCACCCCAATTCCAAACGCCCGGGCGATATCTTTGACGTGGACGAAATCCCGGGCCGCCCCGAGATAACCCATGACGAGCGCCGGTGCATCGTGATCTACGATGCGTTTGAGAATATCAGGAATGACGTGAGGATTAGTCTCGTTCGGACCATAGACATTCGCCAGCCGCAGAGCGATCCCGGACTGACAGGCCCCCACACGGATAGCATATTCCAGGATCTGCTCACTAAGCGCTTTCGTCAGGCCATAAATGTTGCTCGGTTCGAGAGTGTCGTCTTCACGATGAATCCGATCCTCGGACTTGTAGACGTCTAGCGTCGAGGCAAGCACGACCCGCGAAACTTCCCCAAGCTGCACCGCCTCGACAAGGGTGTGCGTGCTTTTGGTGTTGATCGCGAATGTCCGCTCAGGGTTGCTCATGCATTCGGGTATGAAGTGTACCGCCGCGAGGTGAACCACCCCTTCCGCACCAAAAGTCTTAAACTGACGACCAAGATCAGCCGCCGAGATCTGTGAAAGATCTGCGATCTGGGTGCTCACTTGTGCCGGAATATGCTCGGGTTTGCCTCTGGAAAAGTCATCGATTGCCAATACGTCGTGCCCATCGGCGACGAGCCAATCTAAGAGATGCTTGCCGATAAAGCCGGCGCCGCCTGTCACCACGATTCGCATGACGCTCCTTGGGTCGGTTGCAAGAGGCTTACGTCGCGGGCCATCGCCGCTGTCTCGCTCAGCAGAGCCTCGAACTGCTGCGCGAGAGAAGACCATTCCAGGCTGCCGGCGTGCCGGTGGGCGCGCGCCGACCAACTCGTCCAATCGCTGAGAACCAATTGCGCCGCGTCGGCCAAATCGTTAGCCGCTGGCTCGGCGCACAAGCCGCACCCAAACTCCTCGACAACTCCGACGGTGCCATTTTGCGGATATCGCGCGGTGACAACCGGCAGGCCGCTCGCCATGGCTTCCGCCACGACCCGAGGGAAACCTTCCCGTTGGCTGGTCATCATGAGGACCCGGGCCCCGGCCAAGAGCTCATATTTTCGCTGATCGCTCACCATACCAGGCAACTCGATCCTCGCGCGGTTAGGCGAGTTTTCCACGCGCCGCCGGACTGTCTCGAATGCTGGACCGTCACCCGCGATCGTCAGCGGCTCCGCATAACCCCGGCGACAGAGTTCGTCGAAGGTGTCGATTAGAAGCGAGAGATTCTTGTGTGCGGTGATACGGCCGACGTAGAGCATGCCACGACGGCTCTCCGCCGCATCCATCCGATAACAGGCGCCATTGATCCCGCTCGGAAGAACAAGGACCCGGCTATGCGCAACCGCACGTATATGCCGCGCCACCTGCGCGGAAACCGCTGTATTCGCCGCGACAAGCTTCGGTAGCACCTTCTGTACCATCTGGAAGGTTTTGCTGTGACGGATCTCACACCAATCGACGATCGCCCGTTTCCGATCGCGTCGAGAAAGCGCAAGGATGTGGAATAACGGCCATTGGTTGAGAAAAATCGCATCGAACTTGTGCGTATTCGCCAGGCTACGCGCTGCCAGCGCGTAGCGCACCATCCCAAACGGAGAGCGCGGTAGCAACCCGCCCAGCGGCTTCTCGTAGTGCTGCAGTCTCGGTCGGCGAATGACAAAAACCCCGTTTGCTAGTTTTTCCTCCGCTGGGGCCTCGTTCAGGTCCCTGATGCACATCACCGTCACCTGATGACCCTGCATTGCCAGCAGATTGGCTAATTCTGCGAACCGCTGCTGCTGACCCCCGACACTTGGCGGAAAAAGTTCAGTAAGAAATCCTATATTCACGCCTGCCCATCCCGCTTGGTCGCACCAGGCATGACGCGGCTAATCAAAGCGGCTGTTGTCTCAATACGCATTTTGATGGACAAATCCCTTTACTGCGGTCTGCAGCAGAATTTGAAAATCTAACCACACCGACCAATGATCGATGTAGTATAGATCGTGTACAACACGTTGTTAAATCTGTTCAACCGTGTTCGTTGCGCCACGCCAGCCGTTGACCTGTGCCCACCCGGTCATGCCCGGCTTCACCTTTTGGCGGGCCATGTAGTGCTTTACCGCCGCCGAATAGCTCTGGCCGGCGGCAGTGGCGAGTGGTGAATGAGGGCGCGGCCCGACAATCCACATATCGCCCCGCAGGACGTTGAGCAGCTGCGGCAGCTCGTCGAGACTGGTCTTCCGGAGGAATGCACCCAGTGGAAACAGACGCGCATCCTGTTTTTCGGTCAGGATCAAGCGGTCCGTCTCCGAAGGCGCGGCGTTCATCGTTCTGAACTTGAATATGACAAATTTATTGCCGTTGTAGCCCTCTCTTTCTTGTCTGAACAGGATCGGCCCCGGGCTGCAAAGCGGGATCAGCACCGCAATCGCGAGCAAGACCGGTGCACAGAAAATCAGCAATAATAAGGCGAGGGCTCGATCCTGGACATCCTTTAGAACCCAACGCCAACCATCCAAAGGCGGGGCCTTGGTCAGCAGCAGAGGCACTCCTCCAGCCCTGCATTCGCTTCCCGCAATCCACCCGGCCTCGATGCCGAGGCTATGCGGCCAGAGTAATACCCGTACGGGAAGGCACAGTACGCCCCGAACCAGCTCAGACAGCTGCGCCCGCTCTTGCTCCGATGTAGCAACGATTACATCTTGCACATGATGGGATTGGATAAGTTCGCGCAGTCTTGCAATGGAACCATCGTGGTGTCTGTCGTCAAAGCCTTCCGGGCCATCATCCTTTACGGAGACGAAACCAATTACATTTGTGCCACTTCCATCTGTTCGCAGCAGTTGCGCGCAATACTGCGCATCGGAACCGTCACCGAAAATCGCCACGTTGTGACCCAGTCGTCGCGCCTGCAACAGCGCAGCGCCGGCATAGCTGGTCCCCAAGCGAACCAGGACGATCAACGCCCCGCCCGTGATCCAGTCCTGAAAAGAGCTTAGCCAGAGCGCGTTATGCGGTTGCAGCATGATCGACCAGGACAGCAATGGAGCGCTGGAGACCATCCAGGCGATAGCAGCCGTCACGGTTGAGCGCCACGGCCTCAGAATTCGGCCAAAATTATAGGCACCCAGGGAGCGCAGAACAAAATGGACGACGACAGCAACCGCGAGGCCAAACGTAACCGTCTCAGGCAGCCCCGCATGGCCGCCCCCCGCGATTGAGATATCACGCAGCCATATACCAGACGATATCGCCACCGCGACCGCCTCTGCGACCTGCAGAGTGGCAACAAGACGCCAGCGCGACACACGTGCCACCACAGGTCCACAAGAAAACGTCCCGGACGCGTCGACTAGTCCGACCGGCGCCTCGCCGGCATCCGCTACCATTCTGTTCGGTATCCAAACATTCATTTCAATCCGGGAAGAGATCAATTAAAGTCCGTTACATTACCTAAGGAACTTTAGAAGCGCCGCCACGGGGCGGTGAGTCACGTCTGCGTCAAGTGGGACTACAGAGGCCACCATGCGGCCATTCTAACACAGTTCGGCCAACGACAGCCGCTGGCGCGTCAATCCAGCAAGGTGTAGGACTTCCTAGGCAATTCGGATCGTCACTGTTGGCGCGCGTTGAAGGAAACCGACCAAGAAGGTGAGCATGTATCAATTGCCTTTTAGAGATCCCCGAATCGGCCAGTGCCATCGCGCTAAAAATGGAATCTGCCGGACTTTTTTAATCCTTAGCCTGGCGCTAAGTGTGGTTGGCAACGCAACGGCCCAACGCAGCGACAAGGCCTGCGCATCTTACGCTTCGAGCTGCCGAGGACGTCTCGCCTCTCCGCTATGCGTGCAATTGCAAAAACGTTGTGGCGCGCCAACCGATGGGGCGGCGTCTATACAATCACCAGACAGCGACACGCAGGGTATGCCCGAGTTGGACAAGCCAACCGAAATGCCGGACTGCCCTGCCGGCCAGGAGATGGTGATGGTCCCGACATGCCAGTGTGCGACCCCGCTCGGGACCGGGGGTGCCTCCGGCGATGATGGCGCTTGCGCATCATGCACGCCCGACGGGGTCCGAATGGAATGCCAGGCCAGGCAATAAGAGCGGATCACTCGAATCCGGTGCGGGCAGGGCCCACGGGTCGGTTTTGCGGCCACTGTCGCCCAAACCACGCTTTGGCCAGCCGAAGCCTTATTGATTTGAGGAACACTTCGACATCAATTCCGTCGCCGGACAATTCTATTGTAACTGCTTGTAACAACATCGCGATCATCGATACCAATGGCAACACATGGGTGATTACCGCCGCCGGTCTGATGGCCGTAAACTTGCTCCCTGGACTAGGCTGCCGCGAACGTGATGGAACCTTACGTCAATGGTGAGATTTGGTTGCAAAACAGCTGCGTTGCGTGGCGCGGGAAATCCAGCCCAGTCGTCGCTTGGTCGCCATCCGCGGGCACCTCGACCAGTTCGCTGCCCGCAAACCCCATCGCCCGACAGCGCTATCGTACGCGCCGGTTCAATAGGCGGCCGCATCCACGCCAACGTTGCTGAGAGTGCCTGCGCCAGCAACGCGTTGTGGCAGGAGGACGCGATAGACCGAACAGTTGGACCGCGTCAGGATAGAGCGTCGGCAATGATCCCTTGCCAGCCCTAACCCCGCATCAGCGACGCCGACCGTTGCGTCAGCCCCGACCGCGTCGCCCAACGACACCGTCGTGCGCGCCGGATCAACGGCCGCGATCACCGATGCCGGCGGCAACCGCTGGACGATATCGTCCGCCAAAGCCGTCCTTGAGAACGGAGTAGCGGCCGCCTTCAGCGCCAACGTCGCCGAGATCGCGTACGTCAATAAGACGGTGTGGCAGGAGAACACGAGTAATCAATGGTACAGTTGGACAGGCTCAGGATGGAATGCCGGCGCTGATCCCTTGCCGACCCCAACCCCCACTCCGACGCCGACCCCCACGCCAACCCCGACCGCGTCGCCCAACGACACCGTCGTGCGCGCCGGATCAACGGCCGCGATCACCGATGCCGGCGGCAACCGCTGGACGATATCGTCCGCGAAAGCCGTCCTGGAGAATGGAAAAGCCGCCGCATTCAGCTCCAACGTCGCTGAGATCGCCTACGTCAATAAGACGGTGTGGCAGGAGAACACGAGTAATCAATGGTACAGTTGGACAGGCTCAGGATGGAATGCCGGCGCTGATCCCTTGCCGACCCCAACCCCCACTCCGACGCCGACCCCCACACCAACGCCAACCCCGACCGCGTCGCCCAACGACACCGTCGTGCGCGCCGGCTCAACGGCCGCGATCACCGATGCCGGCGGCAACCGCTGGACGATATCGTCCACAAACGCCGTCCTGGAGAATGGAAAAGCCGCCGCATTCAGCTCCAACGTCGCTGAGATCGCCTACGTCAGTAAGACGGTGTGGCAGGAGAACACGAGCAATCAATGGTACAGCTGGACCGGGTCAGGATGGAACGCCGGCAATGATCCCTTGCCAACGCCAACGCCAACCCCGACCTCGCTCAGCCTTACGGGATATCACCTGACTTTTGACTGGGAAGGAAACGACTTCAACTCGTCCCCAGTCCCAGGGCGGGCTGAATGGACAACTACCCTGTCGGCTTATCCGAATTTGCAAGGTCTGCAAACCTTAGGCAACGGAGATCAGGAGGACCTGGACCGACCCCTCAACCGGGAAAAGCCCGTTCAAACTCGACAATGGCGTGCTTGACGTGAACGCAACCTATGTCGGGGCCGGCAATACCCCCGGTGGCGGAAGGCTGGCTTACGATGCTGGCGTCATGACGACCCAAGGGTCCTTCTCTCAGCAAGACGGCTATTTTGAGATGCGCGCTGAACTGCCGCAGGGCGCGGGCATGTGGCCAGCTTTCTGGATGCTGACCGATAAGTCGTACCTGCCCGGTAACTGGCCACCTGAGCTAGATGTGCTCGAAGCGTTTGGCGCGACCGCCGCCGATGGGGAAGGCGGAGCCACTCAGGCTCACTGGGACGTCCACAGCACCAACGCGTCGCAACAGGCCGAGGCTGGGCAACCGTCAACGCTAACCAGTACAACAGCTACAACACCTATGGCGTACTCTGGACCCCGCAGACCCTCACCTTCTACTACAACGGCAAAGCGGTGGCGCGAACGCCCACGCCCTCGGACTTCGCGCAGAAGATGTATATGATCGCAAACGTTGCGGTTGGCGGCACGTGGCCCGGCTTCGCCACAGGCGAGAACGCAACGATGAAGATCGACTACATTCGCGCGTTCTCGAACAATTCCAGCATACCCGCCGTTGCCCTCCAGACGGTCTCTGCGCCTGACGGGGGTGGACATTCGCTTTATGGCGCAACGTCCGCTTCTTCGGCGAGTTCTACAGCCTCCTCGGTCATTCCTGTGCTCTCACACTGACTTCGTCGACGCAATGGTTCCGCTAAAGGACGAAGTCCCGCCGTTGAGTATCCCCGAGGGTCGGAAGGCATCACGACGAGCGCGACGGTCGCAACGAAATCCCGCGATGGCTCATCCGTCGTCGGAACAACATAGAATCAAAGGCAGTCTTGATCTTGGCGATATACTGGTTCTTATACCCAAAAACCTCAGTCTTCTCATCGTGCACCAGCATTGACGCGTTGGCCTCGAACACCACTATCTGACCATCGCGATTTAGCCCGCAATCGATGCCACCGTAATCGAGCCCAGTAGCTTTTGCCATTTCTTGAAGCGCATTCTGGTGGGCCGCGTTGAACACGCTCCCCATATCCTGGAGATAGCGCTCTTCCTCCATTCTCATCCACTTCTGATTGGCCATGTCGGTGCGGAAATGATGCACCTTCCAATCGTCGTGAATTGCCAGGTGATACGGATATATCTCCCCATCTATGAAAATGATCCGATACTTCCGGAATAGTCCGTCATGGGAACGGTAGTCGACATATTCGATCAGATAGTAGGCAGCTTCAGGGTTTTCCGAAACGAAAGCAACGATCTCATCCCAATCCTCAGCTTTATCAAAGTCGTCGCCGCCGTGGGTACCGGCGACACGGACCAGAAGCGGCAAGCTGAAATCTCTCAAACTCCCTGTTCGACGCCGCATTCGTGAGGATTGCGCCGGGGACGCGAATCGTCTTCGGGATAATGCACTCAGGAATATTCGCGAGACTCCGGGCAACGGTCTCCCGGTCAGTGTTCATGATCAAGCGCGGATGGTTGATCGTCGGCCGATCCAGACGCTCTACGAGCTCGAGCGCCTGCGGCAGGATGTCCTTGCCATCATCCGCGTTGCAAATCATGTTGAAGACAACGTCAGCCTTGCCGCGAAGCAAATCAAGATCGACCGGTGTCGCGGGTATGACACAGTGGAAATGACGATCGTAGGAGGCTCTGCCAGCCAGATAAGTGACTGGGGTCGAGCCGGCAAGCGGCGTATCAAGAAACACCGCCGAAAAGTCAGCTTTCTCTTGATTGGCACGCCATGTGATGAGCGGCTGTAGTTCCTGAGCGCGGCGGAACATGGCGAGGGCTGCATCGGTTTGCAGCTTGCGCATCAGAATATTACCAAGTTCGACGTAGGTATTGTTATCGTGTGTGTTCAGCGCGATCGCCCGTTCCAGGCAGCGCTCTGCTTCCTCGTCGTCCTCGTTCAGATGGCTCAGCGACCGGCCAAGGACGTTGAGCGCGACTCCCGAATTCGGGTGAATTTGGACTGCCAGCCGATAAGTCGCTTTTGCCTCGGCCCATCGGCCCAGGTCTCCGAGTACGCTGCCCAAATTGATGAGAGCTTCCAAGTAGTCCGCCCTCAGTGCAATCGATCGTCGGTAGCTGGCCTCTGCATCCGGTAGCTGGCCAAGTTCACGCAGAGTGTTGCCAAGATTATTGTGGGCGATAGGTGAACTAGGATCGAGGTCTATCGCATGTTGACCACAAGCCGCAGCCTCCTCGAATTGGCCGAGATCGTAGAGAATACGGCCAAGATTGGAGTGTGGCTCGGGCGAGCGCGGGCTTAGCTCCATGGCTCGGCGGTAGCTCGCGATTGCCTCATCCGTCCGACCGATCGCGTGCAGGGCATTCCCAAGATCATTGTACCCATCAGCTTCGTCCGGTGCGAGTTTGACGACCCGAGACATCATATCGATGGCCTCTGGCACCTTGCCCATCTGGAAAAATGCCTTGCCCGAAGCCCGCCAGCCCAACAGGTGTCTGGGGTACTGTGTTGTCACGCGACCGGCTGCGGTCAGCAGTTGAGCCCATTTTCCAGCGCTGTAAAGTGCCACCAGTTCAGTGGCGACAGCCACCGGCAATGCCCTCGTAACGTTCCTCATGTCCTCTCCTGGACCTGCCACGCCGGGGTGGAATGTCGCTGGCTCAGATGATCACGCGTGCCTTCCATTGAACGCGTTCAGTTCAACGAGTCGTTGAACGCTGTGCGCCGGCCATAACCGATACCGTGAAACGGCGCCGTGGCCTCCTCAAGTGCCGCGAAAACCCGGGCCAATCCGCCATCGCCAGAGCTGAGGAGGTCCCTGGCGCCGATCGCGAGCCGGAGGCCACCGAATGATCCAACGCTGACTGGCTGGCCGAGCAGAACACCTCCTAGCGCCAACTGCTCATAAAGCGGCCGCAGTTCTGCCGCCGACAGCAGCCGCCCGCGATCCATCGGATCGCGTATTCCAAATGTGAAAATGCTGGGGTGGTCCGCCCACCCCGCGCCGCGCGGTTGCAGACCAGCAACCGGCACCAGGACAGCATTGGACGCGAACGCTTGTTCTACGTAAGCAGCCCGACGGGAGAGGATTTCCGCTATGCTTGTGGCCGTCTGCTCGATTGCGTCCGTTGTGGCCAGGGCGGCCGCCCAGCGCAGGATCGTGCCCAGCCCAGGGGGCACGCGCAGGACGGTGGGCAGCATGTTCCGCGCCACAGCCAATAGCCGGGCACGAGGGAACAGGACGGCGCCGGAGAAGGCCGGACCGCCAAAAAATTTCGATCCAGTCACAACGACCGGCCAGCCACGCTTTAGGTACGCCTCTACGGTGTCCGGTCCTATGCGCGCCTGGCAGGCGTCGACGATAACATTCGCCCCGTCAGGCGGTGCTACCGGCGCAATCAGCCCCGTCTTCGTGCCGTGCGTCAGAAAAACGACGGCGCTGCCCGTCGCCGCTGTAGTTGCGGCTGTAAAGGCATCATTCACCTCGTCGTCGGATCGCGGCGAACCGTTGGCCAAGCGGAGCGGGATTTCGACCGTTTTCCCTGGACAGTCCGTCAGGGGCGTGCCACTCCCCGCTCCGTCGAACAAACGACACACGGCCGCCATTGGCACTCCGGTGCCGGTTTCCGCCGCTGCCGGAAGAATGGCCGTCATGGCCTTGCCCGGCCGCTCCGCAGCAAAGAGCATCGCCGTCGCCAACAGGGCATCCGTGCCTGACGGCAAAAGGGACGCTCGCGCCAGCGTGGTAACACCGAAGTACCGAAGTATTCGTGTTTCGATCTGGTCGGTTAGGACGGCAAGCCGGTCCGCTCGCTGCCGCGGCGACTGCGCCTGGGTGATGTTAGAAAAGGCCTCAAGCGCTCGGTCGAATCCCTCAACTGAAATGGGAGATGCGGTGCATGACGAGACACAGGTAAGGTCTGGTGTCGGCATCGGCGGGCAGAGATACTTGTTCAAGCCGGTGAGCGAATTGGTCGCGGTACCAGTGTCGCCATCCGAGAACAGGGATGGAATAAAGCCGACGGGAAGATCGATCGACGAGGAGGAGGAGGAGGAGGAGGGTTCCCGCTCTCGTCGCTGAGGCCCGGCATCCGCCTGGGTCCGAAGTGCCACAACGACATTCATTTAACCTTCTGCCAAGGCGCGCCTGTCTCGATAGTGTGCCGGAAGCCTTACCACGGCTGAGAAAACCAAAAGGATGCCCGCCAAAGCCGAGGTTCCGGAACGGTTAGATGGGATGGTCCGATCAAAAGCTTACTATTCCTCTAACGTATCGGGATGATGGGAAAGTGGTTTTGATCGATTATGGTTTCTTAGATCAAATAATTCATGTATCACAAAAGCGGTGAGATTTTGACAATGGACATCAATGAACGCTCAAATTCTTCAGTGAATTTGGTGGTATTTCCTATAGTCGTCGCCCATGCTTCGTCCGTGAAGAGCGCTTTATAGGAACTGTACCTGCTTCGGTCCGTGGCCAGTGCCACCGCTTTCTCGACATAATCCTGTGCCGTCACGCCGACACCGTCATGAGCCCCTAGAGCGGCCAGCAGCCGGCCGGCCATACGGGAGGCGAACGACTGACCCGACAGCGTCACCAGGGGCAAGTGCATGCGAATCGCATCACTCGCCACGGTACCGGCATTGTATGGATAGGTGTCGAGAAACAGATCCGCCGCTGCGAGATTTGCCAGATACTCCGATGGGCTAGTTCGGGGCGCGAACACGATTCGCGCCGGATCAATGCCGGCGTTGCGTGCAGCCTCGACGAGATTGCTACACGACCAAATGTTGTCGGCAATGAGCCACAGAATACTATCATCCACGCGGCGGAGGATTTCAATCCATGCGGCGAACATTTCCTCTGTAATCTTGTAGTGGTTCGAAAAGCAGCAGAACACGAAGCGGTCCTCAGGCAGGCTGAGTTCCGCTCGAGACCGTGGCACGGCTTTGGCTCGCTTGTTGTCGTTCGCCTGATACAACTCTGCCACGTAAAGCGGCGTTGGGCGGTACTCCGATGCGATCGGTGGCGGAACGACGACCGGGTCGCAGAACAGATAGTCGAGCTCGGGGAGTGGTACGGGCCCGACAAAGCCGAGATACGTGGCCTGCACGGGTGCCGGACGCCAGCGAAGAACCTGCATACGAGCGCCCGAAGTCAGCCCGTTCAGATCGATCAAAATGTCGATCTCATCGGCGCGAATAGCCCTGGCTACCTGCTCGTCAGACAGGTGCACGATGCGAGTGAAGTGATCAAAGGCGGCGATGACACGTTCTCTGGTGTCGCTGCCGTCCTCCGGGCTCGCGCAGTAACCGAACACTTCGAACCTGCTCCGGTCGTGGCGCTCGAATAGCTCCGCGATCAGCAGGCTCATCGCATGCTGGCAGAAATCCGACGATATATAACCGAGCCGGACTCGGTCGTGGCGGTATCCTGTGGGCGGACTGAGCCGCTCGACTTGGGGCGCAGTCTTGCGCTGGATCCAGACATCGTTAATCCTCCGCTGTAGCGCGACGTCGTCGAACAGGGCAAGTGCGCTCAACGGTCCTGCGTGGAGGACCATACTGTCGCGGGAAAGACCGGGAATCTCATCTGACAACATGCCCCAGCAGCACATTTTTTGCCGGACATGCAGCCAATGCTGGATTACATCGGGCTGCTCAGGCTGGATCATCAGACTTTTTATCAGTTCCTGCTCGGCTTCCTGCAGGCGCTTGTTCTGCTCCAGCAAACGGGCGCGCTGGTTGATCAGCCCGATCCGTTCCTCGTCCGGCTGTAGCGCGCCGTCGAGAACGGCGATGGCTTCCTCGAAGCGCCCGTCGGCTTCCAGCAACCGGGCGAGGTTTATTGCCGCGGCCTCGAAATGCGGCGAGAGCATCAGAACGTTCCGAAAAGCCAGCATCGCGCCCGAAATGTCACCTATGCTGGACAGCTCTGCGCCCAAGTTGAACCAAGCGACGAACAACTGCGGCGCGCCCGGGCCTTGGCATGCGATCCAGGCACGATAAAGCTCGATTATACCGGTCCGGGTGGTAGCCGCATCAACGGCAGCGGCGGCCAAAATTAGATCGCCTAATGAAACCTGCCGAAGGCGGTTACAGAACTCATCATCGTTCTGGACAAGAGATACGAGAGAGGAGCCGCTGGCCAGGATAGCATCGAGCCAGGGGGAATCGGACGTTGACAGGGCGGTGTTGGCGTCAAGTGGCATGGGCACTGATCTCCAGATGCGGCACAAGTCACTGCATCGTAAACGCAACTATTACAGGTTAGCGTGTATCAACCAGCCTTCCTGTAGAGCACAGTCGGTCGAGCAACTGTCGGAAGTATCTGCGCCAGCGCTCGTTCCATCCGCTCCTCGTCGGGCAGGCTTCGAAAGGCGATCGCAGTCAGACGAAGGGCTACCAGGTCGCGTTGCACCAAAGCCGCTCGGAAGCCGGCGTCGATCAGGGCCGAGGCGAGCGTGGCGCTGCTAAAGCCCGTGCGCGGCGCTTTGAACGCAGAACCGCTCACCATGGACGGTCGATAGCCGTAGAGGATGTCGAGCGGCGTGACCGGACCGGCAGGCAACGTATAGAGCGGCTCTTCGAGCTTACCCGCGGCGATGTAACGAGCCACCTCCTGCAGATCGGGCACGCTTGTCAGTGCGAAACCGGTTAGCTTCAACACCCGGTGCATCTCCCGCAAAGCCAGCGGCACTTCCTGAGGATGAAGATTTTCGATCGCCTGGGACGAATACACTGCATCGACTAGCCCGTCGGAAATGGCGCGCATGTCGGTCAGATCTCCGATGAAATCGGGGTGGACCTCAGGGTGGGCATCCACCCTGATTTCCCGCCAGTCCGTGCCGAAGGAGTTTGGCGGCAATTTTGCTTCAGCCAAGCTACCGCAGCCGACATGCAGCACGGCCGGAATGCCCTGTTGCTTGACGCGGCAGGCCTCTGCCAGGCGATCGCGGTAAGCGAGGAGTGCGGTCCGCGAGGTATCGGATTGCAAACCCTGACTCCACGTTGCGAGCGCTGGGTCGATTTGGCCGCCTGCTTCCAGCAGTGTGCCGAGATTGATGGCAGCCGGGTAGAAGCCGGGTCTGAGCGCAAGGGCATTTTGGTAGGCGGTAGCAGCGCCGGCCTTGTCCCCTGCTCCCGCCAGTTCGACGCCGAGGTTGAAAAGGCTGCAAACAGCGAAGCCGAGGCTGCGCTGTTCCGGTTTATCCAGGCCTGGTAGCTTGCGACGGCGTGATTGCGGTCGCGGAGTGCAGAATATCGCTCGAGGTCACTGAGTAAATCGACGAGCGAGCCTGATCCAGCAAGGGGGGAATTTTCAAACTTGTTTTGCTCATGGGCAGGAGCTGGCATTTCGTCGTCAGGGCATGTGGGCATAAGCATCGAGTGAGCCAGCAGTAGCCCACGAACCGCGCCGAGGTTTTTTCGCACATGGCGTTCTGTTCTGCCTTGAGTTTTTCAGCAAGGGAATGACAGCACAGGAAGTATTAAGATTTGCTTAAGATGCCCCGCTTTTCCCCGTGAGCGCTGGGGCGTCGCGGCTTTCTGACATAGGTCCTCGTAGAGACCGGGCCAGCGTCTCCCGGCCATTGAGGCTAACCTCCATTAACTTTCCGTTAACTCCTGCCGGGATATATGCGGCTGTCAGACCACCGGCCAAACAAGCGCTAGCGGCCCTGGCCGGCAAACGGCGATGCCGCTTTGCTCAATCGAACCTGAAGAAGGCAGAGACACGGAAATGGACCACCACCCATACCGTCACTCGACACATTGACGGTGACTAAACTGCGCCTCAACGTAGTCGATAGCAAGGCTAAGCCCCTGATGAACAGTTCTGCCCACGCCGGTCTGAATCCGAAGAGACCATTATCCAATGTGTCGTCGCACTGGGCGCGAGGGTCATACAGCAATGGCAGCAGTTGCTACCCAGGTGAGCAATCACCAATTAAACCCACTAGGAGTTAGTGTGATTACATAGCTCATTAACACACTTGGCATTGCGAACAAATAACTTTCCTAAGTGAACGATTTCTCTGCTGGTGCTCGTTGCAACTAGCATGCGTTTGGTGGAAACTCGAATGATCGCTGGAAAAACTATCTCCTTATGCTGCGTCGATACAAAGAACCATGCGCTTTCAGCAAAAGCTCTATCATTTAGCGCCAGGATGGCCGGGTTTGACAAGATTATTTTCATAACAAATTCGGCGGAGCATGTTCATCCAGGTTGGGACTCTGAAGGCAACAACAGTTTTGGCCATGCTGCATTGGCTCGGCATCGAGCCATCCTACTCGCGTCCGCGCGTGAGTGATGATAATTCTTTCGCTGAAGCACTGTTCCGCACCGCGAAGTATCGGCCGGAGTTCCCCCTCAAGGGATTCGCCGATTTGGATGCCGCCAGGCAATGGGCAGCGCGCTTCGTGAATTGCAGTACTAAGAGCACCGCCACAGCGGCATCCGCTACGTCACCCCGGCGCAGCGTCATGCCGGGCAGGATGGCCCTGTGCTCATCGCCCGTCACGCGGTCTACCAGGACGCCCGGCAGCGCAACCCGCAACGCTGGAGTGGGTCGACCCGCAACTGGACACCGGCTGGCGCCGTCACCCTCAATCCGGAGCGTGACATCGTGGTTCGGGCGGCCACCTCACAAATCCAGCTTTCCGGTTCGATCGGCGAGCCTGCTTTCCCGCCCCGACCTGGCAGCGCCCAAGCCGCGACGCGCAACGCAGGAGAAGCGG
>CAVYXX010000044.1:0-13638 GCA_963772355.1 uncultured Alphaproteobacteria bacterium | reverse complement strand
AGCCTTCGAACCGTGATGCAGGCCGGCCCCGCCAAGGCGAACGAGTTATTCGCCCGACTCCTCGACACCTCCGACGGCGCGGTGAAGACCAGGGAAAAGCTCTTTACCGAGCTGAAGACTGAGTTGGAACTTCATGCAAGCCTTGAGGAGCAGCACCTGTTCCCAATTCTCAGACGCAACGCCGAAACGAAAGAACTCGTCACCGAGGCAATCAAGGACAACAAGGATCTTCGGGCAAAGCTTGCCGAACTCGAAGCGCTGCCGAAGAACGACGAGGCGTTCCCCGAACGGCTCAAGGAACTGCAAAAGACATTTCGCCAGCATGCACGGGACGAAAAGCGCGAATTGCTGCCTGCGGTGCAACGCGCGCTGAGCGAAGAGCAAATACAGGGAGTCGCTGAGAAAATCGAGGCCGGCGTTGCCGAGGCCGAGCAGGGCCGCGAGGATGAGTTGGAGGCACGGAGATTGAAGGCGCGACAGGAGCGCGAGCGGGCTGAGCGCCAGTCGGAGCGGCAGGCAGAAGCTGAGCGGGAACAGCAGGCCGCAGCTGAGAAAACCCGTCAGGAAGAGGCGGAACAGAAGCGGGCAAGGGCCCGCCAAGAGCGCGAGGAGGCAACGCAGCAGGCCGAACAGGAAGCGGCGGCCCGGCAGGTACAAGAAGAGGCGGAGCGCCGCGTCCACGATGCCGCTGAGGCGGTCACGCGCACAGCTACGGCCGCCCAGACAAGTGTTCTACGCGTCGCCAAAGGTGCCACGACCAGCACGCAGCGCATCGGCACGGAGGTGCTGGGCGTCACTGACACCTATATGGAGGCGGTGAAGAGGATGGCTCCCGACCTTCAGACGGTTTCCGCCCTTCCCAGGGTTGCCGTCAGCGCCATGACAGAAGCCCGGTCGGCCTGGATCGAGTGGGTGAGTCAGACCATGCGCGCCGGCGCGCGGATATCTCAGGAACTCGTGCTGCAGGCAGCCGAGCAGCAGCGGCGGTTTGTTGCCGATGCGGCGCAGCGATGGATGGAGCACAACGCCCGCATCCTGAAAGTCACCAATCAGGCAGCGCAGGAGGCTTTGCGTCTCTCCGCAAATCGTTCTGCCGGTTCCGACGCCCGCGGAAAAATTCAGTAACCTTGTGGTTGGCATGCGCGAGACGAGCAGCAACTCGTTTGACACTCACCGCGGCATCGAAAGCTCGCCGGCCTCTGCACAGGCGCGCGAGGCAACGGTTGTGCCGAACGGTTCATCCGCACGCCGAAGGAGACGCTTCTATGGATGCAGACCTTCGTGACACCATTGAGGAACTGAAGCAGCATTGCTACAGTTCCAGGAAGCATATAACACGACATGGCTAGTCGAACGCCATGGCTTCATCAGTCCGGCTGAGCACCGCAGGTGACAGCTCAACCCGCCGCCAAGGCAGCGTAGGGTTCAACACGGTGTCCAGAAACCGGGGGCGGTACAGAGCAATGAATGTCTAAGACATTCCACGTCGAGATGATCAAGCCTTCGCATTATGATGACGAAGGCTATGTAATTCAGTGGTGGAAGGCCTCGATCCCGTCCAACTCGCTGGCAAGTCTCTTCGCCATCGTGCAGGCCGCCGCCGAAAACCACCCGCTTGGTCCTGACGTCACCATTACGTTCGACGGCTGGGATGAGTGCAACAGCGTCATCTCCGTCGACCGCGTCGCAAAGCGCATCCAGGCGGCCGGCGCCGGGATCGTTTTCCTGGTGGGCGTGCAGAGCAACCAGTTTCCCCGCGCGGTGGACCTCGGACGCACATTCCGCGCGCGCGGGATCGACGTGGTGATCGGCGGTTTCCACGTCAGCGGCTGCCTGTCGATGCTGGATGGCCTGCCCCCCGACCTGCAGGAGGCGCTGGACCTCGGCATCACGCTCTATGCCGGGGAGGCGGAGGAGCGGATGGAGGCGCTGCTGCAGGACGCCCACGCCGGCGCACTGAAGCCGGTCTACAACTACCTCAATGACCTGCCGACGCTGCAGGGCGCCGTCGCGCCGTTCCTGCCGCCGGAGCGCCTGCAGCGCTACTCGCCGCCCATCGGATCGTTTGATGCCGGGCGCGGCTGCCCGTTCCAATGTTCGTTTTGTACCGATCATCAATGTGCAGGGCCGCAAGTCCCGCCACCGCACCGCCGACGATGTCGAGGCGCTGCTGCGCGCGCATCTGGCCGAGGGCGTGACTCGCTTCTTCATCACCGACGATGATTTCGCCCGCAACCGGAACTGGGAGGAGATCCTCGACCGCATCATCGACCTGCGGGAGCGCGAGGGCCTGAACTTCGGCTTCCTGATCCAGGTCGATGCGCTGGCGTACCGGCTGCCGAATTTTGTCGAGAAGTGCAAGAAGGCCGGTTGCTCGCGCGTGTTCATCGGCCTCGAAACGATCAATGCCGCCAACCTAGTGCACGCGAAGAAGAAGCAGAACAAGATCACGCAGTATCGGGAGATGCTGCAGGCCTGGCGCGCCGTCGGGATCATTACGTTCTGCGGCTATATCCTCGGCTTCCCCGAGGATACGGTCGAGTCGATCCAGCACGACATCGAGATCCTGAAGCGTGAGCTGCCGGTCGACTGCCTGGAATTCTTCATCCTGACCCCGCTGCCGGGATCGGAGGATCACCAGAAGCTGTATCGCAAGAAGGTCGCGATGGAGCAGGACATGAACCAGTACGACCTGGAGCATGTCTGCACCGGCCACAGCCGCATGAGCCAGGCCGATTGGCAGGGCGTCTACCAGCGGGCCTGGACGCAGTACCTACAGCCTGGAACACATCGAGACGCTGCTGCGCCGAGCGGTCGCGGACGGGTTGCCGGCGAAACGGCTGATGCTGAGCCTGGTCGTGTTCTGCGGCATGCCGCTGGTGGAAAAGATCCACCCGCTGCAGGGCGGCTACATCCGCCGGCGCATCCGCCTCTCGCGCCGGCCGGGCATGCCGCGCGAGTTCGCACCGCTGTTCCATGTGCGGCACTGGGCAAGCACGGCAGCGAAACTCGGCCGCCTGGGCGCGTTGCTGTGGCGCGTGAATCGGATTCGCAAGCGGATCGAGGCGGAGCATGCGGTGTCGCCCTACACCGACATCGCCATCACCCGGCTGGCGCGCGAGGCCGAGGTCAACCTGGAGATGCTGCAGGAGCGGCCCCTGCTGGAGGCGGCACATTAGCAGCTCACCGAATGAGTAATGCGACGACTTAGCCTAGTGAGGAGAAGGGACCATGCATTTGAACAGATTTGCGCTGAGCGCCGTTAGATGCCGCTGCTCTTCCCACTGCGAATTAAGATCATTTATGATCGAATTAATTACTTTTGCCTTAAATTCTTTCCGAGTGGTTGCACTGAACTCATTCAGTTTCTCGATTTTGAACCCCACCCATTCAGCGGCTTCTCTCACACTAATACCTCGGGTGATGATCCATCCGCCCTTGCCATCTGCCATGATTGGTCTCGCATACTAAACCATAGAATTCGGGCTTAACGTTCAGAGTTAGTCAAGATGGTCAGGGAGGAGATATGTGCCGCCCGACCCGCGGTGAGTGTCAAATGAGTTGCCGCTCGTAACTTGCAACGACTGCCTTATGCGGCCTGCCGTTTCTCCACTGTGCGCACCTCCGACGGAGGCTGAGTGTCATTTGAAAATTATTTGGCGTAGGATTTTGAGGACGCAGTCTATGTCCAGACCAGCCACGGCATCATGTCTGGATCGCTCATCGCCGCAATGCCCTGTCCGTGTTTCCGTCCGACAATCATGTCGTCCGAGTTGCCATTGGCCGTCCAGGGTTCCGGGACACTCGGACCTGACCGCTCATCCCCCGTTTGACGGACAAGCCCCGGCGACCTGGCCCCCTTATGCTGGCTGTGCCGCCGTAATGTCGGCGCGGGCCAGCTCTTGCGCGGCGCGCAGAACGCGCTCGATTTCGCCATAGCCCGCACAGTTGTCGTTGAAGTCCGCGATGGTCGTCTCGACCCAGCAGCGGTCGCTCCAATCCTTGGCGTGCGACCGCGGCCTGATCGCCCGCGCGAGGTATTCCAACGCCCGGTCAGCCTGCCTCCCGGCACCGATGTTGCAACCGAAGTAGCTAGCACCGAGCAGGCACATCTTGCCGCCGTCCCTGAACATAAAGTGGCGCGTCCACTTGCGACCACCCTGAAGCCGGTCCTCCATGAGTTCCAGCGCCTGCAGCGACTTCGCGGTTACCGGATCAGCAATCCCATCGAACGGCATCGCTTCCTCCTCGCTCTCGCCGCGCTGCTCCCATCGCAGCGGGCCGGCGAAGGATAGAGCGAGCATCCGTCCCGTCTATACGCGAGCGCGTGACCCGCTTCGGTCCGCGCACACCGGCAGCGCCGATTAATTCTCAAAATCCTACGCCAAATAATTTTCAAAGTGACAACCGAAATCGACCCGCCAGCTGACTGTCACCAGACCCGCGCGCGACATCGTCGCGGAAATCTCGGAACGCGGGGTCGCCTGCCGATTTGTTCAAAACTGCACCTAAGCCGCCACGGGTAAGAACGTAGCTCGAACAGGTATCCGTCGTCTCGTGGTCACGCGCTACGCGCGCGAGGCTGGAGACCAGTCCCATATCTCGCGCTATCCCCGGCTCCCGTGATATGCCTACGGCCGAAAACTTGCAGCGACTGGCGCTGGGAGGTCATTTTTGCCATACCCCTGCCCACGATGTGCCTATGGCCTCCCGCGGGCCCCGATGCCAACGGCGGCTCCGAGGGGGGGGTGTGTTCAATCTGCCATAGCCCGGCCCGACGGGAGATTGAGGCGGCTGTTCGCTCCGGCACGATCTCACTACGCGCCATCGCTCGCGCCAATGGCCTAAGTCACCAGTCCATTATTCGCCACCGCGACAGTTGCCGTCAGTTGGCCCCGGCTCGGCATACGCACCCGCCCAAGTGGCTGACCCCCGAGCTTGCGGCGAAACCAGGCGCGCGCTGCGAAAAATGCGGCGGGACAAGTTTTTGGACGAACCCTCTAGAAGGAACCGGCGGCTGCACGGTCTGCTGGGCCGCGCAGTTCGATCACGGGCGGAAGAGTTATTACGAGACATGAGCGTCAGCCTCCCGAATTACATTTGCCCGCAGTGTGGGTTTTCGCCGCAAGCGAAGCGCCGACCCGGCAAGCCGTCGAAATTCAATCCCGTCCTTTTCAATGTCATTTGCGCGCGGATGGCAGAGGGTGAATTGCTTTTTGACATTCTCTCGGAACCTGGGATGCCGAGCCGATCCACGCTGTACGGACAGGTCGACCAGCGTCCCGACGCGAAAAATAGGTTTGTATTGGCGCAAAATATGCAAGCGCACGCGGTTGCAGAGAAAGGTGTGAAACTGGCGAGCGAGGCGACGCCTGAGATGGCGAACGCCTGTCGCGTCAAATTCGAGGCGTACAAGTGGTTTGCCGGGAAAAAGCTACCCGCGGTCTTCGGTGATAAGATGCTGCACACCGGCGCGGACGGCGAGGGTCCTGTCGCGGTAAAGCTATCTTTAGACTATAATTTACTGGAGCCGCACGAGATGATGGAGTTTCGGCGGATGCTCGCGAAGATGGAGAAGCAGCCGGATGACACGCCTCTGATCGAGGGCGGCGATTTCGAGGACGATGATGGCGAAGGTGGGTCCTGAAACGAATCGATCGGCCACCTTTGTAATCCTTGCGTCCATTGAGATTCCGCCAGAAGCAAGTGACGTGTCCGTTCTTGCCACCCGCGACAAGTACAACGCCCCCTGATCCCGATTTCGCAATTGCTTTGCCGGTCTGGCGGGATTTATGGCGCCGATTCTAAAGGCGCGGTAAGAGGCCGCCTGCTTTGACGAAGCTTGGAGGCACGGTCGCGAAACTGGTCCAGGTAACGGGTGATCAAGGCAAGCGGATCACTCAACCCACATTGGCTCGTCGTTATCGCGGCGGTTCCGCTCGTGCAACTCTACCCACGTCTCCCGACGTCTGAGCAGCATCAGGCTGCGTGAGATGCTGTCCTCCACGTCATGCTGCCGCCGCTCGATGCTGGCCAAACGGTTTTCGATGGCCTCAAGGCGTGGGATGACGCCCACGAGCAGGATCTCGGCCCTGGTCGCTGCGTCTAACGCCGCTTGGCTGTCCCGGGCGGCATTTTCGGTGTTGCGGAGAATCAGCCGAAGGTCTGGCAGGGTGTCGTCTGTCATGGGGCGCCACCATAGCGGCGAAGCGTTCTTTCCGGATATAGCAGCAGCCTGCGTCGGCGCGGCCACTTTCGCGCCGGGACAGACTGGATGTGGCAAATTGCCGTAAGCCATGCGGTAATCGCATGCGTCCGTATTGGGTCGTATACAGACACCCAATGTCTGATATGTCCGTATTAGGGCTTCACATATTATGGACACCGAGATATCAACGGACACCAATTACGGACGAAGGAGACGTCGGGTGTCCAGAGTTTTTGCCTATTGTCGTGTCAGCACCGCCGCCGGCGAGCAGACTACCGAGAACCAGGTGCAGGAGATCACGGGCGCGGGGTTCGCGATCGAGCCGCACCGGATATTCGAGGAAAGTGTATCAGGCGCAGCAGCAGCGGCACAGCGGCCACGCTTCGGGAAACTGCTTGAACGGCTGGAGCGAGGCGATGTTCTCGTCGTCACCAAGTTGGACAGGCTGGGGCGTAACGCCATCGACGTCTTGCAGACCGTAGCAAAGCTGGAGGGTGCGGGCGTGCGCGTCCATTGCCTGCAACTAGGCGGCACGGACCTGACCAGTGCGGCCGGCAAAGTGTTGATGCATGTAATCGCGGCAATGGCAGAGTTCGAATTGTCGTTGATCCGCGAGAGGACTGCTGCTGGTCTGGCGCGCGCTGCGGCGGCCGGCAGACATCCGGGTCGCAAGTTCGCACTGCCGCCGGAGCGGAGGGCCGACGTGCGTGCTCGGCTTACCGCCGGTGCCACGGTGTCGGATGTGGCGCGGGAGTTGAAGGTCAGTCGGCAGACGATCATGCGTGCCCGGGCCGAGAACTCCGGCTCGCCGGCTTCACGGTCCAGTGATCGCAACGGCCCTTAGCGAGGGCGCACCCTGCTCGACTTGATGGCGGGAACCGGCATCGTAGCGCGGACAGTCGCAGACCGCCACCGCGTTATTGTTAATGACGCGAACCCATTCGCGGCGCTGCTCGCGCACTGCCAGGGCATAGACGCCACAGGCGTGGATCCTGCCTCGATAATTGATTCGCTCCGGGACTCCTACATACGAAATTACGAGCGCCTTTCCGCGATGATCGAGACCAGGCTCGAGGAAGAAGCGTCGTTCCTGCATGGTGAACTCGACGATGCCATGGCGCGTCGATACGCGGCCTTCACGTCGGACCCGCCGCTGACCGTCACCGGCGGCGAGGAGCCGAACTTACCTGCAAGGCTGGTCACCGATCGCTATGCCAACGTCTACTTCGGGATCGTGCAGAGCGTCGAAATCGATAGCCTCCGGGCGGCGATCGAGTTCGACGTATCCGACCACCGGTACCGTGCGCGATATGTGTCTGTGCGCACTCCTCCTCGCCTGCATCACCTGCGCGACAGGTCCTCACTTCGCGCAACCCGCTCAAGTTAGCTCTATGCACTCGCTGCGCGTCATCGTCGAGCGGCGGGCGCGCAGCGTGGTCTGGGAATTCGACCTAGCCCTCGGCCGTCTCGCAGCAAGGCGTCCGCCGCGCCTACCATTCGCGGACGCCACGCGGCTGAACTGGCGCGAGGCTCTTACTCGCTTCGCCGACCGTGCCAACTGGCCAACGCGCCTCGAAACCGAAAGCCACACGTCAGATATCCGGCTTATTTTAGCGCCTATGGGTATCCGCCCCTCTGATCCTGCGCGCGTTGGCAAATGCGCTTCCTTTGGCGGACAGCCGTGGCGCCGCCTCAAGCACCCAAGGTAACGAGCAGTTCGCGCGCTTTCTGCAGATCCGGCATATCGAAGCCTTCGGTAAACCACGCAAAGGCCGGCGCAAGTAGATCTCGTGCTTCGGCTAGCTTTCCTTGACGAACCCACAGACGGGCAAGTCCAACGGAAGCCCGCAGCTCGAAGAGCTTCGCCTCTTGATGGCGCGCCGATCTGATTGCGTCTCCAAATTGGGCTTCGGCCGCGGCGTCACCACAACCAGCGAGCAAAAACTCGCCCTTTATTCTGTGTAATTCTGCCTCGTAGCATCGAACGCCGGTTTGTGTTGAAAGAGTAAGTGCCGCAGAGTGTTGTTCTAGTCCCTTTTCAACCTTATCCATTTTCGCGAAAGCAGTCGAAAGCCATCCGAGGAAGAGCGGAAGAAGAAATACTCCCCCCATTTGTCTGAAGCTGGAAATACCACTTTGCAGGAGCTCTATTCCGATCGCAAGTTCGCCCTCTTCTACGAGAAGCCCAACCACGATAAATATGCCCTAAGGAATGAAAATAGGCAAAGTTTTGGTCCGTAGTAAGAACAATCAGCTCGTCGGCGAGCTGACGAGCGATGCGTATGCTACCCAGAACGCAATGAATCCGGCAGCCAACGCTCAGCGCGAACGCTAGGCTGGTTGGATGCGATAGGTCTCGCGCCGCCTCGAGCGCATCGGCGGTCCCAGCCAAGGCTTGATCCAGAAAACCCATGAATGCCAGCGCCATCGACAGAAAGGATGAGACTCGCTATCCGCGGATTCTCAGCGGTCAAGAACGTTAGCGACCGATGGTCCATCGGACCAGAAAGGGCAATTCCCCGCTCAAAGTGCTCCCGCGCCGAAGCCAACCGCCCTAAGTGGAGCAAACTATCTCCCACCGCTCGGTGACCGGCCAACTGGCCTGTTTTGTCGTCCTCCCGCTCAGCTAGACTGAGTAGATCGTTGGCAACTTGATGAGATCGGTTGATTTCGCCTCGTGCATGATGGTATATAAAATTACCCCATAAGGCCCGGAATAAACTCGACTTGTCATCACGCTGCTCGCACAGCTGGCGCGCTCGAATATAGGCCATTCCGGTCTTCTTCGTATAGCCCTTACGCAATCAGTGCTCCGCCCAAGGCGAGCTGAAGCGTGAGTTCCTGACGATCGCGTTCGGTACCATCCGGCAGCTGCTGTAGAAGATCGAGGCCCTTTTGCATTTGTGCGATCGCTTCCACCATCGCCGACCGCGCTATTCCTTGTTCACCCGCTCTCAGCCAATTAGCAATGGCTTTCTCGATCAGGCCTGCGTGCGTGTAGTGACGAGCAAGGATCTCAGGTTGCGTCTCGGCCAGGTCTGGGGTGTCCCTCTTCTAACGCTCGGACAACATTTTTATGCAACTCTCGGCGTTTGTTGCGGAGTAGGCTTTCGTAAGCGACGTCCTGCACCAACGCGTGCTTGAAGGTGTAGACTGCATCGGGCGGGGTGCCACGGACGAACAACAGACCGGCGTTCGTCAGCCGATCGAGCGCTTCGCGTAGTTGCGGCTCCGGCAGATCGGTGACGGACGCCAGCAGCCCGTAGCCGAACTCGCGACCGATCGCCGCGCCCGCTTGCGCAACGTCCTTGGCAGCCGGTCCCAGCCGATCCAGCCGCGCCATCAGCGAGGCATGCAACGTCGCCGGCACCGACAGTCCTGGATGTGGCATGGCGGACAGTGCCGCGGTCCCTGAGCACCGGCTTCGAGCACCGCCTTGGTCAGTTCCTCGACGAACAGCGGCACACCGTCGGTGCGTTCGGCGATCTCCTCCATGATCTCGGGTGGCAGCGCCGCATCCCCGGCGACGTTGGCGACCATCGCCGCCGTGTCCTGCCGGTCGAGCCGGGCCAGCGTCAGCAGCGTCACCTGCGGCTGCCCGGTCCACGGCGGCTGAAACTCGGGGCGGAACATCGCCAGCAACAGCACCGGCCAGTCCGCCACCCGCTCTATCACCCGGTCCAGCAGTTCGCGCGAACTCGGGTCGATCCAGTGAAGGTCATCGAACACCATCAGCACCGGCTGCTGCCGTGCCAGACCTTCAACCTGCCGCAGCAGCGCCTCAAACGTCTTGCTCCTTCTTGCGCTGCGGCGTGACATCGAGCGGCGGCGCGAGATCGGCTGACGGCAAGCCATGCAGCTCCGCGATCAGCGCCACGTCTTCCATCGGCGGTGCGGTGGCCGCGAGCAGTGCTTGCAGTTTGGCGAGCCTGGCCGCCGGCGCGTCGTCGTGCCGGAAACCCGCCGCTCGCTCCATTTGCGCGATCACCGGATAGAGCGCGCTGTCCTGATGGTGCGGCGAGCAGAAATAGCGTAGCCGGATGTGCGGTTCGGCGGCGATCCGCTCGGCCAGCGCCTCGGCGAGGCGGGACTTGCCAACGCCCGGTTCGGCGGAAATCAGCACCACCCGTCCGTTGCCGGCCTTCGCCTGCGTCCAGCGGCGGAGCAGCAGTTCCATCTCCTCGTCGCGGCCGACCAGTGGCGTGGCGCCGGAACGTAGCGCCTCGAACTGGCCGAGCGTGCGGTTCTCGGACAATACCTGCCAGGCCGGAACCGCCGCCGGCAGACCTTTGAGTTCGACCGTGCCGAGGTCCTGGCACTCGAACAGGCCGCCGATCTGCCGCCTTGTGGCTGCGTCGATCACCACCTGATTTGGCCCGGCGAGGCCCTGTAGGCGTGCAGCAAGGTTCGGCGTTTCACCGACCGCTGTCTGCTGGCGGGAATCACCCGACCCGATCGGCTCGCCTATGACCACAAGTCCCGTTGCGATACCAACGCGGACATGTAGCGGTTCGCCGCCCACGGGTGTTGCGCTGACCGCGGCGGCAACGGCGAGGCCGGCCCGCACGGCGCGTTCGGCATCGGTCTCACGGGCTTCCGGCCAGCCGAAATAGATCAGCACCCCGTCACCGACGTAACGCGCGATGAAGCCGTCAAACTGCTGGATCGTGTTGGCGACGCAGGCTTGGTAAGTGCGGATGACCTCGCGCAGATCCTCGGGATCGAGCCGCGACGAGAGTGCGGTGGAGCCGATGAGATCGCAGAACATCACGCTGAGCGGGCGGCGTTCGGCCTCCGCGGTCGAGGCCGCTTCCGTGCCCCGGATGAGCCCGGCGTCCAGAACATCCCCACCAGCCTTGACCGCAGGCGCCGTCGGCTCACGGAGAGCGGCAATCGCATCAAGCAGCATGCGCCGGTCGCCGACCATCGTGACGCCAAGGTCCTTGAGGTCCTCGGCGGTCAGCTTCGGCAGCACCCGGATGTCGATCCGGTTGTCGCGGAAGGCCGCCTCGTATTGCTGAAGTCCCAGCTCTCGCAGAAAGTCGCCGACATCCATGGTCACACCACGAGGACTATCGCACAGGGAGATTGGGCCTTACCGGCGAGGTCTGTCCAGTTGTTGTGATTGAACTGAACACCGCGTCTGCCGGTCGTTCATGCCAGCTCCTCCAGCAGAGCCTTCGCGTCCAGCAAATCCTTGGTGTCGAAGCCTTCGGTGAACCAGCCGTAAACCGGCGCGAGCAACCCATACGCGTCCTGGCGTTTACCCTGGCTCTGCCACAGCCGCGCGAGGCTGGTCGACGTGCGCAGCTCCCACATTTTCGCCTGCTGGCGGCGCGCCCAGTCGAGCGAGGCGAGAAAGTTCCGCTCGGCGCCTTCAAGGTCGCCCTTGAGGGAAAGCATCCAGCCCTTGAGGCGCAAAATCTCGGCGTAGTAAAAGCGTTCCTCCCAGCCGGGGCGTTCGATTTGCGCGATTTTGGCGGCCTTCTTGTCGCGCCGGCTCTGGACCAGAACGTCGAGAACGAAGCCCTCCTGGTCAACCGCGCGCCAGAACCAGTGCTTCGTGCCGGCGACCCTGACGACGACTCTCATCGAGGTGCCACTGGTCGCCACGGCAAGGCGCTCGCCGACGGAGCCCCGAATTCGCGACCGAGGATTATTCAGGCGCTTCCTGAACTCAATAGTTCCTCCTCTTTGCGCTGCTGTAGTTGTTCGGCAACTTCGCTGTCGCGACGCCGCTGCGCATCGAGCTCTGCGAAGAGTGCGTTCACCGACGGGACAGGGACTGGCCTGATGCTATCGGCATGACATCTTCCTGATCCGGTTCTGTTTCGTCGGGCTGGGACGTTTACAGCGACGATGAAATCGCGCGATCGTAAGACTGGGCGATCATAAGACGTGCCGAGGCGCTTGATGGCAAAATCCCAGGTATCGCCCGCGGCAGGTCTCTTGAGAGAGAACTCCGAGCCTGTCCCGACGTCATCCAGCCGACTTGATGAAATCACTATGTTGTCGGTTGTCCATGATCGACGCAGACAGGCCACCACGTTATCTTTGGCTGGCAACGCTTTTGCTCTGTGTCTGATATTATTCGGGCCACCGACAGACGGCCTCGACGCGGACGCACCTCTTTCGAACCAGGCTACTTTCGACTACCCAACTCGTCCAGCAGCGCCTTCGCCTCCTGCAAATCCTTGGTGTCGAAGCCTTCGGTGAACCAGGCGTAGACCGGGGCCAGCAATTCATACGCCTCTCGGCGCTTGCCTTGGCTCTGCCGGATTCGCGCAAGGCTGGTGGAAGCGCGCAGCTCCCAAGATTTCGCCTGCTGGCGGCGCGCCCAGGTCCAGCGAGGCGAGAAAGTTCTGTTCGGCACCTTCAAGGTCGCCCTTGAGCGAGAGCATCCAGCCCTTGAGGCGTAGGACCTCGGCGTATGAAAGGCGTTCCTCCCATCCGGGGCGTTCGATTTGGACGATGATCTCGTCGATCAGGGGCCAAGGCGTTGTCCAGGTCGCCGGCCAGCGCCATGGCTTCGGCCAGGAATGCTTTCTGGACCGGCATACGGACCTTGCCGCCGTTCGCTTCAAAAAACGCGATACCGGCCTTTATTGGGGCAATTCCTTCGGCGGGTCTGCCTTCCCGGATGAGGGCCATGCCATATACAATGGGTGCCCGCTGCGCCCATAGCACGGGTAGGCTATTTTCGCGACCCAGCCGCTCACATTCTTCGGCACGCTTGCGCAGGTCCGCTTGTGTGAAGCGGTGATCGAATTCGTGCGCCCCAATGGTCAGAGCCCATCCGAGGTCGAAGAGCTGGCCGCGCTGGCGCGCGTGCGCGTCCTTTTCATTGTTCAACCGCAATGCCCGATCCGGGTAGCCCAATATCCAGGTGCTAATCGAACCGACAACTCCGGCGACAGTTTTGGGGTCCTGGTTGAGGATGTCGGCGAGATGCCGATGCGTTTCGGTGTCGTAGAGGTCCAGCACCTTGCTGGCGTGCTCCGGGCCTTGGTGAACTCGCCCGCCCAACAGTAGCAAGTGCAAGCAAGTCCACGCCCTACGATCAGCAGGTCAGCATCGCCGGTCGCCTTCGCGACGTCCAGCATCTCCTCAACCCATGGCAGGGCCTCAGCTATACGCCCCTGCGTAAAAACGCTTAATGTCAATCCCGAGAAGATCGGCGCTAGCGCGTCGTGGCGCCCGAGCGACTTCGCCAGAGCAAGGGCTGGATGCAGGCTGGTCCAGATTTCAGGGGCGGGCCAGCTCTTGAGCGCCATCCACGCGGTGCCAAGCAGGCTGCGCAGCCCTAATTCGCTGGCGTCTCGTTGCGATGACCGAGGCAGGGTGGAGATCAGTTCAAGCCCCTGGTTGAGATGGGAGATGGCATCGGTCAGGGCCATGCGCTTCAAGGCCAGCTCGCCGGCAGCATGCCA
>CAVYXX010000043.1:0-59062 GCA_963772355.1 uncultured Alphaproteobacteria bacterium | reverse complement strand
GGCATTGGTGCACTTCCCGACGGAGGGCGAGAGGACCCCGATCCCAAGCTGCTATGCGATGACCGGCTGGCGACGGACGGAATCCGGGCGTCCGGTCGCCAGCATCCGATTCAGCACCGCCACGCCGATGGCAGCCTCGGTCTGCTGAGCCGGAAAGCCGCGGGCTCGCAGCCGTGGTCCGATCAGCGACTTGTAACGACCCATTGTCGTTTCTACTAAGGACCGTTGGCCGTAACCGGTTGTGGCCTGCCAAGCCAGATGACCTTGTTCCGCGATCATCGCCAGATGGCTATCACGCTGTGTCGGCGGACCCGGTTCGCCGCTCGGGACGGCCGTCGAGCGCGGCGGGATCACCACCTCGATGCCATCGCTGTGCGCTGCAATTGTCTGGTAGGTGGGTGAGCCATCATACGCACCATCGGCTGTCACCTGGCCAATCGGTTCGTCAATCTGATCGAGCAGTGGGCCGACCTGGGACGGATCGTCGGCATCTTGGTCGGTCAGCGTCTGCGCCACGATCATGCCGCTGGAGATCGACTGCCAGATGCAACTTGCGCCATTTCCGGCGCGACTTGGCGCCATGCTTCGCCTCCAGCCATTGACCCGCCCCGTAGACTTGCAGCCCGGTGCTGTCGATCAATACGTGCAACGGACCGGGTGGCACGGTGGCAGGCTGGATCACCGGCAGTGTCTCCGCCCGGCGGCTGACCGTGCTGTGGTCCGGCGCTGAGATCGTCAGGCCCATCAACGTCAGCACCGACGTCATCAGGCCCTCGGTCTGGCGTAACGCCAGCTTGAACGCCGTGCGCAGCATCAGGCTGGTCTCAATGGCCGCGTCCATATACCGAGCCTGCCCGCTCGGCCCAGTGGTCTGCCAGCATTCCAGCGCTAAGTCCTCGATCCACAACGTCAAGCTGCCCCGCCGGCGCAAACCCGCTTCGTAGGCCGAGCCAGTTCTGCACCTTGAACGACATCTTCGGGATGTGGTGACGGCGGTTGGCGTTGTGTTTGTGCGGCATCGGGATAATCAGAACCAGAGAGCTGGAGGCCATCCTATCATCCCTGGACCGGCCATGTGCACCAACGCCCATTGGTGCACTTCCCGACGGAGGGCGAGAGGACCCCAAATCCCAAGCTGCTATGCGATGACCGGCTGGCGACGGACGGAATCCGGGCGTCCGGTCGCCAGCATCCGATTCAGCACCGCCACGCCGATGGCAGCCTCGGTCTGCTGAGCCGGAAAGCCGCGGGCTCGCAGCCGTGGTCCGATCAGCGACTTGTAACGACCCATTGTCGTTTCTACTAAGGACCGTTGGCCGTAACCGGTTGTGGCCTGCCAAGCCAGATGACCTTGTTCCGCGATCATCGCCAGATGGCTATCACGCTGTGTCGGCGGACCCGGTTCGCCGCTCGGGACGGCCGTCGAGCGCGGCGGGATCACCACCTCGATGCCATCGCTGTGCGCTGCAATTGTCTGGTAGGTGGGTGAGCCATCATACGCACCATCGGCTGTCACCTGGCCAATCGGTTCGTCAATCTGATCGAGCAGTGGGCCGACCTGGGACGGATCGTCGGCATCTTGGTCGGTCAGCGTCTGCGCCACGATCATGCCGCTGGCAGCATCGACTGCCAGATGCAACTTGCGCCATTTCCGGCGCGACTTGGCGCCATGCTTCGCCTCCAGCCATTGACCCGCCCCGTAGACTTGCAGCCCGGTGCTGTCGATCAATACGTGCAACGGACCGGGTGGCACGGTGGCAGGCTGGATCACCGGCAGTGTCTCCGCCCGGCGGCTGACCGTGCTGTGGTCCGGCGCTGAGATCGTCAGGCCCATCAACGTCAGCACCGACGTCATCAGGCCCTCGGTCTGGCGTAACGCCAGCTTGAACGCCGTGCGCAGCATCAGGCTGGTCTCAATGGCCGCGTCCATATACCGAGCCTGCCCGCTCGGCCCAGTGGTCTGCCAGCATTCCAGCGCTGAATCCTCGATCCACAACGTCAAGCTGCCCCGCCGGCGCAAACCCGCTTCGTAGGCCGGCCAGTTCTGCACCTTGAACGACATCTTCGGGATGTGGTGACGGCGGTTGGCGTTGTGTTTGTGCGGCATCGGGATAATCAGAACCAGAGAGCTGGAGGCCATCCTATCATCCCTGGACCGGCCATGTGCACCAACGCCGCTTTTAATGTCAAGCGGTTTTAGTTGGCACCCACGTCCTTTTTGCGTCCCTTAGTTTCCTCATCCGGTTTGTGCAGGCGGGGTTTCTAGCGTCAGCGCGACGATCACCTGGCGCAACCAAGTCTTGCTGACGACCAGGTGGAACAGCACGTCGTCTTCTGGCGTACCAGATAAGAAAACCTCATCCAACGCCGCACCGGCCTTGTGCGCTTGCTGGTAGACGAACTTGCGACTTACGCTGTGTCGGACCGACAAATCACTGATCGTCGTCGATCGCGCCAACGCCTGAATGGCCAGGTCCTTACTCTCCATGACGCTCGCGGCGGTCGACCGCCTCGTGCACCACTCGACGATCTTTGAAATGAACGTCGAAAGCTATCGGCGCAGAGTTGCCGCGGCCCGCGCGCCGCGTAAACCGCGGGGTACCAGCGACAGCAAGAGCGACAGCGAGACGGCGTGAACCAACCGGATTAGCCATCGGCAAGACTTGCAGCCGCTCGCCTCTGTCTTTCGTCACGTAACGGAATACAGGGGCGAGCTCTCTTCCACCACTCTACGATCTTCGAGATCGATATTGAGAGCCATGCACAGGGTCGCGCCCCCCGCCCGTGCACCACGCAAGCCACGGGGGCGTCAGCGACAGCAAGAGCGACAGCGAAACGCCGGAGCCATGGATCGTGCCATACAACATGCCTCCGACTGACGCTCAGTGAGATATTGAAGATAAGATCTTCGCACTACGCTACGCTATATTTAACCTTACAATATAAATGAATACCTACCTTGGCTGTTGTTGATGAGCCGGTGGAGTTGTGTGTAACGCGCTATGCACAAATCCACGGGTTCTGGCGATTGGTCGTCAAAGTCGACGATTGGCCGAACCGTTGGGCCAATCCGAACCTTCAGACACTTCGTCGCCTCTGAGTTCGGCAAAGATCACTTGTCGCTTCCTACTGGTTGCGGGTTTCTCTGACCGCTCAAATTCGGGCGAGAGGCGCTGAAATGGCCGAATTCTTAGGTTATCAGCGGAACCGTCTCAAAGACGTTTGGACTCAGCACCGACATGGCAGAATGTGAGAAGTCGACACGTACGCCGATGAAATCGTGCTTCACGTAGCCCGAGCAATTTATCTTTTCCCGTCTGGCCGCCGGAAGCCGCGGCACGGCACGGAAATCCGCCATTTCTGCGCCTCGTAGCCGAATTCGAGCGGTTCGAGAAACCCGACCCCAGTAGCTGGCGTTTACCCGACTGCTCGACCAGCAGCCGTTGTTCTCTCGAACTCTAGGCCTCGTGTAGTGACGTTGTGTATTTATGAGGGGAGTCGTAAGGGTTTTTAGACCAGTCGTAGCCTCGACGGGCGTGCAGGTAGCCGTAGTCAAATAGGGCGCGCATGTAGCCCGTGTCGAACGGTCCGGGCAGCGTCATGGTGAAGTCTGAGCCGATATAGGCTAGGTTGTAGTCGACGCCGTCACGCAAGGCGATGCTGTACATGCGCGTAACGTCGTTGTAGCCGTTGGCGGTGATCATGGTGGCGATAGCGCCGCCTTCGTTGCTGTCAATCTGCCCCTCGTTGGCAGGGCGAAAGCATATTACGCGACTGGACAATTCCAACAGGTTATTACGATGGTTCGAGTCGGATATTCACTTCTACACAGGCCCGGGGTGCAGTCCATGCAAACGGGCGAAATCAACATACCCACGATCCATGACATAGATGGCACCAGCCTCCGGCACGAGCATATCGAGTGCGTGCACATCGTGCAGCTTTCCGTCCGAAATGTGGATGAAACTCCGAATGTTGCCGCGCAGATCCAGCGATGTCTGCATCTTCACGGCGGATTTGGTGGTGCGGAAATGCGCCCACGGGAATAACGACAGGCACAAATCGATGTTGGTCGAGTTCAACGCGTAGCTTTTGGAAGATCCACCGGTGTTCATTAAAACGACACACTCCTGACCCTGGCGACGGGTTACGACGGCACCCGGACGCATAAGGCGTCTTGGGTGCTCCCGCGACGCGGGCGTCGCATGAGACGGACAACTCCGGAACGAGGCCAGAGCTTCTCGGAAATGACATTCTACCTCGTCCCCAGCCAGCTATACTTATGACCCAGGAGATGAAACATGGACGAAGAAGGCGCCGAGCTCAATCGGCTGCAGAAAGCCTACAAGGCCGCAGTCGACACTTGGATCCAGGGCAATCCGGGTTGAAGAGCAGCTCGCGTCGGTCCATCACACGGTGGGGCAAGTCGACACATGAAGAACGCCCACCTTCTGGTCGAAGATGGCCGCCGCGAAGCGGAAGTCGCAAAGGCGGCTTACGATGACGCGTTCCCGTTATGGCTCTTCAACATCAACTGACCCGTAGAGACCAGCGATGTTTCGTACGGGAATGGTCTGGCCGCCGCCTCATACGCAAGCTCTCTTCCGCGCTCTGCAAGCGGCAGAAACACCACGACCGTCGCCGATCTGCTTCTCCTGGAAGCCTGGGAGATCAGTACGTCAATGCACCTCGGCATCATGTTGCGCATCCGGCAGATCCGCCGCGCAAATCCACAACTAGCCATCGAGATCGCCGCGGAGCTAACCGACCGCCAAAAGACGACCCGAACGAAAGCCGCCTGACGGTTTCGGTTTGGATCTCCTCTGTTTTTGATTTGACTTTCAAACCACGCGAAGTCCTGGGGGCAACATCGCGTTCTCCGCAACCCAGCGCGCACTCTCGCCTTACGGGCGAGAGCTTGGCCGTTTGTTTAGTGCCGCGCAGATCGTGGCGAGCGGGGTCTCGCTAAGAAGAGAAAGATTTTACTTAGATGTTACTGCAAGGAACCGCCCGCCAAATCTACTATACCCCGCTCAGGTCAGAACCCGAAAATCCTTGGGCGAGATGATACGGAAGTTATCCGTTACTTGATCACAATAGGTGTGCCATCTCCTGGGTACTTCCTCGCGCAAGAACGTGAGGATCGCCGCTTTGAAATCGGCGAATGTCGCATGACATCGATTGTGGGTGACATGCTTGTGCATCAGGCCCCATAGCCGCTCAATCGGATCCAGATGCGGACAATAAGCGGGGATGAAATGCAGCTTGATCCGGCACCCCGGTCGCATCAGCCAAGCCTGCACCAGCTTGGCGTGGTGGTAGCGAGCATTGTCCACAAACAGATGGATCAACCGCTTGCCCGGATACATCGCCTCGATCGCCCTCAGCAACATGATCATACTGATCGCATTCACCGTTGCTGCCTCGATCATACGGGTCTGGCCGGTCTCGAGATCAATCGCACCGTGAATGTTTAGCCGCTGCCGGCCGCTGGTTTGTTCCACAGCGACCGGCGTGTCTTTCGGCGCCCAGCACCCCACGGGCCGCACCGCATGCGTCGGATGCACCGCATCGCCAAACAGCACCGCTTCATCGTCGCCAATGTGGTTCAACAGATTCTCGTAACTCTTGATAAAAGCCGCTTGCTTGTCAGGGTCCAGCTTGGACGACACTGCTTTCGGCTTGCGATGCTCCATGTCCAGCCGGTGCAGCAGTGCGATCAGCCCAGACCGGCTGTCATAGGTGACGCCGCATTCGGTCTCGATCCAGACGCCAACCTCGCGGGTTGTCCGAGGCAGCGTCTCGGCGATCCAGGTCCTCAGTTTGTCCTGCTGCGCATCGCTCAAGCGGCACGTGCTGCCGTCATAACCAAAACTCGCCAGGCCTTCGATGCCCTCGTCCTTGTATAGCCGATACCAGGTACGGACGGTGTCGTCGTCCAACAACAGGACCTTCGCGACTTCACCGCAACTCATCCCACCATCCAACAACACCAGCGCGTTGGCGCGCCGGGCCAGTCGATGCGCCACGGAACCGTCGCGAGCCAGGTCAATCAGGTCGCTGCGCGATTCGGGATCAAGGAAGCCAGCGCGGATCATGCCAGGACTAGAATCGCGGCAGAACTGATTCGCAAGGGGCTTTTTCGGGTTCCCCCAGAGACCTCATGTCCGTTTCCTGCCGGGGCAACCGGGTGAAGGGAAGGGAATTAAGGCCAGGGCTCTTTGGAACCAGACTGGTGCTCGTTCCACCGACCGCCTCGACCTCCCTCCTCCGATTGCCCTGTTGCCACCCTAAAGGGTGACCCGTCTCGTCATGTGCAATGATCGAGGGTCGCGCCGGATGGGCTGGCGTGGAGCCTCTTACACAGGAGACGGGTCATGGAACAGCCTACACGATTTATCGGCATGGATGTACACAAGGATACGATCGTCGTCGCGGTTACCGCCGCCGGTGACGTCGGGAAGGCTGCGCCGTATGGCACATTGCCCAACACCGCTGCGGCGGTGGAGAAGCTGGTTAGGCGGCTGCGCCAAGCTGGCAGCGGTCCATTGAAGTTCTGCTACGAAGCCGGCCCTTGCGGCTACGGTATTCATCGCGCCCTTACCAAGATGAACGAAGACTGCATGGTAGTTGCTCCCTCAATGATCCCCCGCAAGAGTGGCGATCGGCAGAAGACCGACAAGCGGGACGCCGCCAGCCTGGCGGTCTTGCATCGAGGCGGATTGCTGACCGCGGTCTGGGTGCCGGATGCGGCACATGAGGCGATGCGCGATCTGATCCGCGCCCGACTGGCGGCAGTGCGAGCGGTGCGCGCAGCACGCCAGCAGCTGAGTGCGTTTCTGTTACGTCACGAGCGGATCTATCCGGCCGGCCGCACGGCCTGGACGAAGGCGCATCGAGGCTGGCTGGCCGATCAGAGCTTCGCTCAACCGGCGCAACAAATTGTGCTGGAGGAGAGCATCGAGGCGGTGCGTCTGGGCGAACAGCGGCGCGATCGTGTTGATGGCTATCTACGAGCGCAGATCCCGACCTGGTCGCTGTTCCCGCTGGTGCAGAACCTGTCTGCGCTGCGCGGCCTAGACACGATCGCCAGCGCCGGGCTGGCCGCGGCTATCGGCGATCCGTCGCGCTTTGTGTCAGCACCCAACTTGATGGCCTATCTCGGCTTGGTGCCGTCCGAGCATTCCACTGGCCCAAAGCGCCGCATTGGGGCTATCACCAAGGCGGGTGACGTCCACGCCCGCTCCCTGCTGATCGAGGCTGCACACAGCTATCGCTTCCCAGCCCGTGTCGCGCGTCACAAGCTGACAGCCGTCGATGCAGTGCCCGATGCGGTGCGCGAGATCGCTTGGAAAGCGCAAACCCGGCTATGTCAGCGCTATCGTCACATGATGGCCAAGGGAAAGTTGAAGCAAGTAGTGGTCACGGCGATCGCACGCGAACTGGCCGGGTTCGTCTGGTCCATTGCCTGCATCACCACGGATCCACCTACAAAGAACTCTGCCGTAACGACGCCATCAGAAAAGATTTGCCCAACTGGGTCAACAACCTGCTCCAGCGTGCCGCGTCGTCAACCGATAAAGGAGACAGCCCGGCGCGCGGAACGACCGGGACAGATGAGGAGTGCATCGGCCGATGGGAAGCGCCCTGACCGATGATCGCGCACCGTCATTCTAGCGGCTGACCGAACACCCCGATCACCATCCGGCATGCACGGCGGAGGGCGGGACGGTCAGGGCAATCCTCGATACCCCGACTGGAACGCGATTTCCGACATAGAGAAAGAGGCAGGCCCGCGACGCACCATGGTCTTGCGGTAACCAACCCGCGTATCACAGCATGATCAACCGTCGCTCAGTTCCCGCCCTCCACCGCGCCTGCCTGCATCATAGATGGCAACCGAGACATGACAGCGGATGGGATTTCACGTCCGGAACCCTTGAAAACGGACATGACAGTCGGGGTATATTAAGGTTGGATATCCGGCGCGTTCGGCCGTCTAAAAGAGCCCGAACGGATTGCCCTAGCGTGTCAGTCGCCAGTTCTGCAGGCGATGCATGGGGTTGTCCCTCGGTTTTTCCGGCACCCCCCACCCCTCCTGGGGAAAAAACGCATGACCGCTGATGCCCAGGTCGTTGCTTCATGTCATGGGGTTGCTACCCATGGGCGCTAAAATAGTTCTGGACTCGGCTCGAATTCGGTACGATTCTGGGAGCAGATGCAAAACATAGCATCGCTCCACACCGACGAATTTCCCGCGCTTTTGGCTCGTCTGCCGCCGGATCTCGACCTGGATCAATTGGCCATCGAGCACAAGGCGATCCAACGCGGCCGCAAGATCAAGACCGGCACCGAGCTGTTGCGCCTGGCCTTGGCGCACGGGCCAGGCGGCATGTCACTGCGCGACGCCGCGGGTTGGTCGGGAATGCTTGGCTTGGGAAAATACCCCAGAAGGCGACTATTTTAGCGCCCATGGGGTTGCTACCCCAGTTCGACGAGAAGCGCCTTCGCCTCCTGCAGATCCTTGGTGTCGAAGCCTTCGGTGAACCAGCCGTAAACCGGGGCGAGCAGTTCGTACGCGTCCCGGCGTTTGCCTTGCCTCTGCCACAGGCGTGCGAGGCTGATCGACGTACGCAGCTCCCAGGATTTTGCCTGTTGGCGGCGCGCCCAGTGGAGCGAGGCGAGATAGTTCCGTTCGGCGCCTTCAAGGTCGCCCTTGAGCGAGGCCATCCAGCCCCTGAGGCGCAGGATTTCCGCGTATTGAAGGCGTTCCTCCCACCCGGGGCGTTCGACTTGGGCGATCTGCTCGTCGATCAAGTGCAGGGCATTCTCGAGGTCGCCGTTCAACGCCATACCTTCGGCCAGGAACGCTTTCACGGTCGGGCTGCGGAGCTTGCCGCCGCTCGCGCCCCAACTCGCGATGTTGCGGTCGCGAATGCGTTCATGAGCCACGAGCTGCAACTGTTCTATGACGACTCGGTTGCCGTACGGACGTTTAAATTTCCGATCTTCGGGCTGGAGACCGACCGGGACCTGCTTTGGCTGATATTCCCGCTGATCGGTATGATCGCCTATTACATCGTTTGGCTGGCGCTCGGCCGATTGGCAGGGATGTTCAGCTTTCTATTGGGCCGCAATCGAACCGACGCCGTGTGGCTGCGGCTAATCCAATCCACCTTGGTGATCACTACGCCACTCAACACCGAGCGAGACAGCGAAATCACGCCGTTCTATCAAGCAATCTGGCGGGTGCTAACCTTATTGGTGTTTGCAATCCCTATTATTGTCACCTTACTCACGATCGCCGACCAGACCAACGCGATCGCTTACTTCATCCGCCAAGTGCCGGGCGAAAAATTCATGAAGGATCCGACCGCCGCCTTCCTAGTCAAGCTCGTGTTCCAGGTTCTGGTCCTGCTGCTGCAGCTCGGGCTGTTGGGAAAGCTGATAGCGCTGAGCGTCCGCTTCGGCCGCGACCAGAGCGAGGCGGCGCGCCTCATCGCAGCGCTGGAGACATAGGGTTTTGTAATGCTGGGACTTACCTTCCTTCTCTCGAAACGATGTCTTCCAGCGCAGCGGGAGACGTCTTTGTAAGAGTAGAGGGACGGGCGTCTGGAGGGGGCGGTGTCGCCGTATCGTGCGGCGCTGGAGGAGAGGACCCGCGAGCGAGTGCCGCTCGACGGGGCGCAGACGCAGAACAATCTCGGCCTCGGTGTCCTTGTGATCCGCTGATTGTTCCAACTCGCAGCCGCTCTGCCGCAGCGCAGCGTTCGCCGCTCTGCCCCCGCCGCTACAATGCGCCACGCCACGAACCCGAGCCAAGGAAGAACCCGGGCAAGTCCGGACAATGAATTCCTGAGTAGGGGAAACAACCGTCCGCATCGTCCGCACCGTCCGCACAACGGACTTCGGCGACGAATGCAGACACTTATGGTGGACCAAATGCGGTCGATAGCGCGACCCCGAACGTCCGCACCCGTTCCAACCGTCCGCAGATCGTCCGCCAAAATCCGTTGAGAATAAACGATGCGGACGATGCGGACGGTGAGGACGCAAAAATCCCTGCCGAATTGGGTGCGAGCGCAGGGGTAGTGCCCGTTTCCGACCGGGTGGTCTTGTGACCGGCGCCGCTTTGCTCGCCCAAGCCTATGCGGCAGGTGCGGTTCTCACGGTCGCAGACGGTTGTGTTGTGGTGGACGGCGCATCCCGCCTGGCGCCGGGACTGCTCGCAGATCTTCGAGCGCACAAGGCCGACTTGCTGGCGCTCCTGACCGCCACCGCGGTGAACGAACCGTCCTCGTCCCCGGTCGCCGCAACGGCGGTTCTGTCTCACGATGCCCCATCCGTTCCATGCTGGAACTGCGGCGGCGAGGTGTGGTGGCGCGTGTCGGTTCTTTCCGGTGGTCCTGGTCCCTGGCAGTGCGAGCGATGTCAACCACCCGACCCGGACCTATGGCGCGACGCGTGTGCCTGCCCTGTGTGACCGAGGTGCAGACATGACAAAAGCCGGGGGCAGTCGAGCCGCAACATCGCCACAAGCCGCATCAAACCGAGACTTTTGCCGCCTATCAGCCCGCCACAGCAACGTCTGATGTGGCGCAAGGCCACTGCTGCTAAGTCGACCGAGGATGGCGAGAGGGATGAGGTCGTGTTGTGACCGCCGCCGCCTTGCTCACGCGGCTGGCCGGCCTGGGTGTGTGTGCCGAGGCTGAACAAGGCTCTCTGCGTCTCCGCCCCGCCTCTGCGATCCCCGACGACGTGCTGGCTGCGCTCCGGGAGAACAAGGCCGAGGTGCTGTCGCTCCTGACTGCTGCGCTTCTGCGGAAGGGTTTGCGCATCGTCCAGTTCGCGGTGGGTGACACCGAGGTCGACGCCCTGCTTCGATCCTTGATTTCGCTTTGCGATCAACGTATCCTTCAGCCGTTCCCGCAAGCCTCCGGCGACGATGTTCGAGGGTTAGGAAGGCTGCCGTATCTCGGACTGAGGCCGTTTGATGCATGACCGCTCGGAAAGATCCCGCCACACTCAAGCGAAAGCTTCCGAATTCCCCGCCTACTATCAAGATGAAGCGTGGACGACCACCGGTTTACAATACTGATATCGACGAAAACGTTCGGCGACTTTGTTTGTTAGGGCTGTCTGATGCTGAGATCGCGGAATATCTATGCATTACGCCTGCCACTATGTGGAATTGGGACAAGCTTTATCCATCATTCCTTTCCGCGCGCGCGGAGGGTAGAGAGAAAGCAGACGCTGAAGTAGCTGACTCACTACGTAAGAGGGCGATAGGATATAGTCACCGAACAGTGAAGACCACGTATGTTGATGCCAAAGTAGTCCGCGAAGAGCATACTGAGTTGCACTACCCGTCAGATACTAATGCCGCTGCGTTATGGCTTTCGAATTGCCAGCGTGGACGTTGGAAGCTGAGGCCTACCGAGGACGACGCAGAGGGCGACGACGGCGAGCGCACTTTGAACATCAGGATCACCGGGGGTCTGCCGGATGATTGAGGATCTGCCGATGATTGGGGATATCGTATCGGAAAGGCCGCCTCCGTCGCGTCAGACTTGACGGAAACCCCTTCGCGCGCGCGAGCGCATGCATCAATAAAAGAGCTGTACGAGGTGGAGTGGCTGTTGATCGAGTGGCCAGAGGGCGCAACCGAACCGGATCACTACTGGCTCTCCACGATGGCCGTCGACATCAGCCTCGAACGCATGGTCGATCATGCCAAGCTCCGCTGGCGAATCGAGCGTGATTACCTCGAACTGAAGCAGGAAGTTGGATTGGGCCACTACGAAGGCCGCGGATGGCGCGGCTTCCACCATCGACCGTCTGACGGAGGGTCCCGCAGCAGGGACAGCGTGGCAGGACGAGAACCAGAGTGCGCGCGAGACGAATACGCAAGGGTGGCGATGGAATTCGGTATGTGGCGTTGTGACCGCAGCGGCAGATCCTCTGGGTCGGTAACCAGAGGAAAGGGTAGATTGCGAGCCTCGCCAGGGGCGGGAAGCTCCTGAGGGGGGAATGGTCTCCTTTTCGGAGATCAGGAACCCGTATACTGCGATGCAAAGCGTCGCATGCGTCGAGCAGAATGAGTGACGCAGTAGGATTAGTGAGGCACCCGGTAACAGAATTACGTGAGGCAACACGAAAACGTAACGGGTATCCAGGCCCTCATAGGTCGCCTCGATGCGCGCCACGACGCGGCGGGGACAGGACCATGATTGCGCGGCGTAGAGGGTCTCGGTGTAATCGCGAACGACACCCACGCTGGTGGCCTCACACCGGGCGTTCACCGCGTCGGTGCTGATCTGGACCAGGGTGCCCAGAACCGTACTCTCGGCCAGGCCGAAGACGTATTGCATGGCATTCTGTTCACACATCGCCTCCCATCGGCCGTACCGGCTGTCGCCACGGATGGTGATGGCCGTCTTCGGCCAGTGCAGCCGGATGCGTCGAACCAGAGTAAGCGCCCGGCGTCGGACGTGTAGCGGGGTGGCGATGAACCACCCATGCTTTGCCTACCTGGAGACTCCTTTTATAACTTCTATTGTCCGAAGTCGAGATCGTCGCGCGGGTTGAGCGACGGCGGAAATGGACCATCGAAGAGAAGGCCGCACTGATTGCGGAGGTGGAAGCCGAGGGCGGCAAAGTAAGACTGGTCGGCCGCCGGCATCGCGTCTCGGAAAGCCTGCGCTATTAAGACAGGGTCGCCGGGCGATCAGACGAAGAAAGCCCCCTCTCAGCTAAGATGATGCACACCGGGGGTAGTTTGGTTTCGAGGGATTTGTGCGCGGCCTCTGCGAGCCGGTCGCTGATTCTGCGCCGCCCGCCGGGGATGGGTCAAGGGACGGCACATTCGGCGCGCGGCAGATTGGAAGCATTCGAATTCGGGCAGGCATGGCTGTTCGGGCAGTTTTGCACCGTTTCTTTCGACAGTGGCAGGCAATTCTCGCTCTTAACTAGAAGCGGCGAAGAGGCACTGACTACCGCCTGCGAAGACAATCGGCCCATGACTATCCATCTTAAGATCGAGCATTGACTAGTCACGCGGAAGTGAGTGACATTCACTTGTCGAGCCTTCTTGGTACTGTATTCTGATCGACTTATGATTTGGTCACGCAATTAGGTCCGGGAGACCTCGATGCCAGGAGGTGTAAGTGGACGTTGGACTGCAACCGTTACGCGACTGCAAACTCCTAGCAGTCAGGCTTCAACGGAATGAGAGACGATGGCGTTGCGCGGTGATTTTGTCAGAGGTCCAAATGGTCCGAGAGACTTTGGTTGCCGCGGTGGAAAGCTATTTGCTTGTCCCGAATGTCGTTTGTATTAGCAGTCTCGCAGAGGCGGCGCGGCAAATAAACATTATTGAACCGGACATGGTGTTGATCGACGCGACCCTGCGTGATGGTCTGAAGGCGGTGAGATGGTTTCGCTCGCGTAGTCCCGCTAGCCTGTTGATAGCCTTCAATGTGGATGAGGCTGTGCGGGATACAGTAGCTTGGGGTGAGGCTGGAATTTCGTCCTTTATCAGCCGATCGGGCACACTGGAGGAGATTATCGAGCTAATCAGTACCCAAATGGACGATAACAGCGCGCCTGATGGTCGATTATTGGCGGAGATTGACCTTGATTCTACGGACGAATTGAGTAGCCCGATAACACTGGCTCAAGGCGAGATTGTGGTATTGACCCGCCGCGAAGAGCAGGTGGCGCAGCTGCTAATTACCGGAGAGAGCAACAAAGAGATTGGGCGTGTGCTGAATATTAGCGTTCCGACGGTCAAGTCGCATGTTCACAACCTACTGCGAAAGCTCGGGGTGCAGCGGCGTGGAAAACTGGCGCTTCGCTGTGAGCTGATTGCAAACACTGTCGGGGAACAATCGGGGCGAGAGAAATAGTTCGACGTCCACCCGGAGCAGACAGCCGCGTGGAAGGCTCAGTTGCTGGACTGGAGGACGAGGCGGCGATCATTTACGGTGAACTTGCCGGGCATGAGCCGTCGGATGACCTCAAGAAATTGCACACCTCGATCGGGGAATTAAGTCTGCAGAATGATTTTTCGCGCGATGCGCTTGGGAAGACGCGGTTGTTGAGCATAAAACAATGATTGAACACTGGTGCCGTCCACTTGGCTAAATCGGTGGATATCGCGCGCTCAACGTCCGACCGCGCCCTACGACGCCGCGTTGCATCGCTGCGGTTCCCCAGAGCAGATCTTACGAGCAGCGATACAGCACCCCGCCGATGACGGCGCAGAAGCGCAAAGACGAGACGTTGCGGACCTTAATCGAGCTCGCCGACACGCCCGCCAGCAATCGCGGCGATCCATTGGAATCCGTCGTGACTCAATCGCGAATATCCGTCTACGGTTGTTGTTAATCGGGCTGCCCGCCGCGATCTCTCGGCTGACTTCAATTCAACATATGGGGCTGTTTGGTCACGCTTGGCCAACAGATTTTCTACTTCGATGGCGCCAAGATCGCCCGGATTCAGACGCCAAGAAATGCCGACATCAACCAGCCGTTCGACGTAATATTCGACGTCAGCGCAGGCTTGCCTTGGAGGGGTGGTGGTGCACCAAGTGACGGGCCTCACGATATGATTATTCGTTATGTACACTATTATGCCCGGCACCGACGAGCTAGTGCTCTGACTCAATGCGGATTCCGGTCATCGTGATCAGCCAATCCGGCGGATCGTGATCACCTGCACCGGTGATCGTGATCATGCATGCTTGCCCAGCCTGAGGAGTGCTTGGCGGGCGTCACAGGACGGCGTCTGCTTGTCACCACTGACGGTTGTTCCGTCTCATCCTTCCCGGGCGGCCGTCAAGCCTTGTCTTTGCCTTTCGGGGCATTTCTGCCGACACGGGTGGATGAATTTGGCTTTCATGGCTCATTCAATCGCGACCGAAGCCGCGTGGCGGCTCGATGTTGACGAGGTCGTCGAGATCGAGATCGACGATTGCCTGCAAGGCGTTGCCGGTGGCGGTGTCACGCAGATTGTCCGGCAAAACGTCATACCAGGCGGCGTATTCGGCTTGCAGGGCGATCAGCCCGGCGACCGTGTCGTGCCAACGTTGTGCGCGCGTGCGCCGGTCGGCTGGCCGCCGGTAGCAGACCACAGGGGTTGGCTGTGGGGCTTCGTGGCGCGCGCGATAGCGAGCCTGGCGTTCGGCGTTGCTGAGCGCGTGCTCACCTTCGGGGTGTCGGCCTCTGGGCATAGTCTGTCCACCGTTATGTAACGCTATTCAATGGGAATGGCTGGAAGCGGGCCGGCCGGTTGCTCATCCTCCGGACGCCACGGGGCTGTCGCCCTCGGCCGCTGCACTGACGCCGTGGCGCTTGCGCAGGCTGGGACCCTTCAACTCGATGCGGTGGGCGCGATGAACGACGCGGTCCAGGATCGCATCGCCGATCGTTGGATCAGCGATCAGTTCGTGCCAGCGGCTCACTGGGATCTGGCTGGTCACCAGTAGCGATCCCTTCTCGTAGCGGTCCTCGACGATCTCCAGCAGGTCGCGCCGCTGCTCAGCGTTGAGCGGCTCTGGTCCCCAGTCGTCGATGATCAGCAGCCGGGTGCGCTCCAGCATCGCGAGCATCCGAGGCAGCCTGCCTTCGCCGCGAGCGGTGGCAAGCTCGGCGAATAGCCGAGGTGCGCGCCGATACAGCACCGAGAAGCCTTCGCGGCAGGCCTTGTGCCCCAGCGCGCAGGCCAGCCATGACTTGCCGGTCCCCGTCGGGCCGCCGATCACCAAGTGCTGGCTATGACGGATCCAGTCACAGCCAGCGAGTTTGTGAAACAGGGCGCGGTCCAGACCGCGCGGTGTGCGGAAGTCGGTGTCCTCGACCACCGCGGCCTGACGCAATCGGGCCTGGCTGAGTTGTCGCGCAAGGCGCTTGTTGTCGCGCGCGGTCACTTCGCGGTCGAGCAGCAGGCCGAGCCAGTCTTCGCGCGAGAGCTCGGCGGCGGCCGACGTGGTCTGCATCTCAAGGAACGCATCGGCCATGGCGGCCATGCCGAGGCCGCGCAGGCGCTCGGCCAGAGGGTGGATCAGCATCGTCTTTCCTTTCAGTGGTAGTAGCCAGAACCGCGGATGTTCTCGTGGAACAGGCTTTGCTGTTCCGGATCGGCCGCCTTCCTGTCCTGAGCATTCTTCAGGATCGTCGCGACCGAACTGTAGGAGCGCGTCCCCAGGGCCAACGCTCGGGCGCAGGCGGCGTCCAACCGCTCCGCGTCGTAGCGCTTCGCCAGGCCGAGGATGCCGATGCAGGAGCGGAACCCCTGCTCAGGGTGCGGGCGTGAGCGCAGGATGATCTCGGCCAGTGCCGCAGTGTCGTCGCCGATTGCCGCGGCTTCGCGCAGGATCCGTTCATGCGTCCAGTCGCGGTAGCGCCGGTGCGAACTCGGCATGTGCTCAGTGAGCGTGGTCGGATGATGCGGGCGCAAGCTGCGCAGATGCGTCGCCACCAGCTTGCCGCGATGGAAGATCTCAACCGTCTTGACTGTGACGCGTGCCTCGACCTCTTCGCGCAGCAACCGAAACGGCACAGAATAGAAGTGCTTGTCGATCTCGACGTGGTAGTCGAGGTTCACCCGACAGCGCTTCCACGTGGCATATTCATAAGGTGTCGGCGGCAGCTCTCGCAGTGCGGGCCGATCGAGTTGCTCGTAAAGGGCACGTCGGGTGGTACCCCAGCCGCGCATCGGACGAACGTTGAGATCATCAACCAGCTCGCGGATCGCCTGGTTCAGCTCGGCCAGTGAGAAGAACCGCCGGTTGCGCAGCCGTGCCAGAATCCAGCGCTGCACGACCTGGACCCCGACTTCAACTTTCGCCTTGTCGCGTGGCTTGTACGGACGCGCCGGAATCACCGCGGTGCCGTAGTGCGACGCCATGTCGGCGTAGGTTCGGTTGACCAGCGGCTCGTAGAAGCAGGCCCGGGTGATCCCGGCGCGCAGGTTGTCGCTGACGATCTGCCGTGGGACACCATCGATGGCCGCCAGCATGTTGACGTGTGCGCCGATCCAGTCCGGCAGCGACTGTGTCCAGGTCGCTTGCGCAAAGACGTAGCTGGAGGCACCGAGCACGCCGACGAAGACCTCGGCGCGGTGTATTTCCCCCGTCGTCCCGTCGATCACCTCCATGGTGTGACCGGCGAAGTCGACGAAAACCCGCTCACCCGCCGTGTGCATCTGGCGCAGCGTCGGCTTCAGGCGGCCGATCCATTCGCGGTACAAGTCACAGAACCACGAATACCCGAATCCGTCCCGGGCACCGGTCCCGCCCCGGTACTCTTCCCAGAGCAGCGCCAGGGTCATATTTGGCCGCCGCAACTCGCGGTGCACCTCTGCCCAGTCCGGAACCGGTCGCTGGTCTGTCGCCACCGCAGGCGGCGGCGGATACAGCAGCGCCTCGAGCTGGCTGTCATCGAGACCTTCGGGCAGCGGCCAACTCACTCCTGCACGGCGAGCCCGCGCCACGTAGCCATGGACCGCTCCCTGGCTCAGCCCCAAGCTTTGCGCCACCGCCCGCTGCGGAAGCCCCTGATCCAGCCGCAGCCGCAGCACCTCACGGATTTTACGCATCGACAATCTCTCGCCTGGCATCTCGGTCCCTTGCTCCTCGACAAAGAACCGACACTGCCTATGGTTGAAAGACTGTCAGCGGTTGGTCAGCACACCGCTCTTCCCGACGCGATCATGATCACCGGAACCGATGATCACGATCCGACGGAAACCATGATCACGATCCACTGGATTGAATGATCACGATGGAACGGAATTGGTGATCACGATCAACCGGAACGCGCAGACTCAAACGGAGGGTGCGGGCAACTTGTCGAGTTTGGCCAATATTGCGGCGGCGGAGGCTTTCCATACGAACGGCTTAGGCTTGGCATTGTGCTCGGCGAGATATCGCTTGATGGCGGCTTGCAGGTCGACCACCGAATGAAAACTGCGGCGGCGAATGCGCTTGCGTGTCAGCACCGAGAAGAAGTTCTCGACCGCGTTCAACCATGATCCTGATGTCGGCGTAAAATGAAAGGTCCAGCGCGGGTGACGCGCAAGCCAGGCCCTCACCTTTGGATGTTTGTGGGTCGCGTAGTTGGCGACGACGGCTTCGATCCGTTTGCCGGCGGGAACGGCGCGCTCGACATCGTTGAGGAAGCGGATGAACTCTTCGTGCTGGTGCTGCTGCATGCAGCGACCAATGACCGTGCCGTCAAGCAGGTTGAGAGCAGCGAACAGGGTCGTCGTGCCGTGGCGCTTGTAATCGTGGGTCATCGTGGCGCAGCGTCCGGGCTTGAGCGGCAGTCCAGGCTGGGTCCGGTCGAGTGCCTGGATCTGACTCTTCTCGTCGATCGACAGAACCACGGCATGTTCCGGCGGATCGACATACAGGCCGACGATGTCGACAAGCTTGGTAGCGAATTCTGGGTCGCGCGAGCGCTTGAACGTGCGGATGCGATCTGGCTGGAGCTTGTGCGCGCCCCAAATGCGCTGAACCGATCGCAGAGAAATGCCGACCGCCTTGGCCATCGCGCGACCGGTCCAGTGCGTGGCCTCGTGCGGCGGCGTCGCACAGGTCATGGCCACGACGCGCGCCACCGTATCGGCTGCAATCGGCGCCTTGCCGGCCTTGCGTGTCTTGTCACGCAGCATGCTCTCAATACCAGCTTAGGCGAAGCGCTGCTGCCAGCGCCACACCATCGGACGGCTGACACCCAGCTGCGCCGCCACGCGCTGCACCGGCTGGCCCGACGCCGAGGTAACCACCCCCCGAGCGCGTTCCACATGCTTTTGCCGCCGGTTGCGATCTGCGACGATCGCTTCCAGCTGCGCCTTCTCCGACGAACTAATCATCACCCAAACCGTCTGTGCCATCTGCGCAGAATTCGCATGATACGCCTACACTGTGAATCACACGAATGCGTCAGAACACTAGTCATTAATCGCATCAAGGGGACGCATTGACGCCACTACTTGTTGGCCGCTGCCGGAAGCACCTTTGCCGGTGGTCGAGTGCCGCGCTGGTCTCGTTCGGCCAAATTTTTTATTGATTGATCGGACGCCTAGTGTGCATCAGAGCGCTCTCGGGGCCGTTGCCAGATTGCGCTGCCTCGCGGTCACCGTGTTTTTTGTGGTCAGCGGGCATCTGATTGGGGGGCGGTATGCTTCTCACGATCGAACACTTTTCGTGGAAGAACTATTTTATCCACCGCTTCGCCCGCATTTATGTGCCGCTCGTTCCACCGCTACTCTTACGATCACATGGACAATCTGGCGTTCCATCTTGATCCGCAAGCCCCAATCTATGTTTTGGCATGGCCGACGCACGTTGTCGGGGATGTGTCGCCGATCGCTAACTATCGCCCGATTGATTTGTTTTCGGCGTTATTCTCAGCTCGACTTTCCGCAATTCAGGCTGCGAGACAAAGAGTTCTTGGAGTTGATTTAACAACGGGCCTTTGTTCACAGAGCCGTGTCTGACGCGGCCGTATTATCTCCGACGTCTCCTGGCACCTCATTCTGCTCGGCTAAATGAGCTCAATCGAGTGCCTGAGCGCGGCGGACTACCGCGATAACATCACGTAACGAAACCGGATCGATCCGGTGACCCGATCGAAATTCGACTTCGGAGACACCCTTACCATCGCATCTAGTGGCGCAAATATCCCTTCCTTATATTCCATATTCGTGCCTTGAAAAACGAGCGGCCTGACGTCTTTATCAGTTTTATCCGATGGGAATTTCAGCATGAGAAAATATCATTTTCATCCTTTTGGTGGAGGCTGAGGATCGTGTTCGCGAGGCACTCGATATCGCGCTTTCCGAAGCTGGGTTTCAGGTGATTTTCGCCTGGGATGCGACAGGGGCAACTGACGAACTCAGTCTGAACCCGGCCGTTTATAGGGCTGTGATTACCGACGTAGGACTGGGCAACGTCGCCGGCGCGTGGGACCTTGCTCATCGCGCCCGAGAACTCGTTGAGGAGATCCCTATAATTTATATAAACGGGGAAGGTACCCATGACTGGTTTGTAAGAGGTGTCCCCAAGAGCGTGCTTATCACCAGGCCATTCCACCCTGCACAGGTCGTTGCGGCCGTGCTTACGCTGATGAACGCGACGAGGAATCCCGCAACCATCGTCTGACCGACAACCCGGCTCGTTATCGGGGTCAGGAAAAGGCAAAAGCCGACTAGTACCTCGTCACGGTGATTTTCGACTCTTTGGCGATGTCAGGATAGGCGCGGGCCAACTTCTCTCGCGCCTTCTGCGTTGTGAACTTCCATTTGATGCGCGCGCCTGACGCGTTTCGCCGGCGCTGCCATGCCGCGACTGCGCTCTTGAGAACCGTGCGGTCACCGATGGGGCGATTCAGGCACTGTCCGCGCAGAGCGCCGATCTCGGTTTCGACCATGTTCAGCCAACTGGCGTGCTTCGGCGTCCAACGAAACTCCAGGCGCTGCAGGATGCGGTGCGCTTCAGGTGCCGGGAAGGTTTCATACAGAACCCGGCGGTGTATATAGATCGAAAGATTGTCCATCACGACGCGGATCTGCTCCGCAGCCGGATAGTGGATATCAGCCAGATCGCGCATGCAGACAGGTAAATCTTGCGCCATTCGCTGATCTGTCCTTTACGTGGCGCCAAGTCTGTGCGCATCAAGAAACACGAACAGATTTGCTGTGCCATTACGATGGTATTCATAATCGTAGCGCTCGGGTTGGCCCGGTCCGGCCGGGATTGGCTCACGCACCTCGCCGATCAGCTGTGTCGGGCTTTCGTCGAAGCACACCACCGGACGCTTCGGATCAGCCTCTTCGGCATAGAGATCGAGCACATCCTCCATCCGCGCGACATAGCTGCCGTCGACCTGTGGCCACCAGCAGTGCCGTCTCTTGCTTGCCGCCCCTGGGCGCGTCTCCCCGCTGAACGCCAGATCCAGGTTGCCTTGCACGAACCGCCCTTTGGTTCGGTAAACCGTCGATTTGCCGACCGAGAGCGTGTTGGCGATCACGTCGTCGCTGGCACCAGCGTCGGCGGCCAGAAGAATCTGTGCCCGTTTGATTTTGCGCGCCGCATTGTTTGCCACTGCCGAGGAGCGCTGTGAGCTCAGCGCTCCATCTCGCTGAGATCGACCCGGTATCGTATGTTCATCATTGATCCCCCGCCGTTGAGGACGACGAGGAATCGAGCCGCTGATTTGCGACGAGATTTCAGCCCAAAGCAGGGTCAGTATCTGGCATTTATCCATGCCTGCACGCTGGTGAACGGACGCCCGCCGCCGGAGGCAGACATGATCGGGTTCTTCCGGGTCACTCCGCCGTCCATCAAATGGTGCTCAGCCTCGAGGGGCGGGGCTGATCTCACGCAAGCCCAGCCACCCCCAGAAGCATTGCCGTCCTGCTCGAACGTCCCTGCTGCCCAGAGCTAAACCCGGGACACGCTCAACCGGTCAACCCCACTGTGCCGGGATACTAGTACCCTATAGACCTCTCGGCGGGCAGTCGATAGTTATGCACCGAGCGCAGGAAGCCAAGACTAGAGTCGCCGAACAGTTCTGGTAAGCTGATGACATTACGTTGAAGATGGTATTTGATGATATGCGAATTCACCTCTTCTGCTCTCAAGCGCGGTTTACGCGGCGATTTCTCATTGGACCGGATCGATCCTTGTCCATTCGCCGATAAGGCCGCTGGTGCCTTCACCAAACTGGTCAGGATAACGCCCAGACCTTCCCGCCGGCCGATTTCTTTCACAAGCCAACCTTGAGGAACTTTGCGCCTCGTCGGCGGTTGATGGTGCGTGGTGGGAGTATCGAATTCATGCCGGATCAAACGTTTGTCCTTGTCGCCGAGGATGGAGAGTTGGCCCGCTTAGTTATTGTTCAGGCGCTGCTGGATGAAGGTTTGGAGGTATTGGAAGCGGAGCATGCCGAAGCCGCCTTGATTGTTTTAGAGAGCCACGCCCGCCGCATCCACGTAGTGTTTACCGACATCCAAATGCCCGGAACGGTGGACGGTTTGGCCCTTGAACCGCTACCCGGAGCGGGTCAACCGGAAGCTTCATTGTGGTAGGCTAGCGACGTGATATCTCCGTAACCGGTCCTGTCTTGACGCAGCATCTGCGGTTCCATCTGGAGGATTAGGGAGGCGTGTGAGGCCTGTTGATACTTGCGTATGGCGATGTACTTACGGTTAGCGTGACCAACGATTTGGATATAGCTCATGACAGCAGGCGAGTTTGGGAAGTTGATTGAGGCGGTGATGGTCGAGGCCGATCGAGGCGGATTGTCCGAGGAGGAGCAGATCCTCGTGCTTGAGCTGATCGTCCGTTCGAAGCGCGAGGATCTGAAGCGCGAGGATCTGTTGGCTGCCGCCGACATGGCAGGCGACACATCGAACACCTGATGGATTAGCCCTCGCCCCGGCTGGGCAGCGGTGCAAGGCCATGACCAGGGCGTCAATGCAAAGATCGGCTTTGAGATGATCGGTCATTGACCATCCGACGATCTGGCGCGTCGGTCCTTGATCGCCGCCAAGTAGAGCCAGCCCTCACCGGTCGGTTTGTAGGAGATGTCGGCCAACCACAACTGATCAGGCCGTTCGGCGGCGAGGTTTCGCCCAAGCCGGTTCAGCGTGATGGGCGGTCTGCTGTCGGTGGTGCGCGGCGTCCGGGGGCGCCCCTGGCGAGCGGACAGTCCCATCTCGCGCATCACAGCGGTCGTGGTGTGCAGCTTGGACGCATGGTTGTCGCAACACCTTGAGGTAGAGGAGTTGCGATGACGAGATGTAGGCGGCGTTCGGATCGGGCAGGGCGCGCACCATTGGTCTCACCGGTCGCCCACCGGTAGCAGGACGCGATGAACGGCGACGGTTCTGGGCGGCGATCGCGGCAGGCAAGGCGAGTGAGGATGCAGCGGTCGAAACTGGTGTATCGCAGGCGGTAGGAACACGATGGTTCAGAAAGGCAAGACGGTATGCCACCATCGATGTTTCGAAGGTCAGCAAAGCCACTCTCGGGCCGGTATCTCTCATTTGCGGAGCGGGAGGAGCACGTGTGCTCGACCAGCTTTGGAACCCGCGAGGAAGGCGAAGCAGCGGTGTTCGATTACATCGAGGTATTCTATAATCGACAACGCCTGCACTCGCGAATTGGATATCGAACCCCGGTTCAAGCGCGGGCGGAGCAATTCTAGGGTCAAGGAAGACGGCGCGGATCATGCAACGACTAAATATCGCGGGAGAACTGATTCGCAAGGGGCTTTTTCGGATTCCCCAGAGTCTGGGGTATAACTTGGTGCGATTCGTGCGACGACAGGATCGGCGAGCGGTCTCGGCGCTCCCTTATCGACCGATCGGTCGGATGGGGGAGGTGATGCGGCGAGTGGCGCCCCCCTACACCGAAGCGCGAGCTTTCCTCGGCGCTGTAGTCCAAGCTTTGCCAGTAGGTTATGGACGTGCGATTTTACAGTTGGGACGCTAATACTGAGTAAACGAGCGATATCCTTATTGCTCTCCCCCGCGACAATCAGCCGGACCACCTCCTCCTCCCGCGCGGTCAGTATCCCGGCTAGGCCGTCGGTGGCACCGCCGAGCGGGCCCGACGCGTCCAGGGTGTGACGCGGGAAGAATGTCACAGTCGAGCCGTTAGTCTCGCTACCGATCACGGTAACAATCCGTTCGATGATTTCCCTTGAGCTGGCGGAGCGATGGATACAGGCGACGATCCCGACCTTGGCCCACGCGACGACATCCTGCGCGGCGTCGCCGATATTGAAGGCAATCAATTGAGTGACTGGGTCACGGAGATGCAGCCATCTCGTCGCGGACAAACCATCGCGCAGCGTGGCATCGATCAAGACCATTCCCGGCTCGGCGATATCGAGCGGGGTAACGGCCTCCGCGAAACTGGCGAGGCAGTGAATGTGGGTGGAATTCAGTCTCTGTCGGAGTGAGGTAGCGAGAGTTTCCCCAATCAACCGGGAGCCCGATAGAATGAAGATGCTATTCCGCGTCTCGCTGTCAGAATTTTTGGAATGAGGCAGCGGGTTCAGACGGAACGACGACGATGGTTGCTCCATTTCATACCCCATCTAAACATTCGAATTTGTTCCAAGGAATGTAGCATCCTCGCCATTCGAGAGGGAAGCCCCCTGAGAGCTAATTCTGCCTGATATTCACGGCACGAGACAGCTTCCTGGTGAGGGGCTATCCGCCCTGCCCAGCCACAGGGCCATATCGTCCCAAATCTTCATCAATTTCGCAGGAAGTAGACATCCATAGTCGTTGCCAAACGGTACGGAATGCCCTGATTTCCCTCTCTGGCTCGGGGTTGTGGTGCGGGAATGGGGGAATTTCGGTTCCGTCAGCGTTTGCGCCACGGTCCCTGCTCGATTGCGCCTGGCGTGGTATAGGGCCGCGGCCTGCCGGTGACACTAAGACGCGCCGAGAAGAAGTGCTTGAGAACGTTGGCCTGGCACGACGCGACGCGGGTCCGACAGCCTGCCCGAGTGATTGCCGTGGACGACATTCGGTTCTTCGGCAAGCGCGGAAAATTCTCGACGAGCGCGGTCGGCGGTTGTTTGCCGCCAACGAGCCCATGGCGCATGGCTACGGCGGTGTCATGGCGACATCGGGGGCGAGTGGCTGGCGCGCAGCTCAATCAACCGCTGCGGGATCGGTGAGGAGCGCCATCCTATGACATGACGCAGGACGGCTTGGGGGGCAAAGCATGATCCATATGCGACAGCTAGTAGCGACGGTCCTCGGCTTGGTCTGCCTCTCCGCCTGTGCGGCCCCGGGCCCACTTCAACGCTGGCGAGTTTCATGAGACGCCGAATTTGTCGGTCAGATGAAGATCGGACGGGGAAGCCGCAGGTCAGCAACAGATTGCGCCGCCGGCCATTCCCGTCATCAGCGATACACCCAACAATCAACAATTTCGCCCGAATGATGGCGGATGAACGCGCAAAAGAGCACATCGTCGAGGGGCCCGCTCTCATGCTGTTCAATCACGACGCTGGGGAATGCCTGAAGCAAGTTGTAGGGGGAGGTCGCCGCGAGCGCTTTTGTGGTGCTCGGAAGCCGCCTACTCCCTTACTGCAAGTAAAGCGAATTGTGTGTATAATTCGTATTATTCATTTGCTTATGGGTGTCGGCAAAATGAGGGTTACAACGGCGGACTTCATCAAGCACTACGGTCGCCTTTACGGATCATGGCCGTTCTTCGTGATCGTCACCGGCTCGGATCGGCCTGCGTTTCGGCGGGGGTAGGGAAGGGGATTTCGAATGAGCGTGTTTATTCAGTCCGAGCCTTTTAATCTTACCGGTCACCGCCGATCTCGTTATGCCCAAACGTTGGGCGATCGCCGCAACCGAAAGCCCCTTGGCCCACTCCGCACGGAGCTGTTCTATGCGGTCGTTGCTCCATTTACGAGCGCCCATAGATTTATCCTTATCAAATATCAAAAGTGAGCCGCTGGGAAGCGCTCGACCGCTAAAGTACGTCCAATCTTAAAGACCAGGCAACAAATCTAGCTCTTATCGTGTTTTTGTTGATATGGTCCCAGGCCCAAGGGTGATTTGGCTGGCGCGGCGTTCTGTCCAAGCGCCTCCAGCGTACGGCGCCAGCCGAGGTAGTTTGGCAGGTTTTGCGTGGCCACACCATAGAACCGACGCAGCCACTCTTTCAATCGGCCATGGTAGGCATTAACGTTATTGAGATGAAAATCGGGTGCGTTGGGTTTTGGCTTGCCGGGCCTCGGCAGGACATGCGCGACAATCCCGGCACGGCGCGCGAAGGCGACGATTGCACGGCCACCATCACAGCAGAACGTATTGGCTGACGTCATGACGCCGCCAGCGCCGTCGCGATCGAGGCTCGGTCCAATTTTGGCAGCACCGCGTCCGTGGTTGCGCCGCGTCGATCACGTGCGACGATGACCGGGATCTGCTCCGCGGACAGCCCGCGCTTGGCCGAAACGCCGCCCCTCTTGCGGGATCGAAGACACCGCTCGCAAAGCTGCGCATGAAGGAGAAGTGGTTGGCGCAGGCCGAGGCCACGATCGAGGGTATCAGCCTCGCGAGCGCGCCGAACCTAGTGTCCTTGTTTTGTTCGTAGTTAGATTAGACGTTATAGCCTGGCGCCTGACGGTGATCGAATGGACTGATGTGCGCCATAGCTTGGCGTGGCTTCACGCGCCAACCGTTGCAGCCGTTTGACGCGGATGCGTCGAGGACGGAGCACAAATGCCGCCCCCGACCGCGACTAGCCCGCAGGCTTAGAGAACTCCCGCCGCGTTATGCTAACTGTCGGTCCGCGACTTCGCGGGCGAGCTTGCGCGCGAGAAGAATGGCGGCGCGGATGTCGGCGAAGCCTGACCGGCTGTCGTTGAAACGGATAATCGAGTTTTCGTTCCGGCTGATTTTGGAAATTGAGCGGCGCAGATAGATACCGGCGTGGTCGCCGAATCCCCGGATGGCGCGGATGCGTCGCAGTCCGCCGACCAGACAGTAACTGCCGGAGCCGTCCGCGTAGGCGTTCCGCATCCAGTGTTGCCCGTCGCCACCCAGCAAATCCTCCAGCAGCTGGAGGACGACGAGGGACTTGCGGGCAAGCATCCCGCGTCGAGACAGTTTTTCCGCAGGCGACACGGACCTCGCGCGCTGCTTCGCCGCCCGTCGTCCGGCTGTCAGTTTGCGGTCGGCCTCGGCCAGCGGCGAACCCCGCAGCGCCCATAAGCCGTCATACGGCATAACTTTCCTCCCTGTATCGGCGCGGCCATGTTGATCTAAGGCGCGCTCCAAAATGCCATGACCGTCCGGGACGGCTCAACAAAAAGAGAGATAGGTATCACTCACATTTGAGTGACGAGCCCCGGTCGGAAGCCGATGATTGCTCGGTTGGCCGCGCCGCCTCGACAGCAAGCTTGGAGCGCCTTCCTGCTTGAGACGCAGCAGCGGTCACCACACGGTGCGCCAGGCGAAGCTGGCGCGATCCAACGGGTGCAAGTCCCGTCACGGTAAAGCTGCGCGGGGTCTGTGCCGAGGACAACGGGGACCGGCAGATGGGACCGTCCAGCCGCGTGGACGACCCCGTGGGTTCAAGAACGTCGAAGAGAATTTTGACGGCGGTTCGACTGCGATCATGTGTCCGGCCTTGTCGACGCGGCGCCATGACCGCGGGTCCAGATGGGGTTCGCGATCCGGTCCCCAACAATCCAGCGGCCTCAAGAGCCACTGGTTCCAACGGGATCTCCGGATCGTCGGTTCACTTGGGTCGGTGCGCAATGGAGTGAAGTGAAGTTGGCGATCGCGCGACGATGCGCCTCCTCTGGCGGGCGGGAGCCGATACCAAGCGCCCGCATGACCAGTTCCCTCGCCTCCAAACGAAAACCGGCCAGTCGGAACAAGCGGCGGGAGACCGGGCAGATATCGCTTGCGTCAAAGTCGGTATATCCGTCCGCTACGGCGGCATCGGCGGACGGATAGAAAACGCGAAGCGGCCGCCGGTGCAGAAGAGTGATCGCGCCCGGTGCGAAGGTACTTGGTGGCAGCAATTCAGAAGGACATTGGTGGCAGCCAAGGCGCTATGGGAGCCGCCGACAATCGCAACTTGTGGCGCCGCTATTCCACCGAGACGCTGGGCGACCTGAGAGGCGCCTCCCGCGTCAAGCACCTCGCCCGACAGCATGAGCTTGTTAGCGAAGCGCGGTAACAGCGCTCCCCCGGCCACGGGCTGGGCGTACAAGGGGGCGCGGCTCTGGGCAGCGCCGGTGGCAAGCACGAGGTTGCGCGATACGATGTCTTCCTCGAGGGTGGTCGTACGCAGTCTCGTTTGCCAGCCGCCGTCAGCGCGGCGCCGGCTCCACACCGCTTCGCAGTTGGTCAGGACCTGTCCGCCGGCCGACCGGATTGCGCCGGACATTGCCTCACCGAGGGCTTCGAGGAAAGTTGCCACCAAAGGCAAAGGAACAGCACCGCCGCGATACCCCGCCACCGCCAGCGTGGCGGGATGTTCGCAAAGAGCGCCGAGGCAAGACTCTGCGCCATCCTCCAAACATTCAAGAAAGGTTTCAGCGAGCGTATCGGAGCCGATCGCATACCGCCCGATCATGCCGGCGCCGATTTTCTGCCCGCGCTCGATGACGACGAGACCATCTGCCGCAAGGCGTTGCAGCGCGCCTTGTCGCGCAGCCCAAACCAAGGGGGCGAGGCCTGCTGGGCCGCCACCAATGAAAGTTGCTTTGATCATGCAGATTGCATCTACTCTATATTATTGCTCCTGACCTCAGGCGTCTGGAGGCGTTACTTTTCCATATCGAGACCGCCAGTTTCCGAGCGGGGATGGTGGTCAGACATGGCAAGTCATTAATCGCGTCCGGCCGCCATTAGTCCTATAGCGTGACAACCCCTCCAACTCCGACGGGCGCCACAATTCCGACGTAACGCCCTGCGCGATTGCGCTGGTGCGAGACCCGGTCGGCAGCAACCGAGGGAACTATTGCCGTCACGGCGCCGCAGTCGACCAAATCGGCGGTTATGAGACGCGAGCGCCCGCTTGGATCCGACATAATGGTTTGGAGTGGGGGTGGCGAGTGGGCCGCAATCCGGTCCGTATGGGATGGCGGTACCTGGAAGATACAAATATCGTCATGTTGTTACTTGCTGAAGCGCGACGTTCCCGTGCCGAGCGATTTGCAGCCAGAGCGGATTGACCGTCTGCCCATCTATCTGTCGGGAGACCGTCAGGAAGGTGGCCGTGGTCAGGCTGCTCGCCGAAACAGCCGGCGGACCCCGTTGAGTGGGTCTTTCAGTCCAGTTGTCGGGTAATCGACTGATTGCCGTCGCGCGAGCGTAGGAGCTTTCCGTTTCGCTTGTTCGGGAAGCCTGCGTTCTGCACCGGCTGCCGACGCCTTCGGCGGCATACTGGCAGGGGGAATCAGCTTCGCACGAAGTTAGGAAGCAAGTTCTGCGCCCTCTTCGACGCAGTGACACGAGTGATGGCGCAAACACCGCGCAGCAGTTCGCTGGTGGAGAATCTCAATTCGCGACTGCGCAATTACTTCACGCTGCGCCGTCACCTGGGTGGATCGTATTTGGACCTGCTACGATTTTCTTGAACCACCGTCGTTTCATACGCAGTCAACGCGCGGAGCGAACCGGACACAGCCCGCGGGAATTATTGATCGACGAAGCCATCCGCACTGGTTGACGTTGTTGGGCCTCGGCGCGCTTCAACCCCAGCAAGCGTGATCCGGGAGGCCGGCCGGCCTCCCGCACACGCCAATCCGTCGATTGGCCGTTCCGACGCGTCCGTGTTATCCAAAAATCGCCGATTTTGAACCACGCCCCGTCGCCGTGCATGTCATGAACCGCATGTTGGAGTTGGGGCGCCCGCTCTCCATCCGTACTGCCTGATTTAAGATTGGGGATGGGGTCATCGCGACCCAGCCGGCGATCTGTGCAACAACGCCGCGACTTCCTCCAATTCGGGTGCTTTGGACGGCACCACGTCCCGGCGGTGGCGCTGGCGAACGAGCCATCGGTGTCCGGAATGGGCCATCTGACCCATCAGTGTCCGGGCGCCACTGAAGCCACTGATCACGGTTTCGGCGTTGGCCAGGCGGAACTTGAACGGCTCGTCGCCGCGCAGGAAGTCCACGACGCACAGCCCGCGGTCGAAGGACCACTGTGCATACTCGACGATAAGGATCGTGCCCGGCGAGGCGCGCTCGTAGCTTCTATCATAGGCGGTAAGGTATGCTTGTAATTTCCCCCTGTGCACAAAGTTGAAAGAGGCAGCGCACATCTTCCCGCCACAGGTCAGCAGGAACAATTTCGCGATTCCTGCGTTCCACGCGCCGTCGATCAGGGCGCGGAACACCGGATACTCCCGGCCGAACAAAGGCGATGTGGGATTGGCGGTGCGCAGCCCCGCCAGCTTCCACTGCACGATCGTATCAAGCATGTCATCGATCGGGCGGCCCGGCTCGACCACCTCAAACGTCACATCGCCCCCGTGTTCCGACAGGATGCGCTTGCCACGGGTGTGGTTGTTGCGCATCTTCTTGTTCAGCGATCGGAAGAACGCATGGTTGGACTGCCACCTGTTGTCGATCCGCAGGCAGCGTACCTGCCGCTCGCCCGGCTCTAGCGACCCAAACCGCGTTAGCGCTTCAAGGAAGGGGCGGCATTGGGCATCCGGACGCACCTGTTGCAGGTTGATCAGGTCGAAGCCGCCAGCCTCACTCATGGTCTGCCACAGCGTGCCCAAGGCGTCGATATGAGCCTGATCAAAGAGACAATCGCAGTAGTCGCTGTGGAATTGTGCCGCCCACTGCAAAAGGCGCAGTCCGAACCGGCGCTGCACGGCGCACGGCATCACCCCGACCAGCACCGATCCTTTCCAGGTGACGCCGATCAGCATCCGGACATCCTTCTGATCAGTAATGCCTCTGATCCATCCCGAAAGCCACGCGTGGCTTTGAAAAATGTAGCCGTTTGCTCGGCTCCAAAGATCATCCCATCTATCATGCAGCTCGCCGAATTGGAGCGGGTCTGTCACGACCTCAAAGCGAAGCCTCATGCGATTTCTCCGGTACGATCATATGCCGACGACAATCTACCCCAAAAAAAATCCCTTGCTACGATTTATTAGACTTAGAGCTCATTTTTTCTTGCCTCGACGGGGGACCGCTCGGATTTAAGCTCCTTAATCGATTGGAGCGGATCAATTGGCCAACGAGTTCTGATTGAGCGACCGGCACGGAACCGGGCAGGCCAACACCACGCTTCCTCCCGGCCCAATTCTGAAATGTACTTGTCAACCCCATTGCAAGGACTTACGGTAGGTCCTGTGAATTGCTCGCTCCCACGTTTTCAGCAGCCTTACCGATAGCTGGGGACGCCAGACCGGGTGGCGTGAGGAGTGTATCATGAACATTGCTATCACCGATGCAAGACGCGAATTTATCTCGGGAACTCAGTCACATACATGCATGCGCTTACGCAGGCACAGTGTGACGCGTTTTGGAGAGACGGATTCCTGGCGCTGGATCAAATAACGACGCCGGCGGACCTAGCCGATGTCGGCACGTGCTACGACCGGTTGTTCGGGGAACGAGCCGGGTGGAAGGATGGCAATTACTTTGATCTCGTTGGGTCCGAGGATGATCCGAGCAAGTTCACCATTCCCCATCTGCAAAATTGTTCGCGATATTGCCCGGAGCTGACGGAGACGATCTACTGGTCCAATGCGTACTCCATCGCCAGCCAGCTACTTGGGGGTAAAATCAAGCATCTCTACGACATTGCGATCACCAAGTTGCCGCACAACGCCGCTAACATCGTTTCACCGGAGGTGAGGCCGGTCGGCGTCGCGCGAACCAACGTTGATGCGACGTCTTGGACTTCTTGCAGTGTCTCTGATAGCGATAGCGACATACCCACCCCCACAACAGCCTATAGCCCGGGCAAGAGCGGCAACCCGGCGGGTAAGCCCCGTGGCGCGAAAAACCGGGTCTTGCTGGCGCTGGACAGGGTCGGCGCCGACAACGCGCAGGCGATACTGGAGGTGGCCGTAGAGGCCGCAAGGAGCGGCGACCTGCGGGCCGTTGAGTTGATCCTCAGTCGGGCGTGGCCGGCGCGGAAGGGCCGCCCTGTGTCGCTGGCGCTGCCGCTCGTGCAAACCGCTGCCGATCTCCCCGGCGCGCTGGCAGCCGTCGTGGCCGCCGTCACGGCTGGCGACGTGACATTGGAGGAGGGGCAGGCGGTCGCGGCGATACTGGAAGCGCAACGGCGCGGGATCGAACTGGCGGATCACGAGCGACGGCTAGAAGCCCTGGAAGCGCGGACGCAGGAAAGCCGGCGATGAGCCATAGAAGGCGCATAGCAGCACTCGAACGGCGCCTCGCGCCGGCCAACCCGGAACCGACGCTGATCCGCATCACCGGTGGCTTGCCCGACAGTGAGCCGATGGGTGCGACGGTGGGCGGTCAGGAGTTCGAACGCGAAGTGGATGAGACATTGCGGGCATTTGAGGCGCGTGTGCTCGATGCGGCGAAGGCGGCGGGGCAGCAAATCGTGGTCGTGGGGGGGACTGCCGGACTGACGGAGCGATCTCGATACTTCATCAGACTCTCTGCCACGGCGCTTCAACTCAATTCATTGACGCTTCTGGTAAGCGTTGCGCGGCCCCCACATGGCTTACCCGGGGTTGAGTATGGTTGACTTCCGCTATGGACACGGACCCGACCCCGGCCGAGACGGCGGCATCAACAGAGAGCGCACATACGACCAGTCGCAGGAGCGCTCCGACCCTTCGGGTGGATTTGATCCCGCGCGGCGAACGCCGGGTAGTCCCGGCATCCATAGGCCCGTGGCGTCTCACTTTGCCGGAGAGCATGCACAGTGCCCTTTCCAACCACCTGTTTCCAGGTGATGGCGACGAGCACGGTGCGATCATCCTCGCCGGGACATGCCAATCCGATCGTGGGCTACGGCTAGTTGCTCGCGAGTTGCATCTTGCACTGGATGGCCTAACGCCTCAACGCCTCCGCCAATGCTAAGCCGCACGGCCACGCCGATCCGACGACATCGCCAAGGCACGTCTCTTCGCTGAAGCGAGAGGTTCACAACGAGAGTGCTAGCCTTTACACCGCCGCGAGGCGTCGGCGTTCAGCCAGGCAGCGCTGGGTTCACTTTGGCTGCGGGTAATTCATGATCCGCTGGCCAGGTGGCGGGGTGGTGAACTGGTTGACGTCGCTCTCCACGCCATCGCTCGTACCGTCACCCCCCGGTTGAAGTCACCTTGTAGTAATAAGTCGTCCGTGGCTGCAGGCCGTCGATGCGGACACGGAATATCGTGTCTGAGTGGCCCGCGTTGATCCTGACGTGCGATTTCGCCGTCTGGGTCAGCCCATTGGAAGTCGTGCCATATTGTGCGACAGCAAAATGTTCGGCGGATCCGCGAGGGGTCGTGGTGGTCCATCTGAGAATAGCTGTGTCGTCTGTACGCACTTTCGAGGTTCGGCTGCTGGATGATTGCCACGCTCTGGGCTTTCGCCGTGGGAGAAAGCATCTGCGCGAGGCTGACGCAGAGCAGGCCACCGACCATGGCAGACAGTCTCAGGGGCAACTTATTCATGGATAGACCTCCCATTGCTGTTCCCTCTGCAGACCCGGCGCGACGGGAAGGCCCCGCGCATCGCGCGCCGGATCCGCTCGGTGTTTCGTCTTACTGTATGGGCGGAGACGGCACGGGCGGGACATCGCAGACAACCGACGCGCACGGCGGCAACTCCGGTGTAGCGATGAGCGTTTCGTTGCCTTGGGTCGATGCCGAACCGCCCGTCAGACACTGACCGGTGAAGGTGTCACTGAATGGGTATGGCGTGGTGAAACCGTCAGTGGCTGCCTGCAGGATAGCCACAACTTGGTTCTCCTCCTCATCCGTCATGAGGAGATTGCCGATCGTCATATCCATATTGCCAGGCACCTCGGGCATCGGCCAGCAATCCACCTTTTCCGTGGTTCCCTCCGGGCAATGTCCGGACGTGACGTTGTACGGGTAGACGTCCCGGGTGTTGTAGAAATGGACCAGTTGCTTCAAGCTCTTGATGTAGCCGTTATGGAAAAATTCCTTCTGGAAATAGGGTCCCGGCGCCTCGGTGGTTGGACATTGCGGCGGTGTCATGGCCACATTGCGGATAGTAGAGGTCTGCATGAGTCCGTCAGAGGCGGGCGCAAATTGCACCCACTCCGAGTTTGGATTGGGCGCGGCGCCAAAGCCGCTTCTGAGGAAAGTGCCCAACCCCAAATCTCGGTAGCCGAAGCCGTAGGGGTTGGCTGTGAACCCGAGGCTATCCGGCACGGTCTGGTAGTAAAAGGCATCCCTGGGATTGAGCGTCAGCCCAAGATCGGCATAGCAGAAGCCGGTGAACAGGGGGGTTGTGTTGGCCGGGGTACCGGTGTCGGTCTGAGTTGGCGTCAGGGTCGTCGTGGTTCCGTCAAGGTGACAGGAATTGCAGTTGCCTTTGCCGCGGAACAGGGTGGCGCCGGCCGCCTCATCCGCAGTGTAGGTATAGTTGCCCTTTAAGTTGGCATCGATTTTCGACGTGAACGGGCTGATGTCGGTCGAATGCTCGAGGAACGAGATGGATTGTCCCCAGTGATCGAAAACGTCGTTCGCCTTGGTGCGGTCGTCCGAACTCAGTGCAACAGGGGTAGCGCTGCCGTTGAATATTGCCGCACCTCCGGGGGTGCTGCAGATATCCGCAGTGTTGGCTGGGAATTGGATGTCGAGAGACCCCGCACCCCATATCGCTTCAAAAAGGGGCCGGTACTCCGCCAGGGACAGCTTGTACGCGATGCAGGCCGTGTCAGGGTTGGCCATTTCCTGAGTGTCGACTGGTGGGTGCTGTGCCTGCTCAGCATCCGGGCTCTGTAGCAAGTAACCGGTCGAGCGTCCGTCCCAGAAGTTTCCGCCAAAGAATGCCCCCTGGGTCGTGTCATAGGACAGAACGGGGAAATAGGGCGAATACGTGTATCGCTGCGCTGTCCGCTTGCCAGCCCGATAATGATACGAGCCGGGATAAGCGACCATCGTGAGATTGACGGAGGGAATCGGACCGCTAAAGCCGGCATACGGCATATGGCAGGACGAACAGGCCACGTTCCCAAGAGGAGACATATTCAGGTCGTAATTCAGGAGGCCGCCGAGTATCCGCTGGGCTTCGTATCCGTTACCCTGAATGGTCGGGGGGTTACCTGTTACAGTCAGCGGCCCCAGCTGCTGCAACTGCAGGAGATATTGCTGGAATCTCGCGCTGAACCCGATGTATCTCCGGCCGCACATTGGGCGCCAGAATACCATCTGGATATGGATCATAGAGCGGCAGTTTTTCTGCCGTGGCAGGGGACAGGAGCATGGCCCCGGCAATCGCAGTGCATATTGCGGTCGTGCTAAGTAGTATGGTGCGTTTCATCTCCAATATCCCCGTTGTGGGTGATGATTATTTGGGATGTCAATAGTTGCAGCCGCGACGCGACGGGTCTTTAGTTACGAGCGAACACAACATTCACTCGACCATCTACCGATGAACGGGACGGCGGAGTTCGAATCGCTGGATCCGGGCGGTCTTACCGGTTGTTGCATGAGGTTGGTATCAGATGGTCCCGATCAGCCCACGCCGCAGTTCATCGGAGTATAGTTGAGTCGAGAAGAGCACATCCCGTTGCCCTGTTTCCAAGCCTGGCAGATATGCCGAAACAAGTTCAGCTGCCAAAAAATTGCCTGAGTTTAACCAAACGGTCAACCTTGCTTTAGGAATCCCGCCCTCAATATAATGCGAGGCCTATTCTCATCTTATTCAGTGCACCTCAAACGGCGCGGTTCACAGTGGAGGAAGGATCCATCCAGGGGGAGTATCCATCCAGGGGGAGTTGTCGGCAGCCCCTGGTAGCTGACGAGCGATCTGGTCGAGCCTCGTGACAAAGGCCGCTTTGGGCGGTTGAGCAGTCCGGCGGGCCGTAGCGTGAGTGAAAGCCTGAGCCTGCCTCGAAAAAGTCCGTTGCGGGTCGTCACCGACCGCGACTTTCCCCGGCGACGCGGTGATCGACCACCCTTCCCTACTCTCCTCTTTCGAGCCGACCCGTTCGAGTGGCGGCCTACCGAACGGCCGTCGCGTCGGGCAAACAACAACGGCGCGAGGCGGTCCTCGCGACAAATCCACCATTTCGCGCAGAGCTCTCATGCTGCGATACAGCATTATCATCGGGCGCACGGCGACCATCTCCGCCGGCCTGCACGAACGCGGGCCGGCCCTGCGGCGAGCGACTGACGTTCAACGGCCCTCGCACCTTGAACCATTTGCCGTCGTGATCAACGCGGGTGTGGAGGCGCGGGGGTTCGACCTGAGTCTCGATCTTTGGCGTCGGATTTGGTAATGATGTCAGTCATCAGCGGCACCGTTCATCATCGGACAAGGCATAGCCAAGCGTAGATACGACCAGGAGCCTCGCTAAGGGCTTTCTACGTTCTGTAGGGTCGCGGTCTGGAATAAAAACAGACAGCCTCTTTAGCACGGCGTCCGCTAGCAGTGCTATGCTCACCCCACGATCCTGCACCTTTTCGGCGCCTCGAAGGAGCGAGACCTGTTCTGCTTCACCCACAACTGGTTGCGGGTTTTCGAAGGCGGTCGAATCTGACTGTAAGCGGCTTTGATCCTAGGTTTTCTGCCGGCGCCGGCGAGTTAGCGTAAATCCGATTTCTGGATGGCCAGAATTGCTGAAAGTCATTGTTGACGGGCGATTCCGTGGTAATTTGGGTTCGTGCAGTTTGGGCAATTTATCTGGGAGCTTCTTCCGGCCGATCCATGGAATCCTGGGATTGGCGCGCCCCACAGCTAGAATTCGACCGCGTTCGAAAACCGCACCAGTTGTTTTCGGTAATCGGACGTGATCGAAGCCCTGCTCTCAGATCACCCACCCAGCAGACAATTTGCCGACGCGAAGCAGCACGATTGAATCTCGCGATTTGTTCAGGACTGGCTCCTAATATCGCGGGTAACTATTGTAGCCATATCGCGGGTAGGCGTAGTAGCCGTAACGACGCTCTTCCCAGCGATGGTGTCGCCATGCACGGCGGGCCTCCCAACGCTCATGTTGGCGCCATGCCCGATGCTCCTGGCAGCGTGGGCCGCAGTAGTCACCGTACCAATACACAGGTTGAACCGTCGCTTGTTTATCGAGAATTCCGCCAGCTTGTGCGGCGCTGGCTCCTGCCGTTAGCGCGCCCATCAGCGCCAATCCCAACACGATCGTGCGCATCTCTTTTCCTCCTTCGACGATCGACTTAGAAAGGCGATGAGGTAATTGCTGGGCGAAACCATGTCAGAAATGGGTTAATTTGAACCGCCCGATGCGGGGATGAATGGCGGACGGGAGGGCGGCATGCGCAAGATTCTTCCACATCCACCTGTCATGGTGCAGCCAACTCGCGCCACATGCTGGGCTGCCACACTGGCCTCGTTGCTGCAGGTGAGTAACCAAAAGAAGAAATGGTATGGCGGTGGCGACGGGTCGGTATTCGGCACCGTCGTTCCGCCGACTGTGATGGATATAGTCGAGTTCGTAAGAAAATATGATACTGGACCGACAGGGGTGCTATCGCAAGGGAATTGGGCCTTAAAGGATCGAGAAGCGTGGAAGATTGTTACGGAAGGCTTTTTTGCACTCAGGGACACAAAATCTTATGACGGCGGCAGTGGAAGACTAAATAAGTTGTTTTTTACTAAGAACATTAGAGATGATGTTAATCACCAAAGATACGGCATTTTGATGTTTACTGATCCCGGTTGGGGGGCAATGGATGATGGACGGACTCCTTGGCACGGAAAGGTCGTTTACGGTTATGATGACGACAGCGCAACAGGGGAGTTCTTTTTCTTCGGCATGGATCCTGACCCTGCAGCCGACTCTGCTTACGGCGAAGACAATATATGATAATTATTCGTATATTTATAATAGCTTATAAGTATAAGAAGGAGCGTAACTAGAGACGCAGGCGCTTGCCCATCGGCATGGCATCATATTTCGACGCCCAAATATTCGGCGGCGTCATGGATTTCAGCTCCGACCAACCTCACGGAGCCGGTTGGTGGCGTGCAGCAATGCGGCGAGGTTGTGGAAGTGGATCGCGACTTCCGGGTGGTCCGGGCGGAGGCTGGCCTGGTCGATCGCCAGCGCGCGGCGCATCAGGCGTTCCGCCTCGCCGAGCCGGTTGGTGGCTTTCAGAAACTGAGCGAGGTCGTTGAGACGGGCCGCGATGCTAGGGTCGTTTGGCGGGAAGTTCGCCTCGGCGATAGCGAGCGCGCGCTTGTAATATGGTTCGGCGCGCGGATGCAGCGCTTTTACATGGAACAACGTGGCGAGACGACCCATTACGTCCACAGTCGGCTTCGCAATGCCCGTCGCATCGGCGTATCCGGCGGCCGCCTCGGCATGTGGCGCCAGCGGATCCAGGATCTTCCAGATTTCGGACATCTTGTGGATCACCGATGAACGCCGCGTTCCCAGCCCAGCGCCTCGGTCAGGCGGTCCCTTTCTGTCCCCGCCTTCGCTAGCCCACGCCTTGTTACGTCCAGGATCAAGCGGTGCAGCAGAAAGGTTTCGATTGCCGGATCGCGCCTGGCCAGCGAGTATTTCGTCAGATCGTCCAGCGCGGCGTGCGGGTCGTCCGGCGACGCCGCACCGGGTACCGGCGCGTCCAGCAGCGATTCCGGTACCAGTTCGGGGGCCAGAAATGCCAGACGGTGGAGTAGGTCGCGGGCCGCCGGGGTCAGTTGATCCACCGAGGCCTGCCAGGTTTCCGCCACGGCGTGGTGGTAGTGATCTCCGGTCGCGCCCAGCCGATCACGCGAGCGCGGTTGCCTTGCCAAATTTCCTGATATTTCGTGAAGCTCCAGCCGCGGGCCTCGGCGTCGTCATCGGGTGTACGACGGCGGCCGGTTTCGGTGGCCTCCAGCAGGAAGGACGTCGCGTCGTCGAGGCTCAATACGTCCAGGTCCAGACGTTCCACACCGCGGGGGAATTGCCTCAGGCGGCTGGTCAGGAGGACGTGGCCGCCGGTGAGGCGTCCGAGCAGATGGTTGGCGGCAGCGAGGGCGGGTTCGGTGTCGATGTTGTCGAGGATCAGGAGCCAGACCGGATTGGCGTTGAGCCAGTCCACCGCACGGCTTCCTCTTGTGCCGCGGCGGCGGGCAGGCGAGCGGGGCGGCCAGGGATGCGAGGGCGGTGTGCAACTTGTCCGGGGTCTCGGCATCCAGCAGGAACAGGGCGGTATAGTCGTCGCGGTGCGCCCAGGCGTACTCCACGGCTGCTCGGGTTTTGCCGACGCCTCCCATGCCGTGCACCGCTCTGCCGGCGATCGCGGCGGTGCCGCCGTCGGGGCGGGTGAGGCTGGCGTGCAGACGGTCCAGGAAGGTCTTGCGGCTTTGAACAGGGTGCCGATGGAGGGATAGTGGAGGTCGATAGGTTTCGGGGCCAGTTCTTGCGGCCAGTGCTCCTTCAAGACCAGATGGCAGAGGTGATGGACATCGCCGAAGTAGTCGCGGTCCAATCCCTGCTCGTTCGCGATGTGGCGGATCAGTGCCTGCTGCGGTAAAGGCGAAGTAGTCTGCGCCCTGACGCGGCTTGGGTAGTCCCCGACCAACCCGGTCCGCAGCCGGGCTGCCGTGTCCACCGGCCCGCTACGGAATGGCCTTCTGCGGAGGCGCGCAAATGCCACCGGAGCTCGATCTGTCCGATTTGGATCTCCACGTTTAACACGGGCGCGCCTACTACAGGTTGGTTGCCCTCACTGTATAATGTATAACCCTGCCCCTGTCGTCAGGACGATGTCAGCAGCTGTGTTGCCATTTGCGTCTGTCTCGAATTTCTTGAATTCCGGGACGGACGTCGTGGCGCCCCTTCGCCCCCAAAAGCGCGGAACATCAACCGTGTTTGCTGTCCGGACGCAGCGCCGCAACGCGCACTTCGATCTCGGCTGTCTTAACGCGGATCAGGGTATGGCGAAGTTAAGCCTGGCGCCGCACATGCCGAACATGATGGCGATCGCGACCACCCCGGCGGCCGTGGCGCCGCCGATCAGGAAGCGGTCAGCGTAGCGCCGAGCCACACCATGTGACAGCATCAGCACGCGCGCTCCCGCGGCGAGATGCGACAACACGAAGAACACGCCCAAGCCATAATGTGGCACAAGGCGGATATTCCAGGCGTCCTTAACCAACCCGGACGGCGCGCCGGTGGCGAAGGCCCAGTCGCTGTCGATGCCGAGATAGAGCCGCGCAAACACGAACACAGAGTTGATGTGTCCGATCACGTACGCCGCCAAGAAAATGCCGCTAGCGACCTGGAAGGTGCGGAAACGATCCATCGGCCGGACGCCGGAGTGGGTAGCGAGGTACACGCCGCTGCCGACCTGAAACAGGAACAGCGCAACCAACAACGGTTGCAGAAACTCCTGGCGATAGACGTGGCGCATCGCCTTCATGACCGCACGATAGGTGTCAGGCCCGAGGATAAATGTAAGATGATTCGCGAGGTGCAGCGCCAGGAAGATGGCAATAATGCCAAGCGCGGATATGCCGTGGGCGACGCGTAGCGGCGCGGAGGACGCATCGGCGGGCGGCGGCGCGGGCGTCTCGTTGCGCCAGAACCCCGCCAGCACTGTCATTCCGAGCCAGAACGCGACCCACACCCAGGTGTCGGGCACTGGATCGTGCAGCATGTAGAGCTCGACCCCGAGAAATACGAACAACGGCGGGGCCGCGACCCCAAGCAAGGCAATGGTGCGGGCACGCCATTGCGTCACGCTAGGCGCGGCCAACTCTCCGAGCGTCATCGCGCCAAGCAGCGCCACGATAGGCACGGCGAACGCCAGTAGTAAAAACAGCGCAGCGGCGGCTGATCGCAGAGCCGGCTCGGCACTTTGGCCACTGATCACCGGTGCAATGTTGGCGTGAAATGCTTCAAGCAGAAACGGATACAACAACGCCGCCAGAGGCGGCATCAGCAGCGCAAGGTGCGCCCCGAACTTCCTGTGCTCGACGACATCGGTTGGATAGCCGCTGGAAAGCTGCTGGGACATGAGACCTCCAACGGGCGAGGCACAAGCGGATACTGTCCGATGGTAACCGGCATTGCCTACGGCAGCTATCGAGATCGCTATTCAGCAGCCATAGCAGGCGCCTCTGCGGTACATCAGCACGAAACATCTCCTTTTGCGGACTGCAAACGCCGAGCTGCTTCGACGCCCTTGGCTGTCAACTCCAGATGCCAGTGGCATTGCAGGGCGCCAGCGGGCAGCCGAACAGGATCGTGGAGGTATCCTGCGGCCAGCGCATCCGCCATGGCCGTGGGCCACTCATCAACGCTGGCTTCGCGGTCAATGCTGGCGGCGAGATCAGCCAGCCCGGCATCACTGTCCGGCGCGGTGATGCGCTGGCGGAAGATCACCAGTAACAGCTGTCAACAGATCGTTTCCCCGCAGTACCCACCCCCCTTTCGCCTGCGCCCCCACACGTGGGGGCTGTCGGAACGGAGCCTCGGCTTGACGTTCTGCGACTTTTGACAGCGTGCCGAGCCGTCCATCAAAGGGTGCTTGTGAGAAGATCATACAGACCACCACGGCTCAGCCCGTGCGGGTGCTGGGCATCAAAACGGATGCGAGGAAGGAGGGGCAACCTATGGCCATTTCCAAAATCATCGGCATCGACATGCCCGGTGATTTTCCCACCACCGCCCACGATGCCGTGGGCGTCAAACTTGGACCATATCAAACAGGCAATCCCGACGTGTGGACCGAATACGGGGGTGGTTGGAACGCTATCGCTTTTCGATTTAAGACAGCCACAGTTGCCGACGACAGGTTCACGGCATCCATTAGACAATTCCCTCAGCCTCCGCTCGACGAATACCAGGTTCAAGAGGAGGCGTTATTCACCTTCTTTGTTGCCGGTTTCGCCGTAATTGAAAGCTTCGCGTTTGCGTTGTTTGCGCTGGGCGCAATGCTGCAGCCGGCGAATTTTCCGATGTCCAACCTTCAGGTCATCACGCCCACTTTGACGAAGAACAAGTTTGCCGCTCATTTCGCCGGCACACCCATCGAAGCAGCTCTTTCCGCTCTTCTTGCCGATCCCACATACGAAAATTGGCGTCTCATCCGCAACGTGCTAGCGCACAGGACCGCACCATCGAGGCACCATGACTTGGTATTGGTGACTGGCAGAGGGGGCGGTCAGGCGAGGTCCACTAAATGGCAAGTCATCGGTGGTCTGGTTCTCAATGATCAGACCACGAGCGAAAATCGGACATGGCTTGCAACGCAATTAGCAAAATGTATACAAGCCACCAATCCTTCGTGAGTATCAGCTTTCCTTAGATTGACGCTGGAGGATCATCGCGGGTTAGCGGGCGTTCGTGGTCCCCGATGTTCTCGTCGAATATGCGTCGGAAACCGCCCTTGATTGCGCGCCGCTACACCTAGTGCCTGATTTAGCGGCTCTTTGTCGATGTGTAATTCTGATGCAAAATGGCTGGGGGCCGGGCCCCCCCGGCGTGCCCTTTGCAGGAGGTTAAGATGCCCGGGTGGCGGTGGCCGCGTTCGGACCTCATTGGTGTAATTGGCGTCATCGTTGCAGCGGTGGGATCAGTTTCAGCTGTGATCACTATCCCTGAGCTTCACGACATGATTTTTGGCACTACGCCGTCTCAAACTAAACTCCGCCACAGCCCAGCGCAGCCGATCCCAAGAAGGAAACATTGAGGACACAGGCGACGACACTACTATCAAATGCCGAAAGCCTACGCCTGGCGGGGCAGAATGATCGGTTTGCTTGAGCGCGGCCGGATCGCCATCAAGGACAATGGCTAAGCGACGGGCCCGGGCCGCGTCCTCAAGCAAGGCTTCGAGCGGTTTTCCATCCTCTGTCATCAGAGGCCAACGCGAAGGGCGCCCGTGGGTTTGAGCGAAGCGGCCATCGTCAGTAACGCATCCTGGCCGGACTGGCCGGCAAGTCCGATCAGGGCTTCGTCGGCCGAACCCGGCTCCTACGAAGGCGTAACGGGGTAATCTGACAAGCCGCAGCTGGCAGCGGTTTCCAGCTAGCGATGGTACGGGCGCACTCCCGCGCCGCGGCGTTGTCGGTGATGCCAGGGAACAAGCGACGCAGTTCGACGGCGGCCGACAGCTCGCCGTCTTGCTCATAGGCGGTGCGGATCGCGGTGGCGGCTTCCTCGGAGACGATGAACATGGTGGGGAGCATGGTGACGCTTGCTGTGGCAGGCAAGCCAGCAATTCTAAATCGGTTGGCGAGGGATGTTTTTTTCTGGCGATCTCCGTTTGCATGGTGAGTTGAGGAATTGACCGGTTTGGGGTCCACGTCAGGGCGGGCGTATCGCCGCGGCGGTGATGGAGCGCAGCAGATGATCCCAGTTCTGGAACACGACGTAGGCGGTGATCGTTCGTAGATGCTCGAAGAACCGGTAGGTAGCGCCGCGGGCGACGACCGCCTGGCGCCACGCGAGGACCGTCAGCATGGCGGCGGTATGGAACCCAAAGGCGAGTAGATTGAGGACGACGAAGACGCTGGCCAGTGTCTCCTTGCCGTGCCCAAAATTGTGCTCGAGGTTATATCCATTGATCTTGAGCACGTTGAAAGTTTCGTTCTCGATCTTCCAGCGCGCACGGCCACACGCGGCGATTTCGGCGACGTTGCCGGCATTGACGTCCAAATCGGTGACGAAGCTGTTGTAATAAGTCCGTTTACCTTTGGTGTTGTGAATTTCGATGGAGACCCAGGTAACGGCGAGTGCGTCATCGGTGGCGCGCAACGGTACCTGGGAGAGCCAGCGGTAAATCGTCGTGGTCCGCTTGCCGCGGACGAACTCTGTCTGGCGATGCTCTTCCAACGTGGCGCCATGCAGGTATTCGGATACGGTCTGGTGCGAGGCTGGCTTGCAGGTCAGAATGAAACCACCGCCCACCTGATGGATGGCCTCCGCGATCGGTTGACAGGCGAAGAGATCGTCGCCCAGGTAAACCGGCCGAAGGTGTGCAACCGCTGGACCATGCCGGGTCAGCCAGCGTTTGGCGGCATTGCGTTCACAATCCTGCTTCTCCGCGCCGTCCTGGGGTGTGACGAACTCGGGTGGCAGCGGCAGAACGCGGGTGTGGCCCGGCGCTACCATGGAAGCGCCCAGAAAGGCGTGGAAGTATTCGGTGCCGCCGTCCGAACGCCGCCGGGTCGAGCAGCGCTCGCAGTGGATCTTGCGCGAACAGAAGTGTTCCGTTCCGTCCAGCGCGATCAGCATCCGGCCTCCGAGGCGCTGGAAAGTGCGAGTACGCCCTCGATCTGGATAGCTTTCAAGAACAGCGGATTGAGTGCCGCGGGCGAGGCACCGTCGAGCATCAGGCGAATATAGGCATCACTCGGGATTGCGGTCATGCCGAACAGGGTCTGACAGTTCGATCGGCCTTGTCCTTCCTCCAGCGCCCGCTGATACGCCAGGAACGATGGACTGCCCATGAAGAACACCGAGAACGCGGACAGGCCGATGTCGGTCATGCTGTATTCCGCGTCGCGACGTGGCCCTTGCGCTGATCCGGCAGACCGGCGCAGACATCTTTCAGGTCCGACACCAGGGAATCCAAGGCACTCACGGAAGCAGCGAGTCAGAGATATGGCCGTGCCGCCAGGCAAAATCGTCACCCGTAAAGCGACACAGGGGCGAAACCCGCGAACTGTTGCAAATCAAACTCGGTCAGGCGTCAGTCACGATGACCAGGAGCGCGCCCGGATGCGAGTCCGTCGCATTGAGAACCGCTGCAGGCAAGCCAAACCGCGCGTGGCAACTCGGCGCGGCATGTTACGCAGCGGGCTTCCTCCCTCTTGTAGAACTTCGGCTAATCCGAAGTTCCAACTGGCCGCGCGCTTGCGGCCTTTTCTGTGTGCTGTCGGCTCTCCCTACCCGCATCAGCCGAGCGCGATAAGATCAGCGTCCGTGAGATCCGTTGACTGTTCCCAACCCGCCGCTGGTCCTGTCAGAGCCTATTGAACAGCCGGTCAGATGGCTTGTTTCAAAATTATCCCAAACATCCCCTTGTTGTTCGACCGCCGGTCATCGGGGCGGATTGGCTCAGCCTCGCACACCCAGCTTCGCGCGTGCGCCATCTCCGCCACGAAGATCCGAAACCCGTCATTGATATCCACGTCATCAACCACGACCGCGCCGCCCGCGCGCACGTGCGGCCATACCCGTCGCAACTCAAACAGCACGTTCTCGGTCGTATGCAGGCTGTCATGGATGAACAGGTCAATCGGCCTGGTGGTGTCCAACAAAGCTGGCAGCCGTCGGCGGCTCGATCCTCGGATCAATGTCCAATCGGTGCGAAGCGCGTCCGGCACGGCAACACCGATTTCCTGGTGGAGTTCCGGCAGCAGCAACGGCGGCATGTCGATACTCCACAGACGCCCGCCGTCATTGCGCTGCAGGGCCTCCAGCACAAATCGTTGACGTTACGCCGTGCGCGACGCCAGTTTCGACGACCCGGCTTGCCGCAAGGTGGTGGATCAGGCACCAGATCGCCCGCGTGAGGCCCGGATCACCATCATTCCAGCCGGAATAGCTCATTGGGCCGGTCTTCACGCCGCGGCTCGTCATCTCGGCGAGAACCTGCTCCCACAGGGACCAGAACGCCTGGACCGCCGCACATGGCTGCGATTGGCCAAGTTGCGTGTGAAGATCCGCTTCCCAGTGGGGGTCGCATAGATAGGGTTTCACTGGGCGCCGGCGGACGTTGCGCAGCCTGCTCGCCAGCATGCTACAGAAATCAACAGGCTGGCGCACGAACGCGGTGAGCGCCCGTTGTAGTCGGTCGGCGCGGGATAGCATTCCTGACAGGATCGTCGCCCTCCCGGCCAAGTTCGGCTTACTTGTTGTTTACCGGCTCCCGGGTCGTGCTTGTTCCGCTCGAGCCAGTGTTGGATGCCGCGGGGTCGCCCGCCTGGGGCGAAGACGGCTTCGCCCCAGCGGGGTTCATCTTCGCCGCCGGTGTACTGGCATTTGCAGCAGCCGTTCCGGCGGTCGCATTCTCGCCATTGGGGATCCCCGCACCCCCGGCACCCCCGGCACCCGCACCCCCGGCACCCCCGGCGGCTAGCAACGATGAAACTGGCGCTGCCGCCAGGGCGAGCGCTAAGGCAAAAGCCCACGTCTTGTTCAGCATATACTTCCTCCTTGTGCCGCGCACCAGCGCGACGACAAGGCTTCAACGCCAAAAGGAGTGGGGTTGGTCGCTATCACTTTCGATGGTTCACGCTGAATTCGTCCACACCCACCCAGTTATGGCGACCGAGTGCGGCGAAAGGCGACGAATGTGGTTTCCTGCTTACTCAATGGCAGTCGGGCACCTCCCAGGATCTGGGGAGGTGGCAGACAGTCAGGCCGTCAGCCTTTTCGCCACGATGTCGCGCCGGGCAAAGATTTCCTCGCGATTTCCGATAGGAACCCCACCTCGACGCCGTCGAAGGTTCCTCCGGCAATCATGTCCCGGATGACGGGCCGTGCGTCTGATTCGGACGGCCTACTGTCATAAGGGATTTCTATTCGCAATATCAGTCTATTGGAAGACGATGGATCGGACATCGAATAGATGTCATCAGACCGTGCGAAACATGTCGCAAAGGTCCGAGCTTTCCGCACGGGACTTTTGGGATCTGTATCTTATTGAAATCATGTAGATCGAATTCGCCGGAAAATGGCTAAAGCTCCGCGCGGTCGCTTATGACAGTGATGAACGACCGCGGCGCGTTGCAGGTTACCGGCACCAGATTGTAGCCCGTGTAGCCCGGCTTGACGTTGCCGTGCGGCGTGTCGGGGATGCGATAACCAGTCGTGGTCCAGTAGTTGTCGTCGGGATGATCCAGAACCTCGATGTTGTTCAGCATCTTGATCCAGTACACGCCGCACCAGCCAGGTACGACGAGCTTCAGCGGGAAGCCGTTCAGCAGCGGAAGCTGTTCGCCGTTCATGCCGAAAGCGATCATCACCTCGCCATCGCGGGCGTGGTCAACCGTCAGTGATTTCAGGAATTTCGGCGCGCCCGGCATGACGGCGTCCTCCAGTCCGCCGAACCGGACCACCATCGCGTCTGGTTTCACGCCGGCTCGGTCCAGCACATCCTTGAGCCGCACGCCGGTCCAGAGTGCGTTGCCCATCGAACCTTTGTCCCATTGCGCCCCGGCGACGCGCGGCTGTAGGGAGATACGCGACGCGCCGGCGCATTGGCTGACGGCGGCGATCTCAAACCGCGGCATTCCATGCAGAATGTCGTGGAGGGACAGCGACAAGGTCCGATTGACCTGCCCCCGCACCGTCAGGCGAAACTTGTCGACGTCGACCTCGTTGGGGAAATCGGCCCAATGCCAGCTCACGTAATGCTGGTTGTTCGGCGTGAACGTGCCCCTGTCGAAAACCTCGAACGGAGTTTCGAGCCAGGGTGGGCTTGTCCGTTGCACGATCATCCTCCCCATCTCGGGGTAGGCGGTCGTAATCTGCCGGATACTGGGGACATGGAGATCGAAACGATATGTACCGACCGCGCATCCACCCTAGGGGCGCCCTTGGGAAACCAGTCGATGATTTGCGCCCCCAGCATTGCGTGGCTACGAAGATGGCAGTGGCCCAATGGAACACAATCGTTGTGGTATCGTAGCGTGTTGCAACGAGACTAACAGGCTGCACTGATTCAAGCTCTCAGAAGTCGCTGCGGCGCTCCCGCGGTGGGATGCCAGCCCGTGCCCGATCCAAACCTTGCCCGTCTTGTCTGCATGCGCGCTGACGCTGCGGCTCGGCAAGTTCGGTCAACGTGAAGGTGTCAAATGGAGCCGCCAGCACAGGTGCAATAGCTCTACGCCAACTAATTTTCAAAATGACACTCGTTGCTGCTGCACCCAGTCCACCCTCGGCCGGCGCCTCGCTGCGTGAGGCAAGGCTCCATGCGCTGGCGAAGTGGGGGAGGGAGGTGGGGATGACATCGAAATCGCCGGAGAACCCCATACGCGTGATTCAGCCATCGTCCCGGCAGTTGTCCGACCAGGATGGGTCCGCCTTCGACAGGCCCCATGCATCTCCGCTCCACCGGCGACCATCATCTCCGCTCTACCAGCCGCTTCGCGCCCCATCAGAGTCCGGGTCGTGGTGGTAAAACAGCGTTCGAAACGGTTCAGCGTTGTGCCGTTTGAGCAGGGTCGGCCGCCACGTCAAGTCGCCAAGAGCCACGCCGCTGATCATTCGCTTACGAACAGAAAGAAGGTATCGGCGCAGCAAAATGCTTCTCTGCTGGTTGTCCAGCTTCGCATGTAGATAGCGCTGCTACGCAGGACATGCGCGGTCGGGCATACGGAACACGCACTGCGGCGGTTTATTGCCTAGGCCTGCGAGGGCGGCGAAAACACTTCGATGTTCTTCCCAAGTCGTGGTCCCATATGCTGACGATGATGCTCAAGAGAGAAAACATTGCTATAGAGCTGTGCAATCCATTGCCGACCCTCCATCGTGAGCTCTAGGTTGGTGATGGCTGCGCCGATGTAGGGCTCGACCTTGCTCCAGAAGAACGTGGGATACTGTTCAGCGATATCGGCGGGACTGGCATATCGCAGCCTTTGATTGACCCCGGTCTCGGCGAACTCATAAAATAACGCATTGAGCTTGCGCGGATAAAGAGGATCGCCGAGCTGGCCGATCAAATTCGCAGCGCGGACCAGGCCCGCCTCAGTGTCGGTCTCTGAATGATCGCCGTCGTCCGGCACCGGGAAGCGCGTGAGTGGTCATGACGGCAGCACGTGCCTGAGCGATGTGCTGCAAAACAAACTGAAGACCTGGATCACCGAGACGCTGCCACGGAGGCCTGCATCCGGAACGCAAAAACAGGCGCACCTGAGTCGATTGATGCGCCTGTTCATGCTGTAATGATGCCCGCGGGCGATACCGCAGCCGGCGGCTAATCACGAGCGCTCAAGTTAAGCCTTGTCAATTCAGGATAAATCACAAGCGCGGCAAGACAGCTTCAATCTGATCCACGGCTAAACTTTTCCTATCGCGATGCGTTATTCTGGCCATGCGCCCTGCGGACCATGCATCACGCTTCCGCGCCGAGTTTCGTCATCGCGAGATCCGCTTCCTGGCCCTTCGGGCGCGCCGGGCAGCCATCGTCGCACACCTTCCCCGCTGGCTTCATTGGGTTTTGCCGCTCCCCACGCGGGCGCGCTCGGCCCTTTTGTGCGGCGATGTAGCGGCGAATTGTCACTTCCGACACCGCGCCGACGGAGGCGATGAAGTAGATGAAGTAGGAGCGAGAACACAACCCGGTTTGAGAAACACCAATTATCGGAACGCTCCGGCCGGCGGCTTCGAGCCGCGCTTGCGGGTGGAGACGATTCGCCGCTGACCGAGCCGGTTGCGAGGCCTTCGGTCGCTGGCGCTTCGGGGGCCGGGCGTGGACGATGGTCGGCTACGAACGCCTGTCCTCGCTTCCTGGACAGACCGAGGCTGAAGAACCATGCTCTGCCAGGGGGTCCGCCCAGGACAAGGAGCGGCGATGGACGTCGCGAACTGGCTAAGAGATCTGGGTCTTGAGCGATACGAGGCGGCATTCGGCGAGAATGACGTCAGCGCTAAACTGCTGCTTACTCTGACGGCCGATGATCTCAAAGAAATAGGCGTCACCTCGTTCGGTCATCGCCGCCAACTCCTGGAAGCGATCGCCGCGTTGCGCTTTGAAAGCACGCCGGCTGATGATCCCTCAGCTTCGATCGGCAACTTTGGCTCGTTCGAGACCACCGCCGAACGCCGCCCGCTTAGCGTGATGTTCTGCGACCTCATCGGTTCCACCGCACTCTCGGCACGGCTCGACCCTGAAGACCTGCGACAGGTCATACGCGCCTACCAAGCATGCGTCGCCGCGACCATCCAACAGTTCGAAGGCTTCATCGCCCGGTATGTGGGCGACGGGGTGCTGATCTATTTTGGCTGGCCGGAGGCCAGGGAGACCGACGCCGAACGTGCTGTGCGAGCCGGCCTGGCGGTTGCCGCCGCAGTAAGCGCAGCACCCCTGGGCGGCGAAGCGCTGCAGGTCCGCGTTGGCATTGCTACGGGACTGGTGGTGGTTGGCGAGCCGATCGGTTCTGGTGACTCCCGTCAACAAACCGCGGTCGGGGAGACGCCGAATCTTGCTGCACGCCTGCAGGGTCTCGCGGAGCCGGGTCAGGTAGTGATCGACGGGGCCACCCACCGACAGATCGGTAGACTGTTCGCCTGCCAGGATATCGGCACGGTTGAACTCAAAGGCTTGCCGATAGCGGTGCCGGCATGGCTCGTGTTGGGCGAGGGGATCCTTGAGAGCCGTTTCGAGGCGCTTCGGTCCGCCACCACACCACTGGTCGGTCGTGACGAGGAGATGGAGCTGCTGCTCCGTCGATGGACGCAGGCAAAGGCTGGCAGCGGCCGGCTGGTGCTGATCTCCGCCGAACCGGGTGTGGGCAAGTCCCGCCTCGCTGAGGCGCTGGTCGAACGGATCGCCGCCGAGCCGCACACCCGGCTGCGCTATTTCTGTTCGCCGCATCATCAGGACAGCGCGCTCTATCCGGTAATCGCGCAGATGGGGCGAGCCGCAGGGTTCCAGCACGCTGATGCTCCAGCGGCCAGGCTTGCCAAGCTGCAAACGCTGCTCGCCGCCACTGCGCCACCGATGGAGGACGTGGCGCTGATCGCTGATTTGCATTCGTTACCATCGGCCGATCTTTCCCCTCCGCTCGACGTCACGCCGCAACGCAAGAAGGAGAAGACGTTCGAGGCATTCCTCCGGCAAGTAGAAGGTCTGGCCCGACCGCACCCGGTGCTGATGGTATTCGATGACCTTCACTGGATTGACCCGAGTTCGCGAGAATTACTGGACCGTCTGATAGATCGGGTCGCAGAATGGCCGGTGCTAGGACTGGCGATATTCCGTCCTGAATTTCAGCCGCCCTGGGCTGGGCGGCCGCATGTGACGATGCTGACGCTGGCGCGGCTCGACCGACGCGACACAGCGGCGATGATCGCCAATGTAGCTGGTAATGCCGCACTCTCAACGGAGATCATGGAGGAGATCGTTGAGCGCACTGACGGCGTGCCGCTGTTTGTCGAGGAACTGACCAAGGCGGTGCTGGAATCTGGCATGCAAGGCGCGGCAGCATTGTCCTCCGTGCCTTATCCAGCGTTGTCGGTGCCGGCGACCTTGCATGCCTCGCTAATGGCAAGGCTGGACCGGCTGGGATCGGCTGCCAAGGGCGTGGCGCAAATCGGCGCAACGATCGGCCGCGAGTTCGAGCACGGGCTGCTGGCGTCCACTACTGATCTGCCAGGGCCTCAACTTCGCGAGGCTCTCTATCGGCTCACGAACGCCGGGCTGTTGTTCCTCCGGGGCACACCACCAGACGCCAGTTACATCTTCAAGCATGCGATGGTGCAGGATGCAGCCTACGGCACGTTGTTGCGTAGTCGGCGCCAGCAGCTACACGCCCGGATCGCCACGATCCTAGAAGACCGCTTTCCGGAGATCACGCAGGCGCAACCTGCGCTGCTGGCTCAGCACTGCGCGGCAGCTGGGCTTGGGGAAAAGTCGGTCGCTTATTGGCTGAAGGCCGGTCAGCAGGCGCTGGCACGCTCAGCGATGACGGAAGCGGTTGCTCAGCTGCGAAAGGGATTGCAGGCGCTCGACAGTTTGCCGAGCGATCCGCGGTACCAGCAACAGGAACTGGACCTGCAAACTGCCCTGGGATCGGCGCTCACTGCCACGAAAGGCTGGTCGGGGGCGGAACCGAGGGAGACCCGCGCGCGAGCGCTCACGCTGGCTGAGCAGATTAATCGACCCGTACCTGGTGCCGCTGATTGCAGATCAAATTTACTTTCATTTTGGGCAGGCTGAGTACAAACTTGCGTTGCCGCTGACCGAGCAACTCGAAAAAATCGGCGAGGCGACGAACGACGTCGCAGTTCAATTGTTGGGTCGCTACTTGCATGGTACTGCCCGTGTCTATCTCGGTGACTTCATTACCGCCCGCACCGTATTGGAGCGATGCATGGGGCTTGCCGATGCCACGCATCGTACCACTGGGGGAATGTCCCTGGATCACTACGCTGCGATGCTCACGAACCTCGCGATGGCTCTGGCGCACCTTGGTTACATCGATCGGGCACGGTCGCGGATGGACGAAGCGTTGTCGGAGGCCCGTCGGCTCAGACACGTCCATACGCTAACTTACGTGCTCACGATGGCAAGCTGGCTGAGCTGGCTTACCCGTTCTCCTTGGATGCATATTGACGAGTTGCAGGCTCTAACGATCGAGCACGGGTTTCCACACTATTTGGGCTGGGCACTGGCACACCGCGGGCGGTCATTGCTCGTGCTCGGGCAAGCACAGGAAGGCCTTGCGCTGGTTGCACAGGCGCTGGCGGAACATCGTGCGATCGGAAGCGTCCTATGTAAGCCACTAATACTTACCTGGCTTGCCGAGGCGTACGCTTTGCTCGGGCAGCGGGCCGAAACACTGAACTGCCTTGCCGAGATTGCGCAGATCATCGAAGCCACAGAGGAACGGATTCATGCACCCGAATTGCTTCATCGGGTGCCCGGTGACTTGCTGAATGCCACCGGTAGCGGTGGTGCCGAGTGGCATTATCGTCAGGCCATTGTCGTTGCCGAGCGGCAGAGCGCTAAACTCTTTCAGCTGCGGGCATCAGTCAGCCTCGCCCGGCTGTGGCGTGATCAAGACAAGCACGCAGAAGCTCGTGATCTGCTCAGTCCGATCTACAATTGGTTCACCGAAGGTTTCGATGCGCCGGACCTGAAGGACGCGAAAGCGCTGCTGAATGAACTGGCATAAGCGCGGGCTACCGTGCTCGGGCAGCGGGCCGAAACACTGAACTGCCTTGCCGAGATTGCGCAGATCATCGAAGCCACAGAGGAACGGATTCATGCACCCGAATTGCTTCATCGGGTGCCGGGTGACTTGCTGAATGCCACCGGTGATCGCGGTGGTGCCGAGTGCATTATCGTCAGGCCATTGTCGTTGCCGAGCGGCAGAGCGCTAAACTCTTTCAGCTGCGGGCATCAGTCAGCCTCGCCCGGCTGTGGCGTGATCAAGACAAGCACGCAGAAGCTCGTGATCTGCTCAGTCCGATCTACAATTGGTTCACCGAAGGTTTCGATGCCTCGGACCTGAAGGACGCAAAGGCGCTGCTGAATGAACTGGCATAAGCGCGGGCTACCGTGATCCGTTCAATCGCGGGCCGCTGGTCCGTAATTCTGCGGATGATGGGGGCGACCGATATCGTCGAGGATGCAGCAAGCTTCCCAACCTCAGCTACTTTACGTTCTTGAGAAACGCATCGACGCCGCGTTAAAGGTTTCTGGTTCAGACCAATGCGACATGTGGCGCTTGATCACGAACACCTCCGAGTGCGGCAGGTTGGTCTTGATCCAAGCCGTCACCTTGGGGCGTCCTCTTCTTTGACTATATTCAGCGTCGGAACCTTGCCGTCGAGATGTTTGGCCTCCGGTAGGTAATTTGCGAACCTAAACTCCAAGAACTCCGCTAGCATCACATAGGTCGGTGTAGGGGCCGAGCTGGTGGTGCTGTCGGCCTGCGAAACGGCGCGCGGCAGCATCGACTACGCCGAAGGGGTGGGGGGCCGGTGCAGGCCTTCCACCGCCGGGGCACGCGAAGGGCGGCCCCAGTATCGAAATCGACGCCACTACTTTGACGGGCTCATAACTGTTATCGCCGACGGGTTGAGCCTACTGTGTAGCTGCTTACCAGGCTGTCGGTTCCGACTCGTAGGAGTTGCCGTCGACTGGCCGTTGTTGTCGGTGGAGTGGTGATCATCTTGTCAAGGAACTATCGGGCCGGTAACAACGCCATGCGGGACTTCACCGGTGGTGACCATGCGCCAGAGGGCGATGAGCAGCTTGCGGGCGAGGGCCACGATCATCTTCGTTTTGCGTGCACCGCTGGCCCCCTCGGTCCGAGTGCGGAACCACTCGGCCAACGCGCTGTCCTTCTGAAACAGCAGAAACTGTGCAGCTTCCCGCCGCTGTCGAACACCCGGAGTGTTCCGTTTTGGATGAATTTCGTTAGCAGGTTCGATAGCAGCCGCATTTTGGGTGGCGTAGCTCCAGAACTGATCGCATACGTTGAGGTGATCCTTCGCACCCCTGGGTTGGCTGCAAGGTTCCGCTCGGGGCCATTTAGCGATGTTTGGCTGATCGATGCCAGATTTGGAGGGCCGGGCCCAAGCGCGAAAAAGCCCCCGGCTACGGGCGACACGCATCCTACAGGAGTGAAGACGATCGCGACGAACCCCGGCCGTCGGAAAGGCGTTTACTGGAGCCTGGGTGCCGCGGAAGAGGAGAGCGTTATGACGAGGGTTCCTGCGATCGGCATTTGCGCGATCATCGTGCTCGGTTCAGCCACGTCCGCCTGCACCAGCGGCGGCGGCAATAGCGTCGCCACCAGTCCCGCCGCCACCAGTCCCGCCGCCACCAGTGGTAACTGCCCTCCCGGCATCTGCGTCGGGTCAACGCCCGGTCAGACGCCCTCCGGGCCAACGCGTTGATCAGCACGCCGTTAAACTTGTCGCTCCGCGACCCGGCGAATGCGCGCAGTTTGTTGATTGGGGCTCGCTGAGGTGCACTGGCTGGTTGAGGTTGGCACTTGTAGGACTATGACCCGCGCCGCAATGCGCGCCCATCGCTTCACCACGAAGGTTCCCTTGAGGCCCCAGATCATTAGGACGCTCGCCATCGTGGCTGCCGCTGTCGTGGTGTTGTGGGTGATCCTAGGAGCCAGCGGTGTGATGCTGAGGATGATGATATCGGTGTGGGGCTAGATGAAAGTCAGCGCTCGAGGAAAGGCGTGGCGCTTCCTTAGGTTTTAGCCCGCCACTCGACCCAGAGAGCACCCACGAACCAAAACATTCCTGGGACTGCAAAAGACGCATAGGTTAGCCACTCTCCAAGTAACTCGGTGCTCATATGCCTTAACCCCCAATCTCGAGGGCAGGCTTAACAGTCTGGTTGGCCAGCATGCAGTTGATCGGTCAACACTACCGGCGAGAAGCTCGCAAATCGTTATCTCTTTGAGTGTTTCTCGTTTTGAGGCCGAAAAAAGCCGCGCCGCCCGATAGGCAGATTAGGCTCAAAGTACGGGTGCTCCGAGGCTGCTCGATTAATCAGCAGACGTTCGCGAGCCGGGGTAACTCGGGCATCAGCCGCCGGCCGGGGTCTAGAATATATCGCCGTCCCGCTTCGTCGCGTCGTAGCCCCTACGCCATCCCTTATCATAACCGCGCCCGCGCAACTCTTCGAACAGCCGCTGGGTCGATCGCCGCTCCCGACGCGGTAGCCTGCGCTTTTTTCTCCAGGATCTCGGTCAGGACTTCGACCCACTCGCCCAGTTTTGGCGCCGGTTGAACGCCACGCTCATACCGAAACTCAGTGGCCTTGCCGCGGATCACCTTGCGCACCGTTGCGCGCGACACCGACAGCGTCCTAACGATCTCCTTGGTCGGCAAGTGCCGCTCGAAAAAGGCACGTCGTATTTGGCCGATCTTGTCCACGCCGATCATCCCCATGAGCCCCTCCCGGCCACCGCAGGCCACAGAAGGAGACATTGACGAAAACGTCAGAGGGGTCGCGATTGGACGCGAAAAACCCCCCTCAGGGGGTCATTATTGCGAGCGAGTTCACACGCTGCTGGCGTTTCAGTCTGACAACCCGCAGTTTGGCGTGTCCCTGCGGGCCGATTTTATGCGGCTTTGACCTTTCTGTGCCGTAGCGCAAGAAACTGAGCATCAAGAGGGGCAGCCTGCATCATCATCGGGCGGAACAGCTAACGAGAACCGGTTAGGCTCGCGGTATGACGATGTTCATGACCAAGGTGTGGGGCTTTCGCGGCCCTTCGACGCCGCTTCAGTTGAGCACCGAGGGATGGCGGGCGAATGCCCGCGAGCTGCTTCAGCACGCACCCGGTGCCGTAGTCCTGTTAGTGGCGACTAAAGGCCCCCAGGTGGACGAGCAGGATAAGGGCCGCCTGCAGGGGGTCATGGAGCCAACCCTTGAACCCGTGATGTCTCTGGACTTCGACGTTCAGACGCGGCCCGAAGATTTCGACGAGAACGGAAACTACAAGTGGCCCTTCGGGCTTTTGAACCGTCGTGCATGGAGGCTGCTTGACCACCCTTTGCTCGACAAAATTTCCGACCGCGACTTCCACATGGACTCTGCTCTCGGACTTGTCGAGATGACGCCGGAGGAGGAGGCGAAGGTTCGATCTCTGCGCTGGGAACCCATCGAACTTCTAAAGTCAGTCCGGGTCAACACTCGCATCGAGGGCAAGGATGCTGCACGCAGACGCGGTGCACCGCCGCCTACAACGACGCGGGCAGGCATCATGCACATGCGCAACGCTCCGGCGCACACTTACGCCATGAGGGTTGTGGGAGCGTCGGAGATTGCGTTCAAGATCGGGTGGGCGTTCGACGCCAAGGCAAGGCAACGCGAGTTCAATCTCGCTTCCATTCCCGTGCTTGGTGGCCTGTCTTACGAGATCAAGCTGATCCATCTATGGAATACCGCACGCTCTGCTTTCCTGATGGAGCAGCTCGTCCTCCGTCACTTCGACACGCACCGGCACGCAGCTAACCGCGAAGTCATCACCGGCATCTCGGACGAGACCCTACTGCAAGCTTGGACGGCGCAGGTGCAGGCCGTGAGGCGTAGCCAAATCATCGAAACCAAGAGTATGGTGCGTTAATCATGATTTATGCGTGAACTGGCTATTGGCGTTTTTTTGGGCAATTAAGGTCAGGTCGCTACGGAGACCGCCTTGCCCGAATTTTCAATCTTTCCCTCGGCCTTGTCCTGCTAACCGCGTCTCTGGTGGCCATCGTCTCGCGCCGCCTCAAACTGCCATACAGCGTCGGCCTGGTGATTGCTGGCATCGCGCTCGCGCTGATTCCGAATGCGATTGAATTGCCGCTGACACGCGATCTGATCTTCAACATCTTCCTGCCGCCTCTCATCTTCGAGGCGGCGCTGCATTTGGAGTGGAAGGCTTTTCGCCGCGACCTTCCCCTTACCGCAGGGTTGGCATTTCCGGGCGTTCTGATTGCAGCGATTGCCGTTTCTGGCGGCATGCATTTCCTGATCGGCTGGAGCTGGATCGGTGCGGCGCTGTTTGGCGTTCTGATTGCCGCCACTGATCCCGTCTCCGTCATTGCCTCCTTTCGGGAAATGAAGGTCGAGCGGCGCTTGAGCATGCTGGTTGAGGCCGAAAGCCTTTTGAATGACGGTGCCGCAGCCGTGGGCTTTGCCCTTTTGGTCGCCATCGCCGCCGGAGATGGGGTAACTCCCGTGGCACTCGTCGGTTCACTACTGTGGACAGTGGCGGGGGGCGTGGCGGCGGGGCTTGTGGTGTCTGGCGGACTGTTGATTGTTACCGGACGCACGAGATCATCTGGTCGAAATCCCCTGACAACTCTCGCCGCTTATGGATCGTTCCTGCCGGCCGAGCATTTTCAATGTCGGCATTCTAGCCTCGCTTTCCGCCGGGCTTCTCGTTGACAATCTGGCATCCATTGATTTTGATCGTTTCGATTTGATCGATAGTTTTATAGCTGCTAACTCGTCAAAAATTACGCTGGCCAAGTGCGTCAATGATATCCTCGCCGCCAAACATGTGAACAAGGTCGCCATGGTCGTCGCCACACAAGATATGTGGCCGCTGAGTGGTCGTGGAAATACACATGGCCTGCCGACCACGGTCCTAACAACTATATTCTAGACCCGCCGGTGACGGACCTGTCTAAGTATTACGACCGGGGCCTCCGGATGGGCAATTTCGCCTATCAGCTCTCCAATTCGTTTGGCGGTGGCTTGCTTGACCCGACGACGCCTCGAGCATCGCGGGCATGTATATGGTTGATCAGATGCAGGAAATCGGCATTCTAGTAGATTGTTCGCACTCGAGCGAACAGACCACTCTCGATATAATCAAAAGAGCAAAACGTCCTGTCGTCTTTTCGCACTCGAACGTCCTGGCGCTAAACAATAATATTCGTAACATCAGCGACGACCAAATCAAGGGCATGGCCGATACCGGCGGCCTAATTGGCGTGTGTCCGGTGAATGCTTATTTAAAGTGGAGTGTCACGGATGCTCCCAATGCGATTAACGTGCCCCTTCCCCACTCTGGCGACCCTCAGCCAATATGTCGATGTGATCGACTATATTAAGGATCTCGTGGGAATCGACCACATCGGCATCGGTGCTGACTTCACCTACGGCAGCAGCCCCCCTAGCCAAAGCGGCACCGCTTTTCCTCACCCCCCATCATTCGTGCTTCCTCCCACACAATGCTCTACTATTCGCCCTACCTCCCGTACGTCAAACATTTCAACGGAGTAAGAGACCTCCCGCGCCTCGTCCCGGAACTGGAGAGGCGCGGCTACTCTTCTGTAGACATCGCGAAAATCCTCGGGGGAAACTGGATGCGCGTGTTCGGCCAAGCCTGGAATTCCTAAGGTTTTAACGGGGTGACCGGAGGGCGTGGTCAGCCCGCATGAGGAGGGCAGTAGCTAAGCGAGCTCGGCAGGCGGAAGTTGAAGACCACTCTTGCGTTTGCAGAATTTATGCTACTTTTCCGTTCCATTCAGCCGCACAGCTACGGCGTGATGCATCGCGGCCTTAATCGTTCACCCTGAGCCAGGCCTGGAGGCTGCGGCGTCCATTCGTTGAGATCGTCAGGTCCCGACACCGCGTTTGTAGGGTGGCGAGTAGCTTGAACTCGGCTATGCACGCCGAGTTTGGCGTGAATGCTGCGTTGGTGTGAGATGACCGTGCTAGCGGTCAGCCCCATCGCGGCGGCGAGATCGGGGACCGACAGACCGCGGGCCAGCAGTAGGCAGAGGTGTTTCTCACGCGCGGTCAGCGGCAGGTCCTCGACCCGGCGGAGTAGCGCCAGCGCAAGCGGCACCCGGCGTTCGATGGTGATACCGACCTGAGATGTTTGCTCGGCGCCGTTGGTTGGCCCCAGCCAATATGCTCGCAGAACGAACTCGCCCCACGGGTTTCGCAGCCGGAGGACGGGCGGGGGCTGGCCAATATGGCCGTTCGCGGTGGCCGCCAGGGTGCGGCAAAGGCAGACGATCTCCGGGACTGGGTTGTGTGGACCGCGCAAGGGGGTGGTTGGGACAAAGAGCGGGTTGAACACCATATCCAGCATGAGCCGCGCTCGGAAGTCAGCGTGCCGAACGATGCCTTCGCGGTCGGCGACGAAAAGTGCATAGTCGTCGCGACCGGCGAACGCGTCTTCCCCCAACGCAGGGCGGGTTCGACCCGTGCGCGACGAAACTTGCGATCGACGCCAATATTTTGAGATCG
>CAVYXX010000042.1:0-47188 GCA_963772355.1 uncultured Alphaproteobacteria bacterium | reverse complement strand
GACCTTGGGCAAGCATTCGAGGATGCTTGGAATTGGCATGACATGGAAGCCTTCGGGGCTTTATTCACACCGACCGTAGATTTTGTTGTTGTTACCGGGGCGTGGTTTGGTGGCCAAGAGAACGGAGTAAGATACCATGCTGAGCGTCACGCTACGAATTTCAAGGACAGCATATGGAAGACGATCGGCGTGGCGGTCAGACCTTTGACCCCGGACATCTGCTTAGCCCATGTGCATTGGGGCATTTCCGGTGACAAAGACCGAGACGGCACACCCCGGCAGCCCCGCGAAGGCACTTTCACATGATAGTGCGACGGTATGGATCACGTTGGCTGATAGAGATGACTGCACAACAGCAATATTGAGCCGCGTGTCGCCCCCCCATACCGCAAGCCTAGCCTTCAGGTTATCAACCGTTTCGGTCAGGTCACTGACACAACGCGCTTTAGGCCGAGCACCCACCACGGCTCAAGCGTCATCTATTACGCCCTCGCCGAGAGCGTCTGGAACGCCGACGAAAAGCGACGAGGAGCCCATGTGATGCATAGTTTCGGTCGTGCCGATCAACTCGATCGAGCCGAACTCGAACGGCTGGTCAGGAGTATCAACCGCGTCCTCGATGACGGTGATGACGACGCCGGCAGTTGCCGGTCAGGTCGACAACCCCGTTGCCGCTGGTGGAGCACACGATTTGAGCAGGGATTTGAATCGCTTCACAGGATTATGGCAAGCCTTATTAAGGCGTGGTAAATTGACTAGGCCCTCAGAGTCTAAGTGTATGTCTCGTGCTCGGTCCGGCCCACTCATCGGCGGTTTGGATCCTTTCGGGTAACGATTTCAGCCAGAGACCGCGGTAAGTTCGCCTCTGGAATTGGGCCGGACGGTATGGCTGTCGTGCCGGATAGGCCCATGCCCGTCGTGCAGCCCCCTGCCCTAAGCGGCCGGCTTGCGAAACCAGTGCGCAGCCGGCCCACATCCGGCCACCTCAGCAAACGACCGTTTACGAACGTCCTGTTAGTTTGTAAGAGCGCCCTTCGACAAGGTCATGACGCTTGCCACCACCCACGCATCGCGCGGGTTGTCGCGCTCGCTTCCCTACCCCGACCAGCTGCGAATATCGGCCAGCGTCACCATCTCGCACGGTCTGATGACATCTATTCGATGTCCGATCCATCGTCTCCCAATAGACTGATATTACGAATAGAAATCCCTTATGATAGTAGGCCGTCCGAATCAGACGCACGGCCCTCGCACGCGTCTAGATTCAGTTCACGAGCGATAGCGGAGTTGCGGGGCCTGGTCCGGTAGCTAAAGACGGGCGGCATCCATCTATCGAGGTTCATGAACACCAGCCTGGCATGGGCGCCCCGTTCATAGTCGCCTCCCGAGGGAACCCGGACCGACCGCGGATGACGATCGGGGCCAGGAATTTGTCGGAGGGGCGCCAGAATGTCGGACACGGCGCAACCCCGTTCAGGCGCTGATGCGCTTAGGTTGGCGACGATTTCTCTTACTCTCACGGACTCGCTGGCACAACATCTGCGCGGTCTTCGCCAAGTCCGGCATTCCTGGATACAAACCCTTCATGATCGCTGGTGGCGCGTTTACTTCAAGCCACGCATCAGGCCCCAGGTTCCGGGCATCCGCGAGCGATAAAATGTCTGGGAAATGCGCTCGAGCGAGCTTTCCAAAGGTAGCCACCGCGTGACTTTTAAACCCAGCTTCGACGACGATCTCCTGCAGGACTTGAGCTGACGGTGTTGGCTGCACCTCGTTAGGCGACGCATCGGTGACGCGGACTACAGGCGCCACGGCTACCGGCTTGGCTGCCACGGCGGGGTCCACGGGGCCCACGCCCGGTCGGTAGAAACCATCGCCCATCAAACCTCGCATCAAATAGTAAGATCCTTGCGACGCGATGGAGCGGAAGTTCGCTTTTGCCGCTGTCTTCAACGCCGTGTTGATGTCGTCAGGCAGGCGGAACGAGACCAGGATGGTCTTCATTTCAGTGACTCTGCGATGCGATCTGACGCTAGTTTGTAGCTGAACCACTATCAAAACAGCAACATGTAGACGACATAGTGTTGGTTTTTTATTGGTTGAAATTTGGTCATGTTAGAGAGGGATTGCCGTGCTGAGGGACGCGCTTAGGTCGGCGAGAATCGTGATTGCTTCGGTATGTGGTCGCCCGCTCGGCCGGGTGACCATCTGGCCAAGCTCTAGGCCTCGTTCAATGCGAGAAATGTATTCGCGCGAGCAAGCTATCGGTTTGGCGAGTTCATCCTGCGACATCCCCCGCTTTGGTGCGAACTGAAAAGCTGAAAACCCTCATCCGTCAGGCAGCTTGGCCTGGTTCTCGTGGATCGTGGCCCGCCTGGGCGGTTGGTCAGGATATACTTCGCGTGGATACAAGCCGGCCGGTCCCAAGACCATCGCTCGTGGCCTCTCGCGCCTGGATGGCTTCATCGGAGGTTGGGCACTTCATTCCGCAGATATGCTACTCCCTGAGCCCGCATAGGACGGGCCGCCACCGCGGGCCCGCTGCAGCCCTGGCTGTTTTACGCGCGACGGCCGCAATACCCCTGCCCCGCGTTGGCTACCCACGTGAGATAACGTGCCTCGCCCTCGCGTCGAGGCGAGCGCTCCTCCACGTGTCCCGATGCGACTTTGGTCTGCCGTCCCCTACCTAACCGCTATCGTCGAGTCCCGGATACACAGAAAGGCGGAAAAATGTGCATCTGTGTTTACAGAAACCAGATTTTCTGTTTACACGTCTATCTGTGAAGTAGGGAAGGCGTATTTCCGTGATTACGGCAGTCATCAATCAGAAGGGCGGCAGCGGGAAGACCACCATCGCTCTGAACCTCGCTGCGGCTATGGCGCGAGAGGGGAAGAAGGTGTTGCTCATCGATGCTGACCCGCAGCAGACTGCCCAAGATTGGGCGGCTGTCCGCTCGACGGCGCCTCCGTTTCAGGTGATCGGCATGAGTAAGCCGATCCTGCACCGCGACCTCCCAAAATTATCCGCTGACTACGATGAGATCGTCATCGACGGCGCACCCCGCAATTACGAGGTGGCACGCTCCGCCATTGCATCCGCCGACCTGGTGCTTATCCCGGTGCAGCCGTCTGGGGCCGATTTCTGGGCTAGCCGGGAAACCGTGGATCTGTGCAAGGAGGCACACAGTTTCAAGGAAACACAGAAAGCTGTATTTGTGGTTTCACGGAAAGTCGGACGCACTGTGTTGGGCAGGAACATTAACGAGGCGCTTGCCGGGTTCAAGGTTCCAATCCTGATAGCAGGAACTAGCCAGCGTGTTGCCTACGCCGAGGCCATGACCGGCGGCACAACGGTTATCGAGATGAACCCCTATAGCGACGCATCCATGGAGATTAACCGCATCTTGAAGGAGATCAGGGCATGAGCAAGCCAGCTTTCAAAATGCCCGATCGCGAAAAGCACGTCGACAAATGGGTTGCCGGGGCAGGGGAGGAGGGCCAGCCGCCTCAGCCTCAACCGGAGGCAAAACCTAAGGTGAAAATGGCACGGCTTACCATCGACCTCGAGGTGCCGTTGCATGCCAAATTCAAGGCCGTCTGTGCGCTCGACGGCACCGACATGGTGACGGAAGTCAGACATTTCATCGCACAGAGAACACAGAAACACGAAAATCTGTGAATGCAGAACCCAGCGCAGGGGGCGTCAGGGACTTAAATGGGGTCGCCGCGTGATTTCCCAGCAACTGCACACGTGAACAGCAAATTAAAAAGCGGCGCGGAGCCGTCTCCTCAACCGCCCGGCACAGGTGCCTCTTCAGCAGGAAGTTCGAGCGCCAGCATGCCCTGGCGGGGCAGCGCATGTGTATAATGGTAGCGGTAGGTCTTCAGGCGGCCCGACCCCAGGACCTCGCATCTCCACTCCGACAAGCCACCGGCAGAGACCATGTCATTGAAAGCCTGAACGACATCCTCGCGGAATTTGGCGCGCTTCTTGGAGTCCTCTGCCCTGTAGTGCCGACCAGCAAGTTCGGCCAACGTCACGTCGTCAACGTAGGTGTAGGTTGGCTGCGAGTTCGATAAACGGCCAGAACGACTTAGCATAGTCGCTCTTAAGTCGGAAATAGACGTCGGCGTTCAGCGAGACCAGATTTTTGGCTTCAAAAGTTTGTCGGACCCAGGCGCCATACTTCACGCTCACTTGGCTATCCAAGCTAACACCGTCCCACTTTATCTCGTTAATGAGGTTGTCCGAGAAGCCCGCCCCGGGCAGGCGCCCGCGTGCTACCTGCGCCTCATATTCCGCGTAAGAGCCTTGATAGACACGAAACGAAACTGAACGCACCTCTTCGAAGCACCGTAACAGGCTGCCGAGGTTGTTCACATGCGCCGTTCTACCTGTGGTGAGCAGCAGATCTCGCCAAGTCGTTTGTGCGTAATAGTAATCAACGCGTGGAAATGCGGTGAGGGGATCTTTGCTGCCGAGCACGTAAGCAATATTGGGTTCGCTGACCTTGCGCGCCCGGGACCGGAAGATCGCATAGATGGCGTCCCGATGCTGGGAGCCGAGCTCGCGACCGTGCACATGCACCACGGTGTGTGGCCGGACAACGTAGACCGATTCGAAGCTACCATCGGCAGACAATCCATGGCGGCGTGGAACGAAAGCGGATGTCCGGGCGAGCTTGGACGGCACGATTGCGGGGTTCGTCCGGCCGCGCCGGTTCTCTGTCGACCGCCGGAACCGGCGCAAGCGCTTCTCCTCAGTCTCGGAAAGCGGCTTGTCCATGGCCAGCTTAGCTTCCGCCGCGTCTTTTGCCCCCGCCATTCCCGTGCTCCCGCCCAACCTTTTCCTCCGCCGCTCCAAACATGGGCGGATTCGCGTAAATGAGCGCTAATTCCCCCCGCCATTCCCGATGCGGGGACATTAGTCAGGAATGGCAGGGGGAGCAACGGGAATGGCAGGGGAATAAGCGTTTCGGCGCTCGCACAGCCCTGCTTCAATGTGGACAACTATGGCACGTCGGGAATCGCGGGGGGAAAAGCAGGAATTGCGGGGGGAGGAATGGTAAGCCCGGGGTACTTTGCGGAATTGCAGGGGGACGACTTGGGTGCAGATCACTGATTTCTCAACCAAATTGGTCCATAACTCTTAAATAAAATCTATAAGACTTTCTTAGACGGTACTTGTGGATAACGTCCGCGGACGAGCTGGCCTTCCAGATGGGCTAAGCCACAGTCTTACAAGGAATTAGCAAGCCCCCCACCTAATGGTGACCTTGTCCAGGCTGTTGAAAGGGCCGTGATGGGCTTTTCGGCCTGTTGTTCAACCTCGGCAAGCACTTCGTTGGTTCTGAAGGTCGGTCATATTTGTTCGACAACCCTCTCAAACCACAACTGCGCAAGGCGCCACAACTTGTGGGGACGCTGCGCACGCCTGAAGATATGTGTTTCGGCGTGCAAATTTGCCCCCCTGAGCGGGGGGATCGCCGTCCCGCTCTCAGGCTCGCCCAGCACTGAGAGCGCGAGGCCCAGGCCGAAGCGTGCCAATTGCTCGATGCGCCGCCGGCCGAGGACGGTTCGAATGACTGGGATGGAGCGGGAAAAATGTGATGGCGTTGCGGCGTGGCAGTGTTCTCGCCAGCCGGGACCGCGTGCCGGCGTCGGGCTTCTGCGCGATGTGGAATGGATGGGCCTATGCGCGGCCCCCGGCCCCATCAGCATGCGCAAATGGCGATGGCGCCGTGCTATTAGGAATGGGTCAAGCACGTCATTCGGTGCCGTAGGGAGGAATGAATGTTGAGAAAGAGGATGCAACATCTGCTTGGCGTGCTCGGTCTTGCCGTGCTGCTCGGCGCGCCGATTGCGCAAGCCCAAGAATTGCCGCCCGTGCGTGTGCGCGGAACGATCGAGCAGGTCGACGGTCCGAATTTGTTGGTCAAGTCGCGTGATGGCGCTGAACTCAAGGTGGTGCTCGCCGACAACGCGCTCGTGGTGGCGATCGCCAAAGCGTCCCTTGCCGACGTCAAGCCGGGCGCGTTCGTCGGCATCACCGGAATGCCGCAGGCCGACGGCACACAGCGCGCGGTCGAGGTGCACGTGTTCCCTGAGGCAATGCGCGGCACCGGGGAAGGCCACCGTCCTTGGGACCTGCAGCCCCAGAGCACCATGACGAACGGCAATATCGACCAGACCGTTGTCGGGGTCGAGGGCCAGACGTTGACGCTCAGCTACAAGGGTGGGGAGAAGAAAATTGTGGTGCCGTCGGATACGCCCATCGTTAGCATAGCGCCTGGCGAAAGGACCGACCTGAAGCCCGGAGCGAAAATTTTCATCGTGGCGGCTAAAAGGCAGGCCGACGGCACGCTGCTGGCGCCACGCGTGAACATCGGCAAAGACGGGCTCACGCCGCCGATGTAGCGTCGTTCTGTCGATATCGGCCCAACTAATTGCCATACGCGCTGTATTGGCGATTATCTCTGAGCGGCTGACGTGCTCGACGGTCAGAGGTGATCACCTGCACACCGGGGTCCATCGTTCGATTAGTTTGCACTGCAGAAGGGTAACGCCACGAAACGGTCGTTTGCAGAAGTGGCCGCCGTTCGCCAAAGGCTCTGTATCTGGCTCTTGGACCGGATTCGTGCCTCTCCTGGCTTACGAGGAACATTACCGCGCCTTAGTCGGAGGCGCCACAATTCCTGGAGATCGGCCAGTTAAGGCCGGATTTCGAGAAACTATGAACCCTTGATGCGCGTTCTGACGCAAAGCAGCCGGGCATTCCGATTGAAGCCAGCCGGTTCGGTTATACCGGCGCAAAGCAGCGCCCCTCAGCGGGTGCGCAGCACCACGGGCAGGAAGCTGCCGTCATTGTCACCGACCTCGCGCGCGATCAGCCGATTCAAAAGCTCGTTCTGGCGCAGGATGAGCTCGCGGTTGGCGCCGATATCGACGGCGAGATTGACCATCTCGTCCGGATCGCTTTCGAGATCGAACAGCTCGAGGTCGTTGTTGCTCACCAATTCCTCGAAGGTCGTGGGCGTGTTGAAATTGTTGGGCGCGTAGTAGCGGGAGAATTTGTAGCGACCGTCAAAGCAGAAGCTGACGAATCCACGCGGTGTCATCTCAGGCCGCAGCTCGCTGAAGGGGGGGCACGGTCGGTCCTCGCCGAGGTCCCGGGCCGTCCGTGTCATGTAGAGCGCATCAACAGTCCACAATCCGACATAATTGAAGAGGGCGCCCTCGCGGATTGCCGTGAAGGAGGCCTGGTCGGGCTCCTTCAGGAGCGAAGTGAAGTCACGGCCGGGCAAGCCTGCGAGCGCGGTGGCGCGGCGCTGCGTCTCGGAATTGGTGAGGCCGGCAAGCGTCGGTACGAGGTCGATGTGGCTCGTCACCGCCTTGCAGGTGCGGCCGCCGGGATATTCGGGATGGACCACGACCATCGGCACGTGAGTCTCCTGCTCGTAGGGCAGCGGGCCCTTGCCGCGGAGCCCGCCGTGGGAGCCGCCGAGCTCGCCGTGGTCGGCGGTGCGCACGACGGCGGTCGAGGGCCAGAGGTCAAGCGCCGAGATGGTATCGAGTACCCCTGCAGGGTGCGATCGTTGTCGCCGACGAAATTCAGATAGAGGTTGTAATAGTCGTACCACATGGCCGTGGCGTCTCTCGGGATCTCACCCAGCCAGGCCGACCAGCCGATGTTGTAAGCAAGCTGCGCCCGCGGCCGGCCAGGCTTGTCTAGTGGCTCTAGCGCGCTGGGAGAGGGCTGAAACTTCCAGCGGGTTGCGAAGGCACCGTTGGCGGGCGGCCGCGTGATCCTCCCGTCCGTCAGCGATTTCTGCACGACCTGACCGGGCTGGTTGACGTCGGCGTACATGATATCGTGGGGTGAGATGAAGCTCACCACCAGGAGCCAGGGGATGCCTTGCCGGTTCAGCGCATGGCCCTCTGTGCGCAGCCAGCGCACCGCTTCGCCTGCCGTGTAGATATCTGTCTGATAGCCCTGATCGGGGGCGCCAACCTTGTCGCCATCGGGCTCGAAGCTCTCGAAGCCGTAAGCTGCAAGCGCGTCGCTGTAGTTCACGTCGCGCTTGGGCGAGATGATGTCGCGGCGCAGCTCGAATTTGCCGAAATAGGCCGCGCGGTAGCCGAGCTCGCGGAAGACGGTGCCCATACTTGGCCGGTCGGCCCTGAGGCTCGGCACGTAGCCCGTCTCCATCTGGTCGAAGACGCCGTTTACCTGCGGCGGCTGGCCGGAGAACATCACGCCGCGCGACGGCGTGCACATTGCCGAGCCAATGTAGTGATTGAGGAAGGTGGTGCCGCGCCGCTGCAGCTCGGCGCGTGCCGGCGTGGCAAAGCCGTCTGCGGCGCGCAGGTGATACGCCTCTTCGTCGGTGATGATGAGGATAACGTTGTAGGGTCTCTCGCGCGGCCCGTTGCGGCTCGCCGGGAACGGTGCTGTTGATCCCGCAGGCGGTGGGCCGCTTGGCGTCTGAGCCTCGGTCTTTCCTGGCAGAGCGGCAACGCTTGCGGCACCAAGACCAGCGCCGAGGCCGACCCTCAGCATGGCACGGCGGCCGACACCTTCGGGTTCTTCAGGCGCGCCGTTTCGCGGATCCATTGGTTGCCTATTCACGTTTACGTACAAACAATGTCTGAAAAGTTCTGCACGGATGCAAGCCCGGCGGCTTTTAGATCACGGCCAAAAGTGGCCGAACCGTACCATATCCTCGAGGTGCGGCATTTACCGTCGCGCTGTTTCGGCGAGCTGTGGCGGCGGGGCAAGAGCCGTGGCCGCCCAGATCTTCCAGAATTGGGTATATCGATGGCGAAGCTCTGGCCGACAAGTGTTCATTTCCCGGAGGCTTATATGCGAAAGAAACTCGTCGTCGTAACCGGCGCCAGCTCCGGAATCGGGCTGGCGATCGCCAAAGCATTTGCGCAAGAAGGGCACCCGCTGCTCCTAATCGCTCGGCACATCTCATCGCTGCATATGCTGGCGAGCAAGGATGTCGCATATGCTGAAGCCGATGTCACCGACTATGCGGCGGTCGAGGCCGCAATCAGAGGAGCCGAGCAGCGTTGGGGCGAGGCCGAGTGCTTGGTGAACAGCGCCGGTCTCGCTGATGCCCGGGACTTTCACGCTGTCGAACCAGCGGCGTTCGCTCACGAAATCCACGTGAATCTCACAGGCCTGCTCAATTGTATCAAAGTCGTGATCGATGGGATGGCACGGCGCAAGTCCGGCACGATCATCAATATTAGCTCGGTGAGTGACAGGAAGACCTCGCCTGTGGCGATCGCTTACACCGCTTCCAAATACGGCGTACGTGCTGCCACCGAGTTGCTTCGTGAAGGTGAAGGAAAAAATGGCGTGCGAGTGATCAATGTCGCTCCGGGCTATGTGAGAACGAATATCCACGCCGGAATGGGGATTAGCTTTGACGAATATCAGGCACTACTTGGCAATCCGGATTTTATGTCTGCTGAGGATCTGGCCGAGATTGTCCTGTTCTGTTGGAAGCTTCCACAATCGATCTGCGTGCGTGACATCGTGGTCACCCCAACACGCACGAGTTTTTGAGACGGGCGCGGTGACCGGCGCTGATCGCGGGCCGGTGCAGAGCGTGACGGTCTCGGTCCCCGACCCGATCGAGGCGGCACGTGTGTATGAGAAGCTTATGAGCGAGGGGTGACGGCGCTTCCATCGAAAGAACCAATCGGCGTCAATAGCGACGTTGCTCATATTCTGGAAGTCCATCGTTTCTAAAGTCGATCCTTCCTAGGAAGCTGGAGATAGAAATCCCTAGTTTTATGCCTCCTTCGTCAGTAGTCCACCGCGGCAGCGGCAGGCGATTTGGCGGGACGCGACTGCGGCGAGCCATCGCGCATCTCGATCCGGAAACTCGGCATCACAAGTTTCCGGTCGGCACTGACCGGGATGACCTCCTCGCGCGCACGCGCGTATTGCGTGAAAAGTCTTACCGCCGGCCTTCTCCGTTACCTTGCATCAGTGGTGACAACGCCGTGATTGGTCAGTCCTCAACGACCTGGTTAATCAGCGAGGCACAACGGAGGGCTCTCTCAATGCGGTCATCAGTGTCACGGCGGCCGTTCGAGAGTGTCCTTGCCTGTATCATGGCTGCCGGTATCCCGGCTCTAGCCCAAGCGCAGACCTCGGGTGATTTCCAGCGACGCACTGGAACGGTGCAGAATCCGACATCTGCACCGACAGATTTCACACAGCAACTTTTCAGCGACTACAACGCCCTGTACGACCAATACACCTCATTCAAGAATGACCTCAGCACCAACTATAACTTAGCCTATTCATTGCAAACATCCTATTTTCTGCAGTCGGCGGTGCCCTATGGCGGCAAGCCGGTGTCGCTGTTTGTCTACTCACCGTCGATCACGTGGACTCCATTCAACAGCCCAACATGGGGCAGCGGCCAGATCAATGTGTCATTCCAGCAGTATCAGTATTGGAGCGGGACAAACACGGCGACTCAGCAGGCTCGGATCGGCACTATCACATCACCGACTGACTGGCCCGCGAATGGCTATACCTGGGCGCAGGTAACCTATACGCAGACACTGCCGGGGTCATTGAGCTGGCTTTCGATAACCGGCGGCCAGTTCGGCATAGGCGGCTTCGACGGCGACCTGTACGCCGGCAATGCCCAGACAAGCTTCACCACTTATCCGCTCGCGCAGAATGCAACACAGACCTATGCGCTTGCCGGCCTTGGTGGCTACGTCACCGCGGCCGTGCCTAACACGACCCTTTCCCTGAGTGCTGGCTTCCAGAGTGCGACTGATATCTCTGGGAGCCAGATTTCAACCCGTGGCTTTCAGACCGGGCGGTATGCGACGTTCGGCAACGTACTTTGGGCGCCAAGCGTTCCCGGCATGGGGACTGGCAGCTACAATGTCGTTGCATACTACCAGCCGTCCGTGCCGCTGCAGCCCGGGCAGTCGACCGGTGTGTCCTTCGCCATGTCGCAAGCGCTGAACAAGACATACGGTGTTTTCGCGCGCGCCAACTATGCCAGCGGCAGCGCGATCCAGCTCACAAGCTCCTTCGGGGGCGGTGGGATCGTCAACGACCCGTTTGGACGTCACCCGAACGACCGGCTTGGCCTGGGCTTATTCGCGGACCGAGCAAACAGCAGCAATATTGGCGGCAGTACCCGTGACTCCGCGGCTTTGGGAATACGGAACGGAACTCTACTACAACTACACCCTGGTCAAAGGCTTGCAGGTGACTCCGGACGCGGCAGCTATCCTGAACCCGGTGCTCGCCCCCAACCATGCCGCCGCCTACATCTTTACGCTGAGGCTGACCTCATATCTATGAGGCGCCTCGGTGCTTGTAGCCACGTTTGACCAGCGGACAGCAGCGTCCCTCCATGTAGCTCGACGAGACGTCGTAGAGCACCAGCGTGCCATTCTGCAGGTGACGCCAAGGCGGAAGCTAGGACTAGATAACGTGCCAAGTTCGGAGCCAAAGATGGAATCCAGAAGGGTTCTTTTGGAGCGTGTTTAAAGCACTCAACTTCCATCGGTGATTGCTTCAAGTGAAGCGCCGCGTGTTTCCGGCAGTAGTATAAACGTACATACCGCACCCAAAATAGCGAGCCCGCAGAGCACGAACATTGCTCCAACTTCTCCAATCCCCTTGAATAGCAATGGAAAGGCAAAGGCAGTGGTTGCAGCCCCGAGACGCCCCATGATCACCGTGACGCTTTGAGCTACCGAACGAATGCGCGTCGGGCTCAGTTCGATCCCGAGCAAGCCAGAACTGCTCACCAAGGCGGGGCCGGATTGAGCATAGACAAAGAGGCCATAGACACTGAAAGCCAGCAGCGGCATGCCGCCGAACATCGGCTTGAGAAACCCGAACACAGCAAGCGCCGCTGCAGCTGCGATGTAGCCCCAGATCTGCAGTGGCTTGCGGCCAAGGCGATCAACGAAGATATAAGCGACAAGGATCTGAGCGGGAATATAGAGCAGAATATTACTCGCGAGCTGGAATTCTATAGGTTCCATGCCGATACTCCGCGCGATCAACGATGGACCAAAAAGAAGCCCGGCGAACGAGACCATGTCGTAGAGCATCCACAGGAGACCGGCAGTCAGAATCATCGGCAGATACTGCACCAAAACCGTGCCGAATGGTCGGCTATCTACTTCGGGTAGCACCTGCGGCTTGCCAGTTATCGTCTGTATAAAATGTGCCGCCTGTTCGGGGTCGTGACCGAGCCGAGCCAGATAGCGCGGTGTCTCCCGCATTGTACGACGGAAATAGAGCACTCCGAATGCTGGGATAGCCCCCGCGGCAAATACGACGCGCCATTGCAAATCGGGGGGCACCCCTAGCTTTTGTAAACCAAGATTGAAGACTCCGGTTGTGAGTGCTCCCACAACCCACATCACGTTGAAACTGAGGCCGAACGAGCGGCCGCGGTCGGCCGCATTTGCGTATTCACCCATGATGGTCGGGGAAAGTACATAATCCGCGCCGACGCCGATGCCGAGCATGAAACGGATTCCTATCAGCCACTCCAGGCTAGGGGCGAATCCCTGCGCGATTGTGGCAATACCTATGATCAGAACGTCAAGCCCGTAGAAACGTACTCGGCCACCCTGTCCCAGTACACCAAACACCCCTGCGCCAACGGCGGAACCAACCAAGGCAGAAGCGACGAGCATCGCGCTCTGCACGCTGCTTAGATCGGTCAGACCATATGACAGCAGAATGAGCGGAAGTAGTAGTCCGACGGAGGAAAGATCATAGCCATCACAAAACACCCCCAAGCCGGTGGTAATAATTGCCCGCCAGTGGAAGGCGCCGAAAGGCTGCGCATCGAGCTCGGCAAAATCCCGACTGGGCACTTTCTATTCTCCGCACGCTGTGTTGGTTAGTGACCGGATGTTAGGACTTATAGATCATCATCGCATTAATCCGGCGGTTGCTATGGTGCGAATGTCGATCGCGCCTTTTGAATGTAGCCATGTAAGTTCTGTCAGGGGAGATATCGACGACGCGCGACGGTTCCGGTCCCAACGTAGAGATGCAACGGGCTCGGTGTCCCAGGCGTATGCTGCAACTATTCGATCAATGACCGTTGGCGCTTGGGGCCAATGAAAGGCACGTTGATATAAACCCTCGGCAGGTGGCGATAGAGATTGCCCCTGCCTTGGCTGGTAAACACATCGTCCTCGACGTAGTGGAGGAGAACGACCAATACGTGGGATTATAGCACTTTCGAAGGAAAGCATGGCGGATCGGCCGAGCCACCGTTATCATCCCTAAGCAAGCCTCTCATCTGGCATGCGGCGACACCCATGATGTTCCCGACCGCGGCATTGGATCACTTATCGATCCGATTGAGAATGATCGAATCATGTGGATTTACACCGTCCGGGCGCGACCTCGTCGTCGTGCGGCTGAATCCGCCAGTCGGCAGCAGGCTCGTCGTCAGCCATGGTGGCAGATAGTCCCCACTTGAATGCCTTCGTTTGCACCTGCCAGTTCGAGATGCCATTGGCCTCGGATCACGGGCTCCGCTGTCCCGGGTGCATATATCGAGCCCGGTCTGTTGGCGTTCCTCGTATTGCAGCGGGGCTCATTTGGTACTGTCATTATGTAGTCACGGGCGGATCCTGTCGGCTGCGATCCTGGTGCTCGTCAAGTTGCAGCGCATCCCCTAATGTCGCGCGGGCGCATTAACCCTCCGGGCCCGTACGACAGCGGCTTGGCCGGCAGTCGCGGGGCGGCTGCCCTCCGCTGCCTTGCCAGCAGACTATTCAAGAATTTACCCCTTCTCGCGGCTTGTCGTGCAGTGAGGACGCGACAGCGGCAATTACCGCGTAAATCGTTATGAGGAGCATCACGTCTCCAGCCGCGCAGAGTAGCGCGCGATCATTTGCGGCAATGGTGCTGTCGTGCAGGCCAGTGGCACGTTCGGGCTCTGGGCTTACCCCGCGCGAGACATCCTCATCGGCGAGCCCGAATCCGACGAACTGCGCGCATTCGGCGGGTCGCGGAGCGACAAGTTTAACGGCGTGCTGATCAACGCGATGGCCGGAACCGGCTGGTTTCCTCCGGGCCCCTTCGGGCGATGTGCGCCGATAGAACGGCTCGTTCCTCTGGCGTCGGCACCGGAAGCTTTGCCAGATCAGTTCCCGCTGCGTCGGACGATGTTGAAACCGAGGCAGACAAGCTGCGGATTGGCGCAAGGCCGCTTAGCCCGACTGCCGGTTCTGTCAGGTTTGCCTCCAACGTAACGATTCTGTTTACTGTAAGTGCCCTGCGCTTCGGCACTTTCATCCAAAAGCCTGAAGGGCTTTCTCGAGATTGCGTTGCCCCACCGATGTGATAATACGACGAATGCTCTTCGGTCCATTCAAGCAGAGCGTTGCGGCGATCTTATAGTCATCTCAGCGGGACATCGGCTCCAGTGCCAGTGGCTTTCGCCTTTTGGTATATGTCCGACATTTCGGCATAACTCTGCTTCAGCGCAATGACCCGCTTGGTGAAATTCGCCTGCTGGTCGGCTGCCATGGTGTCGATCAGAGCTCGTAAGCCCCATGAGCTCCAATACTTGTTCTTTTCTGAGTAGGTGCCCCCAGGACAGCGGAAGATTTCCTCCAGCATGACGATGTCATGCGGGATGCCATAGGCGTCGCGCGAGTCCTCATAGGTGAACAAGTAAAAGAAGTTGTCCCACCCGCCCCAGGTGATACTGGACAGGCAGAGCGGGCAAGGCTCGTGTGTCGCAACGAAGATTGTGTCGGCTGGGGCGGGTCGTTGGGCCTTCGGCAGGTTGTAGTACGCGAGGATGGCGGTAACTTCGCCATGCATCAGTGGATTGCCTGTTTCGGTGTTGGTGGCGGCAATCACCGTTGAAAGGTCTGACTTGTTGAGGATTGCTGCGCCAAACAGCTTATTACCGGCTTTGACCCCAGCCAGGGTCTTAGGAGCCACCTCTTTTTCTAGAACCCCAAGGATACGGTCGATTACAAGGTGCTTCTCGTTGCGTATGATCGCGGTGAAGTCTTCGTCCGTGGGTTGGCGCCAGGGCGCACAGCCTGGGTCGGTTGAGATCTGATTGGGCACGAAAACGACATCCTTCCCTGATCAATGTTGAAGCTTTGTGCTTCGGAGACCGCAAACGCCTAAACGGGCGGGTTCGCGCGCCACGGAGGTGCCGACGGCCCACCTCGATGCCCGTTGATATCAGAATAAAATCGTCGACTGAAGCGTAAACGCAACGGCGGGGCCTTGTGCGTCCAGCGCAGCCGGCTGCGGCGACACCGTCAGCGTCGGCTGCAGGAAGACCGGGCCAGAGACGTGGATCTGACCATAACCCTGGACCAGGATTTCATTTGGCCGGACGCGCTGATTCCGGTTCAGCGTCGACCAGGCAACGCCGATACCCACAGAGTTGAGCTTTCGAGCCGGCATGAGCCCAAATGCCGTGAGACCAAATCCAACATAGCTGGTCGCCAGCATCGTCCGCGAATTGTTCGCCCCGACCTGCATGAAAGCAGAAACGCTGCGCGTATCACCGACGGTTTGGCCTCTCCATAAGCTTTGAGAGCCGAACGCATAGAAGCCATGGGTGCCGTTCTGTGTGATTGCCCCACTTGGGGTGGACAAGCTGAGCGTTCCGGTTTGGCTCCATCCGCCAGCACCGAAGGATCCAGGCTGATGCGCGGGTCCGAGCAGCCATGCTGCACCGAGTTCGGCGATCCCGAACTTGTAGGTATTGACCGTTGGGCCGGCCTGCAACCCAATCTGCATACCGTTGGCACCGTTGCCATCGTAGATACCAGCTGAGCCATAGAGCTGATCGTTCGGGGCCGCGGTCACCATCACACCCCATGCCGAATTGTAGTAGCCGGGCATGGCGCCGAGGATGGTCGGGTTCACAAATACCGGCGTGTAGAGCAGGCCGGTGACTGCAGGGATCCGCAAAGCGTCATCTTGCACCGGCACCGGTCTTGCGACGTTTCCAAAATCATAGGTTGGCACCATCTTGCCGATCCTGAAGATCAGCTTGTCCCCCAATAGCGATTGCCGCCACCAAAGCTCGTAGAGCTCGGTACGGTTGAGCGGTGGTGCTCCCGGGAGGCCGTTGTAGCCCGTGATGGTGCCCGCCTGTGCATTTGTTTGCTCCCCGTCGAAGCGAAGCCCCGACACCCCGAAACTTGCTCCCGGTATCTGCGCAAGCCTATCGAGATCGATCTCCAAATCAAGGAGCAGGAGATTGTTGAAACTCGCGGCCCCCTGTTGACTGCCGCCAGACAAAAGAACGTTGCCATTGCTGACAAGCACGCCGCCCAGCTGGACGCCGCTGTCCGGTGCCAGCCCGAGCCAACGGCCCACCGCGCCAGTACCCGGGCGTGACGTTGACCGCTCCCGGATTGCCCGCAATCGCCGCGCTGGTATCGGCAGTAACGGTCTGGGCATGAGGCTCGGACGGTAGCGCGATATGCAGAACGATATTCAGCAACAACGTAGAAATCAGGCCCCATGTGCTTGCTTTGGGACTGGCGGACGTTTGCGATCGATACCTCTTGCCAGACGCTGGGGCTTGCGAAGCGCTGCGCCACCGACGCGCCGCCGCCGGCGCGATCGCGACATCCCAAATCGCCGTTCCATCCCGCTTCGCGCCAAAGGCGCTTGCTGCCAGCATCGGGTAAATCAAATCAAGGAGAAGGCAAGCATCAAAAGAAAGTAAAGGCCAACGATCAGGCCCACACCGGCCCAGTCATTGTGTCTACTTCGGTTCGGGGTTGTGCTCAGCCACCAACGAAAGCCTCTACTTACCCAGGGCACCAGGTAACTGAGGATAAGTACACTCGCCACGTTGCCGATGAACAGGGCAAGCCAAAACGGCAGGCCAATGCCCCGCATCAGCAGTGGTGTCTGAATCAATAGTCCAAACAAGAAGACAACCGGGTAAAGCAGCAGCAGAACGATCATGTTCATCTTCCAGGCCGGCGCCTGGGCCTGCGCATCCGGGAACCACTGGCTGAAGCCGGAGCGCACGATCCGGGCATGCACATCCTCCGTCAGCCCCTCTGCCTCCTTGATCAGACGGTGCCGCTCGGGCGAATCCATCCAGCCCTGAAGTGTCTTCTCGCTTTCGAACCTCAAGATAGCGACATAGTTCTCCTGCACGCTTGGTATCGGCGGCTCGAACCGATAGCCCTGAAAACCGGGATAGCTCGCCTGGGCTGCAGCGATGCGTTGCTCCCAGGCACGATACTCTTGCCCCCGCCCTGGCCGGACCCGTGTGGTGATGACGGCGGCAACTGGCGACGGCAAGGCGCCCGTCGCAGCGTCGCGCACAAGATGTACGTCGTCCGCACCCGCCAGAGCCGACTGGATCTCCGTAAGCAACGTCCGTCGCCGGTCGGAGCGAAGCCACGCGACAGCATCCTCCGGCGTCACAAAGCGCTGCAGGATGACCCAATCCACTTGGGTCGGTGGATCGGGCGGCAGCACCGATTGTTCTATGAAGCCCGGCTGCTCTGCCACCGCGGCGCTGATCGTCGCCTGGAATTTCGCGAATGCATCCGTCCCGCTGTCGTGCACACGGGTCTGCGTGACGATGGTGACCGCGCTGGCGGGCCGACTGTCTGTCATTGTGGCGGCAGGTCGGCGTAGATCCGATCCGGCGTAAATGGCAGGTGGGCGAAGCGCTTCCCGGTCGCATTCGCCAATGCGTTGGCGATCGCCGGCGCCACCGGGTTGATTGCGCACTCACCCTGCGATTTCGCACCGAGCGGACCGATCCTGTCGTAGGTGTCGGCGAAGTAGACTTCGCTGGGCGGAACATCAGCGAAGGCCGGGATACGGTAGTTACGAAGATTCGGATTTACCACCCGTCCCTGTTCGTCGTGCACCATGTTCTCAGTCAGCGCCCAGCCGAAACCCATGCCGATGGCGCCGTCGATTTGGCCGCGGCACTGCATCGGATTGATCAGCCGCCCGATATCGGCCCCATGAACCGAGTGCAGGATGCGGATCTCGCCGGTGATCCGATGTACCGCAAGCCGCACGCCATGCACATTGAAGGCGACCGTGCGTGGTGAGAGATAAGCCTTGCGGAATACAGCAAAGCGGTGCCCGGCGACTGTGCCGTGATCAAATAGATCCGCCAGTAGCATGCGGTGGTTGCCACAGATCACCGCGTCGCTGTCGAGCCGGCAGGCGTGCCGGTCGGTGCGGCGGCTGCGGGCTAAATAGTCCAGAATATTCTCGCGCAGTGCCTCCGCCGCGGCGGCAACCGCCTTGCCGGCGACCACCGTGCCGGTGCTGGCGAAGGTTCCGGTGTCGTACGGGGCACGATCGGTATCGGCGTTGATAATGTCGATCTGCGATGCCGCACAGCCCAACAGCTCCGCTGCGATCTGGCGGTGCGACGTGACGGAGCCGTTCCCCATCTCGGTTGAACCGACGGCGAGATGATAACGACCACCTGCCATCAGTCTCATCTCAGCACCGGAGCGGTGTTCCGTCGGCGGCCCGCATTCCAGCATCGCAAGCGCCATACCGGTGCCTTCGAGCCAGTGATCGCCATCGGGTTTCGCCTCGCCACGGCCGCTCGCCAGGCCGGTTTCGACCATCTCGATGCACTGGTCGAGGCCGTAGCTACCGAAATCGATCTCCGATGTTTCTTGCCAGATGGACTGCATCCAGTCGCCGGGACGGATCATGTTCCTGCGGCGGATCGCAAAGGGATCAAGGCCTAGCTTGGCGGCAAGTTCGTCCATGGCGCATTCGATGGCGAAGGTGCTTTGCGATGCACCGTACCCGCGGAAGCCACCGCCTGGAACAATGTTGGTGTAGACGGCGTAGCCGTCGCCCTTCTTGTTGACACAGTTATAGGCAATGATTGGCGCGCTCATCGCCGCTGCCAGGGTCTCACCGGCATGGCCACCATAGGCCCCGGTGTTGGAGACGATGCGGATCTGAATGGCGGTTAGCGTGCCGTCCTGCTTCGCCCCGAGCTTAACATGCGTTGTCATCTGGTGGCGCGTTGTAGCGCCGATGAATTGCTCCTCGCGGGTGTATTCCCACCTCACCGGGCGGTCCAGCGCCAGCGTTGCGAGAACGCACAGGTCTTCCGTGACCATCTCCTGCTTGCCGCCGAACCCACCTCCGACACGTTCGGTGAAAACGTGCACATCGGAAGCCGGTAGCGCGAAGACGTGGCAAAGCTTCTGCTTGACGATAAACGGCGCCTGCGAGCTGGTGCGAACATGCAAGCGCCCGGCCGCATCGCGCCAGGCAATCGAGCCGCAGGTCTCGAGATGGACATGCTGCACACGCGAGGTGGAGTAGGTGCGTTCGTGCACAACGTCGGCCTCGGCGAAACCCACGGCGACGGAGCCAATTTCGCCGTGAATCTCGGCGTAAACGTTACTCTTCCGATTGAGCCCTTTTTCGTGTAGCACTGGCGCATTGGGCTGCATCGCCTCTTCCGGATCGAAGACGGCGGGCAGGATCTCATACTCCACGCCGATCAGGCGGCAGGCCGCTTCGGCAATCCCTTCGGTCTCCGCAACCACTGCGGCGACACGCTGGCCAACCATGCGCACGACGTTATCGAGCACATAGGTATCGTCCGGATCGACGAGATGATCCTCGTGCGTTGCGGTACTGAACAGCCGTCGCGGTACGTCCTCCCAGGTGTAGACGGCGACGACGCCCGACAAGGCTTTGGCGCGATCGCTGTCAATCCGGATAATTCGCGCATGAGCATGGGGCGAGCGCAGCACTTTCAGATGCAACAAATTGGCTAACAGCGGATCGGACGGCGCCAGGTCCATAGTGTAGCGCGCGTGGCCAGTGACAATCGCCTCACCGAATGGATTGGGCAGGCTCGCGCCGCAGGCGTGGCCGGCTATATCCTCCTGCGCCTCCACCTTGCCGGCCATGGCATCGGCGATTGCACGGTAGCCGGTACAGCGGCATAGATTGCCCTTCAGCGCATGCGGCAGGTCGACGCACTGCTCCTCGGTCAGCGAGGCGGCGGTCATGATCATGCCGGCGGTGCAGAAGCCACACTGATACGATTGCGCATCGAGGAACCGCTGCTGCATCGGGTGTAGCGCGCCCTCCTGCGCAAGCCCCTGGATCGTGGTGATATTCTTGCCGCTCGCGCGGAAGGCAGGTACCAGGCAAGAGTGCACCGGTTCGCCGTCGAGCCAGACAGTGCAGGCGCCGCAATCCCCGGCATCGCAGCCCTTTTTGACACCGAGCGCCCCTTGCTCGCGCAGCCAGGTGCGCAAGCACTGGCCAGGATGCGGCTCCGTGCTCACTGGCCGTCCGTCGATCATGCAGGGCGCACTACTGAATGTATCGTTCATGCGGCGGCACTTTCGAGTTCGGCGCGAATTTCCGCGGCGAGATGATGGGTGAGGTGGCGCTTGTAGGGGGCGGACCCGTGCACGTCATCAAACCAGTGGGTCTCGGCTATGGCGGTGATCGCGGTATCCAGCGAGATCGCATCCGGGATAGTCGGGAAGCGCAAAGGCACCGGGCGGTCCGTAGCGGCGGTGATTGTTAGCACAAATTCGCCGCCAGGGGCATGCGTCCCGATGATCAACGCGGCTGAGCGGCCGAGCTTTGTCAGCGATTGTTGGCGCATGGCAAAGCGCTTGCGCAAGGCGGCGGCAGGCAGATGGATGCTGCGCAATAGCTCTCCCGGTGTCAGCACGTTAACATGGTTGCCGATGACAAAATCCACAACCGGAATGGTGCGAGGTTGCCCACGTCGTGGCGAGAGCGTGCACACACCTTCCAGGGCCGCCGTCAGCGAAATCATCGGGCCGGCCGGTAGCGACATGCAAACATTCCCGCCGATCGTCGCGGTGTTCCAGATCTTGAAGGACGCTAGGAAGGAATTGCAGCAAGCGCGGAACAGCGGCACCGCGTGCCACGCCGGATTTGGCGAACGGAAGTGGGCGATCTCGGCGATGCGGCAAGTGGCGGCGATGGTGATGCCATCGGCCGAAACCTCAATCGGCGTCCAGCCTAACCCAGCGAGATCAATCAGCGTATCGGTGTCAGGCTGCGGCTCCGAGAACAGCCAGGTGCCGCCGGCCAGCCAGGCGTCGCCGGCGCGCCAGGCGTCGATCTCCTCGGCGGCCTGAGGCCGCCGGACGGTGGTGATGGTGCTCAGGTCCATTCGTGGTGTTCCACCAGGGAGGTTGGGCCGACGCCGCCGGAGATAAGCATCGTGAACTGGTGCGAGCCGAACGGAATGGCCGGCTGCAAGCCCGGCACGATGCCGAAAAGCCGAAGCCCAGGCATAGCCATGTTTCCCCGAACGTTCTTTTGTGGAGCGCATTGTTAGCAACGCAGCACGAATTAGCAAGAGGGATCCCACATCTTCATCGGGAGTCATGCTTTTTCCCGAGACGGGCGTTGTTACAAAGATGGTTCTGTCGGCCTTCGCGCCAGCCCCGTCCTGAGCAACAAGACCGCGAGTGGCGTCATGGAGCCGATTTCCGAAGGGGCCAGCGGTTAACTGTCCAGCTGCCTCTGCGAATTTCGCATCGAGCTGATCTTTACGCTGAATTCGTGCGCGCGTGACGATGTGCTGGTGCTGGGTCTCTTCAAGGATGACGAACAGCTCTTGGCTTTGGTGCCGTCCTGCTTGCCACGTTGGAACTCAGCGATAATTCGGTCCTGCCGCGTGAATGTGTTCTCACCGCGTGCAATATGTTGTTCGACCTCCCTCAGGCGCCGTTCGATCGTTGCCCGGTTCATTCGAGGGGCGCTGCCCTCGCGCGCTCCAAGGGACTTCCGCCGTAAAAAGCAGACGCCGTTTCGCGCAATCCGCCTACGCCAAGGCTTCGGCGCGACGCAGATGCGCGAACACGCCGTTGCTTTTGACGGTCTCCCGAGAAGCCCCTTTCCGCTTGCTACCCCGCGCGTTTGCCACGTGGCAGAGGTGCAGCAGCAGCTGCACCTCGCAACCAAGCAAGAAGGAAAGGAAATCCCATGGTCCCCAACAACAATCATTCACGGCGATTGCGTTACCGGCATGCGCAACCTGCCGCCGTCATCCGTCGATTTTGTGCTGACCGACCCCCTTATCTTGTCGATTATCAAAGCCGGGCGACCGACGCAAGGTGGCGAACGACCGCAACGCCGACTGGCACGCCCGGCCTTCTCCCAAATCTATCGCGTGATGAAGCCGGCATCCTTCTGCGTCAGCTTTTACGGCTGGAACCGCGTGCATCTCTTTATGGCCGCATGGCGCGCCGCCGGGTTTCGTGCTGTGGGGCATATCGTGTTCCGCAAACGCTACGCCTCATCCGCGCGCTTTCTCCGTTACGAGCATGAAGTCGCCTACTTGCTCGCCAAAGGCGACGTGCAGCCGCCCGCCTGGCCAATCCCGGACGTGATCGAGTTTCGCTACACCGGCAATAAGTTGCACCCGACGCAAAAGCCGGTTGCGGCACTGGCGCCGCTGATCAACGTGCGGCGGCAACAACAATCTCGCGAACGGCAACTCAGCCAGCGTCAGCGGCGGCTCCACGAACACAGCGAGCGGAGTGGCCTCCAGCGTCGGTGGCGGCAACAACAATTTCGCGAGGGGCGACACAGCCAGCGTGAGCGGCGGTCAGGGCAACACGGCGAGCGGAGTGCAGTCCAGCGTCGGCGGCGGCGAAAACAATGTCGCGAGTGGCCTCCAGCAGAACATTAACTAAACTAGAGTACCCGGAATCGATGAAGCGCGACACACGGCAGCCCCGCCGAAGGCGGCTGATCCACGGCATTTCAGCCGATTCGGCCGCGACGACTCGCGCTCCCTGATAGTGGGTCTTAGCACTGCTTTGGCGGACGGCGGCCGAAGGAACCTACCGCCCAGTATGGCTTCACGCAGGGTAACTTCAAGCTAATCGCTTCTGCCACCGTGCATTAATCAACAATTTCGATCCAAAAATAGAGCGCTGAAAACGCCCCGAGTTTCTGGTGCAGAAATGAGGTGCGAAAGTATCGCTGCTTCGCATCCTACGCAGGCTCTCCTGATATGCGCACCTTCTTGCCAATTCTGGCAGCCACCTTTTCGAGCAGTGACCGAAATCGAAATCTGGCATAGTTAGTTACGAACAAGCTGGTCGCCTCGAACCATTCAAACTCATTTACTGGCAGTATTGCCGTGAATAACGGACTTACTGTAAGATACTCCTCTTCTTCCTTCACAAGCATCGTCGCCCGAACGAGGAGCGTGCCCTCATTATGGGCGGCGTATTTGTGGCGATACTGCATGATTTTTTCGTGCGTCGGCCTGAAGGATGAGTTCTGCTTGAAAACGTGGTTTGCATCTAGCTGAACCGCTCTCCCCTCGGATGCAACGAAGCATTTCCCGTAGGTCGTTAGAAACGCGACGAAAAAGGCGTTTAGGTCGAAGCGGTCCCCAAGCTCCGCATGGTCTGATTTCGCGTCGAGCTTGAGTTTTTGTTCGCGAAGGCGGACGGCATAGTGGTTGGCCATACTGAGCTGAGCCAAGATATGGCTCCACCCCTCAAGCTGGCTAAAATCCTCCTTTTGCACGTAGCCTGCATCGATATACGGCTTTAGCTGCTCCTCCAGATCGAGATTGGTGATTGTCACGGGTCCATGCCCCTCCGGTTCATCCGGCAAAAAGGGCTGGCGCCGTAGCACAACAACTAGAGTCGGTTCCAGCATGAATTCGATTGCGGTGTCCTAGCTTAATGGCATAACAAAAAGCACAGTATGTAATGCTATCAAAGCCTTATCCGCTCCACCTCCTGCTGCGTAAGGCGCTCCTTAGTCCGATCGTAAAGCTTAGTGGTCCGCGGACTCTCGTGAGCTGCCATTTCCTGCGCATGTTCCAAAGCGCCACCATTTGCGAGATAGGCGGTGATCCCGGTTGCCCGAAAGCTGTGGTTGCCGATTGGTGCGTGAATGCCGGCCGCAACGGCACGCCGGCGGATCATGCGCCAGGCATCGGCTTGCGCCATGGGGTTTTCGAGCAGCAAGGCTGCATTGTCCCCGGGTGACGTGCGGAAGAGATAGCCTTTGCGGTCTTCGGCAATGCCAGCGGCATCGATGTAAGCGCGCAACTCCTCGGCGAGCGCGTGATGGCACGGCATCACATGCTGCTTGCCACCTTTCTCGTGAAGCTGAATTTGCCAGCCTGCGCCCTTCGGCCGGAGATCCTCGACCTTCATCTTCAGCGCCGCATTTATGCGCGCGAACGAATAGGTGAGGGTGGCTATTAGCGCCCGGTCGCGCCGATCGCGTAGCGTGTCAGTTGGAATGGAATCCAACAGCTTGCGCCATTCCTTCGCATCGAGCACTGCGGTCTTGCCCGTTTTCACGACGTGCTTTGGACCACGCACCGCTGCAGCCGGGTTCACCGGCACGATCTGGCCGGTGATCAGCCAGTCGAGCAGCATCCGCACCGCCGCAAGTTGCTGCTTCACGTCCGGCGCCGAATGGGTCAGCCCGCGTGTCTCTATATAGGTGGCGACATCGTGTGGCCGGATCGTCGTCAGCGTCAGGCCGCGCTCGTCGCACCAGGCGAAGAAAGTTGTGCATGCCCGGGCATAGGCGCGGCGCGTATTCGGATTGCGGATGTTGGCGGTGAAGAATTCGACGTAGCGCCACGCAGCCGGATCGCCGGCGTCGGCGATCAGCGCCGGCACTATATAGGTGTCGGTCTGGGTAGTGAGCGTGCCGGGCGTGGTGACGGCGGGAAGTTGGTCGGAGGCCATTTGACCCCCTTATACCACAAATTTCGTGTATGATAAAGGACGTTGCACTAAACCGCTCCGCGGTAATTCTGTGATTTAGACTTCGTTTCTCTAATTCCATTTGGCTTTGATTGTTAAACCGCGGAACACGTCCTGTCTGGTCTGACAACTCAACTGCGAGACGATGTGCCGGCGCCATGTGGCGCGGTCCATCTCGCAAAGGAGTTGTCAATGAGCCCGCTTCGCCGTCGGATGATCGACGATATGCAGATCCGCAACCTGACACCGAACACGCAACGCGTGTATGTCGCGCAGGTCGTCCGGTTCGCTTGCCACTTTCGCAAATCGCCCGAACTCCTCGGGCCCGCTGAGATCCGGACGTATTTGATCCACCTGAGGCGCCTCGCAGCCAGTTCGATCATCGTCACGGTATCCGCGCTACGGTTTTTCTTCACCGTCACCCTCAAGCGGCCGTGGATTGTCGAGGACGACATCCCCGCCGGCCGTCAGGCAAAGAAGCTTCCGGTCGTGCTGAGCCAGGAAGAGGTCGCGCGTTTCCTGGGCGCCGTGGACAACTTGAAGCACCGCGTGATCCTGACCGTCTGCTATGCGACCGGTTTGCGGATTTCCGAGGCCGTTCGCCTCAAGGCCACCGCGATCGACAGCAAGCGCATGGTCATCCGGGTCGAACAGGGCAAAGGCCGGAAAGACCGCTATGTCATGCTGCCGCCCAAGCTCCTCGATATACTCAGGGAGTATTGGAAGCGCACGCATCCCGGAGAGTGGCTGTTTCCCGGCCGCGAACCCGGCCAGCCGGTCTCGCCGCTCACCATCGATCGGACCTGTCGGGAGGTGAGGCTGCTGTGCGGCATCGACAAACCGGTGGCCCCGCATTCGTTGCGCCACTCGTTCGCCGTTCATCTGCTGGAAGCCGGCACCGACTTGCGCACCATCCAGTTGCTGCTCGGCCATCGGAATCTGAGCACCACGGCTCAATACCTCATGATCGCCACCAGCACGGTCTGCGCTACCGCCAGTCCGCTGGAGTCTCTCAACGTCGTCTCGCCAACTGTGCCGGACCTGGTACCCGCCTGAAGCCCGGGTTTCGTGGCCCGCGAGGGGCTGGAAGTGGCGGACGTGTTCCGCTGCTTCGGCCGGGATCGTGCCAAATGCAGTGCGCATACTGATTGCGGATATTGAGGCACAAAATCATGTCCTCGATGGCCTCATCAAATTCCGCACCAAGGCCAGCAGCGGAATAGCCTGCGCCACCTAACTTATCGGCAATGTTCACTCGCCTAGTCTCGCCCCTCTTGGAAAAGATGTCGGTGATCGTCTTCGCAACGTCGCCACCGCCCATGCCTGCGCAGAAGCACAGCTGGTATTCGATGTCCGTGTAGCCGGTAAGGAGCCTTCCAAGAATGGCGCCCTCGTCTGGGAAGACTCTGAATGCTTGAATAAACATCACTTCTCCGGGGTCTCCCAAAGCCACCCTTTTGGTGGACGGCTACCTATGCACCAAGGATGCGCATTTCAGCTTCGAGGAAAACAAGGGCGGTATCTACGATCGTCTCGACATAAGAGAAATTGCTTGCGTCGATATCGACTACCACCTGCACAACCCCACCGTATCGCCCTTGGCCATGACCACCTTGCCCGTATCCTATCGGGCGTGATGTGACCTGAGCCGCATGGCTTACCTGCGGGTTGCCCTGTGTAAGGTGGACATGCTTTAGCGCCTTGGCGATGTCGCGCAAAAGGGCAAAGTCCTGACTGCGCGCCGCTAAATTGGCTCTGTCGGCGGAGTCATCCTTGGTTGAGGCAACCGCCGATGGATTGTTGATAGAGGCCCAGATGTATAGGTGCGCCGCAAGAGCGTCCACACTACCGATCGCGTTGTGGGCGTGCCTTAGGTCGGCGAAGTGGGCGTGAAAGTCATTGACGTTGGGACGGACGACGGCTTCCAAGAATTCGCGCGGCGTCATTGAGAGCCGCGCCGAAATCCCGCAAACGCCCAAAGGAGTGATGCGCCTAAAGCAAGCACCACAAGCGGAGGCCCGACTGCCCACGGTATGGTCGCAGCTATTACACTCCAAGCTGATACGGGCGGGGTGCTTACCTGAACCTCCCAGTCCGATGGCACTGCACTGGATAGTTGGCAAAAAACAGCCTGACGCAATCGGCGGGTTCGTCGGCGAACGGCGTTGTATCTTGGATAGCGGCGCACTCCGCCTTGCGGGCTGCCGGAAGTTGAGCGGCCCACTCACGGGTTTTTTTATCCTCCTCCGCCAACCGTTTCCCTAGCTCGTCTCTGATCCTTTGCACACCCCATTCGGCGGGGTAGTCCCATGTCTCGGTGTTCGAAATCTTCACATGAACCGTCGCCGGAGAATCCGAGGGGAGCCAAGCTACGTTCGTATTGGTCAGCGCTAGTGAGAACACGCTCGCGCACCACAGCACTGAGGCTATGACCCACAGACGAAGCGCACCGCGCTTCCAGTTGACGTTAACGGTTCTGATTTCGCTCGAGTGATTCATGGTCAATGTGGTCATTCTATATTTCTGTTTCTTGCGCGACCGCACCGAAAAGGCAAGACCGCATAATGCCGTAATGCCGCATACGTTAAGTCGTTGCTCGCTTGTTCATGAGCAACTGACCATATGTCTCCTTATCCGGTCGAAATTTGGGGCGGCTCTGCCGGCCCAACGGTCCGCGGCAACAACGCCGCGCTGCAAGCTCAATCGCTATCTCTCTCGCAAAACAGGCGCACCCTGAGTTGCTGATGCGCCTGTATCTGTGGTGACGTGCCCGCGGGCAGAACCGCAGCCGGCGGAGTATTCGAAAACCTCCTGTTTGGATTCTGTCAACTATGCTGATCTTATCGCGCTGAGGTCGCCCCGCGGTTTGGCTTGCCTGCTACAGCATGCGTCACCATGCTCCCCACCATGTTTATGGTCTCCGAGGAAGCCGCCACCGCGATCCGCACCGCCTATGAGTATGAGGGTGAGCTGTCAGCCGCCGTCGAGCTGCGTCGCTTGTTCCCCGGCATCACCGACAACGCAGAGGCGCGGGTGTGCGCCCGGTCCATCGCCGGCTGGAAACCGCTGCCCGCTGCGGCTTGTCAGATCACCCGGTTACGCCTTCCTAAGAGCGGGGCTCGGCACGGAGGGTAGGCCACACTGACTGGCTATATCACCGACTACTGGTCACCGGGCCGGCGGCCGATCTGGTCCGTCTGCGGAGCGCCGCTGGCGGCGCCGGTCTCCGCCGCCCTGTTTCTCTGCGTGGGCGTGCTATACGATCGAATGCACACACACGAGATCGCGCAGTTCGGCGGCCTCGCCAACCGCATGCCGCGCTATGCTTTCTTTTTTATGGCGTTCACCATGGCCGGCATGGGCCCGCCAGCGACCTCTGGATTCGTTGGCGAGTTCCTGGTGCTGGTCGGCACATTGCACGTCAACTTCTGGCTGGCTCTGTTCGGCGCGATGGGTGGATGGGCATCTATCCGCCGAGTTTCAGCGGCTTCTGGGCCGCGACGGCGGCGACGATGATCACGGGTCATCAGGCAGCGCTCCATGCGCCCATCGCGCTTACGGCGGTGATCCCATGACGAAGCACGTCACAGCGGTCCCGGTTCGCCTGCAAATTCGGTGCTTGAGTTTTGGGCTGTACTTTTCTTTACATTAACGAAGAGACGGTGGGACGTCCGTGCTGCCGGCGCCGATCATGGGACGTCGAGGTCGGCCGGTCCCGATGTATGGCGGAATCCTCGACATGTGGATCGGCCTCGTGGCACGTCCACAGCGATGACATGCGGACGCTCGAGACGCGCCGTCGCACGGCGAGTGGTGACGACGCAGGTCTTTGCCCGAAGGTTTCGGTGTCTCAACGCCGCAAGTCTTCGTAAGAAGTCCCGACGATGCACTGGTTTCAGCTCGCCGAACCGAGCGGCTTGGCGAGCTGCAACGTCACCTGGGGTGGCTCTTGGCGGCGAAGCGGGAAGCCGTCTCTCCGAGCGGTCGCGGCCCGGATTTCTGATGCCGGTGCCTACCGATGGAGATTGCCACTCTCAACCGATCCGCCCCCCGTTCTGGTGGTGACCTGCTCGTATCGCCAGCGGATGGACATGATAGTTGTATCGTCTTAACTTCCTGGGCCAAATCAGCTGGAGATGAAACCGTGCAATCGTTGATTGGCGTCGCATTGTCGTTACTTCCTCGGCTGATCGAGCTCGTAGCGGAAGACAAGAGCAACGCCCTTGCGGTCCAGGCAAGCGATCTCGTCGCGAGTACGGTTGGCGCGGATGAGGAAACGATTGTGTGCCAGCGGCTGCTCGATCCGGCGTGCGCGCGCACGGTTACGGTGCGGCTAGCGGAGCTGGCGCTCACAGCGCAACGGAGTTGGAGCGCCATAACCGAGGCTGCCGACCAGTTGATGCGGGAAGACATCAAGTCGACGCAACGGCAGCTCGCGGCTTTGATCGCGCATTCGTCTGTAGTGTCACGCGAAGGCCTGCCGCCGCGACGGGGTTTTGCCGCCACGCAACTGGCCACTCCTGCGCATAGCAACTTCCTGCCTTGCCTGCACGAGGTGCTTCGCCTCGAGGGGGGTTACTCTGATGACCCGCGAGACCCCGGCGGCCCCACCAATTTCGGCATCACCCGAGCAGAATGGGCCTCGGTTTGTAAGGTTCCGATCAGCAGCATCACCCCGGAGGACATGCAGAGCCTGACGTTGAGCGAAGCCGCCAGCGTGTATCGCAAGTTCTACTGGAATGCGATGTGCTGTGAGAACATGGCACGGGGGGTGGACCTGATGGTCTTCCAGTTCGGTGTCAACGCCGGTACCGATACAAGCGCGCAGGTGCTACAGCAGATTTGCGGGGTCACGACCGATGGCATCATCGGACCAATCACCCTGGCTGCAGCTTGTCGCGTAGTGCCGGTTACGCTCATCAACAGGCTCGCGAAGCAGCAAATCGAGTCCTATCAGGGCTTTTCGGAATGGGACGAGTTCGGGGCGGGCTGGGTCAACCGAGTTCGGAACGCCCAAACGGTTGCATTGTCGATGGCCGAGGTGACTTGGAGTGGAGGCGTGAGGCCAAGAATTTGGCGGCGTCGCCGTGGCGCTGATCCGGCTAGATTTATAACGTGGGCATATTCATATCATCGTTAGAGGCGGAGTTTGCCGATGGTATCCCATTTGAGGACTTCGAGGGACAGGATTTGCCTCGAGACACACGCCTCAAGGGTTCATCAATAAGCTTGCCCTCTGCGGGGCGATCCCGCGGCCGATCGGAGCGAAATGGAAGAGACGCCGGTGGACTTTGGCGAGGCGCAAGGAGGCGTGACGAGTTGAATCAAGGACCGACGCCACGCGGTTCTGCTTTCACCTAGCTGCCTGTGCTGCTCGAAACCGGGAGGATCTTGGTGCTGAGATAGGTCGCGTGACTGATCGCCAGAAATATTGTCATCGTGTCTGAGAAGGGCGGAAAATTAGGGGCCGTAGAGCCGGGTTGTATTCCGGCAAACTGCGTGAACAATGCGCCCGCATAGGTCGCCACCAAGACGATGGTGAACATGAAATTCTGCAGCTTTCCGATGTCGGGTGACCCCACATTTCCGGTCTCGTCGCCGCGAAAGATATCCGCCCAGCTTACGTCCGACGCGGACGCTCGTAGGACGAGCGACCCGTCGTTCTTGTAGCTTCGGGTATCGGTCCCGGATTTCTGGATGGTAGTGAGCTGATCGGCGAATTGGGCCATATCGGGAGACTGCGAGCGCTTCTGGTTCAGCAAAATCGGTGAGGCCAAGCCCGTAAAGCTTGCCAGACCCATGACGACGAACAATTGGGTCGGGACTTTCAAGTCGCCCGGAGAGTGCGCGATAGACTTCAGAAATATTCCACGAAAATGCCGTCCACAGTGAGCAGATGACCAGGAGCGACCAGATAACGAGCTGAAATCGCGACAAACTGATCTTGTTACGCTGATCAATTAGTATTCCAAACATCTGTCCGTTAATTGCGTAGCCGATGCCAAGGATTAGTAAGGTCATAATACCTATGCTTAGGAGGAAATTTGTCGTCAACGAAGCCTCTCCCAGCCAGGACCAAAAGAATGAGGGAAACCGAAAACCGACACCTATCAAGGCCAACAATAGGATAAAAAAAGGGAACCCCAATCGTTGTGGTGAGCTGAGCCTAATCATCCAATTCTCTCCGAGTATTTCTTGTTTAACTCATGTCCTCGAGCAACATCGACCTGCCAGAGAGGGCTCGCCCTTTCCAACTAGCCGCTGATGTCGTCCCAGCACTTGCTGCGGCCTTAAAGTCCAGGATGCAAGGGTCACCCTGCTGATGTCACTCCTTCCGGGATTGGATCCCGAAACCGGCGCCTAACGCCTTCTCAGAAGAGCTACCTTCGCGCTGAAATCAGCCGAATACCGCTTCCGCTTGCGCGTCATTCAGGTTCGTTCTTCTCAAGAGCAAAAAGAGGTTAACCCCCTGTCCGAATTTCTGGGACCATCTCACTTTGTTCTTGCTAATAAGAGCTGAGCCGTTGGCTTTGCCTTCGCTAAGAAGCCGTCAGGCGTTTTTGAAGAAGGCTGGCATCCGGCAGAGCAGGTTACTTCTTGATGATCGTGTTGGTCTGGCCCTTGTCGACCATGTCAATGACTAGGAGCTTTACGGGGCAGTCGCCGGCATTCGTGCCCATATGCCATTGCCCCACGGCCTCGACGATGAAGTCGCCCTTCTTGTACGTGTCGGCGCGACCGGTGTCTTGGTTGGTGACCTTCAGCGTGCCCGCGAGCACATACGCATAGCGCGGGAAGGGATGCTTGTGCGCCGGCAGGGTAACGCCGGGGGCTATGTCGAAGATCGCGACATTAACCTGGGCATCTTTCGGAAGAACGATCGGCTGGCCGTATCCGGCGTGCGCCGCTTCATGATCTCTTTCCCTGTCGGGCCCCTTTTGTCTGGGCCTTTTTTCGAGTTGCCCGCCGATCTGCCCATAACCTACCCTCGCACTGCTGCGGTCCGTCACAGTCGGGAAATCGTCTGTGCGCTGACATTGTAGCTGCGTCCTATGGAGCGCAGCGTTTCGCCGTCCACGTCGGGGTGTGCCTCCCGCAGTGTTGCGGTTTTATACGGTAGCGTATTGCACGCCATGGTAACACGCCATAATGGTTAACCCGAATTGCGTCGAATTGAGCTCAGGCCGCGCTACACACACCAGACTTGATGAGAACCCCAGATTGCAGCCCTTGTGACCAAATAAAATGCCAATCCTTGAGTATAATAAAGTATTCATACGGGAAATATCCTCGAAACACACCTCTCTGTTCATCGTCGCCGTATAGAGTAGAATCTACGCCCGCCGAGGCATCCCTTACGACAGCCTGATATGGCAACTTACAATAAGCGTTCCGGAACATATGCGGCTTCACTTCTGTCTCACACCACACGTTGTCGGGACTCTTTGCTCGGGTCACATTAATTTTGAGAGTTTGGGGCTCTTTTGGCGTGTCTTGAAATGAGGGCGCACCATCATTGTGCATCGATACTAGCCCGACGGTGCACAGATAGGCGGTCGGCAACTTAGGTTCGGCTTCGGCCACTGAAGCGCCTATCATTAACGCCGCATATAGAGCGGCAATTTGGGTTAAGCCGTTTGCATTCTTATGCCGGAGATGGTCGGGCATTCGGGCCTAAACTTGTCAATGATAACGAATACCATAACGGAGAAGATGGTAATAACAAGCCTCGCGTTTCGTTTTTGTTCTAGCGATTAAATTGCGGATATGGCATAACATAAAGGACATTATGTTATGCCAGAACGCCGGGGAGGGTGGATCATGGAGGATGCTTACGAAGCGGTGGGCCTGCGCGACACGGGCGACATTTTCAGTCGAGATCCTCGGTCGCCAACCGGAAGCCGTCGCGGTGCATACGGCACAGATGTGGGCCGACCTGTGGCAACCGACCGTCAACCTCTATCGCGTTCCCTTCGTCAACTTCGGGTCGGCAGCGTGGCTCGACGATCAGATGGAACTGGTTCAGTAATTCGTGCCGACGCGCACCGAAGGCTGACGGTCCCGTGCCGTGGCGGGCGACAGCGTCCTCGGGGCGAGTTTGAAGACAGCAGTGTTGGATGGAGATTACGAAGGGTTCTTACACTGGTGCACCGATTAGCAACGTGGACGGCGACCGAGTAGCGACTGATTGTTCAAGATGGAAGCCAGCCTCGGCAAATAGCGCCGTGAATTCTGACAACGTCCGCTCTCGGCCTCCTGTCATCACCAGCATTGTCATATCACTCAGGTTGATCTCGCTCCGATTGGGATCGGTCAACAATCGCTCGATGACGATCAGCCGTCCCGAAGTTCCGATGCCCGACCGGCAGGCTCGCAGGATGGCACAGACCTCTGCATCGTCCCCGTCCATCAGCACGTTCTTCACAACATATGCGTCGCCGCCGGGGGGCACGGCGCTGAACATGTCTCCGCCGACTGTCCGGCAGCGATCTGCAACACCGTGTGCCCGCAACACGGCTGGCGCGCCGGCGACAACGTGGGGCAAATCAAACAAGATGCCCTTTGCCGTCGGATGAATGGCCAAGATACCGGCGAGGAATGCTCCTTGTCCGCCGCCCACGTCCACGATGCAGTCCCAACGCGAGAAATCGAGCGCTGCCGCTATGGTTTCAACAACCCCGCTTGATAGCTCGGTCATAGCAGCATCGAAATTCCTACTTTCATCTGGCTGCTTGGCGCGCCAATCCCAGACCCCGCTACCATGGAGGTGGTGGAACGCGTTCTCCCCCGTCGTGACGCTGTGCAGCAGGTCCCCCCATGATTGCCAAACGTAAGGACGTCCAACGTAGCGCGCCCATGCAACACGCGGCTGAGGAGAGTTTGATCTCAGATATTGACCGATATCAGTCAGCGAAAAATGTGCATCAGCCCGCTCTTCCAGAACGCCCGCTGACGCGAGCGCATGTAGTAGGCGATACGTCGAAGAGGGGTGTGTGCTCGTCGCGTTAGCAATGTCGGCGCTCGCACGCGAACCGTCTTTGAGGAGATCGGCGATGCCAAGCGTAGCGGCAACATGAATTACCTGCGAAATCTGATACCCGTTGATGAGTTTCATCAGCGCAGAGGCGGCTTGCTGTGGGTCCACGGTTTCCTCCTGCTTGTCCCGGCGAAATCGACCTGACTATCGACCCTCACCGTTTCCATTTGCGTAGACACCCACGGTAGATGCGCGTGCCGGCACTGTTTGGCTGCCAGCTGTGGTGCGTCACTGCCTACCATTTGTGGCCGGACCTGTTTCTCCATGAGGGCATAGCGTCGGTTGTTAGATAGACAACGCGGTGGGTGAACATGGTGGCAATATGCGGGCCTGTTCCGTCGCCGCGTCTGTGCGCGGGCGTCCTGTCGGCTGGCCCTCAACGCGTCACCCCGGTTCCTGGCCGAGCGTAACCCTAAAACCGCTTCGGGCGAGATAGAAACCATCATGCTCTACTGCTCTGATCACCGAATCGGACAACGCAAGCCCCTCAAGGCTATCTCTCGCGTATGTCTGAGCGGAACTGCCTTCACCAGCTTTGAGCCACGGGCCAAACTGACCCGGTAGGTTGTTGCCGGTCGGGTCGGAGGTGAAGCCAAATATGTCTGGCTCTTTAGTGGAGCGGAACAGGGTGAGTTTCATGCCCATCAGAGCTGTATAGCATCGCCTCGGTCGAGCTGCACATTTATCGCGGCCCGCCCACGATCCAGTGAGTGGCTCGAACTTGCCGGCGGCGCCGGCACTCATTGAGCGCTTGGCTCAGGGCGAAAGCCTCCGCGCCGTCACCAAAGACCCGGCGATGCCAAGGGAGACCGAAACATGACCGAAATATCCGTCCCTGGCGGTGCCGCGATCCCGGTTGTGCAGGTCGAGGATTCGACGCCGAGCATTCGATTGTTGCTGCAGCAGGCGCTGGCGGCTGGGCAGCGTGGACAGCGCCCACACGCTTGACCGTGACGAGGTTGCCCGTCTGCACAAGCTGCGGGAAGCAGCCGATAGCCCGCATGTGTTCGTCAGCGAGCGCGGCGGTCCGATCAGCGCTGACATGGTCGCCAGGGTGGTCGCTGAGACCGCCGGGGAGACAGGCAGGCCGGCGCGCCAGCCGTGCACGTACAAAAAAGACCCTATTCGCCAGCGAGCGAGACCGTGCAGACGTCGCCCGCGGCGCGCCGGCGGCGATCTCGAACTCCCGCACATAATTGACGATCACCGGCCCCAGGATGCCGGCGGCCGACCACGCGGTCAGCAGCACGCCGTGAATGGCGCCGACGTACAGTGCGTCAGGCAGCGGTTCTTGATCGGGGAGAACTCATAGATCGCAGCAGCCAGGAAGGTTGCTCCCCCAACCCGTGCGCTCACCAGGGTCATGCCAGGCGCGACGGCGATGCCGTAGTACACCACGTGGGAGATCTCCGACGCACTTGCCTGGCCGCCGGTGGTTTTCTTCGCCCGTAAAGCAGGTAGCAGAAAACCGAGAAGTCAGCGCATGACCAGCGATGACAAAAGTCTGTCATGAGCTGTAGAAGTCTAGACTTAAACTGACAAGTAGGGTTCAATCGGTGGGTCAAGGGCAAACATTGGAGCCCCTTTATGACACAGAACCAGAAAATCATCCGCGGCAAGGTCGGCGTGCTGGAACTCGCCAAGCAACTCGGCAATGTCAGCCAGGCCTGCAAGATCATGGGGTTCCCGCGATAGCTTCTATCGCTTCAAGGACCTCTATGATACCGGCGGCGAGGTGGCGCTGATGGAAATCAGCCGCCGGAAGCCGATCCTGAAAAACCGCGTCGACAGCGCTATCGAAACCGCCGTCGTGGAACTGGCCATTGAGCAGCCAACCTGGGGACAGGCGCGGGTGTCCAATGAATTACGCCAGCGCGGCCTGGCGATCTCGCCGTTCGGCGTGCGCTGCGTCTGGCAGCGTCATGACCTCGAGAACATGAAAAAGCGCCTGAAAGCACTGGAAGCCAAAATGGCGCAGGGCGGCACCGTTCTGACCGAAGCGCAGGTGGTGGCTTTGGAGAAGGCCAGGCTGGACAAAGAAGCCCGTGGTGAATTCGAGAGCGAATGTCCGGGTTACTGCGTGGCGCAGGACACTTTCTATGTCGGCACCCTCAAAGGGGTCGGCCGGGTTTACCAGCAGACCGTGATCGACACCTACTCGAAGGTCGGCTTCGCCAAGCTCTATGACACCAAGACGCCGATCACCGCCGCCGAGATGCTCAACGACCGTGTGCTGCCATTCTTCGAACAGCAGGGCATCATCGTCAGCCGGGTGCTGACCGACCGAGGCACCGAATATTGCGCCAACCCGCAGAGCCACGAATACGAACTCTATCTGGCCGTGGAGAACATCGATCACACACGAACCAAGGCGCGCAGTCCGCAGACCAACGGCATCTGCGAGCGGTTCAACAAGACTATCCTGGCAGAGTTTTATCAGGTGGCCCTGCGCAAGAAGCTCTATCGCTCGATCGACGACTTGCAGGCCGATCTTGACGTCTGGGTGCGCGACTACAACTCCGTGCGAACTCATCAAGGAAGGTGGTGCTACGGCAAAACCCCAATGCAGACCTTCATTGACATGCTGCCAGTGGCAAAGGAAAAGTTGCTACAGGCGGCGTGACATCGGACGACACAGATTCGTCGGACACCCACCACGGCGAAAACCCGACCGTCAGATCAAGTCCATACTTTTACACATGAGCTCCTCAAGATGCGCTTCCGATTTCTTCCACGGCCGCATCCGCGCAATGCGCCTGGATCGCGAACATGGCGGCGAAGATATCACCTACTGCTTCTATGAGGCGGGGCAGCACTACCACCGTTTCGCTTCCACTGGTCCGCCTCACCAGCCCGGCTCCCGCCGCGTCCACCATCAGCTTTCGAGCATGAGTGCGCGCGATGCCGAAGCGCGCGGACAGTGCTGACATTGAGACCGGCACGATCGTCCCGTCCGACATCACTGGGCGGCCATCCGTGACTGCGAGGAATAGGCTTGCGATGACGAGCAGGCCCGCGTTGCTCTCCACAAGTCGCTGCAGAGCCGGCGCGTGGTGCAGAGGACGAAAGCCGGCGAGATACATTGCGCCAAGATGGCGCACGAATGCCGCCGTGAATTCAGGCCTGCCGTGGGCCTCCAAAGCCTTGCGCCCTTTTTCCGGCAGGACCAGCGCTATAGCTTCGAAGTTGCGCCTCCACCTTTGCCGGTGCAGCTCGATCAAGCGCTCCGTTGGCACCAGTTGGCGCTGTCGGCGATCCGCCGCTCGACCCAAGGCCGGCACGAGGTAGCCCGCATAGCGCATGAGAGCCAGGAGGGCCCGCGCGCGACCGGAGCTGCACAACTCTAGCTCTGTGCAGAGTGCCTGGAAGCGGCTCACGGTCAGACCGGCGCCCCCTCCCTCGCCCGCCGACGGCGGGGCGAAGTGCAAGTAGAGCGCGATCAGGCTGGCGATCACCCGGCCGCGATCGTTCACCACGCGGTTAGGTAGCCCGTTGCGGCTGTACATCTCGATCAGGTCGCCCACCGCCGCCCGGACCGCCTCCTGGAAGCGCGGGTGCCGCCGCACCAGGCTCGCCGTCCTCAAAGCCGCTGAGAGATGCAGCCAAATTTCTCCATCCCGGCTGGTTCGAGCGTGGTCCATAATGCCGCCGGCAACGTTCATTTGTAGGCCTGTCTTTGGTTCCGCGCTGCCCAGCGTTCGAAGCGTGCTGGCTGCTGTCTTCGTCGTTGGCACTCTGAGTCCGCCTGTAACAAACAATAGGGGAGGAAATCATGGACCGTCGTCTCTTCATCAAAGGCGCGGCCGCCTCGGCGGGAAGCTTTACCTTCGGCCCTGGCCTGTTTGACGGCGGGCGCGCCCGCGCGCAGAGCGTGCAGACCGACGGCTCGGTTCATGGCGCAAGGCCGAACATCCTAGTCATCAAGGTGGACGAGTTGCGATTTCCCAGCGTGTTCCCGCCCGGCATCAACGGCGTTGATGATTTCCTCAAGCAGTTCATGCCCAATGTTTACCAACTCTGGCAGAATGGGGTGAAGTTCACCAGCCACTACACTGCGGCTTGCGCCTGCACGCCCGCGCGCGGCACCATCATCACCGGCCTGTATTCGCAGCAGAGCTGGCTCGTCCAGACCGTCACCGCCGCTCCTGGGGCGCCGGCCTCCCTCAACCCTGGCTGAACCCGGCTTACCCGACTTATGGCAAGCTGCTGCGCCGGGTTGGCTATCAGACGCCCTACATCGGCAAATGGCATGTTTCCATCCCCCGCAAGAACACTCCCAGACTAGACGAATATGGCTTCGACGGCCTCACCTGGCCGGACCCCACTGGCGCTAACTTGCAGGGGACCGTCGGCGATGAGACCAACACGTACACACCCCTTCCCAATATCAATCCCGGCCTCCAGGAGCCCGCGCCCTATCTCAACGACAAGGATATCGCGAACCAAGGGGTTCAATGGCTGCGGCAGAATGGGGCCGACGGAACGGCACCGTGGTGCCTGACGGTGTCCTTCGTCAACCCGCATGACAAGGAGTTCTTCTGGGCCGGCACTGAGTTCCAGACTTACAATCAGCTGTTCAATTCGCAGTCGGCATACCAGCCGTTTACGTATTACTCGTACAACGATCAAAATCCGAGCCTCAACAGCCCGCCGCTTGTGCCTTGGGACCAGGATTCGCTCAAAAGCCCACCGTCGCTCGGCTATCCAGCCGTTCCACCCAACTGGGAATCAGCGGATCAGCTCAAGGCAAACAAGCCATCCACACAGAGCTTCGCTCGCCTGTTCTCAGAAGCGGTCTGGGGCGGCGTCACGGACGATCCCGCCCAGCAGGGCTTCACCATTGCCCCGTATCCCAATGATCCGAACAACGATCCGATTTGCAAGAGTTACGGGCAGCTTGTCGGGCTACTGGGGGTGGGCAAGGCACCCTACACCTATTGGCAGCGCAGTCTGGACTCCTACACTCAAATCATGACCGTCGTGGACGGCGTCATCGGGCAGGTAATGGGCGCTTTCAGCGAGCTGCCCATGTCTGTGCAGCAGAACACCGTTATCGTCTTCATGTCGGACCATGGCGAATACGCCGGTGCGCACGGCTTTCTCTCTGGCAAAGTTGGCAGCCTTTATGACGAAGCGTTCCATGTGCCGCTTATCGTGGTTGATCCGTCGGGGCGCTTCACAGCTGACATCGAACCGCCGCGTCAAGGCCTGACCTCATCAGTGGACGTACTCCCGCTACTCGTCAGCCTCGGTCATGGCGGCGGCCGGAGCTGGCTACGGGGCAATCTTGGCCAGATTTACGCCGAGCGGCACGACCTGCTGCCGATGCTGCGGTCTTCACAGGCGCCAGGGCGCGACTACGTGTTGCTCGCGACCGACGAGAGTGTGCCGGCCTATCTCAACTTCAACAGCTCGCCCCCCCACCTCGTCGGCGTGCGGACGCAGGAGCTGAAGTTCGGCCTATACGCGCACTGGCAAGGCAATACCGCGCAGATCGTCAACGATCAGACGCTTGAGAGCGAACTCTACGACTACTCGACCGCGGCGGGTCAGGCCGAGTTGGACAATCTTGGAAATACCAACGATCCGCGTATCCAGGCATTGAAGCAATCGCTCCTGGGCAACCTCATCCCCGACGTGCTGCGCGCGCCACTACCGGGCGCGCTCAGGGTGGCGCAGACCGCGTCGCGGGTCGCATACCTCGCCTACGATGCACTTCTTCAAAATCTCCAGAACAACAGCTGCGGTGGGAATAGCCCCAGTAGCACTGGAGATCTCCCGGCGCAGCTGCCTTTCGGCAAGGACTTTTGAGCCCGTCCCGGCCCCTCAGTCTCGCCCGCCCCGCCGGGATGACGGTCGACCGCGCCGCTAGTACGGCGCGGTTTCCGCTGTGCTGTGGCCGGGTCGGAGAAGAAGCCGCGAAAGCGCGCTAGCGGGCCACAACGTGACGGACTGAAGCCGCGGAGGGGAAACATCCATGGAACGCGAGCCTAACCTGAAGCCGATTCCCCGCCCCCCGGGCCACTTGCTCGTGGAAACCTGCTCGACCTGGACGCCAACCATCCCATGGAGAGCCTGGCGGACCTGGCGCGCCAGTACGGACCTATCTACGAAATTCAGGTGCCCAACGGCTCGCGCATCATCGTGTCGGGCTACGAGTTGGCGAACGAGTTGTGCAACGAGTCCCGCTTCGACAAGACGCTGGGGCCCGGCTTACGCGCCTTGACCAATGGCCCGATCGGGCGAGGGCTGTTCACGTCTGAAACGTCGGACCCAAACTGGCGCAAGGCGCACAATGTGCTGCTGCCGGCGTTCAGCATGGATGCGATGCGTGGCTACTACCCGCGAATGCTCGATATCGCTGTGCAACTCATGCAGAAGTGGGAGCGGCTGAACCCCGAGGACACGGCGGATGTGCCGGCCGACATGACGCGGCTCACGCTGGACACGATTGCGCTCTGCGGCTTCAACTATCGTTTCAATTCCTTCTACCGCGACGCGCCGCACCCCTTCGTCGTCGCCATGCTGGGCTCCCTCGAAATAGCGCAAGCGCGAGCAAGGGAACTGCCCATCCAGAGCCGCCTGCACTTCAAGCGGGACCGGGAGCTTCAGGCCAATCAGCAGATGATGGCGCAGACGGTGCAGCACATCATTCAGGACAGGCGATCATCCGGCACTGCGGGTAACTTTAACGATCTCCTCGACCGCATGCTGACCTCTGTCGATCGCGAATCTGGCGAAAAGCTCGATGACATCAACATCCTGGCCCAGTGCGTCACCTTCCTGGTCGCCGGCCACGAGACAACCAGTGGCCTGCTGTCCTTTGCGCTCTATGCCCTGCTCAAGAACCCCGACGTCCTGGCGCGCGCCTGTGAGGAGGTAGATCGCGTGCTGGGCACGGACCTGAGCGTACTGCCCACTTACGCCCAGACGCATCAAGTGCCCTACGTGTCGCAGATTTTCGAGGAAACGCTGCGGCTGTGGCCCACGGCGCCAGCCTTCACGCGCCACTCCTACGAGGACACCGTCATTGGCGACAATTACCGAATAGCGAAAGAGACCTCTTTGGTCGTTCTCATCCCGATGCTGCACCGCGACAAGCAGGTCTGGGGCGAGAATGCCGAGGCGTTGGAGCCGGACCGTTTCAGTCCCCAGAACCGGTCCAAGATCCCGCCCAACGCTTATCTGCCCTTCGGCACGGGGCAACGGCCTGCATCGGCCGTCAATTCGCCCTGCAAGAGGCCGCCCTCGTGCTGAGCATGCTCCTGCAGCGGTTCGAGTTCATTGACTTCGCCAACTACCAGCTCGAAACCAAGCAGACGCTCACCCTCAAACCCAAAGACTTCCACGTCAGAGTCAAATTGCGGGCCGGGCGCACCGCGCCCGCGCTGCTGGCAACGCCTGGGGCTGAGGCCGCGCCCCAACCCGCCGCAGCGCCGCCCCCCACTGTAGATTTGCACCAGACGCCGCTGTTGGTGCTGTATGGCTCCAACCTGGGCACAGCCGAGGGCTTGGCACACGCCATCGCCGAGGATGCCAGGAAGCGTGGATTCGCCGCTAGCGTCGGATCGCTCGATGAGCACGTCGGCGCGCTGCCGAAGGAAGGTGGCGTGGTCATCGCCACCGCGTCTTACAACGGCCAGCCGCCCGATAATGCTGCCAAGTTCTGCCAGTGGCTCCAGGACTCCTCACTGCCGGAGGATGCGCTGGACGGGGTGGAGTACGCCGTCTTCGGCTGCGGAAACCGCGACTGGGCAGCGACTTATCAGGTGGTTCCCAAACTGATCGACGCCCAACTCGAGAAGCACGGTGCGAAGCCGATGCATAGACGGGGCGAAGGCGATGCGCGCGGTGACTTCGATGGCGATTACCGCAGCTGGTATGGCGGGCTGTGGCCCTCCATAGCTGCAGCCCTTCGTCTGCCGGATAGCGTCTCCCAGTCCCAAACCACGGGGCCACGGCTCTTGGTGACCTTCATCAACAAGCAGGCGGCCAATCCGATCATCCGGTCCTATAGTGCTGCGGGCGTGACGGTTCGCGCCAATCGCGAACTGCAGCATCGGGATTGCGAGCGGCCGTCCGAGCGTTCGACACGGCATCTGGAGATCGCGCTTCCGCCCGGCGTCACCTATGGCACCGGCGACCACCTGGGTGTCGTCCCACATAATGGCTTAGATCAGATCCGGCGTGTGCTGCGCGCTTCAAGCTGGATGCCGGTCTGTACCTAACCATTACGCCGCACCCGAGCGTCAGCACGCATCTCCCGGTCGGCGAGCCGGTGCCGTTACTGGCGTATGGCCAACCGGGTCGAACTGCAAGATGTTGCGACGCGGGCTCAGCTCGCTGCACTGGCTGAGTACGCGCGGGACACTGGCCAGCGGCAGACGCTCCAGGCGCTTGCTGGGGATGACGAGGCCAGCCGAGCGCGCTATCGCGAGCAGGTGCGGTTGCCGCGCAAGTCGGTTCTTGACCTGCTCGACGAGTTCCCCCTCTGCACGCCGCCGTTTGAGGTATTTCTCGATCTGCTTCCCCCGCTGCGGCCGCGCTACTACTCCATCTCCTCGTCGCCGCTGGTGTCGGCGGATGCCTGCAGCATCACAGTGGGCGTGCTGGAAGCGCCGGCGCGCGGCGGCCATGGAGGCTTCAAGGGAGTTGCTCGAACTATTTGGCGGCGCAACCGATCGACGCCACGGTGTACGGCTTCATACGCAAGCCCACCATTCCGTTTCACCCGCCGGCCAACCCGCACCAGCCGATGATCATCGTCGGCCCCGGTACGGGCGTTGCTCCGTTTCGCGGCTTTCTACAGGAGCGCGCGGCACTGAAGCGGCAGGGAGTGCCCGTCGGCGAGTCCATCCTGTTCATCGGCTGCCGCGATCCGCTGCAGGATTTCCTCTATGAGGATGAACTGCGGGCCTTCGAGGCAGGCGGGGTCACGCGGCTGCTCCCAGCCTTCTCGCGCCAGCCGGGCAAGCCGAAGACCTATGTGCAGCAGGCGATCGAGAAGTATAGCGAGGACGTGTGGCGGCTTCTCCAGCATGAGGCGGCGATCTTCGTATGCGGCGAGGCCTCCCGCATGGCACCGAGCGTTCGGCAGGCCCTTGCCGGCGTGTTCCAGCAACGCACGGGCACCACTGCTTCCGATGCGCAGGCTTGGCTTGCCGGACTGGTGACAAGCCAACGCTACCTCGAGGATATCTGGGCCTCCGCCTCGTGAAGCCCGGCGACAGGGGCTGACACCGCCACGGCGAACCCCTCTAGCCTACAAGCTCCTCGTCCGTCGCCAGCCTCGAAATCGTGCTGTGACTGACATTATACGATCTAGCGATCTCGCGCATCGGCTCGCCGTTGTCGCGTCGGCGTAGGGCTTCCTTGATCTGGCGAGGCGTCATCTTCGGCGGACGTCCCATCCTCACGCCGCGCGCCTTGGCGCGGGCGCGGCCTTCGCCCGTCCTGGCACGGATCAGCTCGCGCTCAAACTCGGCCAATCCGCCGAGCACGGTCAGCATCAGGCGGCCGTGCGCGCTCGTGGTATTAGCCCACGTGTCGCCAAGGGATCGGAAACCGGCCTTCTTGTCGGTGATTGTGGCGAGGGTATTCAGGAGATCCCGTGTTGATCGGGCCAGGCGGTCGAGCCTGGTCACCATCAGCACGTCGCCGGCGTCGAGTTGGTCGAGCGCCTTCCGCAGCTGGGTGCGGTCAGTCTTGACCCCGCTCGCTGTCTCGCGGAACACCTTCTTGCATCCGGCCTTGGTCAGTTGGCGCATTTGTGCCTCGACGCTCTGGCCGTCCGTTGAGACCCTCGTATATCCGTATTTCATGACTGGAATATGCACCTAGTTAATGCACAGGAAAAGGCCGAGCTTTCAAAGCTCCGATTTTGGTTCAGAATTCATTAGTTTCGCACCGCAGGGCGGTGCGATGGCTTAGACCGTTGCTCGGGGTAGCGTCGCCGTCATCAATAAGTTACTGAATCGGTGCTGAGCCAACTCAGCGAAGGGGAGCAACGTCAATGAATAAAACTACCGCCCTCGCGTTTGTTGCCGTCGTGGCAGCTTTCAGCGCAATACCGGACATTGGCCAAGCCAAATCCGAGGACGAGGCCAAGATCGAGGCGCTCCAGCCGCGTCACCGCCGCCGTCAACGCCAAGGACGTCGACGCGATTATGAAGGTCTACGTGCCGGACGAGAGCCTTGTCATTTTCGATATCATCCCGCCGCGCCAGTATGTTGGTGCCAACGCATTTCGCACGGATTGGGAAAACTTCGTGGCCTTGTTCATGGGACCGATGAAGTTCGAGATCAGCGACTTGCACATTGAGCCGACGGCACGCTAGGCTACAGCCACCGATCCAGCACTCAGCGGGACCAACGCGAAGGCCCAACCGATCGACTTAACCGTGCGGTACACCGCTGCTTACCGTAAAATCGGCGGCAACTGGTTGGTTGTGCATGAACACATCTCGGTGCCGGTCGATCTCGCTACGGGCAAGCCCGACCTGGAATCGAAGCCGTAGCGTCCACGGAACTGGCGGGCCCCGCCGGTTGTCGCCGTGCTTGCCCTGTGTCGCGGATCGACCCCGTATAACGCGAGGCGAGCGACGCTAAGGCCCTATCTATGTTGTCATGCCGGTTGACTGGCCGAAGGAGGCTGCGTTGAGAGCGGAACACGGAAGCCGCCAGCTACGGTCTGTGCCGCCATGACCGCATAAGATGGATCTGGTAAGTCGGCGCGGTGAGACTGACTTACCGGACGCGCAAGCCCCTTTTTTTGGTTCATCATGTGGCACCGTCTGGCTCGTCGGCTTCCATCGCCGTCGAGCAATCGCCGCACACCAGATGAAGGCCGGGCTTTCCCCAAGCATTTGTGTCGCATTCCGGGCAGGTGTATCGAGTTTTACCAGCGGCTTTGGTCTTTCGCTTCCTGGCGTCGGCGTCACCCATGCTCGACGTAGCGGACGGCGAAGCCCTGCTCGATCAGCGCGGCGCAGGTGGTGGCAAAGAGCCCGGCAGGTTCGATGTAGTGGGTCATGTGCTGGCCCGTCTCTTTGCCGCCCGGCTCGCCGGTATCGGAGGATCAAACCGACACGGCGCATCAAGCCCGCCCATTCCTTGTTGTGGTAGCCGCTGCGGCTCGGCTTGCCGAAATGATGCTGCTCAAGATGGGGCCGCCCGTAACGCTAGCAGCTAGAATTTGACGGAATGAACCGTTGCGAGGGCCAGAGCCGTCGGGCCTTCCGGCCACTGCAACGGACTGGTTCGTCTGATCGTTGCCACTAGATTTCCCCCTTTGATCTAATGCAGTCTTTCTAATCCCGATATCCGCGCGACTATACGCGTAAGCACGTTGAGGGGTTTACCCCGACCGAGCGCGCGGCGGCCAGATCGCTGCGCTAGCATTACGGTAATATCTTTTGAAAAATCCGGAAGTCTTGAATTATTCACAGCATTGCGGGGTTTCACAGCACGACCACGAAGTCCCTACTCCCCGGATGGCGGTGGGTGATACAAGTATTTACAGAATAAAGATCGAATTCGGGCCGTCCTGCCCGAGGAATACGATTTCACCGTCGGAAGACTGACCCAATGGCTCCCGAGAAAAGCAAGGTTCGAGTTACCGTTTCCGAAAACGGCCCCTACGTCGTCACCGGCGACATCCCGCTCGCCAAACAGACCATCGCGACGGATGCCGAGAGTGGGTCTGAGGCGTGGAGAAAGGTCCGGATGTCGCGCATCGAGAAACCTATGCTCTGTGTCGTTGCGGTGCGTCGCAAACCAAGCCGTTCTGCGACGGCTCGCATTTCAAGATCTGTTTTGACGGTGCCAGAGGCGAGGCGAGACGCCTACATCGATCAGGCGAAGATGCTGGACGGCCCGACCCTTCAGCTCACCGACGCGGAGAGCCTCTGCGCGTTCGGGCGCTTCTGCGACCCGAACGGCAACGTGTGGAGCCAGGTCACGCAAACCGACGATCCCGAAATCCGTAACGATGTTCATCCGGCAGGTGAACGAGTGTCCGTGGGACGCCTGGTGGCTTGGGACAAAGCTTCCGGGAAGCCCGTCGAACAGGCGTTGCCAGTGTCGATCGGCCTGATTGGAGGACCCGAGCAGCAATGCAGCGGACCGCTGTGGTTGCAAGGTGGGATACCGATCGTCGCCGCGGACGGGTTTGAATATGAATTGCGTAATCGCGTCACGCTTTGTCGCTGCGGAGCGTCGAAGAAAAAGCCGTTCTGTGACGGCACACACGCGGCGATCAAATTCAGAGACTTTCCTGCGTACCAGCAGGATAGCCGAGGAAGGCTTCAGCGGAGACGATGGTCGATGAGGTCGAATAGCATGCACACAGCCGCCAGCGCTTCACAGTCGGATACTAGCCGCCGGCAGGCATCAGAAGGAGATCTTATGGCTGAGCATACTTCCCACAACAGTGCATCCGTTGTCATGACGAACCTGGGCAAGCTGCTACCTGATCTTGAACCGCTTTATAAGGACATTCACGCCCATCCCGAATTGTCGATGCAGGAGACGCGAACAGCCGGCATCGCGGCCGACAGGCTCAGGAAAGCCGGCTACGAGGTGACGACCGGGGTAGGCAAGACGGGTGTGGTTGGACTGCTCCGCAACGGCGAAGGGCCAACCGTGATGCTGCGCGCCGACATGGATGCGCTGCCAATCGCCGAGAACACCGGCCTTGCATATGCCAGCAAGGTCTCGGCGAAGGATGCTGAAGGGAACGCTGTTCCGGTAGGCCATATGTGCGGCCATGACATGCATGTCGCCTGGCTGGTCGGGGCGGCGACATTGCTGTCGCAGGCGCGCGATGCCTGGAAGGGAACATTGATGGTCGTTTTCCAACCGGGTGAAGAGACCGCGCAAGGCGCGCAGGCCATGATCGATGACGGCCTGCTTAAACGCTTCCCCATACCCGATGTCGTGCTTGGCCAGCATGTCATGGTCGGTCCCGCCGGCAGCGTCGCCGGAAGCGCCGGACCGATTACGTCCGCGGCGGACAGTCTGCAAATCCGTCTGTTCGGGCGTGGTGCGCATGGCTCGATGCCGCAGGCAAGCATCGATCCCGTCGTCATGGCGGCATCCGTCGTGCTGCGGCTCCAGACCATCGTGTCCCGCGAGGTTGCCGCGAACGAGGCGGCGGTGGTCACGGTCGGCGTGTTGCAGGCCGGCACAAAAGAGAACGTCATTCCCGACGACGCCGTCATCAAGCTCAATGTGCGGACATTCGATGCCAGCGTGCGCAAGCATGTGCTTGCTGCGATCGAGCGGATCGTCAATGCCGAGGCCGAAGCCTCGGGGGCGCCGCAAACCGGAGATTACACCGCTCGACCGCTACCCGCTTAACGT
>CAVYXX010000041.1:0-10281 GCA_963772355.1 uncultured Alphaproteobacteria bacterium | reverse complement strand
ATCGGCGTATTGGCCGAGGCCAATTCCAGCCAACCAAGCCCGAACGTCGCTCATGACGCAAGCTCATCCAGCAGCGCCTTCGCCTCCCTCAAGTCCGGCGCGTCGAAACCTTCGGTGAACCAGTTGTAGATCGGGGAGAGCAGACCCGGGCTTCCGCGCATTTTCCCTGGTCTCGCCACAGGCGGGCGAGGCTGGCCGATGCCCGCAACTGGAAGAGCTTCGCGCTCTGCCGCTCGGCCACCTCGATGGCCTGACGATAGTGCTGCTCGGCTCCGGCTCCATCGCCGGCGGCACTCAACAGATCGCCTGGCACCCGATGCAGAAATTCGGCTTCACTGTTCCGCTCCTCGGTGGCCTCGATGATACGCGCAGCTTCGGCGAGGCAGTCCCGTGCCTCCGCTCGTTGCCCAAGCATGGCATGGGCCATAGCAAACGAGGTGAACAGGCCCGGCATCCCAACGACGGCGCCGATAGCACGCAATTCCTCCCTCGCCTGTCTGAGCAGCACGAGGCCTTCCTCTGCCTGCCCGATCGCAATGAACGACCTCCCGCGGATCACCAGCGCGAAACTGGAAAAATGTCGAAATTTATGCTCGGTCGATAGAGCCAGAAATTCCTCCAGGTGCACCATAGGAGAACGAGTGGCCTGATCTAATGAAAGCGCCATACTGAGCATGTAAACCAGCAAATGGACGTTCCGGAGCCTCCGGGCCTCCGACAGCGCTTGGTCAACCCACGATCGCGCTTGGTCGACATAACCCAGATGCGCCAGGGTAAGGCCGAGGTAAGCCCACTTATCGGGATAAGGATCGACAAGCCATTCGCTCCAGGCCGCGGCGCGCTGGATCAGCGCGGTAGATACTCGCCTCCAGTAGGCCGCGGGCCGCAACGAACTCTCCCAGCCGGAAGCAGCTAGCTCCCTGCAAGAACTGACCCAGCGATTGTTCGTCGGTATCGTTCCGTGTCTTGCCAATGTTTTCCAACTGTTCGCCTAGCGCGAGCGCCAGCCTGTGCTCGGCTCTTACGAGATGAATTCTCCATTGACCCGCGATCAGCCCCACCAGGTATTCGGGCCGATCGAGCTGCTCGGCCAGCGCGCGCACCCGAGCAAGGGTCTCGCCCACCTCCGCTGCTGACCAGCCTGACGTGGCAACCAGCCCCCAGGCGAGCGCGCCTTGCAGGTCCAGCTCCTGTTGCCGGCGCCCAGGGCTCTCCGGCAGATCGGCCAGCACCTCCAGGCCCTTCCGGGACTGGACGACCGCTTCTTTCATCGCCGAACGCGCCAGCGCCTGCCGAACGGCCTTCAGCCAATATCCGATCGCCTTTTCCGCAAGCCCGGCTGCCGTGCAGTGGTGGGCCAACAACGCCGGTTGCGCCAGCACGATTTCCGGAAAGCGCTCTTCGAGGGTCGCGGCAATACGGGCTGTGCAGCCGCTGGCGCCGGCTGCGCAGCAAGGTGCCGTACGCCGCATCCTGCACCAGCGCGTGCTTGAAGATGTAGCTGGATCGGGCGGCGTGCCGCGGACGAACAACAGGCCGGAGTTGGTCAGCCGATCGAGCGCCTCGCGAAGTTGCGGCTCCGGCAGATCGGTGACGGACGCCAGCAGTCCGTACCCGAACTCGCGGCCGATCGCCGCGCCGGTTTGCGCAACGTCCTTGGCGGCCGATCCCAGCCGATCCAGCCGCGCCATCAGCGAGGCGTGCAAGGTCGCGGGCACCGCCGACGCCGGATGTGGCATGGAGGACAGTGCCTGCCGCATCCTCGCGCCGGATTCGAGCACCGCCTTGGTCAGTTCCTCAACGAACAGCGGCACGCCGTCGGTGCGCTCGGCGATCTCCTCCATGATCTCGGCGGCAGCGCCGCATTCCCGGCGACGTTTGCGACCATCGCCGCCGTGTCGCGCCGGTCGAGCCGGGCCAGCGTCAGCATCGTCACATGCGGTTGCCCGGTCCACGGCGGCTGAAACTCGGGGCGGAACATGGCCAGCAGCAGCACCGGCCAGTCCGCAACCCGCTCTATCATGCGGTCCAGCAGTTCGCGCGAACTCGGATCGATCCAGTGAAGGTCATCGAACATCATCAGCACCGGCTGCTGGCGCGAAAGACCTTCGACCTGCCGCAGCAGCGCCTCGAACGTCTTCTCCTTCTTGCGCTGTGGCGTGACATCGAGCGGCGGCGCGAGATCGGCCGACGGCAGCGAGTGCAGGTCCGCGATCAGCGCCACATCTTCCATCGACGGCGCGGTGGCGGCGAGCAGCGCTTGCAGCTTTGCGAGCCTGGCCGCCGGCGCGTCCGCGTGTGCGAAGCCGGCCGCCCGCTCCATTTGCGCGATCACCGGATAGAGCGCGCTGTCCTGATGGTGCGGTGAGCAGAAATAGCGCAGCCGAATGTGCGGTTCGGCGGCGATCCGCTCGGCCAGCGCCTCGGCGAGGCGGGACTTGCCCACGCCAGGTTCGGCGGAAATCAGCACCACCCGCCCGCTGCCGGCCTTTGCCTGTGCCCAGCGGCGGAGCAGCAGCTCCATTTCCTCGTCGCGGCCGACCAGCGGCGTGGCGCCGGAACGCAGCGCCTCGAACTGCCCGACCGTGCGGTTTTCGGACAACTACTCGCCATGCCGGCACCGCCACCGGCAGACCTTTGAGTTCGACTGTGCCGAGGTCCTGGCACTCGAACAGGCCGCCGATCTGCCGCCGGGTGGCAGCGTCGATCACCACCTGGTTCGGTCCGGCGAGGCCCTGCAGGCGTGCCGCGAGGTTCGGCGTCTCACCGACCGCCGTCTGCTGGCGCGAATCACCTGAGCCAATCGGCTCGCCTATGACCACAAGTCCCGTTGCGATGCCAATACGGACCTGTAGCGGTTCGCCGCTCACAGGTGCCGCGCTGACCGCCGCGGCAACCGCGAGGCCGGCCCGAACGGCGCGTTCGGCATCGGTCTCACGGGCCTCTGGCCAGCCGAAATAGATCAGCACGCCATCACCCACGTAGCGCGCGATGAAGCCGTCAAACGGCTGGATCGTGGTAGCGACGCACGCCTGATAGGTGCGGATGACCTCCCGCAGATCCTCGGGATCGAGCCGCGATGAGAGGGCGGTGGAGCCGACTAAGATCGCAGAACATCACGCTGAGCGGGCGGCGTTCGGCCGCCGATGTTGACGCAAGGTGATCGTCGATCGCCGGCCTGACTGGCTCCAGATGACCCAGCGTCATCACGCAGCTTGGCGATAGCCACCAGCAGCTGGCGCCGATGGCCGATGGAGGCAACGCCGAGTCCCTCAAGATCTTCGGCCGTGAGATCACACAATACTTCAGCGCTGACGTCATTCTCGCGGAATGCTGTCTCGTAGCGTTCAAGACCCAGGTTTCGCAGCCAGCTTGCGACATCCACCACTGTGTCCTCCGGCTCGGTGACGCTCGAGGCGGAGTATCACTTAGATGAACTCCACGCCTATACCTGACGATGTCGCCGACCTTGTAGGCTCTTTCCTTCGCCGCGTCGGTGTCATGGTCCTGGCGCGGCATTTAGAACCCCGGGGTGAACCAGAGCGGCAACTGAGGAGGCGGCGGGGGTGGTGGCCTGGGCGCGACGTCGTTCTTGCGCGGCGGCCCCCACGGTGTCGGCGCGTTGACCTGTGTCACCGTCCTGTGGGCGGCCATCGGCGATCCTATTCGGCGCTAGTCGGTGCGGCGCGGCGGCCTTCGCGGGCAAGGCGGATGAGGCTCTCGGCGCTGGCCGCGTCACCTTGCTCGGCCTGCCGCAAAAGCTGGTTCAACAATCGCCGGCTGGTTGTTTTGCTAAGCGGCTGATGTGGATCCTGCCGCCGGGCCGTGTTCTCCGTGTCCGTGGTCTGCTCGAGGACATGTGACAGCTAGGCGGCTACGCAGAGCTGGCCACTTCGAACCCGGCCGTCCGGCTTCCGCCAAGCGAGGGTTCTGCACGGCGTCCATGTAAAGCTTCGTCCGCAGCTCGTGGGTGGCAACCCATGGTTCGCATCGCAGCCGCTTTGCGTACTGTTGAGATCCGCGTAGCCTACATCGGATGCACGGTGAATCCATGCTATCTTGGCGCGCTCGACAGTGCGGCGAGCAAGACCCTGTCCTCGGCGGCGGATAGCTCGGTCACGGCGTGTTGTCGTGCGGCTGTGCGGTCGGTGACGGCTTTGCGGGCGACCCCTAGAGCGGCGTTGGCCTCGGTGGCCATTGGCTGCAAGCCTTCCGTGTCGGCCTGGATCAATGCCAGCTGCCCGGCGTCCCTTCGCGGTGATCGCCGGCGGATCGGCGGGCGATGATGGTGTCGCGCGCTCTCCTTCAATGCGGCGAGCTGACCGCTGATGCGTTCGGCGAGCACTTTGGCAGCGTCAAGCGTCGCGTTGGCCTCGGTCAGTTCGGCCGTGGCGCGCTCGAGGGCGGCAGCAGCGGCCAGGATTGTTCCGTCTACGTCCATTGGTTCGGCTTCTCCGGGTAGGGCCACGGCGGCCAGTGACGCCTCTCGGCGCTCGTCGATGGCGTGCGGCTATTGCGATGGCGGCGACCTCAATTCGTTCGTCGGCTGCCCGCTGGACAGCTTCCGCGGCAATGGCATCGGCATGGGCGCGCGCGGCCAGTTCCCGGTCAATGTCCGCGATCTGCTGCCGTAGTTTCTGGGTTGGGTGGCCGGCCAGCAGTGCGGTGTTCAGCGCGGACTGAAAGCCGGCGCGGCGCCCGTGCAGTGAAGCAGACGTTTCGGGCGCGCTCATCGCTGGAACGGCGCGGCTGGAATGGCGGCTAGTTCCCGGTCCGGATGATGTCGTGGATCGCCACGGCTGGGCGGTGTGTCGGCATCGCCTTAGCCAGGCGAGTCTCTGCCGCATGGTTGATCAGAGCCTCCGCCTTGACCGCCTGGTGCGGTGTCAAGGCGCCGGCAGCGAGGGCGTTGCTCAGGAGATGGCGGCAACGTGCCTCATCGAAGACGGTTCGGCCTTGGCGAATATGACCAGCGGATCCGGCTTTCGCTGTGCGTCGACCGATGCTTTTAGCCGTTCGGCACTGCGCACGATCCGCGCCCTGGCACGAACACCCGCCTCCTGCTGGTCTAAATGCCTCAGTTTGGTGACGAGGCGGTCAAATGCGGCCAGTCATGGCGTGGTCTCCTGTCGGAACGTAACGCGGCTAGCCCAGCTTGGCATCACGACGCGAAACCGCGTGAAACCGGCGCTAAACTCGGGCAGTTCCAACCCGGCTGGATCCAGGATGTCACCGGTCTGGCGGCCTGATCTTTCGGCGCTCGAGGTCGATGCCTGGAACGGGCGAGCGCTTCTGCTTCGTTGGCGCCGTGCCCCGATCCGGCCAACGGTTGGACCTCGCCGAGTTCGCCGACTGCGCTGTTTTTACTCTCTGCGCGTCCGCCGAGCGTGATCCATCGGGTGAGCGCCATTGCTCCGGTCGCCGTCCGCTGCGCCTGGATTTTCAATTCTTGGAACGACAAAACGAGGGGGCGGGTCAGGATGTGCGAGCCGGCATCGGTGGTGACCTGCGCTTGTTCGGTGTGCAGCTGCGCTGAGAGCGTCGGGACAGTCCCTCTGGCGTTCTTGCCGCGGAGGACCTCGCCGTGGCGGTTGAAGCAGCTGATACAAAACCCAAACGTATCCGCATTGATCAGCCGGTCCGTGATCCGGCCGCAGCGGGAGCAGATCCGGCGAACGCTCTCGCGCAGTGCGGCATATGGATCGGGCGGTTTGCCGGTGTGGTTCAATTCGCCGATCGGACAGCCACGACAGGCGTAGCGGCCTTCGTGGAGATCCGGTGGCTTGGGGCCGTTCGCTGAGAACCAGAGCCGCCCGCAGCCAACGGTGATAATTTCAGTCCGCCGCGCTTGACGCATGCGAACATTTCCAAAGTGGCGGGCGCTGTTGTCGGTTGATCCGGCGGGATTGATCCACCCGTTTCGCGCGCCGCGTTGTTCGCATCTCCATCGATCGGGAGCCTGTGCCGTTGCGGCGGCGTAACTACGCGCGTTGCACGATTCGTAACAAGGCACTGAAAAGCTTGGTTCCGTTGGATTGGGGAATTACGCCGCCCTGCCCCGTCCAGCGCGCGGCACGTAGGCGATTACCGACGGACGGTCAGCGCAGCGCGATAAGATCAGCGCGTTGGCGGTCGCCCGATTTCGCTTCGCAGACTCGTCCGCACGGGCGCAAGCTGCGGTCTTGGTTTATTGTCCACAACACTCCAGAACGCCCGGCGCCGACACAACTAGAACTCTCACGAGGGCCGCACGGAGGCGGTAGAATGGGTCAATGAGGGTAATGGCGTCGCCTCAATAGCGGGGACGCTATTCAAGATCCACAAATGTCCGGACAGCAAGTTCGTTGTCGAATACAACGGACAGACGCTGAATGGTGGCAAACACTTCGATACATTTGGTGATGGTCGTGAGGATGCAGACGCCGGCGGCAGCGCGCATAGCGCCGTGGCCTCCGCCTACTGGTATCATCTCGTCCGATATCATTTCCATCTTTATCCCCCCACCCGCCGGGTCCTGCCCCTAGGCGCGGCGGCGGAGCACAAAAAGTTGGTCTGTGATCAAGTTAACGAGCCGCTCGACCTGCCAGTAGAGTTTTACTACGGAAACCAACCCGGTGAGGTCTGGCAGGAGGAGAGCCGGGGCGTGTGGAAACTGACCGCTCTTCGCGGCGTGGCGCCGCCTGCCAACATTAGAGTCCGCCAATGTGGCAAAGACGTCGTTGTCGATGAGGATGGACAGACAAGGTTCTCATCTAGCTCGATGGCCAGCGCGATGTGGTATGGGGAGAATGACCTCATTCGCGTGATCCAATCCCGACTGTCGATCTCCGCCGCGCCTGAGTTCTCCCCCGCGAAGTCCGTCCTTCCGGTCTGCAAGCAAACGCGCTGACACTTTCCCCAACAGTAGCTGTGGCCCTTGGAAGGTGGTCGCAACATTCATTCTGGGCGAAGACGTTTAACAGTCCCACAAAGGGTAAGATACTGGACGACAAATTGATCCCATGAATTCAATGGCCTGCAAGTCCAGTAAGTCAGTCTCGCGACGGCAAGATCAGACCACCCGCATGTGTGGTGAAGATATCGGCTTCTGCTGCTCGGCTCTGACCGAGCCAAGACGCTGAGCCTGCGCGATCCACGACGCCGCGTCAGCATAGGACGAGAAGCCGTCTGCTTCTTGGGCTAATTCGCCAAGGCGTGTGATCCGGACTTTGTAAGCATCGCCGTCTTGGAATATTTGGTGTGTTGTGTCGTTCATAGGCGCGGCTCCTTCTGGCACGGCAGTGAAGGCCAAGGATATCGCGTGGTGCCATAACGCCATCATACCACACCGTGCGCCCGTGAACCCCATTCGCCGGAAAAAAGCCTCATCGAATTTAACGTGGCGGTTCTGGCGCTGATGCGGTGGTCGTCTCTCTGCCCGGAATTAGCACGTGATAATGAATAGCGTTCTATCGCTCAGCGGCGCGGCGCACAGGTATCGCCGCAAGAATTCCACAGCTGAAATCCGCGCCGCTGAGCGATAGAACGTATTGGACTAAACCGCTCCCCCTGCCGTTGGGGCTATGGGCATTGAATGCGGCCAGATGCTTTGCTGATGTAGCAACGGAGCATTCTGAGCGACCGAGCACGCCAGGGCGGAAGCGGCTCGAGGGAGCAGGCCGTAGCAATCGAGCCTTCGAGCGGTCATCGCGGCTTGCATTTTACCCTTCGGAGCCGATGGGCGCGCACCTATAGTCGTTGTAGTCCGAGCGTCCTCACCCCGATCAGGCGGGTAATTCGACTTCATGCGGTTGGAACGCCGATCTCGGATCATGATGTATCCGGAACCGGGTGGCAGACTTTGGGCCGCGCGATGCAGTCGATCACCACCATGGTGCCGGTGTGACAGTGCGGACATTCTCGGAGTGATTGTCCGGTCAGTGCCTCGAAACGGTCGCGGTAGTCAGCCCGCGGATCGGCTGCCAGTTCCGTGGTCGCCATCCCGAGCAGTTTCCGACACAGCGCCAGCTTTTGGGCACGATGGCAGTTGCTGAGGAAGCCGAAGTAACGGATGCGGTGAAACCGGTCCGGCAGCACATGGATCAGGAAGCGGCGGATGAACTCGTCAGCCTCGAGGGTCATGGTCTTCTGACGGCTGTCATCGCGATAGTCCTTCCATCGAAAGCTGACCTTGCCGTCGTCCATGGAAATCAGGCGATTGTTGGAGATGGCGACACGGTGGGTATAGCGGCCGACATAATCGAGAACCTGTTCAGGGCCAGCAAACGGCCGCTTGGCAAAGACCACCCAATCGGCGTTCCAGGCCGGCGCCAAGTAACGGCGGAATGCGACAGGCTCATGCAGGTGGCGGTGCGCCGAGAAGAAGTTCAACTCGCCGGCGGCGAATGCCTTATCCAGGTAGCGCAGGAACAATCCTCGGAACATCCGCGACAGCACCCTGACCGGCAGGAAGAATCCTGACCGGCAGGCGATCCAGCCTTTGCCGTCTGGCGCGATCCCACCGCCAGGAACGAGAAAATGAACGTGCGGATGGTGACACCCACGCCCACAATACCCTGAGCCCGGACAGCACGGACGTTCAGGTCTTCTACCCCTTTCACCCGCTTCATGGCGCTACCCTGCGGATCCTTCGCAGACCGAAGCGGGGAGATGGGACGGTCTGTGTCATCGATCCATGCGGGCGGCGACTGAAGATTCCGGTCTGGATGCTTCTGCGGGAATGCGCCGAGCTCATGATCTCCGGACGACCGCACCTGGGTAAGGAAGCACTCCTCTCTCTTGCTTCACTGATTGCATCACAACGCGACTCCAAAGGCCGTGTTCACGATGACCTCCTGCAAACGCCCGTTAGCGAATGCGAGGGAGGTCATCGTCGTACAACTTCAACTTCTGGACCTGATGATTCGAAAAGGAAGCGGTGCGGTGTCGATGGACGCGGCGACACGCGCCGATCTCATCAATCTCATGGCCCGCGTTGTGATGGCGGTGTTTCACGAGGAGGGGGGGAAGCAATGACAGAAGTATACAGTCCCAAGATCAAACCGGAGCACTTAGCTCGCAAGGCAATTGTGTACCTTCGGCAGTCCAGCGACAAACAAGTAAGACAGAATAAGGAAAGTCAACTCCTCCAGTACGCGGTGGCCGAACGGGTGCGCGCTCTGGGCTGGAAGCAGGTCGAGGTCATCAATAGTGACCTCGGATCGAGCGCGGGTATTGCCTCCGCCCAGCGGGAAGGCTTCGAGCGTGTCCTCAGCTTGGTAGCACTGGGAGAGGTCGGCATCGTCGGCAGCCGGGAGGTATCGCGGCTATCCCGGACGGACAAAGACTGGTGTCGGCTACTGGAGGTGTGCCAGATTTTTGGAACGCTAATCGCTGACGAGCAGCAGGTATACGATTTGAATTATCTCGACGATCAATTGGTGCTGGGCATCAAAGGGACCCTCAGTGTCGTCGAGCTCAAGGTTATACGTCAACGATTGCTAGCGGGGCAGGAGTTTAAAGCCCGCCGCGGCGAACTGTTCAAAAGGCTGCCGATTGGGTTTGCCCGCGACGCTGTCGGTAAGGTTGTGTTTCACCCCGATCGACGGGTCTGCGAAGCGATCCAACTGGTGTTCACCAAGTTTCGAGAACTGTGGAGCGTGCGTCAGACATTCCAATGGTTCCGTGACCACGACATGGAGCTACCGGCCAACCCGATCCAGGGAACCGGGCTGGTCTGGAAGATTCCCTCGCAGAGCCTGATCCGTGACATCTTGTGCAATCCCTTCTATGCCGGCGCCTATGTTTGGGCACGGCGTCCGGTAACGACCTTGCTGGTCGACGGCCGGTTGGAGAAACGTCAGGGCGCGATGCGCCCCGCCGAAGAATGCCGCGTGTTCATCCGCGATCATCACGTAGGTTATATTGACTGGGCCACATACGAAGAGACTCGGCGAATGGTGCGGCGCAATTCGGTGAGCCGGGAGGGGGACGAATCGATGGCGGCGATACGCGCTGGCCAGGGTCTTCTGGTAGGACTCCTCCGCTGCGGACACTGTGGACGCAAGCTGCATGTAAGGTATTGGGGCGGCCGCGGCACCAATGCACGCTATCTTTGCAAAGGCGACTTTGATGATGGCGGGCAGTATTGCATTGGGTTTGGAGGCAGCTCGGTAGACCGCCGGGTAGGACAAGAGGTACTAAAGGTGATTACTCCCCATTTTCGGCGCAGCGAGATGCGGCCCAAAAATCAACAAGCGAGCCAACGGATGGCAGCGTTACATTTCGAGGTGATGCGGCGGC
>CAVYXX010000040.1:0-10647 GCA_963772355.1 uncultured Alphaproteobacteria bacterium | reverse complement strand
ACCACAGAGACCTGCGCATGCGTGCCGAAGAATGTGAGCGGTTGGGGCTGCGAGAATAGCCTGCCTGTGCTGTGGGCCTATTTGGCACCGATGGGACTTGGTCTGGCACTCATCCGGGAGGGCAAACCGTTAGAGGCTATTGGCCCGTTCAAAACCGGCATGGCGTTTCGGGAAGCGAGCGGCGGCAAGATGCGTAGCCCGACCTGGTACGCGTTCCTGGCCGAAGCCGAGGCACTGACTGGCGATCTCGACGACGCCTTGCGGCTGCTGGACGAGCAGATTGTCCAGATCGAACGGCCCGGATGGGAGGAACGTCTCTATTACGCCGAGATTCTCCGTCTCAAGGGCTGGGTGCTCTCGCTCAGAGGCGAGCTTGAACAAGCCGAACAGAACTTTCTTGCTTCACTCGAATGGGCCCGTCGCCAGCAAGCAAAAATGTGGGAGCTGCGCACGTCGACCAGCCTTGCGCGACTGTGGCAGAGCCAAGGCAGACGCGAACATGCGTATGAGCTGCTCGAGCCGGTTTTCCGCTGGTTTACTGAAGGCTTCGACACCAAGGATTTGCTGGAGGCGAAAGCGCTTCTCGCTGAACTGGGGTAGGTCCTATGGCAGCCCGCACGCCTGCTTGGTCGCACCGCCGGCCTGCTCAACGGTGCGATCGCCCTCGCGTTCGGGAGCGACGGCGCACCGACGCGCGCGGCCTCGCTTCCCGGATACGTCTTCGACATTGCTGGCACCTGCCACAATGCCCGCCGCACCCCCGGCCATTTCCGCCGCGCCGCCAAAAGCCTGCGCAAGTTCGACCGGCCCGACCTCGCCGACTACCTGGAAATCCATGCCCGCGAGGAGACCGGACACCACAATCTTGTGCTGAAGGATCTGCGAGCCCTCGGCCTGCCCGCCGAGCGCCTCGTCGACAACCTCGTGCACGAGGCCATTGGCCCGCTCTGCGAGTTCTTCGACCGCCTGGTCGAGACTGAATATCCGATCGGCTGCATTGGCTATTCATACTGCTTCGAATTGATCGCCGCGTTGAAGCGGGAGGAAGAGGTGGCGGCGCTGACTGCGCTCTGGCCGGAAGGCATCGATGCCGGGCGGTTTCTGCGCACCCATAGCGGGATCGGGAGCGAAGCGAGCCACGTACAAGACATGGTTGAATTCATCGCCTGCCTCCCGGCTGAAGATCGGATCGCAATCGTGCTGGCGACTTTCGCGACTGCGATGATCATGGCGGAGGGGCTGCGCCGGACGGGCGAACTCGGGGATGAAGCAATCCTGGCACGGCTTGCGGCGGCCGCCGGCGAAGACATCCGGCTATCCGTCTGATGGTGACTTTCTCGCCGTGTGGCCTTCACCTTCGCAGGGCAAAGGGCGGCGTGACGAAATGCGCAAACTTGCTCGCGGTGGCACGCTAAGGGGAACTCACGTAATGAGCGTGACCATCTGGGCATGACCGCGCCGGCGGCCCGCATCGGAACCTTCCTTTCAAGGGCAGTTCGGCCAAGACGAGAATCAGGTCCGCATCGCGAGTTCTGGCACCATTGACCGCGGCTGCGCGCGATGCCCCCTGGTAGTCGGTCGGGGGTGCGCACCACCATGCTTTGGGAATGTTTGTCATCACCGAGGCCGATGCCGACGTGCCGACGCGATCCGCGCCGTCTTCAATCAGGAGAGAGAGTTGTCGGCCGCTACCGAGTTGCGCTGGGTGGTTCCCAGCGGTCACCGACAACGCGAAAGCGCGGGCGTGCGCTCGGCGCATCGCTGGGTGGACGCCGCTGTCAGACCCGCTGCGCCCGGTGACGCGGCTGCACCGTCGCAAGAACAGCTAGCCCGGCTTCTCAACCGGAGCCATCGGAAAGAGTATCCGGCCGGCGGTGCCCCTGCCCTCTGTTGGCTGGAAACTTGCGTATGATAACGGACGTTATCATACGCAAGATTCCGGACATTCCAGGCGTGACCGCCTGTCATTTTGAGAATTAGTTTGCGGGGTATTTTGAACATTGTCTTGCGCAGTGGCCGCCGCCGCTCTCCCAGTGGAGCCTGGGAAGGCTCCCGGGCCTTGTCCGTCAAACGACCGTTGGGCGGTCACGCCTGGAATGTCCGGAATCCGTGCACTTCGAACGGCAAGCCGGACAACATGATTCCCGGACGGGTAAGCGGACCGGCGTTCGTTGGCAAATCGTCCCTCTACGAGGGGTCGCGGTAGCGAGAAGGTCCAACCCGGACCCCGTCGCCCGATCCAGGCATCACCCGCGCAAATTAATCCTCAAAATCCTACGCCAACTAATTATCAAAATCACACAGAAAACCACCCCGCCCCCGTGCTTCTTCCGCATGATAACGTCCAACGTCCGTGCCGGCGCTGACGCCGGCCAATGATGAAAGATTATCCTCCTCGGTGGGGAAAATGAATGAACTCTAGACGACCGAATTGTAGACGTTTCGCCAACGCCTGATGGCTTCGATGTGACCGTCCACCGTGGTCAGGTTCGCGCCCATCGACACAACCGATATGTGGCTGCCCCCGGCGTCACGCCACGCCGTAATATCGCCCGGCCACTGGTTGTCCCCTCGGCTGTACTGCTGGATGGATTCGAAGCCGAATGAATCCGTGGGCCGCCCGAGCTCCGCGAGCTTGGCTTCGATTTTCCCCTTGATCTGAACCGCCTCGGTCTGGGTCCGGCTCGAGAACATGAAGCCGTCCCCGATCCGCGCCGCGCGGTCATATGCAGCTTGGCTGAAACCGCCAAGCCAGATCGGGATCCTCCGTTTCGGGCGTGGCAATATCCCGGCTCTGTCGATCCGGTGATCGGTGTCTTCGTGCTCAACCACCGCCTGCTCCCATAGCTTTCGGATCAAGGCGATCTGCTGCTCCTGCCGTTTGCCGCGGCGACGAAAATGTCCGGACATCTCCAGCCCGTCATATTCCACCCAGTTCCATCCGACCCCGACACCCAGGCGGAGCCGGCCGACCGAGAACAGGTCGACGTCGGCCGCTTGTTTGGCGAACAGGACCGTTTGTCGCTGAGGCAAAATAATCACCCCGGTCGCCATTTCGAGGCTCTTGGTGATGCCCGCGAGGTAGGCGAATGTGATCAGCGGTTCGTGGAAGGGATCGGTCTCTTTATAAGGGCCCGGCAGAGGAGCGGCTGCATCAGGCGTTGGGCTACCAGACGCCGCGTGCGGTTTTCGATGGCGAAGCCCACGAGCGTGTGGACAACGCCTCCGCTTTGAAGGGCTGCGGCGTAGCCCACAGGCTCGCGGGCACGGAGTTAAAAAGGGAGTTGACCTATGTAGAGTAGGGTCTATACTTAGCTATTACTTCGTCCCTTGGATCGGGAGGGAACGGGAAGCGCAGCGGGACTCTCTCTTACGTCACCCCGGTTCCTGTCCAGCCGATGGGGTCCACCTCACTGCTCATGCGGCCAACCATCATGACAAGGTGGCGGCGGCGACGGGTGCGGTAGACGCGACCCATACCGTGGCTACTCATGTGCCCAGCTCCAATTCGGAGTTGTTCGGCCCCTTGCCGCCGGATCTCAAGCACCTTCAATTCGGGGAAATCTATCCCTCAAAGATCACGTCCGCGGATAACCCCATCATTGCGGCAAACGGCGACGCATTCCTGCATCCGAGCGATTACTACGGTGGCACCAATGGCTACAAGCCGGAGTGATAACGATGGATGATGTATCAAAGATCCGATACTTCGGTCACGGCGTCAGGGCTGAGGAGAACCGCCAGGAACTGACCGCCATCCGAGACGCGAAACTGCGAGACTATGCCGCGAACGGGGTCACGGGGATCAGCCGACAACAAGCCGAACACGAAGCGCTGCGGGAATTCGAGCGGCAGCATCGCGAGGCCGAAGCGAAGCAGGAAGTGCTCGACAGTGCGATCGGCATTGGCTTCTGGGGCGGGTTAATCGGCTTTTGCGTCGGCGGTCCGATCGGGGCAGCCATCGGGGCGGGAACGGGTGCCCGCATCGGAGCCATCGGCACGAAAGTCATTCAGGCGCGCGAACGCCAGCGGTAAGTGAACGCCTTGCCATCTTTGCCGGACAGCGTCGAGAGAATGGCGCGATCACGCTTGCTCTTGAGCGTATCAGGGACCACCGCGAAACTGGGGGAGCCAGTGCTTTCTCCCCTGCCCTGCTCTACCAAGAGGTTACTTGAGAATGTAGGAGCCGCAGAGCACCGAGGGGAAGGAGATTTTATCCCGGAAGCCTGTCGTCGTGGTCGGGAACGGACGTCATCATACACAAGAAGCACAGGCGGGGGCGCGAGTGTCGTTACAATTCCGATCTGTCTGTCACAAGGTCTATCCCCTGGTCAGCGCACCAGACAGCCAAGGCTTCGTCTGTCGCCCTGTTCTCGAATTCATACCAGTGCTCCAGCTTGCCGCGCGTTTCCAGCAAGCCCTTGAAGTTGCCATAGGCGCCAGGCCGCCGGAAAAAGCCGGCCACCCTATCGTAGTCATCCGGCATCTCGTCCGCCGCAAAGACCAGCGCCAGCCTACGGCCGAGACCGAGCTCGCGCTGGCTTGGCACAGGCAGATACCGGTCGGGATCGTCAAGGTCCTCCGGGAGATCGTCTCCCTGTAAGTCAACGTCCGTTGACCACCAGTAGATCTTGCCGGTTTCGAGAGAAATATAGGCGCTATGGTCAAATACTTCGCCAACGCTTACGAAATCAAAGGCGTCGCGCAGCTCCCGGGCAGTGACCGTGACGGTCTTTCTGTCAGCCACGGCGCCCTGGCCGCTTCTGGTCAAGACGCAACGGTGCCACGGCACACGGGCGCGGCCTTGAGTGGCCTCCATCCGGCGATGACCCGCGCGCACTCCCGCGCCTTGGCGTTGTTGGTGATCCCGGGAAACCGCCGACGCAGCTCGATAGCAGCCGACAGCTCACCTTCTTGGTCGAAGGCCGCGCGGATCGCAGCAGCATCGGCCTCAGTGACAACGAACACTGTCATCATCGCGTGGCGGGCGGGTTCGGGATGACATCGAAATCGCCGGAGAACCCCATACGCAGTCGGTTCGCTGGCGGGAATACGGCGCGGCGGCTGGTGCGGGCGCCAGGCGGCGGCTCGGCGTCATGACATACGTCGATGCTGTGAAGCGTTTCATGGAGGCGGCGCAGCAGGCCGGCTAAATCGATCTCAACACAAATTACCGATTGGTTAGGGGTAAGCGTCCGCTCCGCTTGGAATGACGTTCGAATTCCTGTCTGCGTGAGGCTGGGCCATGGCATCCATCACACTCGCTCAACTCGCTGAGATCGTGCCAGATCTCAGGGTCTTGGCCGTCACCTTCTGCCAAAACGAACATCGCTTTCGCCTGAAAAGGCACCCTGCAGAATTTGGCTTGACCGCGTTTCGTGCGCACTATTCGGCGCACGGCACGAGGTTCAATCCACTGCGCAGATGGGCTCGCAATAGCTTGGCGCGGATATGGGCGAAGAAGCGCGGCGGCAGCCGTGTATTGTAACCCGCTACCCTTCGTCTGGAATGCGGCGCTACACCGTGGCCTCGTCGTAATCGGTGATCATTACGAAATTTAGGCGGCAACTATGTTGACACTCACCGGGGACGAATGCCTAACGGGCCCCGCACGGGGTCTGTTACGGATATGCGAGAACGCGATGGCCTTATGGGCAATGCTTACCGGAGGCGGATCCGATGCGGCGCCGATAATTGGGTCGCGTTGTCACGTTGTCAGCGACATGGCTCGAGATGACCTTGACCCGGACGGCCGAGAGGGCGCGGCGCCGCAAACGGTAGACCATCAGCCCCGACGATGTCCGTTGCCGGGCGCGACAGTGCCGTCGGCGTGTTAGAGACGTTACGGAAGAGCTAATTTTGTAATCGAACTGACGTGAATGCCAGCGCAATCGATGATAGGGAACCGGGCAGTAGCCTCGTCAAATGCAAGCGCAAGATCGGTGCCCCCAAGCATAATGGCCTCTGCACCTTGCTCGATCAGCAATCTCTGACTGACAGTGTCAAAGACATTACGCTGTGCTTCGGTTAGTACGCCGGACGCTGCCATCGTAGTGTACGCTTGGTGCACATCCTCCAAATCCTGTCCGCTGGGCGCGAGGATTTCGACACCAGCAATGGCTCCGTAGAAACGCGTCTCCATTACCTTACGTGTGCCCAGGATGCCGATCCGCTTGAAGCCGCGCTTCTCAACAGCGACGCTCACCTCGACAATCATGTCGACAACCGGCAGTGGCGACACGGTCTTAAATTCGTTTATGCAAAAGTGTCCGGCGATGGATGTGACAACAACACACTCGGCACCCGCTGCGACCAGCCGATTCGTCAGCGCCGAATAGATAGCGACTTGTGCCTCTGCATGATTCATTGCGAGATTGTCAAGCAGCGTTGGCGTGTCCGCATGCACGATTGTCAGCTCCAGTGCCGTTTTCCTGCTAGCGAAACTCGAAATCAGGCGCCGATAATAAAAATCGGTTGCCGCCGGGCCAATCCCTCCAATCAGGCCGATGTGCATGATCTGATAACCTCTGTCTGGATGGTGTGTCGTCACGACGCTGCGAAGTGGTGTAGTCTCTATTGCAGCGATAGAGACCCCGGTCGCCCGCGCTGCTGGCTCCTCCACAAAACTCAGCCCGCCGTGGGAAGGAAGAAACCGGGCAACTCCGGGCAATGAACACCGCATAGATCGTAGACGGTGATCGACTTACGCTTGGGGCAATCTTTGGATAGCCGGCGGAGAAGGTCCGGAATGCCGAAGTCCTCCCCGTGACGCGCGATTAAGGTTTCCAGATTATACCGGCCCGTGCGATCGCATCTGGTGCAAGCCACGACCAGTACCGGGGTGTGCACGGCAACGTCGCCCAATGTGATCGAGCCGCCAGACACAACTGCCCCCAACCGACCCGTATTTATCCATGTAACAGAATGTATCACGCCCCACCATAGAGGTCGAACGCAACAGGGACGGGTAGAAGGCGCCGGGAAGTGCACCAATGCCTGTCCAATCCGGTTCTCCGCTGCGCTGCGGCCCTGAAGGGTGCCGTGCGCGATCCCCCCGGCCTGGTCAACGCCATCGAGGCCGCATCGGGCGCCTCGAAACCAGGACAGAGGAGCACATAATGGCAATCATCGGCATCTTCACTCTTGCTGCGGACGGCAAGCTCACCGGCAGCCTCAAGACCCTGACCCTCGCAACCAAGCTGCAGTTCGTGCCCGAGACAACAAGAGCAAGGACAGCGCGCCCGACTTCCGGATCTACTTGGATAAGTTGGAGGTGGGAGCGGCTTGGAAGAAAATCGGCCGGGAAGCGGGCGGGAATACTGGTCGGTCAAGCTCGACGATCCCGCCTTCACCGCACCGCTCTTTGCTAGCCTGACTTATTCAACAAATCTGCCGGGATCACGCGAAAAGTGCGTAGGGCAAAGTTGTCCTACGCACTGGTTTCAGCACGAATTCAAAACAGAAATGCCAGGCGTTGGGGTTTTCGAACGTTGCGCTTGCAGGGGCACACGCCCCACGGGTCATGGTCCGGCGGGTTGGAAGCTCCGCACCAAGCCACCGAACAGTTCGGCTTCCGGGCAAGCTGCCGCGAAGGCAATGCGCACCCGCGTCGCGGTTTCACTGATCCGTGCGGCGATTTTGATCAAGCGCATCTGCAGGGTTTTGAATTCTGCGGTGGCGAGTGGCTGCAGCTTGGGGATATTGCCACGGACTTTCAGCAGCAGCCAGTAAGCGCCAGTGTGCAACACCAGGCGGACTTGATTGGCCAGTGGTGAGCGGCAACTGGTGCGATCGGAGGCAAGCTGCGTCTTGTGCAGCTTGATGAAATTCTCCATCTGGCCGCGCGCGCAGTACAGTGTCTCGTAGAGCCATTCCGCATTGCCGCCGACTAGGTTGGTCACGACGTAGCGGATGTCGAGACCTTTTGGCGTTGCCTCGATGCGCGCAGCGACGCGCCGCTGGCATCGCCAAAACTTGGCACCGTATCTGACTTCGGTGTGCCGACGCACCGCGTTGGCTTGCACCTCGGCGCGGCGCAACCAGCCCGCATCAACGGGCGGTTCGCTACGACGCAGTGCAACCAGCTTCGCCTGCGCTTCAGCACGCTGCGCCCGCACCGCGTCGGCGAGCGGTTCCACCATTTGCTCGAGCACGACGTTGCTGGACAGACCGAAGATGTAGTGCAGGCCGTTGGCCTCGCACCACGTCATCACCTCATGGCGGCCGTAATGACAATCGCCACGAATGGTGATGCGCGTGTGCGGCCAGTGGCGGCGGATACGCCGCACCATGCGCCGCACATGGCCGCGGATCTCCTCGCCGCTCGGCGTCTTGCCTGGGCGCAACAAAACCACCACCGGACGGGCGTTGGCGGCGTCATAGACGTGGATTGGCAGAAAACATCGCTCATCGTAATGAGCATGAAACAACGCCAGTTGCTGATTGCCGTGCACGACGTCGCAGGTGTCGTCGATGTCGAAGGTGACAGCGGCCGGCGGACGATCGTAGCTGCGGCAATACAGGTCGATCATGGCGTATGTCATGCGCATCACCTCGCGCTGGGTTGGTGCGTTCTCCCATCGCGACACCGTCGGCTGTGAACACAGATCATCGCCACCGTCCGGCAGGCGACCACAGGCCACTTTGAACCCGGGGTCAGTGCGCAGAAAATCCAGGTCGTCGCCATCTTCGTAGCCGCAGGCGATCGCCAGTATTCGTGCCCGCAGGATGTCGGTGACGCTGTGCGTCACGTAGAGTGGGTTGCGCGGGTCCGAGATCAACGGCGCGAGCGTATCGGCGATACCGAGTTGTCGCTCCACCGCGCCGAGCAACAGCACGCCTCCGTCGCAGGTGATGCGTCCGCCGTCGAACGCCGCCACCACCTTCTTGCGCTCAATGGCGGGAAAGCCGAACGGCGGGGGGTTTTGGGGGCCAAACGGTGCGGACATAGCGAAACTCGCGGCGATCCAGTGGACGGGGCAGTCGTGACACCGGATCTATGCGTGGATTCAATGCGTTGTACAATTGCGGTTTGCGAATCGCTGCTATGCGCTGAATAAGACAGGCTAGCCTGGTCGGTACCGAGGACAGCAAGACCTTCAACCTATTGTGGTCCCGCCGCAGGGGCGACTGATCACCCCGGCGCCCCACCGGCGGCGGTGGCGCGCTTGACCCGTGTCCTCCATCCAACCGGCCGGGCGTTCCCCACCTGACGCCGAACCATCCGTCCGGGGCAATGCGCCTCCCCACCTCCGCTCAGCAAGTCATCCTCACTGCCCCAAAAATCTCTACCCTGGATGCCAGCGACAGCGCCTCGCGCCGATTTGTGGTATCGTTCGCGGCAAACATCTGCAACCCGTGTCTGGGCGCTGCATGACCGACCAGCTCACACCATTCTTCCTCATCGTGGCCGACCACGATCAAGGGTTCTTTTGCGTCGAAGGTCCTATGACCGATGACCGGTCATGAACAATGCCGCTCGCCATGCTCGCGACCAATTTGGCCGGCGCGTCGTATGCGGCCCAAACGGCCCGGATCGAAACGCACTCGCCGCCGAATTCCAACGCGCCGAAAAACTTGCCGGTGTTCCACCGGGGAGCATCCTGAGGCCACGCCAATGAACGAGCCGCTTCCCGCCATCATGGTCATCTTTGAAACGATACTCGTGATGCTGGCGGCGGCGGTGCTGCTGCTGGGCGTCGCGCGTCGATGGCGCTTGCCTTATCCGGTTCTGCTCGCGCTGACTGGTGTGGCCGTGGCGATCGCGCCCATCGACGTCAGTCTGGACCTGGACCCAGTGCTCGTGCTGACGCTGTTCGTGGCCCCCGTGTTGCTCGACGCGGCTTATGACACCTCGCTTCGCGACTTGAAGCGCCAGTGGGCGCCGGTGATGAGCCTTGCGCTCATCGCGGTGGGATTGACGACGGCGGCCGTTGCCTTGGTTGTGCACTTGTTGGTGCCTACCATCCCTTGGGCGGCGGCCGTGACGATCGGCGCGATCGTCGCCCCGCCCGATGCGGTCGCGGCGACGACGATGCTGCGGAACGTCAAGCTCCCGCATCGTGTCGCGGTGATCCTCGAAGGCGAAGCGCTACTCAACGATGCCTCGGCGCTCCTGATCTACCGTCTCGCGGTCGCGGCGGTGTTCGCCGGTGGCAGCGTCGGCGCCGAGGCGATTGCCCCGGCCTTTCTTCTGTCGCTAGTGGGCAGCATCGTCGCGGGCCCAGCGTTCGCTTGGCTTGTCGGACGTATCGTTAACCGGATCGAGGATGCGCCATCGTCGATCATTTTACAGTTTGTCAGCACCTTCGGCGTCTGGGTCATCGCCGAGCGGATGGGTCTGTCGCCCATTCTGACCGTCGTCACCTACGCAATGACGCTCGCGCGCTCGGGTCCGGCCTACCAACCCGCTCACCTGCGCATCCCATCCTACGCCGTCTGGGACACAGCGGTCGTGGTTCTCAATGTGCTCGCCTTTCTGCTGATCGGGCTGGAACTCGGCCCGGTGATCGCCGCCGCGCCGGCTGGCAATCTCGGCCGCTGGCTAGTCGTCGGCGCGGCGGTGCTTGCGACGGTGATTGGCGTGCGGCTTGGCTGGACAGTGGCGGCCGCGTTGTGGAGCGAGTGGCGAATCAAGCACCGAAGAGT
>CAVYXX010000039.1:0-86113 GCA_963772355.1 uncultured Alphaproteobacteria bacterium | reverse complement strand
CCTGCTGGTAACCCGTTGATGGCGCGGCTATAAGTCTGCGTAAGCTATTGAGTCGCAGCATCAATGAGGACGTCCGAACCGAGATGGCAGCAGCCGCTAAACGCGCCCCCGCAGAACGGCCCGTACCTCCTGCCAAGGTCAAGCGCATGATCCAGCGGATCAGAACCAACATCGGCCGCAACCTGCTGCGGATACGAAGCGATAGGCAAATGACGCAGCGGGCGCTCAGTGAGAGAGCAAACATCAGCCAAACCTACATCAGCCAAATCGAGACGTTGAAGGCGGAGCACAGCCTCGGCATCGAACTGATCGCAGCGTTGGCCGTAGCGCTGGACGTGTCCCCCACCGACCTGATCGCCGACTAACACGGCCACGTGATGACGCACCTTTCAACTTCTCCGCTTGACCAATCTGATTAAATATTCTTATATCTAAGCTTACAAATGACGCAAACGCGAAGGCGCAACGCCACAGACAGCGACTGAAAAAACGGAGCGGTGGCGGTTCCCACCACGCGAGAGCGCGGAAGCGCGCAGGGCCGACGCCGCCAGCGTCTGCACCCTACACTTCCGGGCCAAGTAGGCCAGAACTGGCGGAGGGTGAGTGATGCAACGAGTGCTAGCAAGGACTTTCCGCGCGGCGCCCAAACGAACCTCGGTATGTTGCAGGCGCTGCTATCACAGCAGAGCGGATGGCCTCAGCCGACCATCAGTCAGATCGCGGCTTTTGAGGAGATGACCGACTGGGCGGCACCCGGAAGCGAGACGATGCAGCCCGCCAAGGCCAGACACGGCGTTGCTCACGAACTTGGGATAGAGCATACGCAGCAAAGCCTATTGCAAAGTCTTCGCAACCACTCCTAGCATGACAGTGAACCCTACAACTGTAGCCACAGGAGGCCTCGGTAGTCTGCCACCCGCAGTAAACTCGCGGCGCGCCAAGATAACGCGCAGTCCAAATTGACGCCTCGATTGGCTTCAGCTAGCCGTTTCTGAGTAGAAGTAAGCATCAGCCGATGTGCTGACGCCAGCGCACGGGATTACCCCCGTCGCACAGAGCTAGACCATGGCGTAGGGCTTTTCTTCCGTAAGCGACTCCGTGCCGGGCGGCACCCGGCGAGCGGACACCGGCGGTGCTTGCAACACCGCCGGCGGCATTGTCACGGTAACTGGATTTGGTGGTTGGCCTGGAGGCGGATGAGACTGGCGGCATGAAGCCGCCACCCGACCCCCACTATCGCCATCGGGATCTGCGGCAGGTTAAGTTTGTGCACGTGAGGAACGAGGTTTCCGCCGCGACGCGCGATCGGGTCTATGCGTTCGTTCGTGGCTATTACGGCGGCGGCGATACCCTGCCCGAGCGGTATGACGATGCTGGCAACTCGCTACTATTCGGCGAGTGGGTGCATACGCTGGTTCACCGGGAGTTCTCGCGATCCGACTCCGCCTACTGGCGCAAGCAGCTCGCGACGCTGCCAGCCTAACTCGCAGAATCTGACAAGCCGGCCGGGACAACCTGGCCGGGTCAACCAAAGGGGGGAAAATGATCCGACCAACGCAGGCCGACATCGGCCGTCACGTCATTTACCGCGAGCGCGGCGACTTCCCAGGCCGCAAGGTCGAAATCGGCGTGCTGACGTCGTTCAACGAGCGTAGCGCGTTCGTTCGATATGGCGTGGGCACCACCTCGGCCGCGACGGCTTTCGAAGATCTGGAATGGCCGCACGAGCGATCTTCCAAGATACTCGCCACGATCGCCGGGCACTCACTGAGCGACCATACCTGCCCGCGGTGCGGCATGACCATTCGGGTGGTCGAGCCGATCCCGTGCTGGCATCGCGATTGCCCGGAACCATCCGCAAACTGAGATCAACTAAGGGGGAATCAAATGGCCAGAACGTTCGCATATTGCAGAGTTTCAACGGATTTGCTGATCGAAAGAACCATTTCCGGGCAGGCAAGGGCAAAGGCCGCGGGAGTTAAGTTCGGACGTCCCCCTGCCCTAGCCAACGGTGAGCCGGCGGCGGTGCGTCGGCAAGAGGGCCGCGATCCCGAAGTGAACGACAAGGTGTCGCCCGCCCAGGTCGAAGCGATGGCGAAATGGGGCGTCCAGCAAAAGGAGTCCTACGACTATCTGAAGACGATCAAGCAGCCAACCCTCGTCGTGAACGGCAGTAACGACGTGATCATGCCCACGGTGAACTCTTTCATCATGCAGCAGAACATGCCGAATGCGCAGCTGATCGTCTACCCCGAATCCAATCACGGCGCGCACCACATGTACCCGGAGCTCTTCGTTGAACACGCGACTCTCTTTTTGAACACGTGACGACGACGGCTTGACCACTGGGTAACGGCGACGCAAAGGGAATACACATGGCTGTTCAATCGAGAACGAGTGAAACAAGGCGGTGGTGGATGAGTATTTCAAGGCGGGAATCCAGGGCCACCTCACGAGCTTCGCGGCATATCTGCATCCCGACTTCACAGTAACCGCGCCCAACTACCTTCCCTGGGGCGGTCGACACGTCGGGGCAGCGTTCTTCCGTGATCACCAGCTGCCAGGTGTTACCGACGTGTTCGATTTCGCACGGTTCAGCTACGACAACGTCGTTGAAGTGAAGCGACAGCCGCGCAGCGTGACCAACATCGCACGACTATTGCAGAGCACGGACGCATGAGCTGGCAGCGAAGCTCCGGGTATAATCGCCGGAGCTTGGTTGAGACGACGATGTTTCGCTACAAGACCGTCATCGGCCGGCGACTTCACGCACGGACTCTGCCCAATCAACGGACCGAGGCAAAAGTCGGATGCAACGTGCTCAACCGGATGACCGGTCTCGGCATGCCGGTCTCCGCCCGGATCCGCTGACACGCAAGCCGAGAAGGGGGACACAACCACCGGTCCGTTCGCGCACCAACGCGGGACGGCCAGACATGAGCCTCAATATCGGCTAAGCGGTCTTTCCAACGCTGTAGGAATGCGCCCCCGTGCCGGCCAGCTTGCCGCTATCCACGATCAGATACTCCTCTCGAATTGGGCGATCCTCAAACCAGCATTCAAGGATCTCCCGGGTCCCGGCTGCGTAGCGGGCCTGGGCGGACAACGATGTCCCTGAGGTGTGCGGCGTCATGCCGTGGTGAGGCATCGTCCGCCAAGGGTGATCCTTCGGCGCCGGCTGCGGGAACCAGACGTCGCCCGCGTAACCAGCAAGCTGCCCAATCTTCAAGGCACGGACGACAGCGTCGCGATCGCAGATCTTGCCACGCGCCGTATTCACCAGATATGCACCCCGCTTCATCTTGCCGATGAGCGCATCGTCGAAGAGGTGCTCAGTCTCCTGATGCAACGGAGCGTTGACCGTGACCACGTCGCAGACGAGCACCATTGACTCGACATTCGGGTGGTAGGTGAGGTTCAGTTCTTTCTCGACATCTTCTGGGAGCCGATGCCGATCGGTGTAGTGAAGCCTGACATCGAAAGGCTTTAGTCGCCTCAGAACGGCCAAGCCGATGCGTCCGGCGCCCACCGTACCGACTTCCATCGCTTCGAGATCGTAAGAGCGAGACACGCAGTCGGCAATGTTCCACCCGCCGTCGATCACCCACTTGTAGGAAGAGATGTAGTTGCGCACAAGCGATAGGATCATCATCACCACGTGTTCGGACACGCTGATGCTGTTGCTATAGGTAACCTCCGCGACCGTGACCCCATGCTCAATGGCGGCCTGAAGGTCGACGTGATCCGACCCGATGCCCGCTGTGATCGCAAGCTTCAGCTTCTTCGCCTTCGCGATCCTTTCCGCTGTTAGGTAGGCCGGCCAGAACGGTTGTGAAATGATGATTTCCGCGTCGGGCAGTTCGCGCTCGAAGACGGAGGTCGCACCCTCTTTATCCGACGTTACGACGAAGGTGTGGCCCAGACCCTCCAGGAATTTACGCAGTCCAAGCTCCCCTGACACAGAGCCGAGAAGTTCGCCGGGCTTGAAGTCGATTCGCTTTGGCGTCGGCGTGGTCTGACTCCCGGGATAACGTTCGATTTTCGGAACGCCGTCCCGGGCATAAGATCCCGGATACCCACCAACTGGATCGTCGTAGAGCACACATAGAACTCTCGCCATCTCTTCCTCCCGATCGAAGCCCGGTTCAAGGTCACGGCGCAGACGAGCTGGACAGTCTATATTAACCCAACGGACCCCAGCGAAAAGGGACCGGAGGTCCAGCCCCTTCGTTCGTTGCGCCATTTGGCGTCAGGCGGCCTGCGCAGTGCCTTGCGGGTCGTTCGCGATCACCGGCAGGCTCCCGCCAGCGCCAATGGTAATCCGGCGCGGCTTCAAAGCGTCCGGCACCATGCGCTTCAAGCCCACATGCAGCAGACCGTCTTGCAGGTCCGCGGAATCGACCGCAATATGGTCGGCGAGGACGAAGCGGCGCTCGAAGGCGCGCCCAGCGATGCCACGATGCAGCATCTCAAACTTCGTTTCCTCCTGAGACGTCCGGCCGGAGACAACAAGATGATTGTCTGTCACGACCATCTCAAGGTTCTCGGGGCGGAAGCCCGCCACCGCCATGGTTAGGCGATAGGTGTCTTCGCCAGTTTTCTCGATGTTGTAGGGGGGATAGCTCGGCACCTCAGCAATCGATGCCGCCGCGTCCATCAGCTGGGCCAAACGGTCGAAACCTATGGCTGTACGGAACAGTGGAGCAAAATCGAAACCCGTCATGTAAAACCTCCTGCTATAGCAAGGTCGCTCATCGAAGCCGCCCGAATGGGCCGGCCCCCTGGTGCAGTCTCCGAAATCCATCCAGGCATTCAGAAGGATCTAGACTTGGCGAATACCCCCGCTCAATTCAAGCGCCATGCTATGTATTGTGAGAATATTGGATCGGCTTACTTTTCCAGCTCCACATTAGAAATCTTTTGTTGAGCTTCGCCACTGACCACCGCTGCCGACTGCGGGAGTGACCAATATCAATGGGGAACTTGTGCTATGCCTGCTGCGGTCTGATGCGGCACCGCGCCTCTCCTCGACTTTACCTGGCAATAGTCTGCTACGCACGGGAAGGTAACCTTCCAGCAAGCCTCCTCGGGCGGCGAGGACGGCTTCCGAAGGCGGCTGGCGGGTACCCGGTCACCCCTGCGACCGCGACGCATCGCTCAGGGTCCCGTCGCGCTGCACCACCACCGTCCAGGCGCGCGCACGGTAGCAGAAGGTAAGGCGTAGCCGCCCCGCGTCCTCGCCCATACCGCGCTCAACCGCGCTGTAGATGATCCCCCGCCGCATCTCTGCCCGGAGCCGGTCCACCGACAGGCCGAGCCGCGCGGCGAGGTAGCTTGCCTCGACCGTGACATCGTCACCGTGGATCTCGATGACCGGCGGAGATGGGTTCATCGTGATGCTCTCCCGCGCCGCGCAATCGTGCGCGGCCTCGCCTCACACGGCGCGTGCGCCGAAACCGGCTCAAAAGTCGACACATCGGCCTTTGTGCTCCCAGTCGCCATCGCGCGTCGGCTCCGGCCCTTTCCCACCGCCGATCTCCGTGGGAAGCGGCTTCTGAACAGAAGGTCTGGCAGGCTTCGGTTCCGGCGATGGCTGGGTCTGCGCGCCCGCCACACCGAGTGGGTGGCTTCAGCGTCATCCGACGCCAGCCCCAGGTATTGTGACATTCCCAATGGAGCGAATTATTGTCGACCAAAAGCGGTCATGGGCTGGAGCTGGTATTCCCGAGCCCGCCGCTGGAGGCCGTCGGATTCGACTTGGATGTCATACTGGTGTTCGGCGCCCTCCTTGGGCATAAGTCGTGTGATCTTGCTTCTCGTGCCGATGTTGAGAATTTCGCGAGCGCCGGGCGAGAACACCACGGCTTGGCCGATACTGAATTTGTGGCTCATTGCTGCCTCCGGGGCAATTAGGCCGCCCTGATGTGGGCGGCGGCCGTTTTACCTCGGCGTCCTTTGGAACCATGAGCCCAGGTCGCGGCCCTAGGAGATGTGGGGCGAGGATGCCCCTAGTAACAGAGCGCATCACGTAAGAGTGCTGAAATTGCTCTGTTTTTATTGAAAACAGTGCAATATTCACCGAGTCCGACGTATTATTGCATGGTTCCAATACTGTTGAAAACTATTGCCGATCGCCGCTTATTACTATTCCATTTCAGCTCCGAGTTATTGGTGAGGGCAATTAATCACAAGCGGTACGGGAGTGCTCTCGGTACTTGATCCTGCCGATCGGGTAGCATGCAGCCTACACAGCCACCGGCCGGGGGCGCCTATTTGCACCGGCCGGCGGCGTCTAACTGCGTCTATTCATCTCGATGTGGCGGCCGATTTGCCGTCGATCAGCCGGTGCAGAAGGTTGAGAATATGCGTCTTTGTCGGAGCACCGTCGCTGAGCGCCAGCTCAACGGCACACAGCACAGCTTGTTCATCGTGATGCAGAATGAGCGCCAGTATCTCCACCATCTCCCGGTCGCCCCCAGGTTGTTTGAGAAGATGCTGCTGCAGCCGCCTGAACCCCTCCGGCAATTCCGCAAACGGCGCGCCGTTACGCAAGGCGCCCGGTTTTCGCTGGATCACCGCCAGATAGTGGCGCCAGTCATAGACGGTCCGGCCCGGCTGATCATGCGACCGCAAGATGATCCGCGCGTGTTCGCAAATGATTTGCCCTTCAGCAACAACGACGATGCGATCAGGATAAACCCTTATGCTGACACGGTGGTTCGCGAATGATGCCGGAACGCTATAACGGTTTCGATCAAAGTGAACGAGACAGGTCGGCGACACGCACTTGCTGGATTCGACAAAGCCGTCAAACGGCCTGCCGAGAGGCATCAGACAAATGGCCTCACTTTCCCAGACAGCGAATATCGATCCCTGCTGGCTGCCGTGTGCAATCTCATGCCACTGCGCTTTGCAGCGCTGCTCCAACCAGTCGTTCAAGTCATCAAGCGTCGCAAACCGCGGCATTGACTGCCACAGCCTGTGACGTGCGTCCTGCACGTTTTTCTCGACTTGCCCCTTCTCCCAGCCCGATGCGGGATTGCAAAAATCAGCATCGAACAGATAGTGGCTGGCCATGGCGGCAAAGCGCGCGTTAACCTGGCGCTTCTTGCCTACGTGAACCCGGTCAATCGCCGTGCGCATTTTGTCATAGATGCCACGCCGCGGCACGCCGCCGAACACCCGGAACGGCATTGTCACGGTAACTGGATTTGGTGGTTGGCCTGGAGGCGGATGAGACTGGCGGCATGAAGCCGCCACCCGACCCCCACTATCGCCATCGGTTCCCCGCCGAGATCATCAGCCATGCCGTCTGGCTGTACCACGTGTTCAGCCTCAGCCTGCGCGATGTGGAGCTGATCTTGGCTCAGCGCGGCATCGTCGTCTCCTACGAAACCGTGCGACGCTGGTGCAAGAAATTCGGCGCGACTTTCGCCGGTCGCCTGCGCCGCCGCCGGCCACGGCCAGGAGATAAGTGGTACATGGACGAGGTCTTCATCCGGATCCAGGGCGTGCAGCACTATCTCTGGCGCGCTGTCGATCAGGATGGCGTTGTGCTCGATATTCTGGTTCAGGCACGGCGCGATGCCACCGCTGCGAAGCGCTTCTTCAGACGGTTGCTGAAGGGCTTGCAATATGTGCCGCGGGTGATCGTGACCGACAAACTGCGGAGCTATGGCGTGGCTCAGCGTCAATTGCTTCCCGGCGTGGAGCACCGCCAAAGCCGATATCTGAACAATCGGGCGGAGAACTCGCATCGGCCGACGCGACGACGAGAGCGGCAGATGCAACGGTTCAAGTCGTCCCGACAAGCCCAGGATTTTCTTTCAGCTCACGCATTCATCTACGATCACTTCCATCCCCGCCGCCATCGTCTTACCGCCAGTGCCTACCGAGCAGTCCGGTCCGACGAATTTAGAATTTGGCACCAGGAGACGTGTGCCCAACGCGCCGCATAACGTGTGTGCGGAACGATCGCTACCGGAGCTACTGCGCCTGCGCGTGGTTAACGTGACAATGCCCTCGATACCCAAGTTGATAGCGGCGATATGCAGTTCGAGCTGGCGGAGGAAATCTGTGTCTGTCAGATGGCCGAAGAACCGGTGCCGTTCCATCGCCAGGTCCGGGCTGTCGATCTGCAGGATCAGGCCGGCGTCGTGGATCGCGCGATATTCGTTGGACAGCGCTTTCGCCAGGGCCGTCAGATAGGCCTCGTGGCTATCGTAATGCTGATTGAGCATCGTCGTGGCGACGATACCCGGCGACGGCGCCGTCATGAAACTTTCGCTGAAGCGGCTCCCGATACGCTTGAGCCTCGTAGCGTCCTCGTTGATCGGGGCGCTGTTTACATACCGCACCTCGGACAGCGCCGCCGGTGCATTCGACACCCGCGCGGAGTGCGGAAAACGCATTGCCGTCTGCCGGGCATAGCTTGGGAACTCGAGCTGGTCCCGGGCCGGCGGGCGCCTTGACTTACCGCCGAAGCCGCAGAGGCATCGCGGAACATAGGTCTGAAATCCAACGCGCGATTGTTCCCCATCGTTGCCCACGTCAACACCGGCTTCGACCTGTTTGCCGATCACATGCGCGGTTGCCATCTCCACCTGACGGGTTAGCTCGCCGGCATCGATCGTCTCGCCAGCTTCCTGGCGTATCAGCAGATCGGACAATGATTCGGCGCGCGGCAGGCTGCCGACATGACTGACCAGGATACGGTCCGTGCTCATCAACATGCGCGTTTCCTGCTTCGTTGGACGGGGATCATCATGCCGCAGACCATTGCGCGCGGGCAAACGGGCCGAGCCCGCGGCGGGCTGGTCGTTTGACCATGACGGCGAGGATTGGCCTTGCGGGTGGACTTTACCCGTAATCCCGCAGCGACCAACGTCCGTTTGAGGAGAAACCGCCAACATGGAACTCCTGGAAGCGTAGTCCGACCGTCAGGCGCCGCTACCAGGCCAAGCCCCGCCGGGAGAACCCGGTCAGGGCGATCGGACCCTCCGCGATCAGGCCGCGTCTTCGCCCTCGCGGAAGGCGGCGTTGCTTCACCTCCCGCAGCCCTTCCAGGTAGCTGCCCAACGTCCCGACGTCGGCCCTGGTGCCATCCTCCGGGACCCGGTTGAAGTGTTCCGCGCTCGAGGAGGTAAGGAGCGCCAGAATCGTTCTTGCGGGCAATGAAGATTATAAGCGGGGCTAGCGTTTGAAGAATCTGCATCAGGTAGCTGCTTCGCGGCGTTGCCATACATGCTCCAATTCGCGGCGGAGCCCAGCGGATAAGCTGATGATTTCATTGCTTTATGCGCGGTCGAACGCACCCTCACGGGAGGGATCGCTGTCAAGCAGCAACCCAGCGCCGTACTCACGCCGATCCTGAGTAAGAACGGTTAGCCCCGAGTGGGAGGCGTTCGGCAACCTCGGTCTCGGACCAATCGAGGTTTCCAGTTGGCCATCGATGGCCGACAGCGACAACTCCAAGTTCTTTGAGATCTTTAGACTTGTCATGCGAGTTTCTTGCCGTGGACCGTCCGTTCCGCCTCAGCAGCCGGAGCTGTCTCGGTTTTCCTCGCCCGCGATATCCGTCGCGGGCACAGCTTGTTGCCATGGACGCCCCAAAACCAGACAATGGTGCTCGTCGGCCGCGGAATGCGGGGAATATCGGGCCAAAACCTGCCGGCGGGTCAACCGCGGCGCGATCGAAATGGGATCGGAGGCGCACGCAATGCTCGAATATTTGGAGCAGCAGAAGAAGCTGACAGTCAATCAATGGAAGATCTTCGCCGCGGCGACGATCGGCGACATGCTCGATTTCTTCGATTTTCTCCTGATCGCGTTCGTTCTGGCATTCATCGTAAAGGACTGGAATCTGACCTATGGTCAGTCAGGGGCAATCCTGCTGGCCTCGGGAGTTAGCGCCCCGCTTGGCTCGGTGTTCTATGGCTGGCTCGCCGACAAGATCGGCAGGCGCAAGGTCATGATCGCCACGGTCCTGAACTTTTCGATCGCCACCGGATTGATGGCGCTGACCCCGGAGCATGGTTGGGTGTTTCTCGTGATCTGCCGCTTCCTGGTCGGGTTCGGCGTCACCGGCCTCTATACGGTCGACATTGCCGTGGTGCAGGAATTCGTGCCGGCCTCCAAACGCGGCTGGATCACCGGGGTGACCACCACGATGTTGCCCGCTGGGTTCCTTTTGGGGGCGGTGCTCGGGCAATACGCCGAGCCCTATATCGGCTGGCGCGGGCTGTTCGCGATTGGGCTGCTGCCGGCAGGATTGAGCCTGCTGATCCGCGCCTGGGTGCCCAAATCGCCGCATTGGCTGATCCGCGTCGGCCGCCTCGAGGATGCGCGCCGATCCCTCGCCTGGGCGTTGATGGTCGACCCGCAGGAAATTCGGCTGCCGGCGGTCGCCCCGCCGGTCGAGCAGTTCGCTTGGCCCGAGCTTTTCAGGTATCCGCGCAGCGTCGTGGCTGGCTGTCTGGCCGGGCTGAGCGGGACTGGCATTACCGGGTTCCTGCTATGGCAGGTAACCCTGTTCGTCATGGTGCTGCACGTCACGCCGGCGCAGGCCTCGGGTCTGGTGATCTGGCTCAGCCTCGGACAGATCGTCGGGCGCTTCTTCTGCTCGTGGATCTCGGATGCAATGGGGCGGCGGGCTTCGATCGCGCTGACCTGCACGATCGCCGGGGTAACAATGTCGCTCGCCGGGTATTGCAACGACCTATTCCTCGGTGGCTTCTCGGTGTTCTACCTGATGATCATGGTGCAGCAATTTTTTGGCAGCGGCAGCTATTCGATCATCGGGCCGTACATGGCGGAGATATGGCCGTCGCGGCTGCGCGCCAGCGGCATGGGGCTGGCCTATGGCGCCGGCAATCTTGGCAAATTCATCGGTCCGGCCGGGCTTGCGCTAATCGCTGGGTCGTCCAACTTCGTCAGCCCACAGGCAACCGTGGACGCGCTGATCCCGGCGATGAACTACTTCGCCGTCTGGTATGTCCTCGCGCTTGTAGCGGTCTTGTTCATTGGCTTCGAGACGCGCGGCCGCACGATCGATGAGATCGACAGCGCGCTCACCGCCAAGCCTCTTCGGCCGGTTCAATGATCGTAGTGATGGCACCCTCGAATTCCGGCTGCTCCCCATATGCCGCCGCAGATATGTGGTCATCACAGTGGCGGCGGTAAAACCGCGTCTGTCCGCAGGGCTTTGAGCGCGTCGCGGTCCTTGGGCGAAGAACTGCCAGCGCGGAATTTGAGCGAACCACAATGAGGAGTAACAGATAGGTCGCGGATCCGCCGAGGCGCGCTGGGCCGGTTGTCGCGTCGCCAAGAGGGCCAGCCGATAGCGTCAGCCAGCGAGGCGGTCAGAGCGGCCTCAGTCACAGCGTCGCTTCCCTCGCTATTCGCTCCACGACCGTCGTGTCCGACGTTCAGGTTTCGGCCTATTTTCAGCATCCGGTCCCCCGGGCGGGGCTGGTGGGGGTGGGCTGGTTCGGCGGCCGGGGTCGGGGGGGGGGGGTCGTGTGGGCCTCCGGCTTTTGGCCTCCCGGTTGGCTTCACGCGAGCAACTCCGGCGCGAATGCGGCCGGTAATCATTGTGCGCTCAAACTCGGCAAACACGCACATCATCTGAAACAGCGCCTTACCGCCGGTGTGGTAGTTTCGATGTCTTGCTGGTGCAGGAAGAGATCAACCTTGGCCGCGTGCAGCTCTTGTAGGCCGCTGATGAGGTCGATGAGCGATCACCCCAGCCGGTCCACCGACCAGGCCATAACCACATCGACCGCGTGGGGATCGGCGACGGAAGTATCCGTTTCAGGGCCGGACGCCTGCACGGGGGCCATCAAACCCGGGGAAATCAACAGCGGGAACGCGCGCCGCTACCGGACCTCCACCGGGTGGGCCATACGGTCCGACAGCGGCAGTTTGTGGTCCGGGTCGAGAACCATCTCCTTCACGTCGCCGCTCACGGGCACGTCGATCGACAGCGTGTTGGACTCCGCCATGCCTCCGCCGGGATAGTGATCCGCTGCGCGTCGCCGGCTGACATGCGCAGCTCCAACCGCGCGGGCATGACCAGCCGCCCCCTATTGACCAACTCCAAGTGCAGGCGATGCGGCTCACCTGCTACCGGCACCGCTCGAGTGACGGCCAGATCGAGCCTGGCGCTGCGCAAGTACCAACCGCGCCACCACCACGACAGGTCCTCTCCGGCTCGGCTGTCCATCAATCGAAAAAAATCCGACGGTGAGGGGTGCTTGTAGGCCCAGGCCGCGATGTAGGTCCGAAAGGCGTCATCAAAACGATCCGGACCCAGTATCTGCTCGCGCAGCAGAACCAAGCCGAGCGCCGCCTTAAAGTAGCTGATTGCGTGGCGGTATTCTCGCTGATCTGATCGGCGGGTGTAAGGATCGTGGGGGCTGCGTCGTCGGCGAGAGTGGGCAGGATCTCGTCCACCGGGTTGCCGCCACCTTCGGCATATTCCGGGTCACGTTTCGGAGCATATTCGCCGTGGCTGAAAGCGTCTGATGCGTAGACATCAATGAAGGTGTTGAACCCCTCATCCATCCATGCGTCGCGCCGCTCGTTGGAGCCGACGATCATGGGAAACCAGCTGTGTCCGACCTCGTGCGTGGTAAGCCAGTAGAGTTTCTTGCCCGCATCCTCCATGCCGTCGAACAGGATCCCTGGATACTCCATATCCGCGCCGTGGCCGCCAACGTTCACCATCACCGGCCACGGATATGGGAACCAACGGCGCGAGAATTCCTCGATCCCGGCCTTGACGTATTCCGTTGATCGCTCCCAGTGGTCAGGCCCTGTCGCCTCGGGCGGATAGACCGACATCGCCAGCGCGTGGCGGTCATCGGGGAGATTGATCCGTGCCGCATCCCAGACGAAGGCCGGCGAAGCGGCGAACGCGGCGTCGCGAGTGTTTCGCATCAGGAAATGCCAGTTCTGGTCACCGTCATGTGTCGGCCGGCCGGTCGGGTCACCAACCTCCGACTGCGTTCGGATCATGACAGTGGCGTCGCTGATGGCCGCCTGGGCGAGCCGCTCGCGCTGCGCGCCGGTTAAAACCTCGGACGCGTTAAGTAGTTCGCCCGAACCGACGACGATATAGTCCCACGGCACGGTAACGCGATAGTCGATGTCGCCGAATTCGCAGTAAAATTCAGATCCAAGATACGGCAGCGTGTCCCATCCGCGCAGGTCGTCATAGACCGCCATGCGTGGGAACCACTGGGCAATTTCGAAGATGTCTCCCTTACTGCTCGGTGTTACGGCTGTGCGGCCGCCCCACGAACCAGGGATGGTGTAATGATAATCGATCCTGACACGCACTATGCCGCCGTGCGGCGCTAGCCTCTCGCGTAGGCTAATCCGCAGCCTCGTGTCGGAGATGACGAACGCCGGGACAACACTTTGCCCATCCATCTCGACCTCGATCTTGTCCAACCGGTCCCCGTCCGTGTAGTGGCAGCAGCGGCGGGAGACAGCCGCCCGCGCGTCAGCGCGGTAGATGTTCTGGTCCAACTGGAGCCAGAGGATATCGAGCGGGTCCGGGCTGTTGTTGACGTAGGTAATCGTCTCGTGCCCGGTCAGGACGTGCGTTGCCGGATCGATGCGCGCGGCGATCGTGTAGTCCGCTCGGCTCTGCCAGTAGGCGGGACCGGGAACGCCTGAGACCGAGCGGGTCGGGCCGGCCGGGTCGGGGAACGTCAGTGGAGCGAAGATGTCGCGCGGATCGGGCGCCTGAGCGGCGACGTCGAACGCTATTGCCACGCAGGCGAGAAATGCGAGGGCAACGCGATCAAGCCTGAATTGACTTCTGGCCAGGCATGTGAGCGCATTCCGGAAGAGTTGGTTCATTGATCGAGCCTGCCTCAACTGCAATCAGCGGCTTGTTAGACCGCCCGGTCGCGTGATTTGAGAAGCCACGACGGAAGCGGCGCCGGATACCTCTGGCCCGACGCCCCTGAACAGGGTGCAAGAGGCTTTAGGAAGAACGAACAGCAGGAACTCGAGAGCCTGTCCCGGCGTCCGGATACTAGCGAATAAAGCCTGCAAATGGTGTTTCATATTCGGGATGTAGGCGTTCAAGCGCCTTCTTCGTGTCAGCGTCGGGATTGCCGTATACGACGAACTTTACGGGCTTCCAGTTCTTGCCGATCTCTTCGCCGTATTTCCCGCCAACGTCCTTTATATGTGCCTGAACAGCCTGCAAGTCCTGGTAGATTTCGACAACGTCGAAAGTCTTCCCGTCCGGACGCATGCTCCACTTATAGGCGATCGTCCCGGACTCGTTTTCGACCGTCGTGACGATCTTCGACACCAGCTCCTTGAAGCTCGCCTCCTGTCCCGGCAGCACTTCACCCGTATAGAGGAAGGCAATGTAGTCCGCATGAGGGTTTTGCGCCGCCGCCGGCAACGCTATGGCAAAGATGCCACCCAATACCAGAAGTATATTTCGCATAATGAGTTCCTCCCGTGGTTTCTTAACGGGCCGTCAGGGCCTCGTTGGAGCCCGCCCAAAGCGGGGCGGCGGCCATTGTGCATTCCTTCCACGTCGGACGCTACCTGAGGGTTCCGGTTTCCTTGGCAAATCCGTGGTGGCATCCGCGCCGAGTTCGTCAATGTCGCACTGGCGCCTGAAGGCGTCAGGCGCTTGGCTGTGATCGGCCAGAGGCAAAAGCCCCCTTTGAGGAGCGTGCCCGGCGCTGGCTGGCGTGCGACCCGGACAGCTTCGACCTTCTACCCCCCGTTCTATATACGATATGGCCTCTACCAGCGACGGCCAGCTGGTCCCCCCGTAGGAGTTTGCGCGCCACCGGGCGGCGCGGGTGACCAGGCTGACACCAAGGCGGAACGCCCAGCGGACGAAGGACCCTGATCGACGTTACATCGGCGGCGTGAGCCCGTCTTTGCCGATGTTCACGCGTGGCGCCAGCAGCTTTCGCCAGGCGCTATGCTGACGATGGACGTATCCGACGGCACCACAATCTTCTTCTCCCCGCCCTTGTAGCTAAGCGTCAACGTCTGGCCCTCGACCTCGACAACGGTCTGGTCGATATTGCCGTTCGTCATCGTGCTCTGGGGCTGCAGGTCCCAAGGACGGTGCCCTTCCCCGGTGCCGCGCATTGCCTCAGGGAACACGTGCACCTCGACCGCCCGCTGTGTGCCGTCGGCCTGCGGCATTCCGGTGACGCCGACGAACGCGCCCGGCTTGACGTCGGCAAGGGACGCTTTGGCGATCGCCACCACGAGCGCGTTGTCGGCGAGCACCACCTTGAGTTCAGCGCCATCACGCGACTTGACCACCAGATTCGGACCGTCAACCTGCTCGATCGTCCCGCGCACACGCACGGGCGGCGATTTTGGGCTTCCGCAATCGGCGCGCCGAGCAGCGCGGCAAGACCGAGCACGCCAAGCAGATGTTGCATCCTCTTTCTCAACATTCATTCCTCCCTGATGATGTGCCTGACCCATCCTGATAGCACGGCGCGGAATGTGTCCAAATCAATAAAAGTGCCAATGATCTGATCGCCAGCGCTGAGGAATACATTTGGGGGTGACCAGCCGTAAAAGACCTGTTACTTCAGTCCTGCCACAAGTAGAACCTGGCTGACGGTGAACACCGTTCCTATCCCCTGACCTTTGTTGCTCCATCTTATATCCGCATAATGTAGGTTCGGCAGGATTTGTCCAACTATGATAGACAGGATTCCTTCAGCGTTGCGCCGGAACGACACAATCATCGCAGGCGTTCGACTGAATTTTTGAAGGCGTCGAAGGGCATCCCCAACCCAGTAGACCAGTGCCATCACGCATTCGAATAAATGTGGGCTGATCCGAACCATTTGTCGCTCGCTGATTACGATCAGTAAGTCGGGCGTATGGGCCAAATAATATCAATGTAGAATGGAGTTAATTGCCGCCGACGTCCCCTTACAACAAGCCGATCAGTTTGCGTTGGCCGTCGGTGTGGCCATCAATGTAGCGTTGCGTGGTTTCGATCGACCGATGCCCGGCCAGCAGCTGCACGTCGCGCAGACTGCACCCGGCGCGATGCACGTTGCGCGCGGCCTGGGTGATGAAGGTGCGCCGTCCCGAATGCGAGGAGCAACCCTCCATCTGCAAGGCAGCAAATAGCGCAACAAACCAATTGACGATGCTGTTGGGCTGCATCGCCCCGCCGCGCGCCGACGTGATTACCGGACCGTCGCGCTCGCCGGTCTGCGACATGAGGGCATGCAACGCCGCACCTAGCTCGGGATGAACCGGGATGTTGCGCCCCCGTCGCTTCTTGGCAATGTGATCTGTCACGACGAGCGTGTCGCCGATGCGACCGCGGGCATCCAATACCATCGACCACCTCAGTTGCGCGATTTCAGCCGCCCGCAGCCCGGCCCGCACGGACAACAGTATCATGACCCGGTCGCGGGCTGGATCATGGGAACGCTGTTGCACATGGCGCAGCATGCGTCGCAATACGGCAGACGATATCAGCTTGGCTTGTCTACCAGGCATAATTAGGCCTCCCTTCAGAATGAGACCAGCGGCGCGCTTTGCTCAGTACTCGTCGGCCAACATGATGGTCAGCACGCGCCGGGTAACCGCTGGATCACCGGCGTCGGGCGAATGGCCGGTAAGGGTGAGATTGTAGTAGTCGATCTTGAACATCACTCGCTGGTTTGCGACGCGAAGCAGGGCACAGTCGTGTTCACCGTATGGGTCGTTCGCCGGCTCGAAAGCAGCGAACGTCTGCACCGCCCTGATCACCTCGATCACGCCGTTCGCGCCAAGCGCATGTATCCCCCGCGTGATGACAATGTCGCCGCCCTCACCCTTGGTACGCAGGTTGTCATTCAGCGCGCGAATGCGCTCTGCCTCCGTATTCATCTGTTGTATCCTTTGTGAATTGGAAAAATGACACGTCAACGGGCCTGGCGCGGCGCCAAACCCGTTGGTGTCACCCGCAGTTGGCGAGCCACGCGGACACGTTTGATCTGATCCGCGTGGCGTCTCCGTGATCAGGTATTATTCGTCGATGACAAACTCGTTGTTGAGCTGACGAAAGCGCAGCACCCCAGGCGCTTTGGCAAACACCGTATCGATCGGCGCCCCGCCGAGCAGGGCAAGGGCGGGCTGCACCACCAGGGCGCGCAGTTGAGCAAAGTTTGTCAGCTCAGCCAGCGGCACCACGTAAAACCAAGCCGCGTCCCTCAGAGTTGCTGGCGGGACCATTGCCAGCGACTTTGCCGGTCCACTGGAACAGACACCCGCCGTGCAGCGCGGTGGTGCGATCAGACGGCGGCCAGAAGTCCCTCGCCGCATCAACCGCAGCGGTCCAGTCATGCGCGGCACCGGACCACATCACCAGCAGGCACGGCGCGCCGATCACCGCGGCCGGCCGGCCCGGGCGTCCGATGTCCGCGACAGCCGACAAATTGCCAATGCGCTGCTTGCGATGCCGTGTCGGGAAAGTCCATCGCCATCCATCGAAGATCCAGCCCTCGCCACCAGTGTAGTGATCCAATTCCGTCGTTTCAGTGTCCTGAAGAAAGGAAAACTCACTACCGCGGCCAATTTGACCGAGTACCTCCCCAAGTTCAGCCTGCAGCTTTTCCAGCCAGTTACCCGCGGCATCGACCAGCCGATAGGACTCAAGCAGGCGAGGACCGAGATCGATCGAATTCGATGGCGGCTGGGGTGAGCCGGGCGGCGGTGCACCGCTCGCGAGCTTCGGCGCCGATTCGGGTGAGACATTGGCAGCCGCCTTTGGTTGTTTCCCCGTTTGGGTGTTGTATCCGGCACTCAACGCGGCAAGCATTTCCGGACCGTTGGCGTGCAGGCGCACCTGCCCATTGCGCCGAATATCACTTTCGGTCAGTTGATCGGATAACCGGCGGGCGTCGGTACCCGACACGTGCGCCATTTGGCGGCATGGGACTGTCCTTATGGGCAAAAAACCCTGCGCTTGGGGACTTTTGGCCGTTGGGCGCCCCAAATACAATGCCCGCGCTGCGCCGAGCCGGAACGTGCGTTCCTGCTGTTTTCATGGTATTCTCCTTTTGAGATGGAAAGTAACGGCCAAGTATTGGCGGCATGCTTGATAAGTTGTGGCCGGCAACATGAGCGCCGCTCATTATGATAGCATACATTCTAAACTGGGTCAAGAACGACTAAACGAGCATATTGGCCAAAATGATTATTTTCCCATGCTGTCGTTGCTTATCGATTTGCTTGCTCCCATCAGAGTTAATGCTCTATTTGGTCAACTCGAGGGGCGGCGACACTGCGGCTCGGCCCGACGGGGCCGATCAGATATACGGCCAGAAGTGTGATATCATCGATGTGATCGCGCGGCCGGGTGTTTTTACCCAGACATGCCGGTCCCCGCTGATCGGGGTTGCAGGGGCGTCTCGCCCCCATGAGGCGTCCCTCCCTCGCCGGGCCTGGGCCTGCTATGACAAATCCCGCGCAAGCGGGCCGACTCCGATTCTCTGTGGTTGCCGTCGCCTGCAGAACGGGACGCGCCTTACGTGGTGTCTGGCCCGTTTCTTCCGATCTATCTGGTCGATACCGGAAGGGCGTGCGTCCAGAATAGCGGCCTCAGCTTTCTCATCGGCTTCGAGATGCACGCGCACCCCAGGCGCGGGATGGGGTAGTGTATGACTGCCCCACGAGTACATCCCGTCAGCGCAGGCGAATGGAGACAAAAGGCCAGTGAAAATTATATGAATAGATTCTTATGGCCGTTTTTGGCGGTTTTATTGCCCGGCGGCAACCACTATCGGCATGAACGGCGGCAAATATTGCCCACCTGCCATCGCCATGAGGTAGTTTTGTCACATGTGGTTGGCGCCGCTTAAAGCCGAGCCCGCAGCTAGACTCCGAGTCGGTTTCCCGCTTTAACCGAGCAAGCGTGCGAGCGCGACGCTCTGGGGGCCGAACCTTGACGGTGATTGCCGCATTAGAATTGGAGAACGTGCCGGTTTTGATGGGCGACTTCCTCATTACGGCCGACGGCCCAGGCAAGTCTTTAATCTTACACACCCGTCCCACTTTAGAGCTGCCCGAGCAGACCCACAGAATTACGGACCTGCGGCGCAAGTGTATAATCATCAACGATCACCTTATCGTTGCTTTCACAGGGCGGGTCAGTGCTGGCCGACGCATAATCAGGGAGTTAGTGCGCCGATTCTCTGGGGCCGATCGAGGTCCTACCATCGAAAGATTGGAAAAAGCGCTCCACCATTTCACCTTCACTCTGAATTCTGATGATTTTATTGTTGGCTGGACGGTCCACAATAGGAAGCCGATCTGTTTCACGTTTACCTCGAGGCTGGGATCTAAAGTCGAAAGAGTAAAGAGATCGGTTAAGGGTAGAGGTCGACAGACTTTCGAAGGCTATTTAGACAACTTGCTGTCTCCGGACGACCCATCCGTCAAGACTGCACGGGAAGGGGCTGGGTTGGCGGCAATAGCCTTGATTGGCCGCCAGCTCACCGACGAGATGATAACCGGGCAACCGATACTCGAGAGGTTCGGAGGAGGCGCAGAAGTAGCCGTTTGGGACGGCCTACGTTTCCAGTTTATCCCGAAGATAGGATTCTTCTTTTACAATTTGTCTATTGACGAGAATCACAAGGTCACTATTGCGTCCTCGGGTATCGATACTATTTATGAGAATAGGGGTAGATATTCCATGTTCTGTACATATACCAGCCGGAGGATTCAGGGCCAACCTCCCCATACTGACGCGCGCGAGACGACGGCTAGCTATTTGGCCGGTTTTCTACCGCTGCATGAAGATTTTCCAATTGGCTTAGGAAAAAAGGATGAGTTGGATTATGACTGTCCTTTTTTCTTTGTTGGCTTCATACTCGATATCAAGTTGCTCAGACAACAAAGGGCGCTTGGAGTGGCCCACTCCGCTGCAGACCATCCTCTTTTCAGCGTGACTCGCTCTGGTGACGCGGATATCAAGTCCTTGAACAAAGAGAATTTGATGACGATGATTAGATCGATCTACCCAGAGGCGGTGTGGTGACCAATGCGGCCCGAGCCATACAGCCCCGGCCGCCGTAAGTCGGAGCCAACGTCGTATTTTCGGCCAATGGACCTGGGTCCCGCTCGAACGGGGGCTCGAAGTTGGGGTCAATGACGCCCTGCGGTTCGAGAATCTCCATCACTGTTTTGTAAAGAGAATTGAATTGGCTATTGGTGGGCTGCTGTTCTGCCCCATTGCGACGACCGATGCGATTATCGCCCTGTAAAAATGATCCGACAGCGCGAAATCATGACGGAGCCGGACGTCGCGAACCCACTCGGCGGACAAGCTTTCGTTGAGCACCATAGAACACAACATAAGGCCGAATTCATTCATCGTGGTGACGAGTTGACTTTCACCGCTCAATCAGGCTAACTTTTTCAACTGGAACAGTTAGTGCGGAACAGCCGGTACCAGCAGCTGGCGGAGGGGATTGAGCGGACCAATCGGCGTGAGCTGGAACGTCATCAGATGGGCTTTGCCGAGTGGCAGCTCCTCCAGCATGGCGTGCGCTGCCTGAGTGTCGGTCATCTTCAGGATGAAGACGACACCCGGCCGGTCTTCCAACGAATACCACTGGTCGATCTTGCCATCGAGATAGAGCTGCGCGGTCTCGCGAACCTCGGTCGGCAAAATGCGCTGAACCTGCGACATGTCCGTGCCAGGGGCGAAGGTGCCGACGGCCAGAATCTTGGTGGTCGGCGTCTGCGGCATCGGTGTCTTGAACTGTGGTTTCTCACCTTCGGTCTGCTCCGCCACGGTAACCTCCCTGTTCAGGCGCGCAAGCTGCTGGACAGCATCGATACCTCGACCGTAGTCGGTCTGCGCGACCGCGCGCTAGTCTCCGTCATGACCTTCGCCTTCGCCCGCGGCGGCGCCGTCGTCAGCAGCCGCGCCCGCTTGTCGGCACGGACCGCTCGGTGGGCCTGGTTGTCCAGTCTCTTGAATTGCTCCCCCAGCACTGTGCGTGCCCGCAACAGCGCAATGCCGCGGATGGTTCGGATGAAGCGGCCACAAGATAGCGGCGATGTGAGGCACCAGGGTAGGGCCACAACACAACGCCCGGTTCGTGCCTCCAGCTAAACAATCTGGGAAGGCGCTCGCCGGGTTGGCACTACATCGCCAGCGTCAGCTGATGTCGCGGCGTCTGGCAGCCCTATGAGGCACTCGAGATGGCACAATTTCCACGATTCCAATGTCATGGTGTTACGACGGCGATTCGAGTCAGACTTTAAGACGCTCCGGTAAGGAATGGTTGTTTGTCCGAGAAGAAATAACATAACGGGCAGTCACCGAAGCATCCAGCAAGCGAGCATGACCATCAGGCGGCGGCCAGATCAGGATCATCGTTCGGTCAAGACAAGGGTGAGGCGATTGCCGACTTCACGCCCGCCGTCCCTACATTGCTTGACTACGCCGCGGATGCACTGCGAACCTTCGATTGAATCGTCCTCGAGCGTCATACCGGCTGGCGACTGTACTGTTGCCGGGCAATAGGGATCGCATTCTGCGAGCGTGACGGCTTCAGTATCAATGTGGTAGCGAACGATGCCCTTGCCTGCGGGCAGGGTTTCTCTTTCGCCGTTACGACATCATACATTCTTCGCCATGCCCTCGCCTGAAGCGACGCATCCTGCTGTATGATCAAGGGAATCGCAACAACGCTCAGAGGGTGCGTGCCGGTATGTGTGGAGTTGCCGGAGGATGGCAAGCTTTGACGGGTTCGGACCATCGCCCCTTTATCAAATCCGGGGTGTCGTTCCGAAAGCCTAAAACGATGATCAAAATGAGGACGCTGGTATAGAGAAAAGAAGCGGTGATGACTGCAAGTTGAAAGGTGTTGTGTCGCCGCAAACAAAATTCACTGACTCCGATGAAATCTTTATCTATCGGTCTTCTGCGCGGAAAGGAGTTCCGATTTCGCCACGTGCGGTAATGGGCAAAGCAAGACGGATAGGTCGCAGCGAACACGGCTAATAAAACGGCGCTCAGATGAAAGACCATCAGCTTGGAAATGCTACCCTCGGATCGCCAGATAAAATGCTGAAGCTCGCAGGTGCTTGGAGCCATCGTTCGTATGTTACCCAGCCATGCGAACTCAGCGATGATGCCGCCCAAGTTGAGGACGACGAGTGACCAAGCAAGAGCGGTCTGCCGTTGGGACGAGACGACGGCATAGGTCGCTTGCTGCTGTTTTTCACGCTTTTCCCGCCAACGACGAATTCGCTCGCGTCTCGGAGCATTCCGGAGCCATGTTATCGCACTGACGAAACCGGTTAGCACCGTGCGGCTAAGCCACTGCCGACTTTTTGCCAACCATTCCTCGAGAAGCTCCTCTATTCGCGACAGCAATCCCAACTCCCAGCGCCAATCGCCCGTGTGGAATCACTTGAACGTGGTGTACATTCGAAGGATTGGCAACATCTAGCGGTCAGCGAGTGCTGTGCCGGCCAGAATGAATGAAATGCCCTCTTGGTACGCACAAGCAGACAAGGAGTGAACATGGACTAGACCAACCACGAATGTAGGGCCAGATTGCCCACATCCATGCTGGTCGCGATACGAACCGTTACGATGAACGCTTATGCGTACCAGGAGGGGCGTTTCGTTCGTCCTGGCCATGAAAGCAAGTATCATGTCGGAAGCCGGGCGGCCAAGCGCTATGCTCATTCTCACGATTGTTGTCGATCAGCTAGTCTAGTCCATCTTACGGGACTGCGCGGTGGGACAGGTGCCTCTTTCCCATCAGACTTCACGGTCATTTATAAATTCGGCTTCTCGCTGAGCCTTCCGCAGCTCTTTGATAAAAAGCGAGTTTGCAGAGCATATGCATGTTTTGGAGAATAACCATGCTGAAGATCCTGGTGGGCACTTACTCCGAATCCGCAGTTTACCCCAAGGCCCCTTGACGGCTTACCGCCGAAGCGCATGATGCGCGGCGGCCCGTGCCAGATTTGCCCGGCCGACATTCAGCCTTCGAGAAGACAAACAATGTCTATGGAATTGGGAGGTAAAAATGGAATTCAATGTCTTCGAATACTTCAAGGACTACAAGCGCACTACCAACGGTCCGATGACCCCGGAAGCACAAGGAACTTCATACTTTCTTGGTGGTCCGATGGGGTCGCGCATCCGCCATCACGCCGAGCCGTACGCCGATAAAGCCGGTGTGGCGCGCCGGGATTTCTTCGGGACCGCGGCTGGTTTTGCCGCCACCATGCTGGCCGTGAACAAGCTTACCGGCATGCGTTTCTTCGAAGTCAGCGAGGCCGAGGCCGCCGACACAGTGGCCGCCAAAGAAATCCAGGTCAGCCGTAAATCAGGACCGGACTTCATAGTAGACGTTCATACCCATATCTGCTGGCGCAGCGATGGCTTTATCCAGGGCGTGAACACCACCGAGAAGGGGATGTGGTTCGTCGACCTGCTCGACGGCGCCGGCAAGGCCATGGGCCTGGCGAACGGGATCAAGGATATGAACGTCGAGAACTTCGGCAAGCTTATCCTGGAAAACAGTGACACCAGCGTCGCGATTTTCAATCCCTTCGGCTTTCGCGAGGACTATGGCGGCAAGGACATGGTTCCGATGGAGGAGCAGGCGGAAATCAAACAACGCTGGCCCGACCGCACCATCATGCTGGCCGGTGGCCTGACGCCGAACCAGGGGCTCAGTGTCACACTCGAACGTCTGCAGATGTATGTCGAGCAGTACAAGATTTCGGGGTTGAAGCTTTATACCTTTGATGCGACCCCCGCCCGCGGCTGGTGGTTCGACGATCAGAAGCTGGCCTATCCGATCTGGGAAAAATGCCGTCAGCTCGGTATCAAGAACATCGGCTGTCACAAAGGTCTTCCGTTTGGCCAGTTCATGGCCCGCTATTCCCATGCCGACGACTTTGACGCCGTCGCCGACGATTTTCAGGACCTCAACTTCATCGCGTATCACTCAGCGTGGCCGTACCAAAACGACCTGGCGGCATTGAAGGCGTTCAAGCCGTATCGCAAGAACCTTTACTCCGAGATGGGCTCGACCTTCGCGGCGACTGTCACCAGCCGGCCACTGGAGTGTGCACATATTCTTGGCACCCTGCTCCGTGACCTCGGCCCGGATTATGTGATGTGGGGAACCGATTCCTGCATATGGGGAAGTCCACAGTGGCAGATTGAGGCGTTCCGGAAGTTCCAGATTCCGGATCAATTGGTCGAGGGACACGGTTATCCGAAACTTACGCCCGAAATAAAAGCCAAGGTGTTTGGCCAGAACGCAGCACGAATCTGGAATCTCAAGACCACGGCCTAGAAATTGTACTCCGCGGGTGGCTCCGGTCACCCGCGTCGTCTTACGTCGAGGAAACCAATGCCAACCTATGAATATCAATGCGAGCCATGCCGGATTGTTTACGAGACGATGCATGGCATGAACGATCCGCTGATCGAGCGCTGCCCGAAATGCGACGGGTTACTTTCGCGTTTGATGTCCGCGCCGAGGCTCAATCGGTACAACTATTCCAGCCCGACCGAGGCGAAATATGCCAAGGTTTATCCAGAGCACGAGATTGCCAAGGAGAAGCAGTTGCAGAAGGTCTACGAACGGGTCTGGTTGCCTCCACCGGTTGTGCACAATCCGTGGGACGAGCATTAGTCCCGTTTAAGCTGAGGTTGTCGTTGCTTTGCGACGGGAGGCGCGACGGGGCTTTCCGCTGCGTCCGGCGCCCCAAGTGGCGGCCCGGATGGCGTCATCGCGCGTGGGAGACATCGCGATGAATTGCGACCGCCGCGGCCTTCCATCCGAACGACCTCGCCTTCTAGGTAGTGCAAGTGCGTTGGCAAGCGAGATCGGGGTGGGCTATGGTCGATTTGCATCAGACAGCACCCAGATCGGCTTTGATCCCACCACGTGGAAATCGCCATTGAGCAAGAAAACCAAGGCGGCTGCCAAACGGCGATACGCCTCGGAGTGGATATACTGCGGGTCCGGACAAATCAGCGACGTAAACAGCGCCGACAAATCGCGGAGCACTGAGCTGTGATCGCCACGACGGGTGACTGCAGAACGGTGACCAGGTACGATCAACAACGCCGAAGTCGTGGTCAGGCGGCATTTAACTATGCTCACGCGACTGCGGTTAAATTTGCGCGCCCGGCGAACACCTTTTGGCCCCGCATTGGTGATCGGCACGATGGCCAGGATCAAGCGTGGTGGCTCGGCGATTGAGAAGATCTGGATGGTTGACCTTGGCGCAGCCGTTCGGCGCGTAAAAATGCTCGTCAAGGTCGCCAGCGGCTGTGGTTGCGGGAGAAGTAGGGGATACTTCGGCCGAATAGGGGAAATCATTGAAGCCAATGGTGTTGACGAATGGCGGATAGAGCATGGCAAAAGTATAATTCGCTCCATGGACTGGAGGGGCATTCTGAGTGGCGGCCGGGCCGCATCAGGCACTGGGCTACCGGACGCCGCGTGCGGTTTTCGCCGGGCAGCCTGTGAGCATGTGGATAACCCCTCCGCCTCGCTACGCGACGCTCCGGCGTTGCCCACATGCTCACAGTTACAACATCAGGGAAAGGAAGTATTGATGTATTGCTCAGTATAGAGTAGATCTGTACTGATCCTTAGACGTCCCCTCGGATCGGGGACTTGGAAACACGGGGGGACTTTCTCTAGGTCACCCCGATTCCTGTCCAACCGATGGGGTCCACCTCAGATGGTCATATCACGGAGCTAGGTCTCCGATGGGGTCGCGGCGTTAAGCACATCGCAGTGGCCATGGGATGGAAATATCAGCGGCGCCCCCGAATCCAAACATATTGTGGCTTGTTCACCGGATTCCGCGGCGGCGCAGCAACGCCAGTGATAGTGACTGGGATGCGACGCACCATGATAACCTTGCCAATATGACGCAGAATGCAATCCATATAATGGGTGCCGACATAGGCGGAGGTATCGCGCGCCTCATAACCGGTGCCCGATGAATGCCCCAGATCATTAATATTTTCTGCTTCGGAACCCTCGTTTCGCACCATCCACTCGACAGTGGTCCCTGCCGGCAGCATGCCCGGGTTCGACAGCCGGAAGTGGATATCACAGCGTTTCGGAATTGGCCCAATTCTATTTGTGCCAGTCCACTTCAGGTTCGGATTGTCGCGCGAGGTAGCCGTAACCAACACATCCGGTCGCGTAACCGAGACGACCGCCGATGACTTGATGACGTTGTCGCTGGCGAGAGCGGGACTTTCGACCATGGGGAAGAAGTGCTTAAACGCCTTGGACCACTGATCGACCGCGTCAAGCGTTGTGCTCGCCGCACAGGCAGCCTCGGCCATCTGAATGAAGTCCGCGAGGCCGGTTTCAAAAGCCTGGTATTCGGTCGCGCTCAGGCGATTCAGGTCCTCGTCCCTGATTGAGAGGGTTAGCAACTTTGGTGGCGCTCGCGAGACGCGCACATATCTTTCGCAATATCACCAGCAATGCGTCATCGTCCGATCCGAGACCGTTGGCTCCGATTTCGGCACATGCATCCGCGACGAGCACCGTTAGGAATACGGATGAGGGCCTGCCGGCGCCGATTTTCCAGTTCAGGCAAGCCCAACACTTCAGATACCGGATATGCCGACGGACCTTCGCACGGGTTGCGTCGTCGAACGACCGCTGGAACCACAGGTAAACAGCCTTGGGATCGCTGACTTCCCATCCGCCCTTCGCAGCGAGCGTTCGCGCGTCTGCGTCCGGATCGAGATGATAGCACGGAACATCGATGTGAAAGTCGCCATCATAATGTATTCGCATGCATCGAGGCTTGGGCGGCTCATCAACGCTGAGAACGCCCTCGGCAGTCTTGGCACAGGCTAGCAGACTGTCCTGCGTCATGCGCCTCAGCTCATCATGGTCGTGATCGCCGTCTTCCGCATCGCCCTCCCAACAGAAGAATACGCCTAGGTCAATATCGAACTCCTCGCCCTTGCTTGGAGGACGAATTTGCGTGGCGTATTTGTACGACCCTTGCAGCCAAGTGCGGACTGATTTGCCGGATGCAATTCTGAGTTCAGAAATGAGATGCTCAGCCAACTCATTCCATCGTGTCTGCTGAGCAGTCATCTGCTCGTCACTGGGGGTAATTCTCCGGTGGAGCGTTTGCTTTTCAGTGTCGTTCGAGGAATAAAAAAGCGTCGCTACAATACCCATAGCCGCTAATCCTTATGGTGCCGTCGTGCGATGATAAAATTTGGGAACACCTGAATTGTGGGAGAGGATCTCCCGCATCATGGGGTCATTGGTGGCACCCTGGATGGTGATGTCAGCCATGGCCCTTATTGTTCGTTGTGCGGTCTCGTTGGCGGTGTCCAGGCTGAGAGCCTGTTCCTGTTCGCGTGATTGCTGGTAGTCGAGCCGGACATAGCGGTTGCCGAGCCTATGACGGATCATGCTGTCGACTACCTGCTGCTGCGATGACAGCATCGCTTGCACGAGGCGTTGACCCAGTGCCCATTGCCATATGCCGAAGCGCAAGCCGGTGCCGTGGGCGAATGAGAATTTCGCGGTCGTTGTGCCGACGCTGAGGAGCCTGATTTGGCCCGGCTCGGCATTTAGAAAATGCTCCGCCTCATGCAGGGCTAGGAGATCGGGCGAGTTGGCATACAGGCCGCCGTCGGCGTAGAGCCCGTCGCCTATCTCGGCGATTGGAAAATAGGATGGCGCTGCCGATGTCGCCATCGCCACATCTACAGCCCGAAGCCTGTGGTCTCGCTCGAAGTCGGGGTGGTGATCGGTCTTGAAGATCTGGGGACCGCCCTTAGTCAGCGATACCGTAGAAATGAGACAGGGGTGCTTAATCTCACCGAGGAGGGTATCTGCGCCAATGATCTCGGTGATTGTGCGCCTTAGGTTTGCTCCATCATATTTCGACCTGAACGCAGATCGCAGAACGTCGACAGTCTTTCCTGGCAAGCTGCGTGCTGGGTTGCGGCTTGAGAAAATCGCCGTGCCGTGAGCTTCGAAGGCGGCCTTGATTTTCGCGGCTGGGACTTCGTTTTTGCCAAGCCAATGGCAAGGATGCCGCCGACGGAGGTGCCTGCTATTAGGTCGAACCGGGAGGCGATCGGGGCGCGAAGTTTGCTTTCCAGCTCAGCGATGACCGAGATGGAGTAAAGGCCGAAATACCCCCCTCCGCTCAAGCTGAGAATTTGGAACGCCATTGTGATGGGAGCCGCACCTTGACCAAAACCTTGTGGCCACCCCTGGCCGTGAGCCCCAAATAGAGGGCGGCCGGCTCGGTTCAAGCCCCAATTATCCCCTCAGGAGGTGATTCCGTGTGACAGATTTATGGCAGCGCCACACATCACGGCGTGACCGCGGGGTAGCCCAGATCCACCGCCGGTTCGTCTGGCGGACCGGAGCCTGGATTGCGGGGGGGCGCTTCGGTCGACGCAGTGGTGATTACCGGCCCAATCGGCACCCAAAAACGGATTTCGTATCGTTTGGGATGTTGTAGGAAAAAACCCAGGATACTCTGGGAGATTTTCCTGGAGCGGGCGATTGCATTCGAACCCACGACCCCAACCTTGACAAGATTGTGGTTTGGCATCCCACCGGCGATTCCGTTAGGCAACGAATATGTTAGAAAAGATGGTTTCTCTCCAATAGTGCGTTTGTCGCCAACTACACTATAAGCACGCGCAGGCTCGAAAAATCATACCACCTGCAACCCCGCCATCATCCTAATCTCGGTCGTCGCTGGCCGGATCGCGCCGAGTTTCACGCGCCATCGTCAATGACCGGCCTGCTTACAGACCTCAATCGCTATAACCCTTTCAAACCACGACTTATACTTCTCTACGGCCTCGCGCATCTCTTCCCAGTAAGAGTAACGGTTGTAGATAGAGGCCACGCCGCGCAATGTTCCAGACGAATGGTTCAGCAATTTCTCCAGCACATGGATCGGTGCACCGACGTCCGAGGAGGCCATTATCGTGCTGTAGCTTCGCCTCAAATCATGGTGCGTGAAATTCTTCACGCCGCACTCGTCGAGGACTATCTTGCTCACACCGAAGCCGACAAAAGGTTTGTCGGTGTAGCCCCTTGCAGGGAACAGTAGGTCACCCGTCCTCGGGACCGTGGCGAGAACCTGCTTCGTGAGTGGCCCATATGGAATACGGCTGGCCCTTCGATTCTTGGTGATATAAGATGGCAGGCTGATACCCTGGTCGTCTATCCAGCTCCAACTCAGCGCCGCCGTTTCCGCTGCTCGCTGGCCACATAGAATGAGAAGGCGCACTATGGTCCCGTACGGGTAGCCAATCTTCTCGGCTTGCTTCCAAATCTTCCTCAGTTCGTCAGGCGACAGAACACGCTCGCGAGACTGTCCCTTCGATGGTGCTTCAAGCCGTGCAACAGGTGAGGCATCGATCAAGCCTCGTTTCACACAAAAGTTGAAGAAGGTCCGAACGTAACGGAAGGCGTGGTCGGCTTCCGAGGGGGTGGATTGCATACCATCGATGACGCTGGCAATCTCGCCAGGTCGGATCGAGGAGAGATCGCGCCGTTCCAGCCGCTGACGGAAATGCCGCTCCAGAATGCGCTTGCACTCATGTGCGGTACGCGGGGAGTGATGCTGCTTTGAATGAGTCGCTAGGAACAGCGTGAGTGCTTCCCCGAAACTTAGAGGCGCTGGGCGATGCACCCCTAGGGTTCGTTCAGCCAGCCGTTGTCGCGCCACTTTGCGCGCATCAGCGAGGGTCGTCGCGGGATAGACACCCAGGCTAACCCGCTGGCGGTCGTCGCCTACCAACAGAACGAACGTTTTGCGCTGCTTACCTACCCGAACACCAAAGTTTGGCAAGCTCACATCCCAATAGGTTACCTGCCCATCAGAGGGTTTCAGCGCCCGGATGCTTATCTCGGTGAGGGTGAGCTTTGGCATTTAGGCTCAGATTAGGCTCAGCGGTCGGTTGACTAGTGGCGGAACGCCATGACGCAGCATGGGATACTATGCCGCGGAATACAGGGCAATTTTTAGGATCCAGACACACTATGACGCGGGCTGAGGAGCCATCAAAACAGCTTCCCAAGCTGCACACGAGGGTTCGATTCCCTTCACCCGCTCCCAGTATCAGCGCGTCCCTGCCCCCTCCGCCGCCGGCGCGTCGCCCGACGTGGTGTCACCGGATGTTGTGTCGCTGCTCAGCGGCGATTCATTTGTCGTCGTGAACAGTGGTGTGTCCATCGTCGAATAGGCCGATTGCGCCTTCGCCACCTTGGGCGAATTGCTGGCCGGCGTTGCCTCGAAGAAGTTGGGCACGTCGGAAGTCTGCGAGTCGGACGAAGCCACGCCGGGTGATGCCTGGAAGAAATTCGGTACATCGGACGGCTGTGCGTCGGGTCTGGCGACGGTGGACATTGGGGTGAATGATTCCGACTCATTTTTCGGTTTCGCCGCCGTCGCTTTTTGAGGCAGGTCCGGGCCAGGCATCGGAGGCATGCCATAGTTCTTATCCAGAGGGGCAGGCGGCTCGCTTGAATAGAGGTGTGACGGAGGGATCTTGGTCTGCGCCAATGCTGGAGCCGCAATTACGCCCGCCAGACCCGCCATTATCCACATAGGCCTCATGCAGCATCTCCCGGTGAAGCCCGCACCAGACCCGAATCAGGCAGCAATAGGCAAATCGTTCCTGCGTGATGGGCGCAGGAAGCCGGCGATGGCGGCCGGGAGCGCGTGACCGCGCTTACGGGGCATCCGAATCTTGCGATCAAGCAAATCGGGCTAGGTGCGTGCTGCCAGCAACGGCCCGAGCACGTCGTCGATCCCGGTAATCAGGATCTGCACGCCGATGCACAACAGCAGGAAGGCTGATATTCGAGTAATCGTGCGGCTCCCGGTCGGTCCCATCATCCGAGTCAGCAGATCGGCATAATGGTAGGTGACCCAGATCGTCGCGGTCATCGCCACAGCCGCCGCGGTCATCCCAAGGAAGAACCAGCCGAGTCCGGCGAACAACTTGGGATGACCGGCTCCAAGCGCGACCGCTACCGATATCGTGCCCGGGCCGGTCGTGAGCGGAATTGTCAGTGGAAACAATGCGATGTCTTCCATCCCCTCGGCCGAGGCTGCCTGCTCCTGTTTCCGGTTCTCGCGAGTTTCAGGTTCGTTCAGCAGGTGCCAGCCGCTCAAGGCGACCACCAGGCCACCGGCGACCCGCAAGGCCGCCAAAGAGATCCCGAAGAACGCCAGCAGGTAGGACCCGGCCCAGAGCGCACCCATCATCACGCCCAACGAATTCAGAGCCACCAGTTTGGCCAGCGTCGCTCGGGCCTCAGGAGCGCGGTTCGCGGTGACGCCGCGGAAAATCAGCGCGCCGCTGATTGGGTTGACGATCGAGAACAGCGCCGGAAAGGCGAGCAGAAAGGCGTGCAAGGCTTGCGGCATGTCGCGTTACGCCAGGGAGGGGCGTTTGCCTGCCCATGGCTGGATCGCCTCGAGCGCGGCCGAGGCCTGCAGGACGCCCAGGTCGTCGAAGCGCCTGCCAACGATCTGCAGGCCCACCGGGAGGCCTTCGGCGGTAAAGCCGCATGGCACGCTGGCGGCAGGGTTCCAGGACATGTTGAAGGGGTAGGAGAATTCGGCCCAACTCACCCAATCCCATTCGTGCTTCGGCCAGTGATCGGGCATCAGTTTTTCGGCCGGGAAGGCGGCGACCGATACGGCGGGGGTTAGCAGGAAATCCCAGCCCTCGAACCACCGGTGGATGTCGGCGATGTAGGACATCTTGCGCTCGCGGGCTGTTTGATATTCGGCGACCGACACGTTGTTTGATGCCTGGATGCACGCGACCAGGCCGGGGTCCATTTGGCTTTCCCAGGTTTCCAGCAGCGGCTTCAGGCGGGTCAGGTGCGCTGACCAGAAGAGGCGGATCAGCTCCGGACCCGGAGCGGCCCATGGCGTCGGGACTTCCTCCACGATGGCGCCAATCCGGGAGAACTGCTGGACGGCAGCTTTGACCAGCGCGGCGACTTCGGGGTCGACGCGGGCATGGCCCAGGTCCGGGCTGTAGGCGATGCGTCTGCCTTTGATCCCCTCGTGCAGCCTGGCTTGATAGGCGGCCGGGCCGGCCTCCAGCGAGGTGTAGTCGAGCGGGTGGGGGCCAGCCATCACCTCCAGCATCAGAGCGCCGTCCGCGACGGTGCGGGTCAGCGGTCCGAGGTGTGTCGTGAAGTCACCGGTGCTGACGGGATAGTTGGGCACGCGCCCGAAGCTGGGCTTCACGCCGAACACGCCGCAGAAATGCGCCGGCATGCGGATCGAACCGGCGCCGTCGCTGCCCTGGTGCAACGGGCCGTATCCGGCGGCGGAGGCGGCGCCTGCTCCAGCCGAGGACGCCCCGGCGTTGTAGCCGTGCCTCCAGGGGTTGTGGGTTATGCCGGTCAGCGGCGAGTGCGAAACGCCCTTCCAGCCGAACTCGGAGGTGGTGGTCTTGCCTAAAATGATGGCGCCTTCGTCCTTGAGGCGCGTCACCACCGGCGCATCCTCGGACGGTTGATGGCCCTTGTGAATCAGGCTGCCCCCCTGGGTGGGCATATCCTTGGTGATCGCCAGGTCCTTGATGGTGACCGGTAGGCCGTGGAGACGGCCGATACGGTCGCCTGACATCAGCTTGGCTTCCGCCGCCCGCGCGGCCTCCATCGCCTGCTCGGCGGCGAGATAGGCGAAGGCGTTTACTTTTGGTTCCAGCGCTGTGATCCGATCCAGCAGCGTGCGCATTGTTTCGACAGGGGAGAGAAGCTTGGTGCGGATCATCTCCGCGAGTTGCGTGGCCGGCAGGAAACCGAGATCCTCGGAGTTCATCGATGCAGTCCTCTGAAGCGCGGCGGGGCTTTGTCGCGTGGTGTTGGCGGGCCGCCTTTCAATAGGTTGCCCGTCCTCCCGAGATGTCGAACACCGCACCGGTGGAGAAGCTGCATTCCTCGCTTGCCAGCCACAGAACCAGCGAGGCCATTTCTTCTACCGTGCCGAACCGGCCGATGGGGATTTTCGACAGCATCCAGTCGATCTGCTGCTGGGTCATCTGGTCGAAGATCGGCGTCTTCACGGCCGCGGGGGTCACGCAGTTGACGCGGATCTCGGTGGCGGCAAGTTCCTTCCCGAGCGACTTGGTCAGGCCGATTACCCCTGCCTTCGACGCGGAGTATGCAGAAGCGTTCGGATTGCCTTCCTTGCCGGCGATCGACGCGATGTTGACGATCCGACCATAGCCGTTGGTCTGCATGAACGGCAGCACGGCGTGGCAGCAGTAGAAGACGCCTTTCAGGTTGATGTCGATCACACGATCCCACGCGGCGATCGGATACTCCCAGGTTGGGTGGTTGGGGCCGGTAACGCCGGCTGAGGTGATCAGGACGTCAATTTTGCCTAAGGCCGCGGCGGTGGATTCGGCAGCGCGGTGAACGGCGGCTGGGTCGATTACGTCCACCACCACGGTGTGGCCGGCACCCGACCGCGCGAGACCCGCTTCGTCCATGTCCCAGAGGCTGAGCGCGGCGCCCTCGGCGGCGAGGCGGGCAGCGATGGCCGCACCGATACCGGAGACACCACCGGTCACGATGGCGGCGCGTCCCTCGAAGCGTTTCGACATTGCGGGCTCCCTGCTTACCGCCGCAGTGAAGGACGACATGGAGGTCGCGGCAAGATGGGTCGTGGCGCCGGGTCGTTTCGCTTGGCGCGATGGTGCCGCAGCTAGGCGGTGGAAGCGCGAACCACGCGAATTACGGAATGGCGCAAATCGCCCACTGCGCTGTTCAACCTCGCGGCGTTCTCGGCTACCTCGGAGGCGCGCTTCCCGGTTTGCTCAGCCTCCATCGAGACCTCTGTCGCGCGACTTGCCATCTCATTCGCGGTCACTGCTGCATCTTTCACATTACGGGCGATCTCCGCTGTCGCCGCCCGTTGCTCCTCCATACCCGAAGCGATCGAGCTTCCAATCGTATTCATCTCCGCGATGGTCTGCTCAATTCTTGCCACGGCAGCGACCGAGGCCCCAGTTGCGCCGCATACCTGACTGATGTGCCGTGCGATCTCCTGAGTTGAGCGGGCGGTTTGGGTGGCAAGCGCCTTCACCTCAGAGGCGACGACGGCGAAGCCTTTGCCCGCGTTACCGGCACGTGCCGCTTCAATCGTAGCATTGAGCGCCAGCAAATTTGTTTTGGCCGCGATCTCCCCGATCATGTCGGCCACCGCACCGATGCGCGCCACTTGCTCGTTCAGCGTCTCAATGGTGGCGCGGGTCTCGACACCGGCGGCAACGGCGCGGCCAACTATTTCTGTAGACTTCGCCACTTGACCGCTGATCTCGCGGATGGAGAGGCTTACTCGCTCGGCCGCTCCAGCCACCGTCTGCGCATCGGCCAATGTTCGCGCCGATGCGCTCGCCGCACTCCGAGCCGAATTGCCAGTTCGGGCCGCTGACGCACTCATTTCCCGCGCAGTATCGATCATAGAATTAGTGCGGCCGTCGACCTCGTGCAGCGCCGTCGTCGTCTCCCTTTCAATTTTATCTGCCATACCGCTCAGCGCCGCGCGGCGTGTGGCATCGGCATCGGAGCGAGATGCGGGCGGCTTCTGCCTCGAGAGCCCGAGCGCGCGCAGAGGTATCGCGGAGCAGCAGAAGCGCTCGCGCCATCTCACCGATTTGATCGGTCCGTCGCGTAAAGGGAACCGCGCAATCCAAAGCCCCGTCAGCAACGCGACGCATCACCCGCGCCAGATCGGTTGCCGGACGAATAGTCGCGCGAAGAACCCAGAGATATCCCATGCCCGCGAGAGAGGCTATTACCAACGCGCCGATCAGGGCCTCCTTGCTTATGTGACTCATGAACGCTTGCGCGTCCGCGAGAGGCACGCCGACAAAAAGGATACCAACCGTACGCGCTTGAGCGTCTCGCACCGGCTCGTAGGCGGCGAGATAAGGCTTGCCAAGGATCGTCGTCGCGCCGTAGTAGCTGTGTCCGTCTCGCAGCACCGCGTCATACGCTGCGCCTTTTGCGAGTTTGGTTCCGATGCCGCGTGATCCATCCGGATTCTGTACGTTGGTAGCGATCCGAGTGTCTCCGAGAAAGATCGTGGCTGCTGTTCCTGATATTTCCTTTATGGCGTCGACCACGTCGTTCCGGCCGTTCAGTGTCGTCGTTCCCAGTAGTAGTTGGCCATCGGCTGTCGCGCCCCAGGTCGCGCCGAGAGAAGCCAACTCATGCTTCAGCATAGCCATGCTGGTCCCGAGTGACTGTTGTGCTCGCTGGAGCCCGTTCTCTTCCACCGCTCGCAATGTCCAGATTTGAACCGATGCCACCGCTATCAGTAAAAAAAACAAGCGAGCGATAATGCCGACCCGGTCCGATAGCCGTGCGCGCAACGATGAGGCGTCCGGGACATCATTGTCATCCAAAGCACGTATCCTCAATAGCTGCCCGCCCAGCGCACGTAGTCTAGTGGTCCGATCCCGACAGAAAGCATCCCATGTCGGGTGAATTGGCCCACAAAATCAGAAGCTAGTGGTCCAAAACGGACGGCACGACCCGTCTGATTTGAACCACCAGCTACGGCACGAATTGACACATAAAGATGAAGAAATGGTTTATGTCAGGACGTTGCCGGACGCCGCCAGCGTGGAGCGCGCTCGCTAGACCGGCTTCCAGGACCGATCGACCTCCACATCAATCAAGGTCGGCCCGTTGACCTTCAGCGCGGCCTCTAGCAGATCGGCAAGGTCGGACAATCTGGTGGCCTTGTGCGCGATCAGCCCGAGGCCGCGCGCCACCTGGACGAAATCGATCCGCGGCTGGTCCAAATCCATCGCGACGTAGTTGTCGACCTGTGCGGCCAGGCCCTTCATTGCGTTGGTTCGCTGCTTGAGGATCCGATACGAGTAATTGTTGATGATGACAAAGACTATGTTCAGGTTTTCGCGGGCCGCGGTCCACAGGCCCTGGATAGTGTACATTGCCGATCCATCGCCGATCAAAGCAACCACGGGACGGTCCGGCAGGGCCAGCTTCACGCCGATCGCCGCCGGCAACCCCCAGCCGATGCCGCCACCGCGCAGGCCGAAGAAGCTTTGCACATCATTGCTTTTAAGAAACCGGCGCAGCCCCATTCCAGAGGAAACCGTTTCATCGATTACCACCGCGTTTTCCGGAAGCAAACGACCGATCGTCTGCATTAGGGCCAACGGATGAATTGGATGGCGTTCCGCCAGCGCGTCGGCCATGGCGTTCAGCTTATGCAGGCTGGCGACGCCCTCCGCTTTCACGTGTGCGAGTCGTTTTGCCACGCCTTCGGCCTCGTTGACCGAGCGAGCATTGAGAATCGCTTGGACGAGTTCCGGCAGGGTGACCTTGGGTTCCCCCAGGATCGAGACTTGCTCGGGGTAGTTCTTCGCTAGTTCCCACGGGTCAGTGTCCAGGTGAATGACGGGGTAGTTCTCCGGCATCGCTTCCACCTCGCCGGGCAGCGACAGGGTGAACAGGTTCGCGCCGATGGCGACCAGCAAATCGTGCTGTGCCAGCATGCCTTGGATCGCCTCCGGCAGGCGGACCAGGGCGCCGCGGTAGAGCGGGTGGGAGGACGGAAACATGGTCCGGCTGGCCATACCCTCGTCATAGACGGGCGCGGCCAGCGTCTCGGCCAGGTCGACCAGTTCCTGAAGGGCGTTGCCTTGCGGCACGGCGTCGCCGGCGATGATGACAGGGCTGCTGGCCTTGGCGATGATTTCCGCTGCCCGTGTGATCGCGCTGGCGTCGCCGCGTATTCCTGTCGCCACGCGGCTCGGGGTCCCGAGATCGAGGTCGGCGCTATCAGTCAGGATATCGCCCGGCAGCGACAGGAACACCGGCCCCATCGGCGGGGCGAGCGCGGTTTTGACGGCGCGATGAATGGCGCGCGGCAGGTCTTCCAGCCGTCGAACTTCCTCCGACCACTTTACGAACGGCCGAGCGATGGTGGGAAGATCGGCCCACAGCAGCGGTTCGGTGAAGTTAAAGCGCTGTTCGTGCTGCCCGGCGGTCACCAGGATCGGTGACCCAGCCTTCTGGGCGTCGTACAGCATGCCCAGACCGTTGCCGAGACCCGGCGCCGCGTGCAGATTGACCACCGCGCACTGACCGGACGCCTGCGCGTAGCCGTCTGCCATGCTCATCGCGGGAGCTTCTTGCAGAGCCAGGATGTAGCGCAGATCTCGCTCCGCCGCCAACGCGTCCATCAGCGGCAGCTCCGTGGTTCCGGGATTGCCGAACATCACGCGCACGCCCTCCTGCTTTAATAATTCGAGCAGTGCGATCTTTCCTGACATCCTCGGCATGGACAGTTTCCTCCACAGGCGGCAAGCGAAGTTGTTCCGCTACAGGGCGGAGCGCCGCTAATCAAGCGCCGGCGTATTTAGTTGATGCAGGACAACAAACTTATCCTGAGGCTATCCGGGTGCCGTGGCGAGCGGACTGGCTGCCAGACCGAGCACAAAGCATTTCCAAGCCAGTGGAGATCGGGCTGCTGTTGGACATGGACCGACGATATGAATTGCAGCAGTGAGAAAGCCACCGCTCTGGTTCATCGACGGCAACGCTGAGGGTGGCGATCTCGCGTTTGAGGTCACGGCGGGCCCGCTCAGAGCCGACAAGCGTTTACGCCATCGAGCCGACGGCGGTAGTGTTGCGGCCAAACTCAAATCGATGCTGATGTCATGGACTGGTAGCGGGACGGTCGAATGTTCATTTTCGCGAAAGGAGGCTCACAATGGAACCGCGCGAGGTTGTCTCACGCCACGAATGGCTTGTTGCTCGCAGGAGGTTGCTGGCCAAAGAAAAGGAATTTACGCAGCTGCGCGACCAATTGAGCGCCGAGCGGCGCGCGTTACCCTGGGTCAAGGTCGAGAAGCAATACGTATTCGACGGACTGGACGGCAAGCAAACGCTCGCCGACCTCTTCTGGGGCCGCAGCCAGTTGATCATCAAGCATTTTATGCTGGCGCCTGGACAGAACAGCCCCTGTGTCGGTTGCTCTTTCGAGGTTGACCACCTCGACGGCATCCTCGTGCATTTGGAGCATAACGATGTCACTTACGTCGTCGTCGCTCGGGCGCCGATCGCGGAAATCGAGTCTGTGAGACAGCGCATGGGCTGGCGCTTCAAATGGGTTTCTTCCTTCGCCAGTGACTTCAACTACGACTTTCATGTGTCCTTCACGAAAGAACAACTCGCAGAAGGCGAAGCATACTACAACTATCAGACGGGGGCCGCACCAGTCGAAGACCTTTCAGGACGGAGCGTGTTTTACAAGAACGCGAACGGCGACATCTTCCATACCTATTCCTCATTCGGACGCGGGGGCGAGGACCTGCATGCGGCGTACAGATATCTCGATATCACACCAAAGGGCCGTAATGAGACCGGCGCTCACCGCAACATGCATGACTGGGTCCGACACCATGACCGTTACGATGACCCCATTCCGGATCGGACGGGGCTGGCAGCAGGTCGCCGGCCGGTTGGGGAGAACGCTGCCTAGCCGATTGAGAACGTCGCCTGACGGCTGCGGAAGGGTAGTTGCAGTGCCGCCCGGGAGGCGCAAGGATAGGGTATCGAGGCTACGCCCAATATGTGACGTCAAAGAAGAACCAAGGAGAACGAACGTGATCAAAGGACTGCATCACAACGCCTATCGTTGTCGCAATTCCGAGGAAACGCGAGCGTTTTACGAGGACTTTCTCGGGCTTCCGCTTAGCGGCGCTCTGGCAATCAACGAGACCAAAAGCGGTCGCCAGACCAAAGTCCTGCACACATTCTTCCGTATGGACGACGGCTCGTTCCTGGCGTTCTTCGAGGCGCCGGACATGCCGTTCGAGTTCAAGGCCCAACATGACTTCGATTTGCACATCGCGCTGGAGGTGACGCCGGGGGCCTTGCAAACCATGCTGGCCAAAGGAAAGGCCGCCGGGATTGAGACACGCGGCCCCTCGGACCATCGGTTTATCGATTCGATTTACTTCCGAGACCCTAATGGATACGTAATCGAACTGACAGCCAAGCGCCCGGGCCACGATGCGGCAATGGATCCGGATCGCAACGAGGCCCGCGATATCGTGCGCCAATGGACAGCGGAAAGAGCCGCGGCGGCCTAGGGCCGACAACCGCCCTTGTAGTGGTAGGGGTCAACCGTTTCAGACACCGTGCGCTGCTTTTGCCGGCGCGAGGTAACTCTTCAGAATCCCGGCCCCCACGGTGTATTTCGGATCAACGAAGTTGCCGAGCCGAACCTTTCCGCATTGGCTCAACATCATGTAGGCATCCCAGCGGTTGAAGCCATATTCGGCCTCCATCCACAGCACCAACTCGCGGTAGGCGATCCGGGTCGCATCCTCCAGCGGACGTGCGCTGCCGATGGTCATGATGAAGTCCTCGCGCTCGAGCCGTGGCCATTCCAGCGTCCAACCTTTGATCAGGTCCACGCGGATCGTCGTGGTCGAGGGATACTCCACCGCGGTGCCACACACTTCGCCGTCGCCCTGGCAAGCATGCGCGTCGCCGATGAACAGCCGCGCACCGGCAACGCGAACCGGCAGGTAGGTGATGCTGCCCGGTCCCATGTCAGGCAGGTCCATATTGCCACCATGATTGTCGGGCGTCAGCGAGTTGATAGAGTCGATCTCCGGCGACGTGCTCAACGTGCCGATATGCGGGCTATAGGGCAGAGTAACGCGCTCGCTCCAGCGCACCTTGTGCTCGTCTACATGGATCTTGCGTGTCAGTTCCGGCAGCGGCTCGTTCAGCGTCGCCGTCAGAGTGGTTCCTGTCAGTGCGCCAAAATATGGGATCATGCAGCAGGTCCCGCAGGGGTTCGGCCCGCGTGGCAGCATGCTCTCGATTTGGACAACCAATGCATCGCCCGGCTCAGCGCCCTCGATCATGATCGGCCCGTTTTGTGGATTGACGAACGGCATCCGCAATCGTTCGGTCGGCTTGTCACTTTCGCTGCGGATCGCGCCCTCGAAGGCATCGCGTGTCTCGATACGGATGCGATCGCCGGGCTTTACGCTCAACACGGAGTCCGAGTATGGCCCAATAGTATAATGATATTTGCCCTGCGCAGCCTCAGTCAGTTCGTGCAGGCGCGACTTACTGCGCCAACCGACGCCGCGCAGGGCCGCGATTGAGCCATCCAACCACGCCGTGTCAGCCGTCCTTGCCATAGCGCTGTTCCTTCCTCTTGAACGAAATGCGGTGACAGTAACGGCGCGAGGTAACGCAGCAACCCCGGATCGTCGCGAACCTGCTCGGCCGAAACCTTCCTGTGCCACCGAACCACGATCCATGACGTATGCATAGCCGGCGATGCGCAGCGCCAGATGCACATTCGTTGCGCGATAAGGTGGCAGCCGAGGCACTCAGGTGCGTTGTTGAAATTCACCTCGACGCGTCGGCGGCGATCGCGTTGTCGCGCGGCTTTGACCGAGACTGAGCCAAGGCTTTCCATCGGATCCAAAAGGTTCCGATGGTGAGGGGTCAGGACGAGGGCCTCAAGCGCTGCGCTGTGCGGGCCTGCTAGCCGGCTATGGCCCCTTGACCCCCTCGCCCGCGCGCCAGCGTTTTGCCTGACAGGCCGCTTCGCCAAAGACGTGTCCGCCAGAAGGCAGTTGTCATCTATACCCTGCGCATGGCGCGACATTTCTATGTTGCGCCGACAGGGTCTCGCACTCGCCGACCACGATCGCGTGACTTGACGGAACTTTATTTACAGTCCAGTCTTTAGTCCAGTTGTATTGAATACTGGCCGCCATTCACCCAAAAATGGTCACGGGAGGAGCAAGAAAATGCAACAAATATATCGGCTATGGCAGTCAATTGCTACTGGCGCCGTTGGCCTAGCCTGCGTATCCAGCCTGGCGGTGCCGGCTCTGGCGGCGCAGCCGGACCAGGAGGCGCTGATCCGGGACGCTTTGAGCGCCGCACCACCGGCGGTCGCCAGCACCGCCCCCGTCATGGACTGGGATCATAAGATCCTCAAGCAAGGGAGCGGCCCCTATACGTGCATGCCCTCCGATCCGGACACTCGCGCCAAAGGCGACCGCGATCCGATGTGCGTCGACAAGGTCTGGATGGCCTGGGTCGAGGCTTATGTGGGCAAGAAGCCGTTCAAGGCGGATCGTGGCGGCATCGCTTACATGCTGGCGGGCGAAAGCGGCAGTAATATCGACCCCTATGCCACTGGCCCGACCGCCAACAACCAGTGGGTCGTCGAAGGGCCGCACATCATGATCCTGTTGCCGGATTCGGCGCAGTTAGAGGGCATTTCGACCGACCCAAACAACGGCGGCCCCTACGTCATGTGGAAGGGCACGCCGTACGCCCACATCATGGTGCCGGTGGCCGCACGTCCGCCTCAAAAGCAGTGAGCTGGCCTGTCTGGTAGCACCCGGCATCGCATATGATGATACGTGAGGGCCGTCCCCCTCTCACCTATCCTCTCTCGCGTTCGGGAGAGGTTAGGGTCACCGAAAGCAAGCCGACTATCAGGACGAGGCGCTGCGCGCGCGAGCCGAGTGCTGCAAAGTCACGGCGCCAGGTAGCGCAGTAATCTCGGATCGTCGCGCACCTGCTCGGCCGGACCTTCCAGCGCCACCGAGCCACGATCCATCACGTAGGCGTAGCCGGCAATGCGCAGCGCCAGATGCACATGCTGTTCCACTAGGACGATGCTCATCTGCCGCGCCAGCACGGCAAGCCGGTCGGCGATCTCCTCGATCACGCCGATCCACACGCCCTCGGTCGGCTCGTCCAGTAGAAGCAGCTTGGGGCGCCCCAACAAGGCACGGCTGATCGCCAGCATCTTGCGCTCCCCGCCGGACAGCGTCGCGGCGGTCTGGTGAAGTCGTTGCCCCAGCTTGGGAAAAAAGTCGAGCACCTCTCCAAGGCCGTCGTAATTTGGCTGATTTGTGGCACCGAGCAGCAGGTTTTCTCGCACTGTCAGGCGGCCGAAGATCGCATCTTCCTGTGGCACGAAGCCGATGCCGCGCCGCGCGCGCCGTTCTGTGGATTCATTGCTCGCATCGCTGCCGTCGAACATGATCGAGCCGGACATCGGCGGCAATTCACCAGCGATCGCCTTCAGCAACGTGGATTTGCCAGCGCCGTTGCGGCCCAGAACCGCCACCGCGCCTTGGGCCGGCGCGTTGATCCCCATGTCGAACAACACCTGGCTCCGGCCGTAGCCGGCATCGAGGTTCTTAACGATCAGAAGGGGTTCAGACACGGCTGGTATAGATCCTCTGGATCTCCGGTGACTCCTCGATCTCGCGAACCGTCCCGTCGCACAGCACACGGCCCTGATCCAGAACCGTCAAATGGTCGCAGATGTTCTTGATGAAATCGAGGTCGTGCTCGACGATGACCAAGGCGCATTCGGCCTTGATCGGCAGCAGTAGCTCGCCGGTCATGCGGCGTTCCTCCGGGCTCATGCCGCCGGTGGGTTCGTCGAGCAGCAGAAGTTTCGGCCCAGGCGCCAATGCCATGGCAATTTCCAGCCATTGCTGCTCGCCATGGCTGAGTTCGCCGGCCAGATCGTCGGCCCGGTCCGCCAGACGGAAGCGGTCCAGCGCCTGCATGATTTGCCCATCAAGGCTGCGCCGAGTGCGTGACCACACCAGCGACCAAGCGGTTTCGCCCGACTGCAACGCCAGCAGAACATTGTCGTACACTGACAGCTCGCGCAGCACCGCGGTGATCTGGAACTTGAGGCTGAGCCCGACACGGGCCCGCTGGTAGGGCGGTGATGTGGTAATGTCCTGTCCGTCGAAGCGCACCGTGCCGCGCGTAGGTAGATGGGCGCCCGCGATCGCCTTCAGCAGTGTGCTCTTGCCGGACCCGTTGGGGCCGATCAGACCGTGAAACGTGCCCGCCGCGACTGCCACGTCCACGCCATCCAGCGCCCGCAGGGCGCCAAATACCTTGGTGACACCTTCGACCTCAAGGAGCGCCACGGCGTCCACCACCACCCGGTCGGCGGCTGCGTGCTCCGTACGACCCGATTCGCCCGCGCGTCGACACGACGAGGCCGAGTAGGCCGGAGGGTTGGAACATGACGACGATAAGTAGAACAAGGCCAAGGATGACCGGCCAGAACTGACGGATGGCGTCGATGTCGGACAGGCCGTAGCTCAACAACTCCATGGCCACCGCTCCGATGACTGGTCCGACCAAGGTGCCGGCGCCCCCGAACAGGCAGTAGAGCACAGCCGTCGTCGACAGGCCCGGCCCCATGTTTCCGGGACCGATGAAGCCCTGATGGTAAGTGTAGAGCGCGCCGGCCAACCCGGCGATCATGCCAGCAAAGGAGAAGACCACGGCCTTGAAAACCTGCACACGATACCCGAAAAACGCGAGCCGCTCCTCGTTTTGCCGGATGCCGGCAAGCACGAGGCCGAACTGTGAGCGGACGATGAAACGGCACACCAAGTAAACTAGCACGAGGCTCAGCAACGCCAGCGTGTAAAATTCGAAGCCTTCGATAAACTCGTACGACCCGAGTTGCAGCAGTTTGACCGACGAGAGTCCATTGCCCGCCCCGACGTATTGCCAGCCGGAGACCAGTCGTTCCGCCGCATACGATCCGGTCAACGTGCCAAATGCAACGAATATCGCGCTCGGCATCTTGCGCCCGAGCAGAAGGAACGTGGCGAAAGCGACCGCCAGGACCAGGCCAGTTAGCATGGCGAGCGGTAAGACACCCCAGATCTCGCTGAAATCGAGGTCTCGGCCAACGAGTGCGACAACGTAGCCCGAGACCCCGAAAAAAAACGCCTGGCCGAACGACATGATCCCTGAGAAACCCCAGCACATATCGAAACTGATTGCCAGGATCGACAGGATCATCATGTTGGTTATCAGCGTGATCAGGTCGAGCCGGTCCAGCAGTAGGACCGGCGCGACCGCCAGCGCCACAAGGGCGAATAGTTCGACCGCCAGCAGCGCGCGGAAGCGCCGCCGTCCGCGTGCTGTGCGTGACCTCGCTGCCCTTAGCACTCCCGCGGGTCCACCATTGCGGCTTTATCGACGATCTCAAAGGAGGGCTTGTCGGCACTAACCTTGCAGGTGGCGATGTACATGTTCATTTTACAGTGCCAATGACCTGGCACCATCTCGCCGCCGCCGCCGGGGCCCTCGGTTAGCACCCCATGATCCATTGCAGCCGCAACAGCATCGCGATGCAGGTCGCCCTTGGTCTCCTTGACCGCGGCTTCGTAAAATTTGATCCCGCGATACATACCGGTAGCGCCGGCGCCCGCTGAGAACAACCTGAACTTCGTGTCCGGGAACCGGTTCGAATACCCCTCCTGCAGTTTTTTGCTGAACGGATCATCGACTGTCTGGAAATAGTCCAGACAACTATAGAGCCCCTCCATCTCCTGAGCGGGAAAGATGGTCGCAATGCCGTCGTCGAAATAGACACAACTGAGCACGCCGCCGTTCTTCTGGAATCCGGACTCATAGAGCTGCTTCACGAAAGGCTGAAGTCCAGGTGGAATAATGGTGTTGAATACACAATCCACCTTGCCGTCCTTGATCTTGCCGATCGTGGCCGAGTACTCCGGCTGATCGAGCGGATAGTATTCCTCGAACACCACTTCGCCGCCGTTGGCTTCGATCACCTTGCGAGCGTATTTGTTCAACAATTGTGGCCAGACATAGTTCGCAGACGGCAAGCCGAAGCGCTTCTTGCCCACCGTCTTGATCAGGTAGGGGATCAGCCTGTCGCATTGCTGCGCCGGGGTGGGCCCGGTGCAGAACAGGTCTTTTGTGCACTCCTGACCCTCGTAAAGCTGCGGATAGATGTAGAGAGTGTGGCCCCGGTTGACGATCGGGTCCTTGATCGCCTGCCGCATCGCGCTAGTGATGCCGCCCAGCACGACGTCGGCCTTGCGCTCTTGGATCAACTTGCGCACGTTGCCGACTGCGATCTTCGGATCCGATGCGGTATCCTCCAGGTAGAGCTCAATGGGCTGTCCGAGGACGCCGCCGTTCTTGTTGATTTCCTCTACCGTAAACTGCACGACCTGCCATTGGGTATTGCCGGCGAGCGCGATCGGGCCGGTAATGTCGGTTGCGATACCCATTTTGATCGGACCCGCGGCATGGCCCCAACTTGGCCGTAGCAGCCAACTCCCAGATGTTCCCGCGATCCACCCGGCGGCAGCAAGCCCCCCGGCGCCACGTAGAAGCCCACGCCGAGATGTTCCAGCGAGCGATTTCGTCTCGTTCATGTTCAGTCCCCCTGTTTTTGTTTATCTCCCTTATGACCGACCCACGGGCCACAAACCCGCCGGCCGAACCTTCACAATCGCCAACGCGATAAGAAACACGAGCGGATCAGCCAGGACGGGCGGCACCAGCCACGGCAAGCCGGACGCCATCACGCCGACCGCGCCAGCCCCAGCCACCGGCCCCTGGAACGAGCCAACGCCACCGAGCATAACGGACAGGAACGCCTGCACCAGGAACCGAATGCCGATATCTGCCGATAGCTGATACAACGGTACGATCAGTGCGCCCGCGAGTCCAGCCAGTGCGGAACCAAACGCAAACGTCATTCCGTACAGCAGCGTCGTCGAGATGCCGCAGGCCCGTGCCAGAATCGGATTTTCCAATGCGCCTCGGATGCGAAGCCCGAGTGGCGTGCGAGCCAGCATCCACCAGCTTGCTGCCAGCACGACCAGCGTCGCCACGATGATAATGGTCCGCCAGATGGAGAAACTGATTCCGACGATCGAGAATGCTCCTTCTATCGGCTGCCCGATTGACCTGTACTGACCCCCAAGCAAGCCGCGAACCGTCTCGCGGATCACCAATCCAATTGCGTAAGTCCCAAGCATCGCGATGATCGGTGAGGCATAGAAGCGCCTGATTATGATGCGCTCCATCGCCAGACCGAGCAGGCCGACAACGATCGGCGCGGCGAATATCCCGAACCAGAGACCGAGCCCGGCCGATGCCGAAAGATATACCGTGTAAGCACCAAGGAGCACGAATTCGCCGTGAGCGAAATTAAAGATGCCCATCATGCTTGCGATCACACCAAGACCCAGCACGATCAGAACCATAACGGAACTGAACGAGGCGATGTCGAAGATTAATGTCACCGCATCCGACATTTCCACTCATCAGGTGTCCTCAAGCTCATTCGACGCCGGCGGACGCTGCTTCGCTTGGGTAACGCTTCAGGATCTCCGCAGTGATCCGCTGCTCATCATCAGCGAACCAGCCGCGGACTTTAAAGTATCAGGCCGTCAGCGTCGGATGATGGCGATGCCAGTCCGTCGCCCGTTGATAGGCATATCCGGCTCGGAACAGTGTGTCCTCCCGGAAGTGAGGAGCGACGAACTGAAACGCAACCGGCGTGCCAGCGTCGGTAAAACCACACGGCAACGTAATGGTCGGGCTACCACTCGCATCGAATGGGCAGGTGTAGCGCAGAAGGGTCGCTATCTTCGCGGAGTCCTCGCCCAGCGTTGCCATCTCGGCGGTTGTCGGCGACGCAGACGCCTGTGCGGGAATCAAGAGCAGGTCGATGGTCTCGAACAGCGCCCGCAAGCGCCCCCTGAAATCGAGCCGGCGCAGCAGGATTTTCTGGTAGTCCAGCCCTGACTGGCTGCGTCCGAGATCGATCAGACCTGCCAGCGCAGGACCATACTCGGATTTTCGTGACGGGTAGGTAGCTTCGTGCGCCACTGCCGTCTCGACACCGCAGTGCGCCGACCAGTCCGCGATCACCGCCGACGGATCGGGGAACGTCACCTCACGAATTTCCCCGCCCAGTTCGCGCACCGTTGCGATGGCCTCGTCCACGGCCCGCACCATCCTGGCGTCGGTGCCATGCTGGTTCCACGTCGCATCCACCCCAATCCGCAGTCCGCGTATGCCGCGATCGATGCCGGCCAGATAGTTCGGCACAGCTTCCTGGCTTGCTGTCGGATCTTTCTCGTCGCGGCCGGCGATTGCACCGAGCATCGCCGCGGTATCAACGGCGCTCCGGGCCATCGGACCGATATGGTCCAGAGTAGCCGCGAGTTCGAAGACGCCATAGCGGCTCACTCGGCCCCAGGTCGGCTTCAATCCGGTTACGCCATTGGCAGCAGATGGAAACCGAATGGAACCGCCGGTGTCGGAGCCAAGCGACCCGTAGCAAAGTCCCGCTGCCGTCGCGACGCCCGATCCGCTTGATGAAGCGCCCGACCAGTGCGCCGCGTTCCAAGGATTGACGGGCGGCTTGACGTCCGGATGGTGGTCGGCGAATGCGCCTTCCGTCAGTTGCAGTTTGCCGAGGATGACGGCCCCCGCGGCTCTTAGTTTCTTCACGACGGTCGCGTCCTCGGTGGGACGGAAGTCGCGGTAAATGGTCATTCCGGCCGCCGTCGGCACGCCAGTCGTCCAGCACAAGTCCTTGACCGCGATCGGCGCACCGTGGAGCGGGCCTTTGACGTCGCCCCGGGCGATCTCCGATTCTGCCTGTCGCGCCTGCTCCAGCGCCGCTTCGGGCGTGACCAGCGCGAAGCTTCGCAGCGACTTGTCCAAAGTCCCGATCCGATCGAGCTCCGCCTTGGTCGCATCCACCGGAGAAATCTCCTTTGCGTGCATACGCCGCGTCAGCTCGACCAATTCCACATAATACAGTGACTCGTCTGCCATGTTTTCTCCTGTTGGTGTCGTCAACTGCCGCTCGTCTCAAACGCTTGCGCCAAGCGGATCAAAGTCGATTCTTCAAAGTGCCGGCCGACCAGCATCATGCCGACGGGAAGGCCGTTAATCTTGCCGCAAGGAACGGTGAACGCCGGATTCCCAGAGACGTCGAACGGGCAGGTATTCGCCTGCATGTTCAGAGCGCGCGCAATCGAGAGCGAACGCGGCGCGTCCCGCGGCGGAATCTCGGTGGCTGTGAATGGGATCGTCGGCATCAGCAGGACGTCGACTTGCCGCAACGCCTCATCATACGCACGACGCAGCAGCACGCGGAGATTCTGCGCCTTTGAGTGATAGCGGTTGTGGTAGTGGCGATTGAGATAGTCGCCGAGCAGCAAGACCAGCTTTACGGTGTCCGAGGCATCGTTCAGACGTGTGTCGAATCCGCGGGCGAAAGCCTCCTGCATCCCCAATGGGTAGTAGCCCGTCACGTTGTTGCCGACGCCGTGGCCTTTCAACATCATCTCGGCCGCGCCTTCCAGGATGATGCCGCTCCAAATCGGCGGTCCATCGTAGTGCATCGGAACCGAAATTTCGCTGACCTCTGCACCCAGCGCCCCAAGCCGTTCGCCAGCGTCCCGCACCATCGCATCGACTGCCGCGTCGCTCTCGGGGTGACCAAACCCCTCGCGCATCAAGCCGATGCGAAGTCCGCGCGGGCTTTCCTTAAGAGCGGCCATGTAATCGCCGGTCCGTGCGGCGATGGTCCGCGAATCCCAGCCATCGTGACCGGCGATCACTGTCAGTAATCTGGCAACATCTTCGACGCTGGCACAGATCGGACCACAATGATCGACCGAATAGGAGATCGGCATGGAGCCGGTGGTTGGCACCAGTCCCCACGTTGGCTTCAATCCGTATACCCCGCACCAGCTTGACGGCGTCCGGATGGATCCGCCTTGGTCGCCGCCGAGCGCCATCGGGACGTCGCCGGCTGCCACAAGAGCAGCGCTGCCGCCGGAAGAACCGCCCGCGCTGTGCAAAGGATTGTGCGGATTGCGGATCGGACCGCTGGCGCAGGTGTGACTGGCGCCCGAGAAACACAGGTCCTCGCAGGCGGCCTTACCGGCTATTGTGCCGCCCAACTCAAGTATTCGCGTCACAACGGTCGCGTCGATGTCGGGTACAAAGCCCTCCAGCAACTGCGAACCGTTCATCATCGGCACGCCCGCCACGCAAATGTTGTCCTTGACCGCGATGCGCTTTCCGCTGAGCAGACCCGGCGTACCGCCCGATATCTCGGTCTTCCAATACCACCCGTTGTAAGGGTTCTCGTCCACGGTCGGGCGATGCCCCGGGGTCCGAGGCACCTGAACAGGCAGCTTAGGCTCCGGCAATTCGTCAAGACGTCGATAGGAAGCCAGCGTGCCCTGCATGATGTGGCGAAAGTCGGCGACGTCCTCTTCGGTCAGATCCAGTCTGTACCGAGACGCTATCTCTCGGATCTGGTGCGCCGTCGGCGTGCTGACAGGCATTCTCCCTCCCCAAAAAGCTTCGCCATCACAAAGCACGACACGCCCCGACCAGAACCCGGGCGTGGGTCTGGCGAGGCGTCATTGCCACGCTACGTAAGCTGAGAGGACGCGTTAGCCGTTACCACTCCGCTGCGGACATCGTTGTCCCGGATCAAGTTACTCAGTATTCGATGGTAAATCTTCGGTATGGCTGCGAGGCTGTCAAGCCCCTCTTCTGTCCATGGAAGCCACCGCTGATTCCCCCGCAATAGGGTGCGCCCCCGGGTCGCGGACGGTCAGGGCGGTTCTAGGCACACCCTTCAGTTTAGGCATAAGCTACCGACAGGCGCCGGGGAGACACCGGGCAAAGAGAGTGGGGGAATGACCGGCCACGCCCAGGTCGCAACGGCTATGATCGCGCCGGCCGAGGTGCTGGTGTCGCTGCGCGGGATCACAAAATCCTTCGGCGCGGTGCGTGCATTAAACGGTGTCGACCTCGATATCGCTCCGGGCGAGGTGCTCGGTCTCATGGGCGACAATGGCGCGGGCAAATCCACCCTCACCAAGATTATCGCCGGCAATTTTCCTCCGACCCAGGGGCAGCTCGCTCTCGGCGGCGAGGCCGTGGCATTCGACCGGCCGGCCGCTGCGCGCGACGCCGGCATCGAGGTGATGTACCAGGACCTGGCGATCTCGGAAAATCTGACTGCGGCCGCGAACATCTTCCTCGGCCGCGAGATGACTTGGCGGGTTGGCCCGCTCCGCTTCCTCGATCATCGCGCGATGAACAACCGGGCCGCCGAACTATTCCGAGAATTGAAGAGCGAGACCCGTGCCGATGATCTGGTGAAACAGATGTCGGGCGGCCAGCGCCAGGCCGTGGCGATCGCACGCACCCGTCTCGCGAAGGCGAAGCTGGTACTGATGGATGAACCGACCGCCGCGATCTCTGTCCGGCAGGTCGCCGAGGTGCTCGACCTTATTCGCAGGCTGCGGGATGGCGGGACGGCGGTGATGCTGATCAGCCATCGCATGCCGGATGTATTTACGGTGTGCGATCGGGTCGCGGTGCTTCGAAGGGGACTGAAGGTGGCCGACAAGCCTGTCGGTAGCACCAGCCCCGAAGAAGTCACTGGCTTGATAACCGGCGCGATCGAGGCAGCCTGATGGCAGGGGCTTCCGAATTCACCAATGTCGCCCGCCTGGGCTGGCATCGTCGCGGCTTCTTCGCCGGACAGACGGCCTACGTGACACTCGCATTCATTATTATCTGCGTCCTGGCGGCCCTGTTCTCCGGCAACTTCGCGACGACCGGCAACCTGCTGAACATTTCTCGAAATTTCAGTTACATCGCCCTGATGTCGCTCGGGATGACTGTCGTCATCATCACCGGCGGCATCGATTTGTCAGTCGGCTCAGTCTGTGCGCTGGTTGCGGTTTGCTCGATGATCGTCATGCGCGGCATCACGAACTCCCCGCTCGTCGCAGTCCCCTACGCCACTGTCATCGTAACAATCGTCGCTGGCCTGTTACTGGCGGCCGTCATCGGGTTGATCAACGGGCTGTTGATCGCCGTGCTGGAGCTGTCCCCGTTCGTCACGACGCTCGGGATGCTGTCGATCTGTCGCGGCTTGACATATGTAATTACGCAAGGCCGAGGTCAGGCACCGTCAGGACCCGACGTCGCAACCTTCTTCGAACTGACGAACGGTCTTTTTACCGGTCTGCCGGTGCAGGTCGTCTACGTGCTGGTGGTCGCAGCGGTGCTCGGACTTGGGCTGCACCATACCATCTGGGGCCGCCATCTGTTCGCTGTCGGCGGCAGCGAACAAGCTGCGGTTCGGACCGGGGTGCGCGTCCATAAGGTCAAAATCGGCGCCTACGTCCTGTGCAGCCTCGCCGCGGGTGCGACGGGCATCTTGTTGGCCGGATGGCTCGGTTCGGCGCCGGCCAACCTCGCTGGCGGCTACGAACTGCGTGTCATCGCCGCTACTGTAATCGGGGGCGCCAACCTCGCAGGCGGCAGCGGCGGACCGATCGGGGCTGTAGTGGGAGCCGCGCTGATCGAGGTCATTCGAAACAGCCTTGTGCTCGGCCGGGTGGACGCCTACTGGCAGGATGCGCTGATCGGTCTGATTATCATCGTCGCAGTACTCGTCGATAAGTTGCGTGTCCTACAAGCAAAATAGCATCCTAAGATCCAGGGAGAAGACAAACATGCGCCTGACACAACTGCTCTTGATCGCCGCCGCGGTAGCGATTGCGGCCGGCAATGGGTCCGCCGCAGACAAAAAGTTACGGTTCGCTCTCGTTCCAAAAGCTATGAACAACCCATTTTTCGACCTCTCGCGTGACGGGTGCATGGCGCGCGCCAAGGCGCTCGGCAATGTAGAGTGCATTTATACAGGGCCGATCGAGCATGAGCCGGCGTCTCAGGTGCAGATCGTCCAGGATCTGGTTACGCAGGGCGTCGACGGCCTCGCGATCTCGGTCTCGGATGCGGACGCCGCGGTTGGCGTCATCAAACAGGCCCGTGACGCGGGGATCGCGGTCATCACCTTTGACGCCGACAGCCCAAAGTCGGCGCGGCAAGCCTATGTCGGAACCAACAACAAGGAGATGGGCGCTGAACTCGGCCGCCAACTGGTCAAGCTTCATCCGCAACCTGGCACCTTCATCACGCAATCCGGTGGTCCGTCGGCTGCGAATCTGAACGAGCGGCTGGCCGGGCTGAACGGCGTGCTGCAACAGGCTGGATGGAAGCAGGCACCTGGTTCACCGTCATTCTGCAACGATGATTCAGCCCTCGCCAACCAGCAGTTATCTGATATGTATGCGGCAAATCCCAACGCCGATGCGATCGTTCCCGTCGGCGGATGGGCGTTGTTTGCACCGGAGGCCTATCGAAGCTTCGTCAACGCTCACCGCAAGGAATACGACAGCCACAAGCTCACCCTTGTCATGCCGGATACGTTGCGGATCGAAGTTGAACTCCTCCGCGACGGTTACGCCCAGGCCCTGGTCGGCCAACGGCCCTACGAAATGGGCGAAAAAGCGATGGACATGCTGTTGGCGCTGAAAAATGGCCAGAATGTCCCAGTGATCAACTACGTCGGTCTCGACGTGGTAACGAAAAACAATGCGGCACAGTTCTTGAAGTAGGTGCGGATTGGTTAGAGCGCTCGGCTTGCGCGAGGGGGTTATCGGTCAGTTGGCGGAGAGGTTTCGGCATCATCCCTGTTTCTCGCCATGCGGCGGGTTTCGTCCGGATCGCCTGGTAACGCAGCGTGATGTCTACCTGGCAGGCAGCCCGGGATATTCGGCAACGCCGAGGCCAGCTCTTCGGGCATCGGCACAGCGGCTTTCGTACCGTTATCAGACCGTTGTAACCAAGATACGATATTTAACGATGGAAGTCCCTCAGTATAAATAAACAACTTGCCGGTATCGTCGTATTGCCTGCAGGTACGCCCCCCAAGTCCGAATAATTGGCTGAAGCCAGCCGTCGGATCGGTCGCCGGAGTTACCTGTGCGGTTGCGGTGCGGAGCTGAAACGTTATGACCACAGTCAATGCAAGGCCGGGCAGGCGGTCTCAATCGCGGCGATACGTCCCATTGACGACGCGCGAAATATCGCCTCGGCTTAAACCTAAGTCCCAAAGTTCCCGATCGCTTAGGGTTCGCAGCAATGCGCCATCACGCCGTTGTTGGCGACGTATTCCCCAAGCGCTTGTGATGCGGGAGAGGCCAGCCTGAAGGCTGGATAGCCAGGTATTTGCGGCGGGTAAACTCTGTTGCTGGCTTTGCGATATGCGCCAGATATTATTAGATAAGGCCATTAACACGTTCCTCCGTACTTGCCGGTATCAACCCGGCAGCGGGCGAAGGACGTTCCTCTCACGATGCGAATGTAGCATAGCGGATACAGCCGAACCGGTGTCAATATAATCGTCAGCCTTTAGCTATGAATCAACGCAGGATGTGTTTCGTCTTCGACCCGCGTTCGCGCTGCCTGTGTGTCAGGGAGGGCAAAAGGATCATCCGCGCGGCCAGAGACGAGGCTTTTAGGTCGTTGCACCCCACGTTCGATGTAAATAAAACTGGTCGGGGAAGCGAGATCAACCCGAACACCGGATATGGGTTACGAGAACCGAACGACGCCCTGGTGTCAGGACCCGCCTCTGCCCAGGAAGCTAAACCGGGTCAGCAGGCTCTGGCGCAGCCCGGCATTCGCCGTAGCGTCGTCATCTCGCCTAGGCACGGGGATATCCTCCACCAGACTGGCCGGTTCCCCAGCGATGACAAGGACCCGAGTGGACATCGCGAGCGCCTGATCGATGTCATGCGTTGAAAGCACCACCAGCGTACCGCATCGCCGAACCCGGTCGACAATCCGCATACCCAGCGTCGTGGCCAGGCTTTGGTCGAGCGATGCGAATGGCTCGTCCAGCACTAACATCGCGGGGTCTACCACAAGCGCCCGGGCCAGCGCGACGCGCCGCGCCATACCCAGGGACAGCGCGGACGGCAGCAAGTTCGGAATCGGCGGCAGCAGCACCTCGCTCAGCAGCGCTCCGATGTCCGGTGCCGGCGCGTCGGCGGGCAGCACGAGCCGCAGGTTGTCTTCCACCGATAGCCAAGGCAGCAGCCGCGGTTCCTGGAACATCACACCCAACCGGCCCGGCGGCAGTTGAACGCTGCCTTCGAAATCTCGGTCGAGGCCCAGCGTGACCCGAAGAATGGTGCTTTTCCCGATGCCCGAGGGACCCAGAAGCGCCAGCACCTCTCCCGGAGCAGCGGTGAAAGCGACGTCGCGCAGGATCTGCCGTGTGTCACCCCTTGATGAGCGAAACTCCTTCGCCCGGATCTTCACCTCAAGCATGGCGGCGCCAGGCGCTCGTGTGTCGTTCCCAGGGTTGAAGCACCGCTGTTTCAATCACCAGCATAATCGCGGCGAAAGTCAGGCCGTACGCCAGGATGCCGGTCACGTTGAAGTTCTGAAAATAGAGATTGAGGATAAACCCGATCCCGTTCGGCCTGCCCAGCAACTCGACCACGAGCACGATTTTCCAGGTGATGGACAATCCGCTGCGCGCCGAAGCCGCAACAAAGGGCAACAATTGCGGCAGCTCTATCCGCCGCAACCGACGCCCGCGCGGCAACCGGTAGACCAAACCGAGTTCCTCAAGCCCTCGATCGAGCGTGCGTGTTCCTTCGCGCATCGTGACGAAAACCGTGGGGGCCTTGGCGACGGCGACCGCTACGATCGCGGCTGTGTCGTTCAGCCCGATCCAGATGTAAGCCAATACGACGACCACCAGCAGCGGCAGGTTGAGTGCGACTACAGCCCATGGATCGAGGAACGCATCGACACGTCGCGAACGTCCGGCCAGATACCCGAGCACCCCGCCGACGAGCATGGCAATGATGAAAGCCGCGATGACGCGCGCCAGAGTGATCGCGACATTCCAGGGCAATGCTCCGTCGAGGATTTCGCGCCACGCGAAGACAAGCACCGGCACCGGTCCAGGCAACGATTGCGGCGATGCTGCCAGATAGGCTGCCCCCCACCACACCAGAACAAGCGCGATGAGCGACAGGGTCCGGGTGGATCGGCTGCTGAAGAGCCCGTAAATCGGGAAGCCGCTCCGGATCGCGGCGTCAACCATGAGCTGGTGGGGTCGGCCAGAAAATCCCCGGCGGAAGTTGCGCCAATCCGCTTGTGGCTTTAGTACCCCCGGTGCGCAGCAACACGTCGAACAGTTGCGTTGCGGCGTGTTCCTGCGCCTCGACGGAGGGGTGCGCGACCCCCTCGACAAAGCGTTGCTTCAATCGTTGAAAAAGAGCGTCGTCGGGCGCGTCCATCAACGGCCGTATCAACTGCCATTCGGGATCGGAGGAAGCCAGCATGTCGTCAGCGCCCGCGGCAGCGGTCAGAAAGCCATTGATCGCCGCGGCGTTGCGGTTTGCCCAATCCTCATGAAAGACAAAGCCAACCAGAGACATCGCCGGGGGGAGCCCCAGCCCCCGAGCGCAATCGTCAACAGAAATGACCTGGCGACAATTGGCCGCCTCCAGCCGAGCGGCGAAATTCCAGAAGGTGAGGACCGCGTCCAGTTCGCCCTGCACCAGCTTGGCATTCAACAGCGGGGGGGCCCCGTAGACGACATCCGCCGCATCGCTCAGGTCGAACCCAGCCGAGGCTTTGGCCGCCGCGCGCACGATTAGCCAGGATTTATCCACGGAACCGCCGGCGACGCCAAGCCTTCGATGAGCGAGATCGGCCAGCGACCGGATTGGCGACGCGCCCACCACCATGATGCCGCCGGTGGAACCCGAGAACGGCGCAAAGCAGAGTTTAGTCCCGGCCGCGCGCTGACCCGCCACGAACATCCAATCAGTCACGACGACATCGGTGGCGCCGGCCATCAGCCCCACCCGTCCTGCATCGGAATTCGCGAGCGTCACCGTAGACAGTGCGAAACCATTCGCGCTGTCCAGTGCATGCCGCTGGATGACGTCTCCGACCCATTGCACCGTGCCGAACTGCAGAACGCCCAGCCGGACGCTCGGGGAAGCTGAGGCCCATCCGGGAATACCGGCCGCCATAATGGCCGCTCCGCTCGCGAGAAAGCCGCGGCGGCAAACGCCTCTGGCTTCCGGCGCGTTGCCCACATCGTGCCGCATGGCGCTAAGATGACCGGGGCGGGTAATTGAGTGGGTCACTGGAATGCTGTTGCTCCGATCAGGTGTTGTCCTACTGCTGACATGTTGCTCCACATCCGCGATGTCGGCCCGCGCCGGTGAGGCGAACGATTATCCAACACAGGCGCGCGCCGAATATGTCTTCGCTTGCATGGCAAGCAATGGCCAGACGCAGCAGGCGTTGCGGCAGTGCTCGTGCTCCATCGACGTGATCGCCTCGGATCTACCGTACGATAAATATGAGCAGGCGGAAACCGTGTTTCGGATGCGTCGGGGCGGTGGCGGCTATCTCGGTGAGATGTTCCGCACCGGCTTGGCGAACGATATGGTTCGCGACCTGGAGGAGGCGCAGGCAGAAGCCGAAATCCGCTGCTTCTAGTATCCGCCCGTCCGGCCGCTCTGATCGCATGATCAGCGTTGCATTTCGTCACCCGATCAGGCGCGCGCGACGGACCACGATTCCTTGAAGGTCTCGCCCTCATTGTCTTGAGCCTCCGCCCGAAACTCGGTCGCGCCGTTGGGGCGGTAGTCGAAACGGAACTCCGGATTCTCCGAAATTGAAATCCCGCTCTCGATCGCAAGCAGCAGGTCGTCGCCCTGCCAGATCTTGACCGTCGAAACGAAATGCGCCGGGACATACAACCTGGTCACCTGATCCATCTGCATCCCGGAGTAATTTGGATGCCTGATCATCAATTGGACCACCCGATTGTCAGAATCGGGCACTGAGCCGAACTGCCGGACCCGCATGGTTCCACTCGGGATGGAATTGGCCTCCTGCTTGGCGGCGGGAGCGGAGCATCCACCGGCAGCTTTCACGAAGCGTTCCGCCACGAATAGCTCCCCATCGGCCATCTCGGCGACCGCATGGATGTTTGTGTAGGAATCCACCCGAACACGCGTCGACATGGTCCGTAAGCCACTGGCTTCGCCCAACGAGAACTTCGCTGCCAGCGGTGACGGATTTTCGTCGATCACCAGGGTGATGCTCTGAATGCGGCGGTCATCATCCGCCGGGAGAATGTTGTGCACGCTCACCGGCACGACGGCGGCATCTTCGGCGCGGTAGGGCGCATCGATCGCCAACACAGCGCGCCCATCCGCCATGTCCTGCTTGCCGAAAATCTGCTCGGCCAGCGATGGCCACGGGTTGGCTTCGGCCGGCGCCTGAGCGTTTGCTGCGCGCCCGGCGAAACCCAAAGCTACGGCCGCCATAACTGTGCGCCGCCGTGTCAGACACTGCACCGTTCGCATGTTTGTGATCCCTCCCGAACTGCTTTCCCGAGGATTGCAATCCGCTGGACATTTTAGCAGGTATCCCAGGCGTGTATATTCGATATGGTGGCGCGATCCTGAAAAGCTCGGTCGTCGCGGACGCAAAAAAGCAACAAGCCGGAGACGGCCAATGGCATGGACACTCCGGTTCCACGCCAAAATTGCATAGGTTTGGAAACTGAACGGATGCCCTGCCGCTTGGATCTAGCGCTTACAATTTTCTTCACGAATGGTTGAACGTCCGACGACCCCGACCGCCCTGGTTCTCGGTGCAGCAGCGGGTGGCGGCTTCCCACAGTGGAACTGCGGATGCTCGCAGTGTCGTCTCGTCAGACACGGCGACCCTCGGGTTCGCCCCGCAACTCAGGCGAGTGTCGCGGTCACCGGCGACGGTGAGAACTGGCTGATCGTTGGTGCCTCCCCCGACATGCGCCAGCAGATATCTGAAAACCCGCTGCTGTGGCCGCGAACCGGCAGCCGTGATTCACCGATCACCGGTGTTGTGCTGATCAATGGGGACATCGACGCGATAGCCGGTCTGCTGGTGCTACGCGAACGGCAGCCGTTCGCCATTTATGCTCCCGCGCCGCTGCTCGATGTGCTGGCCGAGAACGATGTGTTTGCGGTTCTCGATCCCACGCTCGTGCAGCGCGTGCCGGTCGAGCCTATGCAGCCGATCTCGTGCGGGGGAAATCTGACGCTGACCATACTGCCAATGCCGGGAAAGGTTCCGCTTTATCGCGAAACCCCAGGAGCAACCGAGCCTCAGGCCGGTCCAACTTATGCTGCCCTGCTCCAGGCGAGCGGTCGTAGCGTGATCGTGGCGCCCGCCTGCGCCGACATCACCGACGCCGTCCTCGCCCAACTGCGCGATACCAATGTGCTGTTCTTCGACGGAACTCTGTTCACCGATGACGAGATGATCGAGGCAGGTCTCGGCGCCAAAACCGGCACACGCATGGGCCACGTGCCAATCAGCGGTCCTAAGGGAACGCTTGGCCGCCTCGCCGACCTGCCGGCGCGGCGCATTTTTCTGCATATCAACAACACCAACCCGATCCTGTTGAGCGATTTACCTCAACGGCGGCAGGTCGAGGCCGCCGGTTTCGAAGTCGCCTACGACGGCATGGAGGTGCGCCTGTGAGCGATGTGCTGACCGCTGACGAACTCGAAGCCCGGCTGCGCGAAATCGGCGCCAAACGCTATCACATCAACCATCCGTTCCACCGGATGCTGCACACCGGCAAATGCAGCAAGGGCCAGGTTCAGGCGTGGGCGCTCAATCGATATTACTATCAGGCGATGATCCCCTTGAAGGACGGCTCGCTGATCGGGCGATGCGAGGATTTGGCGTTGCGGCGCGAATGGCGCAAGCGGCTCGAGGATCACGACGGCGACGATCAGCGGCCCGGTGGCATCGAACGCTGGCTCAAGCTGACTGATGGCCTCGGACTGGATCGGGCGGACGTTACCTCGACGCGCCTGCTGTTGCCGGCCACGCGTTTCGCGGTCCAGGCATACGTGCGCTACGTCCGCGAGCGCAGCATGCTGGAGGCCGTCGCGTCCTGCCTGACGGAGATGTTCTCGCCGCAAATCATCTCCGAGCGCATGAGCGGGATGCTCGCAAACTACGACTACATAACGCCTGAGATTCTCTCGTATTTCGACAAGCGGCCGCCGCAGGCACAGCGAGACGCGACGTTCGCGCTCGACTGGGTGAAACAGCACGCGCGAACGCCCGAACAACAGCAGCAGGCGCTGGATACGCTGACGTTCAAATGCGATGTGCTGTGGAGCATGATGGACGCCTTGCACTACGCCTATGTGACACCCGGTCTCATTTCACCCGGCGCATTCGTGCCGCGTCCCGAGGAGAGGTGACCCGGTTATCGCGTCCCGCGCGTAAAGGCTTACTCCCATTCCAATTCGCTGAACGCGGCGGTCGCGTTTCGAGCGTTATAATCATCGAATAGCGCCCACCGATCGCGTTCCGAAGCGCCGATCTGGTAAACCGCCTGCCCGATCGGAATGCCCGCCGCGATGAGGCGCCGCGTGTCGTCGGCGATCACCGTCAGGTAACGCCGCTCGTCATCCAAAGCCTGCGGCCAGGGAGCGACCGTGCGGCCGTGCCCAGGCACCACGATCCTGGCCGGTAGTTCCGCGAGGCGTGACAAAACAGACAGCCAGCCAGGCAGGCTGCCGTCCAGCACCGGCACGTGCTTCAGGAAGACGAGGTCGCCCGAGAACAGGACGCCGGTTGTCTCGTCCAGCACCGTCAGGTCGCAATCTGTGTGCGCGGCCGGGTTCCAGGCGGTCAGACGCAGGCGCCTGTCGCCGAGATCGAGCGTCATCTGATCCGTAACCAGCAAGGTCGGCGCCACGATCCGAACCTGCTCGATCACTTCAGGACCGAGGACATCGCGGAATGAATGCAGATAAAAGTCGCCGCGCTTCAGCATTTCCGCCGGTAGATTGTGGTGTCCGACGAAAGTAACGCTGTCTCCGAACGCGGCATTGCCGAAAATGTGGTCGGGGTGCTCATGCGTGTTGATCACATAGCGAACCGGCTTGTCGGTGATCACGTGGATCGCCGCCAGAAGCGCCTGCCCAACCTTCACACTGCCTCCGGTATCGACAACCGCGACAGCCTTCTGCCCTATGATGACGCCGAGGTTGGCGATGTCCCCACCGTTTGCCGAATTTGCCAGCGCGACTTGTCCAAGATGTGCGTAGTCGCCATTAGCCACTGTGATTAAGAAACTGTCAGAATTTGAAGTAGTTTGGGCGCGCGGCATAGCCACGCCCTGCACCGTCAAACCCGCTAGCAAAACGGCCGTGTAGTAAAGATGGCTGGGCACGACCCGATTGGTCATCGACGTTTTTCTCCCGGCGCATGTTCCACCGCGAAGCGGGCAAGAGGTCGAGCAAACGGACTTAACATTGTGTGATACCGGGTCGATTCCCCGATGCCGGTGCTTGACCGAACGCAGCCTATGCTCACGATTGAGCGCGTCGGAGATTACAACGGTCACGGTTATCCGGTAGAAGTTTCTTGCAACGCACAAGAGACTACCGTGTCTTGCGTTTAAAAATGCCGGAAATCACCTTGCGCCGGGCATCGGATAAGCCGATGAATTCCGCTGGCACGCTGCCGGGTTTAAGAAAAAGTCGCCCCTAAGGAGGACACCAATGAAAAGCACGTTGTCGCGGCATCTCGCGGCAGGAACCATCCTGTCATCTCTGCTGATGATGGGCACCCCACATGCGCAGACGGCCGGCAGCGACGATCTCCTCAAGATGGAGAAGAACGCCGCGAACGTCGTAATGCCGACGAATACCTACGATAACCAGCGCTACTCTACGCTCAGTCAGATCAACGCCGGTAATGTGAGCAAGCTGCAGGTCGCGTGGACGTTCTCGACTGGTGTGCTTCGCGGGCATGAAGGGGCTCCGCTGGTCGTGGGCGACGTGATGTACGTGCACACACCATTCCCCAACGCCGTCTTCGCGCTTGATCTCAATCAGGACGGCAAGATCCTGTGGAAGTACGAACCGAAGCAGGACCCTAACGTCATCCCGGTGATGTGCTGCGATACCGTGAACCGCGGCGTCGCCTATGGCGATGGCAAGATCTTCCTGCACCAAGCCGACACGACTCTGGTGGCACTCGACGCAAAAACCGGAAAAGTCGCCTGGTCGGTGAAAACGGATGACCCATCCAAGGGCGCAACCGGCACCGACGCACCGATGGTGGTGAAAGATAAGGTCTATGTCGGCGTATCGGGTGGCGAATTTGGCGTTAAGGGATGGCTTGCTGCCTTCTCGGTCAAGGACGGCAAAGAGGTCTGGCGCGCCTATTCCGAAGGGCCGGATAAAGACATCCTCGTGGATCCGCAGAAGACGACCTCTCTGGGCAAGCCGATCGGTGCGGACAGCAGCCTCAAGAGCTGGCAGGGCGATCAGTGGAAGATCGGCGGCGGCGCTACCTGGGGGTGGTATTCGTACGACCCGCAGCTCAACCTGATCTACTATGGCACCGGGAACCCGTCGACCTGGAATCCGAAACAGCGCCCCGGCGACAACAAGTACTCGATGACGATCTTTGCCCGCAATCCTGACACCGGTGAGGCGAAGTGGCTTTACCAGATGACACCGCACGACGAATGGGACTTCGACGGCATCAACGAAATGATCCTCGCGGATCAGGAGATCGGCGGCCAGATGCGTCATGTGCTGGTGCATTTCGACCGCAACGGCTTTGGCTATACGCTGGATCGCGGCACCGGCGAGCTACTGGTGGCTGCCAAATACGATCCCGCCGTAAACTGGGCGACCAAGGTCGATATGGACAAGTCCAGCCCGAACTATGGCCGGCCGGAGGTCGTGGCGAAGTACTCCACCGAACATAATGGCGAGGATTCCAACACCCAGGGTGTCTGTCCGGCCGCTCTTGGCACCAAGGATGAGCAACCGGCCGCTTTCTCACCCGATACCGGATTGTTCTACGTGCCGACCAACCACGTTTGCATGGATTACGAGCCTTTCCGCGTGTCCTACACCGCCGGACAGCCTTACGTTGGCGCGACGCTGACGATGTATCCGGCCCCCGGCGGCAACAACATGGGGAATTTCATCGCCTGGGATGCGAAAGCCGGCAAGATCGTTTGGTCGGACCCCGAGCAATTCTCCGTTTGGTCTGGCGCTTTGGCGACCAAGGGCGGCGTGGTGTTCTACGGCACCTTGGAAGGCTACCTGAAGGCGGTTGATGCCAAGACCGGTAAGGAACTGTACAAGTTCAAGACCCCGTCCGGCATCATTGGGAACGTCATGACCTACGAGCACGCCGGAAGGCAGTACGTCGCGGTATTGTCCGGCGTTGGCGGCTGGGCAGGGATTGGCCTGGCGGCCGGACTGACTGACCCGCACGCGGGTTTAGGTGCCGTCGGCGGATACGCGGCCCTGAACGATTATACGTCGCTTGGTGGTGCACTGACCGTGTTCGCGCTCCCGCCAAGCTGATCAGCGTCGGGCGGCTTGCTTTTTCTTGACCGGCTCCGGGGTTCCAAACCTCGGAGCCGGCATTTTGCTTAAACCCAAAATCAGGAAGGGCGTGATGCAACGTGTCTTGCAAGTGGCTGCGACCGTGTCCGCGTTATTAGTCTTGCCAATTAGCTTCGTTTACGCCGTAGAAGATGGAGCGGGCGACCCCGCTGCGGTAAAATCCGATGAGGGCAAGTGGACTGACAAGGAGGGTAATCCCACCTTTAAGATCGAGGCCGATGGCACCGTCGACTGGTACACCTATGTTGGGTTTACGCGGTATTCGTCCGAGTGTCTGCGTTGCCACGGCCCCGATGGAATGGGCTCCACCTACGCGCCTGCGCTGACGGATTCCATGAAGCATCTGACCTATTCGGACTTCTACTCAACCGTCGCGAGTGGCAAAAAAGCTGTGTCATCATCGCAGGATCTCGTCATGCCGGCGCAAGGCGACAACAAGAACGTCATGTGTTTCATCGACGAAATTTACAGTTACCTTCGCGCCCGCGGCGATGGCGCCATGGGACGTGGCCGTCCGGAAAAGCACGCGCCGAAGCCGGCCGGATTTGAAAAGGCCGAAGACGCCTGTATGGGATGAAATGAGGAAAGCACTCACCCCGAAACCCGCTCGGAGCCTGCGTGCCTGGTATCTGGCGCTGGTGGTTGCCTCGTTGCTTATGCACCACGCCATGGCTCAGGCCCCCGGCCTTGGGGAATCCGTGGAATTGGTTGATCCCAAGGCGTTCCGGGTCTGCGCTGATCCACGCAACCTTCCCTTCTCGGACGAACAAGGCGAAGGCTTCGAAAACAAGCTGGCCGAACTGTTCGCGAGCAAATTGAACGAGCCCACGAGCTACACTTACTACCCTCAAGTTATTGGCTTCGTCCGCAACACCCTGAATGCGCTGCGTTGCGACGTGATCATTGGTACTGCTGTCGGCGACACCATGGTGCAGACCACCAATCCTTACTACCGCACGACCTACGCTCTGGTTTTCAAGCCGGACAGCGGATTGGATGGTATTGAGTCCCTGGAGGATCCGCGGCTCGAGGACAAGCGAATTGGTATCGTGGCCGGAACGCCTCCCGCAACAGTGCTCACAAGAATTGGGCTGATGGCTCAGGCCAAGCCGTACCCCCTCACGGTCGATACTCGCGCGACATCATCGCCCCAGATAATGACCGATGATCTGATCGCGGGTCGAATTGATGCCGGCGTGCTGTGGGGTCCGATGGCAGGTTACTACGCACTGCATACAACTCCCCATCTGACTGTCGTGCCGCTCCTGAAGGAAGATGGCCAGATGGACTTCCGCATCGCGATGGGTGTGCGCAGAACCGATCAGGATTGGAAGCGCAAACTCAATCGGCTGATCGCCGCGAACCAGCCGGAAATCGACCGGATTCTCGTGGAGTATGGCGTCCCGTTGCTCGATGAGCAGGGTAAACTCAAAGCACAATGAGCACCCGACGGACGCTGCTAACGGCCTGCTCGGTTTTATTATTGGGCGCCGCGCCGGAGACCGACGCGCCCGATGAACCGTCAGATTATCGGATGGACTCGTATCGCGCGCCAACTCCGGCAACCTTGCGAGGCGCTAAGGTCTTGACCACGGATGAAGCCCATACCCTGTGGGTCGAGCAACAGGCGGCGTTCATCGACGTGTTGCCGCGTCCGCCGCGCCCCCAAGGGCTACCGGCCTCAACGCTCTGGCACCCCAAGCCGCGCCTCGATATCCCCAACAGCATCTGGCTGCCGGATACTGGCTACGGCGTTCTCCCACCCGTCATGGAGGCATATTTCGCACGTGGTCTCGCCCAGGCTTCCGCCGGGGATCAAGGCCGCATGCTGGTGTTCTATTGCCTCGAAAATTGCTGGATGTCGTGGAACGCGGCGAAACGGGCGATGAGCCTTGGTTACACCGACGTTGCGTGGTACCGCGAGGGCACCGACGGCTGGACAGCGAAAGGATTTCCTACCGAGGCGCGTGAGCCCGTGACACGCCCGTCGGACACTGAGTGATCACTCCAGTTCCTGCTGGATCTGGCGTGCAAGCGCGAACAGCCGCTGTTCGATCTTGCTCGGTACGTCACAGGCGTAGCCCAAGGCCTGGCGGCGATCCTGAAACACCTCGGCCGCCCACTTTACTTGCTGCGTCGTCTGTTCCACCGCTGTCGGATCGGACGCGGGCTCCGCCTGCAGTGTCCGCAGCTTCGCGTTGTCCTCGCGAATCTCCGCCGCAAGCTCCTTTTGCCGTTTTCCAAACCGGTCCAGACCCGCGATGACGCTGCCACGCTCCTGGTCCAGAACATCGAACAACGCCACAAGCACCTGCAATAGCTGAGCCTGCTTCTGCTCGCCGGCATGCTGCGCGAAGTCATGCAGCAGCGTTTGCGCCTGGTCTATCGGCTCCCGCCGTGGTGCCAAGGTTGCTACAAGGTCGGCGACCGCCGGGTTATCTTTCCAAGTGGTGTCCCGAGGATCGACAGGCGGCCCCGACCAGACCGAAGCCAATGACAGTTCTGAAACCTTGATCTGCTGACAAGGCCAGTTGGGGTCGCGTAAGCCCGGTGGTTGAGCGAAGCTTAGCGTCGGTGCGATCAGGGCGCCGCCGATGATCGCACACCGGATCATCCTGGTCCTCCCCGGCGCGCGACAAGACCGCGGGATGGGTCGTAAGCGAAGATGGCGCCGAGTGTGAAGACCGTCGTTGCGCAGGCAACCACCGCCAGCGACATCCAATCCACTTCGAGGTACAGGGCGAAGCGAATAAGTTCAACAGCATAAGTGAACGGGTTCAACCGGCAGATGAAGTACACCACCGGGCTCGACTGCTGCACCAGCCACAGCGGATAAAGTGCTGAAGATGCAAAGAACATCGGAAAAATGACGAAGTTCATCACACCGGCAAAGTTTTCCAACTGCTTGATGCCGGACGACAGCAGCATACCAAGTGAGCCGAACATCATGCCGGACAGGATCAGTGCGGGAATGACCGCGACATAGCCCCACGGTGGTGCCTGTGAGCCCCACAGCCAGGCGATCAGCAGGTAGGCGAATACCTGAAGCAAGGACACCGATGTACTGGCCAGCAGCTTTCCGAGCAGCAGGAACCAGCGGGGAAACGGGCTAACCAGCAGCATGCGCATGTTGCCCATCTCCCGGTCGTAGACCATCGACAAGGACGATTGCATGCCATTGAACAGTTGGATCATCGCCACCAGTCCCGGCGAGACGTAGACGTCGTAAAGCACGTAGGTGTCATACGGCGGGATAATCGAAACACCGAGAATTTGCCTGAACCCAGCCGCGAAGATGAACAGCCAGACCAACGGGCGAACGATCGCCGAGATAAAACGCCCACGCTGATGCACGAAACGTAAGGTTTCCCGCCAGACTATTCCGCGCAGGCAAATCAGGTACTGGCCCGCCGTAAAGCCTCGGCTGATGATGACGCTTACGCTCATTCTGTATCTTCCCTGTTGCCGCCGGTGAGCGCGATGAACGCCGAACGCATGTCGCTGCTGTGGGCGGTTTCAATGACTGTGGACACATCCCCGGCAGCCACGACGCGGCCTCGGTGCAACAGCACCACTGCATCGTCGTCAGCGACCTCGTCCAGCAGATGGGTGGCCCAAAGCACGGCAACCCCACGTTCCCGGACCAGCGATCGGACGTGCCGCACGATCAGGGACTTGGAATTCACATCCAAGCCAACCGTGGGTTCATCAAGCACCAGCACCCGTGGCTCATGCAGCAGCGCGCGGGCGATCTCAACCCGGCGCATTTGCCCACCAGACAATTTTCGCGCCGTGTCACGCGCCCGGTCCGCCAGCTCAATATCCTGCAGCGCACCCTCCGCTCGGCGGCGCGCGTCACGGCCACCGATACCGTGCAGCGCGGCGTGGTAGAGCAGGTTGTCCATTACCGAAAGATCGAGATCGAGGGTGCGCGCCTGGAACACCACCCCGAGCCTGCGCAGTGCCTCACCCGGTTCGCGAGAGACGCGGTGGCCCAGCACGTCGATCGATCCGTGCCGCGTATCGTAAAGCCGGGTGATCAGAGAAAACAGCGTTGTCTTGCCGGCACCGTTCAGCCCCAGCAGCGCAGTAAAACGCGCCTGCGGAACGACCAGACTGACGTCGTCCAGCGCTTTCCTAGCACCATAGGCATGACTTACACCGTTAACGGCGAGCGCGGGGTTCAGCATGGTCATTGCGGTCCCACCACGATCCCCCAAGGCAGGCGTCCCACCGGAATCGACTTCACCACCTCCAACGATGCGACGTCGATGACCGATACGTCGTTGGACAACCCGTTAGTCGTGAGAAGGTATTTGCCATCAGGCGTAAACGCCATCTGCCAAACGCGCTGGCCGACCAGTAAATACTTCTTCACATTGTAAGTCTTGGTATCGACCACCGCCACTCGGTTCGCCGGGCCGAGCGCGACAAAGGCGGTGGCATCGTCCTTCGAGAAGCGGATGCCTACCGGCTGGATACCCTCCGCCCGCAGACCTTGCACCGCAAACTCGATCTTGTGCGTCACGACGTGCTTTTCAGCATCGATGACGCTGACCATCCCACCAAGTTCCGACGACACCCAGACCTCCGATCCGTCAGGTTTGAATTGAGCAACCCTCGGACGAGCGCCGACCAACACGCTTGCCACCATCTTGCGCGTGGCGAAATCGAAGAAGTGCGCCATGTTGGTGGTTTCGGATATGTTGACGAACGTCTTTCCATCGGGGCTGACGGCCACCCCCTCCGGCTCCACGCCGGTTGGGATCTGGTCGAGTATCTTCCGCGTGGCCACGTCAATCACCGTGACCATGTTGTCGTTCTCGTTCGACACATATAGCGGATTGCCTGAGATATGCAGCGCGAACGTCTCGGGATCCGGGCCGGACGGCAGATCGCCGACCACGCGCAGGGTCTTGGGATCGATGATCTGAATGGTATCATCGTCGCTGGCGCAGACCAGTATTTCGCTGCCGTCCTTGGTCATCGTAATACCGCGTGGCCGCTGGCCCACGGGCACCGTCCGCACCGTCTTCATCTGGTCGAGATCGATAGCGCTCAAGGTATTGTCCCGCTCGTTCGTTACGTATGCCATATAGGCCGCGGCTGGTACGGAGCCAAGCGGAAGCAGCGTCACGACCAGAGCCGGAAGTCCGCCGTACATCACAGCTTGCACCGCGTTTCCGGACGATCGAAACCGAGCGTATCGAGCTCAGTGACTTGGTGCAGAAAGCCGGGTTGCGGCGAGATGGATACCACCGATCGTCCGTCGTCGAGCAGAATCGGCTGGCGAAGCTGCAGGTCCCAGTCTCGCAGAGTGAGTTTTTGCCCTTTGTAGGCGGCGATCCCGAAATCGGGGCTCTTCATGTTCTGCATGATGCTTGAGGGATCGGTCGACCCGCCCCGGCTCGCCGCTTCACCGATCATGCGGCAGGCGGTCCAGGCTTGCATATCGAGCGCCGTCATGCGGCGATGGGCCAGATGGATGAAGCGATCCTGAAGCTGCGCGCCGCCCCAGGATTTACTGCTGGAACTCCAGGACACAGGACGCAGGCCGGACGATCCGACTACAGGACGCGCATCCCAGGTCCGATATGGCAGATAGCCCGCGAACACCTCGGTCTCATCGGCGGTCACCAGGACGTCGTACTCGGGCAACCCCTGGGTAAATACCGGCATCTGCTGTTGCGTTTGCACGACTTCGGAATCAGTTTGCCGTGCGCCGTCGGTGTCCTTGTATTGAAGGTCCTTCACAATGCGCGCCCCGAAGCGCTTGGCGGATCGCCGGTATGCATCTGCCAACAGGCCATCCTCGGGGTGGGAGCCATAAGCCAACACCCAACGAGTCCACTTCTTCCAGGCCAGATATTGCCCTAATGCATCGGCCAGCATGGCCCGGGACGGTGCGACATGAATCACATTGCTGCGACACGATTCCTGCCGCAGCGCATCGTCCGGCGCGGCAATGTTGAACAGGGTCGCTCCTTTCGCGCTGGCAGCGCCGGCAACCGCCAAAAGCGGCTGCATCGGAACATCCGTCAGCAACAACGCGGTCCCTTCGGTCACCATTTTCGCAAAAATATCAACCGGATCGTCGCCTTCACGCACCGGGGCGTCAATCAAGGCGAAGTTCTGACCGAGGAACCGCCCGGTCGTATTGTTGTCGCTGATGGCAAGCTGTGCACCAGCCAAACCATCATCCGCGGCCGGCTTGTCGAGCAATGAGATGGTCGGACGCCGCTCGGTCCACCGGAGATAGCCCACCCCGAGAGGCGCACCGTCGGCGCGCGCTCCCCGCGCCGCCAACACAGCGCCGGCCGCACTTGTGATCAATCCGCGCCGGGTGACGCCGTCACTTCGCGGCGGGTCTGGACGTTCCATAAACCCAGTATGCGGAACCTGTCTCCCGGCAGCAACACGACTGGTGCGTAAGCCGCACCCTCAACAGGAGCTTTGGGGATGAAGAGTTGGCCATGCGCGGTCCTTTTATGCGTGTGCTGCAGCGCAACAGCCGTTGCGGCAGCGGATCCGTCGCCGACCGCCGCGTTCGACTTCGCCTTCGACGATACCAGTCTTCAAGGTCAGGTTCAGGGGACTGACCCAGCCGAACAGCACCGCCTGAGCGCGCTCGATGCCGAACTGCGGACCATGCTTGTGGAGTTCCGGCTGCTGCTCGATGGTGGATCTGCGGACGGTCGGCGACCGAGCTCGGGATTTGGACATGCGAACCTGCAACGGCTGCGACGTGGATCTTGCGCGGAAGGTGGGCGCACAGATTTCAGTGACAGGCTGGGTGCAAAAGGTCTCCAATCTGATACTCAATATCAATCTTGTGGTGCGCGACGTCGAGACTGGCCAGGTGGTCGCCGCCGGCAGCGTAGACATCCGCGGCAATACTGACGAATTGTGGTCGCGTGGCTTGTCCTACCTTTTGCGCAACCGGCTGCATCCCTCCGAATGGCGGTGAACCCTGATTGGCGATAAGGCCTAAAAGCTGTAAATCGCTTATTTATTCGCGAGACTATCCATGAACCTGGTCGATCTCATCCTGTTGGCGTGCGCCCTGGCAAATCCCACCTCCTGCCACGAGTATCACGTGTTGTTTCAGACCTCCGGCTCGCTGCAAAGCTGTATGATGCAGGCGCAGCCCTACCTCGCCCAATGGGTCGGCGAACATCCAGCCTTTCAGGTTACACGCTGGCGATGCGCTTGGCCGGATCAAGAAGACGGGAAGATTTGAACGAAATGAGTAGGGCGGCATTGACAGAGTGCCCACACACCTGGAACGTCTCAAAGCCGTCTAAGAGCGAGCTACGGGAGGATTTGTGATCCGTTCATATCTTGTCGCATCTGCGATTTTGGTTGGTCTTGCAACGTCGGCGCACGCGCAGGACGCGGCTGCCGGCGAGAAGGAGTTCGTTGTCTGCAAGGCCTGCCACCAGATTGGACCTAACGCCAAGAACGCGATCGGTCCCGTGCTGAGTGGTGTTGTTGGCCGGAAGGCAGGCACCTACACGGGCTTTGAATACTCGCCCGCGAATAAGGACTCCGGCATCGTCTGGACGCCGGAAGAGCTTGATAAATACCTGACCAATCCCCAAGCGGTTGTCCCGCACACCAAGATGATTTTCCCCGGTATCAAGGACGAAACGAAACGCAAGAATGTCATCGCGTATCTCCAACAATTCAACGAGGACGGATCAAAGAAAAACTGACGGCCCCACCACCTGAACGGGCGGCGGACCAACTGGAGACACTCTTATGCAAACCCGCGCTGCTGTCGCACGTCAGGCAGGCCAGCCCTTGAGCCTGGAAACAGTGGAACTCGAAGGCCCACGTGCTGGGGAGGTTTTGGTCGAGATAAAGGCTACAGGGATCTGTCACACCGATGAGTTCACGCTCTCAGGCGCTGACCCCGAGGGAATTTTTCCAGCCATCCTCGGTCACGAGGGCGCCGGTGTAGTCGTGGATGTCGGCCCCGGCGTCACGTCCCTGAAAAAGGACGACCACGTTATTCCGCTGTACACGCCGGAATGCAGGCAGTGCGAATACTGCCTGTCGCGAAAGACCAATCTGTGCGTCGCCATCCGCGCCACGCAGGGCAAGGGGCTTATGCCGGACGGCACCAGCCGCTTCTCCTCGGGCGGTACCCCGGTGATGCATTATATGGGCACCTCCACCTTCTCCAACTTCACCGTGCTGCCTGAGATCGCGTTGGCGAAGATCCGGCAGGACGCGCCGTTCGAAAAGGTTTGCTACATCGGCTGTGGCGTCACGACCGGCATCGGAGCAGTAATAAATACCGCCAAAGTGGAGCCCGGCGCACGTGTCGTCGTCTTTGGCCTAGGCGGTATCGGCCTAAATGTCCTTCAAGGTGCGCGAATGGCCGGCGCCGAAATGATCGTGGGCGTAGATCTCAATCCTCGCCGGCGGGAGATGGCCGAGAAATTCGGCATGACCCACTTCGTGAATCCGAGCGAGGTGCAAGGCGATTTGGTGCCATACCTGGTGGATCTCACCAAAGGGGGAGCCGACTATTCGTTCGAATGTATCGGCAGCACCAAGGTCATGCGCCAGGCGCTGGAATGTGCTCATCGCGGTTGGGGCAAGTCGATCGTCATTGGGGTCGCTGGCAGTGGACAGGAAATCTCTACTCGCCCATTTCAACTTGTTACCGGACGAGTATGGATGGGTACCGCGTTCGGTGGAGCCCGTGGTCGAACCGACGTACCCCGAATTGTCGATTGGTACATGGACAAAAAAATAAATATCGACGACCTGATCACGCACATACTGCCGTTCGAGAAAATAAACGACGGCTTTGACCTTATGCGGCGCGGGGAGAGTATCCGGACGGTCGTGACTTATTAGGGCTTCATCAACCTGCGAGAGGCCGCCCTAAGGCGGCCATCCCAGGCAAGATATCAATGCGGCTTTACGCCAGCGGCCTTGGCGACATGTGTCGCGATGGCATCCATCAAAGGCGGTGACAAGCAGTCATAGGGTTCAAGCCCAAGCCCCTTCAGCCGGCTGCGGATCGCCCCCATCTTTTCCGGCGCAACACCGGATTCAATAATGGAGGAGACAAACGCCGCGAACTCCGGCGGCGGCCAGCCGGACTCCTGGAATAACTCAGGGTGGATGAAGTCGAAACCATAGAACGGATGGTTCTTGTTCTCGATCCGGCCATACATGTGAACACCGCAACCCTTGCACGCATGCCGCTGAATGGCCGCCGAGGGATCCACGATCTGCAGTTTGTTCTCGTTCTGCGTGACCTGCAGCTTGTCGCGGGGAACGACAGCTACGATCGAGAAGTCCGTGCCCGCCGGCTTCCAGCACTTGGTGCAGCCGCACGCGTGGTTATAGGAAATCGAGCCTTCTATTCTGACCTTGACTGGATCTTGCGTGCATTTGCAGACCAGCGTCCCGCCGCTGAAACTGGCGGCGCCGGGTTTAATTCCCGAATCCACGGATGGATGGATATGAACGGTTTCCGACATCCTGCTCTCCCTATCTGTTGATTTTGATTGCCCAAACCGATTGCCGGTAGGCTTTGCCGAGCGCCTCGCCGCCAGCCCGGTGTTTGCACCGACGGCCAAAAGCGAAACTTCACTCTATCGGCGGCAGGACAACTCGTCAAAAGATCGCAAATCTTCAGTGTTTCAAAAACATGATGATTTTTAATGCTTGACCAGCATGTTCCCGTGTCGTGTGACTAATTGTCGCGGCTGCCACACTTCCCTTCTTACAGCGCGATCTGGCGCCCTACCTCCAGGAATGTGTCGGCCGGAAGATCGAACCGGTCGGGTGTACGAACAGCATTGCGGTACATCACGGCGAACAGCATGCGGCGCCACGCCGGCAGGCGAGGCGGGTTGGCACTTCGTACGACATCGTCGTGGGATGCGAAATAGACCGCGTCGTCCAGGTTGAGGGGGCAGCCTTTGTCCTTCGCGCACGCGAGGGCGGCTGTCACGTTAGGCCGCTCGACAAAGCCAAACCGGACCGTAACGTGCCACAATCCGTCGGAGACCTTTTCCACCTGGGCGCGCTTGTCCAACGGAACCCGCGGGTACTCCTCGAAGCGCACCGTCAGGCTGACCACCGTCTCCTGCAAGGCCTTCATCTGAGCGACATGACGGACCATGACGGGTGGTATGGCAGTTTCGAAGCGGCTAAAAAACACCGCCGTTCCGGGCACGCGGGCGATCGTCCCGCTCTTCAGTTGCGCGAGGAACTCACCGGTGGCTTCCGGTTTCTGCGACTGAATTCGGCGGATCGCGTCGATCCCTCGGCGCCACGTTGTCATCACCAGGAAGATCAGCGCGCCCAGTAACAGCGGAATCCAGCCGCCCTCCCGAATCTTCAGCAAGTTGGCGCCAAAAAACGCCAGGTCGATCACCAGAAACACCCCGCTCACCAGTAGTGCGACGACCGTCGGCCAGCGCCAGATATCCCGCATGGCGTTGAACAGCAACGTTGTGGTCAGCAGCATCGTGGTTGAGACGGCGGTGCCGTACGCTCCAGCAAGCTTGTCGGAGCTGCCAAAGCTGAAGGTCAGGAACAGTGTGCAGACCATCATGGTCCAGTTCACCACAGGCACGTAGATCTGGCCGTATTCCTTGTCCGATGTTTGATCGATGTTCAGCCCGGGGAACCAGTTAAGCTGCATCGCCTGCCGGGTCAGGGAGAACGCGCCGGTAATGATCGCCTGGCTGGCAATGATCGTCGCGAATGTCGCCAGGACCACCAGCGGCACCACCGCCCAGTGCGGGGCGAGCTGAAAGAACGGGTTGCCCTCGAGACCGGGGTTCTCCAACAGCAACGCGGTCTGCCCAGCATAGCAAAGCAGCAGCGCCGGCAAAACGACGCCATACCAGGACGACCGGATCGGCCGACGCCCGAAATGGCCCATGTCGGCATACAATGCCTCGCCACCAGTGAGCGCCAGGAACACGCCCCCAAGCACGACGAATGTATGGAGGCCGTGGGCAAGAACGAATCGGACAGTATGCCTCGGATCGACCGCGAGCACGACGTCCGGCCGGCGTAATACGCCCGACAGCCCCAACACCGCGATCACCGCGAACCACAGCAGCATCACCGGGCCGAAAACCTGGCCGATACGCGCGGTTCCCTTCATCTGTCCCCCAAACAACAGCAGCAACACGAGCAACGCTGCCGGAAGGACATACGGCTTGAAGGCGTCAGTCACGACATTGATGCCCTCCAGCGCGCTGAGCACCGATATCGCCGGCGTGATAATCCCGTCGCCGTAGATCAGTGCCGCTCCGAACAGTCCAGCCACCACCAGCGCCCCTCCAGATCGCCCCGCTCGGCCGGTGACCAGCGCCATCAGCGCCAAAATGCCGCCCTCGCCGTGGTTATCCGCCCGCATCACGAAAACACAATATTTGATCGATACGGTGATGATCAGTGACCATACGACCAGCGAGAGCAGCCCGAGAGCGTCCTCCGCGGACGGGTGGCCGCCGACCGAACCAACGATCGTCTGGTAGGTGTAAAGCGGGCTCGTTCCGAGGTCGCCATAAACGATGCCAAGCGCCGCCAGCGCGGCTGTGGCGGTCGGTGGGCGGTCCGCGGGCGAGGAGTTGGCCGGCGCGGCTGCTGTCGCGGTTGCATCCATTCGCTCTCTCCGGGTGCGGGTTCGCCTACCTTGCTGCGCCGAAACCGGCGCGAATCCGGGCTCGACACCGAATTCACCTCAACAGCCCTAACGCCGGTGGATGACCCCGAGGCGTATCCCACAGTCAAAGACGCGTGCGCAACGCTTGCGATAAGGCCGCGGCATCGGTCATCGGCAAGCCGCACACGCTCCGCCGGCACACATAAGCCGCCGCGCCGTGAGGTGGCGGCGCTTTGCCGTAGGCAGGATGGCTCACCGGCAGCGAACCACTATCTGGCACCCGGAGCACCACCACGGTCGGATCGGGCACACTCAACGCCGCCTCCGCCAATGCGGCCGCATCGGCACCCACGATGACCACGCTGGCACCTTCCTCAAGCAGATCCGCGGCCGCCAGCAGCGTCGGCATGCCGGACAACTGATCCGCCTGGCCACTGAATGCTCTGAGCGCCGCATCAGCGCGCGCGCGCCAACGGGTGTCGCCGGTGAGGTGGAACAGTCGGCTCAAGACCTCAGCCATCATCCCGTTGCCGGAAGGCGTGGCGTTGTCCGCGGCGGAGCGAGGCCTGCCCAACGGCACGTCCGCGGCACCGGCTGCAGTCGTGAAGAACCCGCCATGCGAGTTGCCGAACGCCGCTTCCGCCGCATTCGCCAGCCGCTCGGCCGCGAGGAGGTAGCCGCTCTCACCTGTCGCCTCAAAAAGGGCGAGGGCTGCACGTGCCATCGCCGCCTGATCCTCGATCAAACCCGGTGCCGTGACCCGGTCGAGCCGCCATGCATGCTCGACACCGCCGTGCCCGGCGCTCATCCGGGTCAAGATGAAGTCGAACGCCTCACGCGCTCGGCTCAGCCACGCCGTTTGGTCAAACACCGCAGCACAACGCGCCAGCGCGGCGATCGCCAGGCCGTTCCAGTCGGCCAGCACCTTGTCGTCCCATCCTGGCCGCACCCGCTTTTCCCGGGCCCTGAACAGCACGTCCCTGGCGCTGGCGAGCCGAGCCTCCTGGTCCGGCGAACCGGATGCTGTGATCCTGCGCAGGATGGTGTGCCCCTCCCAATTGCCGGACGCGGTCACGTCATAGGCTTGCTGGAACGCGGCTGTGTCGGGACCCAGCAGGGCATCCACCTCAGCCTCGGTCCAGACGTAGAAGCGGCCCTCTTCACCCTCGCTATCGGCATCTTCCGACGCCGCGAACGCTGCCAATCCGTCCACGCGCTGCGCGCTCATGTCGCGCATTAACCAGCCGACCGTCTCCTTCGCTCGCTGCACGTACAGCGGATTTGGCCGATCGGCGTGCGCGAGCGCCAGAAGCTCAAGCAACTGCGCGTTGTCGTACAACATCTTCTCGAAGTGCGGCACCAGCCACACCTCGTCGGTCGAGTAGCGGGAAAAGCCGCCGCCGAGGTGGTCGTAGATCCCGCCCTGCGACATGCGTTCCAGCATCAGATGCAGTGCATCCTTGGCCTGCGTCTGACCGCTGCGAAATGAGTCCTGCCAGAGGAAGCGGTAGATCGGCGGATTGGGGAATTTCGGCGCGCCGCGCAGGCCGCCAAGCTCCGGGTCGGTCATACGCAGATAGGCCTGCGCCACGGCATCGAGCTGCGCCGGCCCAGGCGCGTCTCCCACCGACGCTGCAGCCTGCCGCTCCAGGAACTGCGTCAGCGCTTTGGTGTTTTGCGTGACCGCGTCCGCCCCGGAGTGAAACGCGTGGGCCACCCCTTGCAGCACCTGCCGGAATGATGGGCGCCCCCATCGGGGTTCCGGTGGGAAATAGGTGCCTCCCCAAAAGGGGACTCCGTCGGGCGTCGTGAACATCGTCAGCGGCCAACCACCTTGCTCGCCAAGTGCATGTAGCGCGGACATGTAGATCTGGTCGATGTCGGGACGTTCCTCACGATCGATTTTGATGGCGACGAACAGTCTGTTCATCAAAGCCGCCGTGTCGGGGTCCTCGAACGACTCATGCGCCATGACGTGGCACCAGTGGCACGCGGCATACCCGATCGAGACCAGGATAGGCTTGTTGGCCGCTTTGGCCTCGACCAGCGCCGCCGTGCCCCACGGGCGCCAATGCACGGGATTGTCGGCATGCTGGAGAAGATAAGGGGAGGTCTCGCGCCCCAGCAGGTTTTCTGGTGCAGCCATAGTGCGGATCCCAGCAAAGATTATACACCAGACATAGGGCCCGGGCCCCGCGATGCCACCCGCGATCGGGGCAGCGATGGACGGGTTGCGTCCGCCGGTAGAAAACGGTGACCGGACCGCCCCCAGCGCTCACACGGTTCTTGGCGGACCTTCCCCCCTATTGCTACACTCACGATTGCGATTTGCTTGCTTCCCCGCCCTTCGCGGGCCAGAAGCGGGGCCGGACCCCAGTTAGGAAACTGACCATGAAGCTGAAGGCCGACCGCGCCACCTTGATCAAGGCGCTGGCCCACGTCCAGAGCGTGGTGGAGCGGCGTAACACCATCCCCATCCTGGCGAACGTCATGATCGCGGTGCGCGATGGAAACCTCACGCTGACGGCCACCGACATGGAGATCGCGATCGTTGAGGATGTTCCCGCCGCATCTGCCCGCAATGGCGCCTGCACCGCCCCGGCGGCGACCCTGTATGAAATAGTCCGTAAACTGCCGGATGGGGCCGAGGTCGAACTCGACCATCCCGGTGGCGATGCACAACTAGCGCTGCGGGCTGGCCGCTATGACACTAAGCTGACGGTTCTGCCGGTTGAGGATTTCCCCTCAATGACCGCCGGCAGCTTGCCACACAAGTTCAGCCTCGCCGCGCAGACCCTCCGAGCCCTGATCGATCGCACCAAGTTCGCGATCAGCACGGAGGAAACCCGTTACTACCTGAACGGCATCTATCTGCATCACGCCGACAGCGGCGGGACCCCGGTGCTGCGCGCGGTTGCCACCGACGGCCACCGCCTCGCCCGGGTGGAGGAACCGCTGCCGGAGGGCGCTGCCGCTATGCCGGGCGTGATCATCCCACGCAAAACCGTCAACGAACTTCGCAAGCTGCTCGATGAAGTCACTGGGAACGTCGAGGTCGCGTTGTCCGACACGCGCATTCAGTTCCGCGCTGACCAGATGCTGCTGACCAGTAAACTGATCGACGGCACGTTCCCGGAATATGAGCGTGTCATTCCGCGCGGCAACGACAAGGTTCTGCGGGTCGGCAAGAAGGATTTCGCCGACGCTGTCGGACGGGTCGCGGCGATCTCGTCGGAGCGGTCTCGGCCGGTAAAGCTTTCGCTTGCGCGTGACTTGCTCGTGTTGTCTGCCTCCAGCCCTGAACAGGTACCGCGACCGAGGAACTGGACGGGGATCACGTCAAATACGACGCAGGCCCGCTGGAGATTGGCTTTCAGGCGCGTTACCTGAACGACATCACCGACCAAATTCCCGAACAGGTGGAATTTCGCTTTTCCGATGGCTCCGCGCCGACCGTGGTCCAGGACGCCGGGGATGCCAGCGCGCTATACGTGCTGATGCCAATGCGGGTGTAGCAACCAAGCCTCGACGCCGAGCGCCGGTCGGCGCTCCGCATCGCGAGGTATGACGACCCCGACGCCTAAGAGTTTGTCCGGAAACTATCCATTCGAATTGCTGAGCTTTCTCAGCATCAGCCGGATGGAAGCCAATCTGATGAATGCGAGGGCATTACGGCTCCGGTTCTCAAAATCTTTGGCCAATCGACGGCACCGGTTAAGCCAGGCGAAGGTGCGTTCGACTATCCAGCGCCTGGGCAGAACCTGAAAGCCCTGGGCCGTATCCGAACGTTTGACTATTTCAACGGCCAACCCAGGCAAGAGCTTGGCGAGTTCCGCGCGGAATTTCGGCCCCTGGTAACCGCCGTCGGCGAATAGGGTTTTCAGAAACGGGTACAGCCCGAACAGGCTCGCCAGAACCAGTATCCCGCCATCGCGTTCCTGAACGTCGGCCGGATGAACTACCGCATGCATCAGCAAGCCCTCGGTATCCACCACGATATGCCGCTTCTTGCCGTTGATCTTCTTGCCCGCATCATAACCCGAAGGGTCGATGTGTGCGCCGCCTTTTTCGGCGCTTTTAACGCTCTGGCTGTCGATGACGCAGGCGGTCGGGCTCGCTTGCCGATCGAGCAGCTCGCGGCACTTCTGGTAAAGCTCATAGTGAATTCTCAACAGCGTCCCGTCGTACTCCCAGCGTTGGAAGTAGTCGAACAAGGTGCTTCGCGGCGGCAAGTCCCGGGGGATATAGCGCCACTGACACCCGGTGCTCAGAACGTACAAAAGGCCATTCACCACCTCGCGTTCATCGATCTCGCGTCGGCGCCCACCACGCTTGGCTGGCGGGATCAGGTGCTCCAAGTGCCCCCATTCCTCGTCGGTCAGGTCGCTCGGATAGCGCAGCTTATCCCGGTTGTACCGAGGACGGTTCTCAGTGGTCCACATCATGCCCATCACGAATTGATGCCGTCATCGAATCACAGCAGATCAATGGGTTCAAGCCCCCTGTCCTAACCGACTCTAACGACTCGGAAAGTTCCCGGACGGACACTAAGGGTTTGCGGCGGGCCCCTGGAATGCGATTCAATATACTTTTGCACTACTGTCCGGTCAAAATCCGAATAAATTCAGTTGTTTCTCGTCTTGCAAGTTTTCGGATCTGTCGGCCTCACGAGAGAACGCAGTCTGGACCTCTATTTTTTCGAATACCGTCACCGAAAAGACCTGCAGCAATGTGTAGAGCGGCGCCTCCAGGTTGAGCCGTTTGCGCACGATCGCCACCAGCACATAGACCGAAACGGCGATCCAGATTTGCGTCTTCACGGCGTTTTCCGAAGTGCCGTAGAACCGCTTGATCCGCAGATGCTGTTTTATCCACTTGAAAAAGAGTTCCACCTGCCAGCGGCTTTTGTACAGATCGCAGATGGTCAATGCTGGCAACGCGGTCTGATTGGTCAGGAAGACCAGTGTCTTAGCCGTTTCGGCGTCGCGGAAGCGGATGCGCCGCAGATGCACCGGATAGTCCTGACGGGTACGAGGGCCGTCCAATGCGATGGTTTGATCGGCGATCACGCCGCTCGCTCGGTCGGTGGGCGCGGAATAGATCCGATGCGCATGCAGATTGGACTTGGCGCGCGTCACGAAGAAGGCGCCCGCCTGATGCAGCGTGTGCAGGCGGGCGAAGTCGATGTATCCGCGATCCATCACATAGACCGCGCCGGGTTCGGGGATCAGCATGTCGAGCGCATGAACATCGTGCAGCTTGCCGTTCGAGATATGGATAAAGCTGGGAATGTTGCCACGCAGATCGAGCAGCGTATGCATCTTCACCGCGGATTTGGTGGAGCGGAAATGAGCCCAGGGGAACACCGACATGCACAAATCGATGGTGGTGGAATCCAGCGCGTAGACGCTGTTGGTCAGCTCTGCTCCCAGGCTTTCGCTGGCGTAGAGACATCTGGCCTGAGCGATAAGTCGTTGGGCGAACTCGGCATAGATGCGCCAATCGCGCAACTCGTTGGCATCCGCGAGGGTGGAGCGACGGACCGGTTCGCGAAGCCCCATGTGGTAGAGCTTTGACGCTTGCGCCGACAGGCAGGCCTCGATGTCGCGCGCGATAGGTCAGTTGGGCGAACGCCATGATCTGATATTGCGCGGCGCAGGACAGCTTGCGCACGGCGCGGTTGCCGCCGTAGCGCGCGACAATCCGGTCGAAGCTGCTCCAAGGCAGAAAATCCATGAGCTGCGCGAAAAGCGTCCTGCCGGTGTTCATGACCAAGCCCTCCCCGCGAGATCGTCGGGAAGAGCCACCGGACATTCAAATCCGCCCCAGCAACGAACTGTCGGAAAGCTTTATGCATCAATGGATTCCACGGAAATGTCATTCACCGAACCGGACAGTAGTGATACTTTTGCTGAATACTTTTGCTGACCCAGGCCCAGTATCCAGCGACCTCCACGGTTTTTTCCGGCCCTCGGCAATCCTGGCGGAGTGTAATTATCAAGTCGAGACTATCGTAACTGCGCCGGCACAAAATCGATTGGACTTGCCAATTACGGCAGGTTCTTCGCCCCGCAAAATTTTCTCTGGTCCGGCCAGCTCATCGAACCCGCATTGGCAACCATCTTCTCCCAGCGGTCCCGGTTGTGGCACGTTACTTCGCCCCGGGTCACGACGTTGCGTCCGACTTCCAACTCTTGGCGTGACGACCGCCGTTCGCATGTCCTTGGCCACCGGCCCCGCCTGCCCGTGTCAATCTTTTCTTCATACTTTTCCGGCATACCGGCGTCCGATGCCCGATCGTCTTACTCGACCCGACAGCGTCATCCTCGGGACCGCCGCCTTGCTGTTGGCAGCTTCCTTTGCCTGCGGCTTGATCGTCCCTCCGCTGTTCGGGTTTCTGCTGATGACGTCGGTCGTTATCGCCGTCGTCTTCCTGGCGCTTTGCTTTCCCACCGAGTTCTGTGTCGCCTGGCTTTTGATCGCCAGTATGACCCTGGAGATGGCGCTCCACGACCTGGTCGGAGAAGACGCTTTTCAACCTGCCATCGCGGTCATCAAGGGGATCGAAATCGGCCTCGGGTTGCTCTGCATGGTCCGCTTCGGACCGCACGCGGACCCGCTTTGCCCAGCATGGGCGTTTCTGGCGATGACCGCTGTCGGCTTGGCGCATGGCCTGTATCCCGGGGTAACGGTGGCGGATTCGTTGCGCTCCATGATCGGGTCCGTGGCCCCTTTTGTCTTCTGCTTTGTTCGGGTTCCCCAATCCTGGGCCGAGGCGATCATCCGAACGACCAAATGGTGCCCGCTGGTAGCCGTTGTGGCCTGCCTACCGCTGGCGGCAGCCGATATCAGACCATTATTCGTGGACAGCGGCGGCGCCCGCCTGGCCGGATTGGGCCACCCCGCCTTCCTCGCCAACGTGTGCCTCCCAGCGATCTACGCCTGTCTGATCCAGCTCTACCGCGAGGGTCGCCGTGGTGACCTGCTGCTGCTGGTCGTCAACTTCCTGATCCTCGTGGCGACGGGCGCCCGGGGGCCAGCCGCATACGCCGTGGCGGTGACGGCCATCAGCCTGATCTCCATCCGATCGCGCGTCTTCGCGGCGCGTGACCGGCAGCTGCTGGTCTGCATGGCACTGGCGATGATACCCGTCCTGATCCTGCTGGCCGGTGATCTGGGAGACATCAGGCTGTTCAACGTCGCAGTGAACGATACCGCCAATCTCAGCGGTCGGGAACTGCTGTGGCCCAGCTTCGAGAATGCCGCCGCGCAATCCCCCTGGGTTGGATGGGGCGTCGGCGCCGGCAACGCCGTGATTTCGCCTGAAGGCCGGATCGCGCAGCTGCTGCACACCTTATCTGCACATAACGAGTACCTCCGGTTGGAAGTCGAAGGCGGTTCGGTTGGGGAGACATTGTTGATCGCGCTGTTTGTCGGATGGACGATTGTCCATACACGTCGCTTGTGGCCGTCAGATCGGCGGATCATGCGGCTCGCGCTCCTCGCCCTGGCCGCACTTGCGTTCACCGACAACGTGCTGATCTCGACCCCAGCCTGCGTGATGTTCGCGTTTGCCACCGCGGTGTTTGCCCGGCCGCCGCCCGAATAGCCTTGCCCGATTCCACGCATGTGGCGTAGGGAAAGCCGCCATCCCCGCGGGAGAATCTGAGGCCATGCGGCGCCTTTTCCTTTTGTTTTCACTGAGTTTCGCCACCCTCGTCTTCTGTGCTTCCGGCTGGGCGGCCGGGATCGCGTTCGTCATCAATTCCGACGGCGCATCGGTCAGCGTGATCGACATGGCCACACTGAAGGAAGTGCGCCGCATCCCAACACTGCGAGAGCCGCATCACCTGGCGCTCAGCCCGGATGGACGCAGCCTCCTAGTCGGCGACACGGCGGGCAATCAGATGATGTTTCTAGACCCCAACTCCGGCGAGGTGCAGAAGCGCCTCCCGGTGACCGATCCGTATCAGTTGGGCTTCAGCCCGGACGCCAAATTCCTGACGGTAAACGGCCTGGCGCGAAACCAGGTTGACGTCTACGACACCGCGACGATGAAACTGCTCAAGTGCTTCCCGGTCGTGGCGACACCGAGCCATTTGGCCTATTCGCCGGATTCCTCGACGGTTTTCATCAGTTTGCAGGACAGCGACAAGCTCGCCGCGTTCGATCTCCGCACCATGACCGAGAAATGGATCGTGCCGATCGGCAAAACCCCCGCCGGGGTCCTATGGCTGAACGGCCAGGTGCTGGTAGCGGACATGGGGACGGATTATCTGGCGGCTGCCGATCCGGATACCGGCAAGGTCGTCGCTCACATTGAGACCGGCAAGGGGGCGCATCAGTTGTTCTTGTCACCGGATGGCAAAATCCTGTGGGTCAACAACCGCGCCGGGGGTACCACCGTCTCGCTTGACAGCACCACGCTGAAGCCGATCCGCACCTACAATATTTCCGGCGGCCCCGACGATCTGGCCTTCGCGCCAAATGGAAAAATCTGGATCACGCGGCGATGGGCGGAGAAGGTGGCGGTGCTCGACCCTGCCACCGGCTCCTATGAGACGATCGACGTCGGCCGATCGCCCCATGGATTGTTCCTGAACCCCACCGCGCCGTCGCCCACGGTGGTATCCAGCCGTTAAATGAGCGATCCGTTCGATCTTACTGCCGGATGGCTGGAAGAACACCTGCTGATCCCCGCTCTATATCAGTTCGGACTGATGAACTGGGAGGATGTGTCCTACGGCTGGGCGTTGTTCGCTGTGTATGGTGCGGTGCAGGTCGTAGTGACCTTCGCCGTTTGCCTGCCGCTCGAACACTGGCGTCCCGTCGAGCGCTGGCCCGACAACAAGGCGGTGCTGGTCGACATCGCTTACACCGTGGTGTCGCGTGTCGGCATCCTGCCGTTCGTCACCTATGTGCTGTTCTACCGAGCCCAGGTCTCGCTGAGCGGCTGGATAACCGACCAGGGCTGGGTCCCCCCGACGCTCGAGGGCCTCTTCCCGTTCCTGCTGGGACAACAGGTTCTTACCTTCGTCATTTACGCGATTATCCTGGATTTCGCCGATTACGTCCGGCACTGGTCGGCGCACCAGCTCCGCTGGTGGTGGGCATTGCACTCGCTGCACCACGCGCAGCGGCAGATGACGTTCTGGTCGGACGACCGTAACCACGTGTTGGACGACCTTATTGCCTTCGTCTGGTTCGGCGTGATCGCGCTGCTGATCGGCGTGCCGCCGTTGCAATTTCCGCTTCTGGTCCTGGTGCTGCGGTTCCTGGAGTCCCTGTCGCACGCCAATGTGCGGCTGTCCTTCGGCTGGCTGGGCGACCGCCTGCTGATCTCTCCGCGGTTCCATCGAGCGCATCACGGAGTGCGGGCGGCAGGGGACCGAAGCCGCAACTACGGCGCGGTATTGCCGTGGTGGGACATGCTGTTCGGCACGGCGGACTTTGCCGCGGGTTATGTGCCGACCGGCGATCCTTCGGGCGAGGAAGCGCTGGCCACCGGAACCTGGCTGAGCCAGCAGATGGCTGGACTGCGCCGCTTTCTGCGCACATTCCGCGGCTCGCATCTGCGGCACGGAACGTGAGACTTCAGAAGCTCCTCGGCACTTAGACTAGCGTTGTTGCGACCTTTGGGCGGCCGGTGAGCCGCCGTACCTCGCGTGTCGGTCGTCGCCGTAAGGCTTGGTCCCATTTTCGTTCATCCCGGCGCGTGTCAGCATACGACCCAGGAGAAGCAGCCATGAACGACATGCCCGAGACAACGGCCCTGGACGGCAAGGTCATCGCCGATCTGGCCGAGCAGCTTAACCAACTGCTGCGCCTGCGCACCTTCCCCATCGGCATGAAGCTGTTCGAGGACATCGCGGAAATGGAAGCCATACCCGGCCTCCGAAGACCCGCCAAAGGAAAAACCTACTCCACTTGCCAACTGGTCACCCAGTCCCGGATGGCCGGCTTCACCCTCGGCATCACCACGGAGAACGTCCCACCGTTTTCAAGCTGCAGCAGCGTGATCGGGTTGGACGCTCCCGGCGAGATCTACACCTCCGGTCGCAAGATGGAGGGCGTGTGGTTCGAGAACCGCGAAGCCGCCGCGGCGCATCAGGTGCAGATGCCGCGCGTATCTCCGGGCACCTATCACGGCCTGGCCATCTCGCCGCTGCGGACAGCACGGCTCAGCCCGCCCGATGTGTGCCTGTTCTACGGTAATCCGGCGCAGATGATCCTGTTCATCAACGGGTTGCAATGGCGCAATTACCAGCGTTACGACTTCAGCATCACCGGCGAGAGCGCCTGCGCCGATAGCTGGGGCAGCGCATTGAAGAACCGGAAGGTCAGCTTGTCGATTCCGTGCTACGCTGAACGCCGTTACGGTAGCGTGGCAGACGACGAGATGCTGATGGCCTGCCCGCCCGCCGATCTGCTGCGCGCCGTGACCGGATTGCAGGGGCTGTCCAAGGCCGGTCTGCGCTATCCGATCATGCCGTTTGGTCCGCAGGCGGAACCCGGCGAGGGTATGGCTAAAAGCTACGCCGGGAAGAGCTAATCGGATGTGAGCTTGGCGCCTTGATCGGCGCAGGCCACATGCAGCCGGTCGAGTTTATCCAGGTGATATCGCTCCTCTGTCAGGGGGACACCGACCGGATGACTGGGGGCGTGGCGCCATTGGCTCATCTTGCTCGGCTCGAGACTGACGCCGGCCAGCGTAGTCTGGCCCTGACGGGTCGCATGCGAAGATTTCGGCGCCTCTGGCTGAGCCGGGTACGTGACCACACCGAAACGGCGTGAAGCTGCGCAAAATAGAGGAAATAATCAAATAGATATTCGAAAGACCATCGCCCCCCATGAGTCAATTTCTGAGAGTAAGGATATTCAGACTGGCGTGGCCGAATACCAAACGTATTCTTCAAGCGCATCCGGGACACCAAATTCCCTCATGCTAAGTCATTCTGTCTTCATCATAGATAACTTTTCGAATCCAGATGGCCTCTGCTCTTTAATTCATTTTTTCGACAAGGGGGCCGTCGACGTCAAAAGAATACAGGATTTTATAGCGCGCACGGGAGCAAGCTAATTGTGATATTTGCCGAAGGGTCTGTAAAATATTATAGCCTGCACAATGAGAAGGAAATGGAAACGAGATTTCCCGTGCTGGAAACGTTTCTTCAAGGCCTGAGTGCTCGAAGCTCCTTTACCAAGACGACAGGTGATTCGCACCGGTGGGACAGATTTTGCAGAATTTGCCCTCAGGATCAAGGCGGGTGGGACGTGATCGTCGATGGCGACAGGGAAACGAAGCGCCGAAATCCTCCATGTGTCGGAGCTTTCATGGGAAACCGAGCTGAGCGAACCGGACATTATCTATTTTTCCTGTTCATGAGGCGATCCGCCAATATCTTGCTCCGTAGTCTCTATTTCCAGCCGCCGCCAAACCGCCGTAAGCTACCGACAGAGACGGAGCAGACGGGCATGCCATTGAAGCGTATGGTGCTGGAGATCGGTATGGGCACCGACATCAGGGGCGCCGACCCCACCAAGGCAGCGGTCCGAGCGTTGCGTGACGCGCTATGGCACAATTCCCTCAGCGTGGCCAATGCCTTGGGCCTCGACACGGATGCCATGCAGGTTGAGGTCACGATCGGCGTGCCTCACCCGGAGAGGGTGAACAAGGACGAGGTGCTAGCCACCCTGCCCCACGGCACCGGCACCGTCACCGTGGTCGACGGCGGTCTGGAGATACCGAACGACGAGGGGACGAACTCGACCTTGGTCGCCAATGCGGCGGCCGTGGTCTGGCTCGACGTTGCTTGAAGGAGGGTCGGATCATGGCACGCAAGCGCGTTATCCTGGAACTTGGCATGGGCAACGACCTGCATGGTGGGGACTACACTAAGGCGGCCTTGCGGGCGGTGCAGGACGCGATCCATCACTCCTCGCCGTCGATGATCCGATCGCTGGGGATCGATGCGCGGACACAAATGTTCGTCGAGGTTACGATTGGGGTTCAACAGCCTGACAGGGTCGATACCGAGGCAGTAAAAGCGTCCTTGCCGCATGGGATCGTTATTGTGAAGGCGGTCTAGGGCGGGTTGGACGTGATCGACCGGGAGCGCGGCGACAACGCGGTGATCGCCAATGTGGTGAACGAC
>CAVYXX010000038.1:0-43625 GCA_963772355.1 uncultured Alphaproteobacteria bacterium | reverse complement strand
GGACACGCTGGTGGGTGCTTACTCCGCCGAACCGCCGTGGTACGGACCCGTATGCCCGGTGGTGTGGAACCAGAGGGCGACGTCATCTTTGGCGCTGAAAGGCCGCCTCCCAAGATCTTCGCTAGAGTCCCAGATCCCGCGGTAAGCGTCCATGAGCCCTCGACCGACATGTCTGCGGGGCGGCACCTCCGCGCAGGCAGGCAGTGCGATAAGGAGTTTCGTGCTTCGTGATGCACGCAGCGTGATGAACGGTTTCCCCCTTCCCCAATCCATATGCCGCCCTTCGATTTTCGGCGCGCACGCATCACGATGCACGCACCACGATGCATCCTCCACCGTTGGACCTTTCCGCGCCGGGTGAAGGGCATGCATGGTGGCGAGTGCACCGGATTCCGCGCCGAGCAGCGCCGGATGTCTCCCTCGTCATCACGCATCGGTAACCACCATGCACGCATCGTTCATCACGCATCAGATTACGGTGAGACTTACTCGTGGATAGAGACATAAGGTCTTGATTCGGTCACGGACCGTGGTGCAGGACTCTGTGCATCACGAAGCACGCTGAACGGCTAAACCTCAAAGCCGCATGCCAGTCCCGCTGAGCCGGATGCGTGACGCGTGATGCACGAACCACGACGGGACAGAGGTCGATATGAAAAGAATTGCTTTGGTGCAGCAGAAGGGAGGGGCGGCCAAGACGACGCTCTGCGTCCACCTCGCCGTGGCGGCACAGCTGGATGGCAACAAGACGGCCATTATCGACATCGATCCGCAGGCCAGCGCATCATTCGTCTGGGGAACCGCCCGCGGCAATCAGGACCCGCCGGTCGGTTCGGTCATTGCCGCCGAGCTGCGGGACGCTCTCGAGGCCGCGGAAGGCGAGGGGTATCAGGTCATTTTCATCGACACCCCGCCACATACCGCGCCGGCTATCGAGGTGGTGGCCCGTAACATCGACCTAGCGCTTGTGCCGGTACAGCCGTCCATCCTCGACGTCGCCGCTACCCAAGATACGCTTAATTTGCTGCGGGCGAACAAGGTGCCGGCTGTGGCCGTGATGACGCGCACCTCGGCCAGACCTGACGAGGAGATGCTGGAAACCGAGCGGGCTCTTCGCGCCCTGGGCCTGCCGTTGCTGGCGACACGGATCGTGGAGCGGAAGGTTTACCGCAGGGCGCTGACACAGGGTCAGGCGGTCGGGGAGTTCGAGCCGGGCAGCAAGGCCGCGCGCGAGATCAAAAAGCTCTGGAAGGAGGTGAACGGCCTTGATGCCGCGAAGATCAAGACCGCCACCGCCGCATTGGCGGTCCACGAGGAGGCCGCCTGATGTCGGGGCCAGCCAAACGCAGTTTCACCAGCTTTGTCCGCCCGGTAGCTCCGCCAGCCGGCGAGGCGGCGCAACCCGAACCGCAGCAGGAATTCCGGCCGCTGGAGGCAGAGGCGAAACCAGATCCCGGGGAAGGGCAGCGGGCTGATGAGATCGACCGGACCCGCGTGGTCACGTCCACCGGCCGCGTCCGCACCTACACCGCCTCGCGCAATCTTCCTGGCGTTACGCTGCGGATGACCGAAAGTCGTTGGGAACGGTTGAAGATGCTCTCCATTCAGGAACGGCGCCCCATACAGGAGATTCTGGGCGAGGCGATGGCCGATTTTATGCGGGCGCGCGGCTTGCCCTGGTAGGCGTGGTTCGTGACACGTGGTGCACGCATCACGAAGCAGTGCTGAGGCAGAGGTGCGACGCACAGGTGGGGTAGATTGTACCGGTTGTTTGCAAAGGTGGCCGTGTTGCCATCCGGCGCTGCATCCTGTCGGTAGGGCAGGGGGCTTGCCTGACTCTTCGCCTGGTCGTGGTTCGATCCACATCTTTTGCTATCGCTTCAGGGGCAAATTACGCCTAGCGCAGCAGATGGGCGCGAGGATCCAGGGGGGCGACCGACGGGCGGCGATGGCCGATCCGGCGCGACCGGTGCGGCGCGTCCGGCGAGCATCACGGAGTTGGTTCCATCACTGGCCGGCTCAGCCGAGCGTATCGCGCTCGCTCCAAACCCAGGCGGATCATGGTCTAGTGCGGCTTGTGCGGGAGGGGCGGGAAGTCAGGCCCGAGGCCATCGCCAGCGCGGTAAAGGTGCCGCACCTCGGTCATGATCCCTCTGCGCAAACCAGAGGCCCCGCCCCGGCGGGCGGGCTGACGCTGTTCCTGATCTGCGCCGGGAACCGTGCCCTGCCTGCCACCGACCGTGCTCGCGAGCAGTCTTTCATCACAGCGCCGCCGATGGCAATCGTTCGATATCAGCGAGGGATGAGGCGCCATGGCCATCGAGTTTCATATGATCTGGCGGGATCAGATCCGGGCAGTATCGGCAATCCGACAACGGCACGGCGAAGAAGCCGCCTTCGATTACATCGTCGACGAGAAGCTGATGAACTTTGCGGAGGCTGCCGAAGGACGACCGGAGTTCGCGCGGGAGCTGCCCCGTTTCGTCGCCGCGATTCGCGAAATCTTTCCTCCCGATACGATGCGGTCCGGGCTACAGCGCCTTGCCCATTATCTTGAAGAGGATAAGGCCCGCACTGCCGAAATGCTCCACGAAAAACAAGGCAACCCCTCTCGCGAAGGCGTCGATGATGGCGATGGGAACGGCGACACCGACGACGATTTTGAAGATGAGGAAACGCTCGCGAGACGACTGCAGTCCCTTTCGGCGAGGCAAAAGCGCTTCGAATTTCTGCGCGACCTGCTCCTCTCCGAGCAGCTCGGCACAGCTTGAAGCCGCATATCGCGGCAGTCGGCTCGGGTCCAACCCGAGGCCGCGCGATGATCGCGAGACCCAGAAGAACGTCTCCGGTCTGGAGCGACGTGAAGGGAAAACTGGCTGCGTTCGACCGCGCGGGCTTGGTCGGCCTCGTTCAGGATCTGTACGCCGCCAATGAGGCGAATCGGACCTTTCTGCACGCCCGGTTCGGTCTCGGTGCCGACCTACTGGCTCCCTACAAGGCGATGATCGAACGCTGGCTTTGGCCCAATGTTCTCAGGAACCAGGATGTGTCGGTAACCGCCGCCAAGAAGGCCATCTCGGATTTCAGAAAGGCCGCCGGCCAACGCGAGGGACTGGCGGAGCTGATGGTGTTTTATTGCGAACGCGCAGCGGGCTTCACCAGAGAATATGGCATGGATGACCCGGGATACCTCGATGCCCTGGTGAGGATGTTCGAGCAGGCGCTCAAGGTGTCGGTCACTCTGGCCGACGCGGAGCGTGATGCCATGCTCAACCGTCTGGATGCCGTGCGTGTCGCCAGCCGCGACTTCGGCTACGGCGTCGGATACGACATGCCTAAGCTGCTGGCGAAGTATCGGCGCAAGTGACGGAATGCCTTGATCAGCTGACCCGGCCCGTGCGTCATCTGTGACCTGGCGCCGCTTTTTTGCACCCATACTGATGTTTTTTCCAGTGTGGCTCTGAGAGACCCAAGGGAGTAGGTTCCCGGCTGTTTTACTGGGAAGTCGACGCGTGGCCTGGATCGTGAAGTTGGTGAAAATCGGCGCCGGGGGTGAGGAAGAGGTCACGGACATCTTGAAGATTGAAAGGCCTGGTGACCTCGATGCCGCCGGCCTTGGTTTGACCTCGGCCGAAGCATCGCTGTTGTTGGCGGGCATGCAACGGGAGATCATGACCGCGCAAGCGAAGGCCGACGGTGTGCAGTCCCCGGAAATGCCTCGACCCAAGCGAGCGCGGCCAGCCCGCGCCCGGCCGGGCACCAGCGTCGCTCGCAAGCCGTCACATTCCACGTCACCGCCCGAAGACGAAGAGGGCTCGGTCTGGGACGACCTGTTCAGCTCAACGGGCCGCTCCGCCGTAGGCGCGTCACCAGTGACCGAGGCTCCGGCTTCCATCGCACCATCGAAGCGAACACGCACACCAAAGGTTCGCATGCCGGCCCCTAAGGCCATGAAATAGAACGGGCCCAGCGTAACAGCCTCGGGGACCCAACTGGGGACAAGAAGATCTCAGCCGCACAGGCCTAAGCAACAGTTATACCCCGCTCATGCCAGAACCCGAAAATCTTTGGGTGAGATGATACGGAAATTATCCGTTGCTTCATCACAATAGGTCTGCCATTTTCTGGGCACCTCCTCGCGTAGAAACGCCAGGAGCGCCGCTTCACCGTCGTGGCGCGCGACTGTCAGGGAGCGACCACGGATGCGGTATTGCCGAAATTAGTTCATCGAAAGGGGCTGGCTGCGCAAAGCAATGCCTGAGCGTTTCAACAGAACTCTGCGACGGAGCTCGTCGTTGCTTGGCGAGTACTCTGGGGAGACGATGCACAAATCAATGAGATTTACCCTACATACCTGCAAATGGTCGTTTGCCGGCGTGGCCAGCCGCTTAAATGCCTCGCCGTATGCCGGGGCAGAGGTGAATGTCAGACACGAGCAGCGGCGCGGAATCTCTTACCGCGCCTTATGAGGAGCTGCCTTAATTACTCGTCGTCAGTGGGTTACTGCCCGCCGGGCGCGATTAAGCGCGATCATCGCCGCCCTCCGTCGTAGGATGACTTCACGACAGCTGTGCCTGACGCTACGGTAAGATGGCCGCGGGGCGTCATCTCGGCGGGGGAGGCATTCAAATCCCGATGGGAATTGTAAAATGGTTCAATGAGGCAAAAGGATATGGACTTATTGCTCCGATCGACGGTGGAGCCGACGCATTACTTCCTTTGGCAGCACTCCGACTAGCGGGACTACTACTTATCTTGCGGCTTTCCGTGGCGTGAGGGAGCGGAAGGGCTACAAGGTGGCCTAAACTTCGGAGAGCCGCCATGGGAAGCAAGCTGGCAACTATTTTCGACAAGGCGGCTCAACGGACCGCCAAGCAGTGCGGCAAGGCACATACGTTCATAGCCGCGATTGCGGTCGTGATTCTCTGGGCAGTGAGCGGCCCGATGTTCGGCTTCTCCGACACCTGGCAGCTGGTGATCAACACGGGAACCACGATCATCACCTTCCTCATGGTATTCCTGATCCAGAACACTCAGAACCGGGACACCGAGGCACTACAGCTGAAATTGGACGAATTAATTCGGGTATCCGCCGAAGCGCGCAATCGGCTGATCAACCTTGAGGACCTTACGGAAGACGAAATGGATAGGGTCAAGAAAGACCTGACGGAAGCAGCCGCCAGGGGCAGAGATGCTCCGGAAGGGCTGGCGATTTGGACACCGTACGGCGAGGAGGAAGATCGGCAACGGTAGAAGTGATCGTACTTTTAGGACTCCGAACCGCAGCCCCGGAGTGCAGCAGGGGAGCATAGGACACCACTAATGCTCCGCACCATCATCGCGATGGCCGCCATAACGGGGGGCCACCGACCGGCAAGCCCGGCCAGCACACCAGCAATTTCAGACGCCCGCGCTCCGTAAGCATCGAACCTCGGGAGACCGACGCTTCAGACAGTCAGAAGCAGCAAGTATCCTGTTGCATTTCAATGAAACTAAATACTCTACCCGCCAAATATAAATAATTCAATTAACAAGCGCTAATGAAAATGAGTTAATGAGGTAATCTTAAGGAAAAACGCCTGGTTTGTGACCAGTTATCAGGTATAGTGTATTGATATCGAATATAGAACATGAGGCGGAATGCCTCATCCTTTGCTAGCCCGCTACCGCGCGCACTGCGCCAGCAAGAGAGGCGGCCGATGCCGTTCGATGGGTTTGATCCTGCATCCGACAGCCCGCGCAAAGGAACAGCCGCGCTGATCTCGCGTCGGTATGGTCGATACCGCGATCCCCACATGGACGACCGCCGCGATTGCCGGGATACTGCCCCTGCATGCGTGCCCAGCACGTGTTGGGCACGGCGTCGATGCGGAACCGCCAAGTTTGAGATCGGCGCCGTGCCTGCCCCTCGAAAGCAGCAAGCTACTACGCGCCACCCAGGCCGGCAGTCAGCCCGACGCCGACCAGCGGAACAGCAACATCAGCTCAAAATCGGCAGCCCGTTTGAGGCCCCTCTGCCCGCCAGAGCCAACGTTGGCAAGCGACCCGGTCGGCATCCGGCGCCGGATAGACGCGGGTTCAGACCGCCATCGACACCAGGCATAGCGACTCGCTCGTCTTGTTGCAGAGCAAGCGAATCGTGTCCTGTGAGACCGGTCAACCCTTTCAATGGATTAGCCACCGAGCGATTTGATTCCGATACCGTTGCCGGTCAGGCTCTCAGCACATCGAGGTAATGCTCGAGATCGAGCACATGCTGGCGGCGACTATGACAGCGTTCGTGGTGGCCAATTAGCCGACCAGCATGCCAGATCTCGACATGTAGCGGATGAATAACACGATCTCGGCTCACGTGTAGGGGCCAGTTTTTGAGCCAAAGTCATACCGGGGTGCGCCACGCCGATGACGACCTTCGAGATCGATGAACGCCATCATCATAGGTAACGCAAGACTCCGCCGCCGGGACAGCGAACATCGGTCGCGGGGTTCGACCGGCTCAGCGCGCACGCGCTGCGTGTCGGCTTTATCACCGAGGCCCTCCCGCGACTTTGATATGCAAGTCACCGGTCTTGGATGCTTCACCGGTGGCTCCGATGATGCCGATTGGGTCCGCCGGTGCCGCTTCCGCGGCAGCCAAGCGTCCCTTGTTGGCCACGAAGACGGGTGGATTGAGTACCTGCAGCCGGGGGCGAAAGTTGCCCACGGTTAACAGCCGATTGATACAGCTCCAGATAGCAGTCCGCCATACGCTCTACACTGAATTGCCTCTCGAATGTCTTGCGGATCCGGACCGGATCGAGCTCGCCTGCCCGGGTGACCGCCGTCGCCGCAGCCTCGATGGTCTCAACGACGAAGCCGCTAAGGCCCTCATCGACAATTTCAGGCACTGAACCGCAGCGCCACGCAATGACAGGCGTCCCACAGGCCATCGCCTCGATCATGACCAAGCCGAAGGGCTCCGGCCAGTCGATCGGAAACAGCAGTGCCCGCGCACCCCCGAGGAACCCAGCTTTCTCGTCCTCTCCGATCTCCCCGATGAACTCGACTTGCGGATTGTCCAGCAGCGGACGGATTTGTTCGTCGAAATAAGCCGTGTCCGCATCATCGACTTTGGCCGCTATCTTAAGCGGCATCCCCAGTCTCGACGCAATCCGGATCGCACGGTCCACTCGCTTTTCCGGCGAGATGCGACCGAGAAAAGCCAAGTAATTCCGCGGCGCACTCGAAGCGGGGGGCGTGTGCAAGTCTTTCGGCAGCCCATGATAGACGGTTCCCGCCCAACGGACCGGAGGCATGGGTCGGCGTTGATCGTCGGAAATCGACACTCGCGGCATGTCCGGGAATTTCCGGTGCACTTCCTGCAAATCTTCGCGGTCGAGCCGTCCATGCAGCGTAGTCAATGTGCGGTCCGCGATGTCCCGGAATATCGGGAAGTGCAGATAGTCGAGATGGAAATGCAGTATTTCAAATTCATCCGCCCGCCGCCGGACCTCGTCGAGCATAATGGTGTGGTAGATCAAGGGTTCGGCCACGCGACGGCTTAATCTGAGAGCCTGAACGCAGCCCGCCGCAAGCTCAGCGCCGGTTTGTGAATCACCGCTCGCGAATAATGTTACTTCGTGACCCCGATGAACAAGCTCCTCGGTCAAGTGCGACACCACCCGTTCCGTGCCGCCGTAGAGTTTTGGCGGAACGCTTTCGGTAAGAGGAGCGATTTGGGCTATTCTCAAGGCAGATACTCCGCTGAATAAACTTTGTTCGCTGCAGCGGTAGCCTTATCGGGCAGGATGCCGGGTGTATAAGCAGAGCCATTAGCTTGCTCGGCCGGGTGCTCCTGATCTACTAAGCTGCCTCGCAGCCAGTCTTGTAGTTTAGGTGGCCATGCGCGCGAGCGGCTGGCCGAGGCGCCGGTTCAAGTCCAGCCGAGTTAACGATGTAGATCTAAGTCCAGAGGCAGCGTCGGTCATTGTCCCCTCCGTAAGGGTCGCGGCAGATAAGAAGGTAACTCTGGTACGGCTACATTCGTTCTTCAGGGACAGGGGCTTTACCGCATTCGTGACCAGCTTTCTGGAACTAAGCCCGCACTGCCATTTGCACCAACTCATCGACCCGTGCAAATCATGGATCATCACGGCCCAACTAGCCTTACGGAAAGTCGGGGTCATCGCGAGTTCGTATAAGCATGCACTTTTGCGAACCGGGTAGAGCGCTATGCCGGACATTGTCCCTGCTGCGGCGGTATCACCCTGGCACCGGTCCCGGCGGGCCTGGAGGGCGGCTCGCCGTTCAGCGTGAACATCCTGGCGTTGGCGGTTTACCTGCGCTTCACCCACGCGATCAGCTACCGCCGCCTGACGCAGTTGTTCCGCCACCTCTATGCGCTCCAGATCAGCGAAGGCGCGTTGGATGCGATGTTGCAGTGTGCCAAGCCCTGTTTCGACCATCAGGTCGCAACCATTCTTGCCCGGCTGCGCCGCTCGCGGATCGTCTGCTCCGACGAGACCACGGTGCGCATCGACGGGCGGACCAATTGGAATTGGGTATTTCAGAACGATCAGGTGGTGATCCACGTCGTGCGCAATCAGCCTCGCCGCCAGCGTGGTCACCGAGACGATGGCCGGTCACCAGCCGAACATTTGGATCTCCGACCTCTACGGTTCGCAGCAGGGGCATGCCGCATGTCTGACAGCTTTGGTAATAAGCCCGCTGCCATGGGGGTCACGAAAGGAACTCGCCAAGTACCTGGATGCGGCGCTGGAAGTTCAAGCCCGACGAGCTCCCCTATGATCCGGCTATCGCGGACAACGCACGTAAGACGCGTGTGCTAATTCCTGGACAGTCATGTGCCGGGGACGAAGCTGACCGCTCCGGCGGCACCCGCGGTGAGCGATGACCATCCCTGATGCGCGGCTGGCCTTGCGGCCTTTTATTCCAAGCGTTGGGACGTCTCTTGAACCCGGTCCCTGAGCCAGTTCAAAGCAGGGTCTACGCCGAGGCGCTTGCTCCAGACCATCTGTACCGGCCGGGCAGGCGACCGATCTTGTCGATGCCGATCGCATGCGACAGCGGCAGCCAGAAGACCGAAAAGCCATAGGCCATGCCGATGCACAGATGGATGGCTAGTGCGGCAGGCGGTACCAGCCAGCGGTTGAACCCTGCCCGGGCGACGATCCGTTCGCGGTCGAGCAGGCCGGCCGGGCCTGCCCGTTGCGCCGCGGCATCGATCAGTGTCGACACGTCCGCTCCTCCTGTTCAAGCCGGACCGCCGTTGCTCGGCGGGTAGCCTTGGCTTCGGCTCATGTCCCGATGGACTTTCGCCGCCCCGCTTTGCGACGGCCGCTACGACCCTCAATTACAACTAGTATTCATCGCGAATTCGGCCACCAATGGCGGCAGCAGCGGCTGCGACGAACGCCCCAATCATCATCGAAAGGGCTGTGAAGATTGCAAAGGTGGCGATGGCCTTTCGAGCAGCGTCAGCCGCTTGCCGGGCTTTGGTTTCCGCTTCTTTAGTGGTCGCGATCGTATCATCCACACGTTTTTGGGCGTCGGCTTGCGAGATGCCGGTCTTCGCCGCCACAAGTTGGGCGAGGTAAGTGCGATCACCGGGAGGCACGTCACCATTCCGAACGCCGTTAGCGAGGATGCGGCTTGCTTGCGCGGAGACATCCTGATTGCTGGCCGAAGCATCGACGTGATCTGAGCGGAACAGGGAGTTTACCGAGTAGTCCGAAATGCCAGATGTTGCCGCTTGTGCTGCGCCGCCGGCTACCGTCGATGCCGCGCGCACGCCGCCGCCAACGATCGAAGTGGTTGCGGCCGCTAACAGCGCCGTGCCGACGATCGTGGCCAGCGCCCACGCCAAAAAGCCATGCGCGGTGTCGCGGAAGAAAACCTCATGCGTGTGGACGCCGGTCCACTTGGTGCGCAGCCGCCCGGTGATAAAGCCGCCGAGCGCCGAAGATAGCCACTGAACCACGATCAGGCCGATACCCGAGCCGATCGTAAAGGTCGTGGCGGATGTTCCCGAATTCGGCCACGCCGAAATCGTGGTGAGGCCAAGACCAGTGCCAAGGGAAGTGAGGACTACCGTTAAAGCAAGCGCGGCGAAAGCTCCCGCGAAAATCGCTGCCCAACTGACGGCAGAGGACGAGGCTTCGTTACCGACAGCGATTGTCTGCCCGGCTGCGCCCGTTCGGACTGTGTCCATGATCAATGCCAGATTAAGGCGAGGAGAATGATGATTGGAATCGGTACGCCGAGCAGCCAAAGCAGAATTCCGCGACCCATAATTGTTTCCTCCGAATTTGCTCCCTACGGCGACGACCCCGAACCGCTCAGCTGACCGCCGGGGCAGGGGAACGTGCCCATCTGCAAAACTCTGCCAGCGCAGCATCGTTCCGGGAGACCGCATCATTACCTGGTGATGCCTCCCGACAATTAGGTGTTCGCGAGGAACCGCGCATGGTTTTTGCACCGAAGCCCGGCAGGATCGATCTACGCCTCCGCCCCGCGCCGTCCCGGTGTTGCGCTAGAGCTATGCCGAGTCATCAGTGTTGCTTGGCCGTCGGAACCTCTGCTTGCGTTATTCTATCACAGTGTTCGCATCACCTGACAGCAGCCGCTGCGGGACCTGAGTGAACTTCCAGCGACCTTTGTTCTTAACTGGAGGGTCGAGAACCCAAACGACATCGAATCGGTCGCTAGGCCATTTGGCGGGAAATCGTCGCCTTTGGTTCGTGGCTCGCCACCAGGTATCGTGCGATCTCGACGATCGCCTCGTGCTGCCACGAAATCAGAATGACACCGCTCTGAGCCAGGACCTGCACTCGCTTCGTCTTGCCAATTGGAACCAGAGCCATGTGTGCCATCGGTAGACCTCCCTGTCCTGATCCGATATTCCACACCGGGCGGAGCAGTGCTGTGGGATGGTTCACACGATCGGTTGCGACCCGCTCGGCCGAAGCGCTTGCTCAGCGAAAGGCCGCAAGGGAATCGCATGAGTAAGTTCGCCTTCGTTTCGGCCCAGCGGACAAACTAGCTGTCGTGACACTCGCGGTCCGTCGGCACCGTCGCTCAGGATGGTGACGGGCGTGGCCGGCGTCGCTCCCAGCCGATGCAGGACTCCGCACAATTGCTCTCGTTGCCGATCCGCCTCTGCCGGCATGCTGCTGAAAACGACCTGCTTGCCGTCGTCGTTGCTGACCTGGGCAAGCATCACCTCGAACGATCGAACCTGATAACTTCGGACCGACCGCACATGGCCGCCATCGATGGAGAGCGCGATGGCCTGCGCCGCAGCCGCCGGTGCGAAGGTTTGGCTCGCCACCGCCTGCTGCTCCAGGCGCGCCCCCACCCTCATGGTTCGCCGGCGGGTGGTTTCCACCGCAGGTACGTCATCGAGCGGCAGGAATTCCGAGAGCAATGTCCGCGCCCGCCGATATGGAAGCAAAGACCCCATCTTCGCGATGACGCGCTCGTACTCGGGCGTGCGCCGGTCAGGCATAATCTCGGCGACCGGATTGAGCGTATGCCGTCGGGTCACCGCACATCGGCAGGGCAAAAATCGCGGTGCCCGGACCTCCACCGTTCCGAACAACGAGGCCAGCCGCCGCGTGCGAACATCCTTAAGCGGCCGTTGCAGCCGACAATGAGAGCAGACCCGCCGTTGGCGGCAATAGTCCTCCGCCTGCGCCTGAACAAGGTGGTGTTGCAATCCCGCGAGTATCCGCTTTCCGTCCGCCAGCGTCAGCCCGACCGTCGCAGCCGAGCATTCAGCCGTGTTGCTGCCGCCGGTGCTGATTTCGTGCGTGCGTACGGTGCCGTCACTCCCGGTCAACTCCACCATGACGCGCCATTTCATCCCGTTCCTCCGACCGCCGTTTTCGCCCCGGCCTATATCACCCCCCGGGTTTGAGACGGTCTCTCAACGATCGTGCGTCGAGCTGCATGATCTCGCGTCCGTCTCAAACATCGTGCGCTCAGTCTCAAATAGCGTGCGTCGGACGACTGCTACAGTCTCAAGTAATGTCCGCCAGAAATGGGCCTTGATTGCGCGTCGGACTGTACATCATTGCGCGTCGCTACAGAAACCGGCGTTCTCTCGCGATGCGCATCCAACATGCTGCCCAGGCGGCCAAGAGCTGGCCCAGCACTTCGGCGGAGGAACGCGAAGCCGGCTGCCGCCTTTCCGAAACGATCGAGCGGATCCGCTGGCGGCTCTGGCATGGACAGATCGGTCGGGGCCTCGCGCTCATCGGCGAAACAATGGTGACGCTCGAAGGGATCGCTAAGACAACCTCGCCGGCGGCTGCGGTGGCACTGAATGTTGTGCGCCTGTTGAGCGACCTCGAAGCGTATGTATGCGGCCAGTCCGATATCATCATCGACTATGCAACGGCCAGACGGCGGAAGGAGCCAATCTCGACAGCGGTCACCGAGAGCACGGTGCAGTGGCTGCTGCACCGCCGCTTGAATGCCCAGCAACAAATGCGATGGTCGCCCCGCGGCGCGCACTTGATGCTCAAGGTTCGGTGCGCGGTGATGAACGGCACCCTCGAATACGATCACGCCGTCGCCGAAGCGCAGGCCTGTCGCCCCTATAGGCGCGCGGCATGACCCCCCGGGTTTGAGACGGTCTCATGCTACAGAAATGGGCCGTTCGTCAGTTCTGGCCCTTCTGCCATTCGCTGAGCCGCAATTTGAACTGGCTGAACCCCAAACCGCGGAGGGAGCGGTGGCGAGCGCATCTCTTCGCGACGCGGCTTGCGCCGGGGAGGGTACCGGCGGAAATGGACAATACGCTGGCAAAGGTGATGAGTTCTAGACCTTGATTCTCAGCTGAATGTGGTCCGGCGAGTCGCCGGCAGATGCGAGTGCAGGCCGCCCCCCCTGAAGCCGCCGGGGCTTGCCCTCGCTACGCGGTGCGTGTCCGGTTGATGACCTCAGCGACGCCGGGAACAGCCCACGCGGCGGCTTCCGCCTCCTCGCGTTCCACGCTGGTGCGCACGAATCCAGACAAAATGACGACATGGTCGCGGGCCGTGACCGAGACGCGACGCGCGCTGAGACGGGCTCCGAGGGTGAACGTCTCATCGATCTTCCGGCTGACGCGCCGGGCCATCGCCTCGCTCTCGATCAGAATTTTGTTGCTCATGCTGCGGATACCGTTCACGCCTCGGAGGGCGTCTTCGGTGGCCCGTTTTTGTACCGGCCCCTCGACCTCGCCATCCAGGGTCAGCCACCCATTTCTGACAACGGGTCTAACTTTGCCGGCCGACGCCGGGGCATTCCGCCTGATAGCCGCCAGCACCGACTGGGTCAGTTCGGCATCGGATAATCTGTTGCTCTCACCCCCACTCCCGCTGATTTCGGGCGCGATATGTCGGTCATCGATTGCGGGACCGGGTTCCGATTTTTGCTCCCTATTCTGGCATAGCCTCGGATTCGAACTCATGGCCGTTCCCCTTTTCCGGTTCGGGCGGATCAAGCGGCTGGCTGCTGATGTCATCCTTTCCGCCGGATGCCGGAGAATGCACCCGCGGTCAAACCCCGCATTGACCTCCGTCAAACTCGTCGACCGGTTCTCCCGCCCCGACAAGCTAATCCGGTCCGAATGACGCAGGTCAATGCGTGCGCCTGGCGGTGGGCGCCCGCGGCGTTGATTGAACAGACGCCCTCGTCCTTACCCATCGGAAACGGCAGGCTGATGCTGTCGCCGTACTTCACGTCGCACTAACAGTAAGAGACGCCGTCGAACACATTGCAGCGAGCCGCGGCGCAAAGCGCATAAGTCTGATCCTTGCAGACCTTGAATTGCGCGCCGGCCATTTCGTGGAGGAGCTTATCGAGGCAAACTTTGGAAAGCTGCCCCATCTTGTTCTGTAACAGCTCTTGACGCGTCCGACATCAGGCAGCACGTCCGAGCAGAGACTCCAGACGTCGATGCCAGCGGTCATCGGCAGCGGCACCCGGCCCGATTCCAAATGACTCCGCAAGCCTAACGGCGATGCACCCTAACACCGTCGGTGCTGCTGCTAAGCAGCAGAGGTAAGGTATCTTCGAAGTAGAGATGGGTATGAGCGCAGCCTAATTTTGTGTCATGATGGATGTCGTTAATACTGGGAGACGCCAGTGCCATGTGATTGGCTTATTTGGTGACGTCGTGGGGTGATTCTGGTTTACTATTGATCTCACGGTGCAGCCAGGGATGGCGATGACCGTCAAGGAAAATCGGGGGCCGGCGATCTGCGTTCGCCGACCCCTTTTCATTTTCGCAGTGAACTGCATCACGGAAAAGCACCCTGCCAGGCGTCTGGTGGCGTCATGACATGCGTCGATGCGGTGAAGCGTTTCATGGGGTGGCTGCAGCAGCCCGGCTAAATCGATCTCAAATACAGATCGCCGATTCGGTGGGGTTAAGCGTCCCCTCCGTTCGGAATGAAGTTCGAATTCCTGTCTGCGTGAGGCGAGACCGTCTCAAACCCGGGGGGTCTGGTGGCAACAGAAGAACATGGTTCCTGTGGGAATCACCAACCAAGGCTGGGGCGTCTGTGGGGTTCACCAGCACCCTTTACTCCATGTATGAGCTGAACCCGGGTAAGCGAGGGCTTTCTGTGGTTAGTGGTTGATCTTTCTAGGAGGCGCCACTAGCCGCAGCCGGCGAATGAGGTAAGGCATAGTTAGTCCCTGCACGAAGATAGAAAAAGCGACCACGGCGAAAGAAACTGCAATGATCTCTCCGCGTTCAGGAATGTCCGCGGGCAACGCCAGAGCGAGAGCCAATGCCAGTGCGCCGCGCAGACCGCCCCAGACGAGGACGTGCTGATAGCGGCGGTCGATCCGCAGCCTGCTAGGGGCGAACAGCGCACAAAGCGGATAGACCGCAAACGCACGCCCGGCCAGCACAAGCACGATAGCAACGGCGGCGGCTCCGACGACATCTGTCAGATGCTGGTGCACCTCATGACTTCCGATCAGAATGAAAACAACCGAATTTGCAAGGAACGCGGCGTATTCCCAGAAGGCGAATACATGGCTTCGGCTGTTCTCCGAGATCGAGCGCATCATGCCGAAATTGCCAACGAGCAGCCCGGCGGAAAGCGAGGCCAGCACGCCCGACATGTGAAAATGCTCGGCCAGCAGGAACGATCCATAAGCGGCGAGAGTCGTCAGGGTGATTTCGACCAGATGATCCTCAGTGCGTCCGGTAACAATCAACAGTCCGCCAGACACCACAAGCCCCGCCGCCACGCCCCCCGCCACTGTCCACAGTAGTGAACCGACGAGTGCCACGGGAGTTACCCCATCTCCGGCGGCGATGGCGACCAAAAGGGCAAAGCCCACGGCTGCGGCACCGTCATTCAAAAGGCTTTCGGCCTCAACCAGCATGCTCAAGCGCCGCTCGACCTTCATTTCCCGAAAGGAGGCAATGACGGAGACGGGATCAGTGGCGGCAATCAGAACGCCAAACAGCGCCGCACCGATCCAGCTCCAGCCGATCAGGAAATGCATGCCGCCAGAAACGGCAATCGCTGCAATCAGAACGCCCGGAAATGCCAACCCTGCGGTAAGGGGAAGGTCGCGGCGAAAAGCCTTCCACTCCAAATGCAGCGCCGCCTCGAAGATGAGAGGCGGCAGGAAGATGTTGAAGATCAGATCGCGTGTCAGCGGCAATTCAATCGCATTCGGAATCAGCGCGAGCGCGATGCCAGCAATCACCAGGCCGACGCTGTATGGCAGTTTGAGGCGGCGCGAGACGATGGCCACCAGAGACGCGGTTAGCAGGACAAGGCCGAGGGAGAAGATTGAAAATTCGGGCAAGGCGGTCTCCGTAGCGACCTGACCTTAATTGCCCAAAAAAACGCCAATAGCCAGTTCACGCATAAATCATGATTAACGCACCATACTCTTGGTTTCGATGATTTGGCTACGCCTCACGGCCTGCACCTGCGCCGTCCAAGCTTGCAGTAGGGTCTCGTCCGAGATGCCGGTGATGACTTCGCGGTTAGCTGCGTGCCGGTGCGTGTCGAAGTGACGGAGGACGAGCTGCTCCATCAGGAAAGCAGAGCGTGCGGTATTCCATAGATGGATCAGCTTGATCTCGTAAGACAGGCCACCAAGCACGGGAATGGAAGCGAGATTGAACTCGCGTTGCCTTGCCTTGGCGTCGAACGCCCACCCGATCTTGAACGCAATCTCCGACGCTCCCACAACCCTCATGGCGTAAGTGTGCGCCGGAGCGTTGCGCATGTGCATGATGCCTGCCCGCGTCGTTGTAGGCGGCGGTGCACCGCGTCTGCGTGCAGCATCCTTGCCCTCGATGCGAGTGTTGACCCGGACTGACTTTAGAAGTTCGATGGGTTCCCAGCGCAGAGATCGAACCTTCGCCTCCTCCTCCGGCGTCATCTCGACAAGTCCGAGAGCAGAGTCCATGTGGAAGTCGCGGTCGGAAATTTCGTCGAGCAAAGGGTGGTCAAGCAGCCTCCATGCACGACGGTTCAAAAGCCCGAAGGGCCACTTGTAGTTTCCGTTCTCGTCGAAATCTTCGGGCCGCGTCTGAACGTCGAAGTCCAGAGACATCACGGGTTCAAGGGTTGGCTCCATGACCCCCTGCAGGCGGCCCTTATCCTGCTCGTCCACCTGGGGGCCTTTAGTCGCCACTAACAGGACTACGGCACCGGGTGCGTGCTGAAGCAGCTCGCGGGCATTCGCCCGCCATCCCTCGGTGCTGAACTGAAGCGGCGTCGAAGGGCCGCGAAAGCCCCACACCTTGGTCATGAACATCGTCATACCGCGAGCCTAACCGGTTCTCGTTAGCTGTTCCGCCCGGTGATGATGCAGGCTGCCCCTCTTGATGCTCAGTTTCTTGCGCTACGGCACAGAAAGGTCAAAGCCGCATAAAATCGGCCCGCAGGGACACGCCAAACTGCGGGTTGTCAGACTGAAACGCCAGCAGCGTGTGAACTCGCTCGCAATAATGACCCCCTGAGGGGGGTTTTTCGCGTCCAATCGCGACCCCTCTGACGTTTTCGTCAATGTCTCCTTCTGTGGCCTGCGGTGGCCGGGAGGGGCTCATGGGGATGATCGGCGTGGACAAGATCGGCCAAATACGACGTGCCTTTTTCGAGCGGCATCCTGGAGAAAGAAGCGAGGCTACCGCGTCGGGAGCGGCGATCGACCCAGCGGCTGTTCGAAGAGTTGCGCGGGCGCGGTTATGATGGCGCGCACGACAGCGTGCATCGGTTTGCGAAAGCATGGCGGAACGAGCGGTCACGGGTTCCCGCACAAGCGTTCGTTCCCCTGAGCTTTGCGCCCGGCGAGGCGTACCAGTTCGACTGGAGCCACGAGACGATCACGCTCCAGGGCCTGCCGCTGACCATCAAGGCGGCGCACATGAAGCTGTTGCACAGCCGGATGCCGTTCGTCCGCGCCTACTTCCGCGAGACCCAGGAGTTGGTGTTCGACGCGCACGACAAGGCGTTCCTGTTCTATGGCGGTGTCTGCCGGCGCGGCATCGACGACAACATGAAGACGGCGGTCGACGCGATCTTCATTGGCAAGGCACCCAGTATAATCGCCGCTTTCTGCAGAGTTCCGAAGCGGTTTATGCGACCTGGATCGCGCGCGCTCGCGCGTGGCACGACCCAGTAAACGCAGTCAAAGCGGCACCGATTGCCCATCCGTTGACCAGGGGCGTATAGGCAGGCGGCGGAGTTTCGCGCGGTAATGGGGTATGGGCAGAAAACTGACAGGACGGCCACCAGGGCGGCCTTGCGTAGTTTGTAACAGTGCCAACAGGTCCGGGATCGAGGCTGCCGTTAAGCGTGGGGCAGCCGTGAACTTGATCGGCCGACATTATGCCATCAGCCCGAGTTCGATCCGCCGACACATTGCTAATCACCCCCAATTGCCCCCACCGCAACCGGTTCGGACAGCATCGAAATCGAACGGTCATGGTGGTGGCACACCACTGACGCCGCCCCCGCCGCCGCCGCACACTTTCCGGCATCCGCAACGTTGGTGGACGCCGACTGATCCTGGGGGCAAAGGCGCGTCCGCCTCCCCGCGAAAGCAATGCTTCCAGTAGCAGGGGGCTTTTTCATGCCCGCACCTGATCGCGACAAAATCAGCGAACGGCTAGCCGCTGCGCGCCCGAAGCGCGAGCTCTCCGCTGCGGTCAGTTCTGGTCGTGAAGTCAATGGCTTATGCCACAGTCATCCCTTTTTGTTAACAGCGGGCCTTAGCGGGCCTGGAGCGAGGGGCACGAAAAAGCCCCCGGCTGCCACACCAAGGGGGCGAGTTTTCATCCTGGATATATTGGGTTGCGGACCCTATGCACGCTGTGATCCGCGCGGGGATGCTGCGCGCACGCCTGAGATCGGTCAAGGTCGGCGCGTGGTGGATTGGAAGCATTCGAATCCAGGAGGTGCGGACGCGGGCCCGGGGGAGAACCTGATGTCGCCGCGGATCAGTGGCCATGGGTCCAGGAGCGCGACCCAGCCCCAAAAGCGATCGCTATAGCGGCCAACGAAATCACTTCCATCACGCAGATGCAGCCGGACCGACGTGCCGTCCTTTGGCGCCTTGGACATTGGCATCAGGATAAGTTTCGGGTTGCTGTTGTCTGCATCGGCTTGTCCCCTTCGTTAGGCAGGCGACACGACCCAACGGGTCGCCTGCCTATAGGGGGTATGGGGGTGGTTAGGAGAAGAACCGCGTGGACTTTTGGATTGTATGTTTTCAATAGCTTACAGACAACCGAATGGAAAACTCGTTCCACGTGGTGACCACGTGGACGAACCACGTGGACAATGTTTTCAATGGCTTACAGACGACCGCATGGAAACTACCGAACCGCGTGGGAAATGTTTTCGTCATTTATCGGCCCTAACAAGCTCTTCATGCGTTTGATAGTTCTGCTGGTAGGATTGCGTGCGGAGGCGCCCACGCTTCAATAAGTTACCCATGGCTTCGGTCAGTTCCCGTTTGTTGAAGTCCCTTCCTTCTGGGGAATTGCCGAGCACCTTTGGTGCGTAATTTCCCGCGCGGCTGTTTTGGCTGACGTGAAGGCCGGCGCGGATGTTGGCATCCAGTGCCGCGAGAAAAGCGGCCTCGGCCTGGTCCTTCCGGTGCCCTGTTCCGGCCGTTGAAAAGTTTTCCGGGACGGTGAACACACCGTCGCGCCATTCCATGGTGATTTCGTCGCCGGTTGATGCCGCATTGGCTTTGCGCCTGGTCAGGATGCGTTCTGGCGAATCGAGGATGGGCTTGCCTTCTGCGTCCTCGGGCCGGGCAAGTCCCCAGCGGGATCGACAGGAGTTGTTCCATGCTGTTGATCCGGATCTGAGATCGCCGCTTGCCAGTCCGGACAGCGACGGATGCGCGTTGAGCAACACCGCGCCATCGATATCTTGAGCCAACTTTGTAAGCGCGTTTCCGACGAACTGCGTGACCTGGCCGCGATCGCTTTCATTGCCGCTAAAACACGTGGCCGCGGTATCGATCACGACCAGTCTGGCTTTGATATCTAGAGCTTCGTCTCGCAGCTGGGCAAAGCGTGCCGTGGTGACCATCGTGCCGTCGCTCTGGAACCGGACCAGGACGTTATCCTGGCCAGTTGCATCAACCGGATGCATGTTCCCAAGATCGGCCCACGACACACCGTGGTGCTGACGGATGGCATCCATCCGGATATGCAACTCGGTTGCGTCATCTTCCGAGAATAGTCCGATGGAATTGCACGGCGTGACGGGGATGCCGCACCATCTTGAGCTCAATGCGGTAGATGCCATCAATTGCAGCCCGAGGAGTGTCTTTCCAATTCCTCCGTCCGCGTAGCAGAGGGTTACTACGCGCACGGGGAGCCAGTGGGGGACGATCCACCGTCGGTCGGGGACGGGAATACCCTCAAATCTGGGCAGATCAAGTGCGCGCCAGGGATCGGGTTTGGGCTTCCCTCCTGCTGCCGCCTTCGCCGCGGCGAAATTGGGCATGCCGTCCATTCAGGCAGCCCTCCGGGTGACTTCCTGGCACGCCCAGAGCGCGACATTGCAGACCTCATCTCGCGATAAGCCTTGACGCTCGCCCTCGGCAAATGCCGCCGACTCAATCGCCTCCTGGCTGGCTTGTTCCCTGATGAGGCGAAAGATCACGCTCGCTACGGCTTTTTTCTCGGCCGCCTTACTGATGTTGAACCGCTCGGCCAGCTCACGGAGCGCCCGGGTTCGATCGCCGCCGAAATCGAGGATAGCAACCACATCGAAGACATCGAGCGCGGTGACGCTGCCGCACCATGCGGGCAGGTTGTTGGCGTGCAGCGGGTCTGTACCGTTGTGGGAAAACACCCGCTCGATGCCGCCGTATGTCTTGATGTCGGCGCCGTAGCAGCCGGAACTTGAGTTCGGATGGCGGTATTTCTTTCCGGCTTTGTCGTAGCCATGGGACCGGAGCACGCTGTCGAGATCGAAGCGGGAGCGCAGTTTCTCGATCAGGCTATCGTCGGGATTGAATCCGGCGGCGATCTTGGCTTGTAGTCGCGCAGCTGCCTCAGCGTGGGCTACAGCGGCGATGCGGTTTTCTTCGGCCTGCCTGGCCTCGGCGATGTCCGTAAGCCAGCTGACGTCCGCAGGACGGCCAGGGAGGACGATGGTTTGATGCAGATCGAGCGCGCCGTATGGACACGAGGGCAGATAGAACAGTGCGGCGGCGTTGATCTTGGACCGGTCCAGGACGCCTGACAGGCCGAGTTTCTCTGCCACGATGTCGGGGGCCGGGAGGTCGGGCGGCACCTCCGCCTCAAGTGGCAGGATCAGCCGGTATCGGATGTCATCCGTCGGGTGGTGTGAATGCGACGTGTAGACGATCCCTGCCAGCGCCAGCGCCTGGAGGCGGCCGGCGGCGACTGCCGGCAGTGGCGGGACCTCGCCGGTTTTCTTGTTGGTCTCCACGTCCAGAACTACGACAGAGCGGGCCTCTACACGGTCCAGCTTGCGCCGGACCTGTTTAGCGTCCGGTTCCAGTCGGAGCCGCGAGGGGACGAAGCAGCAGCCGTCTTTGAAACTCTCCCGGCGCGACTCTGAATATTGAGGCGAAGTTTCCCCAAGTGGTGGTTTCGGGATCGCCGTATGCCGGGCCGTCCGGCGTCGCGGTGTCGAACCACGCGACCGTCAATCGCAGGTCGTTGACGGTGCTCATGGTGTCGCTTCCCGCCGCACTATGGCGGCGACAGCTTCGTCCCATGCCATCGCGGAATTGTGCTGTAATAAGTCACGGACCTGTTCGTTCAGATCAACGGGTAATTCGATCTTGGCGGCCTGCTCTCGAACTTCGTCTTGCACCTTCGTCAGCAGATCCTCGATAAGCTGCTGCTCCACCATGCGCCGGGCGTGATGCTTCAGGGTGGCCTCATCGGGAACCACCTTCTCGACGCCGTGCTCAGTGAGCTTGCGTTCCAAGAAGCTGATGAAGGTTCCAGATGTCATTTCGTTCAACTCGACCCGGTCTTTACGAAGGAAGTCTATTTCCTCGTCCGTTGCACCGCGTCGTTGAAGCGTCCTTGCCCGCTTTTGCCAGTCGCCGGTCGTCTCTACGGGTTCCGATTCCAGCTCCATGTCCTTGACGTCACCAAGCCGCAATCCGATATCGACGGTTGGCAGTTTGTTCAGGAATTGGTAGCGGCGTCCGTCCTCGTGCAGCGTTCCAAAGATGCTAAAGCCGCTCACATCGAAGTCGTGCATCACTAGAAGCCTGTCGATCTTCGGCGCCAGGCGGTCCAATAGTGCCCGTGACGCGACTACGCTCAACCCCTTATTTGACATAACGGCAATGTCGAACCGCTCGGCGATTGTATCTGCTCAACCCCATTGACCCGTGTCTCGGAAGGGTAATTTGACCACTGGCTGACTGGTCGAGAAAAATCGCTTGACGCGGTCACGGTCGAGTCGACTTCTAAACGAAGGCGTGTCGCAGCTTCCCGACCTCGATCATCTAAGCCACGCCGAGAAGGACGCCCTGATCCGGGCGCTCTGGTCAGAGGTGCAGAGCCTAACGACGCGGCTTGCCGATGTTGAGGCGCGGCTCGCGGAGCCGAGTAAAACCCCGGACAATTCCAGCCTGCCGCCGTCGAAGGGTCAGCGGCCGAACCAGCCGGAGAAAGCCAAGCGTGTCGGACCACGCCAAGGCAGCCTCGGTCGCAAAGGCGGTGGCCGCCCGCTGGCCTGCACTGTCGACGAAACGGTGACCGCGAAGGTGGGCGCTTGTGCGCATTGCCAAGCCGCGCTGACAGAGGCCGATCAAGTGCTGCACGGCCGGTATGACAAAATCGACCTGCCGATCGTGCGCCCTTTGGTGACCCGGGTAGAGCGCTATGCCGGACATTGTCCATGCTGCGGCGGTATCACCCTGGCACCGGTCCCGGCGGGCCTGGAGGGCGGCTCGCCGTTCAGCGTGAACATCCTGGCGTTGGCGGTTTACCTGCGCTTCACCCACGCGATCAGCTACCGCCGCCTGACGCAGTTGTTCCGCCACCTCTATGCGCTCCAGATCAGCGAAGGCGCGTTGGATGCGATGTTGCAGTGTGCCAAGCCCTGTTTCGACCATCAGGTCGCAACCATTCTTGCCCGGCTGCGCCGCTCGCGGATCGTCTGCTCCGACGAGACCACGGTGCGCATCGACGGGCGGACCCATTGGAATTGGGTATTTCAGAACGATCAGGTGGTGATCCACGTCGTGCGCAACAGCCGCGCCGCCAGCGTGGTCACCGAGACGATGGCCGGTCACCGGCCGAACATTTGGGTCTCCGACCTCTACGGTGCGCAGCAGGGCCATGCCGATGTCTGGCAGGTTTGTTTGGCGCACCAACTGCGCGACTGCAAATACGCTATCGAGGCGGGCGATACGATTTTCGCTCCGCGCATGAAGGCGCTGCTGTTGCGGGCGGTCGTGCTGGCGCGGCGGCGCAACAATCTGGCCGACAGCACGCGGCGCAGCTATCAGCGCAGGTTGGATCGCGAGTTGAACGCGATCATGGTGCTGGCACCGACCAACTGCCACGGCCGTCGCCTGCGGAAACGTTACGGCAAAGTGCGAAGCCATCTGTTCACCTTCCTGGAGCATCCCGAGGTTCCGCCAGATAATAATGGCAGCGAGAGGGAATTGCGGCCCACAGCGACAAAAGGTCACTGGTGGCTTCCGCTCCAACTGGGGTGCCGATCTATTCGCCGGCGTTCGATCCGTCGTTGGCACCGCATCACGACGCGGAAACGACGCGTATCAGGCTATTCGCGCTGTCCTGTATGGGGAATCCGTCTTTCAGCCGGGTTGAGCAGATACCGGCGATTCTGGCTTTCCTTAGCAGCGACCCGAAGCCTTCCTTCTCGATATACAGGACATTCCTGTAGCGGTTTTCTGGTCCCATTGTCGGATAGCTTCGACCGCCGCCTATCTTGATTACCGGTCCGACTACTGGACGAGCGTAAAGATAGTCCCGAACTTCGATGGTGCCGAGGCTGATCTCAAGTCCTGTGTGAGGCTCAATTAGACTACCGCGAGCGTCGTAAACGACGTCCCAATCATCTTCCAGACCGTGTTCCGCGACGTAGTCAGGCAACAGCGTTTGTGTGAAGTAGTCATCGTCGAGCTTGTCTTTGCCTGTCAGCCTGAGGATGTCGCCTCTGGCGGCATACATGATCTGGCGGGCATTTGCCGGCAGAGTTCCACCGGAACTTGCTTTATCATACGCCTGTTCCATCACTTCCCATGCTGCAGCCTTGATGGACGTGCCGTGCTCCGGGCGTTCCATCCGACGATGAGCAGCGCGGCATGCCTTGCCCACAACCTCGACGATCGCTTCGCTGTAGGGCGTTAGTACCCGGCTCTTTGCCGTCGCCGGAAAGCTGAACATGCGGCGTGATGATGCTGAGAACTATTGAGTAGTCGCCGGCAGGTCCCGCGACCCAGCGTTTCAAGCTGCAGCCCTCCAGCCATATTCCAGCGGGCGATGAAGTTCCTCTGAGTGCACTAACCGTTATCGACCGGTTAAGGGCGACGGTAATACCGACAGATCCTTGACCTCTCTGACTGGATCTGCAGCACCCAGCCCATACCTCAGTGGTGTAAGGGATGACGGCCCCGGCCTGATTGGTGTGAATGCCGCCCTTCCGAGCGTAAGCTAGGGATTCATGGCCACCCCGAATTAAGTTGGCATCCTCTCCCAGGAAGCCCAAGGCCTCTGGCCGGACTGGCTCATATTTGTGCCGAAGTTCTTCCAAGACGGTTGCGGTTTCGGATGGCGTCAGGGTCCGCGCAATTCGATCATCATCATATTTCAGACCAAGACTATTGCAGATGCGCCCGACTGTTGTTTCTTCAGGGGTGACGCTTGCGAACAGGCGGTGCAGATCCCTCGCGCCATACCACCACGGCGACGAGACACCTGTGTAAGGTTTTCGGTCTTTGGCAAGAACTACAGACGCTCGCGCCAGCGATGCGATCTCAGGGCCGCCCCATCCACGATTGCCGATGCGAACAACCGTACCTGGAACGCTGGGAACCGGTTCATCTGTGGCGACAGTAGTCACGCCCGTCGTGCTGCAAATAGACAGCGTCATGCGGTGGCCGCGGGTTTCGACTACCAGACTTCCGCCATATGCGACGACGGCGCCTACTACCACGCGGAGGCCGTTGCCAAGCATACCCCGGAGCGGCAAGCGGCGCAGCTTCGAGCTGAGCAACGGCCTGTTCACAGCGAACAGCTTCGGCACGTCCGCGGGGTCGATGCCGGGACCGTCGTCCGACACAACCCATGTGTCCCCGTCCCAATCGAGCGTGACGTTGGCGCCGGCGTCCAAGGCGTTATCGACCAGCTCTTTAAGGACGATCTGGCGTATGAAGTGTGGCTGGCAGCCGGCCTTTTGGGGCAGCGTGGCGCTGTCGATAAAAAGCTGCCAGTCCGGGGTTTCGTAAACAAGTTGCTGCCGGTCTCGCGCCCGTTTCTGGCGTTGCCGTTCCGCCGGTGACGTTCCTGTCCGGCGGGATGTCACAGGCCGGGTAGGCGATTCAGCTTGCTGAGTTGGATCGGACGCCTGTGACATATCCAGGTGATCCAGCGCCACGGAGCCGTCGGCTTCGGCGCTCATGCTTGGCCACCATCGGGATGCGTGACTTCGACCATCCGCAGAGTTCCGCCAGGGATTCTCGGCGAGCACATCGAGAAAATCCGCGAGCGCTTCCAGGTCCCGCGATGGCGCGCACAGGACAAAAGCCAATGCCCGTGCGACATTCTGGTCGCGTTGGTGAGCGAGGTGATCTTCTTCGGTCGCCCATTCCCGGGAGGCAGTTTGTTGGGTTCGGATAACTTGGCGCTGGGCGAGGCAGGTCAACTGCTCGAGTGCTCTTAAGATCTCGTACCGATGCCGCGCGTCGTGTTCGCGGGATTCGGCATGGAAAGCGGAGGACGTGCTCATGCCAGCCGCCATTCCGCGGCGATCCGCGCATTAATTTGTTTCCTGTCCGTAAGGCTGCAGCGATCGGAATAAAACCAACATTCCTCGACGATGCCGTCGATCCACTGGGATGGATCGGCGGCCGTGACGATGCCGTCGGGCGTTCGACGCCATCTCGGCCGATATTTGCGGTCGAACAGCACCTCATCGCCAGATTCGGTTTTCCAGATGCCATAAAGCAACTTCGCCCTGGCCAACCAGGTGCCGAAGCGCGGCGCCTCAGCGTCGGATGATTCGCGATCTGCCAATGAATTCAGGCTAAAAACGTATGACATAAAAACGACTCGCTTAATGCGGTCGCGCCATCAACGCCCTTGCCTGCCAGCGGACTTTTGGGCTAGACACCTGCTTGTTGGAGTAGGTGGGTTTGGTAGGCCCATTAGGTTTGTCCGTTGGCCGGGGGCGTTGTGGGACGCTTCCCGGTTGCCAAAATTTAGGCGGCGGCTTTCCGTGCAGAACTGACCACGACGAAGTTTTTGCAGCCGACGCGGCAGGTCTGAATTTTCCGTTTTTGGACCATAACTTGCACCGCCCGCAGAGTTACGCCGAGCGCGTCAGCAAAAGTTTGCAGAGGCACTAGCCCGTCGAAAAGCTGCTCGCGCAGCTGCTGGGCGATTTCTGGTGTTTTGCCGGACATGATTGCCAACTTTCGTGAATAGAAACGAAGGTATGCCTAAAGCGTGGCTACGCGCCAAAGCAAGGGAATTCGGACGAGTCGGAGAAAACAGCGCAGTCCAGAGGACAATTTGTCCTGCCGCCTCGCGGCCTGAAGGACAAATTGTCTTACCGCCTGACATTCAATATCTAAGTTTACCTTACCTATCCAATATCTAAGTTTACCTTACCTATCCAATAGCTACCCCAGACCCAGCGCCAGCATCCGACCCGCCGCGATCGAGGCCAGCCGTTCCTGAGCAGCTTTAGCGGTGACAATGTCATCCGGGCATGGGAGAAGAAGTTCTCTTGATTTATCAAGAGAACTGGTTTGTCGGACACTTTGTCCGCCGCTTGGATTCCCGTGAGGCGTGAGCAGTACGTAAGCGTTTGACGTCTGGTCGACGCACGGACCGGTGCGAACAATGCGCCGCTGCCACGCCAGCAGCCCCAGCGCCTTCAATGCCACCACCGCCCGCCGGACGGTCCTGGCGCAGCAACCCACGTCGTTGGCGATCGTGTCGTGCGCGGGGTCGCACTGCCCGTCGGTGCCCAGCCGCCGGACCAGGGTGTCGCCGATCAGAACATCTCGGAAGGTCAAACGCGCTTCCTCAACTCGCTGGTGCTCCGTCCTTCACCACGGGACCCCGGGGCCACCAGAAACCCCCGCCCCACCACGTTCCCGCACAATCCCCATCAGCAACTCCCGAGACGCTCCGGCCACAAACTCAAGGGGCACCAAAGTCCGGCAGCTGGATTGCCTCAGGCCACCCAACGTCCATTCGGGAAAAGGCGATACCGCCGCCGCCTTGAGTTCCAAACGCTGAAAAAGCCCAAGCTGCGGAATCTGGTCCAGAGCGGCATCGATGTACGCAATGCGCGAAGTGGCGTCCGCAAGCGCGTAGCCTCGAGTGAAGATCTCTATCAGGTGATCGATCAAATCCATACTCTCGAGTTCGGATTTGCAATGAATAAGAGGCCCGTCGATATCATGTGGCTTTAGATCGACGTCAAAATTTGGATTGTCAGTTGGAAGCTTTTGCACCTCGGCCTCGATATAACGCCAGTGCTCGACCATTGCCTCGTCCAAGGCGCGCGCCTGCACCATCCAAGACAAGAGTGCAACAAAAGCCCACGATCGATTCAAATTGACCTCCGGAAAAACGGAGTCCAAACCCCTCGGGAGCATTTGCTGCCTGTCAGCTCCATATCGGCCGCCTCGCCAGCGTCGATCCTGGCCTTGACCTTCGCCGCTTGTTCCCGTGTCAACGCGCCGCTTGTCTCGCATTTGGCGAGCAACTGGCGGACGTCCTGGGCCTTCAAGGCGGCTTGCAAAACTTCGAACTGGCTCATGGCCGAGCGGTCTCCTTTGTTAAGGGCAGGATGCCATCACGACGAGAAACCGCGCGAAACTGGCGCCGTCCGACTACCCGACCCTCGAACCGCTCATCGCCGGACGGATCAACGTGGAGCTGATCCGCTCCCACTGGGCGGAAATCCTTCGCATCGCGATGAAGGCTCGAGTACTGGCTGCAGCGTTGGAGATTGGGCGCTGGCGGGTTGAAGATCTCCCGTGCCGTGCATCCCCGCGCGGGTGAACTGATGGAACAGGGTGCGCCCGCGTTCGAAGCGGCGGTGCCTATCCTATCGCAGTTGCTCAAGGCGGAAACCGCCGAGCGGGAGGTTCGATCGGTTGCTTATCAGATCAAGGCGGCGCGCTTCCCGGCCTACAAGGATCTGAGTGGTTTTGATTTTGCCTCGAGCGAAATCAACGAAGCACTGGTGTACACGGTTGCGGGTACGCGTTCCAAGCAGTTTGCCGAGTTTATGGCGAAGACGCGCTGGCCGTTTATCGTGAGCACCGTCTCATTACTCATCAGGCAGCCCTCCCGTAATGCGGATGTTGAGGGTGTTGTCAGGATTCTCGTCCGGCCGTGCCTCAACCCACTTTGCGCGCGTCTTCAGCCAAAAAATCTGCGCAGTGACATTACCATTCTTCGTAGCATTATTGAATAAACTCTCAGCAACTTTGGCGTTGGCTAAAGGAAAAGCAATGTCTATCTCTCTGCGGAAATGTTTATGCAGAGTAGGGACCGTTATGTCAAGAATTGCGCATATTTCGTTTTGGGTAATACCATACGCGGTCAGCGCGCCAACCATTTTGCGCTGCTCTTCGGTAGGCTCCCAGACTTTTCGGTCTCCCTTGTGTCTAGTTCGTGCGGTTGATGCCACTGGGTTACCTCGAATGTGTGGCCGCTTGATCTCTTTTACTGGGTAAAATCGAAAGCGTCTTTGGAGTTATAGTGCTCACTCCACCACCTCGTCCGCTGACTGCGGCGACTGCGCAATGCGGGGCGCGCCGGGGCGCGCCGCCGAGGTGCTTCGTCAGATCCGCCCGGATCTGCAACAGGAAGCGCGACTCCCGGGTGCGCCGCTTTGGCTTGGCGAGCTGAGCTGAGCGCGAATATGGCCCGGTTCTTCGGAGGGTCTGCCCCATGGGATGACATAACAGTCCAAAAATACCCCTGTAGCGTCCATATATGGGGTTTGCCATTGCGGAACAAGGATAACCGTATATCCGGACGCGGTGACAGGCCGTATGGAAGGCTGTCATCACAGCCGGGCAATGCCCTCGGCAGATGATGAAAGGCCAGATCGCGATGGTCGCGGCGATGGTAAATAAGGAATTCCGGTGCCCGCTGGGCGGGCGTCCTGGAACAGCAAAAACCTTAGAAGATTCGATGTTCTAGCCGGATCGGCTGAAACTCACGACGTGGCCGGTCGCGACTTGATCGCGGCGGGAAGGTAGGGACGTCGTCGCCGGGTCGACAATGGTGGTGGGCTGCAGCTCACCCTTCTCATCTTTGGAGACAAGCGTCTGCCTGCGGGGCCGCCACCAGTCCGGCGCCACAAAATATAACATAGCATCGATATCAAAGAAATAGTGGATCATTTCTCATGCCACATGATAGTCGTCGTTTACCCATCCTGCTCGCGGAAGTCGAGCGCCACCACTTGGTCCAACGCGAAACCTACTGGCGGGGGCGGACAATTGACTTCGTGGCGGAACTGGATGATGTCGGCTTCGCCCAAATCGGGCTTAAAGATACCGTGATCGGCATTTTCTCCCGAAAGGACATAGGTGTCCTCCGCCTCATCGTCGGCACCCTGGTAGAGGATGAACGGAATGGCGGATGGAAAGGTTTTCGGCTGGGTGGTCGGGTAGGGCTTATGGTCTGGCACTTTGGAGCACGCGTGCGGCACTGAGAGAAACCCTCGACCTCAACTTGGCTCATTGACAGGCCCTAGCGCTCCTCGGTCTGCTGTTACCGCTTCGGCAATGCGCTATAATCAGGCTAGACGTAATCCGCGCGGTGGATCGTCGTTCCGAGCGCGATGCGGCAGAGATTGGTGCCTTCGACCAGATGTAGTGACAGGCCCGGCGCTTTGAGGAGAGAGTCATCGTCGGCACCCTGGTAGAGGATGAACGGAATGGCGGATGGAAAGGTTTTCGGCTGGGTGGTCGGGTAGGGCTTATGGTCTGGCACTTTGGAGCACGCGTGCGGCACTGAGAGAAACCCTCGACCTCAACTTGGCTCATTGACAGGCCCTAGCGCTCCTCGGTCTGCTGTTACCGCTTCGGCAATGCGCTATAATCAGGCTAGACGTAATCCGCGCGGTGGATCGTCGTTCCGAGCGCGATGCGGCAGAGATTGGTGCCTTCGACCAGATGTAGTGACAGGCCCGGCGCTTTGAGGAGAGGAGGGCGTTAGCGGAAACCGCAGCGCGGAAGCAACGCGTTTATTTCCCCGTTGCTCAGCGCACCGAGCTTGCTCAATGCGTGCGGCCGCGACCTGTCTTCGCTTGCATCGCATCTATCCGACGCGACGCCTCTGCCTTGGTAATGCTGTCGTCGAACGGCTCGCCGGCCTCCTCGCATAACGTCTTCAGATAAGAAGCTTGCGCGCCGGTCATGGATTTATCGCCGGTAACCCAGTCATCGGGGTCCTTCTCTGCATTGCTGGGGATAGGGGTATTGTTTTTGTCGCTCATAATCCGATAACGCGAGTTGACCCCTTTTGTTCCCGGCCTAGAGCACGCCGATGAGTTGGAAATCTGGCCCATGCCCTCCACCGCCAAGGCATGTTCCGGATGATCAAGCGCTGGAGCTGATCGACTACGACGGAAAACTACCGGACAGCGGCAAGCGCCCGCGGCCGCCAAGCCGACCGCGGAATTCATCGCCAACTGGGATCAGTTCCTGATTTCCAGCTTCTTCACGAGGCTGGTCTATGAGGGCGTTTGACGCCCTCACTCGCCTGATCTGTTGGCTACCCGGCGTTGGCCGTCCTATGAAACTCGACTGTCCTCAGGCTCGTCAGGGATTTTGGTGAGGTCTATCCTTGCGGATTTGCATCGTGGGTCCAAGCCTGGCCCACCACCCACCGTTTGACTTCGTCTTCCAAAATCGGCGCGCCGCGTCAATCGCCGGCTACAAATGTTTTGCTTGCCTCAGAGAGGTGCGAAGGTGCGCAGCTCGGAGCGCGCGGCCTCGCTGAACTCTTTCAGTGGATCGATCCCGATTCCGTTCTTGACTTGTTCATATAAGTCCCGGACCGCTTGTTCGGCTCGAAGTAGGCCTGAGTGGTTGCGTGCATGATGTTCTCGGCGCTAGCGAGCGTCTTCGGCGAGGATACCACCCGCATGATGCTGATCATCGCATAGAGATCGACGATGACTGGAACCTGCGGGTCGTTTCTGACCATGGCGTCACCAGGCTTTCGAAGCAGAAATAATAAAATCCTTGTAGAGTTGCTCCCGCCGCGACAATTCATGCTCAAGCCGCCCAGCCTTCACTTGGGCGCGTTGGCTGAGCCATGTCGTGACGCCTGAGATAAGGCCGCCGACGACAGACCCGGCTAACGCCGAGAGCGCAGAGATATATGCGACGTCCATAATTAACTATGAGTTCTGAAGTTTGGTCGTCTCGTATGGCGCTGTCAAAAGCATTTCGCTGTCAATGTGACGGGAGCTGCTATCCGCCGGGCAACGCGGGCATTGAATGGTCAAAATCCAGCCAGCGAACTCTTTTTCCAGCGTGCCCGCGACCAACCGCCCTCGCATATTCAACCCGCAATCAAACGCGGCTATTCAAACTGAGACTGGACAGAACGGGTAAAGCGCCGCCAAAACCGGCGCGTCCGCCAATACTTCCAGCGAGCGACGCAACCGCCTAAGGGCGCTCGGTACCCCCGAGCGCGATTGTGCAGTCGCAGTCTGCTACCGCGCATTGGAATGTTCTATTCGGGTATACCGCTGCGTTACAACAGCGTGATACAGTCGATTGACGGTAATCCGTGTCACTTCTGGGTTTCAGCACGTCATGTGACAGTGCATATATGTGGCTCTAGACCCAAAGGTTACAGAGAAGAAGCCATATGACAATCGCCCCCTCGAAGAGAAAGGTTCGAGGTGCCGGCTTCCCAATCACCGAAGTATTTTGGGCCAGGTGTGCCCTGATACACTATTGGCTGCGCCGGTCGTCTGCTGCCCTTGGCCGGCTTTACGGGGATAGCGGCGGTCCGACCCGAATCGTGCCGGATGTGATACACTTCTTATGTGAAGTCGCTCAAACGCCGCAAAATTTGCTTCGCGCGACCCGCGCCGATCCAGCTTCCGCTCTTTGCCGAGACGGTGTCGCTGATCCGCGTCCGCCCCGAGCGCGGCGAGTGGCGCTTCTACCGCCTGGAAATCTGGCCCGACTTGTTCGGCCATGCCTGCTGTCCGCCAGTGGGCCGCATCGGCACCGAAGGACGCCGGCGGCTGAGCCCATCCCGATCCGGGGGCGGCTTAACGCCCTCTCCCGCCTGGCGGCGCGGAAGCGCGGCCGGGGTTACCGGACCGCGCCGCATGACCCGGGCCACCCGGACATCCCGCCCCGTCGCCGACTGGCATGACGCTGCACACGCGCGAAGGCGCGCGGCAATATCTCACCACAGGCGAGCGCGCCGCCTTCCTGAAGGCGGCCGAGCAGGCAGACCGGGAGGACCGGACGCTCTGCATGACCCTCGCCTTGCTGCCGATTGTCCAAGGCCCTGGCCCTGACCGTTGACCGCGTCGACCTTGCCGGCGGCCGGATGCCCGCGGTCGCATCGGCGACACCCCCGGCGTGACAGATCAGATTGCCAAGAAGTGACGGGGGCGCAACATCCCGGTTCGGATCACTAGGATAACTTATTAACGCAAAACGTTAATTTCCATGTAACTGTTATGCCCAGCAGTCTGCGGAGCAAATTGTACATCCAGCCGGCCGCTAGCAATATCCGCAGTGGTCATTCCGGCTAGGGTCAATGCCACTTCGGGTTTGTTGGCGGCGGTAGCATACAGCGTCAAGCCGGTATAGCCAGCAGCGCCGCCACCATCCAACCAAGTCAGTTGGAAATCCGCAGGAGTAACCCCCCAGACCGTAGCTGCATCTCCAGCATGCATACCAACCATAGTAGTCCAGCTAGGCACCTTGGCGGTAAAGATCATTGACGTAAAAGGTATCATTGCCGTTGCCACCGACCAAAAAATTTGAACCGCCTTCACCGTCCAAAGTATTGTTGCCATTAGCATTACTGACATTGATACCATCGTTGCCATCGCCAGTATGGATGAACACGTTTGGCGTAATTGCCGCGATATCGAGATTGTCTGGGGTGATATCGACAAACTCGTTGGCTATTCCAGCCACCGGTCCGGTGTAAGGTGTCCCAGGCTGGAATGAAGATTGACTGGTGGTCTGGTCCAACACCGCGAAATTATTTACCCCTGGGGATGGGTTGATCAAAGTGCCAGGACTGTTAGCCATCGCAGATTGTCCGGTGTCGTCCGAAAACGAAGCGACGGTGCGAACGAAGTCGCCAACATCTGCGGCCGTCGGCCTGTAGCTACCGCTTGTTGCGCCACTAATGTTACTCCAGGTCGAGTTATCGGTTGACCGTTGCCACTGGTAGGTGACATTGGAAGCACTGTCGTCTGCGTCTGTGATCACCGCTGGGGTCGCTGCGAGCACCTGTCCATCCTGTGGGACGCCGGATAGCGAAACCGTCAAGCTTGGCGTCACGTCGGTTACTTTCGCCGTGGCAGAACTGACGGCCGCCACCGTCTGCGTCGTATCGTCAGTGAATGACGCGGTGACGCGCAGGAAGCCATTTTCATCGCCCTCGGCCGCAGTGTATGTATTGGCCGTTGCGCCGGAAATGTCTGTCCAGCTATTACCATCGATCGATCGTTGCCATTGGTAGGTGACATTGGAAGCACTGTCGTCGCCATCAGCCCCCAGTGTCGGAGTTGCGGTCAGCAGCTGTGCTTCCTGGGCGGTACCAGACACGGCAACCGATAGCGTTGGCGTGACATCGATCACCTTGGCCGTTGCGGCACTGTCGGCTTTACCGGCAGTACCAGTGGCCTCAACCCGTAGCACATTGTTCTCATCGCCCTCGGCGACCGTATAGGTGTTGCCTGTTGCGCCACTGATTGAAGTCCACGTTCCGTTCACCAAGCTCTGCCATTGAAACGTCGCGCTCGTGTCGCTATCGCTGGCGGTCAGTGTTTGTCCTTCCTGTGCGGTGCCAGCTACAGGGGATGGTGGCGGGAGCTGCTCTTCAATCACCGAGGTGGTTACGGGCGGTTCCGGTCTCTCCGATGCCGCCGTCCGACAAAGTCAACGTAAAATTGGTGGTTGCTGGCAGAATTGACGCGCTCGGCGTAAATACTAGACTGTCCAACTCGTTGGTTACGTCTTTCACAGAACCATATAGAGTGCCGGAGGAACCATAATATATCCCGGAGCCGCTTAGCGATCCGTTGGCAGCATTGTCCTCGCCGAACGAAACTGAAACGAATGCGTTCGTGCTGTCGTCATTGATAATGGCAGACGCGAATGGCGTTATCGTATTTCCCGCGATAACGGTCTGTGAGGCTGTTGGCAGGCCGGTGATAGAAATGGGCTGTCCCGTCTCTCTCACACTAGTAGTGTAGTCCCAAGTTGTTAGTGGATACCACCAGTAGTATCCCCCGGGCGTCGTACCGCTCGGCGGCTGATCTGTGACGGTCAGCGTCATGTTTGCCGTCCGCACGCCATAGAAACCGCTCGAAGCAGTAAAGGTTAGCTTTTGGAGTTCTGATGCCAGCGTTCCTGGAGTTACGGGGTTGGGGATCGAGTAGCTGCCTGGGTATGACTGGCTCAAACCAGATCCCGTGAGCAGGCCGTCCTTATCGGTGGGTGAAGTATATAAGCCATCGGAGACCGTGATCGTCGCCGTATCCATGGCCGTTTGATTGAAGTCATTATCGGTGACGCCGACTGTCGAAAACGGATTGAGCGTTCCTCCTGCCGGTACAGGCTGATTGGCTACCGTGCCGGTGATCAGTGGTGGTGTGACGACATCGATGGTGACTGACGAAGGAGAAAAAGACACAGGCGAAGGCGGCGGTTCGCCAGGGGACGCCGTATCGGTCACGGATACGTTGGCCAAGACCTGATCGCTTTGGCCGTTGCTCAGAAATGGCGCATTGTAATACAGCCGGTCCAATAGGTTCTGAGCAAATGGCGGAGTGCCGGCGATCAAGCCGCTTTCGATGAACGCAGATGATGTCAGGTTCGGGTTGAGAGGGTCACTGATCGATCCCGGATTGCCTTTGGTCAACGATGCATCACCCGTCTCGCTCAAGGTGACATTCACGGTCTCGGTATCGGTCAGCGGATTAGGATCAGACACACTCGCAGGATAAAACGGATACAACGTCTGACCGCTTCGGACATACCATTCCATGATCGTTTTCCCCGATTTGCTCTGTCGCTGGATCTGACAGTGCTCAGCTCAGCCGTACATGAGGGCAACCGAGCTCTTGCTTGAGCGCGCCACTTTCGGCGGATTGTCAACTCACGATGTTGAATGCCGTCATACGACTGAAGCCGCCAACGACACGCGAAGCTTACGCCCGGTGGTCACACCGAACGCTAGCAGCATGGCAAAGCTCACTTGTTCTCATTCCCTCATGATGAGAGCTCAGGACATTATATGGACGAAAGGTTGTCGCGGCCTTAATCATCTTTCTGCATATCGAATATCGCCTAGGCCGGCCCACGGTCGTTACCCATGGAATTTTTGCCGGCGGCGACGCGCTTGTCGGCTGCGGTGCGCACCGCCATGGTACTGGGATGTTCATTGTTACCGAGGCTGATGCCGCCGCGATCCGTGCCGTGTTTAATCAAGAGGGAGAGCTGTCGGCCGCTATCGAGTTGCGCCGACGGTTCCCAGGGGTCACGGACAACGCGAAGGCGCGAGCCTGCGCCCGGACCATCGCAGGGTGGGTGCCAAGGCCTGAGCAGCCCCGCCCTGCGACGCGGTTGCGTCCCCGCAAAGACAGCTAGCCTGACTTTCGTCGGCTCGCTTTATTCGTGTGGTGCAGGACGTCCTAACGGCTCCCGCCTTTAACCATGCGCTGGCGCGCCAGACTCAATAGCCAGTCACCAACCTGGTCGCGCGAAGCGACATGTTCCGCTGGGAAATCAGCATCCTCCACGGGATCGAACGGAATATCGCCTCGACCGGAGGCAGTTCGGCACGCCGCCCTGAGCGTCACAATCGTGGCGACGCCGGCGGAAAGGTGTCTTTCCATGATATTCTCCGATCATTGGATCGTTGCCAGCGGCGCCGACGGGCTCCACGGTTCCGCCACCGTAGCCGGTGTCCGTTGCATGACAGGCGACCGGCGCTGACGGAAAAGAATCTGCGTCGGTGAGTAACATTTATTCCTCAGGTTCGGTCGTGAACAGGTAGCCCCTGCGCTGACCGGGCTTCCGATGCTCGTCATCACCGAGGCCACGCCGACGATCATTTTAGCGGAAAGCTGAAGGTCACCCCCGCTCGAACCTCGTTGACCGCGCGGTCGTTGAGCTGAGCTCTCCGGAAGCCTGCATCGACTGCGATGTTATCGCGGGCCTGCCAGATCGCTCCAAGCAGGCCGGATGTTTCCCGAAATACCCCGAACTCCTGCTCGTGGAAGATTTCCGCGACCGGCCGCACCGTCCAGTCATGTGGGCCCTCCACGATCGCGTCCAGGAACAAGTCACCACGTTGCTCGCGGGTAACAGTCGCCTCAATGTTGAGGTGCGCCGTCATCCATGGCCACTGTTGCGAGACGATCCCGGTCAGCGTCCCGCCAGTTCCGTGCTCGTCATTGATCCCGGGGAGCAGCAGCCCGAATTCGGTAGCGATGCTCGGGCCGCTCTTGTCCTGCAAACTGCCCTCCCGGAGCACACCCTTCAGCAACGCCTCGTTGCCCACCACGCTCGTTCCGTTGGATCCCGAAGAAAGGTCGTATGCGACCAGTCCTTCCAACGTGAATTCCCACCTTTCCGAAAACCCAAAGTTCAGCCGGAGGTTGGGCGCGACAAGCGTGCGATCTGAGCCTTCCCACGAGAATTCCGCCGGACCGAGTTCGATCTCCAACTGTCCCGGCTCGGCAACGGCGGCATCGGTGCCATCAAACGGTCGGTACGCAAATGCTCGGGTCGCCCCGCCCGCAAATGAAATCGACACCAGCCCCGCGACGGCGCTTCGCTGCAGCAGATGCGCAACGGCATTGGCCCATTTGAGCCCACAGATCGGCTCGCACAACGCACGTGCCTATTCGCTCAGGCGCCAGGGCGAGCGGTCCTTCCAGTGCGTCAGAGCGTCCGCTGCCCACGCCGTAGATTTGTCCGTATGGCAGACGTTGCACGCGTTCGGGATCTTCAGGTTGTCGGTCCGCGCCGGATAGACGAAATGGAAGGTATGGCTACGGACATTCACGTCGGCGATCGTTTGTTCGATCTTCGCCATGTGGCAGGCGACGCATAGGCTGCCCGGGCTGCCGGCAGCATGGTGGGTGTGTTGTTCGATCGTTGCGGCGTGCGGCCCATTTTGCGTGTTGGGCCATGACACGCCAGGCATATGCTGCTGGCAGGCTGCCGCAGCATGGCGTCGTTGTCTGATCCGTGCGGGTCATGGCAACTGAAGCAGGTAACGCCGCGCGTCCAGTGCTGCCGCTGGGTCTGGTCTGGGGTCGCCAGTGACCAGCCTCAAATACAAAGGCTTCAGGGACCGACGGGCATTACGCCTCGCCGATCTGAAGGATCCTAAAACCGCAGCCCGGACACAGCGCCCAGTCGATATCGGTTGATGCAGCACGTGAACGTAGCGGGCAGGCTAACGCTCAAACCCGCCGGGGGTGGGCGACACGAAAACAGGTCGCCGCGTCATCGGTAACCCCGGTGCTGGGCTGAGCCCATTTCTGCTGATCTAGGAGCCGGGTGAGCGATTGTCGGTTTATTTAATCGCGGCCAATGCGGAATCCAGTGCTCTCAGGGCAGCCGCCCGATCCTTGGTCTGCAGCGCTCGCTTGGCGGCTGATAAAGTTTGAATTGTCTCGTCCGTGATGGGGTCAACAGTCCGATCCAAACTTACCGACCGATCCAGCAAACGCGTTTGCCCCTTCTCGATCAACTCGACTGCGTCGGCTATCTTGCCTTTGGTAATCGCCGTCTGAGCGAGTTGCACATAATCGCGGGCTGTTCGTCCCTCCTCAGGCAGTGGCTTCGGGTCGTGGCTGATTGTTATCTCTTGCGGTGAACGCTCACCTTTTCGGTTGTCTTCAACAGGAGGGGATGGTTTTGGGTTGTGGTGGATTAATGGCTCTTGCAGCGGACGGTGACCCGATGATGGCTCGCTGTCATGGTCAAGATTCTTCGGCGGCTGAGATCGGAGAACAGGAACCGGCGTTTGAGAATCATAGAGGGTACAATTGCAGGAATTTTCCGTGCTGCTACATCTTTGATTATACTGGCAGGAGCAATATTTCTGGCCATCCAGGGAGGAACACATGTTCGCTGCGATGGAGATATTTCCAAAGATGGATAGGACCGCCGCTACGGACACCCGCCAAACGAGTCTCTGGCGGTTGAGACGACTGTCTGGACTGTGCCACTGCCCGTTCACGCGAATACGGTATCATCACCGTCAAGATAAAAAAAGACTGAATCCGCCAGCGGGTCTGCCGTGGTCGTCAGGGAGTATACTAGGCAGTTCCTCATCAGTCTCGATAATTTATTGGGAGTTCCCCCGGCCCAACTCATCCATAATACCGTGCAATACTACAAATTCGCTCAGAAAATAATTGGATACGGAGGATACCTGTTCCCGGTCCCGATACCATGCTGGATCATTAGCGGCTGCCTCGGTTTGCTCGACGGTTGTCAGAAATTCCGCTCTGATGCACTGGCGACTGCCGGCTTCATCGACGCTATCGGAGCATGCACGATGACGGTGAAGGGAGGTTGCCACTGCGGCGCCACCAAGTCCACCGTCGCGGAACGGTCGGAGACGGTAACCCGTTGCGCCTACTCCTTCTGCACCAAACGCGGCTGGGATGAATACAAGTACTTGATGCGGTCGTGTCCACTTACCGACCCGATTGCCAGCCCTAAGTCTAAGTGGGTATGCGGAATTACCAGTTCCTCAACTTCCGCCAGCTCCCTCGACCTGGAGACTGGTTATCCCGATTGAGCAGTTTCGACGCTTGTTGACTCTGATTGCCAACTCCCTTGGGCTTTGTGACCGGAAAAGGACGAAAGCCGCCTGCCGCACTGAAATTCTTAGTCATCCAGCGAATAGAGGCCTGGGCAACTCTTGGCTACTTGGTGCTTGGTCAGAACGGTATACCGTCGATGCCCCCATCCAATCTGGTGAATATGGTGAAGGGACATGACCGCTATATTGGTGGCTGAGGACGATCCGGGCATCTGCGATCTTCTGACTGAAGTCCTTGAGACTGAACTTTCCGCCATGGTGAGGTGGAACGAACGGGAGGCCTTGCCTTGCAGGCTATTGAAACGGCAGGATTTGATCTCGCGATCATCGACGTGCACATGCCTGAGATCTCCGGGTATGAGCTGGCAAGGCGCGCAGCTAATCGGAATATTCCCACGCTGCTTTCCAGCGGCCATCCCGATGCCGATACCAAACTCAAAGAGCGTGAATGTCCCTATCTGGCCCAGCCGTATCGGGTCACCGATCTGATCATCGAGGTCGCGGAAGCCAGCACTCACGCGGATGAGAACATTCGTCGCGTCCAGGCTTTCCTCGCCAAGCTGGAGGCAATCACTGAAGGCTTGAAAGCTGACCTGGCCGAATCCAACCGACTGATTAACGAGAGCAAAGCCATACTGGCTGGTCGCCCGCCCCCGGAATCCGGTCATTCCTTCGGATACCATCGATGAATGGCTAATTCGACTAAGCTCTCGACCGAAACACGGATGAGCAGCGAGACAAACGTTCCTTGAACTTGAATTGGTTTGGGCGATCAAAGGGGCGACTTGTCATATCACGCATTATCGGACAGTGGCGTCGCGCATCGCCACATCAAGGACTGCGCCCCGAGATCGCGGCGTGCTACGTTGTGTGCATGAGCAAGGGGCAAGATCGAATGATCGCCGGGTTCACGGCCGGCGAGCGGGACTATTTCGCCGCGAATTGGACGTCTTCTTTTCGACATTGCCGAGCGTGGCCGAGGGCTTTCACCTCAAGACCTGGCGCAGTGGTCCTGACGCCGGCAAGCCGAAGCTGCCGCCGACGGCGAAGGGGTTGATCGCACGTGGCCTCATGCGGCTTGATAACGAGGGCCACTTTCCTCGGCTGTTTTTCACTGAGGCGGGCCTAACGGCCCTGCGCGCGATGATGACAGACCGCCGTCTCGTGGACCCGAAAAAGTTCGCCCATGTTCGACAGGAACTCGGCATCGATCCTTGTTCCGAGGACGAGGCGCGAGACTGAGACCGCCGTCTGGTCCAGGCCAACAGGACCTAAGACACATGACACATGATGTTATCGACCGATGAGAAGCTTAAGTTGCCAAAGATTTCAGCATCATGTAGCGTTCTTTTTATGTTCGAGGTAAGAAGTGGCGGACGGTAGCGCAATCGAATGGACTGACGCGACATGGAACCCGGTAACGGGCTGCACGAAGATCAGCCGCGGCTGCGATAACTGCTACGCCGAGCGCTTTTCGGAACGGTTTCGCGGCGTTCCCGACCATCCTTTCTCGGCGGGCTTCGATTTGACGCTCCGCCCGGAGCGAATTGAGCAGCCGTTGAACTGGCGCAGGCAGCGCATGATTTTCGTCAATTCCATGAGCGACCTGTTCCACAAGGACGTACCGCGCGAATTCATCGATCAGGTATTCGACACGATGGAGCGCGCCGACTGGCATGTGTTCCAGGTGCTGACCAAACGAAGTTCGTTGATGCGCAAATACCTTCGCGCGCGTTATGGCAAAGGCAGAGGGCCCCGTCATATCTGGTGCGGCGTCTCCATTGAGGATGCCCATGCCAAGTCACGGCTCACTCACCTGCAGGATGCTCCAGCGTCCATGCGCTTCCTCTCGCTGGAGCCACTGCTTGGACCGCTCGGCGAATTGGACCTTGCGGGAATTGACTGGGTGATTGTCGGCGGCGAGAGCGGGCCCAGTGCTCGGGCCATGCATGCCGACTGGGTGCGCAGCATCCGCGATGAATGCTTACGCCAGGGCGTGGCATTCTTTTTCAAGCAGTGGGGCGGCTTGCGCCCCAAGACTGGCGGCCGTGCGCTCGACGACCGCGAATGGAACGAATTCCCCCCACAGCAACTCGCTGCCGCCGAGTAGATGAATTGTCTGACCTACGCATCGCCGCTAGCTGGCTTCTGGCGCCGCACACGGCGGCGAAACTAGCGATACTGCGCAGCTACCTCGGCGCCTGGTTCGCCATCCTCGGCCGCGGCACGAACTTTGACCGGATTATTTACATCGACGGCTTCGCGGGGCCAGGGCGCTATAAGGGCGGCGAAGATGGCTCTCCTATCGTGGCGCTCAAGGCGGCATTCAGGGCGCAGAGTGCAGGCTTAAGCTTGCCGTTCGAGTTCCACTTCGTTGAGCGAAAGCGACGCGTCGTGAATACGCTCAAAGCGAACGTCGCCGCGCTGCGGGGAGAGAGCCAGATATTACGACGACCGAAATCCATATCCACGAGCGCCTGACCTTCGAGGACGCCTATATCAAGGCGATACGCCCTCGGCTCATTGCCCATCCGCGCGCTCCGGCATTTGCGCTCGTTGACCCGTTCGGGTGGACGGGCCTCCCTATGCAAATAGTGGCCGATCTGATGAAGCGGCCGAGCACCGAGATCCTCGTGAATTTCATGTTCGAGGAAATCAACCGCTTCCTGAACCATCCGCACCAGGAGAAGAACTTCGACAGCCTATTCGCCTGCACCGACTGGCGACGAGGCTACCAGCTCACCGGTGCGGCTCGGAAGAAGTTCATCCATGACCTCTATCGCGACCAACTGCATAAATCCGCCAAAGCCCGCTATGTCCGCTCCTTCGAAATGCGCAATCAGCGCGATGTCAGCGATTACTTCCTTTATTTCGTCAGCAACAACCTGCTGGGTTCGACGAAGATGAAGGAGGCAATGTGGAAAGTTGATCCTGGAGGCGGCGTCAGTTTCACCGATGCCACGAACTTCGACCAGACGGTGCTGGTTCAACCCGAATTCGACCGCAGGCATTTGCGCGGCTCATTACCGATCGCTTCGCCGCGAGGCGCGCCAGACTGGGCGACATTGAGAAATTCGGACCGGAGGATACGCCGTTTAACGCGAGCCATTACAAACGCGTGCTTGCCGAGATGGAAGGGGCCGGAACCTTCATTCCGATAAATCCGCCGCTGAAGCGACGCAAAGGCACGTTTCCCGATTTATCGCTCGTGCTTGAGTTCCGCTCCCAGAGCTGATCGACTCTCCTTGAGAAGGCCGCCGCGCTTCAACTGGCCGCGAGGAGAATACAAGGTTAAACATCTTCCTATAGCTCTGCGTCGCACCTGGCCTCGCTTGCCGTTCCCTATCGCAATCCCGTCGCCTGGCAGAAACTCGCGCCACCCAGCTTCGGCGCTGGTAGGAGCGCCTGCAGCAGGGTCCCTGCCCGCTCGTGTTGTGCCAGCGCCGGGTTGCGACGACGGGACGCTGCTCGGCGAGGGGTGCGCCGGGGTTAATTTCTAAGTTCGGAGTATTTATGACCGAAGACTATTTGAAGCGCATCGAGGAAAACAAGAACACCCTCAAGGCGGCAAATGCCGCCAACAAGGAAGCCGTATTCAATTCACTGCACGCCGCCAATATAACCCACGTCGAGATCGAGTTTGATGGGGAGGGGGACAGCGGCGGCATCACAAACAAAACCGCCCATAGCGGTAAGATAGTCGTCAGCATTCCGACATCCCCAGTGAAAGTCGCACTTGGGAGCGGTGTGAGGTGAGAGTTCCACGCAACGTTCTGCGATCAGCCGGAGGGCGCGGATTGACACTTTGAATGGCACGAGGAGCCGCGCACAAACAACCCTGCGGATGGTTCGAGGTCGGCATGGCGGGAACTAGCTGGGACCACCACCAACACGGAACGGCAAGCCCGCAACCGGGCCGCACATGTGGGCGGTGTAGAGGTGAGTATCCGACGTTACTGTTTTGGCGGCGTTGTTGTTGACGGAGTTGATGGCGTAGTCGCCGGTGGATTTGTCGGCGCTGGCATAGAAGGTTCCATAGTCTGGTTGCGTGGCCAAAATACAGCCGCCACAATCACCACCACGATCACGGCGACAATCGCATACCAAAAGCGCTTTTCTCCGAAGAAGTTCATGGCGACCTCCCTTATCTTATCCGGCGTAGGCGGATCGCCCCGCGCGACGACGCCGACCGGGTTTTGGACCCCTCCGTTATGTAACCGAACGTATCACGTGACACCGTAAACGTCGAACGAGCGGTGCCTCACGATCGTGCGACGGGAGTTGTGATCAGCACGATAGGAACAAATGCCCAGCTCGTGGGAGGCCAAAAAGGCCCCGTACAAACCCCTAATGTGAGAGTGGCCGGTGACACGTCGGCCTCTTGGGCCGGTTTTAGCCATACCTGCGTGGCGAATGTCCTGTCCCTTGATTGCGCGTTGCCGCCCCTCATTGATAACAAGGCTTGGGGTCGTCCGGTGTCCCGCAGTTATTCGGATCAAGTGCTGCCGGCTGACCATATGAATGGTCCGCGCTATCGCCAGCATAGGGTTTCCTCTTACCCGCCGCCATCAGCGTATTATCCGCCGCCTGGCTACGACGCTCCCCCGCGCTACTACCGGGTGGTGGAGCGTAGTAAACTGGCGGGGGTGCCAGCAATGCACCACCCAGGTGGGATGGATAGTGGGAATAGCGCGACCTGTCCTCAGATCTGAGGACGGCGGCGGGTGGGCGGCGGACGCTGCGCCGCCTCACCGCCATAACCCGGAGACCAAGCATCCATTCCCGGGCGCCAAAAGAAATTGTCGTCACCGTCGACAGTTTCCCGCCGGCGGGAAGTTTCGAGGTACGC
>CAVYXX010000037.1:0-17529 GCA_963772355.1 uncultured Alphaproteobacteria bacterium | reverse complement strand
GATGGCGCGTTCGCGCTACTGTCCGCTGATCCTGACATCCGGACGATGCAGCCGCATTACGCAGCCCCGCACCAAACGGTGCAACAGGCTCGCGACACCGTCGCTGAAGATATTGGTGCCTTTCTGTCACGGGTGGTCGACTGGCACCATGCCAAACAAAACACACAGTCTCCCGAGCATGCGGCCCTCGTGGCCAGTGTCGGCGTCGGGAAGTCCAAGGCCGGTCGGGATAAAATCGGTGAGTTCATCGAAGCGATGCGCGACGCCGAAAGGGAGACACCGCACCGCGTCCTGTGGCTGGTCCCAACGCATCGACTTGGCAATGAGGCCCTGAGCGCGATGGCGAACCTCGGCCTGTCCGCGCAATCATGCGCGGCCGGGAAGCCAAGGTCCCAACCGACGATGATCCCGACGACGGCACTGAAGTGCTGCCCATGTGCCTCAATCTGCCAGCGGTTGAGGACGCCATTTCCATAGGTCACGATGTCGAATCCGCCGTGTGTGGCAGCGGCAAGCCCGGCCAGCCGATGTGCCCCTACCGCGGTGACTGCGAATACCAGAAACAGAAGCTAGCCGTTGCACAAGCGGACATCGTGGTCGCAGCGCATCAGGCGCTGTTCCATCGCATCCCCACCCAGGCAACCGATCACGTCGGGCTGGTGATCGCCGACAAATCGTGGTGGCAGGTCGGCATCCAGCCGAACCGTGAGGTCAGAGTGGCGGGTTTCGCCGACGAGCCATTGCTGCACCCGGTTCTACAAAAGATCGATTTTCGGAGGACAGGTCGCACTCGCTCGTGGCAGATGAGTACTGCGGAGGAGGCAACGAATGACCTCCATGTGCTGTCCGCCAGGGCACAGTGCGCATTCGAGGCGACGCCAGAAGGCGCGCTAGTCAGCAAGCAAGCGGTGATCGATGCTGGTCTTTCCGCCGACGATTGTGCACACGCTGCTAAGCTGGAATGGCGACGTAAGGTTGAAAAAGCCATCCTACCAGGGGTCACCTGCCGGGTTGTTCCAAACTGCACGCTAAGGGTGGTCAGCGGGCTGCCTTGGTGGTTCGACGTTTGGGCGGTGTCTGGGTGAGTGCGGCAGCGAGCCACTCGACAGCTCCGGCGGTCTTCCGCCATGCGTCGCCGCATTCGCGAATGTAGTCGGTCGCCTCATCGGCGCCCCCCATCGTGATGTAGCCGGTGTTTGAACTGATGCCCGGCTTGGTGCCGGCGAGGATGCCGGTTACGTGCTCGTTGGCGGACTTGGCATCCTTCAACAGTTTCTGGGTGGCGGGCGCGTCCGCACGTCCTTCGCGATACGCAATCAGGGCGCTTGTATAGAGCCAGTAGACGCTCCACTCGTCGGGATAGTCGGCCAGCAAGGCTGTCACGTTCGCAATCTCGTCGCGTCGAAGCAAGCGACTGAGCAGTAGATAGCGGATGCCTTGGTTGTCGTTTGGATTGAGCTTCAGCATGGCTCGAAAATGGTTGAGGGCAACCTCTTCCTCGCCGAGTTCGAGCAGTGTCAACGCAAGTCCCTGCCGCGCGCGCATGTAGGGTCGCGTTTCCAGAAAGCCCCAGAAATGGCCGTCGTATTCCGCGAAGCCCTCGGGACCGATGGCCTGTTCTCCGGCCGCCAGTCCGCGCGCGTAGAGGTCGCGAGCTTCGGCCGGTGTCGCGGCTTCCTGGGCCAAGAGACTGTAGGCGTCCGCGCAAAGCGGCGAGATTTCGAGCGCCTTGCGGGCAAGAGCCATGCGGGAGCGGGACGTCGTCGCGTCCCACGCATCATACATCACCTGCTGCGCTCTATCGAGCGCATCGTCCTGGCTGTCACCGGCGATCATCGCCAGGAACGCCTCCATGCCGCGCCGGTCCGGAAGGGACGGATCGGCCGGGGCTTTCGCACGAGCCGCACTTGTCGACTTGCGGCGAGGTGTCTTCGAGACCGGCATCAGGTTCTCCCTTCCATTTTCCGCGAACCGGACGCGATGTGGTGCGCCGCCACGATGCGCGACACCGTAGGCTGGCTGACACCGTAAAGCCGCGCCATGTCGGCCGCCGATTTGCGACCGGAGACGACACTTTCGGCTATTTCCCGCCGCTTGGTGTCATCGAGCTTCTTTCGACGCCCGCCGATCCGTCCTTCCACCCGAGCGGCGGCGAGGCCCGCCGATGTCCGCTCGCGGATCATCGCCCGCTCGAACTCGGCAAAGGCTCCAACCATCTGCATCATCATCCGCCCAGCCGGAGTGGTCGTGTCGATATTCTCAGTGATGGAACGGAAGCCGGCGCCCGCGTTGCCGATCCGCTCCATGATGTGCAGCACGTCCTTGAGCGATCGCGACAGCCGATCGAGTTTCCAGACAACGACTGTGTCGTCTTCTCTCAATTGGTCGAGCAGGCGGTGCAGTTCCGGCCGGTCCCAACGCCCGCCGGAGGCAGCCTCCTCAAAGATCCGCCTACAACCGGCACCCTTGAGCGCTTTCGTTTGCAGTGCGTTGTTCTGTTCGTCCCCCTTTGAGACTCGGGCATAGCCGAGCGCCACGCCGCTACTGGAAGCTTGGGTGCCTTTCACAAACGGCCGTTTACGAATGAATTTGGTTGGCACGGCGAAACCTCAGGATTTCCCTTTCGATACCCTCTTTCAGAATGGCGTCGAAAGGCAAGTGGTTTATGGACGCCGCTTCGTCATCAATTCGAGGCCATGATGCCCGCTCGCTCCCTGTTGTCTCCCGAGCAACGAAACCGATTGTTCTCTATACCTACCGATCCCACTGAGATGGTTCGCCATTACACCCTCGGCGCGGACGACCTCGTGTTGATCCGAACGAGGAGGCGTTCGATCAACCATCTCGGATTTGCGATCCAGCTATGCCTCTTGAAGTATCCCGGACTGGGCATGGGACCGGCCGAGCAACCGCCGGAAGCGATGATCGCCTTTGTAGCCCATCAACTCGGCGTGCCATCTGCAGACTTTGCCGACTATGCGCAACGAGATCAGACCCGGCGCGAGCATGCCGTCGAATTGCAACGATACCTGGGACTGCGGCGCTTTGGACTGAGCGACTGGCGACGCTGCCTACAGAGTCGGCGCCGATACAGCCTGGGCGACGGATCGGGGCGAACCCATCGTCCAAGCGATGCTCGCCGCTCTGCGAACCGGTGGCGTCATGGTGCCACCTGCCACCGTGCTCGAACGCATCGGCCTGGCCGCGCGAGCACGGGCGCGAAAAAGGACGTTCGAGACACTTGCAACCGGGATGACCGACGCGGAACGCGATACGCTGGCGGGGTTGCTGATCGTCGATCCGGAACTGCGCCGATCACGCTTTGCCTGGCTGCGGGACTACTCGGCGTCCCCCGCACCATCAAACATCGTCGCTCTGCTGGATCGCCTCGAATATGCGCGAGGGTTGAAAATGGACCCGGCACGCGCTGGACGCATCCACGCAGGCCGCCTTGCTCGGCTCATCGATGCTGGAGCAATCATGACTGTCCCGCACATCGCCGATCTCGAACCGGCACGGCGAACGGCGATCCTCGTGGTCCAGGCCGCGAGCCTCGAAACCCGACTAATCGACGCGACGCTCGCCATGTTCGAGAAATACATGGGGACATTGTTCAGCCGGGCGCGCAACCGCGACGAGAAGCGGTTTCAGGCGACCCGGCGTGATGTCGCCAAGGCTTTGGTCCTGTTCCGCCGCACCATCGCCGCCCTTCGGCGCGCGAAGGCGGCCGGGGAGGACGGCGTCGCCGTGGTCGAGCGCGAGGTCGGCATGGCGCAACTCGACGGCGCGCTGCCCATCATCGGCGCCGTCGCCGGCGTGGCGGATCAGGACATCCTGGTCACGGCGGCAGAGCGTTATTCGGTGCTGCGCCGGTTCACTCCGCGCTTCCTCGCCGCGTTCGCCTTCCGGTCGAACATGCCAAATGATTCGGTGCTTGCCGCCATCGACCTTCTTCGGGCGATGGACCGCGACGGCACCCGTGCGCTACCCAAACGCCCGCCATCGTCGTTCCTGCCGCCGCAATGGCGCAAACTGATCTTCGCGAACGGCGCGGCGGACCGGCAACTCTACGAAACGGCGGTGCTGGCCACGCTCCGCGACAGGCTGCGGGGCAGCAACATCTGGGTCGCGGGCAGCCGCGATTATCGGGCCTTGGAGAACTACCTTCTGCCCGCCGAAGCCGCGCGGGATTTGGGAATTGGCGGCGAGACCGATCCCGGCCATTACATCGCGACCCGCACGGAGATGTTGCGCGAACGTCTGACGTTCGTGGCCGAACGCGCCGGGCGCGGCGAACTCGATGGGGTCGAGATCGAGGACGGCAAGCTGTTCATCGCTCGCATCCCGCCTGTTGTGCCTGAGGCGGCACGTGATCTGGCGCTCCGGTTGAACGGACTGCTGCCACGGGTGCGCATCACCGAGGTGCTGAGCGATGTCGATGCGTGGACCGGCTTCACGGATCGGTTCGTCCATCTGCGCACCGGCAATCCCGCCGCCGACAAACCGGCGCTGTTGGCGGCGGTACTCGCCGACGGCACCAATCTCGGCCTCGCCCGTATGGCCGACGCCTCCCGGGGCCTCGGCTATTACCATCTCGTCAACGTGGCGCAGTGGCACATTAGCAACGACAACTACGTCGCCGCGCGCGGGGCGATTATCGACGCCCATCACAAACATCCCATGGCGGCGATGTGGGACGACGGCACGACCTCGTCCTCGGATGGGCAATATTTCCGCGCCGCGGGCCGCGCTGGAGCGGTCGGCTCGGTCAACGCGAAATACGGCATCGACCCCGGCGCGGTGATCTACACGCATGTCTCCGGCCGTTACGGTCCGTTCTACACGCGGGTTATTTCGGCGACGATGAGCGAAGCACCCTATGTGCTCGACGGACTGCTGCATCATGTCCACCAGACCGATCTGCGCATCGCCGAGCACTACACCGACACCGCCGGAGCGACCGATCATGTGTTTGGCCTCTGCCATTTGTTGGGCTACCGGTTCGCCCCCAGGATCAAGGATCTGAAGGACCGCAAGCTCTACACGGTTGAGAAATCCGCCGCTTGGCCGCTACTGGCACCACTGATAGGCGACACTGTCGAAACAACGGCGACCCTCGGGCAGTGGGCCGAACTGATGCGGCTGAAAGCCTCCATCGAAGCTGGAACAGTCGTGCCGTCCGTGATCCTGCGGAAGCTGGCGGCGGCCGGCGCCGGAAATGCGCTGGCGCGGGCATTGCGCGCGCTCGGGCGGATCGAGCGGACCTTGTTCACCCTGCAATGGCTGTCCGATCCGGCGCTGCGCCAGCGTAGCCACGCCGGGCTCAACAAAGGCGAGGCAAGCAACGCGCTCCGGCGCGCCGTGTTCTTCCATCGCCAGGGCGAAATCCGTGATCGCACCTTTGAAAACCAAAGCTTCCGAGCTTCAGGCCTCAGTCTGATCACCGCCGCCATAGTGCACTGGAACACGGTTTATCTCGACAGGGTCGTTCGGCAGTTGCGCGCTCAGGGCGTGACCGTTCCCGAGGATCTCCTTGTCCACGTCGCCCCGCTCGGATGGGAGCACATCGGGCTGACCGGCGACTACGTTTGGACCACTCCCGATCCAGCCGCTCCATTCCGTCCTCTACGCGATGTTCGAGCTACGTTCTTACCCCTGGCGGCTTAGCGTGCAGTTTTGAACAAATCGGCAGGCGACCCCACGTTGAGCGGCGCCGTCGGCGCTCAGTTCTTCGAGCGCTCGCAGACTGGCTTCCACCCCCAAAGGCGCGATCACCTTTAGTACTTCTTGTCCTACCCGGCGGTCTACCGAGCTGCCTCCAAACCCAATGCAATACTGCCCGCCATCATCAAAGTCGCCTTTGCAAAGATAGCGTGCATTGGTGCCGCGGCCGCCCCAATACCTTACATGCAGCTTGCGTCCACAGTGTCCGCAGCGGAGGAGTCCTACCAGAAGACCCTGGCCGGCGCGTATCGCCGCCATCGATTCGTCCCCCTCCCGGCTCACCGAATTGCGCCGCACCATTCGCCGATTCTCTTCGTATGTGGCCCAGTCAATATAACCTACGTGATGATCGCGGATGAATACGCGGCATTCTTCGGCGGGGCGCATCGCGCCCTGACGTTTCTCCAACCGGCCGTCGACCAGCAAGGTCGTTACCGGACGCCGTGCCCAAACATAGGCGCCGGCATAGAAGGGGTTGCACAAGATGTCACGGATCAGGCTCTGCGAGGGAATCTTCCAGACCAGCCCGGTTCCCTGGATCGGGTTGGCCGGTAGCTCCATGTCGTGGTCACGGAACCATTGGAATGTCTGACGCACGCTCCACAGTTCTCGAAACTTGGTGAACACCAGTTGGATCGCTTCGCAGACCCGTCGATCGGGGTGAAACACAACCTTACCGACAGCGTCGCGGGCAAACCCAATCGGCAGCCTTTTGAACAGTTCGCCGCGGCGGGCTTTAAACTCCTGCCCCGCTAGCAATCGTTGACGTATAACCTTGAGCTCGACGACACTGAGGGTCCCTTTGATGCCCAGCACCAATTGATCGTCGAGATAATTCAAATCGTATACCTGTTGCTCGTCAGCGATTAGCGTTCCAAAGATCTGACACACCTCCAGCAGCCGACACCAGTCTTTGTCCGTCCGGGATAGCCGCGATACCTCCCGGCTGCCGACGATGCCGACCTCTCCCAGTGCTACCAAGCTGAGGACACGCTCGAAGCCTTCCCGCTGGGCGGAGGCAATGCCCGCGCTCGATCCCAGGTCACTACTGATAGTCTCGACCTGCTTCCAGCCCAGAGCGCGCACCCGTTCGGCCACCGCATACTGGAGGAGTTGACTTTCCTTATTCTGTCTTACTTGTTTGTCGCTGGACTGCCGAAGATACACAATTGCCTTGCGAGCCAAGTGCTCCGGTTTGATCTTGGGACTGTATACTTCTGTCATTGCTTCCCCCCTCCTCGTGAAACACCGCCATCACAACGCGGGCCATGAGGTTGATGAGATCGGCGCGTGTCGCCGCGTCCATCGACACCGCACCGCTTCCTTTTCGAATCATCAGGTCCAGAAGTTGAAGTTGTACCACGATGACCTCCCTCGCATTCGCTAACGGGCGTTTGCAGGAGGTCATCGTGAACACGGCCTTTGGAGTCGCGTTGTGATGCAATCAGTGAAGCAAGAGAGAGGAGTGCTTCCTTACCCAGGTGCGGTCGTCCGGAGATCATGAGCTCGGCGCATTCCCGCAGAAGCATCCAGACCGGAATCTTCAGTCGCCGCCCGCATGGATCGATGACACAGACCGTCCCATCTCCCCGCTTCGGTCTGCGAAGGATCCGCAGGGTAGCGCCATGAAGCGGGTGAAAGGGGTAGAAGACCTGAACGTCCGTGCTGTCCGGGCTCAGGGTATTGTGGGCGTGGGTGTCACCATCCGCACGTTCATTTTCTCGTTCCTGGCGGTGGGATCGCGCCAGACGGCAAAGGCTGGATCGCCTGCCGGTCAGGATTCTTCCTGCCGGTCAGGGTGCTGTCGCGGATGTTCCGAGGATTGTTCCTGCGCTACCTGGATAAGGCATTCGCCGCCGGCGAGTTGAACTTCTTCTCGGCGCACCGCCACCTGCATGAGCCTGTCGCATTCCGCCGTTACTTGGCGCCGGCCTGGAACGCCGATTGGGTGGTCTTTGCCAAGCGGCCGTTTGCTGGCCCTGAACAGGTTCTCGATTATGTCGGCCGCTATACCCACCGTGTCGCCATCTCCAACAATCGCCTGATTTCCATGGACGACGGCAAGGTCAGCTTTCGATGGAAGGACTATCGCGATGACAGCCGTCAGAAGACCATGACCCTCGAGGCTGACGAGTTCATCCGCCGCTTCCTGATCCATGTGCTGCCGGACCGGTTTCACCGCATCCGTTACTTCGGCTTCCTCAGCAACTGCCATCGTGCCCAAAAGCTGGCGCTGTGTCGGAAACTGCTCGGGATGGCGACCACGGAACTGGCAGCCGATCCGCGGGCTGACTACCGCGACCGTTTCGAGGCACTGACCGGACAATCACTCCGAGAATGTCCGCACTGTCACACCGGCACCATGGTGGTGATCGACTGCATCGCGCGGCCCAAAGTCTGCCACCCGGTTCCGGATACATCATGATCCGAGATCGGCGTTCCAACCGCATGAAGTCGAATTACCCGCCTGATCGGGGCGAGGACGCTCGGACTACAACGACTATAGGTGCGCGCCCATCGGCTCCGAAGGGTAAAATGCAAGCCGCGATGACCGCTCGAAGGCTCGATTGCTACGGCCTACTCCCTCGAGCCGCTTCCACCCTGGCGTGCTCGGTCGCTCAGAATGCTCCGTTGCTACATCAGCAAAGCATCTGGCCGCATTCAATGCCCATAGCCCCAACGGCAGGGGGAGCGGTTTAGTCCAATACGTTCTATCGCTCAGCGGCGCGGATTTCAGCTGTAGAATTCTTGCGGCGATACCTGTGCGCCGCGCCGCTGAGCGATAGAACGCTATTCATTGAACGCTATTCATTATCATTTCCAGCATTTTCAGTGAACAAGGCAAGCTGGTCCTCCGTGCGGGCCCCTTGCAAAATCAGTTTGCCGGTGCGGTGGAGGCAATCGATAATTCTGCGAATGGGTTCGGCGTCCAAATCGCTGCGGCGAATTTCCCAGGGTGCACGGGGAGTCAGTTGTTCACGCTTTAACAGGTCGGCCTCCACCAGCCGTTCGATCGTGCGATGACTGACGCCGCATATTCCTGCAGCTTGGCTCAAACTAACTTTCTCCGGATCGGGCAGGGCTCGCTTTTGACCGACGATGGAATGGTTGCGCCTGGCCGTCGCCACGCGAACCTGATTCCATCGCTTCCCTTTGCCCGTGGAATAGCCGCGTCGGTTCAATACCGAGGCAATCTGGTCGTCGCCGTGGCGAACAGCCATACTACGGATGATATCCAGCGCCTCCACAGACGTGGCGGTTTCCGTTGCGGAACGTGGCCGCTCCATCGCAAGTTGGGTATGCACACCTCCCTTCCAGTGAATTATCAACTCAAGGGACTTTCTATCCAGGTCAGTGTGCACGATGATCTCTTCGATGGCTGTGCGGAAGATCATCTTCTTGAATGTCGGAGGACAGTTATTACTTTGCCAGACTTCGGAAAAGCCTTCACCCCTCGAGCGTATTCTGATTTCTTCTTCGGTTGATACCGAATAACGCTGGGTATCCAAACTGGAAAGCCGTTGCTTGACTACCTCGATTTCCTCCAGCTTCTCGTTCCATCGCCGCTCCAACTCACTCGCAGCAAGCCGATTGCGAGCATCTACCGCGTCGTACTGTTCAAAGGCCTTTCTTGCCTCATACACCAGTTGCTCCAGCTTGCGCGACAGGGCGGCACGTTGAGCGGCGCCGTCGGCGCTCAGTTCTTCGAGCGCTCGCAGACTGGCTTCCACCCCCAAAGGCGCGATCACCTTTAGTACTTCTTGTCCTACCCGGCGGTCTACTGAGCTGCCTCCAAACCCGATGCAATACTGCCCGCCATCATCAAAGTCGCCTTTGCAAAGATAGCGTGCATTGGTGCCGCGGCCACCCCAATACCTTACATGCAGCTTGCGTCCACAGTGTCCGCAGCGGAGGAGTCCTACCAGAAGACCCTGGCCGGCGCGTATCGCCGCCATCGATTCGTCCCCCTCCCGGCTCACCGAATTGCGCCGCACCATTCGCCGAGTTCTCTTCGTATGTGGCCCAGTCAATATAACCTACGTGATGATCGCGGATGAATACGCGGCATTCTTCGGCGGGGCGCATCGCGCCCTGACGTTTCTCCAACCGGCCGTCGCAGGGCGACCGGCGTGAGGCGAGGGCGCGGCTAGGCGTATCGCCCCGCCCATTTTCGCTACAAGGATTATCGCCGCGACGGTGCCGAACGCTATCGCACAATGACGCTCACCACCGATGAGTTCATCCGGCGTTTCCTGCTGCACGTTCTGCCGAAGGCTGCATCAGAGAAATTCAACCGGGAGGAAAAGACCTGCCAGCCGCGGTGACAGCCAAAAGTAGACCAAAAATAGATGAATAGACGCAGTTAGACGCCGCCGGCCGGTGCAAATAGGGGCCCGAGCGGGCGGTGGCTGTGTCGGATACATGCTACCCGCTCGGCCGGATCAACTACCGAGAGCATACCCGTACCGTTTGTGATATGATTGCCCCAACGCGCCGACGGCGGCGCTTTGGCAACGGATGGATCCACGCCCATGGCCAGCGGCCATAAGACCGGCGGCCGTCAGAAGGGCACGCCGAACAAGCGTAAAGCTGAGTACGATGCGAAAGTCGCAGAGGCAGCCGGATGGGCGACCGCCGCTCTGTCACCATCGGAAATCGCTTCCATGATGCCGGTGGACGTCCTGTTGTTCGCAATGCGCCATGAGGTCGAATGCGGGCAGTTGCGCACCGCAGCTTCGATCGCCGAGAAGGCGGCTCCTTACCTCCACGCCAAAATGGCGCCTCGAGCGGAGGATGGGGATGCCGACCGCGAACTAACGATCAGGATCACCGGAGGCCTGCCGGACGAGTGAGCGATGGCAGGGGGAGATAGGGGGCCGATGAATTGCACCAGAGCCGTCCCGGCGCGCCGCCGAGAGTGCGTGGGACGGCGACGTCTAATTGCGTCTATTCATCTATTTTTGGTCTAAAGTAGCATGAAGGAGCTACGCAACCGTCGCACCCATGTGTTCGCACGAGGGCATAGGAGATGCCCGCATGCTAACTGGAATGGCCCCCTCGCACTGCCGTCCTCCGCCAGTGCCGTGCCGACTGAGCTCCGCGCCGCAGTGTTCGCACGACGGCATAGGAGCATGCTTGCATGCCAGCTGTCGCCGGGATGGGTCCCCTCACTGCCGTCACTTCGCCAGCGCCGACTGTGCTTGTCTGCCGCCGTGCTCGCACGACGGCATGGGAGCATGCCCGCACGCCAGTCGCCTGACCTCGCACTGGCGTCCTCCTCCAGCGTCGTGCCGACTGTGCTGCCGCGCCGCCGTGTTCGCACGACGGCAGGCGAGCATGCTTGCATACCAACCACTGCCAGAATATTCCCCTGCGGTCGGCCTTCCACCTTCTTGTGCGAATCGTGTCGTCATGCCGCCGTGTTCGCACGACGGCATAGGAGCATGCTTGCATATCAACCACTGCTGGAATGGTATTCCCCTGCTGCGGGCCTCCCCCTTTCTTGTGCGAATCGTGTCGTCATGCCACCGTGTTAACACGACAGCATAGGAGCATGCTTGCATGCGAACCATCGCCGTGATTAGCCAGAAGGGCGGGGCCGGCAAGACTACTCTTGCGTTGCATATCGCGGTTGCGGCCGAGCTTGCTGGCTACAGCGCGGTGCTGATCGACATGGATCCGCAGGGGACCGCCGAGGCATGGTCGGAATGGCGCAAGGAAGCGCCGCCGACGGTCATCCCGGCGAAAACGGCCACCCTCGCCCGGACGCTTGAGAGAGCCGCTGGACACGGTGCCGAACTCGCTATCATCGACACGCCGCCCCTCGCCGAAGCCGAGGCGCGGGCGGCGGCGAAAACCGCCGACCTAGTGCTTGTGCCGTGTCGCCCGAACGCCTTCGACCTGCACTCTATCAGAACCACGACCGATCTAACCCGGTTCGCGGCGAAACCCGCTTTTGCGGTCTTAAATGCCGGGCCGGTCGCCGCCGCGCGGCTTTATGCAGAGACAACCGAGCTGGTGATTGAGATCGGCATGAAAGTCGCGCCCGTCCGCTTGTGCGAGCGCGCTGCCTTTCGCCATTCGACCGGGAGCGGGCAGGCGGCACAGGAAACCGAGCCGCAGGGTAAAGCCTCCGGCGAAGTCGATGCTCTTTGGCGCTGGATATGTCAGCAGGTGGATATGCCGCCACGCCAGCGTGCGAGCACGCCAGCACGGGCAATTGCATGAGCGGGCGTTTATCTGGCCTTAAGGAGGCCATAAAGGCCGAACGCGAACCACCACAGAAGGTGTCGGTCGTGCCCGAGGGACTCGAGCGCCAGGGCACGAGCACGCGGGCGAAGGCAAGGGTAGGGAAGCGGGCGCTTGTGGGATACTTCAGCCCCGAACTCAGCCGCACGCTGAACATGATGGCAACAGAACGCGATACAACGTTGCAAGCGGTCCTCGGCGAAGCGATCGACCTATGGCTTAGGGAGAACGGAAAGCATCCATTCGGCGAGCGGTAGGGCTGAGACCGGTAACACCGCCTTTCACTACCTTCGGCGCACCAAGCGCCCAGCTTCGACCGCTGACATCTTGGTCGATAAATGCCCGAATTGACCGTTTCCGAGATGCTCTTCGACAGAGCATGCCCGCATGCAAACATGCCACCACGTCAACGTGAGAGCACGCCGTCGGCGCGGTTGTCTTTCTCGGTTGACGCAGCGAATCGCACCGGCGCTGTCTGGGTCATGTTGGTCAGCGACTCGCGCAAACTTATCCCGTGGGGTTAACCGGCCACCCGAATCGCCCTTGCTGGTTTCCCACTACAGCTGCGAACTATCCCGTGGGGAGAACCGTCCGAAATGTGGGGAGAACCGGCGCGACTCGGGGTTATCCCGTGGGGAGAACCGGCTAAACTACTAATTAGGAATCTACTTCTTTCTAATAGCTTGGTCGGCTAACCCCACAGTTGACAGCCACGATTTTTATTGAGCAGGGTGCGATCGATCGCTCAAAGAGGCGGAAGTGGAAGACAACAACGAAGTAACTCGGTTACATCATCTGGTGCTCATTCATGGACGGGAACGTGCTCGAGAATTGGTCTCGGAGAAGCAACGCCCGCTGGTGGACATCGCCGCAGAAGTGATGGCCGACGAAAGCCAACGGATCGGAATCAGTTACACCGGCTTCTGCCTGACCAGCTTGCCGCACAAGCGGCTGCCCGACGACGAGACTTGGGAAAAGAAGGGGCATCGGGTCACGCTGTGGGTTGAGCCTGGCCGCATGAAGGCCCATGGCAAGGCTGTTACCTATGGCGTTCCGTACGGCGCCCGTGCTCGAATGATCCTCCTTTACCTACAAACCCAAGCTGTGCGGACTGGCAGCCGCGAAGTCGCGCTTGGCCGCTCTATGCGGGACTGGATGGAACGAATGGGATTATCTGTCGGTGGAGAAACGGCCCGGGGCCTCCGCGAACAGGCTGCTCGGATATCAGCCTGTACGCTAAAATTCTTCTGGGAGGACGACCAGCATGAAGGTTGGACCCGCGGCGGCATAGTAACGTCGGGGCTGCGGTTTAAAATACCCGAACGCGACGACCAAGCTTGCCTGTGGGAAGACCGCGTTGTGCTAGATGAGACGTTCTATGCCGCGCTCCGAGATCACCCTGTGCCTTTGTTAGAAGCCGCCATCCGCCAGCTCCGTGACCGCTCGATGTCTCTAGACATCTACGTCTGGCTCGCTTGGCGATGCCATCAGCTCGGGAAGCCTACCCCCATTTCCTGGCCAGCGATTCATGCGCAGTTCGGCGCAGGCTTCAAGGCGATCAAGCATTTCAAGCCAAGCTTCGTGGAAGCCCTGTCGGCCGCCACGGCCGCCTATCCTGAGGCAAGGGTCGAGTTGGGAGACAGTGGAATCACGCTGCACCCCGCCCGGCCGCCGTTGGCGAGGCTGGTCGGTTAACCCCACACCCATGGTAGCTGATAAGGCTCTGGGCCCAGCTACCGGCGATGGTGAAAGTGCGACCCAGCGCTGCATAGCCACCCGTGACATTCTCCCGATCGGCAGCGTGGCTCCATCGCAAATACAAGAGCGGATGATTAAGGGATTACGCGCAGTATTCACGGTCACAGCACGCTTTACAATTGGTTGGGCTAAGACTACAAAACGTAACGGCCAGCCCATACCTGCAGATGCAAGTGATGCTATCGAACGGTCGTTTGTCGAGGTGGCCACCGTTCGCCAAAGGCTCTTTATCTGGCTCTTTGGACCGGATTTGAGGCTCTTCTGGCCTACCGAGGCCATTACCGCGCCTTAGCGGGAGGCGCCACAATTCCTGGAGATCGGCCAGTTAGGCGAGATTTCGAGAAACCGTAACCTCCCGAGAATTGCCGCAGCAGCACAGTCGCCAGAACGCCGTCAGATGATTGGCGCATCTCCGGTTGGGGCAATTCTGTTTCCCAGCCACCAGCATGCGTGGTGGGTATGCACATCACTGGCCAGATTGTAGACCAGCTCACGGCCTCAATGAATTCCATGAGCGCTACCCCCGTCGGATGGCCAATGTATGCCGCAAGTGCGACGCATTCGCAATAAGCGAATCACGTCCGCGGGGATGTGGTTTAGTTCACAGTCCGAAGCGCAGGACCGTCATACGCAGAAGTGGGACAATATTGTCCCACATTAATGGAGGATTGCTGACATGCTAACAAAGATCAGGTGTAAATTGACCGAGCACTCTGGCGCAAGCGAGATTCGCGACGTCTCGATGCAGGAACTCGATCTCATCAGTGGCGGCACAAAAATCAACTTCGGCGGTGGTATTTCCTGGGGCATCGAGGGTAAAAACGTCACGCTTCACTATACGAATGCGGACGGAAACCCCACGAATGTACATTTCGTGCCCGTATAACTTGAGGTAGGCGTGCCGAAGGTGCCGATTGGCGTTTGCCAATGCCGCAGCTTGGCATGACGGTTTGTGATCAGGCACCCGGCCGCCTCGAGGCAGCAGCTTGACCAACACGGGCGGCTTGCCATTCACACCGCTCGCCATGCTCACTTCGCTGTGTCGTATAGGGGTGGTGTGATCAGCGATGAAGTGCGCAAACGGCCAGGTGACCCGCTCCGATTGATCAATCGACTTTCGCTGTGGTTTGCTGGCCGTCATGCCGAGACGTCCCCGTAAGCTCTCCGATGCGGCCAGTGCGGGCGACCGGCTCAGCATCAGGATTGAACTGGCATCCGGCGGCAGGATCGGCCCAGGCAAGATCGCCGTGCTGGAGCAGATCGCGCGGACCGGCTCAATTTCCGCCGCCGGTCGCACGCTGAAATTGTCGTATCGGCGGACCTGGGATCTCGTTGATGATCTCAATCAGGGTCTTGGCACTGCCGTTGTAGAGACAGCGACTGGAGGCACCCGGGGCGGCGGTGCCGTCCTGACGGAGGTCGGCAAAGCTGTTGTGAACACTTATCGCGCCATAGAGGTAGACGCGGCGATGACAGCTCGTAAGCATCTTTCGGCGCTCACCCGAGCTTGTCCCAGAAAACCATCACACTGAACGCGGCGGGAGATCGATCCGCTCGGCTTCCGGCCCTAACGGGGATTGGTGGCGTAGCCGCGGCGAGTGTGGGCCACGCTCGGTCTTTTATCGGACATGCAGGCAATCCACTAATTTTGCAAGTCACTGTGTGAGGCTGCCGCGGCGGCGGCTTCGACAGCGCGGTATTCAGTCACCAACGTCCTACCAGCGTCGGTTAGTCGGGCACCTCCGTGTTGGCCGCCTCCCTTATAGGCGTCGATGACCGGACCAACGGCCTCGCTCATCTCGTCCACCAGCCACCAAGCTCGGTCATCGCCATGTGCATCGCACGGGCCGCAGCCGAGATCGATCCGGTGCGGTCGATCTCTTCCAACAGCCGCACCTTGCGCGGCCCGATCCGTGCGCCCGATGCAAGGTCGACGCGAATAGTCAATCGTGTCTGTGCGGGTCCGATCTTATGTCGCGTTGGCGTTATCGGCATCGGCCTCCGTTCAGCTGAATTCGCCCCTCGCTCTATGCAGTTCGGCACCGGCGCAGCCAGCGCCGGCATTTCGCAATCTGAAAATCAGACTATCCCGCCATCATACGCAACCCGGCAACCAGGAGGATAAGCGCCAGCACGTATCGAGTGACCCGCTCAGACATCCACCGGAAACCAATCGCCGCGCCTATACCCGCGCCCGCGGTTGCCGCGACGGAATAAAGAGGCGCGCCTGAAGCGACCTTCTGACCGGCAACGAGAACTCCCAGCAACCCGACGACCGAGTTTCCGAGAATGAATGGCGGCGATAGCAGCGGCTCGGCGCGCAGACGCCCAGCCAAGTCCGACTAGCACAGGCACGACGAAAACCCCGCCGCCAACGCCGGTCAGGCCCGAGACAAACCCTGCGCCGGCACCCACAGCGGCAGCCGGGCCAAGTCGAATGGGTCGCACTTCCCGAAGATCCGCTGTCCGTTTGAAAATCATCAAGAGGGCGGCGGCGAGAAGCAGCAATCCCGTCACCATGAAATGGGCTGAGTTGGCCGTTGAAATCGTCAAACGTTCGGACACCGCGCAGGGCTTTGAGGTTCTGCCCAGACGTTGGGTGGTCGAACGCACCTTCGCCTGGCTCAACCGATGCCGTCGGTTGGCCAAGGATTTCGAGAACCGGACCCGTAACGCCCTCGCATTCATCAGACTGGCATCCACCCGGCTGATGCTAAGAAAGCTAAGCAATTCCAATAAATAGTTCCGGACGGACTTTAAGGCAATCACTGCGATGACGCCATTGGCTGGCGTGATTATCGGTTATTTGTTCGGCAGCCGAGATGTCTCCGGCGACAAGAAGTCCCTCCCAGGGACGAGACTTCCAAGACGCGCGCTGGAGATGACCGGACGCGTTCCAAAAACCTTGAGAATTGCAACCCGCCGTAAGTCCGCCCGAGCGAGCGAAGCGACGCCGCGGCTGGCTCAGCCGACTGGCGGGGGACCCTTCCCCCACAAACCTTGATGGCGATCTCGACGGGAAGACCAAAGTGGCAATCGCCGCGCTTGGCCGAACTAACCAACTGGCCTCCTGGTACGCATACACCAACAGGAACAAGTCGTCTGTCGATGAATAAGAAGGGCCGGCGCCGCGCACCAGCCCCTTGCCTGTATCTATCACCGATTAGCCGCCCCGGCGGCCCAAGTCGGTGGGAATGGGAGAAAGCCTCGCGGACAACTTATTGCACAGGCAACAGACGAAGAGTGGCCGCACGCTCCCCAATCTTTCCACTGTACGCGTACACTCTTTGATTAGTCGAGTTGCGGAAGTGATACCCAACGAGGACGCGCGAATACGCGTTCTCGGTCGCCGCCTGGGTGAAGTTGGTATATGAACGGATAACCGGCGTCGCATCGCCACAGGTACTCCCGGCAGGAAGCGCCAACCCGCAATCCTGAAAGCTGATCTGGTCAGTGCCGAAGAACTGTTTCAGGACCCCAGCCCCCGCTCCGCCTTCCATGGCGTGACCCGAAGGGTACTCTCGGTCAGGAGGTGTCGGCCGCAACGGTGTCCAGGTTGGATCACCGCCGCTCTGAATAGCGGTGACCGGGCGCCAGAAGTTGTAATGGCTCTTGGACGCGACCATGGCGACATAGCCGTCCGCTAGTGCCATATTGAGCAGGGCGAGCAGCCGCGCGTTCTCCCACTGGTTTAATCCCTTGTTGGTTGCGACGGTTCTGGCAATGCGGCTCCATTTCAGCGGGGAACTTTCCAGCCAGAACAGGGCAATTTGGGTCTGGTCGGCGGTGCGGGCACTG
>CAVYXX010000036.1:0-25984 GCA_963772355.1 uncultured Alphaproteobacteria bacterium | reverse complement strand
TGTTGTTCCAGCTGGTCTCGCGTCGCTATCAGAACAAAAGCACGCTGATCACCACTAACCGCGCGTTCGGCGAATGGAACGAAGTCTTTCCGAACGCCGCCTGTGTCGTCTCGCTAGTCGACCGCTTGGTGCACAACGCCGAGATCGTTGCCATCGAGGGCGAATCCTATCGGCTCAAAGAAGCCCGCGACCGTGCCGATGCCCGGGCACGCAAGCGCCGCAGCACCAAGCCAAGAGTACAACCCCCGATCATCTACGTCCGATCACGATCGAAATCCCCGTCACCTGGACGGCCGAGCAGGCGCTTGCCGTTTGGGAAATCCTCGACGAACTGCGCAGGAAAATCTGGGCCCGTTACAGCTGCCAACTGCAAGATCTGCTGGCCGAGGAGCAGCCATGCTCACACCTCGACAACGCTGATTTTGCGCGCCCCCACGCTGTCGCGCGCAGCGGCAGTCCAGGATGCCCGCAGGGCATCGCCGCAGGCGGCGCGCAGCGTCCTGGACGGCTGCTCCGGTTCCTCTTCGGCGTTGAGGTGATAGAGGTTGCCGAGGAACTCGTCGAAGCCGTGATTGGTCGGCAGCATGTCGTTGCGATCGCCGAGATGGTTCTTGCCAAACTGGCCCGTCGCGTACCCCTGGTTCTTGAGGCAGGCGGCAATGGTCACGATGCGCTCGTTCATCCCGATCGGGGCGCCGGGGATGCCGACCTTTGAGAGACCGGTGCGATACACGCTCTGACCAGTGATGAAGGACGAGCGTCCGGCGGTGAGGACTGTTCTCCATAGGAATTGGTGAACAGCATCCCCTCGCGCGCGATGCGGTCAATGTTGGGCGTGTGATAGCCCATGACCCCGAGCGAGTAGCAGCTTAAGTTCGAGATGCCGATGTCATCGCCCCAGATTACAAGGATATTGGGTTTGTCTGTTTTAGCCATTTTGATCCCCCTTCTTGGTAAGGCGATTAGGAGGCGCGCATTGCCTAATACATACGGGGATGCTTCGCCCTTCTTCGTAGGCACCGAAAAAGGCTAGCTAAGGCCGTTCTGGGGCATAATCGCGTCTCTCCTGGTCTCCGCAAGCTGACCCTGGACCTGTCGTCGCGTAAGTCAAGCAGAGTGTGTGAAAACGGGAGAGCCGCGCGAAGCAGACCGGCAGAAAACCACCAGACCTGACGGTGTGCGAACCAAAATCAGAGCATTGAAAAAACGCGGCTTTTTCCCTGCACAAGTCCGGTGCGAAACGCTGCCTGCTCGTTAGGCGATGTTTCGAAGCTGCGCGGACAGCAGGGCGTCATTTCGTACGTGCGGCGAGTGAGCGAATGAGCTGAATGACCTTAGCGCCGGCCGAACTGGTGGGGTCGAGCACAGCATCGCTAGGGGTGTGGCGGATGAGTTTGCTAATTTCGGCCAGCGCACGGATGCGTTGGCGGCGGGTAAGCGCGAAGTCGGAGAACGAGCGGCGGAAGAACAGCTCGTAGAGCATACCGTGGCCGATTAGGCGGTTGAGCTCGCTGGCGGTCGTGAAGGCCAGGAAGAGGACAAACATCCAGATACCGACGAAAACAAAGCGGCGCCAAGAGAAGTCGTGCCACATGAAGGGGAGGAAGTCGATCGCGCGGCCGGTGGAGATCACATAGTGGATGTATGCTTCGACAATGCGGGCGGCGAGGACGGCTAGCCAGTAGATGATTGTCTTGAAGAGGATCGGGACGATCAGCGGCGAGCGGTCGAAGCGGGAGATAAACCGGGCATGGTTCGCGACGAGGACTGCCTTACCGACGATAAGGGCAGCAGCGGTCGCAGTCATGAAGCCGCCGAATTCGATGAGATAGTCGTCGACGATGAGGTTCATCGAGAGGACGACAACGTTGAAGCCCACGGCGAAGAATAGCATCGCTGGGAGTGTTCCGAGGAACTCTCCGACGATGAAGCCGAGGACGCGGCGGGGCCAGGACTGCGGCGCGGGCTTGGTGACCATGGCTTTGATGATTAGCACGCCACCACATTATCGCAGCCTGTCTTGATCGCAGTCGCGCGCTGGGCTTGGCAGAACCAGCCTCGCTATGGCCGAAGTCTAAAGTTTTGGGTCAGCCTCCCCGCGCGACCTGCGAACCGTAGACAAAGACGCTTAGCGGTCGCGTTGTGATGGCCGCTGGTGCGTTTTCCGAAGGTGTGGCGGGTAGGTCGGTATCCTCTCGCCGTCGCCCGGCAATATAGTCGGCGATAAATACTAATGGGTAGCGTAATCTATGGTTAACGACAGCGCCATTTTACTTCTGCACAAAGATCAGTTTTGGGTGGAAGAGACTATCGAGGGTCCACATCCTCATTGGGTCGCTCATCCTCCTTTCCCCGGCTGTCGGCCACGGGAGGCGGTGAGACCGGGAGTAGATGCTTGCTCATATACACGGTCTCGCCGAATTGGGGGTGAACTTCCTCACGATCAACTCGATATCCCACGTGCTTGTAGAGGTTGGACGCTCTCATCTTGGCCTTGGGGTAGATAAACTTCGACCAGATATTCCATATGAAGCTCGCGAAAGAGAGAACAAATGAAAATATACTGATGACGAACGCCCAGTCTGCTGTCTGTATATTTTAGCTCAATCTCGAAATTGTGCTGTGGCTCACATTGTAGCTGCGCGCAATCTCGCGCATCGGCTCGCCGTTGTCGCGGCGACGTAGCGCTTCCTTGATTTGATGGGGCGTCATTATGAACGGTCGGCCCATCTTCAAGCCGCGCGCCTTAGCCCGGGCGCGGCCTTCGCCGGTGCGGGCACGGATCAGCTCGCGCTCAAACTCGGCCAATCCGCCAAGCATGGTCAGCATCAGGCGACCGTGTGCGCTCGTGGTGTCAGCCCAGGTGTCTCCGAGGGATCGGAATCCAGCCTTACGGTCGGTAATCGTGGCGAGAGTGTTCAGGAGATCCCGCGTCGAGCGGGCTAGGCGGTCGAGCATACCCGTATTTCATCGGTTTCTTATGCACCTAATTAATGAACCGGAAAAGCCGTTATTTTTCAATGCTCCAATTTTGGTGCACCATTCGCGATTTTTGCACAGTGGGTGACCCGCTGGTGCGCATCGGGCAGCGTTCGTCACAATGGCCGCTCTGTTGCGGGGACATCCCTTCAAGCAAACGCTGCCGCACCTCTCGCTGGGGTGTCCCCGGGTTCAGGCCCCGGGTGGCGCATTGGTGGCGCGGCGGTCTTGATCGCGAACCAGCCAGTAGACCAGCCCTAGGGCGAGGATCGCCGCCGCCAGGGCGAACAGCTCGCCGACCGATCCCTCCCGCAGGTCGAGAATGATGAACTTGCGGGTTACCGCCAGCAGGGCGATGAGCACGATCGAGCGCACGCGGACGACACTTTCCTGTCTGGCAAGCACGATCAGCAGGGAGCGTTTGAACTCCAGCGCGATGATCACCGTAAAAATCATCCCAAAGACCGCCTGGAACACTTCCTGGTTTGCCGGGTCGATCTGGTTTGCGACGATCAGGGCAAAAACCGCGAGCGCCAGGTGCCACGTCGCCGACAGCACGATGAGCACAATGAGCAGCGTCAGCACGAGCACGACCGCGTGCTCGAACGCTTCGTAGAATGTCAGGCCCAGGAACAGGCCGCGGGCGCGGCGAAGCTCGTCTTGCAGTCGCATGATCACCTGTCGGGTTCCGCTACACTCGGGGCAGAAGCTAATAGGTTCGCCCGGCGATCTTCACCAGTGAGCCCGGCGGCGAGCGCAAGCGTGACGAGACCGCGTGCGCCAAGGCGGCCTGCGCGACCGCAGCCTAAGCCGCATTCTGTTAAGTCGCCGCTGCTGCGAATTTCTTGAATTTCGCACGTTGGCCGATTAATCAACCTTCTCTGCATCCGTTGCAGCCTTGTTGCGCTGGTGTGGCCTACTACTGGTGGACCCCAATTCGGGCGTTGCTTCACTGACGGACGGAGTGCAATGGCGACGAAGCCACGCAAAGACCATTACGTCGCGGAAACCTACCTCCGCCACTTCGGGCCTTGATGCTGCCCACCGAGTCACCACCTTCCCGTGCTGCCTATTTGCCACGAGCCGAACGGGGACATAATTCCGGACTTCCTATCAGAGCCGGGATACCTAGGCGAATACCGGGCCGAGTTCGAACCGCTTTGGAACCATGCCGTGGACGCTCTCAAGAGGTGGTCCCCCGACATGCGAGACAAGCTGCATGCGCGGGCCGGTGAATTCGCCACCTGAGGCCGGTTCAATTCGCCACCCGAGGCCGGTCGAAACCGCCACCCCTGGCCGCAGGCACCGAGCCGTTAGGCGAGGCAAACTGCCACTGACGAACAACTTTATCTGGAAAGAAGAGAAGTCGTCAATTAGAATATTCTTGTTGTGATTGATGCTGTAATTTTTGCCGACCGTGTAACGTGTGAATAACGGGGATAACTAGACTAAGCTATTTACTTTGTTCGCCTATTTCATCTCCAACCGGATCCGCCACCGCCCGACGGGCGCCGTTGCCGCGCATCGACTTGCCCGTGAGCTCGAGGCGATATGCGTTGTTGACGAGACGATCCAGGATCGCGTCGGCGTATGTCGGATCCCCAATCTGAAGGTGCCAGCTGTCCTGGGGGATTTGGGTCGCCACGATGGTCGAGCCACGGTCGTGGCGATCGTCGATGACCTCCATCAGGTCGCGGCGCTGATCAGCGGTGAGCTTGACCATCGCCCAATCGTCCAGGATCAGCAGCCGGGTGCGAGCCAGTGTCTTCAACAACCGTGCTTGACGGCCATGCAGCCGGGCAATCGCCAACTCGTCGAGCAGCCGCGAGAGGCGCTTGTAAAGCACCGAGACGCCATCGCGGGCGGCCTGATTGCCCAGGGCACAGGCAATCCAACTTTTGCCGACGCCAGCCGCCCCGCTGATTAAAACGTTGCGGTGTTGGCGGATCCATAGCCCGCTGGCCAAGGCCTGTATGGTCGTGCGGTCCAGTCCGCGCGGCGTACGCAGGTCAAGATTTTCCATGCAGGCGGATTGACGCATGCCCGCCCGGGTCAGACGCTGCGCCAAGGCCGCGGTGAGCATCGCGCTATGCTGGATGTCGACCAGCAATGCCAGCCGCTCGGCGAACGGCATGGCGTCAATCTCGGGCTGTTGCAGTTGCGCGGTCAGTGCGTTGGCCATGGCTCCCAGGCGCAGGTCGTGCAGCTTCTCAATGGTCGGCTGGTGCATCTTGTGTCCTTGTTGCTGGATCGGTGGCGCCGATCGTCAATGGTAGTAGCCGGGGCCGCGAATGTTGCCGTGATGGCCGACGCCATCCTCGGCCACGGGGTCGACGAGTGGCCGCCCGCTCTTGAGCAGGTGCTCGACAAAGCCTGATGAACTCGCACCTGCCGACAGCGCTCGCACGCAAGCGGCCTCCAACTGCTCGCCCGGGTAGCGGGTCGCCAAGCGCAGAATGCCGAGGCAGGACCGCACACCCTGTTCGATATGATCGCGCCCGGTCAGCAGCCGCTCGACATAGGCCGCGGTGGCCACACCGACCTTGGCCGCCTGGTCGCGAACCCAGTCCGGCGTCCGCTTGGCCACCGCGCTGTGCCCCGGCGGCATGTGTTCGCCCAGCGTGGCCCAGTGATTTTGCCCGGCCACCCGGGCATGGCTGGCGGCCCGCTCACCGCGATGGAAAATCTGCACGCCGGTCCGAGTGAGGAAGACATCGACGCGCTTGCGCACCAGCGCATAGGGCACCGAGTAGAAGTTCCAATCGACCGCGACGTGATAGTCGAGGTTGACGGTTGCCCCGATCGCCCAGTGGCCGATCACGTAGGGCTCGATCGGCAAGCGCTTGAGGGCGGCGCGTTCGACCGCTTCAAACAGGCTGCGCCGGCTACCCTCGCGCGGCGGCGCCATCGGCTTGTCGTTCAGTTCGACCAGCAGCAGCGCGATCGCCTGGTTTAGCTCAGCCAACGAGAAGAACTGGCGATGGCGGAGCGGAGCCAGAAGCCAACGACAGGCCTGCAAAACGCCATTTTCGACCCCCGGCTTGTCCCGCGGCTTGCGTGACCGTGCCGGGACCACGGCCGTGCCGTAATGCTTGATCAACGCGGCATAACTGGCGTTGATCACCGGGTCGTAATACGAGGCATGGGTGACGCCGACCTTCAGATTGTCGGGCACAACCTTCGCCGGCACGCCGTCCAGGAAGGCAAACAGACGGACATGCGCGCCAAGCCAGTCCTCCGTCGCCTGGGTCCAACTGGCCTCAGCGTAAATCAGCCCCGAACACGGCAGGCAGGCCACGAATATCTGCGTCGCACGCGCCGTACCGTCGTCCATCACCGCGACCGTGTCGCCGGCGTAGTCGACCTGCACCGTCTCGCCGGCATGGTGCACCTGGCGCATCGACAGGCCTCGCCCCGAGGCCTTCTGCCATTCGCTGAGCCGCAATTTGAACTGGCTGAACCCCAAACCGTCCGGATCGGCTGCCTTGTACTCCATCCAAAGCAGCTTGCGCGTGACGTGCTTGTGGCGCCGCAGTTCCTGATCCACCTCCGCCCAGTCGGGCAGTGCGCGACCATCGGTGGCCGATGACGGCGGGTAAAGCGCCACCTCCAGCGCCGTCTCCGACAACCCATCGGCGGCCGCGGCGTCCAGCCCTGCCGCCGCCGCTCGATCCAGATACGCCCGCACCGTCGAGCGCGCCAGCTTCGCGCCTGCCGATATGGCACTCAAATTCGGCCCTAACTCCGCACGCAACCGTAACACTTCCCTGATCCGCCGCATCTCCGCCCTCGGTCTCGGCACTACTGCTACCCCGCCAAAAAGGGCGGAACAGTAGTCGCGATTACTTCGATGTCAGCGGCGGCTTCCTCCACCAGCAGACTGGCGAATTCGCCGGCCTCAGGTGGCGGTTTCGACCGGCCTCAGGTGGCGATTACAATCGGCCTCGAGTGGCGATTACCTCCGGCCCGTGCAAGCTGCACATCGCCGGGTATTGGGCGCACCTGATGGTTTGCACCCCGACGTGGACCCGCGTTGCCGTTGAGATTTCCAACCAAAACGCCATAAACACCGTCTCAGCTTACGACACGATTGCGACCGAGAGGGGGAAGCCGAACGTGAAGCTGCGGGCGGCAATCGAGGACGTTGAACGCGGCGATATCAAAGTCCAGACGGAGGCGGATTTCGTCCGGGCCGAGAGTGCGCGGAGCGTCCTGAAATTCGCGTGGGCACTCTACAACGGCGAGTGGGATGTGTTCGAAAACGACACCGGAACCGAGTATCTCACGAGCGACAACCCAGCTTCGTTCGAGGACCACGGGGACACGTGGGGACCGCCGGGGCGGCGCATCCCGTTCGTGCGGTATCTGCCCGTAACGCCGAGGCTCTGCATCAGATGCGACCTCACCCGGAACCCCAGGGGGTTCCGCAACATGGATGATCTTGACTTCACGAAGGAGCCGCTTGGAACCATACGCGGCGGCTTCGTCGGACCGAGCATCGTCGAGAAGGTGAACGCCTGCACCGCCAAGTGCGCCGAGGACTTGGTATTGGGCAGCGCAGAAAGCGACAACGCCCGCGACCTCACCGCCCGTTATTCCCGGTTCCGCGTCGAAACGGAATCCAGGCGATTCCGGGAACACAGGGGCTTCCTCATCGCCAACCGCACGCGCTGCATCGAGAGCAAGGACCGACTGAGCTAATCTCCGCCGCGGCGTTCGGAAAAAGGTTTACGAAACCGGCCCGGTTGTCAAAGCCGTATAACGGCGCTTCTGTTAAGTCATGCTCGCCGGTTCGTGAGCAAGGCCGGATAACGAAAGCCTCCCTCCAGCCCGTCCCACCCGCATGATGGTTGCCCTGCTGGCCTTCATCTCTCGTGCCACCGCGCTGATCGAGGCACCATCAGCTAGCCGCTGCAGCGCCTTCTGCCGTAGCTTGTCATCCAGCACAGGCTTGCGGCCAAAGCGCCTTCTCTCGGCCCTGGCGCGAGCCTGCCCTGCTAGGGTGCGCTCGATCAGCAAGTCACGCTCAAACTGCGCTACCGCCGCGATGACGCCCATGGTCATCTTACCGGCCGGGCTCGTCAGATCGACACCACCCAGCGCCAGGCAGTGAACACGGACGGCCATCTCATCAAGCCGCTTGACCGTCGTCTGAACATCGATGGAGTTGCGCCCCAGACGATCCAGCTTCGTCACCACCAGCACGTCGTCGCGCTCGAGCCGATCGAGCAACTTCATGAAGCCAGGACGTTGTTCGATCGCGGAATTGCCTGACACAGTCTCGGTGACTAGACGCCGCTTCTCCACGCGGAAGCCAGCGGCCTCGATCTCGTAGATCTGGTTCTCGACGGTCTGACCGAGGGTGCTGACGCGGCAGTATGCGAACGTGCGTGCCATGCCTTTTCTGCCCAAATGTGCTGTGCAGAACATGCGCCCTGTGCGTTAGCGATGCAAGCTATGTTTTGCACAGGTCACTGAGATCTCCCCAGCAGCCGGTAAATCCCTTTACAAATTACCCCATGACTGACGAACCAGACCTCACGCTGCTTGGGCGCCGGATCGAGAAGATCGAGTCCGACGTTCGGTCGCTCCGCGAGGCGGGCGAGGACATGACTGCGTCCCTCAGCAGACGGCTGTCCGCGATCGAAGTCAGCCAGCGCGTGCTCGAGGACCGAGTCACGACGCTTGAGACGCGTACGGTGGCGACGATCTTCGCCAGACTGCGCGCGCAGATCGAGGAAGTCCCCCTGCTACCACGGCAGATCGATGAGGCGCGGGGCCACTTCGAGGAACTGGGCCGGCTGCTGAGTATCAAACGGCCGATGTGGCCCTACCGCGAGCCCGACCCGTATCCGGACGGGATGCCGATCGAGCCGTAGCTCCAGACACCATAATCCCGCCAGACCGGCAGAGTAATTGCGAAATCGGGATCAGGGGGCGTTGTAGTTGTCGCGGGTGGCAAGAACGGACACGTCACTTGTTTCTGGCGGAATCTCAATGGACGCAAGGATTACAAAGGTGGCCGATCAATTCTTTCAGGACCCGGCTTCGCCATCGTCGTCCTCGGCCGCGCCATCCTCGATCATCAGCGTCCCATCCGGCCTCTCCATCTTCGCGAGCATCCGGCGAAACTCGACCATTTCCCGCGGCTCCAATCGCCCATAATCAAGCGACAACTTCACCGCGACGGGGGGGCCTCACCGTCCGGCCCCGAGTGCCGAAGCAAGTCCCCATAAACTGCCGGAAGCGCCTTGCCAGCAATCCAGCGATAGTTATCAGCGCACACCTTGGCAGCCTGGATCTGCTCCATCGTGCCGGCGCGAACCCCGTTCACAATATCCCGACATATCGCGATGATCTCTTGCAGCTCATCGACGAACGTATGAGCCTCGAGCTTCCTCGCCCTCGCGACCCGATTGCCGAAATCCTCGTAGCGCTCGATCCAATGATGCACGGTGCTGACCGAGGGCATCCCGGGCTGCCGGCAAATCGCCCTCAGGGATCTCCCGTCGATCAATTGCGTGCAGATGATCGCGGCCGTCGCGGGCTTATAAGTGCTGACCCGGCCGCCAACGCGCGCGCTCATCGCTGGACGACGATATCGCTACGCATCGCGCGCAGCTTGTCAGGGCGGGTCTTGCGCTCTCGGGATAGCTCCACGCGGCGGACCAGCTTGGCGAAACTCTTTTCCCGAGCCGGCGCCTTCTTTGCCGTGCGCTCCGCTCGCTTGGCCTCGATGGCCGCGCTGCGGGCCTTCCAGACCAGTTTCCGGAACTCTCCCTTGGCGGCTCCCGTGACGCCGTGCGCCTCACGCCGCACGAGGATCGCGGGCCAGGCCTCCGGGTTCGAGAGCTTGGCCGTCTCCCGTTCAACGAGCGCGACCAAGTCGGACAAGGCGTCTGGCATTTGCAACTCCCGTTCACGTCTTGAAACCGATCTTCCTATGCTCCAATCCTGGCGTCCAGCACGATGAGCACCCCCCGACTACGCCGTTCGCCGTCACCCACCAATGGTTTTTGAGACAGCCCATACACCTATCGCCCATCTGCGGGCCTGGGGATGGTGCCCACCAGCGCACCGGGTGCAGCCGCGGCCCGACGGTCGGTGCGGGCTCTACCAGCGCTGGGCCACTCTGTCCTGGCGGCGGCAGCGCACCGTTCCCGCGTTCGTAAAGCGCAATGGCGGTTGATCGGTGAACCACCGGTGGGACATGCCGATCCCGGTGCCGCATCAGGCTTTGCGGGCTCAGGCCGCCGTTAGCTCGGCAGATCGCGCGCAGCGATGTTCCTGCAGCTAACGCCGCCTCGATCTGGCGGCGTTTCTGTGGCCGCACACCGTGCATTGTGGAACAGCAATCGCTCGCGAGCGGGGCATAGCAGCCGCTTACCACCGCAGCGAGCACCGTTCCACTTCCCCCTGTTCCAGCCGCATTACCGCTACTGCGCCGTTGCGCTCGCGGAGCGGCATGCAACTCGCTGTTCCGCTTCGGTCGGTGCGTCGCGCGCGTGCCCGCCCGTAGTGGTGGCGGATGAGGGCGCCAGTTCACCGCAAAACAGCAAGCATGCGTCGGCTCTACGAAGCCATCTCTTCCATAGCGGCGACGCGAGAACTCCAGCGTCACGATCCGGCCTGCAATGACCGCGCCCCGCCGAATAAAGGCAGTTAAAGGCAGTTATACGTTTCCCCAGCACGATCCCATGAGAAAGAATGGCCATTCCAGGAAGGTCATAATGCCTTACTTCTCGAGAACGGCGGCGGGCCCGGGGTGCGGTTGCGGAAGGGATGAACAGCTCCATGTGTTCCATTGAAAATTCGCTCCGCGCTGATCTCGGTAAGGTCAAGTTTGACCTGAGAGGCAATCACAAGCTACACTCTTGCGATGGCGATACATTCGGCCGGCCGGGCTGAATCTCGCATGCCCGACACGCTCACGATATCGACAAGAAATCGGACTCGACGCTCAGAATAGTGAATGCGCTGCTGCCGAACGAGTTTCTTGTATTCGAAACGCAATTTGTGATTGTAAACGTCGAGAACACCAAGATCTCGATCACGTCGAAGCCTTCCGCACCAATTCCACAAAAGGTCAGAGATTTGGCGGCTATCCTACTAGCAGAACAGGAAGAGCCCATTTTAGCTATCGGCGTCAATCGCGATCTTCACTTCAAGATTGCTACGGCAACTAAATATAGGGAACTTCGGGATAACTAATAAACGTGACCCCGTGGGGATCCGTACTAAAAATCCATTGCTCAGAGCTCTGCTCTTGCAATGCGATCGATATGATGACCGAAACGGTCAGGTAAATGTTCAAATCGAGACTTCTACGCTGCTTCAACAAGCAGTCTATCTACAGGTGAACGACCACATTGATTTCCCGGGCGGGTGTTCCTCTCTCGATTTGGCTGGATTTCTGGCAGAGATATGGACCAATGCCACAGAGAATTCGAACTCGCTCGTGGCCCAGGTGAGGACATTTTCTCAATGAATGACACGGTCCCTCTATCGACTTCTCCCTCGCTCAATTCAAGTGGCGTCGATAGTATTTCTAGTCTGCCATCATATCGAGTTACTGAAAAGCACTCCCGGACGCATCGTTCTTGGCGCCAGGGGCAGCAGCGGACCACAATTCAGCAGAACGAGGGGCTAAGCACTCTTCTTCCTGCTGCTGGGGTGGCGCCATCACTCGCCACCGCTCAGTTTGATCTGGCTAACAGTGCAGCCCGTCCGAGCCTTCCGAAAAGTGCTAGTCTCTTTCACACGGAGGCGCGTTTTGAGGGGTATGTTCTGGAACGCAAGAAAGACATTATCGTTGCCCATATTACAGAGAGAGCGGATGGGTTTGGCGAATTTCTGACGGTTGAAATTCCTGTCAGTGACGTTCCTCCCTACGACCGGCCTCTCGCAAAGGCAGGCGCGACATTCTATTGGCTCATTGGTTTTGAGGCGAAGCCTTACTGGAAGCGCAGCTTGATCTTGACTTTCGCCGGACACAAACGGCTCACATCATCTGAAATTCAGGTTCGTGAGAATGAACTTCTTGACCTTTTGAATGATGATAGTGATGAGTGAACTTAGCGGGGGGAACCTCTACACCGAGGCGGGTCCGCCCGATCCCGACGAAATTGAAATCCACCTATTTGGCAGAGGCTACGGTGAGGCGCTGGCGATACACTTCGGGGCTGGCGAGTGGATGGCCGTTAACTTGACTCTAACCCTGTCAGGTGTTCCTTGGATTTTCGAATACTTTCGCGCTCTGGGTATTGGCAGGAACCAGATACGTGACCTGATCGTCACTCATTGGCATACCGACCATATCCGAGGGGCAGCAGAAATTCTGTCACATGCGGCACCGGACGCTAGGCTGATACTTTCCAGTGGGGGGCAAAGTGCCGAATTCATGAGGATGGTTGCACGGTGCTCGGGATCACGTCTTGATGCTGCTAAGGCAGCGGCTTTTGAAATGCATGAGCTGTTCCAAATAATTCGGCGACGGAAGAAGAAATCCTTACCGCGCAATATGCGCTTCGTTGGAAGAGACTCAGTCCTCCAGTCATGCTCGACCACTCCAGCCCGCCTGACTTTCCTTGCGCCATCCGAGTTCGATTGCGCGGCTGCATTGTCTTACTTCGGCAGCAAAGAAGCGTCTACAAGGGAACAGCCTTTTCCATACATCGGGTTCCCGGAGAACCATGCCTCTATAGTTTTACTGTTGGAACTTGGCGAGAATGTGATTTTCTTAGGAGGCGACCGAGAAAATCATAGCGACCAGGAACGGGGGTGGACTATAGTTTTGGCCTCCAAGGCGTCTCTCGCCCCCGCTAAACAGGCCTCGGTGTTTAAGATCTCGCATCACGGATCCGTCACAGGCTACTGCGCTGAATTGTGGCCTGATCATCTTGCGGCAGATTGTATCAATATCGTCTCGGCTTATACGAAGTTAGTGAGGCCTATACCCAACAGCGAAATGTTAAATCGTTATAAGCGACACAGCCCTCATCTCTATTGCACATCCATCCCTCGACGCAGTCGCCGATATCACCGGACGATAGTCAGCGGGAGCGGTCCGAGGATACTTTACGAAGGAAAGGTTCACGAAGGGAGCATTAGGCTCCGCAAGCGGCGATGTGTTGCCGGCGCCCCTTGGTCTGTCGCGTTGTTCGGAGCGGCAGTGCGGGTGTAGACAAATGTCCCTCGGCGCCTCCCTAGTCGAGGCACCGGATACTAATCCCGCTGTCTGGTGTGAGATGGTGCGGAATTCCTCTGTGTGTCGATCGGAGCCGCTGTGTAGTGAGGCAGGAGTGTCAGCGAGCGGGTGTGTGCCATCTTCGGAGCCGGTTTCGCGAATGTCCGGGACATCGCTTGCGCGTGAAGCCAGGCCCCCGTGTCCGGTGGGTGGCTATCATGATCGTAGTGTGGGGTGGTGTGGGGTGATGTAGGGTCAATCACACGCCTACGCGGCCGAGGAAGAGAAAACTTATAGGGGGTATGATTTTCGCGGTGGAGAGTGGGACAGGAGTTGATTTGACCCCACAGCACCATACAGCACCCCACACTTGCATGATGAAACCGAAGCGGTTGGCCGGCCGTCAGCCCCGTTTCGCCGAGCTGGGCTTCGCTGGCTGCTCACAACCGCGGCCTATGCCTTGGCGGATGATCTCGAAGTGTCGCTTCGTTTCAGCGGCTCCACCGCCGTAGGGCTCATGGAAGGGTTGGAAAACTAATCTGGATCGCGGATTAGTTTCCGGGGGAGACGGGACATGGTTTACCGGGCGCCATGTGGAGGCGGATGGCGACCGATCCTGTCAGCCGACTGCAATCTTCCACTTGGGGCGGGTATCTGAGCCGTCGCGAAGCAGCTTGCGGTTTCCCACCATCCTGCCGCGGTTTGCGCCCAACCATTTGCCGAGGGTGAGGGCGTCGAGGTGACCGTGTTTGTTCTTGGCCACGGGGCTGATGGCCTCCAGCCAGTCGGGGTGTTTTTGCCTGGCCATTTCGTAATCGTAGGCCGACGCTGCCTCGACCAGGTCGGCGGTCGATGCGCCTGTAAGATAGCATTCCGGCCATGCCATTAGGACGGTTGCGAGCTCGCCGCCTGACGGGTCTTCTTCGCGGATCTTTGCCATTGAGTTGGCTGGGTTTGGTTCGCCGAGCCAGATCAAGGACCCGCAGACGAGGCCCGACCATTTCTCATAAGACGGCACGAGGTGCGGCGTGCTGGGAAACTTGGCGGCGATGCACGCGCGGGCGATTGTCAGTATGGCGGCGATGTAGCGCCCGCGATCGGCGAGCACCGTCTTCACCGGATTGCCGCTGAAAGTTCGCTTCAGCGGATCTTCCACGTTTGCGTCCAGGAGGCAGCGGACGACACGGCGTGTCATATCGCCGGCAATGACGATGTTGTTTCCGTTGACGTAACAGGTGAATGTATTCGGAACTTCGACATCCTTGCTTGCGCCGAGCGGCCGCAGAAGCAGTTTTGGCCGCTCGGTGACCTGGCACAGGAAATCACCGGTCAAGACGCCGTTGTGGTTGTCCAACGAGATGATCGGGCGTCCTGCCAGGGCGGCGGTGATCAGCCGCTTTTCCGTTTCCTCTTCCTTTGGCGCCACGCTGATCACTGGGCACCGATCGCCCAGGGCGATCGCGCTGGCTGTATCGGTGAGGTAGCTTTTGCCGGTGCCGGGAGTGGGGGCGCTAAGGGCATGCGTGGGCACCGCGGGGCCAAGCGCGGCACGGAGCACTGGCGTCATCAGCATGGACAGCGCGACTGAGCGGGACACCCGGTCGACGAATGGGAAATCCGTCAGCAGATCGAGCAGCAACGCCAGCGCGGTCAGTGCGTCCTGCCGTGTCGGCCGTTCGGGGATGGCCGGCATGGGCGGCGGTTCGTGCATGTAAAGACCCGTCGCGCTGTCATATCCGGCAGCGCACAGCAGGCTGCCGTCCATGCGCATGGTCGGGGTTCCGATGACTCCGGCGAGCGCTGGAAATGGCCAGTGTCCCGCCATTGCGCCAATTTCTTCGACAACGCCCCAGGGGCAGTCAACAGGGTTCAGATCCCCATGTTCGTCCACCCTCCACCAGTTGGCTGACGTGTTCAGTGCGCGACCGAGTATCGGTATGGCGACCGGGACTATGGCCGGTACGTGCGTTTCCTTGCCGTCGCTCGTCTTGGCCGGGGTCGAGCAGACCCGAACCAAGCCGCCGGCACGCTGGTAAAAAGGCACGTTGGCCGCATGCACGGCGATGATCCCGGCGTCAGCGGCCTCATGCCGCAACCCCGGCCTCACCACGATTTCTGGCAAGGATGGCGTCGGGGCATGCTGGGGGCGGCCGCCCTTCGCGGCAGCGGTGCGCAGGTCCTTCAGGTGCGCACGGATTGCGGTCTTGCTGACCTTGCTGCGCTTCGCGGCGATGCCTATCAGGCGGTCTTCGTCGGTCTTGCTGACTTCCGCGTTCGCGAGCATGCGCACGGCAATGTCAGGCGCGGCCGTATCTACGCCGTGCGCCATGGCGGTCTCGATGGCAGCGGCATCGTATTTCAGGCTGTAGAATGTCCTGCCGTGGGCGAAGCTGTTGATCCACGGCGCCCCGTCATCGCGGAGCAGGACCTTTGCCTTGCCACGTCCATATTCGACGCCCTCGACCGGATCGGCGAGCGTTGCTCCCTCGAAGCGGCGGGGGTCGGCCAGCACGTCAGCCACAGTGCAGCCGGCGAATTCGTCCGAATCAAACTCGAGCGCGACGGCCGGCAACAGCACGCCGTGACACTGGCGCTCGACGATGTATTTTGCGGCCTCCGTTGTACCGCCGGTGCGCGCGGCGATGACGGTTGCCTGCTCGCTGACAAACTTGGCCCTGGCCTTCTCTGCATCCGGCTTCAGGCGGTATTTTTCGACTTGGTCCAGATCCTTCAGCCTGGTGCGTTCCAGGAGGGACAGCTCGCGCAGGGCGGCGCCCGTATCCCACAGCCAGCCGGGTGTGACCTGGGCGGGGCGGGGGTCCTGGCGCAGCGGATCGGATAGCTCAGGCGCCCCCTCGAATGCGATGCGCTCGGCGCTACCAACCATCCGGTCAATGATGCTGCGCCTCAGCAACTGGCCGCCCTTGCCAACTATCATCCAGCCGAAACCGAACAGCCAGGCACGCTGGTCCGCCACCCGCAGGGCGCGCTCGGCATCGGACGCGTCAAGGATTCCGACGTATTTGTGCAGCCCGCCCGAGCCTTGGAAGCGTTCGCCGGTATCGGCCCGCCACAGGCCGGCGCTGGTCGAGGGGCGCAGCACGGAGCAGACGCCCGCCAGTTGGGGGAAGATCATGAGGAGCACGGCCTCGAAGCCTCCAGCGTCGTCGATCCTCTTGCGAACGCTGGGGGGCATGCCCTTCTGGTCGTAATCGAATAACAGTATTCCTGGTTGATCGGCCCGGTAGCTGATGTGATCGGCTGTGCGCGTGATGATATCCGGGCGCGCGACGCCGTTCATCTTCTGAAGCGCGTCCTTTGTCACGACGTCGACGCGGTCGGGAAAGCCGTCGGGTAGGGTGCCGAGCGCGATGCCCTGGCGCGAATTTAGCCCTGTGATCAGTTTCCCGATTTCTTCGATCGTGCCGCCGGCTCGACGCGCTTCACCGGTCGACATGACGCACGCGCTGCCATCGCTGACCACGTTGCCTTCGGCGTCCAAACTGATGCGCTTGCTGAGCGGACCGCCGTGCTTGGTCAGCAGAACGATCTCGAAGATCGGTTCGTCCGGCTTCTTGCTGGCGGCGCTCATCAGCCGCCCCTTCGGCTGACGACGATCCCCTCAGATGCCCGCGTAATCGCGGTGTACAGCCACCGCCGTCGGGTGTCGCCCCCAGCGGGGTGTTCATCGAACAGCGCGACGCGCGGCCACTCACCGCCTTGAGCCTTATGAACGGTCAGTGCGAAGCCGAAATCGAACTTGGTGACCAACGGCTGCGGATTGCCGTTGTTGAAAAACTTCGCGGGAGGAAGTGGGTAGCCCTCGAAGCTGGCGCGCTCCCCGTCATAGTCGGCTTCAATTCCGGTAAGCGCCGAAACGTTGGCGTCGCTCCGGGGGCAGTCGTAGCTGGTCCGAAAGTCACCGAAGGTTGCCAATTTGAGGAGCGGGAGCTTGTATTTGCTTCGGGCATTGGTAGCTCTGAGTTTGCGGCTTAGTGCGGGCAGGTCGACCAGTTCTTCGCGCTTGGTCTGGGCGAACCGGTCCACGAAGACCGTCATGCGCACGGCCACGTTGCCGTGGCATCCGGTCCGGTGCTCATGACTTGCTGTGCGGCAGCACGCGCGAAGCAATTTCCTGAAACAGGTAACACTGCTTGGTCGATAGCTGCTGGAATCCTGGCCGGTTGGCGACGAAGCCGCGTTGCAGTGCCAACCGCCTAGACAATGACCGGCGTGAGCTGCTGGCAACGATGAAATCGGTCCCGCAATTACACGATGTCATCACATCCACCGCGCCGACGGCGTTTAGGCCGCTTGGTCGCTTGAAGCGCGGCGTCCGCCCATGGTGATAGGCGCGGCAGTAAGCTTCGCGTAGGCGATCTCGAACAGCGTCGTGGTCGAGATGATCGCCTTCCCGTTCACATGTCGGGTCGGTAGCGGCCACGCTTCTAAACTACGAAATGATACCGGGAATAAGTATTTGCTGACCAGCTCAGCGCCAGTGCGACGATCCACGTTGATCGGCAATTCAACCAACCGTTCAACGAGGCTCGGCGGTAGCGCCGCCGCCGAGTTCGGATTCGAGAGTTTGGACATGGATGCCGTTCAGCTCCGCAACGTGTCGTGAAGCCACGTACGTAGCGTGTCCGGCCCGCGCTGTCCCCAAAAAGCCTTGCGCGAGTTCGGGCACTAGCCAGTGCCAGTTATCGCGCAGGGGACTCGACCTGCTTCTTCCAGTCACGCCAGCCTCTATCCAGAAGATCGCCGACGCGCCTGTTGGACAGATCGATTAGCCCTCTGAGGCGGGCGACGTAGGGCGCGGCCATCGTGCGGGCTTGAGCGAGGAACTGCGCTTCCTTTGCGGCGGAGGTTTCTGCGTCTCCATTGGCGCGGAAAGGAGCAGGATACGGAGATGCGTCGATCGCATCAGCAGCATGGCGAATGACGGCCCTCGCCCAGTCGATCGAACCGCCAATTGTCTCGCCGGATTTTATCCGCGTGAGAGGTTTGCTTTTGTAAATCGCCTCGTGCGCACCGGCGAGGGACTTAAACAACTCCCGACCAAATAGATCGGCTTGGCTTGCGTAGAAGCGAGGACGTCGCTCCAATTGTTCCAACTGCCACCGCGCCAGCAGGCTCACCAGCGCGACCGTCCGAGGCAACCGGTCGATCAAGAACGACGCACGTGCGCGGTATTGGCAGCGTCCCTCCTCATCAACACCGCTTCCCTCAATCTCTGGACCGCGCTCATCCCAAGCAGCCCGCGAAAATGCGTCGAGTCGATCGGGCAGGTCGGGGCGAGCACCGACCATTCGATCCAATGACTGGCGAAACTCGTCAATCGCGACCGGTCTAGACTTCCACTTCCACTCTTTCGTCGGATTCTTGCATTCTTCCGGACTTTGAGCGAGGGCTTTTAGAAGGCCGTCCGCTTGTCGGGCTACTTGCACGTACCATCGCCGCTTGCGTTGTGGCTCGCCCTCCCACTCCTGCATCTTGTCGCACTGGACGGCCCAGTCGAAAGCGTGGTGGAGACGCTGCGCGACCCGTATCATTTCAACATCCGTTGCCTGCCGTACCTGTAGCGCAGGGTTTTGTTTCGCGGCTTCGGCGCTCAGCTTCCACACGTCTTCGGCCGTGATTAGCCACAGCGGAACAATGAGGGGGATTTGATAGTCGGGATGGCGAGCGGCGCGGTTGCGGCTACCTCGCGCCTTAGCGACGGCTCGGTGAGCTTTCGTTTCTCGGTCAACGCGGCCTTTCATCTCGGTGCACCCTTTCGATCAGTGGTCTGGCCAAGGGGCGCCCCGTATTCAGTCGGCGGGGGATGCGATCGGCACCACGTTCGCGTCTGCGTCGCCTCCATTTCGCGCTGCGGTCAGCAGCCGCCCCCACAGTTCCATCGCCCGGACCTGTTCAGGCCAGCGGCTCGCCCGTTGATAGACGCCCAACACCCCACTGCGGGTCGCCGACTGACGATGGTTTAGGATGGCATCCGCCACCGCCTCAGAGACCCCCGCCTCACCCAATGCTGAGGCAAAGGACCGGCGAAAGTCATGCCAGGTCCAAGCTTGTAGGCCGGCAGCCGCTCCAATCCGCGTTTTCAGAGCGGTAAACGTGTCCAACATCTTGCCAGACTTGGGCGCCGGGAAAACCAGCCCTTTGCCGCCGGTCACGTCCAAGCGCGCCCGCAACACCTCCAGCGCCAACGGATGGAGATATAGCCGATGAGGATCTCGATTTTTAGTCATGTGACCGGGTTGGCGCCATTCTGCGGCGACCATGTCGATGTGCAACCAATCCAAATGGGCGGCCTCGCCGCGCCGGCAGGGCACCGCTATTAGAAACCTGGCGAAGTCGCGCCAAACCACCTCCTCCAGATCGCCAGCAGCGTGCCAGAGTCGCGCCATCTGCTCAGGAGTCAGGTAATGGGCACGAGGTTGGAGACTTTTAGGACGGCGGGCGCGCGGAACGAGCGCACAAGGGTTAGCTTCGACGTGACCCGCGTTCTGGCACCAGTCGAAGAAGCGGGACAGAGCCCCAAACCGTGCCCGATGATTCCGGCCACCTTCGCCATCGAGCCACCGCCGCAGATCTGCAACCTTGATATCGGAGGCTGCCATTTTCTCGGCATTAAGATCCACCAGAGCGAGGCGAAGTTGTGATAATTCCTCCGCCACATAATTCGGCGACGGCCGCCCTGGTCCTCGCATCTTCTGCCGTCTCGGCAGAGCCTCGCCGTAGTCCTGCACCAGACGCCCGAGTGCGGCGACGCGTTTGCGCTGCTCCTCGGCGGCTCGAGCCTTCTTCTCCGCCGACGGATCTTCGCCCGCGGCAGTTCGCGCTTTGATCCGATTTGCCTCCGCCCTCGCATCGTCTGGCGAGTGTGTAGAGGGATTTCCGAGCGTCATGGACCGGTTGGGCCACCGGCGTCCGGTGTCCGGATCGGTCCCACGTGGCCGATAAGAAAAAGTCCATGTCATTCCTGTCGGATTCACAATGAGCGCGAGGCCGCGGCATTCTTTGTCTCGGACGATTGCCCGCTGGTCAATTTTCCGCTGCCGCCAGGTTGCGTCGACGGTTGCCTTGGTGATTTTCGTTGGGCCCTCACTGGTTACGCGCATCATCCTTCATCCCGGTCTGCTGACAGGACATTGACAGGACACGGATCGCGTATGCAAGCGGAATGCGGCGGAGTGTAACGTAGATGAATTTGAAGCTACACTGGCCTTAAGCCTGAACTATGGGGCGGCAGCGGAAGTCGGCGTTAGTTGGCGGAAGCGATGCCTTGCGACTACGAATCTGGGGGTTAGGAGTTCGAGTCTCTTCGGGCGCGCCAGAAACCACTGAAAAACAAGGATATTTCGTTGACGTTTGCCGACGAACAGTTTGAATTTTAAGCTGGTTTGAATTTGGTTTGAATGAATGTTCTCACCTAGTTTTCCTCCGCGATGCCAATTGGACGACGGCAAATTCCGGTTTCGTTCCAATGCGCTCCCACATCTCAATCGCAGCCACGGCGACCTCGGTATGGCGGGGCAGATAGGTGTCGATAATCGACTGGCAGTAGTCGATCCCGTGGCGGCTGATGGCGGCGATCATTGGCGTGGTCGCGCCCGCTTCGGCCAGACGGACAATGCCGGTGCGCCGGAGATCCCGACGCTGCAACCCTTCCAGACCCGCTTCCTTCATCGCAGCGTCCCAGCCGCGCGAGAAATTCCGCCTAGACCACGGCAGGCCGTGCGGGCTCGCCACGAGTCGGCCGCTGGGTTTCATTTGAGTGAGCCGCTGCCGAAGCAGCGGTTCCAGCCTGTGGTGGACCGGGATATCCAGAAGCGTATTTGTCTTCTGCTGTCGCACGGCAATAAACATTCGGCCGTCGCGTTCGGCCACCCGTTCCGCGGTCATCTCCAGGACATCCGACGATCGCTGGACAGTGAAAAGCAGCAGCATGAAAGCGAGCTGCAGCGATGGCCGAGCCTTGGCCAGGAAATGGTGCTCTTCACCCAAGGACCAAACGGTGGTGCGGGGTGGTGCTTCGACACGGCCGGGCCGGCTGGCAACATTCGACGGCACGAATTCCAATCGAACCGCCAAGCGCAGCAGGATGCGGAACAGCGCCAAAATCATGTTGCACTTGCTGGGCTGGCCCTGCAGGTGATCCTTGAGATCTTCGATCGTTGCCGGCCGAATATCCTTAGCGCGCATATCGCCCCAGCCGGTTTTGATCTGGCCGAGGTAGTTGTTGTACAGCTCCTGCGTGCGCGGCTTCAGCCTCAAAAAGGCTGGGCTCGCCTTGTATCGCGCAATCAATCCGGCGATCGTATCCGGCGCCACTCCGGCCTGGGTAGTCCCCTGCACGCGCGCTTCTGCTTCGGCCCGATTGTGGCCGAGGAACACCCGGGTGTTGATATCATAATAGTATTCAAGGACCGAACCGTCAGGGCGCTTTTTGCGCACGAGGTTCAGCCCGCTTCTGCGGGAACGCGGCATATAATCTCCTTTGTCTGTCTGCCGCGTCCTCAGCAGGAGAGGGAGGATCGGCTGGAACCGATCCTCCCACCCCTTCCCTGTTCGGAAACTCAGAAACGCGGCAAACGACAGCATCGGGCTGTGGGCTGCTGAACGTCAACTGGCTTCCGGGACCGACGCCGGCACGCTGATCAGCAGCCAGATCCAGAAGGCTCTTGTCCCACGTGACGATCGCCAATTTCGACCCCGCGCCTCATTGGCTCGGGCCATAGTCCGGTTTTGACTTCGAGCAAAAATACGTTTGGTGACACCCCCACATAGGCTGCAGCCTGACTTAGATTAAGGAACCGCGGCCAGTACGGCAGGCTATCCAGTTCCAACCGACGCGCCGTCACGACGCACCGCCGGTGTCATGATCAGATGACACATCCCAACCTTTTGATGCGACAACGTCCCGGATGGTCCAGTGGTGCGGCGGCTTCACGTCCGCGTAGAGCGCCTGCAGCCTGGCAACGTGCGGCGTCAGCAGATCCGCCAGCTCGACATAGCCGCCCGGGTAGTTCCGGTCGTCGATTAGCTTGCCGGCGGCTTGTGCGTCCAGAATGATGGCGAGGCAGGCCAGACCGTGCGCCAGCGGGCGCAACCCGCTTTTGGCATCCACGTTCTGACCCTCGAGCCATTCCGCGACATGCCGCAGCAGGGCGCCGACATAGACAGAAGCCCGGACTTCGGTCCCCTCCAGTTCAGCCTGCCGTATTTCAGCATGCCGTCCAGCAGCGCCAGGCTGCCTTGCGCGGTCGCCGAGAACGGCCAGAGGTGCAGCGGCAGCTTGGTGTTGCCGATGCCATCCTTGGGGTTGACCGCTTTCGGCGGATCAACCGGTGCCCCTCCGGCGAAGGTGGCGTCACGCAGGAGTTCGCCATAATGCGCGGCGTCGGGCATCTTACCCAGCACCCGAAATAGGGTGCTGCTGCGGATTTCGCCGCCGATCGGCGGCGTAACCCCAGTTTCCACCTGGGGGTTATGTGCGTGATTGGCGAGATAACGCGAGAATGCCCGGTGCTGCTCCGCCGCTGCGAAGGTGCAAGCCCGTTGGCAGATGTGCGGCCTGCCGCAGGACTTCAGGTGGTCGCTCATGGCGCGGCCTCCTGCGGTATCGTCGCCTGCACCTCCCCTTCCCAGCCGAGCCGGGCGCGAAACCCTGCCGCCGCGGCGTGACCGCCGGAACGCGGTAGCCGCCGATGACCATCTCGCGCCTGGTCTGTTCGATCAGCTCGGCGATGTCCTTTTGCATCTTACGATCCAGGGCTTTTCCCTGATCGAAAGCCGACCGCCAACCGGCGTCGCTTGCCAGCGTTTCGGCCAGCTCGTCCCAGACTGCGAAGTCGCACTGGTGACTGAACACCCAGGACTGGATTTCCCGCGTGCCGATCAGGCGGAATTTCCATAAGTCGCGATCCTGCACATGCTGCACGAGCCGGGGCGCCGGACGTCTGTGGAAGTAGTTCCAGGCCAGCATGGCGCCGGACCGGTCCATGTCGAATTGCACGCCGATACGGTTGAGGCCGTGCGCCCGTTCGTAATGCAGCGCCTCTTCGATTTGGGCTTCCAGGTGCCGCAGGGTGGCGGGAAGTCGGCCAGATCCCGCTGCGCTGTGGCGTGATGATCCAAAGCCAGGATCGACGCCGCGGTCTTGCACATCTCAAATAGGACGTCTTTGGGATAGGAAAAGTCGACGATCACGACGTGCTCGCCGGTGACGTCCGGCGGCGGCTGGCCGTGCACACCGGGGTGGAATTTGACGCTATCGCCGAAGCGTTTCCAGACGGCCCAGGCCGCCGTGAACCCGTCAGCGCACGGGTGATGGTGCACGCAAAGCGTAGGTGCTTGTTCAGTCATAGTCCAGATCCGTTCTTGCTTGGCCGGCTTTGCCGGCATTGGGTTAGGCGAAGGCTTACGGGTTAGAACCGGGCAATGCGTCGGCTCAGCACCTCGGAATATTTCTGCATGTGGATGTGCTGCTCGCGCAGCAGGTGTTGATCATCCGACGCCAAGGTGGGGAAAACAGCGCTCCGAAAAACGCCCCCAACCTGGTGATCTTGTCGTCGAGTTGCGCCTTTTCCTCGACGACGCGCTGTTGGAAGTCTTTCATTTCGATCTTCTGGCTAAATTTCAGGATGTGAGTTGCCGGGGTTGGGTATCCCGTCGTGCAGCAGCACGGGCTTGGTTATGCCGCTCTCGTCCAGTGCGAGGCTGATCAGCACCGGCAGGTTCGGCATGATCCGGCTTTCCGGCAGGTTGCGGTGGGGCAGGATCTGCAGCGGTTCGTCGGTCCGCTGGATCGCGTAGAATACGGTCTGCGAAAACAGCGCGAAGATCTCCATGTGGTAGTTCTCGCCCAGCAGGGTAGCGAAATGCTGCCATTCCAGGCCCCGTGCCTCTGTCGAAATGCCGGTCTCTTCCCAACATTCGCGGATCATCGCCTGCAGGAAGGTCTCGCCTTCCTCCACCTTGCCGCCGATGCCGTTGAACCGATCGCGCTGCCACGCGGGCCGCATCTTCTTGATCAGCAAGACATGATCGCGGGCCTGATCGAAAATAAAACCGAGGGCGTATTTCTTCACGACGCATCTCCCTCAACGGGTTTCACTTGCATCGTTGGTCTCCTGTCTGGGGTTGAGGACGGTTCTGGGACAGCCAACTGATGGCCGCCTGATGCGCGCCGCGGTATTTCTCCGGCTTGCGTTTCGCGGCGTAGATCCCGTCGCGCAGCTCGCGCGGCAGGGCATTCCAATGCTCGGTGCAGAACACCATTCCGTTGTTCAAGCGCCGGCGGCAGCCAGGCGCCCTGCATTCGATGGTGGTTTCGGTGCCGCTCATTTTCGGGGTACCTCATAGGTGAGCACGCCAGCGGCGCGCAGTTTGGAAACCATGTCCGCGGTGCCGTTCTGACCCGGGAAAGCGACGCCACGATCGGGCCGGTGCTGGCGCAGCATCTTGCTGTTGCGCGCCTTGCCAGCGCTCCTGCCGAGTGCCCAGTTGGCCGGCTCTTCAATGCAGGGGACGCCGCGCTTCTCAGCCCAGACCTTGGCTTGGTAGTCGGCGCCGATGAAACGATGGTGCCGCTTACTCCAGAATTTCTGGCCGCCCTGGATCAGGACGGCGATGCCCAGCTCTGCGTGCAGCCGGTCCAGGATCGTATCCACACGATCCTGGTCATCATAATAACGACCGCCGCGGACCTGGAGCCGGATCATGATTTGTTAGAGGCTCGGCAGCTCTGCTTGCGCCTCGGGGGCGACAGGCTCTTGGGACAGCACGATTGGGCTCATGCTGCGGTGCCAGTCATCGGCCCGGCGCGACCAGATGTTGCCGTTCGGTCCGCGATAGACGACCGTCCGCGGGTAGCACGGATTGTCATGCCGGTTCGTCAGGAACAGCACCTCGTAAATCGTGCCGCTGGTGTGCCGCCACCGGGAAAACGGTAGTGGTTCCGCTATCGCTGCAGGGCCGCCATCCAGGTATTCGCAATAACCCTTCAGCTCGGTGCGGGCCGTCGCCTCATTCGGGAACGGGCCGTTCCTATCCGCCAAGGTCTCATCCCAAATCCAGCATCCCCTTCCTGGTGCACAGGGTCGGTGCCGCTGGATTGTTCCAGCACAGCGCGCTCGGCCGCCAAATCACGATCGATCGCGGCGGCCTCGGTGAACTTGTCTGGAGCCGCGCCCGCAGCTTGGCGATGTTGGTGTCGAAGGTTTCGCCGAAGTTGGTCTGCAGGAAGCGCAGGCCGAGCGCCACGTACCAGAGAACGTCGCCGAACTCTTCCTTCAGATTGACGGCATCCATAGGCTTCGCGCCGGTCAGCACATCGCGCACGTGCTCGGCGATCTCCGCCAACTCGGTGACGCAGCCGAGCATGACGTGAATGAGATCCGCCAGCTCCGGCTTCAGGCTTATGGATGACGTGCTCCAGCGGGTCGGGCCCGGTTGCCTGCCATAGAACAAGGCCCGCTTGAGCCGATCCGCCCATACGCCGGCGGCTATCACCGACCCCAACATGAAGTCGAATTCGGCAGGGTTCACGATCTCTGCGTGAAACTGGCCCGAAGCCGTGCGTGCGCTCTCGCGCAAGTATTCTGTCGCGTTCATAGATCCTCAGTTCTTGCTTGGCCGGCTTTGCCGGCAGTTAAGTAAAGGCGTGGGGTTTAGTGTGGGGCGGTCTCCGGCGGCGGCTTCGGCATGCGCCCGGCCGTGATGTTGTCCTGCGCCCGGACGTTCTTGTTTTCGACGGTCCAGCACTCCCGGCTTTCGTCGGCGAAACACACGAACGTAGCAGCGTTTTTCGCT
>CAVYXX010000035.1:0-30062 GCA_963772355.1 uncultured Alphaproteobacteria bacterium | reverse complement strand
AGCACGAGCTGCGGTGGGTGGAGCTGACCAGTCGCAATTATCTGGCTTTCATTGCTGACTATCAGACCGCTACCTTCAATGGGACAAGCCCAGAAGACGTCGTACTGACCTGTATGCCGGTATTCCACTGCGCGGGTACAAACGTTGGTATCTTATCCTTCGCTCATGGCTGCACCAACGTTGTGCTCGAAGAGGTCAGCGTTCCCGGGGTGATCGACGCCATCCATCGCCATGGTATCACCATCGCGATTCTGGTCCCCGCAGTCATTCTCGCCCTGGTGCAGCATCCGGATGCCGCGCGCGCCGACCTTAGCTCGTTGCGGCGCCTGATCTACGGCGCCTCGCCGATTGCTGACGACACAGTACGGCGCGCCAAGGCGCTGCTACCCGGCGCCGAGTTGTGGCAGGTCTATGGCGCAACCGAAAGCAACGCCAGCGGCACCACCCTCGCTCCCCGATTTCTGCAGGAGCCAGGTTCCAAGATACGCTCTTGTGGCCGGCCTTACCCCGGCGTGGAGCTACGTGTCGTCGATCCTGACGGCGATCCCGTTGCCAGCGGGCAGGTGGGTGAAATCGCCATTCGTGCCGCGGCAGTCATGAAAGGCTACTGGAACAATCCCGAGGCGACTCGGGCAGCGTTCTTTCCGGGTGGGTGGCTGCGCACTGGCGACGCTGGCTACTTCGATGCTGACGGCTTCCTCTACATCCACGACCGGATCAAGGACATGATCATTTCCGGCGCGGAGAACATTTACCCCGCCGAAGTAGAGAACGCCTTGATAGGCCATCCGGCGATTGCCGATGTAGCGGTGATTGGGGTGCCGGACGAACGCTGGGGTGAGGCGGTGAAAGCGATCGTTGTGCTGAAGCCCGATGCAGCCGCCACGTCAGAGGACATCATCGCCTTCGCCCGCACCCTCATCGCCGGCTATAAGCTGCCCAAATCGATCGATTTCATCCCCGCTTTGCCTCGCAACCCGAGCGGCAAGGTCCTGCGCCGAGAACTACGCGCGCCGTACTGGGCCGGGCACGCGCGCAGAGTCAACTAACGACATCTCATCTTGTGCCGCCGTTGAATCCTGCGCGAGCAATCGAAAGTCTAGCCGCCGCTCATGCGTTCGTGAGACAGACCGCATACGTCCACTCGCGCCGTCGGGTTATGGCGAGAGCTGAATTGTGGATCTCGCTCAGTAGCTCGTTCAGGCCTTGGGCATCGGCATCGCCGGGCTCGGGCTCGCGCAGCAACCGATAGATGCGTTACGGGCAATCTCGGTAGACCATAAGACGGGCACGGCCCGGGTCTGCGCCATCAGGCGGCGCCGGCACGGCGCGATAAACGCCCGTGCGCCGCTTTTTCAGGCTCTCGAACACGATCATGCGGCCGGAGAGGTCGATCTGTTGCGGCGTCAACGCCAAGGCTTCCGAAATCCTGCACCCGGTCGCATGCAGGACGCCGCAGAAGGATCGCACCTCGCGCGGTGCTTTCGCCGCGGCAACCATGAAGGCCCGCCGCTCCTCCTCGGTGAAATACAGCCGCCGCCCCTCGGCGTCGAACAACTGCATGCCGGTATGCCCCGGTGCTGGTTTGATACTGTTCATAGGAATTCTGTATCACAAACGGCGACGGCGAGACAGGGCATGGCCTGACTTATCCCCGCCGAACTGTCGGCGGACGTTCCGGCCGCGTGAAATCCTGATACAGAATTGGCAATAGTGTATCAGAGGCTGGGTTTTTGTGGCCGATAATGCACTGTCCCGAAAGTCTTGAGTTTCGGCCCCCTCACGAGCGTCCGGAACGCGCTTCCATGCCGGTTAGACCACGGCTCCTTTATAACGCCGATGTGTACTCTTATACGCAGATTATAGCTTTACTAAGGACACTATACGTCGTAATATGATTTCCATAAAAGGGTTATATGGAGGTTACCATGGCACAACAGATAGATATAGCGTTATCTAGCCGGCTTAGAAGCATTTACGGGAAAAACAGCGCTGTAAAATCTCTGCTAAACGTATATGCTACGGGCAAACTGGGCGTGCTTGAAACCTCTGTTTCTCGGGCAGCACAGTTAGCGGGGGTGGATTACCGCGAGATGCTCCAGGCGTTGCGAGATCTGGCTGAAGCCGGTGCCGGGGAATTCAAAGTGGGTCGCCACGGTGCAAAGTCCCGGATTGTTTGGGAGTATCACGTTCGGAGTCTCGCAGCGGCGGCAAGGGGTGAAGGCGGCCCGATTAAGCTGACCGAGGTCGAGGAAAAAGAATTGGCCGAAGAAGCTGAAGACGTAGAAGAGGGCGACGTTGTTCACGAATTTCTCCTACGGCCAGGTAAGAAAATCCGCCTTACTCTGCCTTCCGATCTTACTCAACGTGAAGCAGAGCGCCTAGGTGGGTTTATCCAATCTCTACCGTTTGATAACGAATAGCTGACGACAAATACTGTTTCCTGTCATAACTCTAATTATATTGGAGTTCGCAATGGTAAATAACAAGGAAACTGAGATCAACCAAGGGGGAAATCAAATGGCAAGAACGTTCGCTTATTGCAGAGTTTCGACGGATAGCCAGGACGTAACGAACCAAATTCGGGAGATCGAGGGCGCCGGGTTCGCCATCGAGAAGCACCGGGTTATCGCCGAGACTATCAGTGGGTCGAGCTGCGCGGCTGAGCGCAAGGGTTTCCAAAAGCTATTAGAGCGCATGGAGGACTCTGACGTGCTCGTGGTGACCAAACTAGACCGACTTGGCCGGAATACTATAGACGTCATGCAAACTGTTGAGAAACTCGCAACTATAGGCGTTCGTATTCATTGCCTTGCTCTGGGTGGTGTAGATTTGACCAGTCCGGCGGGGCGTATGACTATGAGCGTTATCGCTGCCGTTGCGCAGTTTGAGAGGGATTTGCGCACGATCTCCGGGCAGGCACGCGCAAAGGCCGCGGGGGTAGTCTTCGGCCGCCCGCCTGCCCTCGCCAATGGCGAACGTGCGGCGGTGCTCGAGCAACTCGCCACCGGCATTAGCATCAGCCAGGCCGCGCGAGAGGCCGGAGTGAGCCGTGCGACGGTCATGAGAACCCGTCAGGCTGCTAATCTCGCAAATAGGCAAACTCGCGGTTAGGAGTGGCATGAAATCGCGGTCTTGATGCCACTCGCGTTTTTTACCACGCCTGACATAGCGGCGCCTAAATCATCGGAAACGAAATTCATGGGCACGGTTAACCACGACGTCAGAGACGCAAAGATCAAAGCGTTACACGCCAGCGGCCGGTCATGTGCTGCGATCGGCCGGCAGGAGAACCTCACCCGCGAGCGAGTGCGCCAAATTGTTTCCGGAGAGATAAAGCCCAAGCGCGCACTCAGAACCCGCCGCGCGCAACTCCGGGCCGCCGCATTTGCCCGCCTGGACGCGGTCGCCGCGGAATACGGTAGTTTGTCGATCCAGCGCCTCCTTGTTCTCGGAAACACCAGCGCCGGGATGGTCCGCCTGTGGCGGCTAGAGAGGCGTCTTACCGCGTCGGACACCGGGTTGCCGCAATCGGCTTAAACGTCCTGACGTGCAGCACGTTCTCGCGGGTCTCTCCCCAGAAGTCGCGGAACGAGCTGCTGGCGCCGTGCCATCCGCCGCCGTTACCGGTTGGGATGACGAAGTCGTCGTCGACGCTGGCGGGGTCAAGGGCGGCGGTGGCCAAGAGCTTCAGGTCGGTGATCAGTGCGGCTTCGGTGGTCAGGAACGCTCTGGCGAACCATCTGGCAATGCAATGGAGCGACATTGTCGCGATCGTCTCTGACGCGGACCGGGCGCCGCCGTGCTTATCCACGGTCAGGCGGTTGATGGTGATGGTGATCGACAGTTCGTGTTCCTGGTTCTGCCACTGTGGGCTGTGCTGGGCTTCGGGGATGATGGTGAGGTCCTCGGCGAGCAGTGACGTTCGGTCGCGCTGGACGGTACGGCTGAGGCAGTTTGTGCGGCTGAGGGCCAGCCAGCGGCGTTCGACCTCGATGAGGGTTTCCGGGCGTAGCGGCTGCGGTCGCGGGCGTTTTGAGTGGCCGTAGGTGGATTTGAGGCTGGTGCGGTTGCGTGCGTCGGCGATGGCAAAAACCTCGGCGGTGAGGGCGCGCATGGGTTGTCCGACTTCTTTACATGCGGCGAACATGCGGCTTCGGGCCTGGCGCGCTAAGCCGAGGAATTCGGCAGCGATCGGTTCATGTTCGTCAGTGCGGGTAACGGCCGACATGTGTCATTATACTCGCGGCGGACAGGATTCGGCACGGTCGGATTGAGTTCGGGCCGGCGATCGCCGGGTGCAGCTGAGTCTCCTTGGCGTCACTGGCAGGCGAGAACCCGAACGCGGCGATGTTGGTGACGGATCCAGCATCGGCGCCCAGGCCGGCGGTAGGATCCCCTGGCGGGGGCAGCCCTGCCGCCGGTTCCCGTGTCAGGACCGACATAAGTATCGCTGCGCAAAAAAAGGCATATGCCTTCCCGCAGAAACGACGAATCGGAACACGAAAGGTAAGCGGTTGTGAGGTTTATTAACGGAATACAGGTCGACCAGCACGGCACTGCGTTGCCGGGCAGATGACCCAGGAACAACAGGACGCCGCGCAGCTTCGCGAAATCCAGGCAGCTGGGTTGAGCCAGATCGCGGCCAGCGCCGAGCAACGGCTCGCAGCCGGCGGCGTCAATGAGGCTGACATCGACAAACTCTGCGCGTCCAGTGGCCTCACAATTTCCCAACGGATTTACCTCAAGACGGCGGTGCTACAGCGCCACGAGCCGTTGAACTCAGTGTTAGCCAAGCTCCGTCGCTAGCGCAGGGGGCTGCCGTGTACGTATATCTCCAAGGCGATCCAATCAAAGGCATCGTGCCGAACCATTACACAACGGTAAATCCTGGCGCGCACTTGGGCGTCGATACGGTGCCGTCGTCGTGGTGTGAGAAAACCGCTGACGGGCCCATCGTTGGGCGTGAATTCCACATTCATTTCATCAACGGCCGGGCTGACGCGGATCCGGATGGAATCGGTGAATATTTGATTACCCACGGCCACGCGTTGCGTAAGCTGTGGAAAGCGCCGGCCGGCTCTCCGGTCGCCGAGGCGGATCCGCACTGGCGCTGGAGAGCGGACGCCGAGGAGGAATAGCCGATGCCGACGAGCGCTCGCATGATGGTCGAACTGCGCACGTGTGGGGGCGCGACCGGGGCTTGCGTTTGCACCACCGCGCCGCTCAACCCTCACGGTGGCCCCTCTCAGGTGCAGGCGTCGGCAACGCCCACGACCGTGGCCGTGCACCCGCACCTGCTCCAGCGTCTCGCAAAGTGCGGGTTTACGAAATGCGAGGACCCCGAGAACTGCTTATCGACCGGCCAGTTCCAGGCAGTCCTAGCTGACCACAGCGTGGCTGATCGCATCGCCTACAAACAGCTGATCACGCAGGCCGGCATCTGGCCGGCGGACCCACGCTGATGGCTGCGGCGTTGGTGGGCTGGCTCGCGCTCTCGACGCAGCCGACGATCGGCGTCAACGCGCCTCCGACCGATGCCGGCTACCTGCGGCAAGAGATTTCTTGGGACGGATCGCCGCGGACAAATGAACAGCAGCGGATGCTTGCTGGCCCGCAAGTAGAGCACGGCAGGGCTATACGTTATGCTGTGGTCTATGACAGTCAAGTAGCAGGTTACCCACTCGTTTTCTGGCGTGCTCTTCCAGACTACAGGACCACTCCCGCTGCTCTACCTCCCACGACTGTCATGATCGCTTGGGATTTGATAGTCCTACAGGCCCTCAACGCGACGACGCTGTTCGGAGGAACTAGCGAAATCTGCGCGCCCCAGAGGTTCGACGTGCTCGGGCGGTGCAATGGCTTGCAGATTTACGCGGGCGTCAAGCTTTGCATCAGCGATGGCAGGATCTGCCGCCCGGGTCGCGTTAAGGGCGCGTTGCAGGCCGTCGGCGCGTCCGCGTGACCGCCCAGCGAACCGTCGAATTCCGCATCGCTGCTTCGCTTTTCCCGGCGCCTCCCCAGCCTGGGCAATACTACCGGTGCAAATCCGGCCTCACGGCGCTGATGGTTTCCCGCGTTGTTTCCGTGCACGGCGGGAAGCATCCAGAGTTCCGGCTCGTTGGATTGCGGGTCAAGACGGCCAACCTGCCGCCGGACCTGATACTGCCGTGGCCCAAGGCGCGGGGCGTTGGCCGTCCCAGATTGTCCAGAGCGGCCGAGGCCCTTCCCCCGACCGACCGGCCAGCGATCGTCACCAAGGCGCAGAAGCAAGCCGCCGAGAGGAAAGCGATAACCGGACGGCGTCGCGAACTGGCGGCCGATCCAGCCAACGCGCTGGTCGACCCAGTCCGGCGCCAGAACTCCTCGGCGGTTCCCTCAACCTGGCGCGATCCCGTAGACAGAAACGTCCTCCGCAAGACCCCCAAGACCATTTCCGGGTTCCGCGCCGACGACCCGGTCGACCGGCTGCTTGCCAGCCAGACCATCACAAGAGGTCAGGCGTGGGCCGCGCGACGGCTGCGTATCGATTTCGAAAGGGGCCAGCTCCAACAAAAGGGTTGCATCGACCTTGCACGTGCCGGTGGCGGTGGGTTTGAGCCAGGGACCGGACCGGCCGAATATGTCCTGATGGCACTGGAACGCTACCAGGCTGCACAAAAGGCACTCGGCCGACTATTTGATTTCGTTTTCGCCATTGTCATCGAGGGCGTGGCGCTTAAGGCTCACGCAGCACGGCTCCAGATAAATCCTTCGTCGGCATCGGGCCGGCTGTTCGCGTCGCTCACTGCGCTCCAGACCCACTATGAGCTGGTCACGCCTAAGCCTGAGGAGAAAAGCCCAGCGACCATCGGCGCGCAGCTTGGTGATCAGGGTGCCCCGCAGGCAGCGTCGCGTTGGGCGGCGGATTGAAAGGAACCCCTATGGAAACTCTAAAGGATTTTACGGACACCGACGGTCACACGGTATGGCTGCGTGGTGATCGGATTTTGAACGTCAGCCCGTCAAATTCTGGCGGCTCCATCGTGACTCTCGGTGAGATCTTCGAACTCGCCGCGGCGCCAGATGTAGTAGCGGCGCGCCTCTCCCTGCGGCAGCCGACGCCGGCGGACTGACGGAATATTTCGCTTCGGAGACTCGCCCGCGCTGGTGCACGGTGCAGTCTCCCTCCCTTAAACTGGCGCGGATTAGCCTATAGCGCCACCCCTTTGCCGCTTCTCTAGGTGAGTTGACAGATCCCGACCGGATGATTTCGAACACTGCGCCGGCTGCGGTTCCGCCCGCGGGCACGTCATCAACAGACACAGGCGCATCATCGACTCAGGTGCGCCTGTTTTCCTGTTGGTCCAAAATCATGTCAGAATTGAATGGAATGAGATTTTCGAACCTGAAAATCCCGTATAGATTTGCATCCAGAGCCGAGATGAGCGCCTCGGCTGATAATATCCCTGTCCAGCGGAATGCGGTGAGTGTCTCGTTGCCAACCTTTCTCAGAAGGTACCCAAACTCGCAATTTGCTCCGATGCTCTCGAAGCCATCGAGTTCTGAGTCCATCGGAAGCTGAACCTTCTGCGAGACCACGAGATCAATCAGCGTCAAGAGTTGGCTGGGTGGTACCCATAGCGTTGATCGTTGATCAGCGAACGTCCCGCACTGTAACGGCAGATCGAAGCGGTGATGTCGGCTCCAGGTCGCCTCCAGGAACGCAAGCGTCGCCCATTCCGCGCCAATATCACGGCGTAGGAGTGCGATGGTGCATTGTCACCTCGACGCCAGTGCTTCAACGCCGCACTGATCGTAGATCGTAATTGATTGCCGCTTTGGGCAATCTTTGGACAGCAGGCGCAGCAGCTCGGGAATGCCGAATGCTGCCCCGTGGCGGGCGATCAGAGTGTTGAGGTTATACCGCCCTGCTCTGTCGCACCTGGTGCAGGCCACGGCCAGCACCGCTGTGTGCTCGGCAACCTCACTCAGGCTGATCGATCCTGAAGTCGCCATCGCCTCCTCTCAGTGCTGCGGCCCGGTCCTGAGCCCCAATCGGGGTGGCAGTCTCCAAGCGCAAGTCGCCGCTTGCGGACAGCGGAAACGGGCTGACGATCACCCGGGGTTCGACATATACGACCTGTATATTATGCTTGTTGGCCGGATCGACACAACTGATCCAGGTTCCCTCCGACGTTGGCGAGCTGAACAGCCCGTTCGGCTCGGCCTGGGAAATCACAACGGTCGCGTGCGGATTTTGCGCGGGATTGGTGAATTGGGTGGAAAGTGGAAATCCATAGCCAATGCTGTCGCAGATTTTATGGGGGTGACTGTTCATATCGACAATGTAAGTTGTCGTGTTGATAACCTGGTCTCGAATCTCGAGAATTCGCTTGAGCATTTTTCGCTCCTCGAAATTCACGAGCACAGGCATGCCGATCGCGGCGTCGGCTGCTCGGAGAATTGCTTCCTGTTGGGTGTGCTGCAATTGGTCGGATGTTGATTGATTAGCGACGAAAAGAAACCAAACTATTACATTAGCAACGACAATCATGGCTGCCAACTTCATCATCTCACAAACTCCAGAGTAACGTCATGGGAAAACCGTCGGATCCGGCCATCAGCGCCGCGGCTTCGGCTTGCGGGCCTTCAGATCACCGGTCGGGTCACTGGCTCGGTCGCCACCACGGCGGCGGATGGAACGCGACCCCGCGACTGCTGCCGGAGCTGGCGAACCTCTTCATCAGAGACCGGTTCCCAGCCGACGAACTTGGTGTGCATCCCGCAGCGCTGCGATTTTATACGGTAGCTTGTTGCACGCCAAGTTGACCCCCCGGTTTCGTGGTGCCTGACCCGGTTGGTGGTCCACCCTGTCCATCGGGGGACCCCCACGTAGCCCAGCTAGCGCGGGTGGCAATTCTTGTTGTCCACCTTGTGGTCCACCTGAAAAGCTGACGACCATGGTATTCGCTCCTTCCCGACGGCCCGAGGCGCCGTCGCACGCAAGGTTCGCCGCTGGTCTGGTGGGAGTAATGGGGTTGGAAGGCCCAACGGCGTAAAACTGCACGGTAAGAAACGCGAACACGGACAAATTTCCTGAAATTTTGGCCCACAGGACCTTAATTTTAGTCCGGCCTCGGTACGGACTGGCGGTTTATTGCGTGCAATGATGGCATGCAATTTGGAATGCACGCAGGATTGGTTATTGAGACGCCGTATTGCACGCAGTAAACCGGGGGTCTAACGCGGGGGATCACATTGCGTGCAATACACACGAAGGCGACGATCCTGCGCCTTTGATTTCCGACTGAATTGATGGTTCACAGCGGCATCTGCCCCAGCCCACGACATTGCGTGCAATACGCTACGGTGCACTTTTACGCGGATGGGCCTTCCGCCCCAAGCTGCGCGCGATCCGATCGCTGCGCAGCGATATCGTCGTCGAACGGTGACCTCGATGTCGGTGTCCACGCACGGCAAGCGCCCGCCGATCAACAAAACCACCACGAGACTGATCTGCCAGAGACTGATCCAGGGAATGAGCATGTCGCAAGCATGCGCAACCCATGACGTTCCATCAGCTTCTGCAGTCTACCTCAGAACGGCCGACGATGAGGCATATGGGCGCGTTATCGCCCGAGCGCGGCGAGCTCAGCAGGATGCGCTGGCGGATAGTATCCAGGATCTGGCGGCCTCGATGACGAACGAGAACTGGCAGCCAGTCCAGGCGCAGATCCGGGCGATCCAATGGCGCGCCAGCAAGCTACACGAGGCCTACCGCGATACAGTGCAGCACTCCGGGGCGATCGAGGTTGAGGTGAAGCCACTGGCGCTGGACTATGGGCGACTGGCGCCGCACGAAATGGTAGAGTTCCGCCGCATGCTCGCGAAGATGGAGTTAGATGATACGGCGACTACTCCTTTGATCGAGGCCGAGGACGATGGCGACTCCTGAAATCGACGATCGCACGCTGGAGCAGATGGGCGCTGTCGCGGCGTATTGCCGAGCAGCGGAAACCCTTCAGCGCGCTGAATTCCGCTGCGTTGAGTTTGGGCTATATCCCCGAAGCCTTGCCCTGCACGAGAGGGCACAGTTTTTTGCGCTGATGGAGAAAATGGAGGGGCCGCCGGTGGAGCACGATGGTGCGTGACGCCGGGCTGGTCACCGAGCTGGAGACCCAGGCACCGATGACGCGCGAGGAACTCGAGGCGGTCGACATGCACCGCAAGGCGACCGGCCGGATCAACGGCGTCCACGGGAGGCGGCACCCACCGGCCACAGTAACGCGGCTGCGCCCTCATAAGGATCGATAACCGGCTTCCTGGGCCGTTTCGTCAACATGTCGAGGTATCTACTCGCAGATCGTCTACAGATCGGTGGCTCGCATCAGAAGAAATCCCCCTGCCCCACCGGAACCTTCGGCGCCGGAGGCCTCGGGATCGAGGGCAGCACCTCTCCCACCATCCACTCGCGCAGCGCCTTCGCGGCGGGCTTGGCCGACTGTGCGACCAAGAGGTTGAAGCCAGCCTCGGTGATCGTGGTCACAGATTGCACGCTGCCCTTGGTGAGCACCGCGGCCCGGCTTCTGTCCTGCTCAGGGATCAACAGAGGCACGCTATCCGTCCGAATGCCGAGGATGCGGCAAACCTCACTGGCAACGATCCATTTCTGCCCGGCCTTGACGAACACCTGGACCGGCAACGGCTTACTGCCGCTGGCCCTGAAGGAGACGGTAGTGGTGGGCTGGATCGCCGTGGCAGCCATGGTGCTGTGACCCCCTAGCAGCAACAATGTCACTCGGTGGCCATGGAGGTCCAGACATCGCCCGCCTGGTCGTCCGAAGACGGTGAGGGTGAGCTGAGCCACGTTGGAGGGCGCCGGGCCGCAGGATATGCAGCGTGACATCTCCCCGGGGTGGCGTCCGGCGACATCGGCGGTTGGCGCGGCGGCGGTCGGTATCGGGTTGCCATCGATGGCGACGATGACATCGTTGGGACGCAGCCCTGCGGCGCTTGCCGCCGAGCAAGGTGCGACCTGGCTGCACCAGCGCGCCACGCACCCTGATGTGATGATGGCACTCGGATCAAAGCCGCGTCCAGGCCTCATGAACGACGACGGTGCCATCCGGTCCGACCAGCTCTAACACGACCCGCCACTTCATCCCGCACTCCCGGTTGCAATGTCGGCGGAACGCGTGCGGGTTTGGTCGGAAAACCGTATCTCGTCCGAATCGAACGCTGATTTTAACCGGCTGAACATTGTCGCACGCACCTTGAACTGCTGGCCCGGCCGGGTGCGGACGATGATCCCGACATGAATCCCATCAACACCCATTGCGGTTACGCCGATCGACTTCGGTGCAGTAATGACCATGCTGGCAAGCGACAGGTCCTGCATCAGTTCGGTGGAGACCCGTTCGATCGCCTGCTCCACCCGCTCGAGATCGGCCTCATAAACGACGGTCACATCCAACACTTCGTTGACCCAGTCGCGCGAGTAATTGGTGATCGCCTTCAGATCGCCGAATGGCACGGTATGCAGTGGTCCCTTGTAGTGCCGCAGCTTGACCGAGCGGAGCGAGAACGTTTCGACCGTGCCGCTGATTCCGCCACTCTCGATCAACTCGCCCACGCGGAACGCATCGTCGAGCAAAAAGAACACGCCGGACAGCACATCGCGCACCAGCGTCTGGGCGCCGAACCCGACCGCGATCCCGATGACGCCGGCACCGGCCAGCAGCGGCCCGATCTGCAGCCCCATCGCGCCCAGCGCGCTCAATGAGGCGATGATCAGCACGAAGATGAACAGGAAGTTCCGCAGTACCGGCAGCAGGGTACGGATGCGCGCGCGCCTTCGCAGTTCCTCATCGTCGAGATCGTCGATCGGCACCACCGCGCCAGTCAGCCGCAGATCGATCACCGCCCGCAACACCAGCCACAGCAGATCGGCACCCAGCAGGATCACCAGCGCCTCGAACGTACCCCGCCCGAATCGCGTCATCGCCGACTCGCCGCTAGCAACCGAGGCCATGTCGATCTGCCAGATCTCGATCAGCGCGAAGGCGGCTGCGACCACCACCAGCGCCTGCATGCAGCGATCGGCGATGGCGCTGACCGCGGAGACCTCCTCACCCTGCAGCAGCCAGCGGCCGCGGGTAACCCGCGCGGCGGCATTGCGCAATACGTACAGGCCGACCGGCAGCGCGCCGATCACCAGCAGCGACACTGCGGCCTTAGTGGCCTGGGTCAGGAACAGCAGCCAGATCATCAGCAGAGCGAACGATACCAACACCCGGAAAGTCGCCCGCAGCGGACTGAGCGGGCCCGGCGTTTCGCTGCCGCGCCGCGTCCAGACGATCGCGATGCCGCACAGCGCGAGCATGAGCAGCAGGATCTGCCGCAGCAATTCCTGACTTTCGACCGGCAGCCCCAGGCCACGCAAAACCACAATCGTCTGCCCGCCCAGTGCGCCGATCGCGCTCAACACCCCAATCCAGCGGAGCCAAAACCACGCGCGGCGGGTCGTCAGCGGCACCAGGCGCAACCGCTCGGCGCCGGGCGCCAGGAAGAAGCGTGCCACTGTATAGTTCAACCGGATGATCAGCGTCGCCCAGAGATAGCCCAGGATCATCGAACCGCTCGAGGCCGGCCAACTGAACAACAGGAATGTGCCCATGCTGCCCGCCGCGAAGGCGCCGAGCAACAGGATGGCGAAGGCGAGACGCTCGACGAGTACCGCCAACCGGTGCTTCAGCGTTTCCACGTCGAGCCGGTCGAAATGTGCCAGCCAGGGGCGCGCGGCGAACAGGAACAATCGGTGTGCTGAGATGCCGCCTGCGACGAAGGCGACCAGGTAGACAAGCAATTCGAGCGTGTCCGATGCCGGCATCATCGCGCTCACCCGATCCCAGCAGGCGCGCAGTTCGGCCGGCAGCGCACGAAGCTGGGTGCCGAGATCGATGATCCGCTGGCGAGTGTCACCCAGCACACGGTCGAGCATGAAGCCCATCGAACCGGTCATGCCGGCCGGCGGCGGCGGAGCGGTGGGCGCGGCTATCAACCGCTCGCGCACGGCAGGATCGCCCAGCAGGTTAAGCAGCGTCGCGCCCTGCGGTGTGTCAAGCAGAGCCCGCGCCTGCGCGGCGCCCTCCGACACATCCCCAGACGCGGCGGGGCTGGATGCAGCGTGTGCCCAAGGCGCGCCGAGCAGCAGCGTGGCCAGCAAAACCCACGCGGCACATATTGGCCCCGATACGAACCCGATCACGCTGACCCCCAATCGCTTACGTATATGCCACATCAATGACGCGCTGTGGCCACAGCGGATGACCTGCCGTGGCCACGTACGACGGGCAGCTTTGGCCGCTCCTGTGGCTATTCCTGATCAGCTGCAGTCAAGGGCTTGTCCTTGGAATCGACGACGTAGATGGCCAAAAGGCTCGCGGGCTTCTCCGCACTCGCATTCTCGCTAACTCTGTGACGCGCGCCGGGCATCTCGTAGAAACCTGTGCCGGCCTCGTAGGTCTTGGCGGGCTCATCGTCGACCTGGCTGCGGACGGCGCCCGACAGCACGTAGGCGTAGATGAATGCCGACCGGGCATGGTGATGCGGGGGCGATTTGCCACCCGGAGGATAGGTGACAAGGATAGCGATCATGCTTTTTCCCTCGCTGTTCGGACCTGCGGTGTTTGGAATCGCATGGTCGAAGACGTTGGTGCCTCCGAAGTCGAAGGCCTGCGCGGCCGCGGGCGAACCTCCCAGTGCGATCGGGGCCAGCATCAGGCCGAAGGCGGCGGCAACGTTGATTGGGTTTAACATGGCGATGTACTTCCTTTTGACTTGGATTTCGCAGCAATTCGCCTGAGCTCAGCTGCGAGGCGTCAGGACCGATAAATCCCGGTGGGGCGGGCCAAACCGGCCTGCGGTGCCGGCGGCACATGGGGCCTGGTGCTGTGGGGACGCCGTGGAATGCACGGCCGCCACCGCTCGCTCCCAGGAAATCAAGCGACCGGTAGCGCGACTCCGGCGGCCGGCCGGACGTGGCCCGACGCGTGACCGGCAAAATGCTCCTGCAGCGAGCGGTTCACCCTGGCCCTGGATTCGGCCACGGCATCCGGACCGAAGGCCATTCCTTCGACCGAGAAGAAAGTCAGGTCGCGCAGACCGATCATGCCCAGGATGGCTTTAAGATAGGGCGTGAGAAAATCCGGCTGACGCGCGCGCTCCCCGGAATATCTTCCGCCCGAGGATACGGCGATGAAAACCGGGCGGTCGCGCACGATCCCTACCTTGCCTGAAGGGGACAGATCGAACGTCCGGCGTACCCGGACGATGTGGTCTATCCAGGCCTTCAGGGTGGACGGCACGGTGAAGTTATGGACGGGCGTTGCGATGACGACGAAATCCGAGCTCTCCAGCTCCTGGATCAACTCGTCTGACCGGGAGATGGCCCCCTCCTGAGACGGGTCGGCCGCCGACTGCTGGGCAAGCGCGTAGTTTCCATCGATGTGCGGCATGCGTGTGCCGATCACCCGGTCGACCAAGATCGCCGACGGCTGGCGCTCGAGCAGAAATCCGATTATTGTCCGAGAAAGCCTGTAGCTCTCAGAGGCTTGCCCGCGCGGGCTGCAAATGACTTGCAGGATCTTCGTCATCTAACTACTCCCAGGTTGTTTATTCACGCCCGATTGTCACGATGAGAGCGGCAACCGTCCTGGAAAGCTCGTGGTCCAACGGTGCCGGTGCCAGGGCCATAAATGCACATTGAATCTGGTCCATGATGCCGGTGATGGGAGGATTTTGATTTGTTTCCGCTGCCGCGGTGGCTCATCATCGCCGCATATTCAATCGATCGGCGAAGCCGGCCGGACCCATGACCGTCGCGAAGGCCAGCACGATCTCGCCGTTGGATCCGGCGTCGTCCGAGCCCTTTTACCGGCAAATCTACGACCGGTTTCGCGATGCCATTGCGCGCAGCGTGTTAAAACCGGGTGACCGCATCCCTTCTGCACGCGCGCTGACGAAGGAACTGGGTCTGGCGCGGGGCACGATCGACGCCGCTTATTCTCTCCTGGCTGCCGAAGGCTACATCCAGGCTCGCGGCCAGGCAGGGACGATCGTGATGCCGGGCCTAAAAACACGGGCGCCCGCCGCGACCACGCCCCGCTCCGACCGCTTCAGTACCCGTGCTAAATTTTCGGCCGGAATCGATCTTGCCGTTTCAGATGGGTTTGCCTGCCCTGGACATGTTTCCGCGAAAGATCTGGGCTCGGCTGGGCGCCCGATGTGCCTGTGCCATGCAGCCATCCAACATGGTTCATCCTTCCGTGTACGGCCTGCCGGCACTCCGCGCCGGGATCGCCGCCTATCTTCACGTGTCGCGTGGGATCAGCTGCTCCCCTTCCCAGATATTCGTGACATCGGGATACCGCCATACGATGCAGCTGATCGCCCACGCATTGCTGAGTTCAGGCGATCGCGTCTGGCTGGAGGACCCAGGATACCCGCCGACGCGGGAAATATTGGGACAAATGAAGATCGTAGCCGTTCCGGTGCCCGTGGATCATGAGGGGATGGCCGTTGCCGACGGCATCGCGGCGGCGCCGGAGGCGCGTGCGGCCGTCGTCACGCCCGCGCACCAGAGCCCGCTATGCGTGTCCTTGTCCCTGCCACGACGCCTGGCGCTGCTGGACTGGGCCGCGCAGAACGACGCGTGGATCGTCGAGGACGACTACGACGGCGAGTACCGCTATGTCAGTCCGGCCCTGTCCGCCCTCAAGAGCCTCGACCGGGATGGGCGCGTGCTCTATTCGGGCACCTTCAGCAAGGTGCTTTTCCCGGGCCTGCGGCTTGCCTACCTCGTGGTGCCGGAAACGCAGGTCGCGCGGTTCGAACAGGTCACCCAAACCCTGGCTGGGGGCAGCCCCGAGCTCACGCAGGCCATCGTCACCGCCTTCATAACCGAAGGTCACTTCGCGCGTCATATCCAACGGATGCGCAAACTCTATGCAGAACGCCGGGCAGCAACGGTCGCAGGCCTGGAAAGCGTGCTGGGAAAGTATATGCGGAGCGATTCCCGGCCGGGCGGAATGCATCTGATCCTGCGGTTTCACGCCCAGCAGTCCGATCGCCGGCTCGCTGCCCGCATGCGGGGGGAAGGTATGTACGCGGAGGCATTGACCGACTGGGTAATGCGCAGCGATGGAGCTCCGGCCTTGCTTCTCGGCTTCACGAACATCGACTTGCAGGGTACCGCCGAAAATCTCGGAAGACGTATCCTGAGACTGATGTGACGGAACCGAAGAGCGGACAGATCATGGCCTAGAACTCCAGGCGGAACATGGCCCTTATGAAGTAGGCCAAGCGGCAACAGGTTGCAGTTCTCGACAAACAGGCATGAGGACTTCGCCATGACCAGCCGTATCGACTACGCCAAGGCTTCACCTGAAGGTTTCAAGGCTTTCGGAGGCGTCTATGTCAATCTGCGAAAGTGCGGGCTTTCAGACGATCTGGTCGACCTCGTGTATCTGCGTGTTTCCCAAATAAACGGCTGCGCATACTGCATCGATATGCATTCCCGCGATCTGCTCAAGCGGGGCGTTGCCGTTGGCAAGCTGGTGCTGGTGCCGGTGTGGCGCGACGCCGGGGAGTTCTTCAGTATCCGCGAGCGCACCGCGCTCGCCTGGGCGGAAACCGTGACGCGCGTCGCCGAGACCGGCGTTCCCGATGCCGACTATGAAGCCGCTGCCGCCGAGTTCAGCGAGAAGGAGCTCGCCGACCTGACCTATGCGATCGGCTTGATGAACGCCTTCAACCGCTTCGGAATCACCTTCCGCTCTTCGCCCGCCGCCGCCCCCAAAGCTTGAACCAGCGGCCGGCACACCAACGAAGGGATTCATTTTCATGGCCTGGGCATTTCTCGGCATCGCCGGCATTCTCGAAATCGCGTTCGCTATTGGCATGAAGCGGTCCGATGGCTTCACGCAAGTGATACCCGCCCTGTTTACGGTCGCCACCGGCGTATCGAGCGTTGTCTTGCTTTCGATTTCGCTGCGGACACTTCCGGTGGGCACCGGCTATGCGGTCTGGACCGGCATAGGTGCGGCGGGCACGGCGATACTAGAAATTGTGGTGCTGGGCGACTCCGCCGCGCCGCTGAGGATCCTGTGCATCATGCTCGTTCTGGCGGGTGTCATCGGCCTCAAGCTGGTCTCGGAAAACTGATGATGTCCGCCCCCTTCTCGACCTGCTTGCCGCGGCAGGTGGCGCCGAATCGATCCAAGCTCCGTCAGCCAGTCCATGCTGATCGAGGATTGGCTGGGCCCCGTTCACTCTCCGAGTTCTACAGCCTTAGGCGACGGGCGGTATCGTCGCCCGTGCAATCAAATAGCGATGGAAGGTAACGAGATGCGAATTTTCCTGGCCGGCGCTACCGGCGTCATCGGCTCCCGCTTGCTGCCGCTCATGTCAGCCGACGGACATGTCGTCGCGGCAATGACCCGGACGCCAGAGAAAATGAACGAACTGCGCTCCGCCAGCGCCGTTCCGATCCTGTGCGACCTGTTCGACCGGACCTCGCTGATCGCGGCGGTCAAGCACTTTCGGCCCGATGTTGTCCTTCATCAGGTCACGGATCTGCCGGACGAGATCGGGAAACTCCCCAACTTCATCGCCGCCACCGATCGCGTCCGCAGCGAGGGGACACGTAACCTCCTGGACGCGGCGCAGGCGGTCAACGCTTCTGGTTTCATCGCACAGAGTATCGCGTGGGAAGGCGGACCGGTCATCAAAGCGCATGAGAACGCGGTGATTTTGGCGGGAGGCACCGTCTTGCGCTATGGGCGGCTCTACGGGCCAGGTACCTATTATCAGAACGACCCGCCGCCTGCTCCCCGAATCCATATCGAGATAGCCGCCTGGGAGACAATGCGGTACATTGAGGGACCGCGTGGGATCTTTACGCTCGCCGAAGACGTCCCAATCTGATACCCGCCTCGCCAATTGGCGTCGGCCTACTCTTGCGGCCATGGGCGATGCTGGGACCCATCACTGCGACAAAATATGAGGCAAAGAAGGCCTTCGGCTTGCAGCGAGCGAGTTGGAGCGGCGACGAACGAGAAGCTGGGGGACATCGACGCAGTCAAGGAACGGACAGCGTCATTCGTTATCAATTGAAGAGGAAATCAGAATGCGCTCGATGGGTGATCGCTTGCTGAAGTCTGGCAGAGCAATCACTGTGGCTGTTCGCTACGGCGACGACCAATTGCCTCGGTATTGAACCGACGCGGCTATTCTACGGGCAAAGGGAGGCGATGGGGCCCAAGTCGCATCGTCGGTGCGATCCGTCCATGACTTCACTTTCGGGCCTGCGCAGGCTTCACACGCGTTATGGCTGGTGCGTCGCCGCGATATAGCCAGATTAGCGCTCATTCTATGCCATGGACCGATACTCTCTCGATTATTCGGGAGGACAATGCATTCCGGTTCGACAAGGAGGCCCTCCATCCTGAGGAGGCCGAGGCTTTGTGGGCAGAATTCAACGTCGAGATGGACCGGCTCTATGCGGCAATGAACGCCGGGCTGGACCACGGATACGCCTTCTTAGGAGCCGGACTCGGCCGACGAAGCGACACCGCTGTGTAGGTCATCGATAGAAATGACACTAATAGCGCCACCTCCTCATTCAGGGGCGGCGATGGATCGGGCGCACTGCCCGCGCCGCGGCGTTGTCGGTGACGCCGGGGAACGAGCGGCGCAGCTCGATGGCGGCCGATAACCGGCGTTCAGCGAAAATGGGTTCCGAAGTCTGGTCGCAGCTTGTATTTCTCGGGTGCAAAGTGCAGCTGTTGCGCAATCGGCGACCGAAGGTCCTGCGTGCAGGGTAGTCTGATGGCGAAATTGCGCGCCACCACGATGCACCAGGGCAACTCATCGATCACGAGCGACAGGTCACGATCGAGATGGCGGGCGAGGCTTTTCTCGCACGTAGCCGCCGGATGGATGACAAGACCAGGGTGATGAGCATCGCTAGTTACGAATGCGGTGGCTTGGAGCGTGTGTTCAGGGCGATGTTGCGGGCGCCCGATTGGAACACCGCCTTGTTGCAAGCGTTCCGGCATTTCTTGATCAAGCATATAGGTTTCGACAGCGATCCGGAGCAGGGCCACGGTTTACTGATTCGGCATATCACCGATCTGGACCTCGACATCCTGGCCGCAATCGAAATTCGGCAGCGATCGGTTCATGTTCGTCAGTGCGGGTAACGGCCGACATGTGTCCTGCGAAAGAATCAGTCGCAGACGTGGTATAATGCCCACGACGGTAGTTTCTAGAAGTTCCGGCTGATCGCCGGTGCCGTTTGAGGTCGTGCTCCGGCGGTGCGGCAGGCGATAGCTGGAATGCGGGCGATGGTGGCAGTCAGCATCGCCAAGCAGCCGGCGGCGGTATCATCCACCGTCGCCGGCTCTCGCGTCAGGACAATTGTCGTGCAATCCCAAAAACATGCTACACGCGCGCACCAGTTTTTGTAGTAAATCGGAGGATTGCGGCGGTGAGGTTTATCAACGGACTCCAGGTCGACCAGCACGGCAACTCAGTGCCGGGCGCGTTTCACATGACGCAGGAACAGCAAGATGCCGCGCAGTTCCACGAAATCCAGGCAGCAAAGTTAGGCCAGATCGCGGCCAGCGCCGAGGAGCGGCTCGCGGGCGGTGTCAACGAGGTCGACATCGACAAACTATGCGCAGCCAGTGGCCTCACGGTTTCGCAGCGAATTTATCTGAAGACGGCGGTGCTACGGCGCCACGAGCTGCTGGACAAGGTGCTAGCCCAGCTCCGTCGCTAGCAGGAGGCTGCCGTGTACGTATAATCTCCAAGGCGATCCAATCAAAGGCATCGTGCCGAACCATTACACGACCGTGAACCCCGGCGGACACCTTGGCGTCGATAAAGTGCCGTCGAGCTGGTGCGAGAAAAACGCCGAGGGGCACATCGTCGGGCGAGAATTCCACATTCATTTCATCAACGGTCGGGCTGACGCGGATCCGGATGGAATCGGTGAATATTTGATTACCCACGGCCATGCGTTGCGTAAGCGGTGGAAAGCGCCGGCTGGCTCTCCGGTCGCCGAGGTGGATCCGCACTGGCGCTGGAGAGCGGACGCCGAGGAGGAATAGCCGATGCCGACGAGCGCTCGCATGATGGTCGAACTGCGCACGTGTGGGGGCGCGACCGGGGCTTGCGTTTGCACCACCGCGCCGCTCAACCCTCACGGTGGCCCCTCTCAGGTGCAGGCGTCGGCAACGCCCACGACCGTGGCCGTGCACCCGCACCTGCTCCAGCGTCTCGCAAAGTGCGGGTTTACGAAATGCGAGGACCCCGAGAACTGCTTATCGACCGGCCAGTTCCAGGCAGTCCTAGCTGACCACAGCGTGGCTGATCGCATCGCCTACAAACAGCTGATCACGCAGGCCGGCATCTGGCCGGCGGACCCACGCTGATGGCTGCGGCGTTGGTGGGCTGGCTCGCGCTCTCGACGCAGCCGACGATCGGCGTCAACGCGCCTCCGACCGATGCCGGCTACCTGCGGCAAGAGATTTCTTGGGACGGATCGCCGCGGACAAATGAACAGCAGCGGATGCTTGCTGGCCCGCAAGTAGAGCACGGCAGGGCTATACGTTATGCTGTGGTCTATGACAGTCAAGTAGCAGGTTACCCACTCGTTTTCTGGCGTGCTCTTCCAGACTACAGGACCACTCCCGCTGCTCTACCTCCCACGACTGTCATGATCGCTTGGGATTTGATAGTCCTACAGGCCCTCAACGCGACGACGCTGTTCGGAGGAACTAGCGAAATCTGCGCGCCCCAGAGGTTCGACGTGCTCGGGCGGTGCAATGGCTTGCAGATTTACGCGGGCGTCAAGCTTTGCATCAGCGATGGCAGGATCTGCCGCCCGGGTCGCGTTAAGGGCGCTCTACAAGCTGTCGGCGCGGCGTCTTGACTGCCCAGCGGGCCGCCGAATACGTGCTAGCGGCCGGGCTGTTCTCGACGCTGCCGACGGTCGGCCAATACCTCAGATGCCCCGGCAAGGTTGGCACGGCTCTGCTGCTGTCCACGGTGCGCAAGATCGGCGGCGATACCAAGCCCATGGTCCGGCTGATCGGGCTGCGATTGCGAGCGGTTAACCTGCCTCCCAACGCCGAGATATTGCCCTGGCCCAAGGCGCGGGGCGTTGGCCGTCCCAGATTGTCCAGAGCCGCCGAGGCCCCTGCCCCGTCAGACCGGCCAGCGATCGTGACCCGCGCGGCGAAAGCGAAGATCGAGCGCGACCGCGTCCGAACTCATCGGCGTGCCCAGCAGGACCCGGAGAACCAGGCGGTCGAGCCTGTCCGTCGCCAAAGCGGGTCGGCCTCGCCCGCTACCTGGCGGGACCCTGACGACACAGGCCGCGCCGCCCTCATTCGAAGGAAGTGCACGGGTTCCGCAACGTCACGTCAATCGACTACTTGGTTCGGTCAGGCACCCTCACTCGGGCGCACGGCCGTGCCGCGAACCTATTTAGAAACCAGGTGGAAAAGTCGGCTGGCCTTGGTCTGGGGCAGAACGACCTCGCCGCGCCCAGGGTCACGTCAGGCACCGCGCCTGTGGGCATCAGTGAGATGCAGTTATTCGCGATCGACGGCGTCCGCCAGGTGAAGAAACTGCTTAACGGGCTGTATCCGTTGGTACTGGCGATCGCGGTCGAGGACATCACGATCAAAGCGTTCGCCTCCCGGACGCGTATGAGTCCCTCGATGTGCGCTGGCAGATTAGCGGGAGGGCTTGAGGTTCTGGTCGGACACTTCACCACCAGAACCGAAAGAGGCCGAGCGACACACGATCGGCGCCCAACTCGGCGAACGTACCTAGTGAAGCTCATCCTCGGTTTGATCATTGCGGCGGCGATCGTCGTTGTGATCGTCCCGATGTTAATGCCCTAACGCCGGAATATTTCGCTTCGGAGACTCGCCCGCGCGGGTGCACGGTGGCCGAGTTTCCCCCATATCAAACTGGCGCATCCAGCCTATAGCGCCGCCCCTTTCCCCTTCCGGCTATCGCGCCAGGCGTTGAACAGGCGCATGCCTTCCGCCCGCTCTGCCTCCGTCGGTGGGTGGTGGTCTGAATGCAGGCATTTCACCACGGCGTTGAATGTCTCGCGCGACATGCCTTCTCGGTACAACTCTCGGTGGCTCGCTCCCGCGTGGTCCTCTCACGGATGCAAGTCCCTTCCGGGCAAAGTTTGGCGAGCCGCCCTACGAGTGTTGCGAGCGACGCGGCAACGCGCCAATGTGTCAGCGGGATTTGCGCGCTACTTCAGCAAGAACGTCCAAGGGGGGAAATCACTTGTCCGGATCTACAAGCACCTTCGGTAATACCGGCCAGATCGTTACCTACACGGTGCCCGTGACCGGGATGTACGACATCGAAGCCATTGGCGCGAGCGGCGGTACGGGTGCTTCGGGCAACGGGGGGTTGGGGGCTGACGTCAGCGGCGACGTCAAGCTCACCGCTGGCGAGATTCTGAGCATCGCGGTAGGCGGCGAAGGCGACAGCAGCGGCCTCAACTTTGTCGGCGCAGGAGGCGGGGGTAGCTTCGTGGTCGCGCCCGGTAATGTCCCGCTCGTTATCGCGGGCGGCGGCGGCGGCGGCAGTCTTGAATTGCCAGATGGCGGCAACGGCGGACCCATTACGAGCAGTGGCGGTGGCGGGGGCGCCGGGGGAATGGGGACGGACGACAGCGGCGGTGGCGGCGGGTTGTTGGAGGACGGTTCGCCTGGCGCCGGAGGAGGCGCACCGGGCGGCTCGTCCTTCGCCCATGGTGCCACAGGCGGCACAATTGATAATAACATACCCCACCCACCGGGCGGCGGCGGCGGCCCCCCCAGCGGGCGGCAGCGGCGGATTCGGTGGCGGCGGCGCCTCAGGAGGCAATGGGGACAACAGCGGTGCGGGCGGCGGCGGTTTCAGCGGCGGGGATGCCGGAGACGAGCAGAGCGGCGGCGGCGGCGGGACGTCGTTCGACAGCGGCTCGGACCAGCATTTTAGCGTGGCGGCCCAACCCGGCGACGGGTCGGTGGCGATTACGCTCCTGGCAAGCGCGCCCGTCACCGCGGGCGCAGAGCCCCCAAGCACACCCGGCAGTGACACCTTGGTCGGTGGCTCCGGCGACGATCAGATTTCAGGTGGCAAAGGCGACGATTTCATCCTTGGTGGGTCGGGGAACGACAATCTCAGCGGCGATGAGGGCAACGACACCCTAATCGGCGGCCTCGGTAGCGATGTGCTGCATGGCGGCCTTGGGAGCGACATCTTTCTCCACAGCGCGGGCGACGGTCAGGACACCATTACGGATTTCCAGAACGGCGACCGCCTCGTGCTCGCGGGTTACACGATCGATCTCCACGATCTCAACTTCTTCGACCTCGACACGAACCGTGACGGCCTGCTCGGCAAGGGCGATCAAGCCGCGTCATTCACCCAGGACGGCGACTTGGTTCTCAACCTGGCGGCTTATGGAGGGGGTGCTACTCCCGACACCGTCACGCTCAAGGGCGTAGCGTTCTTGCACAGCACAGATGTTGCCGTGACCTAAGCCTGGTTCGGCACATCCCCGGCGGGCACAGCGGGAAACCGTATAGCCCTGCCTGCCGGGATGGCATCGCTGTGGTTGTACTTGTTCTATACTCTATCAACTACGGCGCCTTTTCTTCATCCGGTCTCTTCCCCAAGAAAAACGAGGGCAGTTCCGGGCAATGAACGCCGCACAGATCGTAGACCGTGATCGACTTCCGCTTTGGGCAATCTTTGGACAGCAGGCGCAGCAAAGCCGGAATGCCGAAGTCAGCCCCGTGGCGGGCAATCAGAGTGTCCAGATTATACCGCCCTGCCCTGTCGCACCTAGTGCATGCCACTGACAGAACCGCTGTGTGCTCGGAAACCTCACTCAGGCTGATCGATCCGGAAGTCGCCATCGCCTCCTCTCAGCGCTGCGGCCCGGTTGACTTGAACCCAAATCGGGCCGGCATTCTCCAAGCGTAAGTCGCTGCTTGCCGACAGCGGAAACGGACTGACGATCACCCGAGGTTCGACATATACGACCTGAATATTATGCTTGTTGGCCGGATCGACACAACTGATCCAGGTTCCCTCCGACGTTGGCGAGCTGAACAGCCCGTTCGGCTCGGCCTGGGAAATCACAACGGTCGCGCGCGGATTTTGCGCGGGATTGGTGAATTGGGTGGAAAGTGGAAATCCGTAGCCAATGCTGTCGCAGATTTTATGGGGGTGACTGTTCATATCGACAATGTAAGTTGTCGTGTTGATAACCTGGTCTCGAATCTCGAGAATTCGCTTGAGCATTTTTCGCTCCTCGAAATTCACGAGCACAGGCATGCCGATCGCGGCGTCGGCTGCTCGGAGAATTGCTTCCTGTTGGGTGTGCTGCAATTGGTCGGATGTTGATTGATTAGCGACGAAAAGAAACCAAACTATCACATTAGCAACGACAATCATGACTACCAACTTCATCATCGCATTCATCGCACAGACTCCAGAGTAACGTCATGCTCGGAAAACCGTCGGATCCGGAACATCAGCGGCGCGGCCTCGGTTTCCGGGCATTCACGATCACCGGTGGCCGGGTCACGGGCTCGGTCGCCACCGCGGCGGCGCGCGGAACCCGCGACTGCTGACGTATCCGCCGAACTTCCTCGTCGGCGACCGGTTCCCAGCCGACGAACCGGATGTCGCCCCGTATCAGCGGCCAAGGATCGAGGAGAGCGACCCAGCCCCACCATCTGTCGGTATAGCGACCGACGAAATTACTCCCATCGCGCAGATGCAGGCGGACCGACGTGCCGTCCTTTGGCGCCGCGGACATCGGACGTAGGGCGTCTTTACTCACGCACCCCACGGTTAACACTGCAGTGTGCTCGGCAAACTCGTTCAAGGTGATCGATCCGGACATCAGGGCTGCTTTGTCACGGTCCCCCGTTCGATCTGGCGGGGGGTTGGATCGCCATACTCCTCCCGGGTCACGAGGTGGAATACGACCAGGGCGGCGACAGCGGCCCCGCCTGACGTTCGCGTTTTGTCGGCTTAGAGTGAATCTGTGCCCGTTCCTTCGAGGCACCCCGGGTCGCAGGCGATCTTCAAGCGACCCTCGTGTGCAAGGCGCCGTAGAGAATTGGGCGGCTTACCGGGCATCGTATGACCGTCTCAGCTCTCCGCACTGCCGTGATCGGCGCCGCTGTCAGTCGCCGGTCATCTCCTCGTATCGGGAAATTGTTGCTCGGCCATGGCGTGCCGCGCCTGACCCTCCTATTCTACTTAATAGCCGGGGCTGGGGCGGTGCACTGAAAGCTGCCCGCCTCATTCCTAGGACCCTGCCCAGAGTAACGGGCGACAGCTGGGTACGGGCACCAAGGCCGCTGCATCGCAATCCCTTTGGTCGGGTCATCGTCCTGGTATTTGGTGGCCACTATCTGCGCCGGCGGCACACCGTCTTCCACCCAATGCGCGAGAGCCCCGACCACATCATGTTCCGCGTCATGCTTGGGCGAAGGCAGGTTAAATGCACCGCCGACAGCACTGGGGCCCACGCCACCGCCGCAATGCTCCATGCCGGGCGCCATGAACAAGCGATAGAATGATTGGATCTGCGGCACGCCCCCCAGCTTGCTCGCAACCTCTTCGTAGTACTGGATTGAACTGGGAGCAGGGATCGTGGAGTTGTTCCATCCATGGTATTGAATCAGCTTACCGCCAGTCCCTTTGAACCGTCCAAGGTCCGGATTGGCGGCGTCCACAGTTTGCGCCGTTTTCGCTTCCGCACGCTTGAAGTCGTCGTCGAAGTTCATGGTCCGGATATCCCAGTCGGGCTTACCGAATACCATATCGCCAAAGAAGCCGCGACCTAACGCAAGCTGCTCAGAGCCTTCTCCCGGATTGGCGCCGTCGCCTATAATCGAGATGCTCCAACTTGCCTCACTGCCGGGCTGGTACCCAGGAAAAAGTGATTTGCCTGCCGCATTGCGAGTTCCAGAGTAGATCTTTTTGAGCGTGCTCACCTGCGCGCCGGTTAAGCAGCTATCGTTTTCGACATCCCTGCAAGTTAGCACCGACGGGTCGAAACGGCACTGGCTGGGATCGGACAGCATGTCATCTTCGCCGTGGCAAGCGGCGAGTACGGCAGCGGTAACCGCAGGCAGCTTCTTTGTCGGCAATGCACTACCGTGTTCAGCCATCATTGCCTGTTCGTTCCAGACAAAGCTGGCCAACAGTCTGGTCCAGTAGTTCGCCGGGGCGGCCGCAACAATGCCGTCATAGTCCTCAGGGAACCGCTGCGCTTCCATCAGCGCTTCTCGTCCGCCATCCGAACATCCGCTGAAATACGCGTGCGCCGGCGAACGACCATAATGGGTTTTTACGATCGCCTTGGACCGGCCTGCTGTCTCGTGGATTGCCCGCCACGCCCAGTCAACAATCTTTTCTGGATGACCTCGAGCCCAACTCGCGTCGGTCACAGGAGCGACATGGCCAGTATCGGTGCCGGATGCCGCGTATCCCGCTTCGACAGCCCAAGCCATTGCGTGGTAGGAAATGGACCCCGCAAAGCCGCCGTTGCCGACGCCCTCATACTTGCCGTTCCACGCCGAATCCTGTGGAAGCCAGAGCTCGAAACGAATATCAGAGTCCGGACTTGGCTTGGTCGTGCCTTGCGCGCGGCAGAACGGAACCGAAACCGTTATCTGCTGGTCCATAATTTCATCTTTGATCGTGAACGGCGGAGTAATCGCATTTGCCGCCGTGATTGTGGCGTTTCCGAGCGACCGTCCCGACAAACTCTCACAGGTTTCGGCGTGAGCACGCTCTGTGCTGACCCACCACGTGGCAAACAAGGCGGCTGCAATAGCGCCCGCACGAGGTATGTTTTGCATGGGACGTTTCCCTCCTTTGTAGGAAGTTTGCGATCGCCTGTAGCACGTTTTCACGTGCAAGTCTCGAAATCGTACGGTGCGAGAAGCTGTAGCTCCGGGCGATGTTGCGCATCGACGCTCCAACATCGCGCCGGCGGAGCGCTTCCTTGATCTGGTGGGGTGTCGGCTTCGGCGGTCGGCCCATCTGATCGCCAATCCAGAACGCTCTGGAAGAGTTTTTGCCAGCCGATCGTGAGGCGATGGCGGCGAGGTCCCTGCCCTTCCTGAGCCAGCTAGCCCATGGCGTCGGTAGAGTCCAAGCTTTAGATTATGCCCAGCCGCCGCGCCTCGGTCTTCGGTATCGCTGGCGGTGACGGGAACAGCGTCAGGCCATCCTGTCCAACGGAAACCTCGGCCTCGGGGTAAACCGCCAGCGCCATCGACAGGGCATCGAACATCGTCGGCTTGAACTGGCGCACCTTCTTGAACCCTGCGCCAAACTGCGAATGCAGGGACAGCCACGAGACCGGCGTGGGCTTTGTCAGGACATGCAGGCGGTAGGCAAGCCAGATGTAGATGTCGATCGGCAATGAGCGCGTCCCGATGGCGCTGATAGCCTCCTCGCGCACGGGAACGGGGTGTTCGCGCAGTGATTTCAGGAAACCCTCGTCAAGCCTGACTTTTTCTTGCCAGAGCGTTAGCTGCTGCTGGTCATAGCCCGAAGCCATCGAGATGCGCCCAGCCACGAAAGCCCCGTTCTCTGAGATTTTGACGCCGGTGTTGTCGACGTAGAACGTCAGGCGACAGTGCGAGATCCGCTTAGCTTGCTCCGCGACAAGGCCATAGGTCTTTCCGCCGATGGCAAGGTTCATCTTCGTCAGCCATGCGTTCATGGAGCGGCCAAGCTCCACTTCGGCACTGCCGGTCCTGATCGCTTCTGTCTGAAGATAAAGCAGGATCAACCGGGCAATCGATCCATAAGGGACACCGATGGGATGGCCCTCCTCCGTATGCCCTGATGCCACCAAGAGCGTCGTGTTTGGACCAGACCGACGCCAGATGGTTTCTTCAATGCGCTTGTGCGGCAGGCTGGTCATGGCGAACCCAGCGTGGGTGATCCCCATGCGCGACTTTTCCTCGCCCATGATCGATGCAGCCGCCTCAATGGCGTTGCGCTCGGCTTTGGTAGCCGCCATTGAACGCGCCACCTCTACGCCGTGTCTGATAATTAGTGAATGAACCTCGCCCATATCGTCAGTCTGGCCCGCGAATCTTCCACAATGGAAGCTTGGACTTTGCCGACACGGCTATTAGGCAAGATATTAGTTTCAGTTATTAGATTAGTCGGTAGAGTCCAGGGGATAACCGCCATTTTGTCGGTCAGGTCCAAGGTTGCGTCGGTCAGGTCCAAACAGAAAATCCCGCACCTGTGGATAACAAGCGTCGGCGGAGTCCAAGCGACTCGGGAGCTCCTCCCCTGCCCCACCGCCCGCCGAACGGATGCTTTCCGTTCTCCCTCAGCCAAAGATCGATAGCTTCTCCAAGGATCGCCTGCAGCATCGTATGCGATCGTTCGCCAGCCCATTCAGAAATAGCCGACGACCGCCCGCTTCCCGTTCCGCGCCTTCGCCCGGGTGTCGTCGCCGGCCTCGCGGATTCGTCGGCCCTCCTGACGAATAAGCCCCCGGGCCCGGTCGCCAGCTAACAGCTATCAAGGAGCTATCAGAGAGCTATCTGGATGCTTGTAGATATCTTAAGCAGTCGAATACGCCGCCACGGAGCTGCGTTCAGCCACCCTTCCCGGCGATTTCGCGTTTCAACGCCCTGAGCGCGTTCTCAAGCGTCAATCCATCCGGCCAGTCCTGCGACTCAGAGAGCGCCTTGAATTCATCGACAACTTGCTGTGTCGCCCGGATGTTGAACTGAACATTTCGCCCGGTCCGGCGTCGCCGCTGCTGAATACGGTTTATCTGTTGAACCTCAGCGGCTTCCCTGCTTCGGAATTTCGATCCGCGCGTAAGCTCGTCAAGCTGCTCCGGCCGCGGCCGGGGTTCATCGTCTGATCTCGGTGTGAAACCGCTGATATCAAGCTTCGGCTTCTCGAAGATGCTGGCGCGTCCGGACATTATGCAACTGCCGCAACCGCGGCCCTCTTGGTCTGAAGCATGTTGACGACTTCGGCGGCGAAAGCCTGAGCGTTCTCGACTGCGGCCGGGATATTCCGGACGTTCTTTGGGTCCAGGTTAGATAGCGTGCCCCCGAAGGAGGATATGGACCGGAAGGCCTCGCGTTCGTGCAAGCGAACACTGAAAATCGGGACCTCGTTCTGCGCCAGCTCATCCTCGATGCTGGTCAAGGTGCGTGTCCGGATGGCCGCGCTGGTCTTTGTGAATAGGACGGCGCTCGGGATCTTAATTCGGAACGCCTCTTCCTGTCGCTGAACGAGCTGCACGGCGGAAACCGCCTCAACGGCATCCAGCAGCGAGGCCGATGTCGGAATGATGACTAGATCCGCCCGGCTGATTGCATAGACAACCATCATCGATGCCGTGCCTTCGAGATCCACAATGACGAACGCCGTTTTGCGTGCGGCGTCGTCGATCGCTCGAATAATCGTCTGCTCGGTGACGTGATCGACGAGTGTCAGGTTCGTGGGTTTGCCGGGACGGGCCGCCCATCGCGAGACAGGCTTATTTGGATCTGCGTCGATGATCGTCACCGACGCCCCGCTTTCAGCGAGCTGGGTTGCGAGAATGACGGCGGCAGTGGACTTTCCAACGCCGCCTTTTGGACTGGCCAGGGTAATCACAGGCATGCCGGTATCTCCTGATATCTGCTAAGAATCTATCTGCTATCAGTCAGCTAAGCCATTCTGATACCGTGAGTTTGCTTATCCGTAGCAGTTCGGCTGCTGCAAGCTATCTGATAGCAGGTAGATGCCAAGAAAGCAAATTGCTATCAAATAGCTATCTGATAGGCTCTAGATTATGCGTTATCGTAGCAATATGCTCCGCCCGCCCAGCGGGGCGGTTTCATGCCGGCCGGTCTTGATGGTCGCGGGGTGCTTGGCGCCGAGCAGGGAGGCGAGCCCGCTGATCGCGGCTCCCAGGATCGGGATACGGGTCG
>CAVYXX010000034.1:0-51386 GCA_963772355.1 uncultured Alphaproteobacteria bacterium | reverse complement strand
ATCCCGGTGCGGTTCTTCTGGGTAGCGCAGTGCTCGGCGAGACACTGTCCCGCAGCCAACAGGCGCAGAACACCTTCGGCGGCGATGCAAAGCGAAAGGCACAAGCCCGCCCGTAGTAGCTTTGAGACCGCTGTAATAGTGGTGAAGCGAAGGGGCGGCGTCATCCAGCAGATATGGGGACAACCGGGAGGAATCCTGACCTGCAAGCCTTATGACAAGCCAACTATACTTGCTGGCACGAGCTGCGACAACTCTGTGAGCAGCCTCACAGCTTCACCGCTGGCCACATGGTAGGTGCAATCAGATTTAACTACTGCTGCCTGGCGCACTAACAGCTTCACCTCGAACCGGGCATGTGTGGAGGTTCGATATGGTGGAAGTCGGAATGCAACCACACCGCGACCGCAAGTGGTGGAAGCGATTACTGCGTGATGCTGCCTTTCTCTACAACGGGAGGTTCGACCAATGAACGTAAGCCCAAGGTGCTATTGTGGTGGAAACCATGGGTTCGTTTGCTTCGATATGGACGGCTCTACCTACAACTGGTTCTGTTCGAAGCTTTGCCGGCAGGTCTGGCGAGTTGCGAGGGGCATTCCGGATTTCCGAAACGGGAGGAATCATTGAGCCGTGAAACGGCCGGATTTCGTGGCCTACTATCGAGTATCGACCGACCGGGCCTAGACCCAACAGTCGTGTCACCAGGTGCCATTTGAGAATTCACCCCGCCCTGGCCGACCTCACCCCGGTTTCCAGCACCCTATAAAGCGTAGTGCGATGAACCTTGAGGATTCTCGATGCCTCCGGCACGGAAGTCCCTTCATCGATGAGACGACGTGCGAGTTTGACTTGCTCGCCAGTTAGCTTGGGCGGGCGGCCGAACCGAACCCCGCGCGCTTTTGCCTGAGTGCGCCCCGAACTGGTGCGTTCGTTTATGAGTTCGCGTTCGAACTCGGCCATGCCCGCGAAAATCGTCAGCACCATACGGCCTGCTGGCGATGTCGTGTCGGCCCATGGCTCATGAAGGGATCGCAAGCCAGCTTCGGCCTGTTTCAGCAGTTCGGCGAGCTCCAGCAGATCACGCGTTGAGCGAGCCAAACGATCCAGCCGCGAGACCACCAGCACATCGCCCGCGCGGAGCTGGTCAAGCATCCGGTTCAGTTCCGGGCGCTGACGCTTCCCCCCTGATACTTTCTCTTCATAGAGACGTTTGCACCCCGCCTTCTTCAGCGCGGTGCGTTGCAGGGTCAGGTCCTGATCATCAGTAGAAACACGAGCGTAACCAACCAGCATGGGGAGACCCGTCTGTCGCGAATATTGTCGCGAAATAGTTTACTTTCGCGACAGATTTTTGCAACATGGAAAAGCTAGGATTGATCGGCATTCCCGGTTTTGTCGTGAAACTTAGAAGTTTCGCGACAGCCCTTCTTCATGGAATCCGGAACATGCCCGATGACGCCAATGCTGCCGAAGCGTGGATGCTGACCCTTGCAGATCAGACGCTCGTTATGACGAAGAATGGTGCGAACCGCCTAGGCTTCGCCGTGCTGCTCTTGTTCTACCGGGCGAATGGGCGGTTTCCCAAGAAGCCAATAGAAATCGATGATGGAACTTTGGAGCGAGTGGCTCGACAGCTTGGTGCGGAACTCGATGATCGCGATTGGTACGACACGACAAGCCGGACCTGGAAGCGTCATCGGGCCGAGATCCGGGCATGGCTGGGATTCCGGGAAGCGACCGTCGCCGACGCCGAACTGCTCGAAGCCTGGCTGCGAGATCGAGTGCCGGCAGTCGGGGTGGTTCCGGATCAACTCGCCGCGCTCCTTGAGACGCGGTGCCGCGAGCTTTCGATCGAGGCGCCCGCACCGGATCGTGTCGATCGGATCGCCCGTGCCGCGATCCACGCTCATGATAGTCGTTTCTGTAACCGCATCCTGGGCTGCCTTGTCGCAGGGACACGAGAGCGCCTGGAAGCGCTGTTGCGTCCCGCCGGGAATGAGTCCGACAGTCCGGTGTCCGATCCGCCTGCGCAACCAGCCCCCGCATTGCTTCTGCGGTTGCGCAGCGATCCAGGCAGACCGGGGTTGGTGGGCATCCAGGACGAACTGGCCAAGCTGGAGTTGATCCGCCAGATCGAGCTGCCTCCCGGTCTGTTCGACGGCGCGCTTCCCCATGAGCTCGAGCGGTATCGGCGGCGTGTTTCCACCGAGGCCCCTTACGAACTCCGTCGCCATCCGGAGGCGGCCAGGCTCACCTGGCTTGCGGTCTTCGTGCATCTGCGCAGTCGGACGCTGACCGATGACCTGATCGATTTGCTCATCGAAACCATTCACCACATCGGCGCACGTGCTGAGCACCGGGTTGACCGCGAACTGCTCGACGATCTGAAGCGCGTCGCGGGCAAACAGAACCTGTTGTTCGAAGTCGCCGGCGCAGCTCTGGGGAAACCGGATGGTATTGTGCGCGATGTTGTCTTTCCGGTCGTCGGCGAACAGACCCTGCGCGATCTGGTCAAGGAAGCAAAGGCCACGGGTCCAACCTACAGAACCACGCTGCGCACGGTGATCCGGAATTCCTACAAGGGCCATTACCGCCGCATGGTGCCGCAAATCCTGCGGCGCCTGGAATTCCGCTCGAACAATGAACACCATCGTCCGGTCCTCTCAGCGCTCGATCTGCTGAAGCGTTACGCTGTCTCGAAACTCCAGACCTTCCCCGCCGAGGAGGTGGTGCCGATCGACGATATCGTGCGCGGACTCTGGCGAGAAGCCGTTGTCGAGAAGGATGCCGAGGGGCGGCAGCGCATCAATCGGATCACCTATGAGATCTGCGTCCTGGCGGCCCTTCGCGAAAAGCTGCGCTGCAAAGAGGTCTGGGTTTTCGGTGCCGGCAGATACCGCAATCCCGATGAGGACCTCCCGGCCGACTTCGAGGCGCAGCGCATACCTTATTATCAGGCACTGAAGCTGCCACTCGAAGCCGATCGCTTCATCGCCGATCTCCAAGCCGAAATGCGCGAGGCGCTTCGGACCTTGGATGCCGGCATGCCAGCCAATCAGCTCGTCCGGATCAGCCGGAAGCGGAAGAAAGACGGATGGATCACGGTGACGCCGTTCGACCCTCAGCCAGAGCCGGCGAACCTGATCGCGCTCAAGGCCGAAATCGTCGCGACCTGGCCGATGACCAATCTTCTCGACATGCTCAAGGAAGCCGACCTCCGCCTAAACTTCACCGACGTCTTGAAGAGCTCGACCGCGTACGAGACCTTGGACCGCTCGGTTCTGCGCCCACGGCTCTTGCTTGGCCTGAATGGGATCGGAACGAATGCCGGGTTTCAGCGTATGGCCGGACTCCAATCCGGCACGACCGCCAAGGATCTCGCCTATGTCCGGCGCCGATACATTACCGTCGACGCGCTGCGACAGGCCATTGCCGTCGTCGCCGACGGCACGCTGCATGCCCGCGATCCGCGGATCTGGGGTGACGGCACGACAGCCTGCGCGTCAGATTCCAAGCACTTCGGAGCCTGGGACCAGAACCTCACCACGCAGTGGCACGTCCGCTATGGTGGGCGCGGGGTGATGATCTATTGGCATGTCGACAAGAACTCCCTGTGCATACATTCCCAGCTCAAATCCCCGTCCTCCTCCGAGGTTGCCTCAATGATCGAGGGCGTCGTCCGTCACTGCACCGAAATGGAGGTCGATCGCCAATACGTGGACTTCATGGCCAAAGCACGGTCGCCTTTGCGTTCTGCCGGTTGCTGGGGTTCCAACTCATGCCGCGGCTGAAGGCGATCCATGTTCAGAAACTCTCCAGACCTGATGTCGGACAACCGGATGCCTATCCGAACCTGCAGGCCATTCTGACCAAGCCGATCGACTGGGAACTGGTTCGCCAGCAATACGACCAGATGGTCAAATATGTCACGGCCGTCCGGCTCGGCACCGCTGAGCCCGAATCGATCCTGCGCCGCTTTGTTAGGAGCAACATTCAACATCCGACCTACAAGGCGTTCTCGGAACTCGGCCGGGCGGTCAAGACCATCTTCCTATGCCAATACCTTCACAGCGAGGCACTCCGCCGTGAGGTCAACGAGGGTCTGAACGTCGTCGAACAATGGAACAGCGCCAACGACTTCATTTTCTTCGCCCGTCGCGGTGAAATGACCAGCAACCGTCGCGAAGATCACGAGATCAGCATGCTCGCCCTGCATCTCCTCCAGAACTGCATGGTGTACATCAACACCCTCATGCAGCAGCAGGTGTTGGCGCAGCCTCAGTGGTCAGAAAAGCTAACCCCCAGAGATCTCCGCGCCCTGACACCGCTGATCTGGGAGCATGTGAACCCTTACGGCCGCTTCGAACTCGACATGGAGGCCCGACTGCCCATCAACTGATCCCAGATGGCCCCCGGTGACACGACTGTTGGGTCTAGGCCGACCGGCAGGGCATGAGTTGCCTCGGCATCGTGAATTTGGCATTGGCCGCCGGCTCCGGCCAGGCAGTGCATTAATCACGAGCAGGCCGGAACTAACCGAACGCCCTTCTGGTAAGCAGAACCGTACAAATTGGGATCATAGAGTGGACAAATAGGGGATTTTGGCAAGAATTTGCGGCTTTATGTCCCAATCGATACGAATCCACTCGTTAGCGTCTTAAGCCGACAACTTACTGACTTCGCATGATGTTTTGACCAATAGTCGTTACGGTCCCCGCTTATGCGTACCAGAAGGGCGTTCGGTTAGTTCCGGCCTCGTTGGGGAAATCCGCCCAATACCAGCTCACGTAATGCTGGTTGTTCGGCGTGAACGTGCCTCTGTCGAAAACCTCGAACGGGGTTTCGAGCCAGGGTGGGCTTCTCCGTTGCACGTAATCTGCCGGATACTGGGACCGCCGGGGACATGGAGATCGACAGTCTCCTGCGCCCAGGCCGGCGCGGCAGCAGCTCACTGGTGGGAACCTCAATTCGCGACTGCGCGATTACCTTATACTGCGCCGTCACCCGGGTGGATCTCCCGCAGCCAGGCGCCTTGACAGAGCCGATACCGGCTGCCAATAGTCAGTCAAAGTAAAGATTGCGAACCTGCGGCGCTCAATCCTAAACCGGCTTGCGAACGTAGGTCAATGGCTACCAAGCCTTGAAAAGGGGGGAAATCCAATGGGCACTTTTCTAAGCGAGCGAGAACTCAGTGGACTCACGGCGCCAGACAACACCGCGTTTCCGGCGCCCGTGCCACTGCAAATGGTATCGAACGGCGAATTCAATCCGCTGCCGCAGACTGCGGATCAGCGCAAGGTTGAAGCTCGCCTAAAGGATCTCGCCGACCAAAACGGAGGCAAGCTCGGTTTGGACCGGCGTCAGTTCCTGCGCACCACTTGCGGCATGGCCGCTGCCTTCACCGCGATGAACGAAGTCTTTGGGCCGCTCTTCAAGGTCGATCCGGCCGAGGCGAAAGAACCCGAGGCAGGTGCTGCCCGCGCCGCGTCGTTGTCCAAGCAGTTCATCTTCGACGATCAGTTGCATTTCGTGCGCGACGACTATCCGTTTGAAGGCATTCTCGAACTCGCGAACTATGCTGCCGACAACTGGAACCCTGCAATGAAACAAGAGCCCATCGGCATGGGGCTCGACCGCCTTAAGTTCGCCAATTTCGTGAAGGAAATCTATCTCGACAGCGATACAACGGTCGGGCTGTTGAGCGGCGCGCCATTCGATGACCCAACCAAGTGGTTCCTGTCGAATGATCAGATGAAAGCGGCGAGCGACTTGCTCAACAGCGTTGCGGGATCGCGCCGGTTGTTGTTCCACTCCTTGGTCACGCCCAAACAACCCGGCTGGATGGAAGAAGTCGATCGGGTGATCGCGGTGGTGAAGCCGACCAGTTGGAAGTCGTATACGATCGGCGATCCGCTGAGCCCGGCAAAGACAAAGTATCCGTGGCGGTTGGACGATGAACAGCTGATGTACCCGTTCTACGAAAAGGCGGTGAGGGCCGGTATCACCAACCTCTGCATCCACAAAGGACTGTTGCCGAAGGACTACGAAACCTCGATTCCAAACGCCTGGCGCTACGCTACTGTCGACGATGTCGGCAAGGCGGCGAAAGACTGGCCGCAGATGAACTTCATCATCTACCACGCGGCGCTGCGGGCCTTCGTGGAGAACACGAGCGACGATCTGGCTGAGTTCGAACGCACCGGCTACATCCGTTGGAGCTCCGATTTAGCGGCAATCCCGCAAAAGTTTGGTGTCAGCAACGTCTATGCCGAGCTTGGCTCCAGCTTCGCGGTCTCGGCTGTCTCCAATCCGCGTTTCTGCGCCGCTTTCCTGGGCACGCTGATCAAGGGCATGGGCGCCGACCACGTAGTATGGGGTACCGACTCGGTCTTGTATGGCTCCCCGCAGTGGCAGATCGAAGCGTTGCGGCGGCTGGAAATCCCCGACGACATGCAGAAGAAGTACGCCTTCGCCCCGCTCGGCCCCGCCGACGGCGCGGCGAAGAGCGCGATCTTCGGCTTCAACAGCGCCCGCCTCTATCACGTCGATCTGCACGCCGCCGCCAACGAATTGCCATTCGACGGCATAGCGAAACAAAAGGCTGCCTATCTCGAACAAGGCGGCAGCCGCAGCAACGCTGCCTATGGCTACGTGGTGAAGACTGGCTGATCAAACCTGCTCGGGACCGGCATCAGCGTGTCAGCTCAACACGTTGGTCCCGACATCGGGGACATCACGCGCTAGTCGAGGAACTGCGCGCTCATACACCTGCGCGGAACGCATGGCGTCGTTTTGAACCTCATCCAGCAGGGACGAAAGTTCGGCCCGCCGAGGGTATTTCCCGCTGTGATGACATCCTTCCATACGGCCTGTCGTCGCGTCCGGATATACGGTCATCCTTGTATCTCGTGGGCAGACCCTCCGAAGAACCGGGCCACAGATGAAACGGAGCGGCGGAGCCATCGCGCCAGCGGTGTTGGCAAAAAAGAAGGCCCCCGCGCGAGACATCCTCATCGGCGAGCCCAAATCCGACGAACTGCGCGCATTCGATGGGTCGCGGAGCGACAAGTTTAACGGCGCGCTGATCAACGCGATGGCCCGAACCGGCTGGTTTCCTCCGGGCCAGACAGACGAAGCTTGCAATCAGCAGATGTTCGCCGCGGTCGCGGCCTTGCGGGCGTTCAAGCCGACCGACGAAATCGAAGGCACCCCACCTTCGATGCTGCCGGCTGGACATTGCCAACAATTGCCTGACCACCCTCATGGACGACCACGCGCTCGACCCGGACGACCTGCGGGCCTTTGCCTCGCTTCCGATCTAACGCGTCGAGCATGTCGGTCATGCCCCGGGCAAGGTTCGCGCCATCCTTCCGCAGCTTCAACGCCACTTCGGGCTGTTGATCGTGCACCATAGCCCGGGCAACACCGCCCTGTCGGGCGCACAAGTTTTTGTGCAGACGGCCGCCGGCGGGGCCGACCAGCGAACTCTGACCCAGACCGACAGCCAGGGTCGCTTCCGGATTGCGGCCCAGCCGCCGGGCATCTACAGCGTGTGCGCCGCTCTGCGGGGGTTCACCACAAGCTGCACCTTGGTCTCAGTCGCGAACCAGAATGTCACTCTCCCGAGGTCGATTGAACTCACGCGAGCGGCGCTCCGACCAAGGTGATGGTTGGGGCGCACATTCAGGCCAGCTAGGGCGCCGCAGCGTCCTTTGATAGAGTAGACGGACGACCATCATGAGGTCCCAAGTCCCGCTGTGGAGCATTTTCCCACCACACGCTTTTCTTTTGCTCATGTAGTTCCTGGTTAACGGGATATATTACCCTATTCTCAGATTTGTTCGCTTCGCCGACCACCAGTAAACGGACGTCAAACACCGTATTATTGATAAAGGTATGTGCAATGCCTGTTCCCGATCGAAACCCGACGCCATCACCCGGTCTTAGCTGGTGGACTACCCCATCTATCCAAACAAGGGGCATTCCCTCGATCACGTAAACAAACTCTTCCTCCGCGCTCTCAGCGTGTGGGAACGAAGTTCGGCGGCCAGCGGGCAAAAGCTCATGGTGAACTCCTATTGCCGCCAGTCCGAAGGCCTTTGAGAAAGGCGATCCGATGCTCAGTAACTCGTCGCTACCTAGATAGTGGCACTGATCGGGGTCCTGGATTTCTGTATAGTGTTTGATGAAATCCGGCCTCCCCTGTTCGTTCGACATTGCCCAGTCCCTAGTTGGGTTTAGCGCTTCGTTTACCACTCTTACCCACAGGATCCAACATGCAATGGCTCCGCGACGTCGGGTGATGCCTATAAGAGATACGACTAAGAGATACGACCCCACGTGACTGCTTGACGAGATACGCGGGCCATTGGCTTTGCGATCTCTCGCGTATGCTATTGGACGTGATCATACAGAAGATTCGGGCAGGAGGGGGCTGTGTTTTGTCATTTGAACACATACTGTCCGGTTCGGTGAATGACATTTCCGTGGAATTCATTGATGCATAAAGCTTTCCGACAATTCGTTGCTGGGGCGGATTTGAATGTCCGGTGGCTCTTCCCGACGATCTCGCGGGGAGGGCTTGGTCATGAACACCGGCAGGACGCTTTTCGCGCAGCTCATGGATTTTCTGCCTTGGAGCAGCTTCGACCGGATTGTCGCGCGCTACGGCGGCAACCGCGCCGTGCGCAAGCTGTCCTGCGCCGCGCAATATCAGATCATGGCGTTCGCCCAACTGACCTATCGCGCGCGACATCGAGGCCTGCCTGTCGGCGCAAGCGTCAAAGCTCTACCACATGGGGCTTCGCGAACCGGTCCGTCGCTCCACCCTCGCGGATGCCAACAAGCTTCGCGCCATTGGCGCATCTATGCCGAGTTCGCCCAACAATTCATCGCTCAGGCCAGATGTCTCTACGCCAGCGAAAGCCTGGGAGCAGAGCTCACCAACAGCGTCTACGCGCTGGATTCCACCACCATCGATTTGTGCATGTCGGTGTTCCTCTGGCTCATTTCCGCTCCACCAAATCCGCGGTGAAGATGCATACGCTGCTCGATCTGCGTGGCAACATCCCCAGCTTTATCCATATCTCGAATGGCAAGCTGCACGATGTTCATGCGCTCGACATGCTGATCCCCGAACCCGGCGCGGTCTATGTGATGGATCGCGGATACATCGACTTCGCCCGCCTGCACACGCTGCATCAGGCGGGCGCCTTCTTCGTGACGCGCGCCAAGTCCAATCTGCATGCGCATCGGATCTATTCCGCGCCCACCGACCCAGCGAGCGGCGTGATCGCCGATCAAACCATCGCATTGGACGGCCCTCTTACCCGTCAGGACTATCCGGTGCATCTGCGGCGCATCCGCTTCCGCCACGCCGAAACGGCTAAGACACTGGTCTTCCTGACCAATCAGACCGCGTTGCCAGCATTGACCATCTGCGATCTGTACAAAAGCCGCTGGCAGGTGGAACTCTTTCTAAGTGGATAAACAGCATCTGCGGATCAAGCGGTTCTACGGCACCTCGGAAAACGCCGTGAAGACGCAAATCTGGATCGCCGTTTCGGTCTATGTGCTGGTGGCGATCGTGCGCGAACGGCTCAACCTGGAGGCGCCGCTCTACACATTGCTGCAGGCTTTTCGGTGACGGTATTCGAAAAAATAGAGGTCCCGACTGCGTTCTCTCGTGAGGCCGACAGATCCGAAAACTTGCAAGACGAGAAACAACTGAATTTATTCGGATTTTGACCTGTACAGTAGTGATTTGAACATTAGTTGGCGCAGGATTTTGAGAATTAATTGGCCAATCCGTGTTCAGACGAGCGAGCATCGGTGCCGTCTATACGCGAGCGCGCGACCCGGCTTCGGTCCGCATACGCCGGCAGCGCCAATTAATTCTCAAAATCCTGCGCCAACTAATGTTCAAAATGAAAACAGTCTTCGTCGCTTACGGCCAGCTCAGCAGCTTCCAGCCGGCGAAAGCGGTCCCGCGGTGTCGGCCGCGTTAGGCATAATGGGGATGACTTCCACCAGCAGTCCGTCGCTCCATCCATATTTGCGATCGGCGATTGCCGCGACTTGAGCCCACAGTTCCCGGTCGATCTCGCGGTCAAGGATACGAGCCTTAGCGCCAACGCTCGATCCCCCCGATTCGCACACCAACTTCAGGAGCAGACCTAATGTTCTTGACCCAGGCGGCGGCTTCCCCTGTCTCAGCAAACAGATAGAAACGGTCGCAGTGGAGCACAAACCATATTTCAATCTCGCGCGGTAAGTCGGTCTTGCGACCGACCGTCGTCAAATAAAGCACTTTGTTATTCGCTATATCCGAGATGCTCGGCCAAGCCATTAGTGTCATTCCCAGCACTTGGAGATTTCAATACTTGCATTTTCATCTGACGCATGAACTCGGCCCAACGATCAAGCACTGGCAGAATGGCATCCCGCTTCTCGGGGTTGAGGCCGACGATGCACCGGGTAACGCCAAGCTCCTCGTAAAGCGCCAATGCGCTGACGGGCCCAAAAGCGTCGAGCTCTTCGGGATAGTGGCAGATGGTGATCGGACACGATGATCGATCACGCCCGGCATCGGGAAGCATGCGATAAAACTTTGGGATGAACGCAAACTCGTCGCTATACTTGGCACCGGTCAACGCATACCACCCGTCCCCATACTGCACTGCGCGACGCGCGGCGTAGGGATATGAGCCTCCAACAATGACCGGAGGATATGGTTTCTGAACCGGCTTCGGATTAACCGCCATTGGTCCAAAATCGACGAACGTTCCGCGATATTCGGCTCTATCCTGCGTCCAGATTGCACGCATGGCTTCGATACGATCTTGCACCAGACGATGGCGCGTGGCGAAGATCGTGCCGTGGTTTCTCATCTCCTCTTCATGCCAGCCATTGCGGATGCCGAACAGAAAGCGACCGCCAGAAAGCTGATCAATTGAGGCTACGAGTTTGGCCGTTTGGATTGGGTCCCGCTGATTGACGAGGCAGATGCCGGTGCCCAGCCTGAGCGTCCTCGTAGTCATTGCCGCGGCGGTGAGCGTCAAGAATGGGTCCATGACGTTGGCTTGCACTTTGCCGTCCCCGGTTTCTCCTGTTAGCGGGAGATGGGAATGCTCCGACGCCCAGAGCGATTTAAACCCGCGCTCCTCAAGTGCCACCGCGAGTGGGGACGGCGACATCGAATAGTCTGTGAACCACATGGTCGCGCCGAATTGCATGCTCATTCTCCAGCTAACGCTGAAGGAGACGCTCGGGAAAAGTTGACGGGTAGTGCCGCTGCAGGACGGTTGCTCGTGTCAGCCGCGTTGAGCACAGTGCCCCCTTCATTGACGATACGCGCGGCTTCTTGTGCGGCGCGGTGCCGGGCAATCAGGTCCGCAAGGTGATAGCGGCCGGCCCGGTCGCAGTGGGTGCGATGCGGTTGGAACTGTTCCGAGATTTCTCGATTCGAGTATCACAGTGGCACGCGACGACGACGTCCGGTTCGCCACGCGCTAGACGCGCAATAGTGACCATTTTTCCTTTGACACCGAAACAGGCACAGGCGCCACATTAGGCCTGTCACGTCGAGTGTGTTTGGCCGAGGCGTCGATCCTTTAAAGCCGCACCGACATGCTGGTGATCGGCGCCCCGAGAATGCCGGTCCCCCAAATCAAGTCAAACGACGGGTTCGTTGTCGAGGAGGAAACACATGCGCTCTCGGTTGCTGACAATGATGCGAAACTCATTGCTGATCATGGCGGTGCTGGCAGTCGGTTTCGCCATCCCGGCTTTCGCCCAGCAGACTAATACGGTCGATCAACAAACGCGCCAGCAGGTGGAAGGGATCGTGGCGAGGCTTGCAGAAGCGTTGAGTAAGGCTGACGGACAAGGCTACCAAGCTTTGTATGCGACCGACGCGATCGCTATTAGTGCTTTTGGCAAGTCGACCGGCCAACAAATCGGAAATCTCGAGGATGCGCGCAAAATGGGGCTCACCTTCTCCGCGAAGGTCGATGATGTCGAGCCAATATTTGGTGGGCAGGGAGTTATGACTACTGCTCCCTTCACCGCTACCTTCACCAATAACCCTGCGACACGTCAAGTTCAGGGAAATTTGATGCTGGTGCTTGAGCGTGACGGGGGCGGATTGAAGATCCGCATCTCGACCTTCTCGAGATTGGCAACCGCCGCCCCGCCGAAACAGTAGTCGGCCTGGACGACCCCGGCCGGCTGATCTCGGCCACACCGGCACGGAATTCGTCAACTGGGCCTCGTTACCAAGGCGGCGGCTGCCAGCTGCGGCTCGGGCACCTTGCTATCACGCCGTCCTTCACCAGGGCATCCTATCGCGCCAGATATTGTTCAAAATCCTACGCCAACTAATTTTCAAAATGACACCCCTGCCCCATGTTGTGCCCAATCTCGCCGCACTTCCCCTGAAGCAACCAGACGCGTCGTCACCACGGGTAAGCTCGTCGAGAAGGCTGGATCTATCGAGCTATTGACGGACTACCGGGTGTCACCCCTCGGGAATGCCCTGATCATGCTATGGGCCGCGCAGGCTGGAGGACAGCTGGTTTGAGAAAACGGGCCTAACCGGCCGTTGTCCGGCAATTATGGCACCTCCCTCTAAGGCGCGGTAATGGTCTCCGGTAAGCCAGAAGAGGTGCAAATCTGGCCCATGAGCTAGATGAAGAGTGGCTGGCAAATAGCGGCCACCTCAGCAAACGACCGTTTGACCACCTCACCTGAATCTGTAAGCGTAAGCTAACCGTTACGAAGATAGATACGATTACGGTTACAGATATTGTCTGAACCAGGCGAAAAATGTGCGCTGTACTTGGGAATATCACGACGGTCGATGTTGGAACGCTGCTCGTCGCTCCAGAACCACCGAGGCACCGCTGGCCCACTGACGGATGAGACCATGGTCGTCCGCTAGCTGCTACCTGCCCAGAGTCGCCCACAAGGTCTATTCGGACTCTGGTGACGCTCCGCTCGGACTCTGGTGACGCAAACTCGCGTTTATCCTCCGGACTTTGGTGACATATACTAATAATAAACCCTAAAATCCTTCGAATAGCTTATGTCACCAAAGTCCGAATTGACGTAGCGGGGCAGTGGACAGATACTAAACTCGACAACTCGGACTAGAGGGCATGGGACAACTCCACCAACTCATTAAACGACAGGGCATAGAAGCAGCCAGGACAAGAGGCTCTAGACAAGCTTGACCGTCAGTGTGTTGACGCAGCCGTCGCAGTAATGTTTGACGAGCAACAACGCGTTGGAATCATGCACGCGGGCTTTTCTATGACTGCCTTGCCCCATAAGGACATCCCAGAAACCCAATGGCTCCGTAGAGGCGCAGGGGTGAAGTTGCTTGTCGAGAGTGGGTCCGACAGCGATTTGCGCCCGATTGGAATACCGTTTGGTTCCATTGCCCGGATGATCCTGCTTTATCTTCAGACCGAAGCCGTCAAAACGCGTTCGCGCGAGATCGAGCTAGGCCGGTCGATGAATCATTGGCTTACCAGCATGGGGATCGACAACGGCGGAAAGACCTACAAGCTCGTCCGCGAACAGTCGAAGCGGCTTAGCCTATGCCGCCTTACCTTCTATAAGGAGACCCCTAACGCTACCGTTGTGACCAACGGCAGCTTTGTTCGGGATGCGATCATACCGACGCGCGAAGGCGATCAATTGCCCCTGTGGCGCGAGGCCGTCCGGCTGGATGAAGGATTCTATGCCAGCCTAATTACTCACCCTATGCCAGTCCTTAGAATCCGCCATCAAGCAGATCGGCAGTCGAAGCATGGCTATTGATGTCTATATATGGCTTGCCTACCGGCTGCATCACCTCACGATGCCAACCCCGGTTTCATGGCGGGCTGTCTACGAGCAGTTCGGCGGCGGATACTCGCAATTGCGACAGTTCAAGGCCAAGTTCAAGGAGCCTTTGGCACTTGCGCTGGCCGCATATCCCGAAGCCCACGTTTCGGCCGACGATGACGGCTTGACGATTTTTCCATCCGCTCCCCCTGTCCCAGGCCGAAAGGCCATTGGCTCTCTCTAACTTCGTATTGGCCGCCGAGTCCGCGACGCGTCACCAGAGTCCGAATTTCGCCCCGTTTCGCGTCCCAGTCGAGTTAATCCCTAACAAGCCAAATGAGTGACCATCCGCCCTTTACGCGTGGGTAAAGTCCGACCTTTTTGGTCCCTATGCCCCAAGGAAATCATATCATCGAATAGCTCGCCGAGGTGGATAAGCGGCATCCGAAATATGGTCCCTATGCTCCGAGCATATCATACATGCCCCTGTTGGCTCCGATGTCTCAATCCACCCAGTAAACCCTGCAACCGCGAACCTGTGCATAGCGGCCATTGGAGAATGGTCGCTTCAGAAGATAGCGTCGGGTTTCCGACGCCTCGGCAACGCTGACTCCAAAAGCCGACTTTTCGACCATGCCTCGCGCGCTGGCGGCTGGCGAAGGCAAGTCCTCGGATCATGCCCCGAAGCGTGGTGTAAGAACCAGTTCCGCGGTTGATCAGGCAGCTACGCCGGGCAACCTGATAAGAGGATCGTCGTTGAGTGGAGCGTGCCGGTCGGCAGGGCACCTTGCTTGGGAAATGACAGTGGTTGCTTCAAGGTCGGGTTCGGCCGAGACGTCACTAGAGTCCGAACCTCACCCCCGTTCTATCCTTGTTGAATTAACCTACGAGTGGCCATGCCGCTGCCGCGCTCTTCCGCATAGGGTGCTAAAATCCCTATGCCTCAAGGAAATGATGAACATCCGATAGTCACCTAGCAGATAGTTGGCCCATATGCCCCGAGTAGATCATATATACCTATTGCTTCCGACATCCCAAGCAACCTAGCATGTGCTGCCAATCGGCAGGAGATCGGTGCCTTGGGAACAATAGTGGTGATTGCGTCAAGTAAAGGGGGAGTAGGGAAATCGAGCGCCTCAGCCCTCTTAGCCGTTAATCTCGCTTCGCGCGGCTATAGCACTGCCATCGTTGATGCCGACCGCAACGGGGCGCTGGCCGCGTGGCATGCCAACGGCTACGAGGGGCCGACGCTCGATTGCACCACCGAGATCGACCACAATCTGATCGTTGAGCACGCTCTGGGACAGGGCGAAGTCCATGACGTGACGGTCGTGGACACCGCCGGTTTCGAGAATCAGACGGCGTTGTTTGCGATGGGCACAGCCGATATAGTGGTCATTCCGGTCATGCATGATCGGAATTCTGTCATTGAGGCCCGCAAGACTGCGCGACAGTGCGAGGGCGTTGCCAGATTATCGCGTCGCCAAATCCCCTATCGTGTCCTGCTATCGCGTTGGAACAGGCGAGGCATGGCCGAGCGCGCCACCCTCAACGACATCACGGCCTCCGGCCTTATACCCCTGCGCCAACACATTCCCGACCTCGTGGAGTTCGCCAAGTCCACCTTCACCGGTACCATGCCGCATACGGGAACCATCGGACGCTACGCCGGCGCCGTCATTCAGGAGCTGATCGAGATGGGCGTTGTGCCTGCGAAACCGGAAAGGAGGGCAGCCTGATGGCGGAGCTAAAAGCGAAACCGCTGCCGGCAGAACTGAATCATGCCTTGCGCGGTGGCATGCCCGGGATTCCGACTGCGATTGCCGAGCCATCGCAGCGTGAGCCGGAAAGGGGAGGGGAGGGGGCCGACCTAAAGAAGAAGCGGCGGCGGGCTCCTGCCACGGTTCAGTTAAACGTCGCGATTACCGAAGCGCTTGCCGACATGATCGCCGAAGAAGCGGTCAAGGCGGGCAGCACGCGGCGCTGGCTGGCGCGGCTGATGAAGAACGCAGGATACCCCGTGCCGGAAGCTGATCTGACCCCCTTCGATTTGAGAAGGCGCCAAAACCGCTATCGCCCATGATCGGCACCCGTCGGATCTCGCCATCCATTCGAGACGATGGTCGCAATTTCCCGCCGCCGTTCGCCAAAGGCGTACGCTCCGACCGCCTCACTCACGGGCGACCGCGCGTCGAATTCCGGGAACGTTCCCGCTCTGCCGACGGCGGTTTGGACGGGACTGGCCCTGTCACTTTTGCAGTGGAGCCGCCACCGACACAGGGTCAATGCCAAGCTCCTGGCGGACATGGGCAAATCGTTTCGGGTGGAGCGTTGGCCGCTGACGATGCGTTTGGGGTCGGACGACTTCAACGAGAAAGGCGTCCAGTTCGATGACGCGGTCTGGGCCATCGGCGTGATGAAGGAACACGGGCTTGATCTGGCCGATCTTAGCCTGGGCATCAACACCGACGACATGAAGGAAGCACCGTTCAACGAAGTCGCTTTCATGGTGGAACGCGGCAGCCGGGTGCGTAGGGAGGTTGGCATCCCCGTTGGGGTCAGCTGGAACCTTGGACTGCCGAGGGTGGCGGACCAGGTCATCCGTGAAGAGCTGATTGATCTGGTGCTTCTCGGCCGGCCGGCATTGTCGAACCCCCATTGGCCGGTTTGGGCCGCGCGGGAGTTGGCCCATAACGATCCTTTCTCGTTGATCCCGCGCGATTGGTCATGGTGGCTACGCAATCGTCCGGGTCCCGAGGGGTCGCTCGGTTGGCCTACCGCCAGCACCGGCTCGTAGGCGGAGAGAAACCGATGTCCACCCCGAAGCCCTTCACTCTGCGCGTTTCGGACGACGATATGGGGATCTGCGTGCGCGCCTCGGCCGCACGGATCCTGTTGGGTAGGTCGTTTGGCCACCGTGTCGTCGTTATTCGTCTGTCAGCCGGCGAAGGTCCCTGTTCCGCTCGCCACGCTGTTTCAGGATTTTGGCGGCGGGCTCGCGATCGGACGTCGAATACGAACGGATGTGCGAAAACCGGCCTCGCAGGGTTTTCCGACACCCCCCCAAATCGCCTTGTGCTACTACAGGAATGGGCCGTTCGTCAGTTCTGGCCGATTTCCGTTGTTCGAGCCTCTTGCCGGTGGCTCCTGTCTATGAAGCTCTCCATATCTCAGTTCGAGCCCGATGGTTATTTCAGCTGGCCTCGAAGAATTCGGGGTATCGTCGAACAAGGAGGTAAGTTTTGAGCAGTGAAAAGACATCAGCCGTGCGCGACCTGAGCGCCGACGAAATCGATATCGTCAGTGGCGGCGGAGGCGACTCCGGCGCGGCAAAAGCAGTGAAGGCGGCACAGACTTTCGTAGATGGCGCGTTGTTTGTGGTCGCAGATCAAGCAACGGGCGGGGGAGCTGCCGCTGTCTTGGTTACGGGCAGGGCACTCGGCCTGTTTTAAGCCAACCGTGCTCGACGGCGGAATTCGATTTCGTCCGCCGTCGAGTCGTCTACCCAGAGCACTGCAACTGGGCCCGATCACCTCGTCGGCTCATTTTTGGCCAAATTTTCGAACGTAACCTGAACGACCCATCTCAGACCGCGGTAGCGTGACGTGACGCGGCACTGAGCCGGCTGATCGTCTGTCCGACTGGCCGAACTGCCAGCTGGAACTAAACTGCTGCCGGGGGCAAACGGTCATGCCGGTGCGCCTGCTGATGCAGCAGCGCGGGGATGTGAGTTTTGGGGAACTGCTGCCGCGCCTGCGCTGCAAGACAACCGGCTCGTCGCATCGTCGACGAATGCCAACAGCGTGCAGGGTCTCGCCGCGGGTCTCGAACCAGGCATGCTCCGAGCCCGTTGAACTTCCGCATGCCTGTATGAGCTCAGGCCAACTAGACCAACAGTCGGCCACAAAGGTACCAGTCAGTCGAGCGCCGAATGCGCCGGCTTAGCGGCTCAGCAAAAGTTCCAGTTTTGTCTGCTTAGCGTGAATCTGTGCCCGTTGTCGAGCGGTCTCGGACGCCACTGCGGTGCTCGGCAGGATCACGGTTTCCGTGATCAGCCCGGATGAGACGGTGACTTTCGTCTGGGTCATAGGGCGGTCCGAGGAGGCTGCCGTTTGAATATGCGGGGCAATGAGACGCAGGCCAGCATCCATTGTTAGATATAGCCAGAATGCAATCGTTGCGGCGTAGATGGTCGCAACGCCAGACCCATGATCAATTCGCCAGGTCCAGGGGCCAAACTTGAAGCGGAGCCAAGGCCTTGGTCGGTTCGAGAACGCACCGTCGGGGAGACCTATGCTGCGTTCTATCGCCGCAGCCCGCCCAACAAGTTCGTTGTAGAGTTGGTCGTTGCGCGTATTGTAGGTTACGACGCCAACGACGGTGGCCAGACCAAAAACTGCGAGGGCAATCGGGATGCCCGCCTGATCAAAGCCACAGCCGGAGGTCCCAAACGCCACAGTAGCTGCGGAAGCAACTGGTAAGACACCGAGAAGCTTGAACCGAATGTCCGTAAGCGTGCGGAACAGATTACTGACTTCACCATATTCCTTCAGCAGAGCCTCGCGGCGTTGCGCGTTCATCTCGCCCTCCTCGTCGATCGACCAGAAGTATAGCTGGCTCGCACGCTCTGCTGTCGAGAACTGCGCCCCTCGTGGCCGGCCGTGACCGCAAATTTTATCTGATCCCTTTAACCACCACGCCATCGGGAGGAGGTAGTAAAGATTGCCGTTAATCTCGGCATGCCGCTTCAAAGCATGAGGTGGGCCGCTTGGCGGTGTGCAGGCCAAGTGTGGAAGAAATGCAAGCGCCGTCGAGAAATCCGGGAACCGGAGCGCGTGCTCCATCGCCCGCTCATTGGCCGCACGTCGTCAAAGTCGGGCAAACACTTCAGGTAGGCGCGCAAACATCAACCGAGGCGCTCCTTGGATGCCGCCCATCGCACCCGCTCGGCGTGTTCGGCCTGTCGAGTGGCATCCGATTCCCGCGCCGCCGATCAGCACCGTTTTCATGACCGCGGGCTCGGGAATTACCGTCCAGCTCTCCCGAGATCGACGGACGCACGGCTGCTCCATGATGCTGGGGTGGCGGGATGAGGGCCTCAAGAGCTGCGCTGCGCGCACCGGCCCAGCCGGCTGCGGCCCTTGACCCCCTCACCCGCACCCCGCGTTTGGCTGTGATGCCGTTTCGCACAAGTGTGTTCGCCGCCGAGGGTGTCATCTCTACTTTGCTCGCCGGGTGACATTTCTATCTTGCGCCGACAATCGGCCATAGTCAGCGCCGCGGCCTGGGCTTCTTCGCCTTGACGATCACCGGCCTCGGGGTCGCGGGCTCGGTCGCCACCACGGCAGCGGGTGGCACGCCACCCCGCAACCTTCATTCTACAAAGTTGAGGTCCCTCGCTACATTCGACCGCAGTCGCATAAAGTGTGGCTGCTCTGTCAGTTGCAAAGGAGGAACGCCAGTGAAGGCTTTGCTAAGCAAGACCATCGGTGCTCCTGAAAGTCTTGTGGTCGGCCATGTATCGGATCCGGTGCCCGGCAACGATGAGATTCTGATCACGGTCAAGGCCTGTGGCGTAAATTTTCCAGACACTCTCATCATCGAGGACAAGTATCAGTTCAAGCCGGAGCGGCCGTTCTCTCCCGGCGGGGAGGTCGCCGGCATCGTCGCGGAAGTTGGACAAAACATATCGGGGATACGCCCTGGCGACCGCGTCATCGGCTGGTGTATTTGGGGGGGAATGGCTGAGAAGGTCGTCGTCACGCCGGAGCATTGTATTCCGATCCCGGATGCGATGCCGTTCGATGAGGCCTCTGCCTTCATCATGACCTACGGTACTTCATATTATGCGCTTAAGAGGCGCGGGCACCTGAAACGTGGTGAGACCCTGCTTGTCCTTGGTGCAGCGGGCGGTGTTGGCCTCGCAGCGGTCGAGTTGGGCAAAGCGATGGGCGCACACGTCGTGGCCGCGGTTTCGTCGGACGAGAAGCTTGCACTTGCAACCAAGCATGGAGCGGAAGGTGGGCTCGTCTATCCGCGCGGCCCATTCGACAAGGCAATGCTGAGAAACCTGTCCGGTGTGTTCAAGCAAGCGTGCCCGGATAGCGGGGCCGATGTAATCTACGATGCGGTCGGTGGCGATTACGCGGAAGCCGCCCTGCGTGGCATCGCGTGGGACGGCCGCTTTCTCGTAGTGGGATTTCCGGCCGGCGTCCCGCGACTTCCTTTGAACCTCGCGCTGCTCAAGTCCTGCCAGATCGTGGGCGTCTTCTGGGCGGCCTGGATGGACCGGGATCCCGCGGGGTTCCAGGCGAGCACACGTGAGTTATTGGAGTTCTACCAGCACGGCGCGATCAGGCCCACTATCTCGGCGCGCTATCCGCTTGAGAAAGGCGGCGACGCGATAGCTGCGCTGGCTGCACGTAGTGCGATGGGAAAGCTCGTCGTGATGCTGGAGTAGGTGCGCTGGCACCGGCGGCGCCAGCTTAATCGGCGCCGATCCAACCGCCGTTGTTCCGTCCGATCGGGCATAGGCGCTTGCGTCGGCCGACCCAGGCGATGCCCAGATCTCTGAGGTCGTCGGTCGTCAGATTGGGCAACAATTCGGCGTCGACGTCATTCTCTCGGGATGTCGCCTCGTATCGTTCAAAGACCGAGCGTTCGTAGCCAGTTCGCGACGTCCATTGCGGCTCCTTGGCGCATCAGGCCGCTGGTCGCCGGCGGAGCATGGCTTCGTCAATCCCGACCTGTCCAGGTTTGGCAATTACTCGAGATGGGGATGTAAGCCCAAACCCCAGAAAATTCCGTCCATGCCGGACGGTTCAGCCGGTGCGCCGCGCTCGGAAATAAAGACGTAAGCGCCGTCTGGATATTTACGCTCACCTCTCGCAGGGCCCTGAGTTCCGGCCCGCGCAGGGAAATATTTCAGAAGAACGGCTACTGGCTTACACGACCTTGATACCGATCTATATTCCACCGTGACGAAATCCTGTCCATTCACGGCGCCGGCGCATGTGCCGCAGTTGCGACGCTGAGTAGCCGGGAATTTGCGATAGTCCGTAACTCGTCTTGCGACAGCGACGTTCCGGCATCAGCTCCGTCAGAGCTGAGAATCCCGTTCATCAGCGTGTTCGCGCGCGTCGTGTCCAGGAGGCCGAATGCGTGTCCGATTTCATGCTCCAGAACACCCCGCACACCCTTGGTCGAGGACAGCAGTGCCTGGTTGGCCTTTTGATTGACAAAGATGATTGGATCAATCAGGTCGCTCACACGCATGCAGATACCACCTTCGAGGCCGGGAGGATCGAAATCAGGAACGTAGAAGATGTGCAGGCCGCCGAGATCGGTCCAGTTCTGTACCGCGGCCCAGACCTCGGAGGTGAAGCGTCCACTGTCATCCTTGATGGTCATCGGGCGCGGAGTGCTGCTGCCGGCCCCGGCTGGGATATCGTGATCGAACTCCTTCGGTCCCCCGGCGAGCGCAAGCTTGCCATCGGTTCCAAGGATCGCCCTTGTCTGGTCCCGATTGAGTGTGAACTTCTTGATCCTGAACGTCAGCGGCACTTGGACGAAGACTTTCTCAGCTCGTTGAAAGTCCTTGGCGGTTGTATCAGTAACGCCGTTGACCACCGTCACCCAGACATCGATCGCAGACATGGCTTGCTCCTATTGGTGTTTTGTCTCCACATATCGTCCGATCGCCGATCGGCCATACAGCCGTAGCCAAAACACCGATAGCGACTTTCCATAGTTGCTAAGCCGACATCAGCATCAAAGATGTGCGTAAGGCCACACCACAGCTGGTTCTCCGGAATTATCTCGACAACCCGGAAGCGCTCGCACCACAAGAGCATATCCTCAGAGCACGCGCCCCGGCGTATAAAGTATCTTCGGTGGGCATCCCTCCAATAAGATGGCGTCCTGTCGCCCTCGCCTTCGTCGAACGCAAATTGCTCATCCACCTCGTTGAAGCGGGCCTGGGTCAGCTCAACCGTCTCAAGCACCGCGCGGGTTGCCCGACCCGTCCAGCATCACCATGAGTTTTCCGTTCGGTGAACGTGGGTTCACTCGCCGCCCAGCATGTCGCCGTCTTGCGCCCCTTAAGAACGAGGCCAGCCAGCGATTCAGCCATTTCCGGTCCATCTCCGAAGGAAAAGGTCTCCAGGTCACGCCAGTACATTGCGATGTCTTCCACTCTTCAGCGTTTCGGTTTTTCCGGGAGGTGGACGCCCGCCGGAGCTTTCTAACTCTCGGCACTTTGGCGCTGACCTTCAACGGCGTCTGACTCTCGAAGTCCGGACCCAATTGCTTCTCCGTCGGTGCCGCAACGGCTTTCATGGGCAGTTGCCTCAGGCGCACTTCAACGTCAGGCTGCGTCTACTCCGCGATGTAGGGTGGCCCTCATCTCCGTTAGGGTTTCAGCGGACAATCGGCTTGGCTAGAATCCGGCAGCCCCTACCGGAATTCAGAGAGCCTTGCCGTGGGTCAGGATCAACCAGACCGGCACAACTATGGGCAACCCCTGCACGGCGGTTTCCGTATTTCGGCCCCATCGACGGGCTATGACTGCGCAGCCGCGACCTCTCCTTCTCCCCGACATCGCTGACCGCCAGCTCGCCGGAACATGTTCCCCGACCGCAACCGGTGTGCTTGCCGCGCAAGAGCATGCCCATGACGCCCGACACTGAAAAACGATTCCGAAACTACATCGACAAGGTCATGGCGAGGAGTGCCCCAAGACGTTGGTTGCGCATGTCGGATAACCAACGCGACGCCATCCGCAGAGAATTTGATGAACTGCCGTTTCCACCGCTGACGCGGGTCTTGGTGCAGAGGCGGTTGGTTCAATTGTATACCGGAAAGCGCAGCTACACTCGCATTCCTATCGAGGTCGGGTCGGACGACATTCGTATCCTCGCCAGCGAGGTTGGGTCGTTCCGAACCGTAACATGGATAAGGTGTCACGGCCCTCCCCGCTCTGAGGCACAACCCGGAGAAAGTCCGCGCGACCTGGATCGGCGAAACGTTGCGTATATGTGGCTTTATTTGGTCTTCTTGCTGGTGGCGGAGGAGACGATGACACAACCCTACTACTGAATATTTGAGCTCGCGCCCGCGCGTGTGCGCGCGCGAGGCAACGGAACCCTGGGCTTCCCCATCAGAACGAAAAAGCCCCCTGCCTAACCCAGGGGGCGAAGTTGATCATCATCTCAACATCAAGGGCTTTGCGGACTAATGGACCCGCGCGGGGAGGGGAGGCTGACGCGTGGCCTCACCGTGCGGGGCCGGGGGTCGAGAGACTCGCACCCGATAGTCCAAATGGAACTTAACTAAGTGGAACCAATCCTATATTCTGCGACAAAGGTGTTGACGAATGCAGGAATGAAACCTGCGAAGCGGCAAGATTGACCCCGAAAAAATCCACTCCGTCGATCAGAGTGCCACCTTGGCCGTCCGATGTGATTGCGGTGTTCGTCGCATTATAGAAATCCACATGTGAGGTCGCATCGAGGCCGTAGACGTTGACCTTGAAATCCTCCAACTCGGAGAAGCGCAGCGTGGTGTCGGTGCCTGAATTGTAAATCGTTTGGTTGCCGCCGCCCCAGTAGCTCGCGGTGTCGCCGTCCCCTGTGATAAAGGTCAAATCATTTGCACTGCGGAAAAGCTGGAAATCGAGGCCCGGATTGGTGAGGATAAACATGTCATTGCCGCCTTGATGGCCATGCCACGAGGCCGGGTTGAACATCGTTTCACCGGAGGTGAGGCCGGTCGGTGTCGCGCGAACCAACGTTGATGCGACGTCTTGGATTTCTTGCAGTGTCTCTAATAGCGATAGCGACATACCCACCCCCACAACAGCCTATAAGCATTACCTAATTTCGCCCACATTGGCCAGTGGTCTCATCTTAAGAGACTGGTATTGCCATTTGGCGATTTTTTGGCTGTTCGGTGCCAGATCAGTGCTAACCGCCAAAAACGAAGGCTTCGGAATGGCGGATCGTTTTTGGGGTGCGTCAAAATTCCAGACTGGAAAAATGACACACCAGGCATCACGCCTAGGACAAAAATGACCGGTTTCTGAAGCCATCCGTTACCCTCAGGTGGTTGCCCGGGATGCGAAAACGCTGATGCGGCGCAAGTTGCGCCTCGTCAAGATCATGACCGGGTGTGGACGAGTTAGCGTGAAGCATCGAAGGTGATAGCCACCAACTCATTTCCCCAGGCGTTGAAGCCTTATTGTCGCGCCAGTGCGCGGCACAAGGACGAAGTGTAATGGTGAACAGGACGCGGGCTTTTGCCTTAGCGCTCGCCCTGGCGGGGGCGCCAATTTCATCGCTGCTAGCCGCCGCGCCATCAGGGGGTGGCGGCGAACCTGTGAGCGGCGGCCCGGTCGGAGCTGTTCCCGGTGTGGCGACCGGTTCGATTGCCAAAAAGAAACCCATCCCAACGAACCGACACCACGTGGCCGCACCGCATGGAACCAGACAGCCGATCGTTCTGCCCAGGAAGCCCGTCGTGACGAGCCACTAGCTGAGGTCGAGGTCTGTTCCACCGTCTGCCGCCGCGGGCCGGAACCTGGGCAGTTCCGGCCCGCGGGCAGGGAGACTTGTTTCTGACCCCATGCCGCCTACGTCTTCCCGATCGTCGGCACGATACATTCGGGCGTTGGCGACCGAGAGACGCTTCTGCGCTCCCGCTCAGCGAGAGGGAGTGCACGGCACATGACCCTATCCCCTAGAACACCCCAAGCATTCCGAGAGCGCGCGGAGGAGTGCGAACGTCTCGCTGATGAAGCAACCTCGCCATCAATCCGTGAGACTATGCTTTATCTGGCAATGCGATGGCGTGCTCTAGCCGACGAAAACGAAGCAAAATAGGTTCGAACGATTCCCCCGCTCTGCCGTTGTTCCTCTGGAATGGAGGGAGAGACCCCTATGGCGGATGCTGCGGCATTACGCGCCGAAGCACAACGGTTGCGGGCGATGGCTCGGGGGATCACGGACGAGAAGGCGCTAACGGCCATTCATCAGCTGGTTGAAGAGCTGGAAGAGCGGGCGCGGGAAGCCGAGATCGCCGCAACCGACACCCAAAAGTAGCCTATGTCGGGTCAGTCGGCTTGCGCAGAAAGAAGCCGGAACTTTCTCAGAGCGAATCCAAGACGGGCGAAGGACAGAGAGGAACTCCCGTTGCACCGTCTACGGATCCCTCCCAAGCGACGTCCACACCCGGGCCCCACCTGGGTTGGCTAAGAGCGGCACACCCGTCTCAAAGGACAGTTCCGAGCCGGCGGCTATGCCAACAACGAAGCGACCCGCCGCTGACAGCAGGAAGTAGGACTCGACGGACAGTGGCTGCCCGATGCGATGGACGTGGTTGCTGCAGAAGAGGAGAAGCCAACATCACGACGAGGGTTCCTGCGGCGATCGGCATTTGCGCGACCATCGTGCTCGGTTCAGTCACGTCCGCCTGCACCAGCGGCAGCAATAGCGTCGCCGGCAGTCCCGCCGCCACCAGTGGTGACTGCCCTCCCGGCATCTGCGTCGGGTCAACGCCCGGTCAGACGCCCTTCGGGCCAACGCGTTGATCAGCACGCCGTTACCCCTGCGTTACCTACAACGGCAGTTACTCCTGACAGAGCCGGACAACACCTCGACATAATAGAGACTTAACACACACAAGCACACGATCCCTAATCAGGTGGTTGCTCGAGAAAGGCCCCCGGGACGATGCGACGACGCAGGGGCAGTTTCTCCCTCACTGCGAGGCTTTCTTGCGAGCCGTGCGGCGCGCACGCTGCCCGACATCCGGACCAGGATCAAGCCAATGCGCCGGAGGCTTAAATGGTCCTCGCGGCGCACCAGTGATCAAAACGAAAAGCCCCCCGGCTACCACCCCAAGGGGGCGAGTTCGGAGATCAGCTTCGCTGTCTGGATCGGTGCCATGGCAATCCCCAATGACGGGCTCCCACGTCCGAACCGGGGGGCCCGCCGCAGAGGTGCTTAGCTGTACGTCATCGGTTCCGGCATGCCCTGCGTCGGGACGTCCGGCGCGAGGCTGTTGTCGACGATGAGCAGATCCAGCGGCCATTGCTTGCCCTTGCGCCACTGCCCGGTAACGCATTTGGTCTCGCTGGTGTTGGGAAACGGTCCGGTCATGAAATTGATCGGCCCAACAATCGACTTGTAGTCCATGCCGCGCAGGGCATCGCGGATCGATGCGGGATCATCGAGCGTCTGGCTGCGCTTCAGCGTATCGACGGCGGCCTCGATGAGCGAATGACGGAAGCCCAGAGCCATGGCGGCCTGCTTGTTGGCGGCTTTCTCGTATTCTGTGGCGTATTCCATCGAGGATTGGCCGGTCAGGCCGGATGTATACGGATGATACTTCGACCACCACACCTCGGTCATCATGTTGATGGCGCGATCGCCATATGGATATACGCCCTGCGGGAACTCGGCAACCTTGCCGGCGGAGATGATTTTCGGCTTGAGGCCCTGCTGGGCCGCCTGGTTAAGGAACACGGTGAAATCGGGTCCTGGGATCACCGTGAAGACGATCTCGACGTTTCCCGCCTTGAAGGCAGCGATTTCGGGCGAGAAATTGTTCGCCGGTAGGTCGAAGCGGCCGGGATCAACCACCTTGAAACCGTTCTTCACGAGGTCGGGCGGCATCACCTTGGCGATGACCCGGCCGTCGTCGTCGTTCGCCCAAAGCACCCCCAGGATCTTGTTGGACGGCACTTTGGACCAGGCCGCCATGTTCGAACCAAGCGCTCCACCCACCGAGAAGAAGAAGTTGTAGGTCCATTCGAAGCCCTTCTTCGGATCGCCATGCCGGCCGAAGAAATAAAATTCCAACGGGTCGTCGTTGGTGACGCACGGCATGCCGTTGAGCTCGCACTGATCGGCCACCGGGTTGACGGTTTCCGGCGTTGCGAAGGCGCTGACGAGATGGACCTTGCTCTTGAGGATCAGATCCTGGGCGACTTCAGCCGCTCGGTTCGGATTCGATTGGCTGTCCTTGACGACAAACTCCAGCGGATGGACGGTGCCATTGATTTTAATAGAATTGTTGAGCGCTTTCCTGGCGTGATCGAGGGCGTACGCCATCTCCTCATTGAACAGCGCCAATGGACCCGTTTGGGGGGCGACCAGGCCAATCTTGATGGTCTCCGGGACGGCGAAGGCTGGCCGCGCAACCGCGGCGACCGCCGCGCCAGCGGCGAAACGTTTGAGCACCATGCGACGCGGGACGCCCGTCGAGCGCTTGGTCATCGTGTTCCCCCTGATCGGCGATTTTTCCGCCGTTGCCCCAAGGGTAGCGCCTCGAAGGCCTAAAGGGCAAGCAACGGAGCCTGCACCTGGGCTTTGCAACCGGCCGCCGTGCAGCGGTAACCTAGGATAAAGGAGCCACGCTTCCCCCGGACAGCGCCTATAAGCGTATGAAGCGTCTGCGCATCGATTACATGCTGGCCGCTGGCGATCCGCAGCGGCGCTACGCCATCAACCGGGAATTCATCGCGCTGGCCTTTGAAATGAAGGCGGCGGGCGCGTCGCGCGCCGGGATCGCGCGCCGCGCCAGCGCCATTCTCGTGACGACCGTTGCAGTCTCATCCGCCGACTGCACGTGCGCATGGAGCCGGATCGAGCACCGCGACAGTGGGCGGTCTATTTCGTTCAGAATCTGGACCGACTTCGCATAGTTCGCGTCTAAATTGTCTTGAGCGCAATGGACGGCGTTTGTAACAGCGGTTTAGGCTGATCTCAGGCTGTTCTTGGAACGCGGCGATGTGCCCACACTTCAGCCTGCGATGCGGGTGCGCCTGCAAAATCCGGTCACGGACAAGAGCGAAGAAGCGGGGCGGCGGCATGCCGTAATCGAACCGTGCTGGCTTGCGCCGGGCCCGCAGAGCGGGGGCGGGCCACAGGAAGTCATTGGTTTCGGTGACGACAATCCGTGACGGCAGATCGTTAAGGCCAATATGGCTGCCAGGGCAGAAGGGATTCGGCGGCATCAGCCGGGTCTGACGACGGAGTGTGGGTGATCGGCACGGCTGCCGACCGTCTCATCGCAGAAGTTTCCGCTTCGCAACCGGGTTCCGGGCAGCACGCCGCCGCCTCCATAAGGATCCAGCTAGCGGAACAGCCGTGGAGATGGCGAGTGATGTCTGAAGTGATTTCAAGGCTGATTTCCGCACCTCGACGGCATCGATCTCCACCCCGCCCGGGCTGGATCGCAAGGCCGGAACTGCCAGCGCGATAGCAATAACGAGGTTCGCGCCGACCATGCACAGCGTGGCATAGATGGCTTCGAGATACATGTGTATTGCCTGCCACGCCGCGATCTCTAGCGAGATCAGGAAGCCCATGACAAAGATGAAAGCGAGCAGGCCAAAACCTGCCCGTCTCGCCTGACGCGCGGCCATCGCCTTATAGCGCACGATCTCCGCTTCAACCGCGACCTTTATAAGGTTGACGCTACGCATGACAGTGTCCTGTTCTTCTGTTGATGACATGCCTCCGCAGCAGCACAGGCCTCATCGCGCTTCTGCCACGGTGTCCGCAGCGCGCGCTCCTCTTCTCCCCAGCTCCTCTGGCCGGCCGACCGTCGAGTCCTTTCGTGTTTGCAAAACCCGCGCGCGACCGTTGTGATTTCCCAGGCCGAGCCGAACGGGCTGTTCAGCTCGCCAACGTCGGAGGGAACCTGGATCAGTTGTGTCGATCCGGCCAACAAGCATAATATTCAGGTCGTATATGTCGAACCTCGGGTGATCGTCAGCCCGTTTCCGCTGTCGGCAAGCAGCGACTTGCGCTTGGAGAATGCCGGCCCGATTGGGGTTGAGGTCTCCGAGCACACGACGCGGCCGAATTTGGGTGCAGGTGGGGGAGGGGTAGGGATGAAATCGGAATCTCCGAACAACCCCATGTCCCCCGACCGTCATCCGAACCTGCACGGCAATCCGAACGCGGCTCCCCGTTGCATTAAACCTCATCCAGCAGGGACGAAAGTCCGGCCCGCCGAGGGTCTTGCCCGCTGTGATGACAGCCTTCCATACGGCCTGCCTCCGCGTCCGAATATACAAACATCCTTGTTCCGCAATGGCAAACCCCATATATGGACGCTACAGAGGCATTTTTGACTGTTATGTCATCATGGGGCAGACCCTCCGAAGAACGGGCCACAGATGAAACGGAGCGGCGGAGCCATCGCGCCAGCGGTGTTGGCAAAAAGGAAGGCCCCCGCGGGGCGAGACATCCTCATCGGCGAGCCCGAAACCGACGAACTGCGCGCATTCGGCGGGTCGCGGAGCGACAAGTTTAACGGCGTGCTGATCAACGCGATGGCCCGAACCGGCTGGTTTCCTCCGGGCCAGACAGACGAAGCTTGCAATCAGCAGATGTTCGCCGCGGTCGCGGCCTTGCGTGCGTTCAAGCCGGCCGACGAAATCGAAGGCATGCTGGCCGCGCAGACGGTTGCGATGCACTTTGGCGCCATGGAGTGCTTTCGCCGGGCTATGGTGCACGATCAACACCCCGAAGTGGCGTCGAAGCTGCGGAAGGACGGCGCGAACCTTGCCCGGGGCATGACCGACATGCTCGACGCGTTGGATCGGAAGCGAGGAAAAGGCCCGCAGGTCGTTCGTGTTGAAAGGGTCGTCGTGCACGAAGGCGGCCAGGCAATCGTCGGCAACGTCCAGCCCGCGGTGAAGGTGAGGAGGGGTAGGGATGAAATCAAAATTTCCGAACAACCCTGTATCTCCCGAGCGTCATCCGAACCTGAACGGCAATCCGAACGCGGCTCCCCGTTGCGGCGCTCGAGGCCGCCATACCCCCTCTTGCAATCAACCGGCCATGCCAAACGGACGGTGCCGGTTGCACGGAGGCAAGTCCACCGGGCCGCGGACGTTCGAGGGGCTGGAGCGGATGCGGAAGGCCAAGATAACGCACGGCGCGCGCACGGCGGAGATGGAACAAGTGCGCAAAATGATTCGGGACCTCAAGGCCGGAGCCAAGCGCCTGGCGGAGAGGGTCTGATCGCACCGTGAACCGCGTTTGGCCCGGCTGATGGCCTTGGATGCACGCAAGCCGGGCCGATAGGCGAGGCGCAGTAGCCGCTTGTCACGCTCGGGATAGCGACCGGGATAGCGAGCGCGCTTACCAGCCGCCGCGATCAGTTTCGCGGCCTCTTCCGGGCGAAGATGGCGACCCCGCGATGCACTTTCGGCTTTTCGTCGTCTGAAGTGGTACTGGACATGACGCTGTATCCCTGGAACGTCCGTCGGGAACGCCGCAAACTCTCGGCTTTTCGGATAAAAAAGCCGGAAGTGCTTAAGCTGCCATAGCGCCGTTTGTGACGCCCCAAGACAGGCGGCTCTCGTCCTGGGACCGACGCGCATCTCGCAACACATCTCGTAACTCTTGCAGCGAAGTTGAGAGAGATGTATAGAGTTTTCCCCGAGACGATTCGCTGGGCCTGCTCACAAGGAATCCATGCCGACAGCCACACTCAATGATCTTGCCGACTGCCTGATCCATAAGGGGGGATTGGAGGGGCCACACGTCCGTGCTGTGAAACGTTATTTGGCTGAGCGGGGAATTCTACCGCCGACATCCCGCAAGGCGCCACAAATGGAAGCCGTCCATGCGGCGGCGTTATTGATTGCATGCGTCGCCCATGAGCATCAGACGCATGCCGCCGAGGCACTTTTGCGCGTTTGGGGATTGAAGGAAACATATTCCACCAATTATCGCGAAGATCCTGCCGGCAATCTGACCCACAGTGCCGCACAGAAAAGTCCTGATGGACTTCCTTCTTTTGGGCGCCAAGTTTGTGAATTCATCTCCAAAACTGCGGCGTGGATGGGTGCCGGAACGCCGCCGATGCTGTGTCAGCACCTAATGATTTGGCGCGGATATCCCCATGCGCAAATCCGCGATCCCGATCGCGTTCGGGATTACCGGATACATTTCCAGGGCTACGGTCTGAGGTTTAGGCACCTGGATCCGCCAACCGACCGAATTAGCGTGATCGCGAGCATCCCTTGGAACACGCTGCTTGCACTGTCGTTGCTCGTCGCAGAAAGCCGGCGGCTCGCAGTAAAACAAGGCGTCTCGATCGAGACGGCAAGCACTTTGACGGCTTTAGAGCCTTCCCTGCTGACTGATACTACAGAAATTTCAGAGCCTGCCGACGCCGGCTCCGAAAACGAAACCGCCGCGACCCTGCCAGGGGTCGCGGCGGCGCTAAACCAGCCCGCGAAGCGAACTGGGGTCGTCAAACATCCCCATTGTACGGAAGAGAGCGAGAGACTTCAACCTCGCTCCCGATCGCGGCGCCGGTGCCCTCCCACTGATCCAGAAGGAGTTACCGCGCATGTCTGCCAGGAAGGACTTGATCCCCCTACCAGCCGCGTCTCGTCAGATTAAGGCTCTCTATGGTCTAGAAGTCAGCTACCGCCGACTTTACCAACTGATCCTCGACGGAAAGTTGAAGGCCGAACAAGTCAACGGTCGCTACTCCGTCCAAATCGACGAAGCCGCCAAAGCGATCGGTATGACCGTCGCGGCATAGGCGGAGCGGGGCGGTCAGTGAGTGAGGCGTCAGGATTGACCCTGCGGCGGCTCTGTATGGACGTGGAAGTTTATTCGAGCTTCGCAATGGTCGGGCTGCTCCGGCAGGAGCCTGGACAAGAAGACCGGATCCGGGTGTTCACCACTGAGCCCGGGCTGGGCGAGACGTTCGCCACCTTCCGGAGCTGGTATGTCGAACATGGGCACAAATATTTGTGGATCGGGTTCAACTGCCTCGGTTACGACAATTACATCGTCGCGCAGATCCTCGAGAGAACCGACGATCCCGCCGCTCTGTACGCGCTGTCGGAAAGCCTGATCAACCACGCCGGGGGATGGCGGCGCAACGAACGGGCATCGGCGGGCGGCGAGTTCTGCGTCGACCCGTTCGCCATGAACGGCGGGGCCAAAGCGCGTATCGGTTCGCTGAAAGAATGTGCCTGTAAACTCGACGCGCCTTCGCTGCGGACACTGCCCTATTCGCCCGATCGCGTGCTGAGTCGTAACGAAATGATCGAGGTCATCGCCTACAACGCCGTTGACCTTCGGGTGACGAGTATGGTCGCCGACTGTCAGGCCGCCACGATCATGGCGCGACTGGCGCTGGCTGAGGAATATCAATCGCGCAGCGTGGTCAACGTTCACGACGCCAAGCTCGCCGAACTGGTGTTGGCGAAACGCCTGTTTGGCAGCGGCCCGTCTAAATACCCGAAACAGCAAAGCTGGCACCTGCCGCGACGCCAGATCACCGAGGCGTTCTCGTTCCGGGCGCCCGCATTGCAGGAGATGCTCGAGCGCATCCCTGAAATGATGCGGTTCGACGTCACGGTCACGGAAACCGACGACGGACCGGTGAAGCAGATCGCCCAAGGCGAGATCATCGACAGTGTCAAAGTCGCTGACGTCACTTACAGCCTGGGCGCTGGCGGGCTGCACAGTGAAGACGAGCCCGGACTGTTCGTCGCCGATGAGCGCTGGACATATCTCGATTTGGACGTGGACAGCTTTTACCCATCGTTGATGATCAACCACGGGATGGTGCCGGCGCATCTACCTGATGCGTTTCTGCGCGAGTTCGACGCTTTGCGACACAAGCGGCTACAGGCCAAGGCTGACGGCCATACCGATCTGGCGAACGGTCTGAAAATCGCCATCAACTCGATTTTTGGCAAATCGAAAAGCCCTTACTCATGGCTCTGCGATCCGACGGTCGGTGTGCGGACCACGCTGCTCGGCCAATTATCGTTGCTTTGGTTCATTGACGCTCTGGCGGATGTCGAGGGCGTGTCGGTGATCAGCGCGAACACTGACGGCTTGGTGTTGAAAACCCGCCGCGATCTGGTTGAGTGGGTCAAAGGCGAGATGAACCGCGCGGCCGGCGAGATCGCCATGTCGCTGTCCTGGGCGGAATATCGGCTGATCGCACGGCGTGACGTGAACAACTACATCGCCGTGACTGCCGAAGGAAAGGTGAAGGCGAAGGGCAGCTACGGCTACGACCAAAGGGATCTTGGCAGAAAAGCCACCAATCGGATCGTGGTCAAAGCCGTCCAGGCATTCTTCTTTGACGGGACGCCGTTGGCGGACACCGTCCGTGGCTGCACCGACATTCGGGAGTTTCTAAATTATTTTAAGGCGACGAAGGCATATACCATCGTCGACGATACCGAGTACGAACATGGCCAGATAGCGCGTTGGTATATCGGCACGGCTGGCGTCAAGCTGATGAAGCGGAAGCTAGTCGACGGCAAGCTGACCCAATTAGTCGAGACGGGCGCCGTCGTGGTGCCCGATCTGCCGGAGACGTTTCCGGCTGACGTGAATGTCGACTTTTACGTCAGCCAAGCCGGGACGCTCGTCAAGGCCATCACTGAGCCCGCGCTTCGGCAGAGCCACACCATCCCGATCGCAGAGCTGAGCAAAACACAAAGGGCGGCGCTGGACTCCGCCAAGGTCGGGCCGGCCGACCGGGCGCGATGCGAGGCGCTGAATCTGGAGCAGCTTCACATCGATTGGGCCAACGTCGTCCGCGGGAACCCTCATGATACGATGCTGCACCTGCTGCGTCGGTTGTGGGTGGCCGAGAGGTGCCAGTTGACCAAGGGCGACCTGGAATGGGTGGCCGACCAGCTCGACGAAGCGGGCCGCGCCGTGCCGGAAAAAGACCGGGGACGGATCTGTGATTGGATCGTGCGCCACATCTCACCATTCCCAGTGCCGCGAAACATTCCCGAACACGTCGCGCGGGCGATGACCTGGGCAACCGAGACGATCAAGCCGAACAAAAGAAAAAAGATGCTCGAGCACGTGGATGTGCTCCGTTCAGACTTCATCAAGGGCGACGCGCTCGAGCGCTATGGACACGGACGCGATGTCTACCGGCTCGCTTGCTCGCTTTGTGCGATTTGCGTGAAGAATGCCGCCGGTCTCTCCGAACAGGCGATATGCGGCATCATCGAACAGATCGATGCGTTCTTGGCGGACGAACCATCGCCCGACAGCGAGCCTGTTTCCGTACCAGCGTCCTTGGAGCTGGTGCTGACGCCGTGAAGTCCTACCGGGAGAGCGCCAGCTTTTATCCCGAGGGTTACACCACGACCAAAGGCCGACCCATGCCGAAAAAACGGCTGTATCTGGCCGAGCGGGCGTGCATCACCACGGACGGCAAATGGTACGTCAAGACCCGCGCCGGAACCTGGGAATACATCAGCTGCGCCAAAGTGGTAGCGAACGCGATCACCCAGAGCTGGATCGGTGGTCCCCTCAACATCGCCGCTGACGACATCAGCAAATTCATCGACGGCGATCCGCCGATTGTGCGGGGCGCGATGCCGGTGCCAACGAGCACAGCGCCATGCATCGACTTCCAAGGCGGACGCTTCATCAACACATGGCGCGACACTTTTCTGCCCGCAGCCCCGGGCGCGCTGGCCAATCCAGCGCAGCGGGAGGCGCTAACGCTCGTAATGCGCGTGATCCGGGAGGGTCTCTGCGGTCAGCCCAACGAGCTGACGCTGGACCAGATGCTGGTCGCGGCAGCAGGTAACGACGCGGATGAGCTGCAGTTCCGGTTCGTGATGTCATGGTTGGCGGCGCCGTTGCAGTCTCCCGGGCTCAACCTGCAGACGAATTGCTGGTTGCTGGGCCGACTTGGTGGTGTCGGCAAGGGTCTGCTGACGTCACGGATTCTGCCGCTGCTCTATGGCCCGCAAAATGTCGCCGTGCTGGACGCCGCAGAAGTCGAGCAGGGCGGCTGGACCGATGTCATCGAGGGCAAGCTCGTCGTCGTGATCAACGAGCTGGACGCCAGGGGCAAGTGGGGATCGTTTTGGAACACGCTCATCAAGCGAAATTCGACGGACGCCACCGTGCTTATTCGCAAACGTGGCACTCATGGTCACGAGGCGCTGAACTTTGCCAACTGGATCATCACCAGCAACAACGAGAACCCGGAATATCTCGACGCCCACGACCGCCGCAACGCGCTGATCGGCACCACCGCCGACAAGGCTAAGGGGGCTCTCGCCAGCGAGCTTTACTATTGGATGCACGAGCATGAGGGTCCCGAGCTGGATGAGATGCTGGGCGGCCTGATGCACATCCTGCTGAGCCACAAGGTTGACCGCAGCCTGCTAGACCGGGCGCCCGACACGCGGCTCAAGGCAGACGTGCTGGAAGCCGGCAGCGACGGCGGCGAAGGCCTCTACTGGCTGCAGAACAGCAGCCGCTACACCCGCGACAAGGAACTTCCGGCGGCCGACTACCTCGAGGACTACATCCGGCTCACCCCCTCGGCTGCGCAGATAGACGTGCGCAAGTTCGGCGGCATCCTGTCAGGACTGGCACGCGACGGCCACATCGAGAAGAACCAACCGAGTAAGACCCATCGGGCTTTGTATCTCATTCGCAGCGAAAAATTCCCGCCCTGCTCGGACGAGCCACAGGCGTCAAAAACAAAATCAAAGCCGCCTTTTGTGCTGGTTCCAGGCGGCAAAGATTAGCGTCTGGCCACACTACCGCAACGACTAATTAACGCGGTTCTGCGGGTTTCCGGGCGAAGGGGGCTGGATAAGGGTGGCTCAGCCGGATTTGGCGAATGTTAGCGAACCCGCAGAACCCGCCAATTTTTTACATTTGGATTAGGATAAGGCTGGGCGGAACCCCAGCCAGAATTCGCTTGGTGTTTCTCCTCGCCCAGCCTTATCCCCCTTATCTTCTTATCCTCTAGTTATCACACACACACAACATATATAAAACAAGGAGTTAGGATGGGTTGGCCGACGGATAAGGGGCGGATAAGTCTGGATAAGCAACAATCTGTTGCCACAGCCAGGCCAGCCGGCTCCCTTTGGCTCGTCCCGTTGGATCTAGCCAGTTTCTTTCGCAGGCGAATCCTCCTGTGACCTCTGGCGATGCACGAACCGTTCCCCCGAGGCGGCCGGGGCGAATTACGAGCGTAGATACCTCGGTCTAACCCCAGAACCGCCCTAGTTAATCCGATATCGGACCGAATTCGCCAGATTTCCCAGATTTGATTTTCGAGAACAACGGCCTCGGGCAGGCGCGCGGGAACGCTGTCGAAACCTGGAAAGTAGGATCGATCGGAGACGCCCGTGGGCAGGGGTCAAAATAGCACCGGAGTCCATGGGGTCACCTGCCGGGTTGTTCCAAACTGCACGCTAAGGGTGGTCAGCGGGCTGCCTTGGTGGTTCGACGTTTGGGCGGTGTCTGTGTGAGTGCGGCAGCGAGCCACTCGACAGCTCCGGCGGTCTTCCGCCATGCGTCGCCGCATTCGCGAATGTAGTCGGTCGCCTCATCGGCGCCCCCCATCGTGATGTAGCCGGTGTTTGAACTGATGCCCGGCTTGGTGCCGGCGAGGATGCCGGTTACGTGCTCGTTGGCGGACTTGGCATCCTTCAACAGTTTCTGGGTGGCGGGCGCGTCCGCACGTCCTTCGCGATACGCAATCAGGGCGCTTGTATAGAGCCAGTAGACGCTCCACTCGTCGGGATAGTCGGCCAGCAAGGCTGTCACGTTCGCAATCTCGTCGCGTCGAAGCAAGCGACTGAGCAGTAGATAGCGGATGCCTTGGTTGTCGTTTGGATTGAGCTTCAGCATGGCTCGAAAATGGTTGAGGGCAACCTCTTCCTCGCCGAGTTCGAGCAGTGTCAACGCAAGTCCCTGCCGCGCGCGCATGTAGGGTCGCGTTTCCAGAAAGCCCCAGAAATGGCCGTCGTATTCCGCGAAGCCCTCGGGACCGATGGCCTGTTCTCCGGCCGCCAGTCCGCGCGCGTAGAGGTCGCGAGCTTCGGCCGGTGTCGCGGCTTCCTGGGCCAAGAGACTGTAGGCGTCCGCGCAAAGCGGCGAGATTTCGAGCGCCTTGCGGGCAAGAGCCATGCGGGAGCGGGACGTCGTCGCGTCCCACGCATCATACATCACCTGCTGCGCTCTATCGAGCGCATCGTCCTGGCTGTCACCGGCGATCATCGCCAGGAACGCCTCCATGCCGCGCCGGTCCGGAAGGGACGGATCGGCCGGGGCTTTCGCACGAGCCGCACTTGTCGACTTGCGGCGAGGTGTCTTCGAGACCGGCATCAGGTTCTCCCTTCCATTTTCCGCGAACCGGACGCGATGTGGTGCGCCGCCACGATGCGCGACACCGTAGGCTGGCTGACACCGTAAAGCCGCGCCATGTCGGCCGCCGATTTGCGACCGGAGACGACACTTTCGGCTATTTCCCGCCGCTTGGTGTCATCGAGCTTCTTTCGACGCCCGCCGATCCGTCCTTCCACCCGAGCGGCGGCGAGGCCCGCCGATGTCCGCTCGCGGATCATCGCCCGCTCGAACTCGGCAAAGGCTCCAACCATCTGCATCATCATCCGCCCAGCCGGAGTGGTCGTGTCGATATTCTCAGTGATGGAACGGAAGCCGGCGCCCGCGTTGCCGATCCGCTCCATGATGTGCAGCACGTCCTTGAGCGATCGCGACAGCCGATCGAGTTTCCAGACAACGACTGTGTCGTCTTCTCTCAATTGGTCGAGCAGGCGGTGCAGTTCCGGCCGGTCCCAACGCCCGCCGGAGGCAGCCTCCTCAAAGATCCGCCTACAACCGGCACCCTTGAGCGCTTTCGTTTGCAGTGCGTTGTTCTGTTCGTCCCCCTTTGAGACTCGGGCATAGCCGAGCGCCACGCCGCTACTGGAAGCTTGGGTGCCTTTCACAAACGGCCGTTTACGAATGAATTTGGTTGGCACGGCGAAACCTCAGGATTTCCCTTTCGATACCCTCTTTCAGAATGGCGTCGAAAGGCAAGTGGTTTATGGACGCCGCTTCGTCATCGATTCGAGGCCATGATGCCCGCTCGCTCCCTGTTGTCTCCCGAGCAACGAAACCGATTGTTCTCTATACCTACCGATCCCACTGAGATGGTTCGCCATTACACCCTCGGCGCGGACGACCTCGTGTTGATCCGAACGAGGAGGCGTTCGATCAACCATCTCGGATTTGCGATCCAGCTATGCCTCTTGAAGTATCCCGGACTGGGCATGGGACCGGCCGAGCAACCGCCGGAAGCGATGATCGCCTTTGTAGCCCATCAACTCGGCGTGCCATCTGCAGACTTTGCCGACTATGCGCAACGAGATCAGACCCGGCGCGAGCATGCCGTCGAATTGCAACGATACCTGGGACTGCGGCGCTTTGGACTGAGCGACTGGCGACGCTGCCTACGAGTTGGCGCCGATACAGCCTGGGCGACGGATCGGGGCGAACCCATCGTCCAAGCGATGCTCGCCGCTCTGCGAACCGGTGGCGTCATGGTGCCACCTGCCACCGTGCTCGAACGCATCGGCCTGGCCGCGCGAGCACGGGCGCGAAAAAGGACGTTCGAGACACTTGCAACCGGGATGACCGACGCGGAACGCGATACGCTGGCGGGGTTGCTGATCGTCGATCCGGAACTGCGCCGATCACGCTTTGCCTGGCTGCGGGACTACTCGGCGTCCCCCGCACCATCAAACATCGTCGCTCTGCTGGATCGCCTCGAATATGCGCGAGGGTTGAAAATGGACCCGGCACGCGCTGGACGCATCCACGCAGGCCGCCTTGCTCGGCTCATCGATGCTGGAGCAATCATGACTGTCCCGCACATCGCCGATCTCGAACCGGCACGGCGAACGGCGATCCTCGTGGTCCAGGCCGCGAGCCTCGAAACCCGACTAATCGACGCGACGCTCGCCATGTTCGAGAAATACATGGGGACATTGTTCAGCCGGGCGCGCAACCGCGACGAGAAGCGGTTTCAGGCGACCCGGCGTGATGTCGCCAAGGCTTTGGTCCTGTTCCGCCGCACCATCGCCGCCCTTCGGCGCGCGAAGGCGGCCGGGGAGGACGGCGTCGCCGTGGTCGAGCGCGAGGTCGGCATGGCGCAACTCGACGGCGCGCTGCCCATCATCGGCGCCGTCGCCGGCGTGGCGGATCAGGACATCCTGGTCACGGCGGCAGAGCGTTATTCGGTGCTGCGCCGGTTCACTCCGCGCTTCCTCGCCGCGTTCGCCTTCCGGTCGAACATGCCAAATGATTTGGTGCTTGCCGCCATCGACCTTCTTCGGGCGATGGACCGCGACGGCACCCGTGCGCTACCCAAACGCCCGCCATCGTCGTTCCTGCCGCCGCAATGGCGCAAACTGATCTTCGCGAACGGCGCGGCGGACCGGCGACTTTACGAAACGGCGGTGCTGGCCACGCTCCGCGACAGGCTGCGGGGCAGCAACATCTGGGTCGCGGGCAGCCGCGATTATCGGGCCTTGGAGAACTACCTTCTGCCCGCCGAAGCCGCGCGGGATTTGGGAATTGGCGGCGAGACCGATCCCGGCCATTACATCGCGACCCGCACGGAGATGTTGCGCGAACGTCTGACGTTCGTGGCCGAACGCGCCGGGCGCGGCGAACTCGATGGGGTCGAGATCGAGGACGGCAAGCTGTTCATCGCTCGCATCCCGCCTGTTGTGCCTGAGGCGGCACGTGATCTGGCGCTCCGGTTGAACGGACTGCTGCCACGGGTGCGCATCACCGAGGTGCTGAGCGATGTCGATGCGTGGACCGGCTTCACGGATCGGTTCGTCCATCTGCGCACCGGCAATCCCGCCGCCGACAAACCGGCGCTGTTGGCGGCGGTACTCGCCGACGGCACCAATCTCGGCCTCGCCCGTATGGCCGACGCCTCCCGGGGCCTCGGCTATTACCATCTCGTCAACGTGGCGCAGTGGCACATTAGCAACGACAACTACGTCGCCGCGCGCGGGGCGATTATCGACGCCCATCACAAACATCCCATGGCGGCGATGTGGGACGACGGCACGACCTCGTCCTCGGATGGGCAATATTTCCGCGCCGCGGGCCGCGCTGGAGCGGTCGGCTCGGTCAACGCGAAATACGGCATCGACCCCGGCGCGGTGATCTACACGCATGTCTCCGGCCGTTACGGTCCGTTCTACACGCGGGTTATTTCGGCGACGATGAGCGAAGCACCCTATGTGCTCGACGGACTGCTGCATCATGTCCACCAGACCGATCTGCGCATCGCCGAGCACTACACCGACACCGCCGGAGCGACCGATCATGTGTTTGGCCTCTGCCATTTGTTGGGCTACCGGTTCGCCCCCAGGATCAAGGATCTGAAGGACCGCAAGCTCTACACGGTTGAGAAATCCGCCGCTTGGCCGCTACTGGCACCACTGATAGGCGACACTGTCGAAACAACGGCGACCCTCGGGCAGTGGGCCGAACTGATGCGGCTGAAAGCCTCCATCGAAGCTGGAACAGTCGTGCCGTCCGTGATCCTGCGGAAGCTGGCGGCGGCCGGCGCCGGAAATGCGCTGGCGCGGGCATTGCGCGCGCTCGGGCGGATCGAGCGGACCTTGTTCACCCTGCAATGGCTGTCCGATCCGGCGCTGCGCCAGCGTAGCCACGCCGGGCTCAACAAAGGCGAGGCAAGCAACGCGCTCCGGCGCGCCGTGTTCTTCCATCGCCAGGGCGAAATCCGTGATCGCACCTTTGAAAACCAAAGCTTCCGAGCTTCAGGCCTCAGTCTGATCACCGCCGCCATAGTGCACTGGAACACGGTTTATCTCGACAGGGTCGTTCGGCAGTTGCGCGCTCAGGGCGTGACCGTTCCCGAGGATCTCCTTGTCCACGTCGCCCCGCTCGGATGGGAGCACATCGGGCTGACCGGCGACTACGTTTGGACCACTCCCGATCCAGCCGCTCCATTCCGTCCTCTACGCGATGTTCGAGCTACGTTCTTACCCCTGGCGGCTTAGCGTGCAGTTTTGAACAAATCGGCAGGCGACCCCACAGTGAGCTGATTAACCGCCAACCAGTCGTTAGCTTCTGGATCGTCGAAGTCGATCAGGCGCACATGGTCGCCCTTGATCACGCCATCATCGCCGTAAAACTCGACCGGAACGCCCTCGACCATAAAGCGATGCAGGCGGCGGTTTTCCTCGATCAGCCCCGGATATTCGGTCTGGCGCACCCGCCGCAGCGCCTCGGCGCGTGCCTCCTCCGGGATATCCGGATTCAGTCGCGCCACTGCCCGCGCCAAGCGCCGCCGCAGCACCACATCGTCATAGCTGGCGCGTTCGGGCGCTGCGCTGTCCGGCGCAACGTCTGGCCCGGCCTTCACCCCATAACCAAGCTCCGCCAGCCATGCGAGCGCCGCTTCTTCGACATGGCTTTCGGCAAGTTTGGTCATTGCGCAGCCGCCAACAATGCCTCGGCCTCGCGGACACGAATTTCGCCGGACATCAGCTTGGGGAGTAAGAGGTCTCGTAGCCGGCCAAGGGTTGTGTTTTCGGCGTTATTGGCATCACGTCGTAGCCAAATCGGCGTCAAGGTCTGCTCAAAAATGTCTTGAACAACCAGCGGAGGCAAAAAAACCTGCGCTTGATGAAGATGATTCCGATTAATACCGGGGACCGCCCCCAAGGCTGTTCAACGCTATGGAATGGCCAGGACTTCAAGCAGGTTATCGATGCCCGCCAGAGCGGCGCGGTAGCGGTCCTAACTGCGCCGAATAAACTGAGCAATGAAGAAGCGAATAAGTCTGCGGTTTGAAAGCCTCAGAGCCAGTGCGATTAGGCAGCTTGGGGAGTTGCAGACGATCACCGAGGCGGAGCGGCTGATCCTCCAGGAACAGTATGATGCTCATTCCGAAAGATGGCAGCAAGGCGCGAGAGGGGAGGCGACACAGGACGAGATCGACCATCTCCAAAGATTTGAGGACGACATTCAGAACATGCTTGATTCGCTTGAAGATTTGAAAATACCTCATTCGGGCGAGCGCCCGTAGCTCAGCGGATCAGAGCAGTTGACTTCGGATCAACGGGTCGGGAGTTCGAATCTCTCCGGGCGCGCCAAATGCCGCTTGTCGAGGGCCTGTGCCTCGGTGGGGTAGGGAAGGGGACTGCCCGCCCGGCGCGGCCCCCGCTGCCAAAAACGTATAACGCCCATTATGGTAAGGGATTGGAAGTATTCGTAGAGTGCTGGCGAAGTCACTGCCGACGAGGTGGCAACGATTGCGCGGTTTGACTGATCGGATGCCAGTCACGGCGGCCAGCAGGCCGGCCGCGAATAATACTGTCATCTCGCGCTAGGGTTGTGGGTTCCGGCGAAACGAACGCACCGCCGGTCCTGGAGGCGCGGCCGGAGGCGGGGCGACCGCCTTGGTCCCCCCCGACTTTCTATGTCCCGCACATAACCTGAGCGAACCGCCGGGGTCACGCGCGCTGTTGGTCGAGGCCCCCGTTCGCCAACCCGGAACCTTGTTCCCTGCAATTCGTTGTCGCCCGTGACGAGTTTCGGTCTGACCTCGTCAAACTTAGAACCCGAAGGAAGGTAACGTGAGCACTATCAGGACACGGCTGGCGGTTATCCCGCTGGCACTGATAATCGGCAGCCTCATATCACCAGCATACGCTCAGAGCGAATCTAAGACTGGCGTGGGGCAGAGAGGAACGCCCGCCGCACCGTCTACGGAGCCGGACTCAGCGTCTACACCCCGGCCCCCGCCAGGGATGGAAAAGAGTGGCACACCCGTCTCAAAGGACAGTTCCGAGGCGGCGATGCCAGCAAAGCCAACAGCCATGGGCAGCACTAAACCGGATCCTGGCAAACCGGCTGAGGAGAAATCGGTGCCGTCCTCGGCACCGGCCGCGACAACCACGCAAACCACCGGAGCGACTAATCAGAGCAAGACGGTGAAGACCATGAACGAGAAAGCGAAATCGGACGTCGAAGCCAGCGGGAAGTAGCGACGGTTTTGACTGTCGTTTGGCGTGCCTCTTAAGAGTTGCTTTCCGAGCCTTGCCCGCGTGCCTATGAAGCAACTCGACGATTGACCGGAGTTCATCAAGTCCAAAGTCAGGCGGCCGGATCGCGGCAGAGAATTGTCGCGTCGGGCCGCCGGCGGGTCTTCCCACGGGGAGACGCGCAGCGTAGATCTGCGGCGGTTGTCGCGCAGCTTGCGCGCCCACGCCTCGTTGGTCGCGAACACCGCGTCGTCAAGGCGCACGGGGACAGAACGACACCTCCTCGCTGCCGCTCCTCGGCCTGAGTTGATTGATGCGCCTGTCTGTGATGACTTGCCCGCGGGCGGAACCGCAGCCCGCCGGAGTATTCGGAAACCTCCTGTCGGGATCTGTCAACTCGCCAGAACTGCCCCTACCCTGCCACCTTCTTGACGAAGATGTATCGCCCAGAAGCGTCAATCGCGCGCCATGGAGCCCGCATTTCGGCATTCCGGAGCCGCTGCGCCTGCTGGTCCGACGATGCCCAAAGCGGAAATCGATCACAGTTTACGACTGTGCGGCGTTCATTGCCCCGAACTGCCCGGGTGCTTCCTGAACCGGTTCTGACACGAGTGACGGGGAGGGGGGCATAGAAAAAGGCCGCAGGCACGCGGCCAGTTTGACAGTCGGGAGGAGACCCGCCGCTCTGCACTTTTGGTTTCGATTCTGTCTACTCTTTGCTTTCGGGTGTCATGTAAGTGCGGCTTGTGCCTTGACGAGACATTACTTAGGTTGTTTTCCTGATTCCCCAGTTGCCGCCGCATTACCGGGTGACTTACCTACGCCGCCGGCGACATCACTTTTGTCCGCATAGCCTGGCGCGGTGCTTTTCATGGCATCGCCGCCAGGGGGTTAGCTAAAAATATTTCAGCGGATCATGCCGTCGCGTGCCCTTTGCCGAGGGTGACGTGGCGTCAGCGGTCAAGTCGCCAGCTCTGTCACACTCCGGCGACCCGCAGTAACGGAATAACCCGCTCCCCGAACAGTGCGTAGTTGCGCCGCATCGCCTCCGGCGACTTCCCGCGGCCGAAATTCGCAAGGAAATGACCGGCGCCGACGCCGCGGCACTGCACGATGATCTGTTCGGCCACACTCTCCGGCGTCCCGGCGATGAACTCCTCCTCACCCACCGAGAAATTGTGCGCCGGCCCCGGCGCGTCGGGCAACGGATGCTGCGTGACCCGCGGATCATGCGCCAGCACTGCCCGCAGCGCCTCGGCCGCTCCGCGCGAGGCCGCGCGCGCCCCACCCTCATCCTCATCGATCGAGATCGTCCGGCGGATCGCCAGTTGGTCGGGCCCGGCCCGTCCCCCGGAGCCCTCGGCTTCATCACGGAACGCGTCGAAGATGTGGCGGATACGCTCGACGGGATGGAAGCTCGTGCAGATCTTCGACCCGCGTTGCGCCGACCGGCGCGCCGATTCCGTGCTCACGACCGTGGTCCACCTCGGGGGCGAAGGCTGTTGAAACGGCCGCGGCACCAGCCGCAGATTCTCGATCTGCCAGTAGCGCCCGTGATGATTGACGACGCCATCGCGCAGCCCCGCATCCAGGATCGCCTGCGCCTCCGCATTCCGCGCGCTGGTCTCGGCGACATCGAGGCCGATCAGCGCCATCTCCTGCGGGATCCCGCTGGACGTGCCGATCTCCAGCCGCCCGCCGGTCAGGTGATCGAGCATTCCGATCTCTTCAACCATGCGCCACGGTTGGTAATACGGCAGCACGACGCCCATCACGCCCAGGCGCAGCGTTCGCGTGCGTGGCGCCAGGGCGGCGATCAGCAGATGCGGCGAAGGGCTGTAGCCCGGCCCGAAATGATGCTCGCTGAAGAAGATGCCTTCAAAACCGAGCGCCTCGGCGCCCTGCCAGAGATCAAGGTAGGCGGCAAAATGCGCCGCCGCCACCTCTGGGGCGGCATCCTGCGCCGTGTCGCCGGGGGCATGGAAAAACTCGAAGATCCACGGCCTGATCTGCGCCACCCGTCCCACGTTCGCTCACTCCCTTTGCAAGAACTACGCAGCTGGCCCGGCGACCAGTCAAGCGGCGCTGGGCCCCGGGGTCACCGGGGGGGGCACCTGCTTCGCAGCAATGTTCTGGCGGTTTCTCTCAGCCGCCACCCGGCGGGCTCCAGGCGCAGCTGGGGTGGCGGCCTGGCGTTGAACGACTTCTCCGGCGGTTACACGTTACACGCCGTAACGAACCGGATAATCTGTACAAGATGCCTTGAGTCTTTATTTACGCATCCGGCGACGATCTTCAATTAAATCTTTGTCGTCAACACGATATCCGGCCGCCTTCAGTGCCTTCAGCGCCAGATAGGTCTTGGTAATCTTACCTCCGCTTGGCCCCTTGGTTGAGGCGGCTGCGACCGCTAATTGCTCGTCGACATAGTCGGGAAAATCGAACCGTACGCTAACGAGCGGAGCGGGGGAATCCACCGGCGGCGAAGGCGGTTCAGCGGGTCGCATCTGCGTGCTGGCGCCCCACCTTTCGCCGAGTGCGCGGGCCCCCTTCTCTACTGCCTCCTCAGGCAGCTCAGGTCTCGGCGGCAAGGAGACGTTTACACGACGCCTAGCACCCGCCCCCATGATTTCATCGCCCAGCGGGTCGGGTGGCTTGTCGCTCATGCTGCCTCCCGAAGCTTCTCAAGGGATGCGAGCAACTCGGCCGCGAGCGTCGCGACATTTGCGGCAGGACCGCCTTTCGGATCTTTCTGCCTCGGCACCATGCCGCTGATATGGATGTCACGATACGCCGCGCGCTCCATAAGACACGATTTGAATATCGGCGGCGCGTCGGCTCGTTTCTCGATGGTCTCCCGGACCGTGCGCACCGGCACACTTTCAAAGCCTGGCAGTATGCGCGTCCATACAAGCGCACGGGCAATCGGAATTCCGGCCAGTTCCTGGGCATCGTCAATCTGCTTCACGGTGCTCATAGCCGCCTTCACATCTGGCATCGAAACCTGTGATGGTACCAGCACGAAATGCGATCTGTGGAACGCTTTGAGCGCCAAAGCCGATGAGCCGCCCGGCAAGTCGATGATGACGATCTCCGCCTGCCCTTCCGCCTTTTTTAGAATAGACAGGATATTGTGCTCGTTCACCTCCGCAATCACCCAAAGTCCCTCGATCTGCGCCTTGTCCCCGAACGCTGCAGCCTGCTGATTGATGTCGCAGTCGAGCAGCGCAACCTTATAGCCGTCCAGCGCCATCTCGGCAGCCAACAGGCATGACGTCGTCGTCTTGCCGGGACCACCCTTGTCGCTCGCAACCGAAATCGTAGCCATGGGAGTTCCTTCCAGAAGGCGATACCGCCTTCCCCACTCAAGGCGGCAGTTCTTCAAAGCTATAAGGCGTCTTGTACAGGACACCTTATAGCTTTAATGCTCTAAGTTAGACGACAAGGCAGCGTGGCATCAAGGCCTTAGCCCCTGAAGTCGGGAATTCAACCAAGCGGTGTCGCTTCGCTGCCACTGGCTGGCTACTATCTCGCCTTAAGGCATTATGTACAAATAGCCAGAAGGCCAAAAAGCAAAGAAGCCTTGAAACAAGAATGCCTAAGTGCCTTAAGGCATTCTCAATCTAGCCCACTACCGAGTGTCAAGTTTGCGCCACCGGCCAAGACGAATGCAGGCGCTCAGCCTATGAAGGGCAGGGAAGAGGCAAGACGTGTTTGGACCAACCGCAGGATTTGGGACGATGATCGGGTGTAAGATGCTCTGTTACCCGTCGATACGTTCGCTATTGGTAGCCTGACAGGGCAGGGGTGTAATGCCGACCATGAACGTGCTGGACGGCCCTCATTCGGGGACGATGAGCCTTCCCTACGGCCCAACCCGGTTGATGGGCTTGATCAATTTCAGAGCGCCAACCCAAATCCGCAGCCTTTGGCCATTTGGACTCTGTAGGGAAGCCGAGTTGGGCGAGCAAGTTTGGACTCTTTGGGGAAACCCGCCCGGGATTTATCCACCGAAGACCTTGGACTGTTTGGGGATTGCTGTTGGACTCTGTCGGTACACCTCCAATAGGCGATCCTCGAATTATCAATATGTTAGGTCAGTTATCCCCAGGACTGTGTCGGGACAGACTATAAGATGCTAATATCCTTTTCTATAAGCCCCATAGAGTCCAAGTCGACACGATTGTCTCGAACAGACAAGGTTGCCGATGAAGGTAGGGCGCGGCATGGGCGAGGTGCATCAACTGATCACGGAGCAGGGCAAGCTGGCGGCGTTAGCTGGTGAGCACGATCGCTCGGTGATCGAAGCAGCGACAGCATATCTTGCCAACGAAGATAGCGAAATTGGCTTTGTTTATAGCGGCTGGGCTCAAGCTGCTCTGCCTCACAAGCGGCTGCCAGATGACGTAGTTTGGCAGATACGGACGGACCACGTGACCTTGATGGTTGCGCCTGGACACCGGTCCCCTCCGTCAGGTGATCCAATCCCAATCGGTGTTCCATTTGGTTCGCGGGCTCGTTTAATTCTACTCTATCTCCAATCGGAGGCCCTACGCATCCAGAGCCGCGAGATTGAGCTCGGACGCAGTTTGAATGCCTGGCTGAAGCGGATGGACATCCCTATCGGCGGCAAAACCAGCCGTGATGTGCGTGATCAAGCCGATCGAATTTCCAGATGTCGGATGACTTTTCAAATCACCCAAGGAAATCGCACCGGCCTTATAAATCAATCAGTTCTCGACACAGCGATGTTCGTCGAGAGCGACGCGCCGGACCAACCAGGTCTATTTGTTGACACCGCAAAGCTTTCTGAGGGCTTCTACGACCAGCTTCGACGGCATCCCGTGCCAGTGGAGGAAGCTGCCATTCGCGCTCTAGCGAACAACTCGCTGGCGCTAGACGTCTATTGCTGGCTCGCCTACCGCTTACATAGCCTCTCGGCACCAAAGACAGTTAGCTGGAAGGCTTTGCATGGGCAGTTTGGCCGCTCGGTTGACCGCCTAGACCACTTCAGAAGGCATTTCCGCGTCAATTTAGCCCTTGCTCTGGCGGTTTATCCCGATGCGCAGGTCAGCGAAGCCCTGGCAGGAATCAATCTGATACCGTCTCGGCCGCCAGTGTCGCCAAAGCTGATCGCAATCAGAGATATGAGGCGAAAAAAGGCCGGTGAAGACTAGATTTGGCTGACACCACCCGTTTGATGGCCCTGTGGGCTCTTCCGTAAGATCAGTGCGGATCATGGAGACCACACCACCTTGTGGTCCAATGGACGAGTGCGCCAATTGGCCCATACCCCAACTTCGAGCAGAGATCGGCTTAGCTGCCCGGTGGCACGTGATTGGCACAGGGCAAGGCGGACTGATCATCCGCACCCGGAATATTAGGGTAGGTACTCATCGCTGAACAGTTTGAGATGCCGCAAAACCTTAAGAAATTCCGACATCCAACTGATAGCTAACGATTTCCCCACAGAGTCCAAGGTTTTCCGCCATTTGGGTGAACGATTTGTTATCGGCACGACCTTGTCCACGAGCATCGAATGCGATCAATCCGGGGAGAGATCTTCCTAGTGGCATGCTCGGGACCAGCTTATCGGGGATTCTGACCAGCATGCTCGAGCTGGCGTGCACGGGCCGGAGGTAATCGCCACTCGAGGCCGATTGTAATCGCCACCTGAGGCCGGTCGAAACCGCCACCTGAGGCCGGCGAATTCGCCAGTCTGCTGGTGGAGGAAGCCGCCGCTGACATCGAAGTAATCGCGACTACTGTTCCGCCCTTTTTGGCGGGGTAGCAGTAGTGCCGAGACCGAGGGCGGAGATGCGGCGGATCAGGGAAGTGTTACGGTTGCGTGCGGAGTTAGGGCCGAATCTGAGTGCCATATCGGCAGGCGCGAAGCTGGCGCGCTCGACGGTGCGGGCGTATCTGGATCGAGCGGCGGCGGCAGGGCTGGACGCCGCGGCCGCCGATGGGTTGTCGGAGACGGCGCTGGAGGTGGCGCTTTACCCGCCGTCATCGGCCACCGATGGTCGCGCACTGCCCGACTGGGCGGAGGTGGATCAGGAACTGCGGCGCCACAAGCACGTCACGCGCAAGCTGCTTTGGATGGAGTACAAGGCAGCCGATCCGGACGGTTTGGGGTTCAGCCAGTTCAAATTGCGGCTCAGCGAATGGCAGAAGGCCTCGGGGCGAGGCCTGTCGATGCGCCAGGTGCACCATGCCGGCGAGACGGTGCAGGTCGACTACGCCGGCGACACGGTCGCGGTGATGGACGACGGTACGGCGCGTGCGACGCAGATATTCGTGGCCTGCCTGCCGTGTTCGGGGCTGATTTACGCTGAGGCCAGTTGGACCCAGGCGACGGAGGACTGGCTTGGCGCGCATGTCCGTCTGTTTGCCTTCCTGGACGGCGTGCCGGCGAAGGTTGTGCCCGACAATCTGAAGGTCGGCGTCACCCATGCCTCGTATTACGACCCGGTGATCAACGCCAGTTATGCCGCGTTGATCAAGCATTACGGCACGGCCGTGGTCCCGGCACGGTCACGCAAGCCGCGGGACAAGCCGGGGGTCGAAAATGGCGTTTTGCAGGCCTGTCGTTGGCTTCTGGCTCCGCTCCGCCATCGCCAGTTCTTCTCGTTGGCTGAGCTAAACCAGGCGATCGCGCTGCTGCTGGTCGAACTGAACGACAAGCCGATGGCGCCGCCGCGCGAGGGTAGCCGGCGCAGCCTGTTTGAAGCGGTCGAACGCGCCGCCCTCAAGCGCTTGCCGATCGAGCCCTACGTGATCGGCCACTGGGCGATCGGGGCAACCGTCAACCTCGACTATCACGTCGCGGTCGATTGGAACTTCTACTCGGTGCCCTATGCGCTGGTGCGCAAGCGCGTCGATGTCTTCCTCACTCGGACCGGCGTGCAGATTTTCCATCGCGGTGAGCGGGCCGCCAGCCATGCCCGGGTGGCCGGGCAAAATCACTGGGCCACGCTGGGCGAACACATGCCGCCGGGGCACAGCGCGGTGGCCAAGCGGACGCCGGACTGGGTTCGCGACCAGGCGGCCAAGGTCGGTGTGGCCACCGCGGCCTATGTCGAGCGGCTGCTGACCGGGCGCGATCATATCGAACAGGGTGTGCGGTCCTGCCTCGGCATTCTGCGCTTGGCGACCCGCTACCCGGGCGAGCAGTTGGAGGCCGCTTGCGTGCGAGCGCTGTCGGCAGGTGCGAGTTCATCAGGCTTTGTCGAGCACCTGCTCAAGAGCGGGCGGCCACTCGTCGACCCCGTGGCCGAGGATGGCGTCGGCCATCACGGCAACATTCGCGGCCCCGGCTACTACCATTGACGATCGGCGCCACCGATCCAGCAACAAGGACACAAGATGCACCAGCCGACCATTGAGAAGCTGCACGACCTGCGCCTGGGAGCCATGGCCAACGCACTGACCGCGCAACTGCAACAGCCCGAGATTGACGCCATGCCGTTCGCCGAGCGGCTGGCATTGCTGGTCGACATCCAGCATAGCGCGATGCTCACCGCGGCCTTGGCGCAGCGTCTGACCCGGGCGGGCATGCGTCAATCCGCCTGCATGGAAAATCTTGACCTGCGTACGCCGCGCGGACTGGACCGCACGACCATACAGGCCTTGGCCAGCGGGCTATGGATCCGCCAACACCGCAACGTTTTAATCAGCGGGGCGGCTGGCGTCGGCAAAAGTTGGATTGCCTGTGCCCTGGGCAATCAGGCCGCCCGCGATGGCGTCTCGGTGCTTTACAAGCGCCTCTCGCGGCTGCTCGACGAGTTGGCGATTGCCCGGCTGCATGGCCGTCAAGCACGGTTGTTGAAGACACTGGCTCGCACCCGGCTGCTGATCCTGGACGATTGGGCGATGGTCAAGCTCACCGCTGATCAGCGCCGCGACCTGATGGAGGTCATCGACGATCGCCACGACCGTGGCTCGACCATCGTGGCGACCCAAATCCCCCAGGACAGCTGGCACCTTCAGATTGGGGATCCGACATACGCCGACGCGATCCTGGATCGTCTCGTCAACAACGCATATCGCCTCGAGCTCACGGGCAAGTCGATGCGCGGCAACGGCGCCCGTCGGGCGGTGGCGGATCCGGTTGGAGATGAAATAGGCGAACAAAGTAAATAGCTTAGTCTAGTTATCCCCGTTATTCACACGTTACACGGTCGGCAAAAATTACAGCATCAATCACAACAAGAATATTCTAATTGACGACTTCTCTTCTTTCCAGATAAAGTTGTTCGTCAGTGGCAGTTTGCCTCGCCTAACGGCTCGGTGCCTGCGGCCAGGGGTGGCGGTTTCGACCGGCCTCGGGTGGCGAATTGAACCGGCCTCAGGTGGCGAATTCACCGGCCCGCGCAAGCTGGCGTGTTGCCTTAGGGCGGTGGTGACCTACCGCCCACCGAAGGACCATTCCGAAATACGACATGGCAAAATACTGCTGCCAACGCTATCTAGATGGAATGTCTAGACGAGGGGATTTATGGCACTGAGCATCAAGACAGCGGAAGCCGACGAACTGGCTCGCAGCCTCGCGCGGCTGACTGGAGAGAGCATGACCGAGGCGATCACCACCGCCTTGCGCGAGCGCCTGGCCCGCGAGCGTGCCCGACGCGAGACCGCCGCCACTCTCCCGGCCCGGCTGACATCCTTGTCCCACGGGCAA
>CAVYXX010000033.1:0-21785 GCA_963772355.1 uncultured Alphaproteobacteria bacterium | reverse complement strand
TGCGCAGCACCAATGCGAGGAACGTGCAGAAGATGTGGCCGCGGATGGCAGTATCGGTGCGGTGGAAGAGTGGCCGTGTCGCCAGCAGCGTCTTGGCGGCGAGAAAGCCCTGTTCCACGGCCAGCAAGTTGCTGTAGCGCAGCACCACCTGCAGGGAGAAAAGTGATGAGAGCCCGGAGATTGGCCGATGGCCCAGCAACTCCGCTTGACAAGGTTCAGAAACTATACAGACCTCGCTGCAGGCAAAAGCTAAGGCTGAACCAGGCCCGTATGGCCCGCTGATCCCCAGAAGGGACCTTTTCCCGAAGTGCTTCAGACCCCCTCGCCTGCGGGATCGGCCAGGAAGCGACGGTATCCGGCGTTGCCCACCAACGCCTTGTCGCCCTGCGTCAGCTTGCGTTCGAGACTGGCCAGCAGGGCAGCGAGCACGACGTCCTTGATCGCAAGGTCGGTCTCGCCCTTCTGGCGCGGGATGGTCAGCGGCACCGCCACGCCGTCGTCATCTATCACCGTGGTTCGTCACTTCGGCAGTTGAGCGCTCGCGCACGCCAAGGATGTAGTCGATGCCCTGCGCCTCGAGTTCGGCGACGGTGGCGGCGCTGATCATGCCGCGATCGGCGACGATGCAGGCCCGGCGGATGCCGAACCGCGTCCGCAGGCGCTCGATCACGGGCAACAGCGTGGGTGACATCGGCGGTGTTACCGGGCCAGAGGAAGGAGGCGATCGGCCGGTCGTGGCCATCCAGCACGATGCCACGTACCACCTGGTGCAACTGCGGACGGAAAGTCCTTGGAGAAGCCCAGCTGACCGCGCGTAATGATCCAGGACAGATTGTCGTTGGAGCCACCATGGCGCACGGCACCGCGGGCCGCTGTGGGCCAGCCCACATCAGCCGGATGCTTCGTGTGCGCCCAACGTCAGGGGCGCATTCCATCACCCCTCAGTCCCAGGCGCTTTGTTCTCAAGTTCTCAAGCGAGATCAGCGGTTGAACAGATTCTGTATGCGCTGGTTGGCCACGGACCCGGCGCCGACGCCGACATTGACCCCACGGGTGAAGCCGATGCTGCCGAGTGCCCCGCGCTGACCCTGGACGTTGATCGACTGGTCGGCCTGCGACCTCGATCCCAGTCCGAGATTGGCGCCCGTCGCAACCTGGGTTGAGACCAGAGGCCGGCACCCGCCGTTGCCCGTCGCGCCGGCCGAGGTCCCGAGCCGCTGGGTGGCCGACGAACCGTTCCCGAAGGCTTTGTTGATTCCAACCGTGACGCTGGTGCTGGACAGCGGGCAGCCACGATTGGCCTCGATCACATCGAGTGTCGCCAGGCGATTGTTGCCAGCGCGCAACCCGCCCCTCTCTTGGGCCGCCGCCGGCAGCGCCGCGGTGATGGCGAGCAAGGCCAGTGCCAGGCTGGTTGCGCGGTTCATGAGGTCCTCCTGCTTATTGAACTGAAAGCCAGGCCGGCCCCCGTTTCCAGGGACCGGACGTTGCCTGGTCGTGCCGCGGGCTTACTGCCCGCCAGTGAACACCTGCTGCGAAGCCGAGGACCCGAAGCCGAGAGCCTTGTTCTGGTTGGCGCCGCCGCTGACGACGTTCAGGCCACGGCGTCCCGCGGTGCCACCGAGGGTGACGACCTGCTGATCGGCCGAGGAGAACGCGCCGGCCGCGAGGTTGGTGTTCTGTCCACCGTTGGTGATGGAGCGGCCGCGGCCGAAGGCTGTCCCGCCCACCGTCAGGGTGGACTGCGTGGCGCTGCTGGCGAAGCCACGGGCGAGGTTGGTGTTCTGTCCGCCGTTGGTGATGACGCGGCCGCGGCCAAACGCCTGGCCACCGACCGTGGTGGTGTCTTGCCCGGCGAAGCTGAACGCGCCGGAAGAGATGTTGCGGTTGTTGCCGCCGTTGGTGATGACGCGGCCGCGGCCGAACGCTTGGCCACCGAGCGTGGTGGAGGACTGATCGGCCTCGCTGAAGCGGCCCTTGGCGACGTTCACGTTGCCGCCGCCGTGGGTGATGGAGATGCCGCCGACGGTTTGTGCGTGGGCGGGAGCGATTGCGGCGACCGCGGTGAGAGCGACGAAGCCGGCGAGAAGCATGGAACGCATGTGAAGTCCTCTTGATCATCCGAACCCCAATGGCTCGGCCTGTTTGATGAGGAGGACCTTTACCGGGACGGTCCGAGGCTGACTGTGGACCCGTCAACACCCGATGGTTTTTTGGCACCCGTCGTACCGAGCGGCGGAATCGTAGGGCGAGGAGACTTGGCTCGGGGGTGCTGGCATTTCCACTTTGGATCGCCATCGCAACAGCCCGGCGTCCTCGATGTATTGTTCCCCCCAGACCCGCCGTAGTATTTGCACCGCGGGCAGCTGCGCCAACCATGGCTGCTCGTTGGTGGCATCAATCGCGGCCAATAACTGACTGCCGTCCGCGCCGACGACCGCAGCATGCTCAAGCCGCGCGGTGTCGGTCTTGGGCAAGCGATAGTTCTCCACACGTCGGCTATACCGTTCGTTACCATGCGGCCGGCGCCAGCGCTTGCAACCAGTCCGGCTCGATCCGTTTTATCGCCGGCTAGAAGGCGCCGAGCAATCATGACTAACTCGTTCAAGGGCATAGTTTCACCAACACGCTCCAGCCGGTTGAGCTTGCGCACGTCGGCCAGCACATAAGTAGAGTGGGTACGCTGCCGCCCGCGGGCTTTGACCAAGTCGTGTTCCTGCAGGCATTTCACCAGCATGTCGAGCAAGAGCTGTTCGGCTTTGCCCTCGACTAAGTGTGAGCGGAATTCACTCAGGACTGTGTGGTCAAAGCCGGGATCGATCAGTGACAGGCCAAGCGCATACTTCCAGTCGATCCGTCCGCGCACGGAGTCCGCAGCTGGCGATCGGATAAGCCTTCAACGTACTGCAGCACGGTAGCTAGGGGTCACCACCTCAAGACTCCCCTCATAACTACACAGCGCCACTACACGAGGCCCAGAGTTCGAGAGAACAGCGGCTGCTGGTCGAGCAGTCGGGTAAACACCAGCATCAGCGGCTGTAACCAACGCTCGGGCATCGTTGGGATCAGGTCGTAGACCATGCAGCCCTGTCGAAACGGCGAGTGCTCCCGCCGCTTCGAGGTGTTGGTCTTCAACATCCTGTCGTAGCCAACCGCCTCACTTGCGGCCCCCAGTAGTGTCAACAGGACGACCGCGAGCCCGTTGATCAGCCACAGCCGATCACGCCGCTCCGGGGTGCTCACGTGCACCGATCCCATGCCCATGCCGAAGCGGAGGTCCTTGGTATCGCGTAGCCCTGACGGCCGCGATACCGTCGGCTATGCCGCCGCCGGCGTCGCGCGTCCCTGGAAGATGCAGCGCAGAAGTTTGTCGCCGCGATACAGCACCTGTTGGGACGAGCTGCTCAACGTAAGCGACAGGGCAGGGGGACGCTGACAATGTGCGGACGGTTATTCACGCAGCATTATACCTGGGCCGAACTGCACGCCTTAACGGGACGCTTGGCCCCGAAGCGCTCAAGCCGGCGGCGGACGTCGCCTCACAGACACGCGAGAATCGCAATATAAGAGCTCGGCCCCCGCTTCCAATGGCAACGCTTGGGAAGGCTGCCTCGGTGCACTGCTGATCGGGGCGGAAAACGTGTCGCTCGCCGACATTGAGACACGGCGTGCGTGGTGTGCAGAACGCGCACCCTGTCCGTTAACGATGCAAGCTGTGTTTTGCACAGATCACAGCCACCGGCGTGGTTCAAATCAGCGGTCTTTTGGGTTGCAGAGTCGCACGGAAACCGCCGGTCCGTGGGCTGGATTCGGTTCGGAAGGGCGTCCACTGCGGGAGGCGGCCAACCCTCCCCAGGTCAGTCTTGAGTCAGGCTTGCCGGGGTTGAATTGGCCCGAGGCCGAGCAGCGTCAGCCAATGCGGATGGCCTTGGCCGGTCATCAATTCGCGCGGGCTCTTGCCGTTGCGTTCGGCACGTCGGCTGCGCATGAAGCGCCGATGGTTCAAGAAGAACCGCAGCAAGCCCAAGTATGAACCGCCCAGGTGGCGGCGCAGCGTGAAGTAGTTGCGCAGTCGTGAATTGAGGTTCTCGACCAGCGAACTGCTCCGCGGTGTTTGCGCCATGGCCTGGCTGACGGCGTCGAACAGCCGGTGGAATTTGTCGCCCAGCTTCGCCCGAAGTCGGTTCCATCCCTGCCAATAGGCGGTCGAGGTGCTCGACAATCGGTGCAGCACGCACGCTTCACGCGCGAGGGGCTCAGGGATGACATGGGCTTGCGCGATGTCGGCCAGCTTGGCGTCGAGCACGCCGGCGAAGGCGAGCAAGTCATCGCGCTGGTTCTGCAGCGCCACGCGCAGCGGGCGAATGCGCCGCACGTCCTCCGGCTCACGTTTCGCCAACTCCTCGACGATGAAGTCGAACAACATCTGCCGCGTGGCCAGGCCCGGCCCAGCCAGCGCCAGAACGTCATGGCTCAACCATTGAGTGAGCGTTCGGATGTCGCGGGCCAGTCCTTGCGCCTGGGTCTCGGTCTGCCATGCAAGCTCCACGGCCAGTTCGTCGTCCGGACCAAGCTGACCCGTGCGGCCAATCTTGGCCTCCAGCTTTTCGCACCGCGACCGCGCCCCCTTGGCGAGGCGCGACAGCGTGTTGGCGAGGCCTTCGTATTGACGCGTGATGTGAAACACATCGCCATGGCACGGCGTGTTGCCCCAGGCAGCCCGCTGCCCAGCGCGCAAGCCTTGCCCGGCGTCGGCAATCGTGCAGTCAGGCTTCAGCCCCTGCCGGGTGGCATCGAGTAGATGCACACCCCAGGTGTCGGCGTCGCGATGTTCCGCCATGGCCAGGAGATAGCAATAAGTCGATGCGGCATCGACGCCGGCCAGCACCGGCTTTGCGCCCTGAAAGATCTCATCGTGCAAGCCCACACGAATACCGGACAGGTCTTGGTCATGGTTGACGACCCCCGCCTGCCGCGTGGCCAACTGGAGCATGTGATGAACGGTGCCGATGCTGATGGGCATGCCCAGCAGATCACGCAAGAACTCCACGACGCCGCGATACGAACTGCGGCAGATCAGAGGCAGCGCGACGACCACCTGGCGCAGCCATGTCTTGGTGACGGTCAACTGAAACAGCACTTCGTCTTCCGGCGCGCCAGATAAGAAAACATCATCCAATGCCGCACCGGCCTTGCGGGCTTGCTGGTAGACGAACTTGCGGCTCACGCCGTGCCGGGCCGACAAATCGCTGATCGTTGCCGACCGTGCCAACGCCCGAATGGCTAGGTCTTTGCGGTCACTCTCCGGCAGCATCGCTGCTACGCCAACGCGTCGAGACATATTCGCACCACACCCGAAAACGTCAGCCTGCCATCATCCGCTCAGTCAGCGTTAACCCGGCTTCGCGTGCGACCCTGATTTGAACCACGCCACAATGACTTCCTCCCCGTCACGGGATGGACGCGCACCAGCCGCTGGCGGACCGGCCGGAAGGCGTCCCGCTCCTCGGCGGTAAATTCCCCGAAGCCGATCGCCTCGCGCGAGAACATCAACGAGTGCTCGCAGACCAGATCCTCCACTTCGATTTTCGTGCGATCGTCCAGCGCATCATACGCCACGCGCATGTCGGCGAATTCGGTGTTGGCGCCCCAGGACGGAATGACGTGTCCCGACAACAGTGAATACCTGGCTGGGATCGGCCGGAAGGAACTGTCGGAGTGCCAGAGCCGGTCGCCCAGTTTGAAAAACCACGCCCGATCCTGGTCCGACATGATCTTACCGGACTTGTCGAGGTTGGAGAAATCCGCGATGCCGGCGCCAAGCCGCGCGTCATCCTTTTTGCGGATGTGGCCAGGGGTGTTGTAGCCCTCAAGCTCGCCAAAATGCCGGGTAAAGTCTATCTGCTGCTGATCACTGAGCGGCTGATCGCGGAACACTAGAACCGCGTACTGGTCCATTCCGGCCTCGATCGCCGATGTTTCGGCCGGGGACAGCGGTTTGCTGCAATCGGCGCCGGAGACCTCTGCGCCGAACTCCGGGCGAAACGGCCGAATTGATATCGCCATCTCACGCACTCCCGATGGTAGATTCCAGGCAAGCTCAACCTTATTGCATGGTGACATGCAACCAAGTTGGCCCCAAAGATGCGAAGAATATAATGCCGGAGCCAGGTCGGACGAGTTTGTTACGCATCGCCTCCCGAAAATTGGTGGCGTCAGCGGAGCCGGCTCAACGGGGCAATAGGCTATACTGGAGTAGAAGTGGCCATGCTCGAACCGGTTGACATCGTGATCATCGGCGCTGGCGCCTCGGGTGGCGCCGTAGCCTGGAGCCTCGCCGAGACACGAATGAAAATCCTCTGCCTGGAGCAAGGCGATTGGGTCAAGCCCACCGACTATCCCAGCAACTTCCGTGACTTGGAAGCCCTCCAGATGGGCGCATTCAGCCCCAGCCCCAACCGGCGCGGAGGAACCGCAGATTATCCGATCAACGAGGAAAACTCGCCGATCAAAGTGGTCAATTTCAACGGCGTCGGTGGTGGCACGATCCTCTACGCTGGTCACTACCCGCGCTTTCATCCTTCGGACTTTCGCGTGCGAACGTTGGACGGGGTGGCTGACGACTGGCCGATCGATTACCGCACATTGGAACCCTGGTACGCAGAGAACGACCGGATGACCGGCGTCTCTGGTTTGGCAGGTGATCCGGCCTATCCGCCGAAGCAGCCGATGATGCCGCCACTGCCATTGGGCAAAACGGGCGCAACTCTGGCGCGCGGGCTCAACAAGCTTGGCTGGCATTGGTGGCCATCGGACAGCGCGATCGCTTCCACCGGCTATGAAGGGCGCGCCGGATGCATCAATCTTGGCAATTGCGTAGGCGGGTGCGCACAGGGGGCAAAGGCCAGCGCGGACATCACCTACTGGCCACCGGCGATCCGCGCCGGCGTCAGGTTGCGAACCCGGTGCCGGGTCAGGGAGATTACCACGAACGAGAACAGCATGGCCTCTGGGGTCGTGTATTTCGATGCCGACGGAACCGAGCAGTTTCAGCCAGCGGAAGTGGTGATCGTGGCCTGCAACGGGATCGGCACGCCGCGAATTCTGTTGAACTCGACGTCGTCACGGTTTCCTAACGGACTAGCGAATTCCAGCGGCCTGGTCGGCAAAAATCTCATGTTCCATCCGTACGCGCAGATCTACGGCTATTTCGAAGCTGAATTGGATGGCTCTCGTGGTCCAGGCAATTGCCTTTGGAGCAAGGAATTTTACGAGACCGACCCGTCACGTGGCTTCGTGCGTGGTTACACCTTCGAGTTCAACCGCGGCCAAGGTCCGGTGCGAACCGCGATTACTGGGATGGCGACAGGCCGAATACCCTGGGGACAGCAGCATCACGACGCCTATCGCAGGCTGTTCTGCCACCGCACCGGGATGATGGCGATCTGCGAGGATTTGCCGGAGGCGCATAATACCGTCACGCTTGACCCGGTCCTGAAGGACTGCAGTGGTATCCCCGCGCCACGGATCGACTATACTTTCAGCGACAACAGTCGTCGCATGCTGGATCATGCCGTGGCGCGGGGCACGGAGATCCTGCTTGCGGCGGGCGCCCACGATGTGGGGATCGAGTCACCGGTCATCGAAGGCGGCTGGCACCTGATGGGGACAGCCCGCATGGGCAAGGACCCGAATCGTTCCGTCGTCAACGAGTGGGGCCGCAGCCACGACGTAAAGAACTTGTTCATCGTCGATGGCAGCATTTTCGTGACCTCAGCCGGCGTAAACCCGACCTGTACAATCCAGGCACTGGCGCTGTTCATCGCCGACAGCATCAAGCAGCGCCTTGCCACCCTGTTCGACTGAGGCCGCCATGCGAAACCAGGACCCCGCCCTGACTGCTGATGAAATCCGGTCGCTGCGTTGCCTCGCCGGCATGATGATTCCTGCCAGCGCTGCGCATGGCGTGCCCGGCGCAGACGATGACACGATTTTCGTCGATATCGTGGACAATCTCGGGCGTGACGCGGCTTCGGTGAAACAGGGGCTGCAGCACCTGGATGCCCTTGCTGGTGGCCGCTTCGCCGACCGTGACCCTGCGCAGCGTCAGGCGGCCGCGGCGGCGTTGCAGGACGCTGGTGGCACGTTGCTTATGGCGCTTATTAGCGTTGTCGCGCAATGCTATTACCGCGACCGCCGTGTGATGTCCTCCCTGGGCATCGAGGTCAGACCGCCGTTTCCAAAGGGGTATGAAGTGGCACAGGGCGACTGGTCCTTGCTTGACCCCGTGCGGGCACGCGCTGCGTTCTATCGCCGCACGCCCTGATTGCGTCAATTAGTCTGTTGCGCGACGCGCCATGACCGCGCCGCTGGCGCCCGAGCGCCGGCCTGACCAATCATGGTAGCGTCATCGGTCAATCAATCGGGTAGCACAGAAGCGTCCGCCGCAGGATCGTCGTTCGCGCGGCGCGTGACTCGGATCGGCTCCCAGTCGGCCTCCTGATCCATTAGCAGGGCGCCATCGCGCGCGCGTTCTAGACCGGCGATCAGGGTGCTGGCCATCGCCGCCCGACAGCGCAGCGCGCGGGCCGGCACATCCCGAGGGATTGGGGGCAAATAGGCAGCCAACGGGCTGCCGTCAGGCAGCACGGACAGCAGCCGGGTGACCCGGATGAGCGCGTCGCTGGCGGTCCACAGTGGCGGCGGCCGCGGCCGGAGCGCGACGACTTGGTCCTGCGGCACCTGCAGTGCGGGCAGGCAGGCACGCAGCAACTCCGTGAGATCACCGCCGCGGCCGGTCGCGGACGCTTCCGGGCGACCTCTTCGAAAGGCGTCGCGGCCTAGCTGCACCCGCCGCTCAAGGAAGTCGGCCGCCGCGCGCGTCCGCGCCCGATCAAGCAACTGCCGGCGCAGTGCCTCGGCTTCTTCGAACGCCGCGCGTGCGGCCGGAGCGTCGGACGGCAGCAGCAGCCGTGACCAGAGTTCGGTGAGCGTCGCCGCCATCACAGTCCAGACCGCCCAGCGCGGCAGTAGATCGCCGGCCCGACGAGCGAGGGCCGCGTCCATCGCAGCGGCAAACGATTCGATCAGCGTGGCAATGGACAGTTTCGCCAGATCGATCTTTTGCGCCCGCGCCATCTCCAGCCACCAGTCGAGCGGCCCCTCAAAGCCGTCGACAGTGAGAACCGGCGCCGCATCTCTCCGATTGACGCGCGGCGGATCTTCCCATGCCGTCACCGCCGCATCGGCAGACCGCGCCGTATGAACACTCTCCGCGCTGCCGGTCATGGCATGTCGTAGATTGGGCGCGTTTCGAAACGCAGCGTCGGCCAACGCGCGGCGACCTGCGCCAGCGCCCGCCACGGCGTCCAATCGGCCGACCAGAAGGTCAATCCCCACACCCACTTCCCTGCCGCCGCAGGCCGCCGCATCCCGATCACGTCCGCGGCCGCTTCGTCCTCGACCACATGGCGCAGCATCTGCGTGGTCCCCCAGTGCGTCCAAAGCCAGTCCAGCGCGTCCGGATCGTCAGGACCGCGCCGAAGGATAGCATCCGGCACCGGCACAAGGGCGTGCAGGTCGAACGGGCAGGCCTCGCTATGGCCCACCCGCGCGATCGCAAGCGCATGGCGGCGCGCAGCGGCGGCGCGCAATTGGCTAGCCAGGATCCGCGCGCCGGCGAGACTGAGGCTGCGGGCGCGGGCGCCCAGCGCGCCCATACCTGCCGGCGGTGCGACCAGCAGATGGAACAGATCTTCCTCCATCCGGTCGAAGTCGAGATGCCATGGGACGGTTCCGGCCCCACCAGCGGCGGCCCGAAGATGGACCAGATCGGCCGTCGGCCCCGTGATCAGCAGTCGGTGATGGAGCCAATCGGTGTGTTCCGGCCGCAGTGCTGAGCCCCGCTCGCGCTGGATCGGGTCGTGAGACGGTGCGGCGGCGGCCGCACTAGCAAGATCGGGCTGCGCTGGCTGGGTCGCTGCCGCGACGAGTGGATCGGGTTCGACCACGTCCCCGCGCAGGGCGGTGGTCGGACGTCCCGCCAAGGGCGCGCCGCTCTCGGTGGCTGGGTCGGTTGCCTCCCGATGCGAAGCGGTCCTCGTTGGCTGGGTCCGCAGCCACACCAGCAGAGCGTCGGCCGCCGCCTCCGCCTTGGTGGCAGCCGCTTGTGTGGCTGTGACGGCGGGCCGGCGGCTCATCCGGCCGTTCGCTCCAACGCCTTGCGGGATTTGGCGGTGCGTCGCAGGGCGCGACGCGCCAGGATCCGGCGGATGGCGTCGGTGCCGAGTCGGTGATGCTCAAGCGTTCCCCAGCGATCGATTTTCCGGAACACAGGACCGAATTGGGTTTCCGAGGTGTCGAGCCAGTCACGTACCGCTTGGAGCGGACAGACGGCTCGGTCGGCGCTCGAGCGGATGACAACCGGGACCCCCCTGCCCTCACCTGGCGTTCGTCGTGCGCCTCGGCCGGCGTTGCCGCCCAACGACACTTCGACCGCCGTGGTGGTGAAGCGAATATGCTCAACGTCGAGACCGACCAGCTCGGCGCGGCTCAGTCCGTTGGCGGCCAGCAGCAACAGCGCGCGATCGCGCGTGCCGGCCAGATCCCGCGGGCAGCGGACGGCCATACGGATCAGCGTGGCCAATGGCTTGGGTGCCGTCCGTCGGGGCGTTGCTGTGCGGCGTGCCGCGCGCAAGATCGCCGTCACCGCAGGATCTGCGGCGGGCGAGGCGAAACCGCTCTGGCGATGTCTTTGCGCGATTGCCGCCGCACGGCGACTCAGCGCGCCGGCGCTCAGCGTCTTCGCGCCTTGGGTCAAAAAGGCCGCAACGGTGGGGGCATCGGCCGCCAGCGGGACCAGGCTTTGCTCGCGGCACCAATCCTCGAATGCCCTCCAATCCGCCGCGTAGAGCCGCTGTGTCTCGGCACTGGCGTTTCGGTTGTGCCGCGTTGCGACCGCCGCCGTCGGATCGGCGGACTTCGCGCCAGGCTGACCCGTTTCCGGTCGATCGGACGGGTTGAGATCGGGATCGGCCCCACCGCCGGCCGGCGCCGTGTCGGTCAGTGCCGCCCTCTCCGTCGTCATCGCGGCTGCACCTCTCGCTAGTATGGTTGCCGCTCTAGGTCGACGACCCCGCTGCCATCCGTGGCCATAAACCGGGTGGAGCACGATTTGCGCAGGGATTTCTAATCACCTCCGAAGATTATGGCAAGGCTTATTAAGGCGTGGTAAATCGCCTTGGGCGATTCTAGAGCTCCGGAGCTTGGGAATGCTTCGCGCCGCCGTCATCTGGCGTGTTCCGGCCCTCCGGATGAGCGACGTCCCGTGCCCAGGCCCGGCCGAACTCAGGCGAATCGGACGGTTGGGGCCGCTTTGGGCACAGATTTCAGCAAGAGACCGCGGTAAATTCGCCTCTGGAATTAGGCCGCATGGGTATCGCTGTCGTGCTCGGATCGTGCCATGCCCATCGTGCAGGCCCCTGCCCTACCGACCGGCTTGCGAGCCAGCCTGCAGCTGGCCAAACATCAAACGACCATTTACAAACACCTTGTTTAATTGCAAAATAGCTTTTCATAACGGGGGGAACCGAGGTGACGCCGCCAAAAGTCCGGAAAACCGCCGTCGCAGGCCGCCTGGTCGGCTACGCACGCGTCTCCACCGACGAACAGGACACCGATCCGCAACTCGACGAACTGTGTGCCGCCGGTTGCGCGACGATCTTTGAGGAGCATGCCTTCGGCGCCGATCACGACCGGCCTGCTGGCACGCCTGCTACGCAAGACCCGCCCCGGCGAAACCCTGGTAGTGGTTCACGGATCACGCGGGGGTGGATTTCGCGTGAAACGGGCCTCCTCCGCATCGGGACCGGCCATGTCGCGCCATCGTCGCTACGGATAGCGAAGCATCATGCCGGATGCCACAAACACCCCCCTGCCCCGCCGCTGGTCCAGTTGCCGCGACCGGAGCTGAACGAGCCGGCGCTACCACCGCATGATAGGTCTGGCTCGAAATTCGGCCGCGCGCTGCTGGTTCGGCATCGGCACCGCCGGCCAGCGCCGACTTCGACCCGTATCCCGATCCTGGAGCCGCGATCAGCGGGCTCGCCTCCCTGCTCGGCGCCAAGCACCCCGCGACCATCAAGACCGGCCGGCATGAAACCGCCCCGCTGGGCGGGCGGAGCATATTGCTACGATAACGCATAATCTAGAGCCTATCAGATAGCTATTTGATAGCAATTTGCTTTCTTGGCATCTACCTGCTATCAGATAGCTTGCAGCAGCCGAACTGCTACGGATAAGCAAACTCACGGTATCAGAATGGCTTAGCTGACTGATAGCAGATAGATTCCTAGCAGATATCAGGAGATACCGGCATGCCTGTGATTACCCTGGCCAGTCCAAAAGGCGGCGTTGGAAAGTCCACTGCCGCCGTCATTCTCGCAACCCAGCTCGCTGAAAGCGGGGCGTCGGTGACGATCATCGACGCAGATCCAAATAAGCCTGTCTCGCGATGGGCGGCCCGTCCCGGCAAACCCACGAACCTGACACTCGTCGATCACGTCACCGAGCAGACGATTATTCGAGCGATCGACGACGCCGCACGCAAAACGGCGTTCGTCATTGTGGATCTCGAAGGCACGGCATCGATGATGGTTGTCTATGCAATCAGCCGGGCGGATCTAGTCATCATTCCGACATCGGCCTCGCTGCTGGATGCCGTTGAGGCGGTTTCCGCCGTGCAGCTCGTTCAGCGACAGGAAGAGGCGTTCCGAATTAAGATCCCGAGCGCCGTCCTATTCACAAAGACCAGCGCGGCCATCCGGACACGCACCTTGACCAGCATCGAGGATGAGCTGGCGCAGAACGAGGTCCCGATTTTCAGTGTTCGCTTGCACGAACGCGAGGCCTTCCGGTCCATATTCTCCTTCGGGGGCACGCTATCTAACCTGGACCCAAAGAACGTCCGGAATATCCCGGCCGCAGTCGAGAACGCTCAGGCTTTCGCCGCCGAAGTCGTCAACATGCTTCAGACCAAGAGGGCCGCGGTTGCGGCAGTTGCATAATGTCCGGACGCGCCAGCATCTTCGAGAAGCCGAAGCTTGATATCAGCGGTTTCACACCGAGATCAGACGATGAACCCCGGCCGCGGCCGGAGCAGCTTGACGAGCTTACGCGCGGATCGAAATTCCGAAGCAGGGAAGCCGCTGAGGTTCAACAGATAAACCGTATTCAGCAGCGGCGACGCCGGACCGGGCGAAATGTTCAGTTCAACATCCGGGCGACACAGCAAGTTGTCGATGAATTCAAGGCGCTCTCTGAGTTGCAGGACTGGCCGGATGGATTGACGCTTGAGAACGCGCTCAGGGCGTTGAAACGCGAAATCGCCGGGAAGGGTGGCTGAACGCAGCTCCGTGGCGGCGTATTCGACTGCTTAAGATATCTACAAGCATCCAGATAGCTCTCTGATAGCTCCTTGATAGCTGTTAGCTGGCGACCGGGCCCGGGGGCTTATTCGTCAGGAGGGCCGACGAATCCGCGAGGCCGGCGACGACACCCGCGCGAAGGCGCGGAACGGGAAGCGGGCGGTCGTCAGCTATTTCTGAATGGGCTGGCGAACGATCGCATACGATGCTGCAGGCGATCCTTGGAGAAGCTATCGATCTTTGGCTGAGGGAGAACGGAAAGCATCCGTTCGGCGGGCGGTGGGGCAGGGGAGGAGCTCCCGAGTTGCTTGGACTCCGCCGACGCTTGTTATCCACAGGTGCGGGATTTTCTGTTTGGACCTGACCGACGCAACCTTGGACCTGACCGACAAAATGGCGGTTATCCCCTGGACTCTACCGACTAATCTAATAACTGAAACTAATATCTTGCCTAATAGCCGTGTCGGCAGAGTCCAAGCTTCCATTGTGGAAGATTTGCGGGCCAGACTGACGATATGGGCGAGGTTCATTCACTAATTATCAGACACGGCGTAGAGGTGGCGCGTTCAATGGCGGCTACCAAAGCCGAGCGCAACGCCATTGAGGCGGCTGCATCGATCATGGGCGAGGAAGAGTTGCGCATGGGGATCACCCACGCTGGGTTCGCCATGACCAGCCTGCCGCACAAGCGCATTGAAGAAACCATCTGGCGTCGGTCTGGTCCAAACACGACGCTCTTGGTGGCATCAGGGCATACGGAGGAGGGCCATCCCATCGGTGTCCCTTATGGATCGATTGCCCGGTTGATCCTGCTTTATCTTCAGACAGAAGCGATCAGGACCGGCAGTGCCGAAGTGGAGCTTGGCCGCTCCATGAACGCATGGCTGACGAAGATGAACCTTGCCATCGGCGGAAAGACCTATGGCCTTGTCGCGGAGCAAGCTAAGCGGATCTCGCACTGTCGCCTGACGTTCTACGTCGACAACACCGGCGTCAAAATCTCAGAGAACGGGGCTTTCGTGGCTGGGCGCATCTCGATGGCTTCGGGCTATGACCAGCAGCAGCTAACGCTCTGGCAAGAAAAAGTCAGGCTTGACGAGGGTTTCCTGAAATCACTGCGCGAACACCCCGTTCCCGTGCGCGAGGAGGCTATCAGCGCCATCGGGACGCGCTCATTGCCGATCGACATCTACATCTGGCTTGCCTACCGCCTGCATGTCCTGACAAAGCCCACGCCGGTCTCGTGGCTGTCCCTGCATTCGCAGTTTGGCGCAGGGTTCAAGAAGGTGCGCCAGTTCAAGCCGACGATGTTCGATGCCCTGTCGATGGCGCTGGCGGTTTACCCCGAGGCCGAGGTTTCCGTTGGACAGGATGGCCTGACGCTGTTCCCGTCACCGCCAGCGATACCGAAGACCGAGGCGCGGCGGCTGGGCATAATCTAAAGCTTGGACTCTACCGACGCCATGGGCTAGCTGGCTCAGGAAGGGCAGGGACCTCGCCGCCATCGCCTCACGATCGGCTGGCAAAAACTCTTCCAGGGCGTTCTGGATTGGCGATCAGATGGGCCGACCGCCGAAGCCGACACCCCACCAGATCAAGGAAGCGCTCCGCCGGCGCGATGTTGGAGCGTCGATGCGCAACATCGCCCGGAGCTACAGCTTCTCGCACCGTACGATTTCGAGACTTGCACGTGAAAACGTGCTACAGGCGATCGCAAACTTCCTACAAAGGAGGGAAACGTCCCATGCAAAACATACCTCGTGCGGGCGCTATTGCAGCCGCCTTGTTTGCCACGTGGTGGGTCAGCACAGAGCGTGCTCACGCCGAAACCTGTGAGAGTTTGTCGGGACGGTCGCTCGGAAACGCCACAATCACGGCGGCAAATGCGATTACTCCGCCGTTCACGATCAAAGATGAAATTATGGACCAGCAGATAACGGTTTCGGTTCCGTTCTGCCGCGCGCAAGGCACGACCAAGCCAAGTCCGGACTCTGATATTCGTTTCGAGCTCTGGCTTCCACAGGATTTGGCGTGGAACGGCAAGTATGAGGGCGTCGGCAACGGCGGCTTTGCGGGGTCCATTTCCTACCACGCAATGGCTTGGGCTGTCGAAGCGGGATACGCGGCATCCGGCACCGATACTGGCCATGTCGCTCCTGTGACCGACGCGAGTTGGGCTCGAGGTCATCCAGAAAAGATTGTTGACTGGGCGTGGCGGGCAATCCACGAGACAGCAGGCCGGTCCAAGGCGATCGTAAAAACCCATTATGGTCGTTCGCCGGCGCACGCGTATTTCAGCGGATGTTCGGATGGCGGACGAGAAGCGCTGATGGAAGCGCAGCGGTTCCCTGAGGACTATGACGGCATTGTTGCGGCCGCCCCGGCGAACTACTGGACCAGACTGTTGGCCAGCTTTGTCTGGAACGAACAGGCAATGATGGCTGAACACGGTAGTGCATTGCCGACAAAGAAGCTGCCTGCGGTTACCGCTGCCGTACTCGCCGCTTGCCACGGCGAAGATGACATGCTGTCCGATCCCAGCCAGTGCCGTTTCGACCCGTCGGTGCTAACTTGCAGGGATGTCGAAAACGATAGCTGCTTAACCGGCGCGCAGGTGAGCACGCTCAAAAAGATCTACTCTGGAACTCGCAATGCGGCAGGCGAATCACTTTTTCCTGGTACCAGCCCGGCAGTGAGGCAAGTTGGAGCATCTCGATTATAGGCGACGGCGCCAATCCGGGAGAAGGCTCTGAGCAGCTTGCGTTAGGTCGCGGCTTCTTTGGCGATATGGTATTCGGTAAGCCCGACTGGGATATCCGGACCATGAACTTCGACGACGACTTCAAGCGTGCGGAAGCGAAAACGGCGCAAACTGTGGACGCCGCCAATCCGGACCTTGGACGGTTCAAAGGGACTGGCGGTAAGCTGATTTAATACCATGGATGGAACGACTCCACGATCCCTGCTCCCAGTTCAATCCAGTACTACGAAGAGGTTGCGAGCAAGCTGGGGGGCGTGCCGCAGATCCAATCATTCTATCGCTTGTTCATGGCGCCCGGCATGGAGCATTGCGGCGGTGGCGTGGGCCCCAGTGCTGTCGGCGGTGCATTTAACCTGCCTTCGCCCAAGCATGACGCGGAACATGATGTGGTCGGGGCTCTCGCGCATTGGGTGGAAGACGGTGTGCCGCCGGCGCAGATAGTGGCCACCAAATACCAGGACGATGACCCGACCAAAGGGATTGCGATGCAGCGGCCTTGGTGCCCGTACCCAGCTGTCGCCCGTTACTCTGGGCAGGGTCCTAGGAATGAGGCGGGCAGCTTTCAGTGCACCGCCCCAGCCCCGGCTATTAAGTAGAATAGGAGGGTCAGGCGCGGCACGCCATGGCCGAGCAACAATTTCCCGATACGAGGAGATGACCGGCGACTGACAGCGGCGCCGATCACGGCAGTGCGGAGAGCTGAGACGGTCATACGATGCCCGGTAAGCCGCCCGATTCTCTACGGCGCCTTGCACACGAGGGTCGCTTGAAGATCGCCTGCGACCCGGGGTGCCTCGAAGGAACGGGCACAGATTTACTCTAAGCCGACAAAACGCGAACGTCAGGCGGGGCCGCTGTCGCCGCCCTGGTCGTATTCCACCTCGTGACCCGGGAGGAGTATGGCGATCCAACCCCCCGCCAGATCGAACGGGGGACCGTGACAAAGCAGCCCTGATGTCCGGATCGATCACCTTGAACGAGTTTGCCGAGCACACTGCAGTGTTAACCGTGGGGTGCGTGAGTAAAGACGCCCTACGTCCGATGTCCGCGGCGCCAAAGGACGGCACGTCGGTCCGCCTGCATCTGCGCGATGGGAGTAATTTCGTCGGTCGCTATACCGACAGATGGTGGGGCTGGGTCGCTCTCCTCGATCCTTGGCCGCTGATACGGGGCGACATCCGGTTCGTCGGCTGGGAACCGGTCGCCGACGAGGAAGTTCGGCGGATACGTCAGCAGTCGCGGGTTCCGCGCGCCGCCGCGGTGGCGACCGAGCCCGTGACCCGGCCACCGGTGATCGTGAATGCCCGGAAACCGAGGCCGCGCCGCTGATGTTCCGGATCCGACGGTTTTCCGAGCATGACGTTACTCTGGAGTTTGTGCGATGAATGCGATGATGAAGTTGGTAGTCATGATTGTCGTTGCTAATGTGATAGTTTGGTTTCTTTTCGTCGCTAATCAATCAACATCCGACCAATTGCAGCACACCCAACAGGAAGCAATTCTCCGAGCAGCCGACGCCGCGATCGGCATGCCTGTGCTCGTGAATTTCGAGGAGCGAAAAATGCTCAAGCGAATTCTCGAGATTCGAGACCAGGTTATCAACACGACAACTTACATTGTCGATATGAACAGTCACCCCCATAAAATCTGCGACAGCATTGGCTACGGATTTCCACTTTCCACCCAATTCACCAATCCCGCGCAAAATCCGCGCGCGACCGTTGTGATTTCCCAGGCCGAGCCGAACGGGCTGTTCAGCTCGCCAACGTCGGAGGGAACCTGGATCAGTTGTGTCGATCCGGCCAACAAGCATAATATTCAGGTCGTATATGTCGAACCTCGGGTGATCGTCAGTCCGTTTCCGCTGTCGGCAAGCAGCGACTTACGCTTGGAGAATGCCGGCCCGATTTGGGTTCAAGTCAACCGGGCCGCAGCGCTGAGAGGAGGCGATGGCGACTTCCGGATCGATCAGCCTGAGTGAGGTTTCCGAGCACACAGCGGTTCTGTCAGTGGCATGCACTAGGTGCGACAGGGCAGGGCGGTATAATCTGGACACTCTGATTGCCCGCCACGGGGCTGACTTCGGCATTCCGGCTTTGCTGCGCCTGCTGTCCAAAGATTGCCCAAAGCAAAAGGGAAGTCGATCACGGTCTACGATCTGTGCGGCGTTCATTGCCCGGAACTGCCCTCGTTTTTCTTGGGGAAGAGACCGGATGAAGAAAAGGCGCCGTAGTTGATAGAGTATAGAACAAGTACAACCACAGCGATGCCATCCCGGCAGGCAGGGCTATACGGTTTCCCGCTGTGCCCGCCGGGGATGTGCCGAACCAGGCTTAGGTCACGGCAACATCTGTGCTGTGCAAGAACGCTACGCCCTTGAGCGTGACGGTGTCGGGAGTAGCACCCCCTCCATAAGCCGCCAGGTTGAGAACCAAGTCGCCGTCCTGGGTGAATGACGCGGCTTGATCACCCTTTCCGAGCAGGCCGTCACGGTTCGTGTCGAGGTCGAAGAAGTTGAGATCGTGGAGATCGATCGTGTAACCCGCGAGCACGAGGCGGTCGCCGTTCTGGAAATCCGTAATGGTGTCCTGACCGTCGCCCGCGCTGTGGAGAAAGATGTCGCTCCCAAGGCCGCCATGCAGCACATCGCTACCGAGGCCGCCGATTAGGGTGTCGTTGCCCTCATCGCCGCTGAGATTGTCGTTCCCCGACCCACCAAGGATGAAATCGTCGCCTTTGCCACCTGAAATCTGATCGTCGCCGGAGCCACCGACCAAGGTGTCACTGCCGGGTGTGCTTGGGGGCTCTGCGCCCGCGGTGACGGGCGCGCTTGCCAGGAGCGTAATCGCCACCGACCCGTCGCCGGGTTGGGCCGCCACGCTAAAATGCTGGTCCGAGCCGCTGTCGAACGACGTCCCGCCGCCGCCGCCGCTCTGCTCGTCTCCGGCATCCCCGCCGCTGAAACCGCCGCCGCCCGCACCGCTGTTGTCCCCATTGCCTCCTGAGGCGCCGCCGCCACCGAATCCGCCGCTGCCGCCCGCTGGGGGGGGCCGCCGCCGCCGCCCGGTGGGTGGGGTATGTTATTATCAATTGTGCCGCCTGTGGCACCATGGGCGAAGGACGAGCCGCCCGGTGCGCCTCCTCCGGCGCCAGGCGAACCGTCCTCCAACAACCCGCCGCCACCGCCGCTGTCGTCCGTCCCCATTCCCCCGGCGCCCCCGCCACCGCCACTGCTCGTAATGGGTCCGCCGTTGCCGCCATCTGGCAATTCAAGACTGCCGCCGCCGCCGCCGCCGCCCGCGATAACGAGCGGGACATTACCGGGCGCGACCACGAAGCTACCCCCGCCTCCTGCGCCGACAAAGTTGAGGCCGCTGCTGTCGCCTTCGCCGCCTACCGCGATGCTCAACATCTCGCCAGCGGTGAGCTTAACGTCGCCGCTGACGTCAGCCCCCAACCCCCCGTTGCCCGAAGCACCCGTACCGCCGCTCGCGCCGATGGCTTCGATGTCGTACAGTCCCGGTCACGGGCACCGTATAGGTGACGATCTGGCCGGTCTTACCGAAGGTGGTTGTAGATCCGGACAAGTGATTTCCCCCCTTGGACGTTCTTGCTGAAGTAGCGCGCAAATCCCGCTGACACATTGGCGCGTTGCCGCGTCGCTCGCAACACTCGTAGGGCGGCTCGCCAAACTTTGCCCGGAAGGACTTGCATCCGTGAGAGGACCACGCGGGAGCGAGCCACCGAGAGTTGTACCGAGAAGGCATGTCGCGCGAGACATTCAACGCCGTGGTGAAATGCCTGCATTCAGACCACCACCCACCGACGGAGGCAGAGCGGGCGGAAGGCATGCGCCTGTTCAACGCCTGGCGCGATAGCCGGAAGGGGAAAGGGGCGGCGCTATAGGCGGAGCGCCAGTTTGATATGGGGGAAACTCGGCCACCGTGCACCCGCGCGGGCGAGTCTCCGAAGCGAAATATTCCGGCGTTAGGGCATTAACATCGGGACGATCACAACGACGATCGCCGCCGCAATGATCAAACCGAGGATGAGCTTCACTAGGTACGTTCGCCGAGTTGGGCGCCGATCGTGTGTCGCTCGGCCTCTTTCGGTTCTGGTGGTGAAGTGTCCGACCAGAACCTCAAGCCCTCCCGCTAATCTGCCAGCGCACATCGAGGAACTCATACGCGTCCGGGAGGCGAACGCTTTGATCGTGATGTCCTCGACCGCGATCGCCGTACAACGGATACAGCCCGTTAAGCAGTTTCTTCACCTGGCGGACGCCGTCGATCGCGAATAACTGCATCTCACTGATGCCCACAGGCGCGGTGCCTGACGTGACCCTGGGCGCGGCGAGGTCGTTCTGCCCCAGACCAAGGCCAGCCGACTTTTCCACCTGGTTTCTTAATAGGTTCGCGGCACGGCCGTGCGCCCGAGTGAGGGTGCCTGACCGAACCAAGTAGTCGATTGACGTACGTTGCGGAACCCGTGCACTTCCTTCGAATGAGGGCGCGCGGCCCCTGTCGTCAGGGTCCCGCCAGGTAGCGGGCGAGGCCGACCCGCTTTGGCGACGGACAGGCTCGACCCCTGGTTCTCCGGGTCCTGCTGGGCACGCCGATGAGTTCGGACGCGGTCGCGCTCGATCTTCGCTTTCGCCGCGCGGGTCACGATCGCTGGCCGGTCTGACGGGGCAGGGGCCTCGGCGGCTCTGGACAATCTGGGGACGGCCAACGCCCCGCGCCTTGGGCCAGGGCAATATCTCGGCGTTGGGAGGCAGGTTATCCGCTCGCAATCGCAGCCCGATCAGCCGGACCATGGGCTTGGTATCGCCGCCGATCTTGCGCACCGTGGACAGCAGCAGAGCCGTGCCAACCTTGCCGGGGCATCTGAGGTATTGGCCGACCGTCGGCAGCGTCGAGAACAGCCCGGCCGCTAGCACGTATTCGGCGGCCCGCTGGGCAGTCAAGACGCCGCGCCGACAGCTTGTAGAGCGCCCTTAACGCGACCCGGGCGGCAGATCCTGCCGTCGCTGATGCAAAGCTTGACGCCCGCGTAAATCTGCAAGCCATTGCACCGCCCGAGCACGTCGAACCTCTGGGGCACACAGATTTCGCTGGTTCCACCGTACAGCGTCGTCGCATTGAGGGCCTGTAGGACTATCAAATCCCAAGCGATCATGACAGTCGTGGGCGGTAGAGCCGCGGGAGTGGTCGTGTAGTCTGGAAGAGCACGCCAGAAAACGAGTGGGTAACCTGCTACTGGACTGTCATAGACCACAGCATAGCGTATAGCCCTACCGCTCTCTACTTGCGGGCCAGCGAGCATACGCTGCTGTTCATTGGTCTGCGGCGACCCGGCCCAAGCAATCTCTTGCCGAAGTAGCCGGCATCGGTCGGAGGCGCGGTGACGCCGATCGTCGGCTGCGTCGAGAGCGCGAGCCAGCCCGCCAGCGCGCAGCCATCAGCGTGGGTCCGCCGGCCAGATGCCGGCCTGGGTGGACAAGTTGCTTGTAGGCGATGCGATCGGCCACGTCTTGGTCAGCTAGGACTGCCTGGAACTGGCCGGTCGATAAGCGGTTCTCCGGGTCCTCGCATTTCGTA
>CAVYXX010000032.1:0-32758 GCA_963772355.1 uncultured Alphaproteobacteria bacterium | reverse complement strand
CAGAATATCGTTCTGCCATACATCATCATAAAGTCATTTATTTTGTTTGATGTTATTTCCAGACGCTCATATTTATCCCCAAATCTACCCCCAAACGTCATCACGGGTATCTTCGTTGAGTGCATCCTGGCAGCTCTCGCCGCCCCACCCTACCGTTTGCCCTGCCAACCAGCGGAACCGGACCAACGGAACAGCAGCTCCACGAGGCAGTCGCCACGCCCTCCATAAGGCAATGGAGGATCTGCCCGGCGACCGTCCCCCGGTTAAAGAGATGATGTCGTTGCATATCGCTCTGCTGAAGACGGATCATGCTCTGGCTCGCGGAAGTGTGACCGAAATTTGGGATTGCTGTCTCGCCCACTCGATCCCACACACCCAAAAGAGTTGGTGGATCACCGCCGGGTCAGGAAGTCTCCGCCCTGGGATGGGATGGGCGATGGCTTGCCGAGGTCGAGACTGGTTCGGGTATTGGCAGCGTTCTAACTTCCGTCCGTAGCATCCTTCGTGCTGACGGCCCCGCGAGGCATATCATCGGCACAAATAGTAACGTTCCCGAATAGATTTGCATAAGCAAGGGGCTCAAGTTTGATGTAGGGATTTCCTAGTATATCTATCGGGGCTTACCGGGCGACCAGTAGCAATACTTTTCGGGGCCGGCGGGCGGGCGCTTGGTCCAGCCCCCGCCATCCGCATCCGCAATGCGCCGGCAGGCGCGCGACCCCCCAACGAAGCCCAACAGCGCGTTGCCCGTCGTTGCCGGAGCGCAAGCGGCGCAGTTGCGGCGGGAATCCGAACCAGGGGTTCCGGGCCAGGCTTTCGCCATGCGGCTTGCGCAACGACTGTGGGATGCATATGTGCGCCGAATGCGTCGCGCTATCCCGAAAGTCGGTCGGCCTTGCACGATCTGCGGGCATCGCAATCACCGGCAGATCGACGTGGCCCTGGCTGGTGGAACGTCGCAGCGTGCTGTCAGCAAAAGCTTCAAGGTCAGCCGCAGCGCGCTACAGCGTCATTTGGCCGGCCATCTGCCCCCGCCAGTGGTGCATCCTCCCGCCGCTTGTTTGAGATCCCGCACCGACCGGCGTCGAGCCGCGGCGGCATCCGCAACGTTGGTGAACTCCGACTGAACCTGGCCCGCGCCGGGGCGACACGTGTACAGCATCCTACGGGAAAGATCCTGCTTGGTGGTATATCCCAGGCTCGTGGGGCGGGTGTGAGTGCTGGAAACCGGCGTACTCAGGCGTTAGAAAGTGCCAGTTTTTCCCGAGTGTGGGAGGAGGGTAGAGTTGTCAGACGCCTTATCTGAGCTGGTCGGGCTCGTGGAGCGGAAGACGGCCAAGCTCTCGAACCGTGATGCCTGGCCGGCGATCCTCTTTCGCCATCGTGTCGCAGGATCGCGGCGTCTCGGCAAAGGTCTTGGGCGAGTTCCGGAAACTCGTCTGGCAGGCGCGCGGCGCTGCCCTAGAGGCCAAGCGGTTTGCCCGCGCGGCAAAGAAGGCGCCGGCTCGGGAGAAGAGTCGGGCGAGCTGTCCCCCGGGAGTAGAGAAGCGGAAGACCCGCCCTGACAAGCTAAGCGCGCTCAACTCGCTGTGACGCGATATCGTTGTCGAACGATGAGCGCGCCGCGCGGTGCCGGCGTCCCGGCGGCTCCAGCACTACTTACAAGGCCTCGACTGCTGCGATTATTTGTCGGCAACTGATTGAGGGGAGGAGTCTCTTCGCCATCTGCAGACAGGAGGGGATGCCCGGCCTGCGCACCGTCTACGACTGGCTCGATCGGGAGGAGAGTTTCAGTAATCAGATCGCGCGGGCGAGGCGACTTCAGGCTCATACTTTCGTGGATGAGTTGCAGGAGATCATAGCTATCTGCCGCGACATGGTTGACGGGGGTCGCGGCGGCACAATGGAACAGATCCAGGCCGCCAAGGTGTGCGCTGACAACTATCGCTGGATCGCCGGCAAGGCGCTTCCGGCAGTTTATGGGGACTTTTATGCTTCGGCACACGGGCGGGGACGGCGAGGGTCCGGTCGCGGTGAAGCTATCGCTCGACTATACTTTACTGGCGCCGCACGAGATGATGGATTAAGCCGGATGCTCGCGAAGATGGAGCAGCCCGGATCGGGGCGCCTTTGATGATCGACCCCGGCGACGCTGAGGACGACGACGGCGACGCCGGATCCTGAAAGGAAATCGATTGGCCACCTTTGTAATCCTTGCGTCCATTGAGATTCCGCCAGAAGCAAGTGACGCGTCCGTTCTTGCCACCCGCGACCGGGCGGAGATGCTCAACCTCACCGACATGTGGCGGGCGGCTGGCGGTGACCCAAGCAAAGAGCCGGCCGCATGGCGCCGGAGCGTGGCGGGTGTGGAGTTCGGGGAAGCGCTCGCATCCATCCTGCGAATTTCACAGGATGGACTTTGGCATGTCATTCGGGGGGGGCCGATCCCGGCACCTTCGCGCACTGGCAGATCGCCCTGGCCTACGCGAAGTACCTCAGCCCGAAGTTTCACATGGCCTGCAACGACGTAATCCGCGCCCACGGAGGGCCCCCGTCCGTCCAACGATGTCGCTTTGACGAAGCTTGGAGGCACGGTCGCGAAACTGGTCCAGGTAACGGGTGATCAAGGCAAGCGGATCACTCCACCCACATTGGCTCTTCGTTATCGCGGCGGTTCGGAAACTCGGGCCGACGCTCGCTGATCGCCGCCAGCATGTCGGCGAGTTCGGCATCGCTTTTGCACGGCATCGAGCTGCCACTTGGTCATGGGCATCTCGGTGACTATAACGTTCAGTCTTCCGAAAATGTCAGCGACCGCGGAGCCTCACGCGACGCGAACCTCTGCTCCAGTCCGGTCAGCCTGGCTTCAATCGCATCGAGCCTATAGCCCCAGCCGCTGGTGAGACGCTGGGTTGTGTCGCGGACCTTCCGGATATGGAGGCGGCTTTTTGGTGTTGGGAGAATCATTCGGAGGTCGGGTTGGTCGTCGGTCATGGGTGGGAATTGTAAAGGAATTTACGGGCTGCGGATGATCCGAAACTGACCATCTGTGAACATGTTGCTGCGACCTGTGCAAAACATAGCTTGCACGTCGAGTGAACAAGGTGCAGAGTTCTGCACACCACATTCGGACGGAACGCGGTGCCCCGCACATTCGCCCTCTGCCGCGTCAGCACCCTCGGCCAGACCGTCGAAAACCAAATCCACGAGATCGAGGCCGCTGGCTTCCACGTGGAGAAGCGGCGCCTGGTCACCGAAACGGTGTCAGGCAGTTCCGCGATCGAACAACGTCCTGGCTTCCGGCCGGGCTGGATCGGGGGCGCCTCACTGATGCGCTCGCTGGGTGTCGCTGCCGTTCTGGCTCCCTTGGCACGCCGGCCGCGCTGGCGCAGAGCGCGTTGCCTGACCGGCCAGGACGCCAGGTGCGCTGAACCCAGAGGTCACGCAGGCGACAATTGGCACTACGATCTGGCGTCCGAGGGTGAGGAACCAGACGGTTCGGCCTCCACAGGCATACACGCACGCACTTAAGCGGCAGCAAATCCGTGAATTGGTTATGCCGATCGGCACCTCGGTGGTGGAAAGAGGGGGGGAGGGGCGTATCAGGAGGATCGCTTGATTCCGCTGGACCTGGGCGGCGCGCCTTACGATCCGCGGAACTTATGGCCTGAGCCACGCGCGACGACGGACGGCTGGAATGCTGATCTCAAAGACGAGCTAGGGGCTGTGCTGGCACGCCAGGTCTGTGCCGGCCGCGTGCCGCTGGCGGAAGCGCAGCAGGCGATCGCGACGGACTGGGTCGCGGCGTATAATCGTTTCGTGGTGGGAAATTGGATGGAGCCTAGGTTCCTTCCCGCCGCTTGATGCCCATCCTGGCGAAGAACGCGGCAGCCCGCGCTTCAGCCTCCGGATCGGGCGGCGGCAGCTTCCCTGCCCTGCCCCGTGGCGTGTGCTGCACGATCCGGGGCACTTTGATCTCTGCCGCCTGGGGCGGGCTTCGCGGGACGCGCACGGCGGTGGCGAGAGGTGACGATGGTCATATCGCAGATATGTATGAGCGAGGGAGATCGCTAGCAACGTTGGATAGTGCGTCAGTTTGAAATCTAGGGGCCGCGATCTGTTGCTATCCCGGCAGCGGCGCGCACGACTGACTGGACTGCACCTTGGCCTTCGGGCGATTGTCCTTCGCCCATTGTACCAGATCGTCAGGCGCTTCGGCACAGACCTTCACGTAGCGACGCGTGAAAGGGTTTGCGTCTTTGAAACCCGCGTCGTGTTTGTATTGGTGGCAAGCGGCTCCGTGCATTCGCGCCAAGGTTGTGGCGGGAGTAATCCGGTACTGAGAATGTAACCATCCGGATTTTGGCGATCCACTGGTGGAAGCTAGATCGTTTTTCTCGAACGGCACGGCGGTCTTTTTTTGTTTTCCTCGGCGGATGGCAGAATCTATCGCCAAAGCAATCACGGAGTTGAGTAGAAGGCTCTTGCATGGGGGCATAGGCCGTGCAAACTTGCCGGCATGCCTGATCGGTCGAGTAGCCGCCCGCGCGACCCAAACCTGCTTGGCAAGCTGATTGTATATATCAGCGTCGGCGAGGTTGAGGACCCGCGTGAAAAACACGAAAAGAACCCAGCAGCCGTCCTGCTAGGGTCATTGGGGGGTCGCAAGGGAGGAAAGGCTCGCGCAAATTCGCCCAGTGATGACCGGCGCCGTGAGATCGCCCAAAAGGCGGCTCAGGCGCGATGGCGCGGAAGTCGTAGCCTCCCCCACCGCCAAGCGTCAGCGTCCACTTCCATTACGGCTACCGCGAGAAGCGGTCTGGCAAATGCCGAAAGGACTGGCTACCGCTGACGCGGCCGGCACTTGCCTGTGCAGCGATACCTGCGAATATGCACGAGCGCGAGCCCACACACGCCGCACACTGAATGGTTTTGTACTACGCTAGCTGAAGAATTGGGCATCTCCGGCCCGGTCTGCGAAATCATTAAGTTGCTTAGATGGCTCTTTGGTATTTGGCTCAAGGTGGGAGGGTGGGGTTATCCCCGACACACCGATCCCTAATGTCCCGACATGGGTCACGATGGTCCAAACTGGCGCAATACCAATTGCCGACATATGCAAAGCCCTTACCAGGATATACGTCTTCGATCTGTTTATTCACAACCCGGACCGACATCTCCGAAACTTTATCATCAGGTCCCAGAGAAGCGGATATGCCGTTCTCGCTTTCGACTATTCACGAGCTTGGATTTCTCACGGATTTCCCCTCCCGCCGCTGCCGTTCGACCTCAACGATCCGGCGGAACGCACAATAAATCATCGGAGATTCTAGTTTCTTTAATTCGGAGATACACAGATAAAATAAAATCAAGAAGGTTTGCCGAGAGTATAAAATTGGTAAAGAAGTCTACTATAAGGGAGTAGAATCGAAGCACACCCGGAGTTATGGTTGACCGGTGCTATGAAAAAGCGGATACTATCTTGGTGGATGTCGGGCGGGGATGGTGCAACGAATAGACGACATAGCTGCGGGGATAGACAATGACACATATCTTTAGTTTTGCTATCCTTAAGGCTACCCCGGACCCCAACGCGGGGAAAGGGTGAACGTCGGTATCGTCGTCTTCAAACCGGACGGATTGGATATCCGCATTCCAGAGGTCGGCAAATTGCGCGCACTCCACGATGGCAATTGGAGCGACTACCTAGAACACGTACAGACGCAAAGTACAGTTCGTCTCTTCTCGCCTGGGACGAGCCGGCGCGTTTCCTACATCGCGCGTCGGTTTTCGAGGACGTCGTGCGCTTCACGGACGTTGCGTCGTTCTCTATTGATGAGCCAACTGATACGAGGGGAGGATAACATCGATCCTCGGCGCACTGGTTACGCGGCCAAGAGGTGAGAAAAAACTGAGGGGTTCACGAATCAATTCTGAAATTGCCAGCGTATTCAGGACGTCTAAAGTCCTTGCCAAGCGAGATGATGTATCTGAGGACAGCAGAAAGGTGTTCCAGAATGTGACTATCTCCGAAGAAGAAGAGCTAGACGCGGATTTCGTTTTGAAGAACGGGGCGTATCACGTGACCGTAACGCTGGACCTGCGCAAGGCTGCCATCGGAAAGGCACAAGCGGCGTTAAAGGCCATTGTTCTGGACAAATCGTCCGCTGTGTTAGGCGGGCCGGGTGGCGTCGAGAAAATTGCGGTCTATGCGGCGTCCCCCGATGCGCATGAATTCCGACCCCACATCGAAATACTGACCGACTACGCCGACAAGGGACGCGTGTTCAACTGGCTCAATCCAGACCAGCGCACGCTCTACACTCGCTCAATCTATGACGCGATCGGTGATCTCGATCCTTTTCGACTGGGGTGCGGGAAAGTTTAGACTGAGGTGGCGTTCAACTCGGTTGTGAAGCTGCTGGCCGAAGCGGGGAGGCTTGTTCAACAGTACCAAAATCGCGCCTTCCGCAATTTACACTGCCATCGCCTGCAACTCGACGAAATCTGGAGCTTCATTCACTGCAAGCAGCGCAATGGAATGCTAAGGCCGCGCCGCCCAAAGCGGGGGACATTTGGACATGGATGGCGATCGATGCGGACACGAAGTGCCGCCGTCACTGGTCGGCAGCCGCGACGCCGACGACATTCGTTGACGATCTGGCGTCCCGCTTATCCAATCGGATCCAACTCACCACAGATGGCCACAAGGCTCACTTGGAGGCCATCGAGGATGCCTTCGGCGATGACATCGACTGCGCCATGTTCATCAAATCTATGGCGAGACGCCGCACCCAGCTGGGCGCTACAGCCCCGGTCAGTCAGTCGGTTCCGAGCCACGCCGTGTCATGGGCAGGCCGGACCCGAAGCACATCAGCACGTCACATGTCGAAAGACAAAACCTGACGATCCGCATGTCGAATCGCCGGTTCACGCGGTTGACGAATGCGTTCTCCAGGAAACCGGAAAACCACGCTCACTCGATCGCGCAGCACTATATGCACTATAACTTCGTCCGTATCCATAAGACGCTGCGTTGCTCGCCCGCTATGGCCGCTGGGGTGACCGGCGCGCTGCGGAGATAGCCGATATCGTCGCCATCATGGACGCCCGCGCCAGTTGCCGAAGCCGCGCGGCCCCTACATGACCAAGGCAAAGCGCGCAGCGCTGGCATTAGCGGAGGCGGAATTTCGAACTGACGCAATACCCAACGTTGGACGACTGAACTAATGTCTCAACCCCCTGCGGGCGGCATGCTGGCCGCCGTGGGCCCGCGGCGGGCTTCCCCTTCATCAACACGAACCCGAACGCCTCCAGGTGCAATACAAGCCGCTCAGCGGTGATCCGCGCCATCATGTCGTCGGCCTGGTTCACCCGCTTGCGGCCCTTGTCCATCCGGCAAGATTGCCTGCCTGGACCGCACGGCCTTCTCCCGCACCACGGCGACGAACTCGGTCAGATCAAGTTCGCCCATCGTGGTTTTCGTAAGGCAACGGGCTGTGTTTGTGTTCGGAAGGATACGAGATAGCCCTCAACTCGGCCAACACGCTTGTTCCCCGCCCTGATCAAGCCGAAGCTGATCTTATGCGCCGACACACAGCCGCCGGGGCCGCACTTTTGGATCACGTCTTGCCGTCCAACGTCTCCGTGACGGAAATCACCGGCTCCTCCCACTCATGATGAGGGTAGACGGCACGCATGAGGATGGCAGCGCTTACCCCGGTCAGAGAAGCGCATGGCGTTTCGCATCTCAGCCGGAGCGGCAAACGGAGCTGTCTACCACGCTTTCCAGTAAAGACTTGGCGGGATAGAACGCAACAACGAGGAGAGATATCGATGCTTGAGTTTCTTGCCGGCGTGATCGGGGCCTTGTCTGCGGGTGCACTGGCCAAAGTCTAGCCCGCGAGTTCCGGGCGGCGGACAAGCACCGGCATGCGCCAGTCGATGCCTTCCAGTAACGATACCCGCCCTGTGTCGGTGACCGGCCACTGGAAGTGGCCTTTGTCCAGCCGTTTGCTGAACAGGCAAAGACCCTGTCCGTCAAACCAAAGCAGTTTAATCAGCCCGCCACGTTTACCGCGAAAAGCCAACAAGGCGCCGCTGAACGGGTCTTCTTGCAGCACCTGCTGGGCCAGCATCGCCAGTCCGTCCATCCCTTTGCGCATGTCGGTGTAGCCGCATGCCAACCAGACACGCGCGCCTGATGGCAGAACAATCATCCGCGCAGTGCCGTCAGCACACGGCGCAAGGCACGCGGATCGATCCCGGCGTCGACGCGAACCGTCGTGCCGTCGGACAGGGCGATCTCGATCAGACCGGGCGGCCGCGCTGGAATATCCACGGGGGCCACCGGCTGAGGCGCCACTTCAACGCGGGCAAAGCGTCCCAACGCCGCATCAGGTTGCGCCGCCCTCAGGGCGTGCCGCCAAGTATAGAGTTGACCTGTGCTGATGCCGTGCAGCCGCGCAATGTTCGTGGGCGATGCAGAAGGTCGTGGTGGCGATGCCAGGGGCCAGGCTCTGAGCCGCGATCGTCTGCTTCTGCCCGGTTGTCCAACGGCGCCGGCGTTCGCCGCGCGGGATCAAATCCACCCGAAGGATCGGAGCGCTCTTACGACTTGTCGTATGTGCGCTCTGTGTTGATGCCGCCGTGCCGGCCGGGGTCGCGTCCGTGTCCATAGGGGAGTGAACCAGTACTCAACCCCGGGAAAGCCATGTGGGGGCCGCGCAACGACCATGCTTTGGACGCCGCTGACCAGGCCAGCTCCGGCCTCCGTCCCCAATAGAGGCCGTCGCGAGGTGAGCTGAACGTCCCAGACGAGGAAGTGTGACTCTCGCAGCCGAGCTGTCCTGCATTAACCCGGGTGCGGAACTTTCTTCCACCATCCCGGAATGAGGCCCCAGCGCATCGGCACCAGTTCGCGGCCCTGCTTCCCCAGCCGGATTACGTCAGACGGCCACTGGTATCTGGGCGCGGCAACGAGAGCATCTCTTGGCTGCCAAACACCTGGCCCGAGAACGGCATGATGTTCGAGGCGCGATTTGCGCGAAAAGACTGCACGCCATGCCCGTTGCGCTCTCCGTTGTACCGAGCCAAAAAAAGAGCCGCGTACTTCGGGCTTCAGGCACGCGAACAGTACGAGGCGCTGCAATCCGCTCGCTAGCATCAGACGACGAAGGAATTCCAGCAAGATTACGCTGCCCGGGCCGGGATCGAAGGCACGCACGCGCAGGCAATCAGTCGATGCGGATTGCGACAGTGCCGATATATCGGGTTGGCGAAGACCCACCTGCAGCACGTGATCACAGCCGCTGCTCCTTTCGTCGGTTCTATTGCGACGGAACCCTTACCAGCCGCCGATTCATGCAACAACGCCATTTCGCGGGTGTCGAAGCATGTTCCACAAGAGCTCACTGCCTCGTATCGATGGCCTGTAGCGCCGCCAGTGCCGAGACGTTCACGCCGGACTGGATGCTTTCCGCAACGAGCGCGGACTTCTCCCTTGTCGTCCAGCGCCGTCGCCGCTCGTTGACGGGTTGGCCTCATCACTCCTGCGCCAGGTCCGTAGCCGACACCGTGTCGATGCCAAGCTCTTGGCGGACATGGGCAAAACGTTTCGGGTCCGCGGGGCGGCGGTCGGCCATCAATCAGTCGAGCTTCCGATCCAAGAGACATACTGCCGTCAAGTCGCGGCTCAAAATTGGGGTACCCGTCTTGCTGCTGTCAGAGGTAAAGTTAGGGTGATACGACAAAAATGTCAGTTATGAATTGGTCATTGTCGATGCCAGCAGCTGCGGCATTGGGTTGCTGCGCACCCGATCGCGAAAGCTCGTACATCGCCTCGATGGTCCGTAAGATGGTGACATGATTGATGCCGGCCATACCTTCCTCATAATCGCCTGGCTTGATATGTGCTCCGGCGAAAATCGTGACCGTCCGGTTCTGAAGATCTTTCGTGTACTCGTCCGTTACATTCACCGCCAGATTCGTGAGCCCGACATAACCGCGCTTGTCGTCGTTCTCATCGAAGGTAAGGATAAGCGAGCTATTGTGCGATTTTGCCCACTGATAGTACGGGTCAATGTGCGTACGCAGCCAGTCATCTCCTCTGCGCACCATATCAGGGATCACAGTCCCGTTGTGCATGTCATTTTCAAGGTTGGGTATGACGAAGGCGACGGTAGGCAGACTGCTGAAGTCGCTCGGGAAGTCTTCAAATCGAAGATTTGAGGATGTCTCGACTGTTCTTCCATCCGGCACGTTGGCGAAGCTGATCCAGGGTACATGTTTGCGCCCATAAATCAGGCAGTCTTGGTTGCAGGCATCTTTCCGCACGGCCTCGATGGTTGAGCCGATGCTGGGAAGGTCTTCTGCATATCCCTTAAATGAAAGGCACTTTGTGTATGGTTGCGTCGGGCTACACTTCGTAACTAGCTGCTCACCCAAGTTTCTACTCGTAAACAGCGTGGTTGGTATTTGATCGTAGAAGCCGACGGACTGATTGCTACCCGAAAACAGCCAAAAGTAATTTCCTTGGCTATAGTGCTCCTCGCCATACATGCGGGTGAAGTTGGCACCCTCGGCTTTCAGGACGTTGTTGATATAAGGTGCCGCTGGGCTTCCGATAATCTCATCGTAGTCTTTGTTTTCTTCAACGACGATTACGATATGATCGTACAGTGGCAGGACTGCAGGGTGGGGGGCTGGGGCCGACTCTATCGTGGATTTGTCGAACTGTGCGTTGGCCACCCGATATACGCCGAGGCTAAGCAGAACTGTTGCGAGGAAGAGCGTAAACGATCGCAAGATTATGTTCCTCCCGTGCATTCACGACATCTCCATGGCCAAGAGCCCGCCTTGCGGCTTTGGTGCCTCTCCACTGTAGAAAGTATGCTGATCCGTCATATAGCGGATGGCAATATGTAGGCGCTGGCGATTATGCCGTCTCACCAGAACGACCGGTGCGAGCTCCCCTCAAAGGTGGAGGTTTGCCTAACCCAACTTCCGCACCGGGATCGGTAGGATCGGGATAGGACCCTGGGCTCTCCGGCGGAACGTGGTCTCAGGATGATTCCTCCGCACTGGACTTTCCCCCGAGAAGTGGAGGGTTTGTTAAAGAACCCAAGCAGCTCAGGAGGGGAATATGGGGGAGAAGCGAAGCCGGCGCCGATCGTGTGTTCTTCAAGCAGTACGGCGATTTCCGTGATGGTAAGAAAGTCGGCAAGAAAGCGGCCGGACGCGATATTCGAGGACGGATTTATGATCACACGCCGTGGCCTCGTCACAGGCAAATGCTCGCCCGTGGCTCCCCCTGTCTGCCCGCTTTTGTCCTTGGCCATCACCCGCGTTCCATATTGACGGTGAACGCGGCGGCATCGTAGGCCAGGACGCTCTGAACCCCTTCGGCAGTCCGAAGACGCACATGTCCCGGACGAGGGGTCGGGTCGCTCACATCGGGCTTCATCCTTTACGCCTTTCTACCTTTCGTCCGATCGCTCTTTCGGCGGGCGCGCCGATCCAGCACCTTCGCGAATTCCGGTCCGCGTTCTGCTTCCTCGACTCTGGCGCGTGAATACAACCGCTGGTCTGCACCACCAGGAAATTGCACGTTGGGAGCGCAAAAATCCTCGGCCCCCAGGCTTTCGCAATCAGCCCGTGGGTCCAGTCGCGGCGAACCAACGCGTTGACGCTGAAGTGCGATGGTAATCGTTCATCCGTCGGTCGGCATAGCCAAACGCGCGGATCTGATCCCGCTTCAGCGCCGACGTGTAGGCCTGCGAGGGGCGGATCGTCTGGGTCCATCCGCGCACGCAAATCGTCGAGCGGATTGTCGTCTCGGTAACCTCTGGGTTCAGTGCGCCAGGGGTTCTGGCCGGATCAGGCAAGGCGGTCTGGCCCAGCGCCGGCGTCGCCAGTAGGAGCGCAGCGATGTGCGCCGGATCGGGTGTGTCCAGGCGTTCCTCTGCCTCAGCCAGACGCAACAGCAGCGGGTCGATGCGCGTGCGGTCCTCGAGCATCGTGACGACTTCGCGCGGCCGCCGCGGTCGAGCAGCAGGTCTGCGTACGCGCCGAGCAGTACGAATCGTCCGGAGAGATCGCCCGCGCCCTAGCGAACGCGTCCTCCGCCTGCCCAGTCCGGCCGAGGCGGGCGGCGATCTCGCCCTCCACCGTCAGCGCCCACAGCCGTTCCTCGGCGGATCCATCCGCATCCGACAGCTTCAGCGCAGCCAGCGTGACCGCCGCATGGCCGGTCAGGCTGGCCGCACCCGCGAGACAGGCGACCTGCGCAGCCTGTCCGACACGGAACGCCGCCGCCGCGCAATCCGTATGCGCCATCGTATATTCGGCACGCACCTCGTGGATGACCGCACGCGTCAGCCAGAGTGGGTATCAAGCGCCGCGAGAAGGAGCTAGAAGCGCGAATACTCCGAGGACGCACCGCACTACGGCGCACCAGCCGCCGGGACGCTCAGGCCGGGGGATGCTTAGATCGGCAGCCTGCTTAATGTATCGGCCACAACCCGCTGTCTCGCACGCCACGAACACGCCATAGTTACTACTTTGACCCTTCTCAAAGCCTCCCATCGTTTCTGAACCGCATATTGCGCAGATATCGGGAGTTTGCGGGGCCGGTTCTGGAGACGACATCATGGGCGGCTCCGACGGTAAGATGTTCCGAGCCCCCGAATCATACCTCCCCCGTGGTTCCGCCATAGTAGGACAGAGGCCACGTGCAATCTCAAAAATACGACTCCGCCAACACGGCACGGCGCATCACCGCAGTTATTGAACTGCCTTTTCCAGTGTCAAATCGTTTCAAGTCGTTCTAAAGTGGCCAATTGTGTTCGAACGATACAATTTCTGGGACAAGCACATTCGATCTGGAGCGCGGAAGCGGTGTGAATCGCTTCACTTGTCAGGAAGCGGCCCATACCCACGGGTGCTTTCTGACTTGAGGCGGATCAGTCAGTCGTACAAAGGAGGAGTCGTGGCAGCAGCGGGCAACTCTCGCCGCACGATCCCTTAGGGAGACGGAGTTCGCCACTCCCTCCCTCCCGTTCCTTTAGGATGTCCTAGGCGGTCATCAGGCCTCCTGTGCGGAGCCGTCAAGCAGGGGCGCCTTCGACACTTCGCCCACGAACATGTAGCCAGTACGGAACTCGGTTTTGATGAGATTGTCGGCCAGCAGACCGCGTAGCGATGTCAGCTTCTTTCGCAACCGGGTGACGACAACATCAATTGCTCGATCCGACGCCGGGCGATCCTTACCATAAACAACCTCTGCGATCTCCGCACGCCGACAAACAGTCCACGGCCGAGAAACGAAATGCAGCAAGAGGTGATTTTCTGCGGTAGTCAATTGAATACTCGTGCCATTCGCGCTAAGTATATTCTGGCTCGGTTGGAATATCATTCCTTCGACTTCGAAAGTATCCGCTTGCGCCACCTTTCGACTTGGCTGAGCACCGTTTATTCGCATAATCTTCTGGATTACAGCGTTCAGGACGATGATATCAACCGGGGCAGGCAGGCATTCAGCCGCACCAGCGATACGGTAGTCCTGCTCGCGCTGATCTCTTTCATCTCGGATTACAACAATAGAGACGTCGCTGCGTTGGCGGATCTTCCGGATTGGCACCGTGCCATCTAAAGTAGCGTTTCGAAGGTCGAGAACGATAACGTCCGGTCGCCTCTCGCGAACGAGGGCAAAGAACTGACTTTCGAGACCCGTTCGCGGCCTCGCCTCGCGCATTGCGCCACGCTCCCCGTCAGGTATTGAGAAGTCCTCCCGCGCAATGACGATTGTAGAGGCTCCAGGCATTAGCTGAACTCCTGACCAGTCTAGATCACTAAAAGTACGCTTGTTGATCTAAATTTGAGGTTGGCATCCTGAAACAACGAAATTGAGACGAACCGTATATTCATCGACCAAGTGAGGACGAAACGGTTGCCGCGCCGGGCAAAAAACGCAAGCCTGGTTGCCGGAGGCGACTCCTGCACCGGGATGAGCAAAAAACGTGCCAACTTGGCTCGCCCTAATCGGCGGCGTTCGTTTCGGGCGCTTCTGACAGGACTCACTTTGGCGTTTGGCGCCACGACGGTCGGCTTTGCCGGCGCGACGTGGGGCGCCGCTAATGGCGCCAGGGCGCCAGGTGGCCGTCCCCTAAAGGCGGTCGCTAGCGTCTTCGGACGCTGAAACCCAGCCTGCCCGGCGTCCAGAAAAAGAAACCGTATGGCTTCGAGGTGCGTCATTTCCTCATTCCATCAGGTCACGACCACGAGCGGATTCCTCGGGGTCCCCATCCGCCGGGTCGTGCGTAGGCGCCTTCGGTGGATAGAGGAAATCGAAAGCCAGAAATGCCGCCAGGCACCAGCAACGATCACGTAGCTCCAAGACATTGGATCAGATCCCGTCAAACGTGCGGCAGATGGGTAAGTGACTACTTCTGTTCGATCAGAAAGCGAGCGGGATCCCCATACTTCTCCCCTGGCATCGTTATGAGGTGGACGCGACCAGGGCGGCGACAGCAGCCGCCAGTATGGCCAAAGTCCTGCGTGTCGTCTTGGGATCCATATCCGAACCCCGCTGTTGTAATCCAGTCGCAGATTTCACTCCGAAAGAAGCAGGTGCCTCACCTTTGCTCGCATTCCGGGAATAAATCAAGCCAACACAACGCGATCGCCGATCACGGGAAATGGAAGTATTCCACTGGCCTCACGCCCGCATCATCCGTGGAGGTAGACCGGACATTGGAAGTATAGGCTCTTGGCGGGTGCGGACACGTGTTCGAGGAAAGATCGGCGCCCTTACCCGATCGGCCGGCGCGAAGAAGGCGCATCGCGTGCTTGAAGTGGAACCCACTCACCGCCGCGAATTCATCCAGAGAACCTCGATGCTTTCGGCTGCTTGATGCGTAGCGTCCGGCCAGCGCAACCACCAACTCGTCTCGCGTCGCTATGCTGATGTGCCCCATTTATCCGCTCTCGCCGGTGCAGCACCGGCTGCACCGCTGGGGAGCAATTCGAATGAGGCAATGCCTAACCCGTTCGGGAGCATTCCTGGATGAGGCAATACGGCCGGCCATCGGTCGTGTCGCGCTACACGACTCTGCGCTCACGTATTAAGTTGGCAGACCAACAATCGGAGTCGCATGGCACTCTTGTCGCATCTCTTAGTCATCCCCTCATTTTGCGGACTTTTGGCCTGGCGTAAGGAAAGAATCAGGAAAGGCCAAAACCTTGTGGAAACGAATCCTGGTGGCCCTCGCCGGGTTCGTCTGTTGCTGAGCGGTCGCTTCCGGACTTTGATGCGCGATACGGCCGTCCGCCGAGAGGAGGGATACAAGAATGCCGCCACCTCGCCTGGTTGCCACCATAGGATTGCACGCCAGCGCCTCCACCTGGGTGTTCAACGTGGTACGGGAGCTGATGATCGCCGGGCTCGGCGAGGCGGCGATTGTGGCGGTCTATGCCGATACGTTGGCCGAGCTACCCGAGGAGGCGGCGCGGGAAAATCGGCACCTGGTCATCAAATCCCACCACGGCAGCTCGGACCTGGACGCGTGGCTGGCGGCCGAACGGGTGCAGATCGTGCTGAGCGTGCGCGATCCACGTGATGCCTGCATCTCCATGGCGCAGCGTTTCAAAGTGCCGCTCAATCATACGTTTGGGTGGATCGTCAACGATTGCAATCGGCTGGCCCGACTGGCGATGCACGGCTTTCCGCTGTTTCGCTATGAGGACCGGTTTTTCGCTGATAGCGCTGCCACTGAGAACCTGGCGCGGGTCTCGCCAGGTCGAACACATCGAAGAAAGCTATGAGCATCGAGGTGTGCCGGAGGACGAAGCCGAACGGCGAGCCTGGGCGACGGTGAATAAAGAGACTGGCGGCGGTAAGCGCAGCGGGAGCGGCCGGGGCAAACCCGTCGATACCGCGCCGTCCCGCAAGGGAGGAAAGCTGGGTGGCAAGGCCGCCGCTTCCAGGCCCGCTGCGTCTCGTTCGGCGTCGGCAAAAAAGGCGGCGGCAGCCCGAAAACGCAATGCCAGCTGAGATAAACCGCGGGCGTCCCCGGGCGTGCTAGGTTACCGTGGAGCCGCCGAAGTCATTATTATGTATGAATGAAGCGGTGCTCGATGTGCACGAAATGTATTTTGAGGACCGCCACCTCTCCACCGAGAATTTCGTTCGCGACGCTTTCAAGGACGACATTTCACCTGGAGGGCGGCCTTTTTGGCGGACGAATGTGCGGTTCTTTACGTACGTACAGCCGGGAGCGGACGTGCCCAAGATCAGCGGTTCAATCGCTGATCACCGGTGGGTCGACCGGGTCATTCGCCCAAAGGCCGGGCGTGCCCACCTCTATTGAATGGCTGTCTGGATCCCGGAGGCATTCGACTTCAATAGCAAAGCGGATTCCAATTCGGGCTTGGAAGTGTGGGAGCCTGAAATCCCTGAGGCGGCCGGCCCGTCTTTCCTTACCTCCTTCATTCGCAAACCCTGGCCCGAAAACGCAGGTCCGTTTATTCAGCCCAACCTGCATCCTCAGTGCGTCGAACGGAGCAGCGGCCTTGACGGCTCATGGCTTTTGAGCTCCAGGCAACCAAAGCGGTCAGTCGTCGTTTTCCTCACATGTTTACAAAAGCCTGGCAAATCCTGAAATTTACCGGCAATGGCTACATTGAGGATAACTGCCTCAGTCGCGGGGCCGCGATTGCTTATTATACTGTATTTTCCCTTGCACCTGTCCTGATTATTGTTATCGCCGTCGCGGGTTTTGTATTCGGTGCAGATGCCGCGCGCGGCGCGCTGGTTGACGAAATCAGCTCCTTAATGGGCCGTCAGGGGGGCGAGGCTATCCAGGCCATGATCGCATCGGCCACCAATCAAAACCGCAGCGGATGGGCAGGCGCTGTCGGGCTGATAACGCTTCTCGTAACCGCAAGCGGAGTATTCAGCGAGCTTCAGGCAGCGTTGAACGCCATTTGGCGATCAAAGCCGCGCATGGGTACCGTGTCGCGGCTTGTCCGGGCCCGGCTTGTTAGCCTCGGGCTGGTAATGACACTCGGTTTCCTGCTCCTGGTTTCGTTGGTCGTCAGTACAGCGCTGTCGGCGATCGGTCCTTGGCTTGATGGCATATTTCCCGGTGCACAGGTCCTGATGCACGTTGTCAGCTTCCTCATATCCCTTGTTTTGGTCGCGCTGCTGTTCGCGGTGATTTATAAGGTGCTGCCGGATACTTCCCTGGCGTGGCGCGACGTCATCTCTGGCGCGATTGCGACGGCGATACTGTTCAACATCGGGAAGTTCCTTATCAGCCTATACCTGGGCAGCAGCTCGGTAACTTCCTCATTTGGAGCCGCCGGTGCATTTGCTCTGCTTTTGCTGTGGATATATTATTCAAGTCAGATCTTCCTAATCGGCGCTGAATTCACGCGGGCTTGGGCGGACATCATCCATGAGCGCGGGCCGGACACGCCTGGCGCACAGCCCGACGATCAGTCAGGCGTCCAGCAAAATGCCGGAACGAGGATTTCGGGTAGTCATGCGGAGAAGCTTGAGGCGCTCAAGTCCGAGATCGAGGCGAACGTCCCTCGCCGGCGCTAATCTCTGGGTGTTTTTGATGACAGAGCGCCGTGGTTCGTCGTGAGCGGGAGCGCCGAGGAGGCAAGTCCCCGCTAGCTGGAACGAATACAAGGTTCTCTTTCACCGACTGCCTAAGGCCAGGATTTCCTGACGGCCTCACGCTTCACTTCCGCAGTCAGCAAATACGAATGGATCGAGCACCTCGAGGCGGCGGAGAAAACGTCTCTATAGAATACGAAGATCATAGTACGACATATTTGATAAAGATCGCGGAACCCGGAGAGGCGATCGGCTGTTTTACTGCCATGCGCGATCTCCGGATCTCCCGGCGTTTGGCCTGGATCGGCGTTCCACTCGTACTGCTGATTGCGCTGGTGGCATTCTGGAACTGGGATTGGTTCATTCCGATCCTGCAGTCACGTGCTTCGGTGACGATTGGCCGGCCAGTCACTATCTCTCATCTCCATCTTCGCGTGGGTCGCGTTGTAACGATAACCGCGGACGGTGTAGTGGTCGCCAACCCGCCCGACTGGCCGAATGGTGACCCCCCATTCGTGTCGATCAGGTCACTAACGATCCAGTTAGACGCGTGGGGCTATGTTCGCGGCAATGGCCTTGTAATTCCGGTGATCGAATTAGACGGTCCACGAGTCTTGGCCGCTGAAACAAAGGATGGCGCTGCCAACTTTCGGCTTTCGACCGGTGGCGGCGGCAGCGGTTCGTTGAAAATCGGTGCCGTGCGCATCACCGATGGCAATGACCACGTGGTAATTCCCCCGTTGAAATCGGACTTCAACGCGAAGATCGAAACCCAGGGTGATGGCGATGCCGCCAAGCTTGTGGTGGACGCCAAGGGCACCTACGCCGCCCAACCGACAACGGCGCATTTGGTCGGTGGGGCTCTACTGTCTCTCCGCGATGCCAAAAGTCCTTGGCCGGTGGAACTCAACGTCGAGAATGGGCCGACGCACGTCAGCCTCGACGGCACCTTGCAAGATCCGGTCGCGTTCCAAGGCGCAGATGTCCGTCTGAAGTTCAGCGGCCCGGATATGGGACTGTTGGAGCCGCTGGTTGGCTTCCCGATTCCGAAGACGGTGGCCTATCAGCTCTCGGGCAAACTTGACGTCGATGGTCTTGATAAGATTCGCTTCACCAATTTTCAGGGGCGCCTCGGGAACTCAGACATCGGCGGCACGATCGAGGAGCAACCGAGTGGAACCGAGGTCAAAGGCAAGACAAAGCCTGTAGTGACGATGAACCTGCGGTCGAACCGGGTCGATCTGGCGGATCTGAATGGGTTCATCGGCGGAACGCCCGCCCGGTCCAATACCGCCAATGCCACGCCCGAACAACGGGAAGCCGCGGCCATGGCGAATGCCGATCCGAAGTTGTTGCCAGCTACGCCGATCAGCGTGCCGCGGTTCGACTGGGCGGATATTCACCTCCGCTATCACGGTGCGCACATCGTGGGCCGGAATATACCGCTGGACGATCTTACTGTCGCTCTTGATGCGGCGGATGGGCGGATCACCCTGCATCCGATCAGCTTTGGCGTGGGTAAAGGGCAACTGACCGGCAATGTCGATCTGACGCCCGAGTCCGCCAAGAATGTGCGTGCAAAGATTGATTTGCGCATGCGCAACCTGGATGTCTCACGGATGATGGCGGCGACTCATACGTTCCAGGGCGCTGGTTCGGTCAGCGGCGTGGCGGCGATCGACGCGACTGGAAACTCGTTGGCAGCGCTGCTGGCGAATGGCCACGGCGAGGCCAAGATGGCGATGGCCGGCGGGGATTTGTCCGCGGTGCTGGTTGACCTTACGGGTTTGCACTTCGGCAATGCCTTGCTATCCGCACTGGGTGTTCCAGACAAAACGCAGGTGCAATGCTTTGTTGGCGATCTCGGAATGCAGCGCGGCATCCTCGATTTCAAGGCGATGACGCTCGACACCGGCGAGGGCATCACCAATGTCGGTGGCAACGTGAATTTATCGAAGGAAACCATAGACCTGTCGTTGAAAACAGACGCGAAGCACTTTTCCGGGGGATCGCTGCCGACCCGTATCAACATCAGTGGCACGTTCAAGGACCCGAAAATCCGGCCGGGCGCAGAAGTGGGGGCCCGCGCGGGCGCGGTGGCAGGACTGGCCGCCCTGTTCGCGCCGTTGGCGATCCTACCGACGATTCAATTTGGCACCTCAGAGGCGGAAGACGCACGGTGCGGCGAGTTGCTGCAGCAAGCTCGGGCGAGCGCTGGCGGCAAGGCGTTGCCGCCACCTAAGGGGGGCGTGTCAGAGCACTGAATGGGCCCCGCTCGGGATGGCATCGCCATGCCATTCGCCATATCGCGAGCTTAGCCGTGGCCGCCAAGTTTCCCTCCGGTAAGATCATGATTACCTGAGCCCACCTGCCTCGGACGAGGATCCAATTGTAGACCGTCCGTCGGGCGGGCATCCCATCCACCCTGCATATCGCCCGAAGCGGCATCCCATCGCAGAGCAGTTCGAAGATCCGGTCGCGCAGTTCCGGTGTATCGATCGTCGGCCTACCAGCTGAACGCGGCTCGAGCGGCGGGCCGCCGTTACGCGTGCTGCGGTACGGCGCGGGCGTGTCCCATAGCGGCGGTAGATCGGGGATCACCAGGGGCTTCCGTATCATTTTAAAACCTCGCGCGCGCGATCGCGCGTGATGGTGCATAAGGACGTGATGGGCCATTCCTCGCCCGGCGGCGTTTGCGGCAAATATTCGGCCGCGGCCACGGCCGCGCGACTGCCAACTCATGAACGCCAACGGTTGGCACTTACCGAGGAAAGCCGAAGTGTCGGCGTCGGAGGGCTGTTGGAGCTGGCGGCGCGCGAAACGGTCGGCGCGGTGATCGAGGTCAAGGCGACGAGTAACGTGGGCTGTGGCGCCGGCGTAAAAAAAGCCCCCGACCCATCGAAAACCAAATTCAGCAGGACGCGTTAACTCGATCGGCGCCGCGCCGTGCGGCGCCTTTCATGGGGGAAAACCCGGTGACCGACAACCGTTGAGAACTGGCCGTTGTGACACTGGTGGCAGTCGCGGTCTTCTTCTCGGTCTGGCACCTCGTGGCCCCCCTGATCGGCTAGCTCGCATTGATGATCGCGACAGGTCCTCTGCAACGAGAAGTCGACAAAAAGTATGCCCTGCGGTTTATCGCGGTGCTGGCCCTGGCTGCCGCATCCTGCGCCGGGCTCGTCGGCTCGGTTATCTGGATAGTAGGCGCGCTCTGAACGGCCCCTCAGCGACCCACCAGAGTTCCGGTGAGACCCCGACCCATCGGGCATCTCGGGAAAGTTTGGCCTTAGTATTCGTCACGCACATTGCCGCCATAGGCTGCAGCGGCGCTCCTGACAAAAGCACCGATCATCAGCGACAGCGCCGTGAAGATGGCGAACGTTGCCGTCGCCTTGCGAGCGGCGTCTGCCGCCTGTCTGGCCTTAACGTCCGCCTCTTTGGCGCTGGCAATCGTATCATCCACACGCTTCTCGGCATCGGCTTGCGAAATACCGGTCTTGGCCGCCACAAGCTGGGCGAGATAGGTGCGATCGGCGGCGGAAACATCTCCGGTCCGGATGCCGTTGGCAAGTATGTGGGTCGCTTGCGCGGCTGCATCCTGCGTGGTGGTCGACGCATCGACATGATCGGAGCGGAAAAGCCCATCCACCGCGTAGCCTGAAATGCTGGAGGTCACCGCCTCCGCCCGCCTGGGATGAAGGATTGAGTTCCTGAGAGCCGATCCAATCCGACTTGCCGGTTGGTGTCGCAGGGGAACTTCGGGCGTCCAGGAGATCCCGGCTTTGCTGAATGCGCCGTGCGACCGGGGCGCTCAGCGCGGCCATCTCGGCGGCAAATTCGGCTTTCGAAGCTCTTAGGACGGCCTGGGCCGCCCGCATTCCGCCCCGAAACTTTTTACTGTCCCGGCTAAAGCCACCGGGGGATGGCGTGCTTTGCATCCCCAAGCCGTAACCACGTGCCGGGAAGCTTGACTGTTCGGTATCATACAGTCGCCTGGTCATCCGAGCAGTGTTTCGAACCTCTCCTGCACGATCCTGTAACAATCGCAGGCGGTCTCCTCAAGCGCTTCCCGGTCGAGGATGATAATGCTGCCCTTGCTGTTATTTCCGTAAGAGATGATGCCGGCTTTTTGCAGAACCCTTGCCACGAGGGTGATGCTCGGGCGGTAAACACACAGCATCAAAGATAGGAATTCCTGAGTGAGCGGCAGCGTGTCGCCCTCAGAACGGTCATGTGCCATCAGCAGCCACCGGGCAAGGCGCTGCTCCAGATTGTGGCGACCATTGCAGGCCGCTGTTTGCATGGCCTGCGCATGCATGGCTTCGCTGTAGCGGAGCAGCAGCTTATGCAGGGCCGGATTGTCTTCCAGCTCGCGTTGAAATGCCGTCGCCTCTATTTGCAGGCCGGTGCCGCTGGCCTGCATGTAGGTGTCCGTAAAGGCGCTATCGACGCCGACGACGAGGGGCAGGCCGATCATGCCCTCGAAGCCGACAAGCCCGACTTCAGCCTGGGTGCCGTCATCCAGGTGCGCCACCATCGACACCCAGCCGCTCTCAATAAAATAAACGGCCTCGATGCGCTTCTGCGGAACAAGGAGCGTCTTGCGGAGAGGCAGGGCAACGGCATGCAATTTCGGCAGAAGCCGGGCAAGAGCATCGGCGGGCAAGGCCGCAAGAAGCTTGTTGCGAATGGCCGATGTCGACGGGGGCTGGGCCAATACGGCTCCTCGCGCGGGGAACGGCGGGAGCACAGACCTCTCTCGGGCACCCACTGCCTGGGGCAGTCGTGGGCGATTGCTTGATAGTGGTGTTCAATCGGCTGGAAGACAATCTTCCTGCAGCAAGAAAGCTGTCCCCTCGGGGACGGGCTACCGGATTCTGGGATTTGACTTTGGCTCAAAGATCATGGCGACAGCAAAACCTGCCGCCATTGGATCAGGGGCGGTCTCAGTCTCGCGCCTCGTCCTCGGAACTAGGATCGATGCCGAGTTCCTGTCGGACATGGGCGAACTTCTTCGGGTCCACGAGACGGCGGTCTGTCATCATCGCGCGCAGGGCCGTTAGGCCCGCCTCAGTGAAGAACAGCCGCGGAAAGTGGCCCTCGCTATCAAGCCGCATGAGGCCACGTGCGATCAACCCCTTCGCCGTCGGCGGCAGCTTCGGCTTGCCGGCGTCAGGACCACCGCGCCAGGTCTTGAGCTGAAAGCCCTCGGCCACGGTCGGCAATGTCGAAAAGAACATGTCCAGTTCGCGGCGAATGTAGTCCCGCTCGCCGGCTGTGAACCCGGCGATCATTCGATCTTGCAACTTGCTCATGCACACACGTAGCACGCCGCGATCTCGGGGCGCAGTCATGGGTGGGGCAACACGGCTCCTGAACTGGTGCACAACGCCGAGATCGTTGCCATCGAGGGCGAATCCTACCGGCTCAAGGAAGCCCGCGACCGCGCCGATGCCCGGGCACGCAAGCGCCGCGGCACCAAGGCATGAGCACAATGCCCGACCACCTGCGTCTGCAAGATCTGCTGGCCGAGGAGCAGCGATGCGCTGACGTCGACGACAGTGACGCGGGTTCTTGGAATATCGACTTCTATCCGCCTGATCGTCCCGCGCCTGAACCACCGACCGCAACGACCATCCTGTTGTTCGATCAAGACGGCCATCCTGTCGTCCCGACCTGCGCACACCCACGCCGTCGCGCGCAGCAGCCGTCCAGGATGCCCGCAGGGCATCGCCATAGGCGGCGCGTAGCGTCCTGGACGGCTGCGAGCACGACGGCATCCTCATCGCAGAGACGGACGACCAACGCGAACCCCGATCGATCGCCCTCCTCCACGGCGGATCAAGGCGCGCCGTTTAGACGCGAATTCATGCCGCCGCTAACAGCACGGGATCCCAAAATGAAAATCCGCCTTACTGGTGCCATTGCCATACTGGCCATGGTTGCATTGCCCGCTCTGGCGCAGACCCAGACATCCCCCAGCAGCCAGAACTCGGGCGCTGGCATCGCGGGACAGCCCGGCGGGAAGAACGGGCCCGCGCCGAATTCGACCGCAAGCAATGATCAGAGAAACCCCGCGACCCAGCTCAGGACACGAGCAAAATCCAGGGTAAGCCCGGTAGCAAGAGCGGCCCGGCCGTCAACCCGCCAACGAGGAGCGCGACCTCAACAGCGGCCAGGAACTGTTCGAGGGCATGGACGGGATCAAGGTCGATCCTGAGATGGTCGAGCTAGCCACGCAGCTCGTGCAGCGTCAGGCAGGGAAGTACGACGCGTCGGACCTCGAGGACCGCTACGAGACGCGTCTTCGTGCGCTGATTGACGCGAAGCTCAAGGGCGAGGGGATCGATGCCGCAGAGGAGCCGGAGATCGTGACTAGTAACGTCGTTGATCTGATGGCGACCCTCAGAAAGAGCCTAGGGCAGGTCGACGAGGAGGACCCAGCCGTCAAGAAGAAAGCTGCGCCGAAGCGGTCCGCGGCTCAGGCGGCGACCAAGCCTTCGCGCAAGCGGGCGTGATCTGTCTCTTCCTCCCAGCAATCGAGGCGAATGAGGCGGCCCTGCTCGTCGAGGCAGACGACGCAGTGGATCTCGGCCTCGGGCATCGGCCCGATCTCGAAGTCGCCCATGCCGCACTCCGGGCAATGAAACCGTAGCATTCCCATTCCCGGCCTCTCCGTCGCAGGATCAGCCCGAGCCTTAGCGGATTGCTCCCGAGTCGGGGAATACGAGAGGTCTACAGTGCCGGTCAGAAACCTCCGCGGCGACTGTGCGTTATTGAAAAGGCACGCATCATTCGCGTCTTCTTCACGGGCGGTCACCTCGTGGGCCTCCTGATTGGCTAGCTTGCACTATGATCGCGACAGGTCCTCTGCAACGAGAAGTCGACAAAAAGTATGCTCTGCAGTTTATCGCGGTGCTGGGTTTGGCCGCCGCATGCTGTGCCGGTCTCGTCGGGACGGTTATCTGGATAGTAGGCGGGATATGAACGGAGGACCGATTGGCTTTTTCGGCGGTTGCCCCTTTTTGTGGGATCGATAGTGGGAATAGCGCGACGGTGTGCTCTTATGTCGGGATGGCGGCGGGGAAGCGGCGGATGCTCCTCCGCCGCAGGGCACAAGTGCGCATGATCTGCGCACTTGCTGCTGTCGCCGCCGACAGAGAACTAATGCACGGTCTGCATTACTTCCCGCTAGCAGCACCAGACATTGGAAGCATCCAATAATCGGGCGGGTGCGGGCGTTGGTTTACACCCGCGCGGTTCACAGCACGCCCTGTTTCCGCCATGTTCCGTTCATATATTCCACCAAGCTGGCTGCCATAGAAGCAGCTAGGTAGGAGGAGAAAATGCGTCTCGGGGCGGCAATGCTGCTCGGCGCGGCCACGCTACTTTCCGCCTGCGGCGAGCAGACAGGCGGCTACGCGCCAACCAATGCTGCCGGTTCCTACTATCCCTACGACGGATACTCCGTGCCGGCTTATCCCGGGTATGAGCCGGGCTATTATGGCCCGGGTTACTACGGTCCCGGCGTGATCATTGGCGGGGGTGGCTTCTGGGGGAACGGCTACGATCAGGATCGCTACTGGTATCATCGGCACCGCGCCTGGGATCGTGATCGAGCATGGCAGGAGCACGAGTTCCTACGGCACCAGAACGAAGCGCAGACCCAAGCTCAAGCTTCGCAACAGCTACAGCAACAGAAGGCTCAAGCCCTGGGTGCTCAGGCCCAGGCGTGGCGACAGCTACAGCGGCAAAAGGCTGAAGCCTGGCAACAGCTAGAGCAGCAGAAGGTTCAAGCTTCGCAACAGCTACAGCAACAGAAGGCTGCCCAAGCCCAAGCGTGGCAGCAGCTGCAACAGCAGAGGGCTCAAGCGCTGGCAGCCCAGAACCAAGCCATCTGGCAGCAGAGAGCGGCAATGCAAGCTGCTCAGCAACATACGCCACGATGACTTCGTTGCTCATTCGTATCTCCGTGGTATCCGCGCCTCTAGAACGCGTCTGACCCGGAATTCGAATGCTTCCAACTTCCGCACGCTTGACCCCACTGCGGCGAGCGCGCAACCTCACGGTGCGGACCCACAGCGTGCTAGGGTGTGCATCCCAGTCTTATGAACTCGCCCCCGCGCGCGACACCGTTCGGGGGCCTTTTGTGGCCTCGAAAACTTTCGGCCTTGTGGTCACCGGCGCCGGGAGGAGTTCGCTTATCGCTCGCGCCACTCGGCCTAGACAGCGCCCACGAAGCAGAACATCCCTGGGACTGCGAAAGACGCATACGTTAGCCACTCTCCGACTAACTCGTTGCTCATGTGCCTGGACCCCCAATCTCGAAGGGCAGGCTTACAGTCCGGTTGGCCAACACGCAATTAACTGATCAACAGCGTCAACCCCGAGCGGTGAGATTGGAAGCATCCATTCGCTGCGGGCGTTTCATCGACCTTTCGTCTTTACTCAGTCGAACAACGTCTTTCTTGACCGCGGCTTCCGACATGTCCCGATTCCAGCACCATCGACGATCCTGACAGCAAGTCTGCACGGGCCGGAGGTAATCGCCACTCGAGGCCGATTGTAATCGCCACCTGAGGCCGGTCGAAACCGCCACCTGAGGCCGGCGAATTCGCCAGTCTGCTGGTGGAGGAAGCCGCCGCTGACATCGAAGTAATCGCGACTACTGTTCCGCCCTTTTTGGCGGGGTAGCAGTAGTGCCGAGACCGAGGGCGGAGATGCGGCGGATCAGGGAAGTGTTACGGTTGCGTGCGGAGTTAGGGCCGAATTTGAGTGCCATATCGGCAGGCGCGAAGCTGGCGCGCTCGACGGTGCGGGCGTATCTGGATCGAGCGGCGGCGGCAGGGCTGGACGCCGCGGCCGCCGATGGGTTGTCGGAGACGGCGCTGGAGGTGGCGCTTTACCCGCCGTCATCGGCCACCGATGGTCGCGCACTGCCCGACTGGGCGGAGGTGGATCAGGAACTGCGGCGCCACAAGCACGTCACGCGCAAGCTGCTTTGGATGGAGTACAAGGCAGCCGATCCGGACGGTTTGGGGTTCAGCCAGTTCAAATTGCGGCTCAGCGAATGGCAGAAGGCCTCGGGGCGAGGCCTGTCGATGCGCCAGGTGCACCATGCCGGCGAGACGGTGCAGGTCGACTACGCCGGCGACACGGTCGCGGTGATGGACGACGGTACGGCGCGTGCGGCGCAGATATTCGTGGCCTGCCTGCCGTGTTCGGGGCTGATTTACGCTGAGGCCAGTTGGACCCAGGGGACGGAAGACTGGCTTGGCGCGCATGTCCGTCTGTTTGCCTTCCTGGGCGGCGTGCCGGCGAAGGTTGTGCCCGACAATCTGAAGGTCGGCGTCACCCATGCCTCGTATTACGACCCGGTGATCAACGCCAGTTATGCCGCGTTGATCAAGCATTACGGCACGGCCGTGGTCCCGGCACGGTCACGCAAGCCGCGGGACAAGCCGGGGGTCGAAAATGGCGTTTTGCAGGCCTGTCGTTGGCTTCTGGCTCCGCTCCGCCATCGCCAGTTCTTCTCGTTGGCTGAGCTAAACCAGGCGATCGCGCTGCTGCTGGTCGAACTGAACGACAAGCCGATGGCGCCGCCGCGCGAGGGTAGCCGGCGCAGCCTGTTTGAAGCGGTCGAACGCGCCGCCCTCAAGCGCTTGCCGATCGAGCCCTACGTGATCGGCCACTGGGCGATCGGGGCAACCGTCAACCTCGACTATCACGTCGCGGTCGATTGGAACTTCTACTCGGTGCCCTATGCGCTGGTGCGCAAGCGCGTCGATGTCTTCCTCACTCGGACCGGCGTGCAGATTTTCCATCGCGGTGAGCGGGCCGCCAGCCATGCCCGGGTGGCCGGGCAAAATCACTGGGCCACGCTGGGCGAACACATGCCGCCGGCGCACAGCGCGGTGGCCAAGCGGACGCCGGACTGGGTTCGCGACCAGGCGGCCAAGGTCGGTGTGGCCACCGCGGCCTATGTCGAGCGGCTGCTGACCGGGCGCGATCATATCGAACAGGGTGTGCGGTCCTGCCTCGGCATTCTGCGCTTGGCGACCCGCTACCCGGGCGAGCAGTTGGAGGCCGCTTGCGTGCGAGCGCTGTCGGCAGGTGCGAGTTCATCAGGCTTTGTCGAGCACCTGCTCAAGAGCGGGCGGCCACTCGTCGACCCCGTGGCCGAGGATGGCGTCGGCCATCACGGCAACATTCGCGGCCCCGGCTACTACCACTGACGATCGGCGCCACCGATCCAGCAACAAGGACACAAGATGCACCAGCCGACCATTGAGAAGCTGCACGACCTGCGCCTGGGAGCCATGGCCAACGCACTGACCGCGCAACTGCAACAGCCCGAGATTGACGCCATGCCGTTCGCCGAGCGGCTGGCATTGCTGGTCGACATCCAGCATAGCGCGATGCTCACCGCGGCCTTGGCGCAGCGTCTGACCCGGGCGGGCATGCGTCAATCCGCCTGCATGGAAAATCTTGACCTGCGTACGCCGCGCGGACTGGACCGCACGACCATGCAGGCCTTGGCCAGCGGGCTATGGATCCGCCAACACCGCAACGTTTTAATCAGCGGGGCGGCCGGCGTCGGCAAAAGTTGGATTGCCTGTGCCCTGGGCAATCAGGCCGCCCGCGATGGCGTCTCGGTGCTTTACAAGCGCCTCTCGCGGCTGCTCGACGAGTTGGCGATTGCCCGGCTGCATGGCCGTCAAGCACGGTTGTTGAAGACACTGGCTCGCACCCGGCTGCTGATCCTGGACGATTGGGCGATGGTCAAGCTCACCGCTGATCAGCGCCGCGACCTGATGGAGGTCATCGACGATCGCCACGACCGCGGCTCGACCATCGTGGCGACCCAAATCCCCCAGGACAGCTGGCACCTTCAGATTGGGGATCCGACATACGCCGACGCGATCCTGGATCGTCTCGTCAACAACGCATATCGCCTCGAGCTCACGGGCAAGTCGATGCGCGGCAACGGCGCCCGTCGGGCGGTGGCGGATCCGGTTGGAGATGAAATAGGCGAACAAAGTAAATAGCTTAGTCTAGTTATCCCCGTTATTCACACGTTACACGGTCGGCAAAAATTACAGCATCAATCACAACAAGAATATTCTAATTGACGACTTCTCTTCTTTCCAGATAAAGTTGTTCGTCAGTGGCAGTTTGCCTCGCCTAACGGCTCGGTGCCTGCGGCCAGGGGTGGCGGTTTCGACCGGCCTCGGGTGGCGAATTGAACCGGCCTCAGGTGGCGAATTCACCGGCCCGCGCAAGCAAGTCAGAAAACAACTCGGAAATCAATGACGGAGGGCACCTAGGATCAATGCCAAGCCGGACTTGGGCGAACATTTTCGGGTCCGCGATCCGGCGGTCTGTCATCATCGCACGCAGAGCCACGAGGCCCGCCAACTCGATCAGCTTGCTGACGCTACCTCCCTCGATCCATCGGCAGGATTGCGTGTGCACCGCACCTCGTGCCATTCAAAGTGCCAATCCGCGCCCTGCGCGAGCGGCGCTTGTAAAGCCAACTGTGCGCACTGCGCCATCGGCGCCAGGGGCCGCTTGATCTTCCGTCGCGCCCACGACGACGGCTTCACCCGAGAAATCGCGCTTCTGTGCCAACCAAGCGGTGATCCAGTCCTTGTCAGCGCCATGCGCGACATACGCATTGCGCAGCGCAACGATATCGTTGGGTGCAGTGGCTTGCATCAACCCCGATGGCGCAACCTCCCTAAAGGTTGGCGAGAAGATCAACCTCCACGGCGTGATCACCATATTCATCGAAGATGTGATGTATCTCGGGCAATGCTCGGTCCAGCCAGGATGAACCAGCCGGTCGAAGTCCGCCGCCAAAGATCACTTCTGTTGTTTTTCTAACTGCTGCGTTACGACACGATCAGTCTGCTTCGCGGGATCCGCGTTGATGTCCACAGGCGCAGTCCCTGTCTTGGTCATCCCGACATCTTCGGCAGCCTTCTTAGACAAATCAATTTTGCGGTCCTGACGGGTCGGACCGCGATCGGTGACCTTCACATCCGTGGACCGACCAGTTGCTTTGTTAGTGACCGTTGCCTTGGTGCCCAGCGGCAGGTCGCGTGAGGCTGCGGTGTTGCTATTCGGATCAACTTTATCGCCGTTTGCCGTCTTGGTGTGGCCGCTCTGACCCGCACTTATAATACGACGCTTGGCCGTTCTGCTGCACAGGTGCCTGTGCAAACGTTGCGGAACAGAAGAGAAAGACCCCCGCCGAGGCCAATCCGTAAACCCGCATGTCTCATCTCCCTGTTGTGTGGCAAATTTTTTTTTTTTTTTTTTTTTTTTTTTTTTTTTTTTTTTTTTTTAAAAAAAAAAAAAAAAAAAAAAAAAAAAAAAAAAAAAAAAAAAAAAAAAAAAAAAAAAAAAAAAAAAAAAAATCAAACCAACAGAGGGTCAATTTGTCCAGGTCGCGGAGGCAGCTCTTCTTCCGAGATGGCCAGTTGACGCTCAGCGGTGTCGGTAAGTTTACAACCTACTTCGCCGACCGCCCCGCGCGGAACGCAGGAAAGACTGCCCATGAACAATTCTTCCAAGCGTGGTCGAAGGGACCAAACAGCTTTGCCAGCGATCCTCCCAATGCCGGCCTGACTTACGTGCAGAATGATGAGGTGAGCAGTGCGGTTGTCGAACTGCGCAATCCCTCTTTTAGCGATGGTAAAATCGCCTACTCGATAAAAGTGCTCGACGGAACCGTGCCGGAAAACATGAAGCAGGTATCGATGTTTATTGACGCGGGCGGACTTAATGCAGTGTGTGGCCTACGGCGACTGCAGCTGACCTTCTATACATCAAGGAATTGGCCGCGAGATCATCTGCATCGTTGGTTCAGTCCTGCCGGTAGCCCTGATGACGGATTTCGTGACGAAGATGGGAGCACGGGATCGGAATGGCTCCTCCGAGGAGTATTGCGGGATCTCCGTGATCTCCGGAGATATGGACGGTCTCGTGGTACTCCCTCACGATTGATTTGCTCTTTTCCGTATTCTCGTCAGGCTTCGCCTGCGTTGGTCCGTCGGTCTGAGTGTGGCCGCTCTGATTTGGCGGCGCAGCTTGCGTCGAGAAAACCCAGTGCTCGACGAGACAGGCTCAGGAGCCCCGGCAGGCATGAAGATCTTTACAGCTTCGTGCGAGTCGGCGTGATGCCGCTGGGCTGGAACGCGCTAGCTATCTGAGCCCTCTTCCTGCCGTCTTGACCCCCATCTTCGCGAAGAACTCGACAGCCCGCGCCCTGGCCTCCGGCTCAAGTGGCGGTAGCAGCTTCCACGCCATGCCCCGCGGCGTATGCTGGATGCTCCGAGGCACCTTGATCAATGCAACCTGTGCGGGCTTTGCAGGGCGCTTACGAGGGCTGGTACTGACGATGGTCATCAGGCGTTCAATAGGTAGAGCCGGATGGCACGACGACGGTGTCGTGTGCGGGCGGTGACGGATTGCTGCTGCTGAAAGAGACGCATCCAGTCAACGCGAGCAATGCCAACAGGGCGAACAAAGGCGCACGCATGTTTTGGTTCCTTATACCGCCCAACTGTATGGCCGTGTAGTCTCTATCGGCAACCTGAACCGACGCTGAACCCGCTGAACAGCAAATGGCCGTGGATCTCTATCACCCTGCGAAGTTGCCGAGCACACCGCGGTTCTGGTCGTGGCCTGTTATTTCGCGGTGCGAACGGGCCGTGGCGGTATCGCCTGGACACTTTGATTGTGGTTCGGGGGGTGATGGGCTATCCGCTGTAGGTGAAGGTTGGCATCGCCTTCAGGGCATCTTTATTCGCGCCTGGCATAGTGATCTTCGTCTGATCCTTGTCCATTTCGAGGCGGAGCTGATCATACGGCACCGCCACCAGTTTGTTGCCCATGCCGAGAAACCCACCGACCGATACAACACCCAAGGCGATGCGGTTGCCATCCTTCAGGATCAGGTCGTCCAGGCTGCCAATCTTCTCATTTCGGTAAACCGCAGATCCAATCAGCTTGCTGATCCGTGAACCGCCCTGCAGCTTCACCGTCGCCACGGTCAGGTCAGGATTTGTTGGCGCTCCGGTCGGCTCGGGGGCCGCGCTCGCGGCGGCGGGAGGTGCCTTTGGCTGATCGGGCGACTGCTGAGCGAGCGCAGGCGAAACGGCGATTGCCAAAGATACTAAGCCAAAAAACATTGGACGGACATCGCGGAGCTCCCAAGGATTATTGTGGCGCTTGCCTAACTAAGCGCCCCTTCGATTTGGTAGATCAGGCCAGAACCGCCTCGCCATTCGCGGGCGACAACGGATTGGAAGGGGCAAAGCTCCGGCTTCTTCCTGCGCAAGCCGAGACTGACCCGACGTAGGCTACTTTCGAGCATCCGCTGGGGCGATCTCGGCTTCCCGCGCCCGCTCTTCCAGCTCTTCAACCAGCTGATGAATGGCCAGCAACTTCTCGGTGCGTAATCCCCGAGCTACCGCCCGCAACCGTTGTGCTTCGGCGCGTCATGTACCCGTGCACTCCCTCTCGCTGAGCGGGAGCGCAGAAGCGTCTCTCGGTCGCCAACGCCCGAGTGTATCGTGCCGACGATGGGGAAGACGTAGGCGCCGATGGGGTCAGAGACAAGTCTCCTGCCCCGGGTGCCGGAACTGCCCAGGCGCCGGCTCGCGGCGGCAGACGGTGGAACAGACCTCGACCTCAGCTAGTGGCTCGTCACGACGGGCTTCCTGGGCAGAACGATCGGCTGTCTGGTTCCATGCGGTGCGGCCACGTGGTGTCGGTTCGTTGGGATGGGTTTCTTTTTGGCAGTCGAACCGGTCGCCACACCGGGAACAGCTCCGACCGGGCCGCCGCTCACAGGTTCGCCGCCACCCCCTGATGGCGCGGCGGCGCGGCGGCCAGCAGCGATGAAATTGGCGCCCCCGCCAGGGCGAGCGCAACAACAACGACACAGATCTTATTCAGCATCATACTTCCTCCCCCTATCCCACCACGCTGCCAACACACGAGACGCTTTTCGTGGTTTGATATGGAAGCTTATGCCGAAGGTCTACGGCGGTGGCACGGTCACCTCCAGTGGCGCTCGGGTTCCGTTGCTCGTTTGAATATCCCCGGTTGATTGAAAGATGAATA
>CAVYXX010000031.1:0-111868 GCA_963772355.1 uncultured Alphaproteobacteria bacterium | reverse complement strand
TACTTCGATGCCCTTGAGGGCAAACGCCTTGGCCAGTGCCTGACCGATATTGCCGAAGCCGATAATTGCGTAGCTCATAATGCTCCTCCGATCTCATGTTAGAACTAAAGGCGGTCCAGGACTGGTGAAGCTGGAAGGCCAGCCGCAGGACCGCCCCGTGATTAGACCTGCGCCATGCCTCCATCGACGGCGAGCTCTACGCCGGTAATGTAAGAACTTTCATCGGAGGCGAGAAACACCACGGCAGCCGCAATTTCTTCAGGCTTACCTCTCCGACCGAGAGGAACCTTCGAGACAAACTGCTCGGCAGCTTGCTGGGCTTGTTCGGGAGTGAGGCCCGCTTTCTCAAGTGCCTGAGTTTCGATTGGTCCGGGGCTTACCGCATTCACGCGGATTTTGCGGTCTTTTAGTTCCATGGCCCAGCCACGCGCGAAACTACGCACAGCTGCCTTACTCGCGGCATAGAGGGCAAACGTCGGCAATCCCATTACGTTTGCGACCGAAGTGCTCAAGATGATCGAGCCTCCATCTTTGAAAAGGGGAATGGCCTTTTGCACTGTGAAGAATGTTCCCTTCGCATTTAAATCGAAGGTTTTGTCGAAATGAGCTTCGGTAGCCGCTCCAATTGGTGCGACTTCACCCCAGCCGGCATTTGCGAAGAGTGCATCGATGTGCCCATGTTTCTCTTTCACAACGGCATAGAGCCGGTCCAAATCCTCAAGGTGTGTTATGTCACCCGTGACCGTCGTGACGTTTCTTCCGATAAAGGCTGCGGCCTCCTTCAGCTCTTTCTCTCGTCGCCCGGTGATCACGACGTGCGCGCCTTCTTCCACGAAGCGCTTGGCCGTGGCCAATCCAATCCCGCTGCTGCCGCCCGTGATGACTGCGACCTTACCTCCAAGCTTTTTCATAGTCTCTCATCCTTCGTTGTGTGCGGGCCAGGCATGGGACCGCGCCGGGGTCAGAGTTGCGCCAAGCCGCCGTCGACGGCGACCTCGCTGGCGGAAGCGCTTTGCCGGGCGCGGCCGATGCCGGCAGCGCCATCGGTGATCACAGCGGTCTTTCCATTCAGTCTGGTCATGTCGTGCATCCTTCGTTGGCGTTGCGCGGAAGCGGGGCTCTGCTCATTCAATTGGGGATGCCGGGTCAAAAAAAACGAATTGAGATTAGACCTTCTTGGTATACAAATCAGATGATGCAGGCGATCGACATCGATCAGCGCATGATCTCAGGATGTTACGCGCTACTACACGTTGGCTTAGCTAGCCCGCTGAAGCCATTTTCCCGTGTACCGCCAAGCTGAACGTTGCTCTGTTCGACGTCGATACGCTGGTGCAGCGGTAAGCGCGATACGCGACGGTGACGCTGCGGCGCTGGGCCGCACCTGCGCGCAATCATGAATCAGCGCCTGAATGACCGACAACATGCATGACGCGGGCGATTGAACGAGCCGTTCCGCCAGATCACGGCAGGCGCCAGGTTAAACGAACTATTTGACGCGCCCATGGTAGGGCGCCTGCGCAGCGGCCTTACGAGAGTCATAATCAGGCGCCGCCTGGCAGGCGGGGCAGCCTATGCCGGCCTAAGTAACGGCGTTGCACCGATGCTTCATTCCTAGCCGCTCGCTACGGAGGTGAGGTAATTCAGCATCCACCGTCCAGCCGGTCCAAGGCTGTGCTCCGAAATGTAGGCAGCGCCAAGCACCAGTGGTGTGAGGCGGTCGGAGCCGGCTGGTTGGATGACCGTCAACCTCCCGTCTTTGATTTCGTCCTCTACCAGGTGCGCCGGCATATTCCCCCAGCCGAGCCCTGCGAGCAGCATCGATTTTTTGGCGCCAAGATCGGCTAAGCGCCAAGTTCGACTGGAAAGCACGCCCCAATCTTTCGCAACCGTCAAAGTTGATGCGTCCGTCAAGACAAGTTGGACATGCTGGCGAAGCACGTGCGGTTCGATAATGCCCTGCATGGACGCGAGGGGATGGGATGGAGAGACCACTGGCCAGAGAGCCATGGTGGTGATCGGATTAAGTTTGAGCGCGGCGAGTTCAGCTACGTTGCTCGGCAGCAATCCGATGGCGCATGTCCCGTCAGCCACCAGGTCAGCGGCGGCACCCAGTGACGCGACGTAGAGGCGCGGCGGGACTGTCGGGAACTGCTCGGTGAAAGCACGAAGCGCATCAAATATCGGAGCCATCGGATAAAACGCGTCCAGCACGATGCTTAACTCGGCTTCCAGGCCGCGGGCGAGGCCGCGCGCCTGCTCGCGGAACGCTCCCGTTTCTTCATCGATACGACGCGCTCGGGTCAGTAGTGCGCGGCCGGCCGGGGTTAGTGACCGAGCGGTAGGCCGAACGATCGAACAGCGGGACGCCGATTTCAGCCTCCAGCTTTCGGATCGCGTAGGTAACTGCCGACTGAGCCCGTTGCAGCGATTTTGCCGCTTTCGGGAAGCTGCCCTCGTCAACGACCGACAGAAAAACCCTGATCTGATCGAGGGTAAGGGCGTCCATGATCTAATCCATATATCAAGATAGTATAAAGTTAGCCGCTTTTTCGAGCGATGGCCAGTGCTTACCTCTTCGTCATGCTTGCAATAACACCATTGGAATCCCGCGAAGTCGCGCTGATTGCGAACCCAGAGTTCGAGGCCGGCCCTGTCGCGGGGCATCGAGCCCGCCGCCTCATCGACGGCGGAAATCCAGGTTTCAGCGATCCATTTCTGCTTATGGCCGAGGATTGGGTGCCCAGGGACGCTTTCTCGCGGCATCCTCATCGCGGGATCGAAACCGTCACACTTGTGCTGGACGGCGCGCTTGAGCACTTCGATAGCGCCGGCAATACCGGTGTGATCTACGCCGGAGACGCCCAGTGGATGACGGCCGGCCGTGGCGTCATCCACAACGAAAACCCTCTGCCGGGCACGACGACGCACGCGCTTCAGCTTTGGGTGAACGTGCCCGCCAGCGAGAAGATGGCAGCGCCGCGCTACCAGGATCTCAGAGGGGCGAACCTTCCCAGGCGACGGGAGCCGGGTGTCGAGATTCGCCTTCTATCCGGCAGCTCCAGGGGCATTTCGTCTCCGACGCTGAACCATGTTCCGGTCGCTGCAATTGACGCGCGTCTGGATGATGGCGCCACGTTCGAGCAAGACCTTGAGGCGGGCGCGAACGCCTTCCTTCTCGTTCTCGAAGGCTTAGCGATTGTCGGGAGACAAGAGCGGCCTGTCGCCTCCGGCGAGTTGGCCTGGCTGACACGCAGCGACGAAGCGCCTTCGGTCGTGACGATTAAGGCAAGCGGCGGCGCAATGCGTCTCCTGCTCTTCGCGGGCAGGCCTTTGCGCGAGCCGGTCGTCTTCGGTGGTCCCTTCGTGATGAACACCCAAGAACAGATTGAGGAAGCCTTCGCCGACTTTCGCGCAGGCCGATTCTGAACACGCTCAAGCGCGAGCATACTTAGGGAGACCATCAATGACTAAGGTTCTCGTCCTCTATGATTCATCGTACGGGCACATCGAGCAGATGGCGGGCGCGATCGCCGAGGGTGCGCTCGCCAGTGGTGCCGAGGTTGACATCCGCCGTGTTCCCGAGACCGCTCCGCCAGAGGTGGTGGAAGCCGCGCACTTCAAGACGGCCCACCCCGCATCAAGTGATCGAGGGACCGGATAAGCTAGCGGAGTATGACGGCATCGTCGTTGGGGCGCCCACTCGCTACGGCCGGATGCCGGGCCAGATGGCCGCGTTCTGGGATACAACCGGCGGTCTATGGATGTCGGGCGCGTTGATCGGCAAAGTTGGTGCGGCGTTTACGTCGACCGGCGGCCAGCACGGCGGCCAGCTGACAGGCAAGAAGGCCACCGTCATCCTGGCCAGCGGTGGCGACTTCAGCCCGGGCTCTCCGGTGGAAGGCTACAATCAAGCCAGCGGCTATCTGTGTCAGGTGCTCGGCTTCATAGGGATCACCGATCTGGAAATCATCCTCGCCGGCCGCACGCGCGCAGGAATAGAGGGAGAGACGGCGGTCGAGCAGTTCGGCGAAGCGGTCAGCCTGGCTGCCGCGGCTTAGAGCTCGATCTCCAAAGGAGCTTCTCATGAAAATCGGGTTTATCGGTGCAGGTCGTATGGCTACGACCATCGGCCGCCATCTGATCAATGCGGGTCATCAGATCGTCTTTTCCAGTTCCCGGGGGTCGGAGGCCTTAGTCGAACTCGTCGCCGATCTGGGTCCGGCCGTCAGCGCAGGATCCAAACAGGAAGCTGCGGAATGCGATGTGGTGATCCTCGCCACGAACTGGGCGGATATGCCCGAAGCGCTCAAGGGGATCGATTGGGGTGGCCGCATACTTGTCGACGGGACGAACGCCCACATGGGCGAGAAGCCGGATATTAGCGCCGCAGCGGTGACAAGGTCGATCGCGGCCCTGAAGGGACGGACGTCTAGCGAGATCGTTGCCGAGATGGCGCCAGGGGCCAGGCTTGTGAAGTCGATCAGCAATATGCCGATGGCCTGGATACAGGATTTCTCGCCGCAAAAGCCGAAGACCATCCTGTTCGTGTCAGGAGACGATCGCGACGCCAAAGCGCTCGTGATTGATCTCATCAATTCCACTGGCTTGGTCGGGATCGACCTCGGCTCTCTCGCGGACGGCGGTGCGATGCAACAGCTCGGCGGCCCTCTATCCGCTGTGGAATTGCACTTCGTCCGCCGGATCGTTCGCTAGCTATGTCCGTCCATAACGCTAATCGTCTAAAAACCCAGCTGCTTCGCGATATCGCGAGTCAAGCCCGGCGGCTTCGGTTATGTGTCGGCGGCATACCACTGCAGCCGAATCCATACCCCACCCGCCGGAGCCCGATCATGCGTCAGGAACGCATCACACAGGCCAGTCTATTCGATATCTTCGCCACCCACGAGATCGGTCGCGAGTTGAAGCAGATCTCGCAGTGGCTCGATCAACATCGCCCATTGCTACGCCTGGTCAGCAACGATCTGCGCCGCGACGGGGTGCGCGAGACCGGCCGGCGTGGGCTGCCGGCGGAAGCCGTGCTGCGCTGCGCGCTGCTGAAGCAATACCGCCAGCTGAGCTACGAGGAACTGGCGTTTCACCTGGAAGATTCAGCATCGTTTCGCGCCTTCGCGCGGCTGCCGATGGGCTGGACGCCGAAGAAGGCGGTGCTTCAGAAGACCATCAGCGCGATCACCGCGGCCAGTTGGGAAGCGATCAATCAGGCGGTGGTGCGCAACGCCCGGCAAACCCGGCTCGAGCCGGCAGCGATGGTTCGCATCGACAGCACAGTCACTGAAGCGCTGATGCATGAGCCCAGCGACAGCTCGTTGCTTTGGGACGCGGTCCGGGTGATGACGCGCTTGCTGGAACAGGCGGGTGGGTTAGCCGGCCGCGCCGGGATCCGCTGGCGTGATCACCGCCGGCTGGCCAAAAAGCGTGCCCACGCCATCCAGCACAGCCGCGGCAAGGAGCGGAAGGCCAAGCTGTATCGCGAGCTGATCGCAGTCACGCGTGCCACCAAGCTGGCCCTGGAGCGAGCGCTCATGGTGCTGGCGGCATGCGCGGAACCGACCGCCGCGGATTGGTGCGGCGAGGTCCGCCATTACCTGCCCTTGATCGAGCGCGTCATGACGCAGACCAGGCGCCGGGTGTTCGACGGCGAAGCGGTGCCGGCCAGCGAAAAAGTGGTCAGCCTGTTCGAGCCGCACGCCGACATCATCGTCAAAGGCGGCCGCGAGGTGCAATACGGCCACAAGATCAATCTGGCGACCGGTCGCAGCGGCCTGATCCTCGACGTCGTCGTCGAGACCGGCAATCCGGCCGATGCCGAGCGCTTTCTGCCCATGCTGGAGCGCCACATTGCGTCTCATGGCCAGCCGCCACGCCAAATCGCGGGCGACGGCAACTAGAGCTGCGTGCACGCGGCGCGGCTGCAGCAGTCGGCGGCCTTGCCGCCGCAGCCGGTCACGTCATCAAGGAGCAATAGCATGCATGTTTTCGTTACTGGCGCGACAGGTCACGTTGGTTCGTACGTCATCCCTGACTTGATCGCTGCTGGCCACGAGGTGACCGGCCTGGCCCGGTCGGACAAGTCCGCGGGCGCGGTGTCCGCGCTCGGCGCGAAGGTCCGCCGCGGAGATCTTGCCGACCTCGAAGCGCTCAAGGCGGCGGCCGCGGAATCGGACGGCGTCATCCATCTCGGTTACAGGGCTGAACTGCTTGGGTCCGGCGGGATCGTCGCGCTGCGCGATTCGGAACTGTCGATCGTGCTCGCGTTCGGTGAGGCGCTAGCGGGCACTGGAAAGCCGCTGGTCGTGGCGGGTAGCATCGGCACGCCTACGAACGTCGGCCGCGCGGGCCGCATCGGCGCACCGGTCAGTCTGGGCCGGGCGGCGACCGAGGATGATCCCGCCCTTCCCAGCGGACCCATGGACGAAGGAACTCTGGTGTCTCGCAACATCGTGGAAACGACCGTGATAGGCCTCGCCGAGCGCGGTGTGCGCTCCTCGGTCGTACGGATCCCCCTCATCGTGCACAGTTCGACCGGTCGCTTGCAGATGATCGGGCTCGCGAAGGAGAAGGGCTCCGTCGGTTACCCCGGGGAGGGGAGAAAATCGTTGGCCCGCCGTGCACATCCGCGACCTCGCCTCCTTGTTCCGCCTGGCGCTGGAGAAGGGTTCCGCCGGCAGGACTTGGCACCGGTCGGTGACGAGGGAATCCCATTCCGCGATCTTGCCGAAGCCGTTGCCGCTCGCATGGGCCTGCCCGCGGTGAGCATACCCGCTGACGAACTGATGGTGCCGGGTTACTTCGGGTCCATGTCGGCTGTGGTCACGGGCGACTTCCCCGCGTCCAACGCCATCACCCGCCAGACCCTCAGCTGGGAACCCACTCAGCCCGGCCTGCTCGCCGATCTGGACAACGGCCACTACTTCCCCGCCAGCTGAGTTCGGCTGAGGCAGAGCGCTGGGCCGCAAGCGGCCCGGCCGACAGCGAAATCGCGATGCCGTGAAGTGTTCGGACAAGAATCCGTCGATCTGGAATTGGCATGACGAATGACGCGCGCGGCCCGGCACGCAAGCAACATCAAACGGGGGATGCCTCGTAGAGATCACGAGAAACACTCAACTCAAAAGGAGACTTTACATGAGTACTATCAGCATCATCGGCTCTGGAACCATGGCCACGGCGGTTGCGGGCCGTATCGCCAATGCCGGACACACCGTCGAGGTGGTCAACCGCGACGCTGCAAAGGCGCAGGAACTGGCCAGCAAGCTCGCGGCCGGTGCGATCACGGGGACGTATGGGGCTGCGCCGGCGGGCGACATCGTCATACTCGCCGTGCCTTACGGCAGCGTGGCCGCGGTGGTAGCCGACTTTGGCGACGCCCTCGACGGCAAGGTGATCATCGACCTCGCCAACCCGGTCAACGCCGATATGACGGGCCTCGTTACCCCTGCCGGCAGTTCCGGTGCGCAGGAGACTGCAAAAAGCCTTCCCGCGGGCGCTCACGTCGTGAAGGCGTTCAACACAATCTTCGGTCACGTGCTTGCCAAGGGCGGGCACCTCGACGCCTTTATCGCAACCGACGATGCGGAGGCGAAGGCGCGCGTCTCGACGCTGCTCGAAAGTCTCGGGCTTCGTCCATTGGATGTCGGCGGCCTGAACATGGCCCAGACGCTCGAGGCACTTGGCCTGATGATGATCGGCCTCGCCAAGAACGGCGCCGGCTCCTGGAACATCGCCATGAACGTCGAGATCGGCTGAGCCACCGACAGCACGCTTACGGGCAGATCCACAACGCAACCGACACAAGGAAAATGGAGAGACTTCGATGGGCATCGAAGACAACGTCCGGACTGTTAAGGCATTCTTCGCAGCGATGGGTGGAGGCGATAAGCATGCCCTGCTCGCGTTGTCTGCCGAAGATATCGAGTGGATCGTCCCGGGCGAGGGCTGGCCGCTGGCTGGTACACACCGCGGACACGCCGGATTGGCGGATTTGCTTCAGACGGCTTCGAAAGAGCTGGAAACGTCGTTCCCGGCGCCTCCCGAATACGTAGCGCAGGGCGACCGGGTTTTGGTCGTCGGCTCCGACGAGGGGACAATAAAGGCCACCGGCAAGGCTTGGGTGGATAACTGGGTCTTCGCCATCATCGTTCGAGATAGCAAGCTGACGAACATCCGTGAGTATGTCGACACGCAAGCACTGGCGCGGGCCTCCGAGATGGACGTCAACCCCAGGTCCTAGCCTATCGAGACCGATAGCACACGAAACAATTCGTAAAGTCAGCGAACAGGTTCAACGGGGGCATCCGAAATCAACATATGAGGTTATCATGACCACGACATCCCGCATCGCCATCGTGATTGGCTCGACCAGGCCCGGTCGGTACGCCGACAAGGCCGCTGGCTGGATGCTGAAACAGGCACAGGCCCGTGATGACATCGAGGCGGAGCTTCTTGACCTCCTCGACCATCCGCTGCCGTCTACGCTCCCAATTTACATGGCCTAAATCGCGGCGGCTCGCCCCATGCGGGTAGAACTGGCCTCGGTCTCTAGCAAAGGGAGAGTGGCCATGGGAACGTTTGTTGGGTTGGACGTGTCGCTCAAGGAAACCAGCGTCTGTATCCCTGAATCAGGACGGAACGCGCGTTTTCGAAGGCAAGGTGGCGTCTGAGCCCGCCGCCATCGTCAGACTGATCAGGAAAAGAGCGCCCGACCTTGTGCGTGTCGGTCTGGAGAGCGGGCCGACTTCGGTCTGGCTCACTCACGCTCTGAAGGCCGAGGGTTTGCCCGTAGTCTGCCTCGATGCCCGGCATGCCCAGGCGGTGTTGTCGGTGCGGCCCAACAAATCCGACCGCGGCGACGCGAGGGGGCTTGCCGAAATGGTCCGTGTCGGCTGGTTCAAGGCCGTGCAGGTAAAGAGCCTGGCCTCACACGAGCGCAAGGCGCTGTTGATCGTCCGACACCAACTGGTCGATATGCGCGTCCGGATCGACAACCAACTCCGGGGCATCTTGAAGACGTTCGGCCTGGTCATTGGCAAATGTAGTCGCGGGCAACTTGGGCAACGGGCGCAGGTGTTGTCAAAGGGGCGCTCCGGCGTAGACAGCATCGTTGCCTCCGTGGTGGCGGTGCGAGACAGCCTGCTCGAGCAGATCGCCGCCTGTGATCGATCCATCCGGCAGCTGGCCCAAAAGGACGAAGCGGCACGACGGCTGATGACAGTTCCGGGCGTGGGGCCGGTCGTGGCGCTTGCCTACATCGCGGTGATCGATGATCCCAAGCGGTTTGCCCATTCCCGCGATGTTGGCGCCTATCTCGGCATAACGCCGAAGCGCTACCAATCTGGCGAGGTCGACCAGGCGGGTCGGATTTCCAAATGCGGCGATGGATTTGCCCGGACGTGCCTCTATGAGGCCGCCGGCGTGCTGCTGACCCGGGTGGATCGCTGGTCGCCGCTGAAAGCGTGGGGCGTTCGGCTAATGCAGCGGGTTGGCGCGACAAAGGCCAAAGTTGCGGTTGCCCGGAAACTGGCTGTCATCCTGCATCGGATTTGGATTGACGGCACCGAGTTCCGGTGGACGAAGGGCGCTGTAGCCGCCTAATCCTTCGTCCACTCACCAAGCTCCGCGCGAGCGGGGACGCTGTCCTTGCCGGGACGGCGGGTAGAGATGACCGCGTATCAAGAGTTGTGCGCCGGCACGGCCATCGCCGAGCAGTTCGCGAGTTTACATTGCGGCATCACTGCCCCCCTGAACCCATGATGAGGTGATCTGGTATCAAACCTCGGAGAGAACCATGACCTCGGCAGGCCAGCGACCGGCGGATGAAGGGACTGTTCTTAACGAGCAGGACACGGGTTGCAGCGCACGAGCCCGACCTCGCTGAGGTTCAGCACCGTGCTCGCCGCCGTCAATGACGCTTCGCGTCGCCGGTGGCGATGGCCTGCGGCCATCATTGACTGCGGTTGCGCACGATGCCACGTGGCACTCAGGTCGGGGCGAAGAAACGGCCCCAGTCAAACAAAGAAACTATCGCTTGACTTCTTAGCCGCGATTAGAGAACCGCGTATCAAGAGTTGTGCGCCGGCACGGCCATCGCCGAGCAGTTCGCGAGTTTACATTGCGGCATCACTGCCCCCCTGAACCCATGATGAGGTGATCTGGTATCAAACCTCGGAGAGAACCATGACCTCGGCAGGCCAGCGACCGGCGGATGAAGGGACTGTTCTTAACGAGCAGGACACGGGGTTGCCGCGCACGAGCCCGACCTCGCTGAGGTTCAGCACCGTGCTCGCCGCCGTCAATGACGCTTCGCGTCGCCGGTGGCGATGGCCTGCGGCCATCATTGACTGCGGTTGCGCACGATGCCACGTGGCACTCAGGTCGGGGCGAAGAAACGGCCCCAGTCAAACAAAGAAACTATCGCTTGACTTCTTAGCCGCGATTAGAGAACCGCGTATCAAGAGTTGTGCGCCGGCACGGCCATCGCCGAGCAGTTCGCGAGTTTACATTGCGGCATCACTGCCCCCCTGAACCCATGATGACGTGATCTGGTATCAACCTCGGAGAGAACCATGACCTCGGCAGGCCAGCGACCGGCGGATGAAGGGACTGTTCTTAACGAGCAGGACACGGGTTGCAGCGCACGAGCCCGACCTCGCTGAGGTTCAGCACCGTGCGCAACCGCCGTCAATGACGCTTCGCGTCGCCGGTGGCGATGGCCTGCGGCCATCATTGACTGCTTAGCCGCGATTAGAGAACTATTGATAACGTATTTGATCGATACCAACCGGCGCGGGGGAGCGGAGGTTGGTTTTGCCTCGTTTGCCGGGCGCATCATCCAGCATTGTCGGCCGCGATGCGTGTCGCCATGCTATTGGGATGTTCATCGTCACTGAGGCCGATGCTGCCGCAATCCGCGCGGTCTTCGACCAGGAGGGAGAGCTGTCGGCTGCTATCGAATTGCGCCGGCGGTTCCCGGGGATCACCGACAACGCGAAGGCGCGGGCGCACGCTCGGAGCATCGCCGGGTGGACGCCGCTGCCGGTCCAACCGCGCCCGGTGACGCGGCTGCGTCCCCGCAAGGACAGCTAGCCCAGCTTCTCGACCGGGGAGCATCCGGCCGGGGGTGCAAAGCGCGCCGCTGTTTGGTCTGCTTTCTGTATCCAATAAGGTCTTTGCCGGCCACTGAACGGAAATCAGGGAGCGCCCGTGGATCAGGATCCGCCTGACAAGCACATGGAAGAACGCGAGGTCGGGAAAACCGCCGACCTAGAAAGTCTGGCGGATGCACTTGCCGCTTTCCGGCAGCTGCACCGCGAGCTCGATCAGTGGGAACGGGTTCACCTCGCACGCGGCCTAGCGGCGGTGCTTTCGGGTTGCTATGGCGCCGGCGCCATCGAAGCGGCACTTGCGCTGACGCCCGAGATCGAGCGCAGCCCGAAAGCGAAACTGCCGACCGATCCATTTTATGAGCGGCTCGATTTAGAAACCTTCGAGCGTGCCTTGAATGAAATATGGGCAGAACCAGCGCGGCGGTTTCCGCATTTCGGCATCACCGAGGGGCGATGATCGCGGATTCGTTGACCACAATCAGAGTTCTTTTCTCGTCATGCTCTCGACCGGCTCGGCCGGCGCGACGTTTGTGGCCCAGTAGTCCATCCTCATACAGGTAGGCACTGATCCGGGCGAACTCTTCCTGACAATAGATCACGGGTGCTTCTTCATGAGCGGAAGCGGCGCGGTGCGCCGCCATGAGCGCCACGATCGTCGCGACGCCGGTCGATAGGTGCCTTTCCATCACCAGGCTCCGTTAATCAAGGTTTTCCGAGCGTGCCGGGATCCGCGACTCCTCCGCCTCAGTCAGCACCTGGGCCGCGACAGGTGGCTTGCGCCGAAGAAAAAACAATCTGGACTCAGCGAACAGCTCACCCAAACTCCGCAAAGGACCAAGTGCCAATTCGGCGCCTTGTGCCGAGAGCAGGGCCGTGCGCAAAGCGCGTTCCGCCCGTTTACTTTCACCGGCCTGAACCAGGCTCACGGCGTTGAGCAAATGCTTTTCATCATCGGACAGGTCGGAACAACACAAACAAAGGATCGCCAGCGGCCGGCGGGCGGAGCGAACGAAAACCGCCATCAGCTGATCCACCGAGAAAGCCGCATCGTGAGCGCCGGCGGCGCCCATGGCCTGACATAAGCGAGGCAACGGATCGTCGTGCTGATGGAAGTCGGTGACCCACCAGCGGATGGCGCTCAGCAAGACGCGCTCGGCTGGATCGAGTGCGGCCGTGTTATCGGGATATCCTGTCGGGGTGACGGGTAGCCGGAAGATCTCGCCCATGGGGAAGCTCCGCAGTTCGAGAGCAGGATGATCTATATGAGAATGCGTCGCAATAGCGGAATCTACCCGTCCCTATTCGTGCTCAATCTTACGCATGATAACGTAGAGCGTTTCGTTTGGCGGCGCGGCGCACAGGTCGCCCCGTTTGGATTCCGTTTCTGGAATCCGCGCCGGTGAGCGAAAAACGTGTTGCGCTAAAGCGCTCCCCCTGCCGCCAGGGCTATGGGCATTGAATGCCCCCGGATCGTTTTCCGGCGTGCCCTATAGGCATTCTGGGCAATCGAGGACGCGAGGGCGCGGCTTCGGGCGACTTGCTGCGCCGACCACGCCTCCAAGCGATCATCATGGTCTGGATCCAACGGGTTGATCCCGGTTCGGCGACGACTGTGGCCGTCGCGGCGCGAGCATCCACACCTCGACCCGACAGGCAGTTCGGCTTCATGCGATTGGATCGCTGATCCTGGGTCATGATGTGTCCGGAACCGGCTGACAGACTTTGGGCCGCGCGATGCAGTCGATCACCACCATGGTGCCGACATGGCAGTGCGGACACTCTCGCAACGACTGTCCGGTCAGAGCTTCGAAGCGGTCGCGGTAGTCGGCCGGCGGATCGGCGGCCGGTTCGACCGGCGCCATCCTGAGCAGTTCCCTGCAACGCTCAAGCTTGCGGGCACGATGGCAATTGCTGAGGAAGCCGTAGTATCGGATGCGGTGAAATCCATTCGGCAGCACATGGATCAGGAAGCGGCGAATGAACTCCTCGGCGGGAAGGGTCATCGTCTTCTGGCGATTGTCATCCCGATAATCCTTCCACTGGAAACTAACTTGGCCGCCGTCCATGGACACCAGCCGGTTATTGGAGATGGCGACACGGTGGGTATAGCGGCCGACATAGTCGAGAACCTGAGCAGGTCCGGCAAAAGGCCGCTTCGCATAGACGACCCTTGCGACAGGAGAAGTCCTGGAAAGGAGAATGGAGATGTAGCCTGAAACCTTTCGAAGCGATCCAGAGGGTTCGACCCCCTCCCGGTAGAGGCGCAGCCCGCCAGCCGGAAGCAAGTCTTGCATGGGCGGCGGTGACGCCGTTCGTGAAGCGTAGACAGCGGATGCTAAAGCCCTGTGTTAGCCTCGAAATTATGTACCCGTTGAGGCCTTCGGTCTGGGTTGCCCGGGGGCAGCATCGGCAAGATCGCCAAGGCGAGATCTTGCCAACTCGGCCGGGGTCTTGGAGCAGGGCAAAGGCATAGGACGGAGCGCCAGGAAACCTGTGAGATCCCGCACGCGCCCACGTGTGCAACGAGCCGGGCAGGGAACGCCGGCTGATCAAATGTTCCAGGCCTGATGGATTTCCTCCGAACCCATCAGGAGCGCTTCGGCGATCACGAACACAGGAGGCGCGCGTGGGGCCCGGAACCGAAACCATAAGGGACCTGGTTCGCGTGGGCGGGAAGTCGTAGCGCCTTCATATTACCGATGAAGTCGGGGAACCGGGCTCGCCGGGACCCGATCGAGGGAAGGGGGGCGTCACTGAGTAGAGAGCCGTTGACCTGAAACATGGGAGGGGACCCTGGACCCCACAAACCTGTCCACGAACCGACAACGGATAGCCAATTCGGCGAGAACGAAACGGGGGACGGCGCTGTGCTCGCTCCACCACGTCATCGATTTCGACTGGATGATGGAGGCTTATCGGCTGACCCGCAAAGACGGTGCTCCCGGCATCGACGGCGCAACGGCGGCGGACTACGAGGCGAACCTGGAAGCCAATCTTCTGGACCTCCTGGAACGCATCAAGTCCGTCCGCTATCGTGCGCCGCCGGTTCGCCGCGCGTACATTCCAAAAGCGGACGGCTCGCAAAGAAAACTCGGCATTCCAACGTTCGAAGACAAGGTGGCGCAACGCGCCGTGACGATGGTGCTGGAGGCGGTCTACGAACAAGACTTCTTGCCTTGTTCGTATGGCTTCCGGCCGGGCCGCTCAGCTCACCAGGCGCTCCGCACTCTGCAGAACGTGCTCTGGGCTAAGCGACTTTATTGGGTGCTCGATATCGATATACGTAAGTATTTCGATACAATTCCGCACTCTCACCTACGAGCGTTCCTCGACCGACAAGTCACGGATGGCGTCGTCCGGAGGATGATCGATAAATGGCTGAAGGCTGGAGCCGTCGAAGACGGTCTCCTGCACCGCACGACTGAGGGCTCCCCGCAAGGGGGCGTGATCTCACCCTGCCTTTCGAACGTCTTCCTGCACTACGTGCTGGATGAATGGTTCGAGAACGAGGTGCGGCCGCGTCTCAGAGGGGACTGCACCCTTGTCCGCTTCGCCGACGACGCGGTGATGGCGTTCGACAACATTGTCGACGCCCAACGCGTCCTGGCGGTGCTAGGCAAGCGTCTTGCTCGTTTTGGGCTCACGCTCCATCCTGACAAGACACGTATCGTCGATTTCCGCCCGCAGGGGAGAGACGGCGCACGCCATCCCGCAACGGATGGGACCACCTTCGACTTTCTCGGCCTGACCCATGTATGGGGCCGGTCGCGGAACGGCAAGAACATGGTCCGGCAAGTAACGGCCAAAAGCCGCTTTGCCCGTGCAGTGGCCGCGGTAAATGACTGGTGTCGGGAAAACCGCCACTGGGCCCTCCGCGATCAGCATCGCCACCTGTCCTCGATGATGCGGGGCCACTTCGCTTACTACGGCGTTGGCGGCAACACTCGACGATTACGTTGGTTCGCCAATCAGGTCGGGCGGATCTGGCGAAAGTGGCTGTCTCGGCGAGATCGACAAAGCGGGCTCCGATGGGACCGCTTTAACGAAATCCTGAGACGCCACCCTCTGCCTCCAGTCAGGATCTTCCACCGTTACGCCACCGCGAGCAAAACTCTCTCGTGAAGAACCGGATGCGGGGAATCTGCACGTCCGGGTCTGTGAGGGGTGGGGATGGTGACATCCCCACCTACTCGGCAGTTGACCTTCCAGGCCGGTGCCAGGTAACGCCGGAACGCCGCTGGCTCATGCAGGTGGCGATGAGCAGAGAAAAAGTTCAGCTCGCCCGCGATGAACGCCTTCTCCAGGGCGTGCAGGAACAACCCTCGGAACATGCATGACAATACCGGGACGGGTAGGACAAACCCGGGCCGGCATGGGATCCAACTTTCACCGTCTGGCGCGATCCCGCCACCAGGTACGAGAAAATGCAGGTGCGGGTGGTGCGTGAGGGACTGCCCCCAGCTGTGCAGCACACCGAGGAAGCCAATCTCCGCACCCAGATGCTTCGGGTCGGCGGCGATGGTGCGCAACGTCTCCGACGCTGCCCGGAATAGGATGTCGTACACCACGGTCTGGTTCTGGAACGCGATGACCTCGATCTCCGCCGGGACGGTGAACACCACATGGAAATACGGCACCTCGAGCAGTTCCGCCTGGCGGTCTTCCAGCCACTGGGCCCGTGCGAGACCCTGGCACTTAGGGCAGTTACGGTCACGACACGAGTTGTACGAGACGCGCTGATGCCCGCAATCGCCGCATTGCTCAACGTGACCGCCGAGCGCGGCGGTGCGGCAACTCTCGATCGCCGTCATGGCATGCCGTTGCGCCGACGACAGCGACGCGCCGTGCTGCTCACGGAAAGCCGGGCCGAAGCGGCGGAACACGTCCGCCACTTCCAGCCCCTCGCGGGCCACGAAACCCAGGTTTAGGCGGGTACCAGGTCCGGCACGGTTGGCAAGACGACGTTGAGAGACTCCAACGGACTGGCGGTAGCGCAGACCGTGCTGGTGGCGATCATGAGGTACTGAGCCGTGGTGCTCAGATTACGATGGCCGAGCAGCAACTGGATGGTGCGCAAGTCGGTGCCGGCTTCCAGCAGATGAACGGCGAACGAGTGGCGCAACGAATGCGGGGCAACCGGTTTGTCGATGCCGCACAGCAGCCTCACCTCCCGGCAGGTCCGATCGATGGACAGCGGAGAAATCGGCTGGCCGGGATAGCGACCCGGAAACAGCCACTCTCCGGGATGGGTGCGCTTCCAATAGTCCCTGAGTATATCGAGGAGCTTAGGCGGCAGCATGACATAGCGGTCTTTCCGGCCTTTGCCCTGTTCGACCCGGATGACCATACGCTTGCTGTCGATCGCGGTGGCCTTGAGGCGAACGGCCTCGGAAATCCGCAAACCGGTCGCATAGCAGACGGTCAGGATCACGCGGTGCTTCAAGTTGTCCACGGCGCCCAGGAAACGCGCGACCTCTTCCTGGCTCAGCACGACCGGAAGCTTCTTCGCCTGACGGCCGGCGGGGATGTCGTCCTCGACAATCCACGGCCGCTTGAGGGTGACGGTGAAGAAAAACCGTAGCGCGGATACTGTGACGATGATCGAACTGGCTGCGAGGCGCCTTTCCTGCGTCAGGTGGATCAAATACGTCCGGATCTCAGCGGGCCCGAGAAGTTCTGGCGATTTGCGAAAGTGGCAGGCGAACCGGACGACCTGGGCGACATACACGCGCTGCGTGTTCGGTGTCAGGTTGCGGATCTGCATATCATCGATCATCCGACGGCGAAGCGGGCTCATGGACAACTCCTTTGCGAGATGGACAGCGCCACATGGCGCCGGCGCATCGTCTCGCAGTTGAGTTGTCAGACCAGACAGGACGTGTTCCGCGGTTTAAACAATCAAAGCCAAATGGAATTAGAGAAACGAAGTCCAAATCACAGAATTACCGCGAAGCGGTTTAGTGCAACGTCCTTTATCATACAGGAGATTTGTGGTATGAGGGGGCTCAAATGGCCACCGACCAACTTCCTGCCGTCACCGCACCCGGCACGCTCACCACCAAGACCGACACCTATATAGTGCCGGCGCTGATCGCCGACGCCGGCGATCCGGCCGCCTGGCGCTACGTCGAATTCTTCACCGCCAACATCCGCAACCCGAATACGCGCCGTGCGTATGCCCGGGCATGCACCAACTTCTTCGCTTGGTGCGAAGAGCGCGGCCTGACGCTGACCACGATCCGGCCGCATGACGTCGCCACTTATATAGAGACGCGCCAGCTGACCCATTCGGCGCCGGACGTGAAGCAGCAACTTGCAGCGGTGCGGATGCTGTTCGACTGGCTGATCACCGGCCAGATCGTGCCGGTGAACCCGGCTGCAGCGGTGCGTGGTCCGAAGCATGTCGTGAAAACGGGCAAGACCGCAGTGCTCGATGCGAAGGAATGGCGCAAGCTGTTGGATTCCATTCCAACTGACACGCTACGCGATCGGCGCGACCGGGCGCTAATCGCCACCCTCACCTATTCGTTCGCGCGCATAAATGCGGCGCTGAAGATGAAGGTCGAGGATCTCCGGCCGAAGGGCGCAGGCTGGCAAATTCAGCTTCACGAGAAAGGTGGCAAGCAGCATGTGATGCCGTGCCATCACGCGCTCGCCGAGGAGTTGCGCGCTTACATCGATGCCGCCGGCATTGCCGAAGACCGCAAAGGCTATCTCTTCCGCACGTCACCCGGGCACAATGCAGCCTTGCTGCTCGAAAACCCCATGGCGCAAGCCGATGCTTGGCGCATGATCCGCCGGCGTGCCGTTGCGGCCGGCATTCACGCACCAATCGGCAACCACAGCTTTCGGGCAACCGGGATCACCGCCTATCTCGCAAATGGTGGCGCTTTGGAACATGCGCAGGAAATGGCAGCTCACGAGAGTCCGCGGACCACTAAGCTTTACGATCGGACTAAGGAGCGCCTTACGCAGCAGGAGGTGGAGCGGATAAGGCTTTGATAGCATTACATACTGTCCTTTATGTTATGCCATCGCGGCGGCTTGACGACAAGAACAAAAATGGAACAGACTGGCGGATGAAAACGGACGATGACTTGATACGCTATTACACCGTCCTTGCGGTGCTTTGCGAGAAATGTTCAAACAGCGCGCTTCTGAACAACTGCTTCCTATCCATGCATCGCGTCTTCGAGGCGAGCGGTGCCGCTCTCGCGTTCCCCGAGCGTGCAAAGCGCGATGCCCAGCAGAACGGTTGTCGCGCCGCGCTCATCTGAATTACACGCCGTGCGTAACATTCGCCGCGCGCATTCGATGGCGACTTCAAGAGAGAAATTAATCCCCTTATCCCGGCCATCGTTCAGGTATTCGTCGTATTGCGCGCGAAATGCTGGGTGCCATGCGGGCCGTTCAGCCACCTGCTGCACGGCTATGAGATGTTCGATCTGCTCAGCGACAGCGAGCGCGTCGCGGCGCAGAATGTGCTGCTTGATGGCGGCATCGAGGAGCGCAATCCGCTCGCGTTGAACCGTCTCGCGCTGTGCTGCTTCGCGGCGGTCGATTTCGGCCAGCGCGTCAGCAATGGCTTGCGCTCCGCCGTCGAGATCATTGTTGCGGGTCTTCTCGGCGACCTCGGCGAGGACGGTGTTGTCGAAGGCGTCCTCGTTGCCGCCGCGCTCACCGCGCGCGATGACGTCGAGGGCGATTTCAACCGCGTGCTCTAATTCGGTGATCGCCTGCTCGAAGTCCAATCGTTCGGCCGGTTTGAGTCGCTGCGCCAGCATGACCACCACGCGTCGCTGCAGACCGCCCGTTTCAGCCGTCTGCAAACCACCACGCCGTTCGAACTCCTCAACAACATCCTGAGCACTGGGTCCGTGGTGGCGGTGGATTGTCATGTCGCGGCCAGCGACATTCTTGGCGACAATCGTGCCGCTGTTGTTAATCCCGCCGCTTTGACCGCTACCCGTGGGCATTCCATGCCTTTCCGAAGGGTCGTCGCTAAGATGGCGATGCGGGGCATCCCGCAAGGAAGACGCCAGCCACACAGCTTGCCGCTATATCGTGCGAAGTTGCATTAAGCCGTGCCGGACGGAGATGGCGCAAGGTAACCTTGGCGAGGCCAGCTTCCACACCGCCGATCTTAGCTGGGCCGACCTCCACAGTGCCGACCCGGAATCCGGCTAGCCGAAAATCCCTCTTCCGACTTGATCTGCAGTCGCACAGCTGAAGGCTGAGAGACTATTTGGGGGCAGTGCCGGCGGTCACGAACTGCCCAGCGCCTTTTGGCTCTATTGGGATGCCCAAACATGAAGATGTTCTCCAGTCGCGCTCGATCTTTTTACGGCATCAAAACGTAATTGCTTGTCTCGCGACAAAGAAGCGATTATTCATTCGCGCTGAATGGTCGCTATAGGCCCTGAGCCCATGATTGGTGAGAGCTGGGTAACCCCACTATGAGTTGCCGGAGCTTCACGTCCACCATGCGGATGATAGCGCGGGCCGAGGTCCAGGCACGTCTCGCCGCCGTTGTTGAAAATATACATATAGTTACTTACCCCATAAGGAGCCGTCACTACAGGTGACGCGACACCTCAGCCATCAACCGGGTTACAGCGATATTTGCCAGGACTGCACTGAGAAGCACGCTAATGCCACCCAGAATCGCCCGCCTGCCCCAAACAGTTAAATTGCCCGCGCGATAGGCCGCGACCAAGATCAATATTCCATAGCTACCGAACAGGCCACTCAAGCCAGCAGCTGCAATGCCGCTTAACATCCGACTGTCCATCTGCCTTCCAACCCGCCATTCGGCGGAGCAAAGCTCAGGCGGCCAAAACCTGATAGGTAACGGCGGATTTTCTTAGAGTCGGGCACTAAAGTAATTTTCCATAAAGCAAATTACCCGACGACAAGCGGCGTTTGGCGCGCCCGGAGAGATTCGAACTCCCGACCCGTTGATCCGAAGTCAACTGCTCTGATCCGCTGAGCTACGGGCGCGCACTCGAATGAGGTATTTTCAAATCTTCGAGCGAATCAAGCATGTGTCTTCGATGCTGCAACGCAGTATCATCGGGTACGTTCAAGATAAACACCGGATCGTTATCTTCATCAGGTCTCCGCGATAGGCCAGAATTTGAACGGAGCTTATCCGCGCTCGCATATGCGCGGCGACGTTCACCATCGATGGTCAGCGGAGGTCCGTTCACGGATCATGGGCGCGTTCGAACTCGGCGTTCATTGACGAAAGGACAACGGCTTGGCCTGGATCATCGCCATCCTCGGGACCATCCTACTGCTCGCGGTGCTGCAGGACGCATTTGAGGTCATGCTATTGCCGCGTCGCGTCCACCGCCGCATACGTTTCACCCGCTTCTACTTCCAGGCCGTCTGGGCGATCTGGCGCGCGGTCGCCTTGTGGCTGCGTGCAGGCTCCGGACGGGAACGCTTCCTGAGCGTCTTCGGCGCCTTGTCCATGGTGATCCTGTTCGCGCTCTGGGCGGTTGGCCTGATCACCGCTTTCGGGTTTCTGGAATGGGCCGCACAAAGCTCTGCTACATCGCCTCTCTCGGAACAGGTCTACATGAGCGGGGTGACATTCTTCACCCTCGGCTACGGCGACGTAGTACCGCACTCGGGCGCGGCGCGCGCGCTGTCCATCGTCGAGGCCGGCACCGGCATCGGCTTGATCGCCGTGGTCATCGGCTATCTGCCGGTGCTGTATCAATTGTTCTCCAGGCGCGAGGCGCATGTCATCCAGCTCGACGCTCGCGCCGGCTCGCCTCCGACCGCGACGACAATGCTGAGCCGGCACGCGGAACCCGGCGGCCTTGGCAAGCTGGATGACCTGCTGCGTGAATGGGAAATCTGGGGATCGGAGCTGCTGGAAAGCCATTTGTCCTATCCGATGCTGGTCTACTACCGCTCGCAGCACGACAACCAGTCATGGCTCGCCGCGCTGACCGCGGTGATGGATACCTGCACCTTGATCTTGGTGGGTGTGGACGACCTGCATCCCTTGCAGCCGACCTTGCGACGATCCACGGCGTCCCACAGGCGTGGATAAGGTCAACGCTCGGGCAGATCACGAGGGCTGTTGGCACGGGCCCGGTCCGGTCGCTCGCCACGGGCGGTTGGTATGAACGCAAGAGTGATGACCAACCCTACGACGTGGCCCCGGGTTTCGCCGCCGCCTGGAAGAAGGCGCGCGGCCTGCCATAATGACCGAACAGCCCAAGCCGTTCTTCCTCATCGTCGCCGACCCCGATCAAGGATTCTTTTAGAACGACATCCGTTGCTACGTGACCCGGCGCAAGGTGAGCGCCGGAACACGCAGTGATGCCGGCCGCGATTGCCGTGATGCGTTTCTTGGCCTCGCCAAGACCTGTGACAAACTTGGCGTTGCGCTCTGGGACTATCTGGGCAGCAGGTTCAAGGTCGCCGGGCACATCCTCGTTCAGCCGCTCGATCACTACGTCAGAGGCCGGTTCCGCCCGGCCTCATCGACCGCCGCGCCCACGGTTTTGTCCCTTTTACGGTGCTTGACATTAGAACTGGTCATGCCGTGATTTAATATCACTCGCGAGAAAGCGGTTCGCCCTGGGGCCACACCAGAGTCAATCTATACCCTGACTCTTGCAGGAATCCGAAAAAGCCCCTTGCGAATCAGTTCTGCCGCGATTCTAGTCCTGGCATGATCCGCGCTGGCTTCCTTGATCCCGAATTGCGCAGCGACCTGATTGACCTGGCTCGCGACGGTTCCGTGGCGCATCGACTGGCCCGGCGCGCCAACGCGCTGGTGTTGTTGGATGGTGGGATGAGTTGCGGTGAAGTCGCGGAGGTCCTGTTGTTGGACGACGACACCATCCGTACCTGGTATCGGCTATACAAGGACGAAGGCATCGAAGGCCTGGCGAGTTTTGGTTATGACGGCAGCACGTGCCGCTTGAGCGATGCGCAGCAGGACAAACTGAGGACCTGGATCGCCGAGACGCTGCCTCGGACAACCCGCGAGGTTGGCGTCTGGATCGAGACCGAATGCGGCATCACCTATGACAGCCGGTCTGGGCTGATCGCCCTGCTGCACCGGCTGGACATGGAGCATCGCAAGCCGAAAGCAGTGTCATCCAAGCTGGACCCTGACAAGCAAGCGGCTTTTATCAAGAGTTACGAAAATCTGTTGAACCACATTGGCGACGATGAAGCGGTGCTGTTTGGCGATGCGGTGCATCCGACGCATGCGGTGCGGCCGGTGGGGTGCTGGGCGCCGAAAGACACGCCGGTCGCTGTGGAACAAACCAGCGGCCGGCAGCGGCTAAACATTCACGGTGCGATTGATCTCGAGACCGGCCAGACCCGTATGATCGAGGCGGCAACGGTGAATGCGATCAGTATGATCATGTTGCTGAGAGCGATCGAGGCGATGTATCCGGGCAAGCGGTTGATCCATCTGTTTGTGGACAATGCTCGCTACCACCACGCCAAGCTGGTGCAGGCTTGGCTGATGCGACCGGGGTGCCGCATCAAGCTGCATTTCATCCCCGCTTATTGTCCGCATCTGGATCCGATCGAGCGGCTATGGGGGTTGATGCACAAGCATGTCACCCACAATCGATGTCATGCGACATTCGCCGATTTCAAAGCGGAGATCCTCACGTTCTTGCGCGAGGAAGTACCCAGGAATGGCACACCTATTGTGATCAAGTAACGGATAACTTCCGTATCATCTCGCCCAAGGATTTTCGGGTTCTGACCTGAGCGGGGTATATTCACCATTGTGATCATCCGGAACCCTTGTGACTGTCGCTGGCCGTGTGCTCGATGTTAGCTATCGTCACATACAAGAATTGGGCGCGGGCAGAGGGCGCTGTATCGGCACGCCGCGGCCTTGACGCCGCCGGACCTCGAGCTTGATGCGTTTACCAAGCGACCAGATCAACTGCGTTTAGTATCCGTTAGCCACGAGGCAAACGCCGGGCGCCGAAACACGCCCCACGCTATCGTTTTGATGAACCGCCGAGCCCCTGAAAATCCGCCTTCCTGGCAAGGTCCAGATCCTCGGCAAATTCGTGCAGTTTCGGGAGAGCGCGGTCGAGCAGGTCGAGCTCGCGGCGTAAGGCGGGGCGGCGATTTTCCGACAGGCTCTCGAGCAGGTTTTCAATCATTGCGCGCAGCCGCCGCGACACCTGGAAGTTGCCCGCGCCGTATAGGCGAATCTCGCTGACCGCGAGCTGCACGAAGTCGTCCCATTCTGGCGTCTGAAATATCAAGCGCAGCTCGCCGTTTGCGTCGAGCCTGGCGTCTTCGTGCAGGTGCCGACGTCCGACGAGACCGAGCAGTCGATCGAGCTGATCGATCGCTATGACCGCGGTGGTGGGGTCGTTGATAGCCGGCGAAAGCGCCTTGATGCCGATGTCGACGATCACCCGGAACGCGAAGGTCGCATCCTGTTCTATCGTGCGCTCCGGGCCGAATGCCACTTGAGCGCGCAGTTTACGATCGTCGATCCGCGCGGCGTTGCCGTAGAGACGGTACAGCGGCTCGCCGGTGGCCACGAAGTCACCTACGCGCGGGACGAACGCGATCACACCCTCAGCGCCGCGCGCGAGCGCGACGAGCGCGTCAACGTTGGCTGCGAGCACGACGGCGGATGTGCCACGATGTTCGACGACGCGTGTCGCTCCGCCCGGGACGGCGGGTGTCTGCGGCGACCGGGGCGCCTCGACCAAGTCCGGAAAGACGCCCTCGACAACCTTGACCCCCTGTTCCCCGATCCGCGAGAGAATGCTGACGGGCCGCAGCAGCCGCGCCGTGTAGTCGATCAGGAATAGGAATGCCGCGATGGAGGCGACGCCCAGCCCCCACGAGATGGCGATCGCCGGGTGGGTCATCGAGCTATCGAGCCGCGCGCCGGTGCCGACGGCGAACAGCATGGTGAAGGTAAACAGGCCGACGGTGAAGCGGATGACGTTGTTTCGCAGCAGCGTGGTCGCGATGATCCGCGGCGTGAGCTGCCCGCTCGCGACCTGGATCGCGACCAAAAGCGATCCGAAGCTGAAGACGATGAATGAAATCGAGAGCGTCACGACGGTGTTCAGGGCTTCCGACGTCGCGGCCGGTGTCGCGCCAAACCAACGGGGCACCCATCCGAGCCGCTCGTGCAGCCGGAATACGAGGCGGATGGCGACATTCTCGAGCACCAGTGCGATGAACGGAACGATCCAGAGCGCCGAGCGGAAATAGCTCTTGAGTCGATACCATTGATTCCAGCGCATGAGAGCCTCCGGGGTCGGCTGGCACGTCGACCCACCCGACAGGCGTGCTAGCGCCAGTGGATCAGCTTTGTCCATGCCGGCTAATTGGACCAGCGAAATGACATTCGGATGTTGACGGCGAGACCGACGCTCTTGCGGGGTAGTCGCCGAAGGGCACGGCGCCGCGCCTCGGGAAGAGACCGGCCGGCTACCGCGGACGCGACAACCGACCGGCGCGTTGACGGCTTAGTACGGCGGCGGTGCCACGTAGCCTGGCGGATAGGTCGGCGGGGGCGCCGCATATGTGCTGCTTTGCGAACACCAACAATCGAAGCCCAAAGAACTCGCAACTCTGGCCAGACGACCCAGAGCACGGTCGCTGGCGCCGTGATGATTGTCGTATGACCCGATGGGAACGATCCCCAGCCCCGCCCGCCATTACGTGGACGTGAACCAGTCAAACTGGGCATCCCCAAGGTGCCCATGCATCCAGGTGGAGACCGGGCGATCAACAAACCATATGGTGACACCAACGAGGAGGGCGCACACCGCGATCGCGCCGGCTAACAGTAACACGCCTGCTGAGACTTCGTGCCCGCTGCAGCGAAACACGATCCGGGCTGCCGGCACCGGATCCAGTCACGGCGAGCGGAGGGATCTCCATATCTGACATGAGCGCTCCCTGACGGCATCAATTCGTGATGGCATGATGTGGACAACTGAGAACCTGGACGTGGATAGGGCCGCCAAGGAGCCGGGGGATTTCAGGGCCGTTCAGGTTTGGGACGGAGACCGGCCTATCGTTCTGATCGGTAATCCGCGTAGCCCTGGAGAAGACTTTTGCGCACCCGTCCGTCCGCAGTAGTCCGCGCCCGACGCATCAAGAATGCCAGCGGGGGCCAACATATCCGAACCGGCGTATCGCGAATGCTTCCAATCCGCCGCCGAACCCTGACTGCGCCTCTGGAACTTCAATCTGGCGGCTGGGATGACAGGCCAATGAACGCCGCACCTTCCGAATTCAAGCGCTTCCAATCTGTCGCCCGCCGAACGTCCCGTCCCTTGACCCATCTCCGCCGAGCGCGCAGCATCCCGGCGCGGCAGATCTCAATCCGCAAACCTTCTTCGAGGCCAAATTCGCCCCCTGGTCAGGCGTTGACAGGGGGGGTTTCTTTCGCTCCCTTGACCCCTCCCCAGCACGCGCGCACCCATCGCAGTGCGGACCTCCACACCGTCCGTGCCACAAATCGTCCCCTTCGCCCCCTGGGTCACAGCAGGGGCTTTTTCGCGCCGATGGGACGGCCGCCTTGACCCTGATCCCGGCGGCGTGCAGCGTCGGTCGCGGGGGGGTCCGAGAAAGCCCCTCGGGAAGAAACTCGCCCCCCTGCGTCGCATTACCCTGGGGGTCTCTTCCCGCCGGCTGGAAGTTCGGAAGTCGTCACAAACAGCGCTAGCACGAGCAGGCTGACCCGCGCAGCGTCCGGAGCGCTCGCTCTCGCCGTTCACGTTCCGTTTTATAGTTTGCTATGTATCAAAACTACTGAACAAGATCGAACGCAACGAGGATGCCTTCGGCCTCTGGGGATTGGAAGCATTGCATTCGAGGGGAGGCGGATGCGTTGAGCACGACCGACACGCCGCGATCCAGCAGCATCAGCGCAAGATCGCGGTAGCTGATGGGAAACATCAAATACCATCGGACCGCCCACAGAATCACCTCGACGGTGAACTGGCGGCCTTTGAAAGGCTGGTCTTGACCGTACCTGTGCCGCGTGTCGACGTCGTCTCATGCCAGCGCTTGTACCCGACCGGTCCGGCAGCTCCAAAGATGCAACAGAACCCTTCTCCGAGCCCTCTGCCGCGACGCTGCCCGACATCCGGACCAAGATCAAGGCGGCCGCCCTTGAAATTGGAAGCATTCGATTTCCGGTCGTTGGATGGCGGCCAGGCTGATCTGTCACCTTCACATGGCGCCAGGGTCTATGCGCGTCGAGAAACACGAACAGATTGGCGGTGCCATTACGACGGCCGAGCGCCAGGCGCGGTATCGAGCACGCCACCTGGCGCAACCAGCGCCGGTCGCTACCCACCCACGCTGCCCCGCCGACCGACGCAGCCGCCCCCAGCGATGGCGCGACGCCGTCAACGAATTGCTGACGATGCAGGCAAGATATGGCAATTGGCTCGCGGCTCTGCCCGATGGTCTGCATGGCAGCTCGATCGCCGAGATGCTCGAAGCCGTTGTCGAGCTCGACCTCACTGATCTGGCGAGATCGAACTGCCACGCGGCTACGGCCGCGATTAACGACGCCAATCAATAGAAGGATGCCAGTATCGGAAAGAATTCGCGAGCGGAGGTGTAACAATCCGCACGCGACACTTGACCGGGGCTGTGGCGTCATGACATCACCAAAACCGGCCCACGAGACGATACCAGACTGGCCGCCATCAAATTGGAATGGTGGCCGCGATCAGATTGGAATAAGTGGCCGCCTTCGTTGGAATCCGCAATCCGGGCCGAGATGCGGCAACGCGCAATCGCACTGGCCGCTGATGTATCGCGACTGCAACGCGAACTGGTCGCGAGGGGCTCGGCGCTGACATGGTTGAGCAGGGCCGGCGTGTTCCCCGAGCGAAACGGTGCCCCGGCCGATGAGACCATTCGCTACACGGTTTTGCGGATGGAGTCGGCCGAAACAATGGACCCTCGGCACCGTGCGATATGCTAAGTCATTCGCGGAACCGAGCGGTTCGTTGCGCTGGCAAGCGGCGTTCGAACAGCTGAAATTAGACGCCGCCGCGCCGCTGCCCGACGATCCGACGTAGTGGCATTCACGAAGAAGATCCTTCATTTCACGTTCGACTTGGCCGGCGCACGTTTCCGAGGCGAGCCGAGATGGGGAGACGGCACCAACGCGCTGTCACCCTCGTTCGAACCACGCCGCGTGGCTACCCCAGTTCCGCGAGGAGCGCCTTCGCTTCTAGCAAATCCTTAGTGTCGAAGCCTTCGGTGAACCAGTCGTAAACCGGGGCGAGCAGCTCATACGCAGCTTGGCGTTTGCCTTGGCTCTGCCACAGCCGTGCGAGGCTGGTCGACGTGCGTAGCTCCCACATTTTCGCCTGCTGGCGGCGCGCCCAGTCGAGCGAGGCGAGGAAGTTCCGCTCGACACCTTCAAGATCGCCCTTGAGCGAGAGCATCCAGCCCTTGAGGCGCAGGATTTCGGCGTAGCAAAGGCGTTCCCCCCACCCGGGGCGCTCGATTTGTGCGATTTGCTCATCGATCAGGTGCAGGGCATTGTCGAGATCGCCAGTCAGTGCCTCGGCTTCGGCCAGAAACGCGTACCAGGTCGGGCTACGCATCTTGCCTCCGCTCGCTTCCCGAAACGCCATGCCGGCATTGAATGGACCAATGGCCTCTGTGGGTTTGCCCTCCCAGATGAGTGCCAGGCCCCGTCCAATGGGTGCCAGATACGCCCACAGCACGGGCAGGCTGTTCTCGCGGCCCAACCGCTCACATTCTTCGGCGCGCCTGCGCAGGTCTTTGTGGTCATAGCGGTGATCGAACTCGTGCACCCCAATCGTCAGTGCATATCCAAGGTCAAAGGGATGACCACGCTGACGTGCGTGGGCGTCCTTTTCATCGTTCAGCCGCGATGCGCTGTCCGGATAGCCCAGCATCCAAGTGCAAATGGAGGCGTATGTTCCAGCCGTACTCTTCGGGTCGTGGTTGAGGATGTCCGCAAGATGGTGATGTAGCTTGTCGTCGTAGAGCTTCAGCACCTTGTCAGCGTGCTCTACCGCGTCGATGAGGTTACCCGCCCAAGCGTGGCAGTTACAGGCAGATCCGTGTCCGGTGATCAGTAAGTCAGCGTCGCCGGAGGTCTCGGCGATTTCTAGCATCTCCGCCACCCACGGAAACAACTCCGCGACGCGTCCTTGCGACAAGATGTTGTTGGTCAGTCCCCAGAAAATTGGCGCCATCGCATCGTGGCGTTCGAGCGATTTCGCCAAGGCAAGTGCCGGATGCAGGCTGGTCCAGACTTCTGGGGCGGGCCAACCCTTGAGTGCTTGCCACGCGGTGCCAAGCAGGCTGCGCAGCCCCAGTTCGCTGGCGTCGCGTTGCGATGAAGGCAGCATGGAGACAAGTTCGAGACCCTGTTCGAGATGGGCGATGGCCTCGGCCCTGGCCATGGGTTTCGACGCCAGCTCGCCGGTGACCTGCCAGAGCGAGCGCAGCTGGTCGGGGCGCCGTGGGCGGAAGCGAAGGCGGCTCAGGAAAGCGGGAATGGCGGCTTCGGTGCACGGGCCGGAGGTAATCGCCACTCGAGGCCGATTGTAATCGCCACCTGAGGCCGGTCGAAACCGCCACCTGAGGCCGGCGAATTCGCCAGTCTGCTGGTGGAGGAAGCCGCCGCTGACATCGAAGTAATCGCGACTACTGTTCCGCCCTTTTTGGCGGGGTAGCAGTAGTGCCGAGACCGAGGGCGGAGATGCGGCGGATCAGGGAAGTGTTACGGTTGCGTGCGGAGTTAGGGCCGAATCTGAGTGCCATATCGGCAGGCGCGAAGCTGGCGCGCTCGACGGTGCGGGCGTATCTGGATCGAGCGGCGGCGGCAGGGCTGGACGCCGCGGCCGCCGATGGGTTGTCGGAGACGGCGCTGGAGGTGGCGCTTTACCCGCCGTCATCGGCCACCGATGGTCGCGCACTGCCCGACTGGGCGGAGGTGGATCAGGAACTGCGGCGCCACAAGCACGTCACGCGCAAGCTGCTTTGGATGAGTACAAGGCAGCCGATCCGGACGGTTTGGGGTTCAGCCAGTTCAAATTGCGGCTCAGCGAATGGCAGAAGGCCTCGGGGCGAGGCCTGTCGATGCGCCAGGTGCACCATGCCGGCGAGACGGTGCAGGTCGACTACGCCGGCGACACGGTCGCGGTGATGGACGACGGTACGGCGCGTGCGACGCAGATATTCGTGGCCTGCCTGCCGTGTTCGGGGCTGATTTACGCTGAGGCCAGTTGGACCCAGGCGACGGAGGACTGGCTTGGCGCGCATGTCCGTCTGTTTGCCTTCCTGGACGGCGTGCCGGCGAAGGTTGTGCCCGACAATCTGAAGGTCGGCGTCACCCATGCCTCGTATTACGACCCGGTGATCAACGCCAGTTATGCCGCGTTGATCAAGCATTACGGCACGGCCGTGGTCCCGGCACGGTCACGCAAGCCGCGGGACAAGCCGGGGGTCGAAAATGGCGTTTTGCAGGCCTGTCGTTGGCTTCTGGCTCCGCTCCGCCATCGCCAGTTCTTCTCGTTGGCTGAGCTAAACCAGGCGATCGCGCTGCTGCTGGTCGAACTGAACGACAAGCCGATGGCGCCGCCGCGCGAGGGTAGCCGGCGCAGCCTGTTTGAAGCGGTCGAACGCGCCGCCCTCAAGCGCTTGCCGATCGAGCCCTACGTGATCGGCCACTGGGCGATCGGGGCAACCGTCAACCTCGACTATCACGTCGCGGTCGATTGGAACTTCTACTCGGTGCCCTATGCGCTGGTGCGCAAGCGCGTCGATGTCTTCCTCACTCGGACCGGCGTGCAGATTTTCCATCGCGGTGAGCGGGCCGCCAGCCATGCCCGGGTGGCCGGGCAAAATCACTGGGCCACGCTGGGCGAACACATGCCGCCGGGGCACAGCGCGGTGGCCAAGCGGACGCCGGACTGGGTTCGCGACCAGGCGGCCAAGGTCGGTGTGGCCACCGCGGCCTATGTCGAGCGGCTGCTGACCGGGCGCGATCATATCGAACAGGGTGTGCGGTCCTGCCTCGGCATTCTGCGCTTGGCGACCCGCTACCCGGGCGAGCAGTTGGAGGCCGCTTGCGTGCGAGCGCTGTCGGCAGGTGCGAGTTCATCAGGCTTTGTCGAGCACCTGCTCAAGAGCGGGCGGCCACTCGTCGACCCCGTGGCCGAGGATGGCGTCGGCCATCACGGCAACATTCGCGGCCCCGGCTACTACCATTGACGATCGGCGCCACCGATCCAGCAACAAGGACACAAGATGCACCAGCCGACCATTGAGAAGCTGCACGACCTGCGCCTGGGAGCCATGGCCAACGCACTGACCGCGCAACTGCAACAGCCCGAGATTGACGCCATGCCGTTCGCCGAGCGGCTGGCATTGCTGGTCGACATCCAGCATAGCGCGATGCTCACCGCGGCCTTGGCGCAGCGTCTGACCCGGGCGGGCATGCGTCAATCCGCCTGCATGGAAAATCTTGACCTGCGTACGCCGCGCGGACTGGACCGCACGACCATACAGGCCTTGGCCAGCGGGCTATGGATCCGCCAACACCGCAACGTTTTAATCAGCGGGGCGGCTGGCGTCGGCAAAAGTTGGATTGCCTGTGCCCTGGGCAATCAGGCCGCCCGCGATGGCGTCTCGGTGCTTTACAAGCGCCTCTCGCGGCTGCTCGACGAGTTGGCGATTGCCCGGCTGCATGGCCGTCAAGCACGGTTGTTGAAGACACTGGCTCGCACCCGGCTGCTGATCCTGGACGATTGGGCGATGGTCAAGCTCACCGCTGATCAGCGCCGCGACCTGATGGAGGTCATCGACGATCGCCACGACCGTGGCTCGACCATCGTGGCGACCCAAATCCCCCAGGACAGCTGGCACCTTCAGATTGGGGATCCGACATACGCCGACGCGATCCTGGATCGTCTCGTCAACAACGCATATCGCCTCGAGCTCACGGGCAAGTCGATGCGCGGCAACGGCGCCCGTCGGGCGGTGGCGGATCCGGTTGGAGATGAAATAGGCGAACAAAGTAAATAGCTTAGTCTAGTTATCCCCGTTATTCACACGTTACACGGTCGGCAAAAATTACAGCATCAATCACAACAAGAATATTCTAATTGACGACTTCTCTTCTTTCCAGATAAAGTTGTTCGTCAGTGGCAGTTTGCCTCGCCTAACGGCTCGGTGCCTGCGGCCAGGGGTGGCGGTTTCGACCGGCCTCGGGTGGCGAATTGAACCGGCCTCAGGTGGCGAATTCACCGGCCCGCGCAGCTTCGGCAAGGCCAGCGGCCGCAAGGTGATAGGCCAGCACCTCCGGTTCGGTGATCCTGATGTTAGGGAATTGCGCCTCGATCACGTGGGCGATCTTGGCGTGCAACTCCTGCCTGCGGCTCTTCAGCAACAAGTCGTAGGCCGCGTCCTGCACGAGCGCGTGCTTGAAAGTGTAGACGGCGTCAGGCGGCGTGCCACGACGGAAGGCCAGTCCGGAGGCGGCCAGTTGCGTGAGCGCATCATCGAGTTGGGCCTGCGACATCGGCACAACCGCGGCAATCAACTCGTAGCTAAACTCGCGTCCAATTGCAGCTCCGATCTGGGCAATCTCCTTTACCGGCGTAAAACGATCCAGCCGTGCCATCAGCGAGTCCCGCAGCGTGACGGGAATGTTCACTGAGCGAGCTGACCCGCCGTAGTCGTAGTGATCGCCAGCCTCTTTCAACTCGCCAGATTCGAGAATGGATTTGGTCAGTTCCTCGACAAACAGCGGCACGCCATCGGTTCGGGTCAGGATCTGCTCCAGCAGAGCCGCGGGCAGTGCTTTCGTCCGTATGGAGGAAGCCGGCTACTCGCTCCATTTGCGCGATAACCGGATAGAGCGCGCTGTCCTGATGGTGCGGCGAGCAGAAATAGCGTAGCCGAATGTGCGGTTCGGCGGCGATCAGCTCGGCCAGCGCCTCAGCGAGGCGGGATTTGCCCACGCCCGGCTCGGCGGATATCAGCACCACCCTGCCTTTGCCGGCCTTCGACTGCCCCCAGCGGCGGAGCAACAGATCTATCTCCTCGTCGCGGCCGACCAGTGGCGTGGTGGTCCCATGCAGTGCCTCGAACCGGCTTTCGGCCGTGCCCATGCCAAGCACCTGCCAGACCGGCACGTCCTCGGCGAAGCCCTTAAGGTGAACGTTGCCGAGATCGCGATATTCAAACAAGCCGCCGATCTGCCGCCGGGTGGCAGCGTCAATCACCACCTGACCAGGCCCCGCGAGACCCTGTAGACGTGCGGCGATGTTCGGCGTTTCGCCGACCGCCGTCTGCTGACGCAAGTCACCGGAGCCAATCGGCTCGCCGATAACCACCAGTCCCGTCGCGATGCCAACCCGCACCTGAAGCGGCTCACCGCGCACGGAAACCTCACTAACCGCAGCCGCTACAGCGAGGCCCGCCCGCACCGCGCGTTCGGCATCCGTCTCACGGGCTTCCGGCCAGCCGAAATAGATCAGCACCCCATCACCAACGTAACGCGCGATGAAACCGTCAAAATGCTGAAGCGTAGTGGCGACGCACGCCTGATAGGCGCGGATCACCTCCCGCAGATCCTCGGGATCGAGCCGTGCCGACAGAGCGGTGGAGCCGATGAGATCACAGAACATGACGCTGAGCGGGCGGCGCTCAGCGGTCTCAGATGGGCCGAACCTCTCGATCGGGGTGGTTGAAGACAGGGTGCGATCATCACCGGCGGCGACGGTCGGCGCTGCTGGGTCACGGAGCGCGGCAATCGCTTCCAGCAAAAGGCGCCGGTCGCCGACCAACGTAACGCCGAGGTCCTTGAGGTCCTCCGCAGTCAGTTTCGGCAGCACCCGGATGTCGATCCGGTTGTCGCGGAAGGCCGCCTCGTATTGCTGAAGTCCCAGCTCTCGCAGAAAGTCGCCGACATCCATGGTCACACCACGAGGACTATCGCACAGGGAGATTGGGCTTTCCGGGCAAGGTCTGTCCAGCTTGCATCATCGACCTTGTTGTCTGCCGGCCGTTCACGCCAACTCGCCAAGCAGCGCGTTCGCATCCATCAAATCCCTGGTGTCGAAGCCTTCGGCGAACCAGTCGCAAACCGGAGCGAGCAACTCATACGCGTGTTGACGTTTGCCTTGGCTTTGCCACAGCCGCGCCAGGCTGGTCGATGTGCGGAGTTCCCAGGATTTCGCCTGCTGGCGCCGTGCCCAGTCAAGCGAGGCGAGAAAGTTCCGCTCGGCGGCTTCAGAATCACCCTTGAGCGATGCTACCCGCGGGAATCGCGCAATTCCCGTGTCGAATGCTTTACCCGTGCGTGCGGGTACAGGTACCTATAGACGACCTCGATGACGCAGGTGATAGCCTGTACCAGATAGACGAAGTTGGGACTAAATCGATATCCGGCGGTTGTCACATCGGTGGCAATCGCAGTCTTCTTCTCGGTCTTGCACTTCGTGGCTCCCCTGATCGGCTAGCTCGCATTGATGATTGCGCGAGGTCCTCTGCAACGAGAAGTCAACAAAAAGCATGCGCTGCGGTTTATCGCGGTACTGGCCTTAGCCGCCGCATGCTGTGCCGGTCTCGTCGGGTCGGTGATCTGGATAGCAGACGAGCTATGAACGGCCATTGATCGTATGACCGCGACCGCGCAACGCCCAGAGCACGCTCCGGGCGAGGTCGACCCGGCAGCTGGGACATACGAGCAGCTCAACATTGTCGGGCGCCCGACAAGAATACGCGTCAACGTGGCGCATGGGCATCCGCTGCCATCAGCACCGCTGGGCCATAACTGGACGCTGGCCGAGGATGACGCGGCCGAATGCTGAGGTGGGTGGTTACCCGGGTTGGTTGATGGCCAATATGCCAAGCAAAGCCAACATCGATCTTTTCATCTTTCCACCCCCTAAACTCTTAACGAAGTTTAACTCAAAGCTTCGGGCGCGGAAAGGCAGCATGAGTGAAGTCTATGCTAAATGGGGGATCGGACGAGCTGCAAAATATTGGAAGGCGCGGGGCAGTGACGTCACTCGGGAGGAACACTCAAATGGCAGACCAATCGCCAACGACTGGAAAGCGATCCATGATCGCATGCAGCAAATCAAGTTGGAAGAGTCGGCATGGCCATGCGGACGGTGCGGAGGTCGTGGCTGGATGCCTAATTCGGTGCAGCAGCGCCCGCGGCGTGCGGCGTCCGGCCTGCGCCACACGTCGAGTGGCGGCCGGTCCTGAATTTTTTGTAACGATTTGATGCAGATCAAGGAAACCCGCGGTACGCGATTCCCAGTGTTGTCGCAGCCAGAAATCGGGCAGGGATGTCAGCAACGGACGGAGCGGCCCGAGCCGCACGGTTCATTGAAGCTGCCACGTCGAAACAGCGACAAGCGTCATCGCGCGACGCCCGCTACCATCACTGTCGCCGCACTCCAGGCGTCATGCGTCGGTCCCAGCGGCAAGCGCGGGCACCCGACGAAATCCCGGCGACGGCTACGCTCGTCGTCGCCATCTGGCCACCTCGCGGTGGCGGATGGGAAGATCGGAGTTCCGGTTGAAGGAGGTGCTAATGAGTAACGAGATTCTCGGCGATCCCAGGAAGGCGTTGGAAGAGGCGTTCTTCGCCCGCGAGAACGCGAAACTGCGGCAGCAGCTGCGCGATCTGGACAACACCAAGCGGAAGAAGGAGGCGCTTGCGGCGGCTTCGGGCATCACCAACGATGCCGTGCTCGAGAAGCTGGCCGCGCTGAACATCAGTAGCGAGACGGTGGCTGCGCTGGCCCTGGTGCCGCTGATCGCGATCGCCTGGTCCGATGGCAGCATCGACGACAAGGAGCGGGCCGCGGTGCTCGCTAAGGCCCAGGAGGAGGGCGTGTCACAGGGCGATGTCAGCCATGAGCTGTTCGAGCGGTGGCTTTCCCAGCGGCCTCCGGCGAATCTCCTCGCCACGTGGACGGACTATGTGCGGGCCCTGGGGGAGACGATGAGCGCGGAGGACAGGCGCTTCTTCAAGGGGCGCGTGCTGGATCGCGCACGTGGCGTGGCGGCGGCGGCCGGCGGCGGGTTCCTGGGCATCGGCAGCAAGATATCGGCTCCTGAGCAGAAGGTGCTGGACGAGCTGGCGAGCGCCTTTCCGGACTGATTGCCGATCAAGCTATGCTGCGCCCCACAAGCGATAGACGCTGCTGCGCGCGATACCGAGCTTCTTCGCGATCGTGGGGGGACCACCCATGGACAGGACCACCAGGCCGATGCCGCGCTTCGACAAGAACAACCTCGATCTCGCCGTTTTGTTTGTACGCTCCATCCAGTCATTCGAACCGTTGTCTGAAATCTCGGTAAGCTCGTCCGCAAACAACTCAGCTTGCATTTCGCGCCCGCGCAGCTTTGGGAAAAGCCTTCGATCATCAAATACTGCCGACGTTACTGTTTTGGCGGCGTTGCTGTTGTTGACGGAGCCGATGGCGTAGTCGCCGCCGGCACAGAAGGTTCCGTAGTTTGGTTGCATCGCCAGAGCTTTATCGTAACAATTATACTGGAAGGCGGACCTTGGATCCGAGGCGGTCCGCGCGGCCCAGAATCAGCCCCACGTGGCCTTACCGCTCGCCAGAGTGATGGTGATGTGGCCCATCGTGGTATCGGCCTTGGCTCCGCGCCAGTGGCGCTCGCCAGCCTTGACGTGAGCGACGTCACCGACCTTGATCTCGAGTCGCTCGGTTTCTGTGGCGACCCACCCGCTGCCCGTGGTGACAATTAAAATCTGATCGCAATCGTGCACATGCCAGCCTGTGTTGCATCGCTGGCTTAAGTTCACGATGCTGCAATTGAAATTCGCCGAATCCCCCGGCTCGATAATGGTCTGGCGGGTGCGATGCACGGGTCCGGCATATCCATCGGTCGGTTCGACCGCTCCAGGCGCAAGCCTGCCCCATCACGCAGGAACGATTTGCCTATTGGCGCCTGGTTCGGGTCTAGTGCAGGCTTCATTGGGAGATGCGGCGGCATGAGGCCTATCTGGATAGTGGCGGGTTTGGCGGGAGTAATCGCAGCGCCGGCATTTGCGCAGACCAAAATTCCTCCGTCGCACCTCTATTCAAGCGAGCCGCCGGCGCCACTGGATAAGAACTACGGTATGCCGCAATCGCCCATGTTGGACTCGCCGCAAAAAACCACGCCGGCGAAACCGCAAAATGAGTCCGAATCATTTACTGGACTGTCGACCGTCGGCAGACCCGAAACACAGCCGTCCGATGTACCGAATTTCTTCCAGGCATCACCCGGCGTGGCCTCGTCCGACCCGCAGACCTCCGGCGTACCCAACTTCTTTCCGGCGACGCCGGACCGCGATCCGCCCAAGGTCGCTAAGGCGCAATCGGCCTATTCGACGATGGACACGCCGCTGTTCACGACAACAAATGAACCGCCGCTGACTACCGACACAACATCCGGTGAAACCTATTCGACGATGGACACGCCTACCGACACAACATCTGGTGAAACTATGTCAGGCGACGCGCCGGCGGCGGATGGGCCACGGACGCGCTGATACTAGAGCGGGCGAAGGGAATCGAACCCTCGTGTGCAGCTTGGGAACGCCGAATCCAAACCCATGGCGGGCGATCAGAGTGTCCAGATTATACCGCCCCGCCCGCTCGCACCGGCTACAGACCACGGCCCGCACCGTGGTGTGCTCGGCAAGTCGCCCAGGGCGATCGATCCGCGAAACACAACGGCCTCCTCATTCAACGCCGCCCGGGGTTCACGCGGGCATGTCATTCAACCCGTTAGGTAGATGACCAAGCCGACAAAACTCCCGCAGTATGCGGCGACAATAATCAACCATGCGATGAGCCGCTGGGCATCTTTGTGGCGTTGAGCCCTCTCGTGTTGCAGATCATCTGTCATGATCATCTAGGGGGCGCCGCGCCATGGGCGCTAAAATAGTCGCCTTCTGGGGTATTTGACATGGGGTTTGCGTTTCCGGGGCGCATTTGCGAACGATTTATGAATGTCCCCAGTTACCCGCATCATCGCTTGGATCGTGATCGGGCCGCGAATGGCGTCAACCAGTGCCCATACTGCGACTTTCTGCGCTGTCCACAGTGAAGGCAGATATTCGGCATCGAAAAGGTCCTGAGGGGAAAGACTCCAGGAAAACCTGGCTCAAGTCGTCACACAACAGCGCAAGGATAAGATGCGGATACAACCAACTTCGTGGCCGAGGTCGGTACGCGCCGGCAGCTTATCGATATGAAGCAGGGATTTCAGCCGTTTGAACGCGAGTTCGATTTGCCACCTAAGCCGGTATGCGGCGAGTACCTCCGCGGCAGGGTAGTCCTCGCCTGGCAGCGAGGTACCAAGGATCAGAAACTCCGCGGCGATCAGCGTGCGCGGATCGAGCACCCTCTGTTTGCGGTTGGCTTGCGCGTGCAGCGTCTTGCGCGTGGCCTCCACGGCCTCGGGCGGCTTGCGCAAGATGATCAGGCGGATCGGCGTCGTCACACCGCGCCGGACCAGAGCTTGAACGTCGATCTCGTGCGGCAGATGGTCGTTCGGGCCCCTTCAGCATCCAGTCCAAATAGTCCTGCGGAACCTCCGACCAAGGTTTGCCCAAGTGCATGCCGAACATGATGCGCCGTGGCATTTCTGGCTCCGCGGTTCATTGGAACATCCGCTGAAGACTTCCTTCCAGCCGGTACATGCGGACAAAAATATGCGCCGTCACATAAGCATCAGGCCCAGCCCGGTGCGGTGGCATCGCCAACGCTCGGTTAAAGACCGGATCATGACCTAGATCGAGGTAGTAGCGGAGGACCGAATTCGTAAACCGCGGCGCTTCGGGGAATAGCCGCATCGCGGACTTATACGTGCAGATCCATGGCGCTGGCGCTTCCGGCCAGAACGAGGCTTCAAACTTGCTGTTGTGCGCGATGAAGGCGATCGGCTCATTGTAGCACAAGTAGGGCTTCCACAACGATCCGGAGACGCCCTTTGTAAGATCTTCCGGTCCAATGTGGTGCGCGGCTCGAGCCTCAATTTCGATCGGCCGATCGGTCTTGACCAGCAGCGAGTAAGGCCCTTCGATCCTGCAATCTTCGTAGACGTCGCACCAGCCGACCTCGATAACATCGGACGAGGCGGGATCAAGCCCTGTGGTTTCAAAATCAACAACCCGGACGCATCTTGCGCTCATGTTGGCGTGTCTGGCATCAGGGGTCGCCGTTGAGTTCGCGGATGCTTTTCAAGGCCTCCCGGAAAACCCGATCTGCGGCCAGCCAGCCCCGCTTCCACTGGGCTCGGTGGTCGGGCGTTAAACTGTAAGGGCACTCGTCGAGCGTTTTTATATTCCATGCGTCGTAGCCCTCCCGCTCTGCGTCGGTTGGGACGCTGCTCATTTCAATCTCCCATGCTTTGTTCATCGGGGTCGATTGCTCGATCCGGTGCGTATTCCGCGCCACGGCATCGACTGACCGGCCGCCACCGTCGCAGCCGTTGTTCGAGTCCGATCAGGCGCGCCTCGAGGCGTTCGGCCGCTTCCACCGCCGCCTGTGCGTCCCGTGCGGACTTCTCAGTATTGCGCAACACCAATTTGAGGTCGGCCGTTGCAACGCGCTGGGTGCCGTCGCTCATCGAGGGGAGAAGGTCACGGTCGATCGCTTCGCGCGGCTGTAACTCCGGATCGAGAGTCAGATCCTCGAGTTGGTAGCGCTCGGCGCGCATAACCCGCTGTTGCTGTATACCGTCCATGATCACCTCCGATTCGCGTTGGTGATTGTAGGTCAGATGCTACGCTGGGTTCATCGTGGGGGCCCGCGGCGGTTCGGTCCACAGCACAAACGAACATGCCCTGCCCTCGGTCGTCGCGGTATCGCGACGGTGACGCATCTATCCAGCGCGCCGGGCTGCGGGTTCTTGCGCATGATGTCCAGCCAGCGGGCGGCGTCGCGGTTGCTCAGCGCCAGGTTGAATTCGCCCAGCTGCCCAGCGGATCGTGTTCTGCTGCCCCGCGAGGAATATCGCACAGGGAGATTGGGCCTTACCGGCGAGGTCCGTCCAGTTGTTGTGATCGAACTGAACTGCGTCTGCCGGTCGTTCATGCCAGCTCGTCCAGCAGAGCCTTCGCCTCCATCAAATCCTTGGTGTCGAAGCCTTCGGTGAACCAGCCGTAAACCGGGGCAAGCAGCTCATACGCGTCCTGGCGTTTGCCTTGGCTCTGCCACAGTCGTGCCAGGCTGGTCGACGTGCGCAGCTCCCACATTTTAGCCTGCTGGCGCCGCGCCCAGTCGAGCGAGGTTTGAAAGTTCCGCTCGGCACCTTCGAGATCGCCCTTGAGCGAGAGCATCCAGCCCTTGAGGCGCAGGATCTCGGTGTAGTGAAGGCGTTCCTCCCACCCAGGGCGTTCGATTTGGACGATCAGCTCGTCGATCAGCCGCAGGGCGTTGTCGAGATCGTCGGTCAGCGCCATGCCTTCGGCCAAGAACGCTTTCATGGTTGGGCTGCGGACTTTGCCGCCGGTCGCTTCCCAAACAGCGAGACCTGCTTTGAGCGGAGCTTGAGCAAGTCCTCGAGAGAATTGGCGTGACATGGCGACTTTGGCCCATGCTGTTGGCACCAAGGGAGATTGACCGCATAGTGTTATCCACGCTCGCTTTCACGTTAACTGTGGGATGAGCATATGTCGAAGCGACCAGCTGAACGATTAATCGTCGCCCTTGATACCAGCGATCCGGTGCGAGCCGAAATTTGGGCTCGGGCCGTGGAACCCTACTGCGGACTGTTTAAGCTCGGGTCGGAATTTTTCCTCGCAAATGGCCCGTTGGGTGTTCGAGCGATCGTTGGGCGGCCAATCTTTCTCGACCTAAAATTCCACGACATACCGAACACAGTTGGTCGAAGCGTGCGGGCTGTGCTGCCGCTAAAGCCTCATATGATTACCCTGCATGCGGCAGGGGGCGCCGAAATGATTGAGGCAGCTAGATCTGCCGCTGAAGCCGTTGGCGCAGATCGGCCCATGCTTTTGGCGGTGACAGTGTTGACGAGCCTGGACGCCAAGTCTTTGGCCGCAACTGGCGTTGATGATATTCCGTCGCGTCAGTCGTTACGTCTTGCTAAACTGGCTTTGTCGGCTGGCGCTGACGGACTAGTGTGCAGCCCGCTGGAAGTGATGATGTTGCGAGATGCCCTCGGAGCCGGCGTGAAATTAATTGTCCCAGGCATTCGTCCCGCCGGGGCGCCAGCGGACGATCAAGCTCGCACCATGACGCCGGGAGAGGCGGTGACTGCTGGTGCTGACTGGATTGTGGTCGGCCGCCCAATAACCTCATCTGCAAATCCCTCTCTCTCTGCTTACGAGATTGCGGCTGCGATCGAGCAAGCAATTCTGTAGGATTTGCGCATCAGAACCGCGTTCACGTAAAAGCGATATTCCGAATTCTTCGGGTCAAAACAATAGCCTATGGCGATTGCCCATATTCGACCCTATGTTTCGAGATTCCCGAATCGGGACCATTTATTGCAGGGCAAAAGCGGATCGGCTCAGGAACACTGCGGATCCTCGATTGGGGAGCCATTGACACCGGGATGCGCGGCCCGTTACGTGCCGCTTGGTGCCGCGATTTGGTCCAATGTTAATGGAAGATGCGGTTCCACACTTCCTGATGACCGTCCGTTAGTGCGCGCCAAGGGAGGGCGGATATGAAGTTGTTACGCAGGGTCAAGCGCCTTCTGCGGCTCGATTTTGGAGCCCAGGCGGAGCAAGAGATTGCCGAGGAAGAAGAGAATGCGGCACGAAAGATCGCAACCAGATACTCAAGAGGTAGCGTGGGGATTCAGAAAGGTGCCTTTCAAACTCGCAAGGACCTCGACCGCGAATTAGAAAATGCGGGATTGCCTCCTCCGCCCAGATAGCGCGCCAAAGTGGCACGCTCTCGGGGGGAGGGCTGGCTTATCCATTGGGGACAATCCCGTGCTTCAAGACCATATTTTGTCGCTGCGGCGTCTGTCAGACCGCTGGCGGAATCTCGAGGAGAGAATCAAAGCTACCGAGCAGGTAATTGGTACCGTCACGATTCCAGCGATCAACGAGTTGAGATATAGTGGTCGTCGTTTCTTTGAGGCTTGGCTGATTGCCGACAATCAAGAAACCTCAGACGAAGAAAAAGAGGCGTTTCACGATCATATCAGCATGGCGGAGCAATATTTTAATAATGCCGATCATGATTTGACGGATGCGCTTGTGTCGTTCTTTTCGGAAAGAAAGACCCATTTTATCGAGAAATACGGCATTGCCAAAGGCACCTTGATATATCCGACAATTATGGGATGGTTCGAGCAGATTGATAAGGCCCAAGAAATCATACGCCATGCCAGAGGTAATAGACATGACCGTATGGCCGACTATTCTCGTCTAGAGAGGGATCTAATCCCCGGACTTTTAGAGAGATATCGCCAAATCGTATATTCTGAGGTGTTCTATGTAAAAAAACACAGAAGAAAGGCGTATGCGCTTGTCGTAGAAAGGGTAATCGTTATAGCGGCTGCTATCGGCGCGTTGATAGTTTATTGGGAGCCTCTCCGGCAAAAAGCTCTGTATCTCATCGCAATGATGAGGCTTTAGCAGGCTGCGGAAAAAGGGCTTGTCGAATCGGTTTGTGCACGCACCAATCGCAGGGACGTCGTCAGATGCGCGGGACGGATCGCCGGACAGAACAGCGTTTCAGCTACATCAGCCCGGAGACCCCCCCGGTGCCTTCGGCGGCGCAGCCGGCGGCTAGAGAAGCCGCCGATTTCCTGAAAGCCATGCAGGACAGCTGCGGCCTCATACAATGTTGCAGTTGCGGGCTATTGCAATTGTGGACAAACCCAGACCCACAGCTGAGGCGTTTCGTTGGCGGCCTTGCCGGAAGATCCGGGCTGCTGGCGCTTTTGCGGTCTATGCTGAGCAGGTCTCCTCCGTGGCGCACCGTGGCGCCCAAGCGCGATGAGCTGGCGGCCTGTTTGGCGTTCCTGGCGGGAGGTGACACTCTCGTGGTCACTAGTCCGGACTGCTTGGCGGAGACACCGGCGGAGCTACTGACGATCGCGTCGGATCTGTCCAAACGTGAGTCCCGTGGCGATGAGGACCATCGGCAGGGCGAGACGGAGCATCGCCTCAGCGGCGCGGGGTTTCCTCGATCGGCATCACGATCCGCGGCCGAGGGACGTAGACGGTTCGGCCTCCACAACAATGCACCTCGCTGGCCGAACATCGCTCTGTCAGCCCAGACCTGTCCAGGTTTGGTTAATTACCCCGCAGGCAAGCAGTCGCGGCCGAGACGCCGGTTGCTCAACCTGGCCACTCGATACGCGGACCACCCGGGCGGCATGCGTCTTGTGAGGCCGGCCACCGACATGTGGCTTAGGTCACCGCGCAAGATGCGGATGCAAAGCCTCATCATTCGCATGCTGGCGATGCCGTCCCTCGAATACTGACCATGCCTCCAACAATTCTTCGCCATTTTCCGGAGACCCAAGGCCCACCCCATGGTTTAGTGTGCGGGCCGCCAGCAAACCCGAATGGGCCAGGCCGCTTTTCGCTTCACAGAGAAAGGCTTAGGGTTGCGTCATGGCTGACGACTTGACGAATGATCAGATTGCCCTGCTTTGCGAGGTCGGGGAGCGTCAGCTATCCGGCCTTTCAAGCGATCAACAACGCGACCTCGACCAGCTTGTTTCTGGCGGCTTTTTGGAGCCAGCGGAGGCCGGTTCCAAATCATCATTCACGCTCACGGCCAAGGCAATGGAGTTGCTAAGTAAGCGCGGCGTAGGGTTGAATGAGGCGTGACGATTACCGTTTCCGCTAGTCACTTCTCGCCCCCGACCACGACGCGTCATCGACCGTCACATCCAGACCATATGGCCGTTTCGCCAGATCGAGCAGGAACACGCCGGGGCCGCCGACCTTCTGGATCGTGTTCATGGCACGCGTCAGCCTCGCGGAAAATGGTGGCAGCCGTGGGTAGCTGGCCGACACGTAGATCGTGTTCGGGCCGGTTTTGACGACGGTGATGCGCACGCCGGACTGAGACGACCCGCGCGCGTCCGAGATCACGTCCCCGTCGTAGACGCCCGCCGCAATGTCGGCGAGATCAGGACGCGGCTTCGGTGCCTGGGCGAAACCCGCGCACGGTATAATCGTCCCGGCAGTCAAAGCCGCTGCAATTACACTCAAGTATTTCCGGCGCGATAGCATTTTTCTCTCCGGACCGCCATAAAACCTGGATGTTATGGCATCAAAGTTATCGGCGCCAGCGCTCCTGTAGCTCATTGGCTCTCCGTGTCACCCTCAGCCAGCATTCGGTAGACGCTGCTCCTGGCGATGCCGAACTGCCGGGCGACATGCGCGAGTTTTGTTTTGCCGGCATGCTCGTCGGAGGTGAGGCGACACACCGTCTTTGCTTCCGCATCCTTGGACACTCAGCGCTCGCCCGATGTGCAGGGGCGTGATCTGCTCGTTCGGGAGGAGCGCACGCGCTCGTCGTAATACAGGCGTACAGCGCAATCGGCGCAACCCTATTTCCTTTTTCAGCAACATCATTTCCTGCGGGCTGCACCGTCCCATCCTCGCGCTGCCGCCGCCGCCCATGCTACCCACGCCGACATGTGCAACCTCTACAGCCAGACCAAAGGCCAGCAGGCGATCATCGCCGCCACCCGGGCTATGCACGATCGAACCGGTAATCTACCGCCGCTCCCCGGCATCTTCCCCGACTATGGCGCGCCCATCGTCAGGGACGGCAGGGATGGCAGAGAACTCGTCCTGGCCCGGTGGGGCATGCCGTCGTCCTTGTTCGCGCTAAAGGGCAAGAAGACCGACCCTGGCGTCACCAACATCCGCAATGTCGGGTCGCCTCACTGGCGCAGGTGGCTCGGGCCGGAAAGCCGGTGCCTTGTTCCCTTTACAAGCTTTTCTGAAAACGAGCTGTCGCCCGGCGGATCGAAGCAGCCGATCTGGTTCGCCTTCGACGAAGATCGCCCGCTGGCATTCTTTGCCGGCATATGGATGCGCTGGACGTCCATCAGGAAGGTCAGGGAGGCGAAGTGACCGCCGATTTGTTCGGCTTCCTGACGACTGAGCCGAACGCCGAAATCGCAGTTTTCCACCCGCAGGCTATGCCAGCCATCCTCACGACGCCGGAGGAATGCGCGACATGGCTTCGCGCGCCGTGGTCGGAGGCTTCTGCGTTGCAGCGGCCCCTCTCTGACGGCTCCCTGACCGTCGTCCAGCGCGGCGAGAAACAGGATGGTAAAATCGAAGACCTGGTCAACCTTGCTGCTGCCGCGAGCACGCCTCACGCAGAGATGCCGCTACCGTTGCTGGATGGCGTGCCAGATCGCCCGGACGATGCTGCCACCATTGCGGTGGCAGAGAACCGGAAAACTTCATAACGCTTCGCCCGCAGGGAGGGTGGGCGCGGGCGAAGCGGCGTTTCCTGTTACGGCTTTACCGCGCCGTCCTTGGCAACATCTACTTCTTCGCGCCTAACAGTATCCTTCACCGTCTCCGTTCGCTCGGTCGCCTCCCTGCCCACTACGACTTCTTCAACAACATGGGCGGTTTTCGCAACAACCGGCTCCTCCGCCGTTTCGCGAACCTCTACCACCCGTTCCTCGAATGCGCCCGCTCCTGGTGCGGCCTCGCAGCGATTGGCGTGCGTCGCTCGACCGTGACGCGCTCGCCCCGAAGCGTCACGTCCTGCTCCGCCGGTTTCTCAACCACATACCGGCGAATACGCGTCGTGCCGCGATCAACCGTGCGCTTCCCGACGTCAAGCTGTTCCTCCGAAAGCGGGATGACTTCCTCGCCCTTGCCAGCCGTTGCCGGTAGAGGGGTCGCGCTCCCGGAAACCACTTCCGGCGACGAGGTGGAAGCGACACGCCCACTTGGATTGGAACCCGCCACGCCGGGCTGGCCGACGGTTTCGGTCGGCATTGCCTCCCCGGCCGCCAGGCCCACAGGCGGCGTCATGCCGGCCCCCGGCTGCGCTATCTCCTCCGATCCTTCGTCTATATCGACAGGATTGTGGGCTTCCAGCGCTGAAATCGTCTCGTGGATTTTCGTATCATCAACGGTTAAACTAAGGACAACATTTCCAGACGACACCCTGCGATCATAAATGTCATCCGTATACATTGAACGAGTCGTTTCCGTCATCGACTCGTCCCCGAACAGCCAGGCCCAGAAACCACCTCCCGTATGCGCCGACGTGTGTTCCACCGGCTCGGCTTTGGCGTGGACAGCCTCCGCGTACTGGCGAATCGCCGAAGGAGGTATCCCTAAGCTTTCCAAGCTTCGCGCCGCCGCCGTAGCGTCTGCCTCTGTTTTGTAGACCGCCACGATATGCTCTGTCATACAAATCTCCCTACTAATGGGCGGCCCCGTGCACCCCGCAGGAACAAGCGCTGAGAACACCGCAGGTTGCTATCAAGATTTGCTGTGGGCCGCTTGCTATAGGGGCGCCTCTACGTCGCTCTGACGCAACCAGCGCGGCCCTCGCAACGTTCTTCCCGACATGGAGTTCAAACCCAGCAGAGGCCGGGCGCTCCCGTTGCATCGCCCCAATTACCACCGGAACCCTGTTCGCGGTGAAGTCATCGATGTCTGTCCTCAATGTCAAGGGGCGAAGACAATCGAAGACCAGCGTTGCGATCTTTGCTTTGGCAGCGGGATGATAATCCGGGCTGCCAGCGACGATCAGCAGGGGTAGTCTTTCACGCCGGGAGATTGAGCCCGACGCGCACCTCCCAAATTACCTGCGGCGCCACGTGCTCACCATCTCGGGGGTCACTTGGCTTGGATAGCAAACAGGTAGAGGCTTCGTTTTGATAACTTCATGTCGCCCTTTTCACGAACACTGTCGAGAATCCTGTGTCATGTACTGACACACGCATCGCCCTGCGTAACGGGTTTGGCTATCTTCAATGATCTTTTGCCGAACCCGTTCATTTGAAAGTTGCTGAAGCGCTTCGGGACTTGCAGTGTGCAGATTGGGGTCGTGCAATGGCGTCTGCGCATGAGGCGATCCAATAATCCCAAGCAGAACCATAGCGAAGGAGAAACAGACCTTTGAAATCTTCTCCACCGCCATAGCGCAGGCCGTTAAGTCGTTGGCCAAAGGGCAGATGATCTTTCTGCAAATACGGCTAATCATGCTCGCGAGCACCTCTCAGAATCGGATGCTTTCAATCGGCCGCCGTCCCTTCACTCGCGCAAGCGAATGAAGACTCTTCCGCCTCCCTTTTTGTAATCTATATTGACCGAGTGCTTTTTTTTGCTCGCGCGAGAGCGGCAATGGCGACAAGCCCCTCGCCGAGATGCCTCGCAGACTTCGCATACACCATCATAGATTGCATGTAGGAGCTGGTCAGCGCACGAAGAGGCGCGGGCGGTTCCAGCGCGAGATAACTATCGCGCAAATTAGGGCTGCAAGCGACAACAGGGGAGATATCCAAGGCGGAAAGTTGGGAATCTTGTTGTCGATGGCGTTCTCGCGTAATTCAGCCGTCTTCGTCGCCTCATCTATCGCATTGTCAAGTTGCTGACTGGTAACAAATGGCTTGGTCACTTCGGCGACATCCTGCTTTGTGACGGCGTCCTTTTCGATACCAGACCGAAGCTTTGTCAAAAGATCGTCCACCTCGGCCCTTGAGTATCCTTGCGGCGGGGCAGGTGGTGGGGCCGCTGGCTCCAGCTTCGGAGGAATTTTAGGCAGCAACTCACTCCGAAGTTGATCGATCAAACGATCGACTTCTGCCCGGCTGTAGTAGTGTGACGGCTTAGCACCGACGGCAGTTGTTGTGCACTCCAACAAGCACGCGGCCAAAGTCGCGAGAACTAAATGCCGTTTCACGCGTTGCCATCTCCCATCCTCCCCGTGACTGCAGCATGCGAATCCGGGGCAAGGCAAGGCCTACGATCAACCCCAAAAAAGGACGCACTCGCTGGTCAGCTACGCCAACTCTTTGCTGGACCATTGGGCTGCACGGTTGGGTAAGACGGGCGCTATTGGATGCTGACCTGTCGCAGCGCGGTTGGCTGGACCACGTTGCCGCCTCTGCTGAACGGCCGGTCATTGATCATCAACAACACAAGACTGGCGGCAACCGCCGTCGAGAATATGGCCATGCCCAGTGCGGCAGTCGGCTTGCGGTCGAGGTGCACGACACCGATTGTCAGCAGAACGAGCATGTCCAGGATGAGAATCACCATCCATTGGGACGGCGCGATGACCGCGCTGCTCAGCAGTATGCGACCACGCCTGGCGTCCACCACACGCTCAATGGCCGCTATTGCCCGGGCCTGCGTTTCGTGTTCGCCGAAGGTGGCCGGGTCGAGCGCCAGCAGGGCCGTCAGCGCGGCATCGAGCCCGGGTGATACTTGTTGTAGCGTTGCCTTCCCGGCCAGCATATCCGGCCAGTCTTGAGTCTCGACGAAGCGCAGATGCGCCGCCATTCCGGCAATTGTCGCGTCGCGCGTTTCAGCCGGCAACGAGCCTACGCGTGCGACGACGTCGTGGATAGAGGCTGCCTCCTGCGTGGCGAAGGCATTGGCACGATCCAGGTTCTCCCAGACCCGACCGGCCAGGAACGCAATGAGCAGAGCTATGATGACCGATAATGGGGTGAGCAGAACCGGCGTTAGCGTCCTCAGGTCGGACGCCAGGCGATGGCGGGCGAGGGCCGCCGATAAGCCAAAAACCACGGCGGCCAGCGCATAGCAAAATGCGAACGTAGCCGCGCCGATGGCGACCGCGTTCTGCGATTCAACCCATAGAATCATTGGTTGCTGTATTTCCCCCGCCGACGGTCAAGCATATCACTCTATTTGTGCGATAGCATTTACAAGGTCCGGAGTTGCCGTAGGGCGGACCACAATGAACGAAGAGCAGGAGCGGGCTCTGTTAGTCATCCGCCAGGGTGATCGAGCCGGACATTCATGGCTCAGCGCCGCAGCTCGGGTTGTCGACGGGCGGCCGTGCACATAAATACCTGCCACATGAGCATCGTCACCGCCCGCCCCCCCAAACGCCGCCCGAAGCCGGCACATTCCAGCCGTCCGCTGTCGCGCGTGGCTCTGGCCATAAGTTGCGCGGATCGTAGGGCGCTCCACCCAGACCAAGGGGCACGAGGTGATCTTCTTCGTAATCGCCGAGCTTCCGGTCAGCGTAACCAAACTCTCTGATCTGCTGACGCTTGAGGGCGTGCGTGTATTGCTGTGGAGGCCGGACTGTTCGCGTCCAGCCTCGCACACAGATCGTGGCGCCGATCGTCTCCTGCGTGACCTCTGGGTTTAACGCGCCCGGCGTCCTGGCCGGGTCGGGCAGCGCAGGCTGCGCCCACGCGGCCGGCGTCGCCAGGATGGCCAGAACGGCCGTGAGACACTGCAAGCGGTTCGCGGCCATTGCCGCCGCGCATTTGCGACGGCGTTTTCTTTACCATCCTTTATCCATTGTTGAGCATACTGATACGTCTCGGTGGCAATCATATCCGCGCCCTGCAAGGCGGCGACCGCTGATACAGGCGCGAAAAAAATATCGGCTATTTCCGGGTACCGTTCTGATTGCGACAGAAATAGGTTTGCCCACCTCGCCAAGTGCGCCTCAACGCCAGCATCGACAGAAATCAATATCTCCTCGCCCGGGTAGCGAATCCGAGCCGTCTTGGCCAAAAGGTCTATGCAGCTCGAAAAGCAAAGTTCTATAGGCTCACCGAGTTGGTAGCGCACGTCGCCGACAACAACTTCATCCCACACAGATCCGTTTACTGCGATGGCAAGGGTGATAATCCCGACGTCCAGGATAATACGTCGGAAGTCATGCGTGACCCGATCTCTCTCAGCAAGATTATAATCCTGAAATTCATCGTAACGCCCTCGGCAGGCGGCGAGATGAAACTGCTTAAGGGCGGTTTTCCGGGGACCGGTCGAGCTAAAAGCTCAGTCCAGGCTATTTCGAAATCATCCCGCTGGGCTGAGGTCCCCAGCAGACCGCCGATCACGACGACCGGCGACTGTCTATGAGTGCCGCTATCGTCGAAAAACGCTCTTAGCACCTACAAATCTCCATTTGGCGCAGCAGCGTTCATCCGCTTATGCCACCGCTCCGTCTCTCGCTCGTGCAATCGTCATCCGCGACGTCTTCAGGCAACGTGCCAGCGCCGAAACACTTTCACCAGCGGCGCCCGGCGGGTTGGCTTGACCCTGGTCCCGATGTTGGGTAGCGGCTTGAGAGGGGAGAATTGTTGTAGCAAGCCGGTTTCAGTGATCTGAGGGTATAACGTCTCACTCGCTGAGCGCGACAGACGTGGCTGGCCGACCGGCCGACCCAGGGACCTTTTGTCGATGCCGCATGAATACCAGTAGGAATAACGACGGCAAGGCGATAAAAATCATCAGCATGTAATCGTTGCTGTAGGCAATGATCTGGGCCTGTTGATTGACTAACCCATCCAGCATAGCTGCGCCGCGATCCCCCAAATTGAGCGGCGGTAGCGCCTGCAACGCCCGGTTGAAAGGGGTTACCGTGCCGCCGATGATCTCATGCAGTGCTTGGGCGTTGTGCGCCAGCACCGACGATGTCACGGAGACGCCTATCGCGGCGCCGACGTTACGCGACAGGTTGATCAGCGACGCGCCTTCCGTCCGCAGCGGTATTGGCAGCCAATGCTGAACAAGACGTGGGCTTTTGCCTTAGCGCTCGCCCTGGCGCGGCAGCGCCGGTCTCATCGTTGCTAGCTGCTGGAGGCACCCCTAACGGCGCGAACGCCACCTCAAACGTGGGTGAGACGACGGTGCAACGCGGAAGCGGGAGTGGGACCAGATGATCAGCGGCGCCGGGGAGAAAAACCCAGACCATCTGGCCCCACCGGGCTCTTACCACGGGCTTACCTCACATCGCCTGCTACGCCGGCCCGAATGGGACGCGAAGCCATACACGTCCACGTCTGGTGTGGTGGCGGTGAGGCGCGCTCGGCCTTACAGAAGGCCAGCGGATTTGTCGGAACCGACAGGCCGGGCGATATGACGCCCGGTGATGTCTGTACTGGTCCCATCATGGTGCTGGCATGGCTATGCCAACGAAGGAAAATCAACCAGTGTTTAGCATATTTTCCAAACATACGTTGGAGGGCGTACGATGATGGAAATGATCCCGCGCCGCGAAATGGTGATCGCATCCTTGCTCGCAACGGCAGCCACATCGTTGCGCGGCCAGTCGGTTGAGGCAGCAGGCGTTGACGCATCTATGACGCAGGTGGTGCAGGCCGACGCGATCCCGTGGAAGCAGCTCTACAACTTCCCGGACGGTACAGCGGAGCAGGCGCCGATGCACGGCATGGTGGGCGAGCCCGGACAGTATTTCGTGCTGATCCGCTGGCATCCGGGCTATATGAGTGCGCCGCACTTTTATGAGACCGATCGGCTCTGTGTCGTGCTGTCCGGGACCTGGTGGGTCGCAAGCGGCGAGGACTTCGCACCCGAGAGCACCATGCCGGTCCCGACCGGGGGCTTTGTTCGTCGTGTCGCACGGACGCCACATTACGACGGGGTAAAAAGGGATGCGAATGGACCAGCCATAATCGCCATCTCCGGCATCGGACCAATTCATTATCATCTGACCGACACGAGCCAGCCAGGCTGGCGCAAGGTCTGAGATTTATTTGCTGGGGACTGTCCTGACATTGGGGGATCCGAGGCAAGGATATGATCAGAACCGGGTAGTCGATTGCGGCCGCCTGCCTTTCGGCGCAGGGCTCCCACGCTCAGCCGATGGCGGTGGCCGCGCATAGTTGTCGCAATACGGACCCCCGGTCCTGGCGTCGGGCAACGTCGTCAGCGAGAGGGCTCGGAGAAAGCCCCTCGGGAAGGAACTCGCCCCTCGATTCGCATCATCGGGGCCTTTTCCTGTCTGCACCCCGGTGCTGGCCGCGGTCTGTAGCCGGTGAGAGCGGCAGGCGGTATAATCTGGACACTCTGATCGCCCGGCGTGGCGAAGGCTTCGGCATTTCCGAGGCTGCTCTGCCCGCTGTCCAAAGATTGCCCAAAGCACGCATCAAGCACCGCGAGGCAAAACAACGGTGTTACCAATTTCGTCGATGATCTGCCGGTCCCCGTTGTCCTCGGCACAGACCCGCGCAGGTAACCGACATCGTGAGTGAGGACTGCTATACAGTCGATCTGCCGGCCCACCCCTCACTGCTTGGACGGCGCGGTTGCGCTCCCGGGCATTGGCATGTTCTGCATGTCCATCGACGCAGCAGCAGGGGCGTTGATAGTCATGGTTCCACTCGCCATGAAGGTGGGCAGGACGTGCGGTACGACCAGCACCATGGCGCCATAAGCCACAAGAGCAGCGGCCGTAGCACGGGCAACAGGGCGGCCCCAGGGGAGTACCTTCTCGGCAAAAATGACGAGCGTGATCACCGCCATCGCGGCGACGTTCATGATGCCGAGCGGGAACAGGACAATGAACAGCAGCCAGCAGCAGCCGAGGCAATAGGCGCCGTGAAGTAATCCCATTCGTAGCGCGCCCGTCACGCCGTCACGCCATGAAGTCATGATGAAGCTGATCGGCGTGCGGCACTTCGACAAGCACAGGTCCTTGAACGGCGTGATCTGATAGACGCCCGCCGCGACGAGGACCGCCCCGCCGATTTCGAGCGGCAGTAGGGGGAGATAGCGCGGCGCGCGCCGCAATGGCCTCGACGGCGAGGGCGCCCGCGTAGGCGGCAACACCCGACAGCGTCCACACCAGCATGTAGGCCGCCACGAACACCCAGGTTGCAACAAAGGCCTCGCCGCGCTGGCGCTTGCTCACCTGCACCTTATGGAAGGTGAGGATCATGGGCGCCGCGGTTGGAAACATCATGGCCACCATCATGACCACCCAAATCGCTAGAAACAGCGGCGCGCGCATTCCCATGGTCGGCGGGCCCATCGTCATGTCCATCTCGGCGCCCGCGCGTTGCCAGGCGAGCAGCGCCCAGGCGGCGGCGGCAAGCGCCAGAAGCAGGCCCAGGATGACGTTGCGTTGCACCAAGAGCCAGTCGGTCTGGGCGTGTTCCATGGCAGCTTCTCCCTCCAGCGACAGTTTGGCACCCCGGCAAGGGCCGAGGGAGCGGGAGGCGGAGGACCGGCGCGCTGCTAGTTTGACCAGTTGATCGGAGCGTAGTGTCCGTTCTTGCCGGAATTGTCCCAACGCATGCCGTGGTCCGCGAAGGTGCTGCCCTTGCTGCCCACGCCAAACGCGAGTTTGTCGGGCGCGACCGGATGGCCTACTGCCCCCCAAATCTCGCCGCTCGGGTGCATGCTCGCCAGCGGCTCCACCGCCATGTGCAGGATGTCGGGGATTTCCGCCGAACGACTGTTACCGTTGATGGCGTATTTGATCGCCACCTTCTTTGCGCCAAGATGCTTGCCAACCAATGGTGCGAAGGCCGCCATGGGGCCACCCTCGGCACCGCCGAAGATGGCGCCGAGCGCCGCGGTCTGTTCGTCGTTCGCCCGCTCATCGATATAGGCGGCAAGCGTCCAGTTGCCGTCCGCCATGGGTCCAGGCGTATGCCCGACCACGGCGACATTAAGCCCATCGACCGAAAGCTGCCCGTAGCTGCCCTTGTCGATGTGGAAGACCAGAGCCACGTCGCATACGCCCTGGCTCGGACGCGCCGTCAGCGGTGCGGCGGGCGACACAAGGCACGGGCACACCACATCGCAGTTGCAATTCTCGAAATAGTCGCCGGATAGACGCCATTTGGTTTGCGCCGCCACTTTTTCCTCCGCTCGACGAATGGAACAAACCTCAGCCTAGCCAGTTTTCCATCGGGCACCAACCGTGGCTAATTCCTGCTGTGCCCGACCTACGCAATTTCCGAAAAGTCTTGAATTCCGATCCACGCCCGACCCGGAGAACGGTTAGGCGCGCCGGCCCGCTGCGATGGCTTGGTCGGATCGCCGATGCTGCGTGGAAGCCGGACCGGATCGAGCGCGTCTCTCGGTTCCCGGGAGAAGCTCGAGAGTGCCTGCCGCTCGCGCCAACTTCTCGGCCTGATGCCGCGTTACGACGTCGGCCTCAGCTCCAGGATCGCGATGACGGATGCAGGCCTGTCGGCCGCCTGGTGCGGTTTCGGGGTGGTCGTAACAGCCGCCAAGGCCGAACGATGCACATGGCTGCTTTGCGCGAACAGGGTGCGACGCTCCCTTGCAGTTTGCTCATTTCGCCGCCGCATCCGCGACACCCATCTGCGGCAAGTAGACAACAAGTAATCGAGGAGCACCCACATGGCCGAACGGTCCGTTCTCGCCGCACCCCGTCGCCGCTTCAGCAGCTTGATCAAGGCAGCCCTGGAAGGGTGGCTCGCGATGGCAGGACGCTCGACGGATAATGCCCCTTATCGGTTTCCGCCGTTCTGATCGCTCCCGTCGCGCAAGTGCGCCGGGGAGTAACGTCCGGACACCCGTTTGGCCGGTCGGTTCGTCATGACGGCAGCGGCCGGGGGGCCGCGCATTCGGAGCGGCGACCTAGCGCAAGCCCCAGATCGTCCGCCCCAGATTGAGCTCGCCAGTCTTCGCCTTCGCCACCCATCCCGTGTATTACCCGCCCGGGGTCGAGCGGAAATGCTCGGCCGGCTTGCTCGGCCGAGACGATCGCGGTCGCAATTGCCGCCTGCTCGCGGCCCATGGCCCGACCCGCGTCGCCTCAGAGGGATTTCGACATACCGAGCTCGCCGCGGGCCGCAAGGCTCCACCTTTTTATGAAGACTTTTCGCACAAGTACGCTCGCGCGCGCGAGATGCAAGGGCATGCAAATGCAGCTTTAGCTGTAGAATCAGCGGTTAATGCCAATGACGCTGGACTTGGTCGACTGGCGTATGATGCACTCAAATGGCATGCATCTAAGCTTGTTCCCAAAGTATACGGCGACAAGACCGAAATAGCCCACACCGGCGCCAATGGCGGCCCGGTGCAGACTGTGAACGCAACGGTTGAGATACCGGCTAACGATCCGATCGAGGCTGCGCGGGTGTATCAGAAGCTAATGTCGGGGGATTAACGCTCCGCCCCATGCTCAGGGTTCAGGATGATCGGGAGGGCTTTTCCAACCGATACGAACGCGCGCACGATCTCCAGGCTCAGGGGATTGCTGATGAGTGGCTAGAGATCGCTGACGACGGCCGCAATGACTGGATGCAACGCACGGGCAATGACGAACGCGGTGGCTGGGAACTAAACGGCGAGCATATTCAGCGATCTAGGGTTCGTATCGACACCCGCAAATGGCTGCTGAGCAAGATGCTTCCTTCCTAGCCCGACTTTCGCAGCTCAACCTCTGTTTTGGAAATTTTGCGTCCTTGGGTGCCGATAGGACCAGGAAAGTGTGGTGTCAGCCGGTGCGGCGCCGGCGGCTGAAGAAGACTGCGGCGAGCCATCGCGCATCTCGATCCGGAAACTCGGCACCACAAGTTTCCGGTCGGCGCTGACTGGGATGACCTCGCGCGCACGCGCGGATTGCGCGAAAAGTCCACGACCCGGGGCCTGGCGAGTAATCACCACGCGCGTGGCTCCTCGTCCCCGGCCCCGCCGGCGGCTGGGCCGCAGCCGGCCTGGCCGCAGGCTCTGCCGATTTAAGACGGTGGGGCGACGCGTGCTTGAAATCAAAGGTCGAGTTTCTTTTGACGGGCATCGTGAACGGTGCCGCGGGAACGGGACCGCGCCGCCGGCTGGGCACGTGGATCGGAAGGCGTAAACTGCGCCGTCCATAATCGCCGCGACTGTTCGTAGGCGCGTTGTTTTTCGATACCGTCGCGGATGAATTCCGCGGTGACCTCGACGCGTGGCGGTGGTTCGAACGCCGGATCCCTACCCATAGCTCGTTTCTCTGGTTTCAGCTCAGCACCGTATTAAAGATCAACCCCACGTGCTCGTCGGTGCCTTTCCGCAGGATCAGGGCGGGTGGCAAACCCTTGGAAAAGGCGCGCTTGGCACCCGCAGTCGGGCCGGTCGGCAGCATCCCGAAGAATTTGAGTATTTGAAGTCGGCGTTCACTCCCAGAGCGAACAACGTCATGAACATGCGGTTATGCGCCATGACAACAGGCATCGCTGGCACTGTCATGTTGGTCCCGTAGCCAGATACGACGATGTCCACTTTGTCTAAGTCAAGCAGCTTCGTATAAAGGCCAGGAATATTTGGCGGCGTGCTCTGATCGTCATAGTAGATCAGCTTTACCGGCCGCCCCAGCAGGCCGCCCGCCTTATTGATATCCTCCTCCCAAAGCTTCATCGCGATAAGTGCCGCGCGACCATTCGCTGCAATGTTGCCAGTAAGTGCCATGCCGAAGCCGATCGTAATCGGTTCTGTTGCAGTCGCCCGTGCTATCCCGAATAACAATGCACAAACCGAGGTGCAGACCAGAACAATATTTGGCATGACCTTCCTTTCCAACGCCGCCATTGTCCGTCGGTAGGCCGTTGAAGCTACAGCGCCCATGCGGCCAAATCCAGCATGCTCAGCTGGACCGTCAAGGCATTGAGGGATCATGCCGCTTTGGCAAGGGTCGGGCCTGCGTTGGCGATCCGATCAAATCGATACCCGAACCCCGCGTCTTGGCGCGTTTGGACGAAGGGCTTGAAGTAAACGATGGCGGGAACAGGGCCATGTTGCGCCGGCATCAGATCCGATCATGGCTACGGTCGGGTACGCTCTCACGCCAGACACGGTACAATCGTTGACCGATCAGACACGATATTCGCCATGCCGGAAGGGTCAGGACAGGTGGTCGGGTCGAAAGCCTATGTGGCCATGTCTAGGGCACGGGGAGCGGCGCACATGATCGTCAACGAGGCGGCCGAACGGAAGGCGGATCGTTCGAAAGCAGATGATCGGCGCTGGTCAGCCTCTCACTCGGCCGGACGTGATGCGGCACATAGCCGACAACATTAGCCGATTTATAGAGCCGGAGCGGGCATCTGGTGTATTGCGGCGTGCCAGCAGGATCGAGCGCGGCTGCTTCACTAGCCTCCACAGCCTTCTCCCAGCCTCTATCAAAGGATGACGCTGACGCCCGCGGTGTCCCGAGCAATGGAGATGGCCAAGGATATACATCAGAACCTGCGGGATGTCTGGGCATCGGTACGGGAAGCCGGGCGGCAGGCAATGGCGCAGGATCCGCACTATTAGCAACGCCAAAGGCAGCTTGAGCACCAGCGCCAGCATGACGGTCCGAGCTTGGGGCATAGCCTGTAGGTAGAGAACGTAACGATATATACGAACGCCGTTCGTGCTGGCGTACCGGATCTGCACTGTCGCGCGGCGGGTCGAGGTTGAGCGCCCGATCTGTGCCAGGCGGTCAATTGGCGAGCTGCCGGAACAACTCATTCAGTTCTCTAAACGGTATCAACCCTTTGGCAAACTCAAACGTTCCCCGCTGTGCCGCCTCCTGGGCTGCCGCCAGCATGCCCGTCATCGCCACGCGCGCGAACGCGCTGCCGACAATGACGCGCCGCACGCCGATACGGCCAAATTCGGGCAGCGTCAGGGAAGAACCCGACAGACCAACGATCGCCGCCACTGGGATGTCCACCGAGCGGCACAAGGTGGCGATTTCGTCAGGATCACATATCCCTGGGATCAGAAGCATGTCCGCTCCCACCGCCTGGAATGCCTGCGCGCGCGTGACGACCTCGGCGAGATTGGCGCGGCCATGCATGTATTGATCGGCCCTCGCGGTCAGCGCGAAGGAGAACGGTAAGGCGCGAGCGGCTTCCACGGCGGCCTGCAATCGCTCCACCGCGACTTCCAAAGGATAAATCGGATCGGCGCGGTCGCCGGTTGTATCCTCAATTGAGCCACCAACGATGCCTGTCGTGCCGGCAAGCCGCACCGTCTCCGCCACACCCTCCGGTGTCGCGGCCCAGCCATTCTCAGATCCGCCGTGACCGGCAGATCGACTGCGGCTGCGACCGAGCGGGCGTTTTCAAGCATGATCTCCTGGGTTGCCAGCCCGTCGCCATCCGGCAGGCCGCGGGCGAACATGACCCCTGCGCTGCTGGTTTCCAGGCACGGCAGTCGGGCATGCGCCAAGAGCCGCGCTGTGCCGGCGTCCCAGCAGCCGCCGGCGACGAACACATCTCCCGCATGCAGCGCGCGATAGCGAGCGGCTTTCTCCGCAAACGAGGCAGCCACCTACACCTCCTTCACTCCTGTCACCTGGACATGTGTCGCTCGATCAGCGGCTTTCTCGCGTAGAGAATGCCGCTCACAGTGTCCTGTGTCTCGGCCCCCTTTCGGGAACGACGTATACCGTGACCGACCTTGGGCGCGCGATGATCAGCGAAAAACGTGCCGATGTCGTTAAGGTCAAAGGTCCGATCCTTCGTGGCTTCGCGGCTCGGGCCCATATTTTCACAATGGTTCGGCGGCGACTTTGGACGATGCGTGACATTTTACGACCAGCGCTTCGGAATCAACTTCACCGATCAGGAAAAGTCCGATCTGGTGGCCTTCTCAAGACACTTTGACCATTGCCTGTGACACCGCCGTGGCAAGCTGCCGCCCTCAATGCGAAATCGTCGAGGCTTCACCATGTCAAAGCGGCTCCAGATCGGTATTCTTGTTTTTCCTCGGGTCACGCAACTCGATTTCACCGGTCCGTTGCAGGTATTTTCTAGCGTGCCTGGCGCTGAGGTACATTTGATATGGAAGCGGATCGAGCCAGTGCGGAGCGATTTCGTCTTGACAGTGACACCAACGGTCACCTTCGCCGATTGCCCGCCACTTGATGTCATCCGTGTACCAGGTGGTTATGGCACCGACGACCTTTTAAATGACGAGGAAGTGTTGGATTTCTTGCGCTCCCGAGCGGAGAGCGCCCGATACATCACCTCGGTTTGCACCGGATCTCTTGTACTCGGTGCGGCCGGCCTATTGACCGGCTATCGCGCGACCACCCATTGGAGCGCCAGGGACGTCTTGCCGCTGTTTGGTGCAACGCCATCGCGAGAACGGGTTTGCGTCGATCGCAACCGAATCAGTGGCGGTGGTGTCACGGCCGGCATCGATTTCGCATTGACATTGGTCGCGAAACTTGTCGATCGTGCAACCGCCGAAGCAATCCAACTCCGTTTGGAATATAATCCGGCGCCCCCCTTCAATGCCGGGTCACCGGAGACAGCACCAGCGGATGTGCTCACGTTGATGAAAGATCGGATAGCAGAATCACAGGCCCACCGGTGCCACAGGAAGCCGCCGGGGCTTCGATATTTGTGACCACGGAGGACGATGCAGCTGATGTACATCGACGTACCCATGCGCTGGATACAGAGGTACAGACGCGATGGGCTGCCATGCTTCGTCATTCCAACCCTGGAGTTGCCCGAATTCGAGCCCGCGCTCGTGCAGATGGACGGTCGTCTCGCTGCTTTAACCGAATTCGCGCGCGTCGGGCTCGAACTGCTGATATCCAATGTAGCTCGCGAAGCTGGCTGCCCCGTGCGACTGGTGGTGCTGGATCCGGCCGGCGACTTCATCGAAGCCGAAGAGAACGCGGCCGAGACCGTGAAGCCCCTGATGCGACAACTCCGAGCTTTGGCGCGCAAGCACGGGTGCACCATCATCTTGGTCGGGCACGTCGCCAAGAGTGCGAACGGTGATGTTCCGTCCATGCGGGGAAGTAGTGCCTGGGTGGCAAACAGCAGGTTCGCATACGCGCTGTGGTGGCCGACACCGGATGAGGCCAAGCAATCTGCACGCAAGTTGAACTGCAATCCTGAGGCCGTGGTTCATGGCAGCTTAGTGAAAGCGAACCACGCCGGCGCCCCGGTTGGGATCCGACACGTCCTATGTAGGGAAGCAGCAACCGGGCGACTGCACAACAAAACGGACGCCCTGACAAAAGGACAAGGCAAATCGGAGGCCGAATTGCTGGATATGCTCGTCGAAGCTTGCAGCGAGTACGCCGAAGCCGGGTTGCCGTTCAGCATGACGGGTGTTGCCGGACTGTCATGTCCGTTTTCAAGGGTTCCGGACGTGAAATCCCATCCGCTGTCATGTCTCGGTTGCCATCTATGATGCAGGCAGGCGCGGTGGAGGGCGGGAACTGAGCGACGGTTGATCATGCTGTGATACGCGGGTTGGTTACCGCAAGACCATGGTGCGTCGCGGGCCTGCCTCTTTCTCTATGTCGGAAATCGCGTTCCAGTCGGGGTATCGAGGATTGCCCTGACCGTCCCGCCCTCCGCCGTGCATGCCGGATGGTGATCGGGGTGTTCGGTCAGCCGCTAGAATGACGGTGCGCGATCATCGGTCAGGGCGCTTCCCATCGGCCGATGCACTCCTCATCTGTCCCGGTCGTTCCGCGCGCCGGGCTGTCTCCTTTATCGGTTGACGACGCGGCACGCTGGAGCAGGTTGTTGACCCAGTTGGGCAAATCTTTTCTGATGGCGTCGTTACGGCAGAGTTCTTTGTAGGTGGATCCGTGGTGATGCAGGCAATGGACCAGACGAACCCGGCCAGTTCGCGTGCGATCGCCGTGACCACTACTTGCTTCAACTTTCCCTTGGCCATCATGTGACGATAGCGCTGACATAGCCGGGTTTGCGCTTTCCAAGCGATCTCGCGCACCGCATCGGGCACTGCATCGACGGCTGTCAGCTTGTGACGCGCGACACGGGCTGGGAAGCGATAGCTGTGTGCAGCCTCGATCAGCAGGGAGCGGGCGTGGACGTCACCCGCCTTGGTGATAGCCCCAATGCGGCGCTTTGGGCCAGTGGAATGCTCGGACGGCACCAAGCCGAGATAGGCCATCAAGTTGGGTGCTGACACAAAGCGCGACGGATCGCCGATAGCCGCGGCCAGCCCGGCGCTGGCGATCGTGTCTAGGCCGCGCAGCGCAGACAGGTTCTGCACCAGCGGGAACAGCGACCAGGTCGGGATCTGCGCTCGTAGATAGCCATCAACACGATCGCGCCGCTGTTCGCCCAGACGCACCGCCTCGATGCTCTCCTCCAGCACAATTTGTTGCGCCGGTTGAGCGAAGCTCTGATCGGCCAGCCAGCCTCGATGCGCCTTCGTCCAGGCCGTGCGGCCGGCCGGATAGATCCGCTCGTGACGTAACAGAAACGCACTCAGCTGCTGGCGTGCTGCGCGCACCGCTCGCACTGCCGCCAGTCGGGCGCGGATCAGATCGCGCATCGCCTCATGTGCCGCATCCGGCACCCAGACCGCGGTCAGCAATCCGCCTCGGTGCAAGACCGCCAGGCTGGCGGCGTCCCGCTTGTCGGTCTTCTGCCGATCGCCACTCCATGCAGTCTTCGTTCATCTTGGTAAGGGCGCGATGAATACCGTAGCCGCAAGGGCCGGCTTCGTAGCAGAACTTCAATGGACCGCTGCCAGCTTGGCGCAGCCGCCTAACCAGCTTCTCCACCGCCGCAGCGGTGTTGGGCAATGTGCCATACGGCGCAGCCTTCCCGACGTCACCGGCGGCGGTAACCGCGACGACGATCGTATCCTTGTGTACATCCATGCCGATAAATCGTGTAGGCTGTTCCATGACCCGTCTCCTGTGTAAGAGGCTCCACGCCAGCCCATCCGGCGCGACCCTCGATCATTGCACATGACGAGACGGGTCACCCTTTAGGGTGGCAACAGGGCAATCGGAGGAGGGAGGTCGAGGCGGTCGGTGGAACGAGCACCAGTCTGGTTCCAAAGAGCCCTGGCCTTAATTCCCTTCCCTTCACCCGGTTGCCCCGGCAGGAAACGGACATGAGGTCTCTATGCGGGCCGCACTGATCTCCCGCCGGCACTCGCTGGTTTGTCGAGACGGCGACTGGATGAGCTCGGCAATGCTGCTCTTGATTCCGGCCGGCTCGAAAAAGCCCGCACTAAACATTCGCAGGGCGCGCCCAAGTATCTCGACGTTCCTGATGGGCCATTGGCGCGCGGTGCTCATATTGAGATGTCCTACGGGTCGCGTCGGGAGGCACTAATGCGGCGACGGAACGCACCAGAGGCGGTCGATACGGTGCCAGAAGACGCTGTTCCAGAACCGAATGACGTCCACTCGGCATTCCCGGTTCCCGCATTTTCACTGGTTACCAGTCAGGGCGGGAACGGCTCAAACCCTCAGAAAACCGCGGAAAACACGGATTCCCAGCTTGCGCGTTCCCGCAACGGCGGAAATGCCAAAAAACCAAGGAAAACCGCCACATTCCCGCATTCCCAAAAACCTCCCCTAAAGGGGATGACAGGTAGTCGGGAACCTGTCGTCCCCAAGGCGTGAGGCAATGACACAACATACCGGCCTTGGCGAAACGAGCGGCGACGGATGGTCCCAGCCCGACAAGAAGACCTGCACGCCCGAGGTTGCAGCACCGCGGCAGAACGGCACCCAAGTTACGCTGGAAATCCAGCCATCAGAGCTTTGCGCGATATTCGGGGTCACCGACCAGGCCGTCGCCACCAGCCTGCTGAGCCAGCTTCTCGGCGTTCTCCAGCCCGATAGCTCGGAACCGGTCGACCCCGCGTTGATCAATCAGGCGCTAGGCTTCATCAGCGGCATCGGCCCCAAAGACACCACCGAAGCAATGACAGCGACGCTGATGGCTGCCTCCCACCATCCTGCGCACGACTGTATGCGACGCGCGATGCATCCCAGGCAGACCCCAAGCGGCCGGGCCCTCTATCTCTCGCTCTCGATGAAGGCTACCCGAGCATTTGCACAGCTTAAACAAGGCCTCGACATTGGGCGAGGCAAGGTTACGACCCAGCGTGTGGTGGTCGAGCGTCTAACTGTCGAACCCGGTGCACAGGCTGTGATCGCCGTCGACGCCCGGCAGGGGGGTGGGGGGTGACGCAGAACCGGCCCTCCAATCCCGCGGACCAACCAGGCGGAGCACGAAGCGCATGACCAAACGCAATCCGTTCCCAGCGATGCCGCGCTGTGGCGCAAAGACCCGGTCCGGCGCGCCGTGCCAACGGATCGGCAACGCTCGCAACGGCAGGTGCGTCCTCCACGGCGGGCGCGCAGGTGCCCCGTCCGGGCCGCGCAACGGTGCCTGGTGTCACGGCGGAGCGACCAACGAAGCGAAGGCCCAACGCAAGGCAGTTCGGGCGCTGCTGCGTGAGGCTAGGAAGATGCTGAAAGGAGATGCGTGATGCGAAAGCAGCGATCGGTCAACCCCGAGCCGATCCGAGTGCAAGCGGCCGATGACCCTCTCCCACCTTTGCCACCGCTGATGGCGGAGGAAGTCGCCGCAATCGAAGCCCGTGCGCGTGAGCGGCACGAATACTGGAACCGAGTCCACGCCGCGCTTCGCCACGACGCTCAATCCTGCGCCCGCTCGATGTGCCACTCGCCACTGTTCGGGGAGCCGAGCGAGTGGGAGGATATCGTCGACCGCTCCCTGGACGATTACCGGTCCGGCCGGTCACTGATGGATCACCTCGGCGCCGACCGGCTGATCGATCCGGCGCTGACGGGCATGCTGCTGGCAATCCGCCGTGGTCTGATCGAGGAAATGAATGCGGCGGCGATGGCCGATTATGTGTTCATCGACATGGCAGTGGTCGCGTTTGCCAACGCGATGCGCGTTCAGTCGATCATTGGGAATACGTCGCTGATTATTGAAAGCGAGATGTTCGGGCAGCCGACGCTGCGAGCGAAGTGGAAGAGGGAATACGGCGCGCGGCCAGAGGATATTCGGGGCCTTGTCGTGGAGGATTACGTGGTTCGGTTGAGCGAGGTCCTGCTGCCGCTAGCAAAGCAATTCCACCAGATGGCCAGCGAAGCGATCGACGGTCTCAGGCGGCAGAGGCAGATGCCGGCGGTTGAGGTGGAGCGCGCGACGCCGAGGGAAATCCGGTTAGTGGCGGCAGAGCGGGGCAGCCCGGCTGCCATCGAACAGGCGTCCGATCTGCTGAGCGGCATTATGTCCCGGCAGCCCCACGGCGGCGCTTGGGAGCGCCCGGTCTCCTGTCGCCATAGCCAAGGCGCCGAAAACCGGGCATTCGAAAAACCCCCATTGGAAAGCGCATAAGAAACCGGCGGAATTCCACCGTCTCGTATACCCACATTTGCATATTCCTGTTTCTCGAATAGGCCATCGGTATGATCAGACCAGATATCCACAACCCATCGGGAGATAGAGGAGCATGACATCCGCGATCGATCGCGGCGCAGCATCGCGCCGCAGCATCGCGCGCAATCGCCTATCACCAAGCTGGCAAGTCCGCGATGGCGGGTTCGTGTGGCCGATTTCATTCTCCCCAACATCCACCAGTTCCCACCCAATGCTGATCCGATGGCGCTTCGCAACTCGATCAACCGGCCGCAGGCGACGACTTGGGCCGTGCCACTCGACGATACACATACGATGCAGATTGGCTATTTCCGGGCGCCCGAGGGCCAGGAGCACACCGCGGCCCCAGCTTCGGCCAGGATGGGAGCCGATCCTACGAGGAACGGCAGCGGGTTCCGGGCGACTGGGACGCCCAGGTCAGCATTCACGACGGCATGGCGCGACATGGGTTGGAGCATCTCGCCGCTACCGATCGCGGTGTCATCATGATGCGCAATATGATCCGGCGGGGTATCCGCGCGGTCCGCGCGGGCCAGGATCTCGGCTACCGCATTCTGGAGAACGGGGCGGCCGTTCCAACTTACAGTCAGGACCGGGTCGTACAGGGCATCGCTCCGGCCACGACGCCGAAGGCAGATCGGCAATTGTTGCGCGAGCTCGCACGAGACTTCGTTGCTAAGTCGGTAGAAATCGGTCTGGCGTAGGCCCGACGACTCCGCACGTAAAGGGCGCGCGGAGCCAAAGGGCCATCAGAGCTGTCGCGAAAGAGTTCAGCCCCTTTCGATCTGGGGATCATAGACGACAGCGCGGAAGCTACTCCCGAACGGCAGGACCCTCGCATAACGACATGAGCATCATTCACGAAAAGAGCGTAATGACCGGCCACCCTCGCTGCGGGCAAACCTCCCTGAATTGGCCTGGTTGACGATACCGGAATTTATGGGAAGCGCTCTGCCAGCCGGCTCGGTACAAGAACAAACAGCCGCAGCGATAGCTGCACTTTGTAAGAGACTAAGACCTGCAACTCGTGATCCCCGTAGCACCCGTCGCACAAGCTCGGTTAGTCATTTTGGAAATCCTGCTCATGGCCGCCTAGCATAGCCGAGTTCTTCCCTCCTCCAGCGCGTGTAAAGCGAGCCGCCACATTGTCCCCGATGCTTCGTAAGTCAGAGCAGTTGCCCATCCGCTAGTGGTCCGGTCCGCAACGCCCCCGATTTGGCTACGGCGTCCCTCTCGGTTGTGGTGATGCCGCCCCATCTCCACGGCGGCAAGCTGTGCGCCCCGAACAGCTCTACCCGTGAGCCGCGTATTCAAGGAGTGGCGTAGCCGTTTCTGTGAGCCGGTCAAGGCGACGAAATATGGTAACGACACGGAACCGCTCTGCCATGCGTCCGGTAATTCACGGTGTTGTCAGTGCTGGTGGTGGTCGGCTTGAATAACGGTCAAGTAATCTACAAGTATCCAGCGATTGGGTGGCCGCGTGTGTTGGGGTTTCGCCAATGTTATCAAGTATAAAAGCTCCTACTGACTGACGACGTCGCTACCCGTTTACCATTTATTCCCCCAGTTAACTGGCGACGGCTTCCCCTTCTCAAAGACCCAGCGCGGCGACGAGGAGAGGCTTAGTGAACATAACGACCCCTGACGATTTCAATGGGAGAGAATCGCAGCTAATGCTCGAGGATCTTGCCACAGCCGTGTTGCGGGAAGCGTCAGCGCCAGGCGTCGTCACTCACCTAAAGTAAAGAAAAGTGCAAGGTGACGAACGGGCGACGGAGGTGTGCCCGAGTATGCAAGGGCGCCGCTGCAGTCGGTAAGGCCGTCAGACAGGGTCCACCGTCAGTTACCAGAGAAGGGAGTCCGGGGAACTCTTCGGGGAAGAGGATTATTGAAGAACTCGTGCCACGTGTATGACCCGGGGAGGGTTTGCTGATACGATGACCCGTAGCTGCATTTCGCGACAGCCGGGTCGCGAATTCGCGGGATGGCCCCGTCGTAGATGGAGGGAATAGAAACATGAAAAAAAGCGACGGCCGAATTCTGATCACGCATGTCGGCAGCCTACCGCGTGGTGAGCGCCTGACCGATCTCTTGATCGAGGACGAACTCAACCCTGCGACCGACCGCACGACCCTGACCGAGGAGATCGAACGCCGCGTCGGCCTCGTCATGCAAAAGCAGCGCGAGGCCGGCGTCGACATTGCCAATGACGGGGAACAGGGAAGGGTTGGCTTCCAGACGTATGTTCCGCAACGGATGACAGGGTTCGGTGGTAAGTTAAAACGTCCGGCACCCCCCGAATTCACCGAGTTTCCTTTGTTTGCCGCCCGCTTGCAGGCGCGCATCCCGCGCACGGGCAAGGTGTTCGGCGCGCCCCAGGCCGTGGCCCCGGTGAAGTATGAGGACATCAGCATCACCGTGGGGGAGATCGAGCGCTCCAAGCGGCACGCGGCCGCGCAGCAGCCGCCATTCACCGAGTGCTTCATGACTGCGCCCTCGCCAGGCATTATTGCTACTACGACGCTGAACGCTTACTACGACTCGCATGAAGCCTATGTAACTGCCCTGGCCCGCGAGATGCGCCGGGAATATCGTGCGGTCGTGGACAGCGGCCTGTTGTTGCAGATCGATGCGCCCGACTTAGCCATGGAGCGCGTGTTTCTGTTTCAGGACAAGTCCGACGCCGAGTATGTGCGCGTCTGCGAGACCCACGTGGCGGCGCTTAATCTTGCGCTCGACGGTATTCCGCGAGACCGGGTGCGACTGCATATCTGCTGGGGAAACTGGGAGGGGCCGCATGTGCATGACATCGCGCTCGACCCCCTCCTGCCGGTGCTCTACCAAGCGAATGTCGGCGGGCTGTCGATCGAAATGGCCAACCCACGGCATCAGCATGAGGTCGCAGCGCTCCGCCGGAACAAGCTGCCGAACGAGTTCGTGCTGCTTCCTGGGGTGATCGACAGTACCAGCAACTTTGTCGAGCATCCGGAGGTGGTTGCGCAGCGGATCGAGCTGGCGGTTGCTGCGGTCGGGGACCGGGAGCGCGTCATCGCCAGCAGCGACTGCGGTTTCGGCACATTCGCTGGATGGGAATGGGTGAGCGAGGACGTTGTGTGGGCGAAGTTCCGCGCATGCCGGCAGGGGGCGGATCTTGCATCGGCGAGGCTTTGGGGGAAGGTAGAGGCCCGAGCGTAAGGGGCGCCGGTCGCGCCGGTGTGGTTCGCGTGCCGAGGACAGTTGGTGGCACCCGATGTGTTTCAGCCATCTGCGGCAGTGGGGTGCAGGGATCAGGAATGATCGCCGCTCCTGGCGACCGCATCGTTTAACGGCTCGGCAACACCAGTATGCTCACTTTCGGCGGTATCTATGCACGGGCCGGAGGTAATCGCCACTCGAGGCCGATTGTAATCGCCACCTGAGGCCGGCGAATTCGCCAGTCTGCTGGTGGAGGAAGCCGCCGCTGACATCGAAGTAATCGCGACTACTGTTCCGCCCTTTTTGGTGGGGTAGCAGTAGTGCCGAGACCGAGGGCGGAGATGCGGCGGATGAGGGAAGTGTTACGATTACGTGCGGAGTTGGGACCGAATTTGAGTGCCGGGGCGCAAAGTGCGGAAAGCCTCAGCGAAGCATCCTACTTTGTCGTCCATATGCTCGGTGCTCTCGATTGCGTAAGCCCGGTCGAAGCTGCCGGAGGGAAACCCATTGGCGAGCCAATCCCGCACCTCGAACGTCAAGGCGCCTCTGGCGGCGACGCCCGGTGGGAAAGTTGGGTATGACCGGAAGGTGACGAAAGCTGTTTGTTGTCAATCGGAGATGTTGGGCCGATCCTGGAACTCAGAGCGTCCTTCCGGAGCCGATCAGGCGTCTTGGGCATGTGGCGCTGGCGGCAATTCAACATAGGAATAGGGTATGGCTTGAGAAGCGCCTGGTGAGACCTTCCTAATAATTAATTACGAGCCTCACCAACCTAATGACGACTTCAGACGATATACCCCCCGCTTTAACGGGGGCCTCTGATACAACATCATATTCAAATAAACTTCCGGCGGGTCGCTCCAGCCTTATTTCAAATCCTCCATCAAAGCTCGATTTGGCGAAGGATAAGGATGCGAGTTGTTCCCGAAGCACCTCGCCGGATTTACGCGGGTCGAAGTTCCCAGATAATTTGTTCTGAATAATCACCTTGACGATGTGGGCCAATCTACCACAATCAAGATGGCCATTTAGGCGAGCTGCGAACTGCTCACCACCATCCAAGAGGCCGCTCGGCGTATGCCTCGGTCGGTAACACGTGACAAATGCTGGTACGGTGATTCTGCTTTCATTGGGTGTCGCGCAAAGCGGCGTAATGCCAAGATCGAGAAGCCTCAAGACCTTGGAGGAAGGGATGCGGACCTCCGGCCTGGAGGGTTTCACGGATCCAGCCGCGACGTCGGCAGCGGCGCTGCCCATCTCTGCAAACCATCCTGTGACCTGTAGGGAATGCGCGGCTTCAACGGCGACCGCGAACGCTGGATTTCCCCAGAGACCATCGTCAGCAGGGGACGCCCCAGAGCTTTCCGAGAAGATCACTGAGTTCCTCCGAAAACCGAAAATCTTTGTACATCTCACGCAGCAGAAAGCGGGGAAGCGCCACAACTACACGCTGTGCGGCCTTCTCGGCACGGAATTTGTTCCAATCGAAATACTTATCAGTTTTGGCAACGCTAGCTAAACCGGTCGCGCCGGCCAGTTCGTCAAATTGTTGAAGTCCGAGGAGCGACGGTGCCGCAGAAGTAATACCAAGTCGCCTAAACATTGACACACGCCCAGCTGCGCTGGCCGAGTGAGCGAATGCGGTCTGGATCGTCGATCAGGAAATGCCAGGCCTGTTTGCAGGCCTCGACGATGTCCTCGTAGCTGTCCCAGACCCTGGAGCAGAGTTTGTTTTGCCGCAGGTAGTCCCAGACGTTCTCCATCGGGTTCAACTCCGGCGAATAGGCGGGCAGGGTCAGCATGGCGATGTTGTCAGGCACCACCAGTTGCCGACCGCGCTGATGCCAACCAGCGCCATCGCAACCAGCAGAGCCTGAGCGCCGGCGGTAACCTGCGTGCTGACTTCCCCCAGATGCAGGTTCATTGCCTCGGTATTGGCGTGAGGCGTGATCATGGCGGCGCCGACCCCGCGATCTGGACAGATGGCGCCAAACAGGTAGGCAGAATCATGCCGATTATCGCGCACCATCAACGGCCGCGCGCCGACCGGGGCCCAGATGTAGGCGTGAGTTCCTTGTTGACCGACCCTGGCCTCGTCCTGGAACCAGATCTCCAGCGGTACCGGCGTAGCCGCCGTGGTGCTGAGCAGCGCCGCCTTGGCCAGGCTGGCAAAGTTCCTCTTAAACGTCACCTCGGCTTCAGGATCCTTCTTGGGATGCACGGGCCGCGGTTGCAGGCGGGTTAGGCGGAACTGATTAAGCCACTTGCTGATGGTGTGCACATGCACCGTTACGGAAAACCGCTGCGCCACGACGCTCCGCAGATCCACGCAGCGCCAGCGAACGACTTTGTCGGTTGCTGGATCGGGTCCTTTGACGACCAGTTCGCGCAACTCGGCCCTCTGCTGCTCGGTCAACGCGGGCACCCGTCCGGGCGGGCAGCGGGATTTGAGGCCTTCGACGCCGGATGCGTTGTAGCGATGCACCCAGTCGCACAGGGTTTGGCGGTCCATGCCGGCCAGTGCCGCCGCCTCGCCGCGCGGACGGCCGTCGATCACCAGCGCCAGAGCCAGCAGTCGACGAACCTGCGCACTGTCTGGACATTTGCTCGACAGCGCCCGCAGTTCCCCACTGGTATGGTCCCTTCGTGTGAGACCCAGCGCAGCGCCCATCCAATATCTCCGTCATCCGATTCGCATACCCGGACAGCGAATCGAAATAACCGGGCCTTGAAAACCCCAGAGAGTCGAGGTCATCGCGACTTGGTATAAGAGCTACGGTGTGAGCTGCTTCACAGACGGTAGCTATCGAACGCAGCATTTCAATATCTGGAGCCTCAACAGAAAAATAATAGTCGCAGACAAGAGTTCCAATAGGCTGACCACCGACAATTCCAAAACCATCATCAAAGACCCTACCATAAAGAGTGCTTCTCGTGACGTCGACCCATCTGTCAAAATCCCGTTTGAGTTCGGATTTTGTACAATCGAAAACAAGAACACGCACATCGGGCAAGTAGCTGGTTTCGCTCACCAAATAGAATAAGGAGCGCCAGGTGGCCTCGAGCCTGACGAACTCTGAATTGGAAATTACCTGAGAGATTAGCGGCCAGGTCCATCGACACAAACCCATCTCTGTTCAGGTCTGCGTGGCCACTACGAACACCCGCGATTAAATGCTTGGTGAAAACTGCAAAGCGATCACCTTCCTTCTCTTCTGCAGCCTGAATGCGGGTCGAGGCAGTCAACAGATATATTCCCTGAGCTCGAGCAAATATTTTCAGTTGATCATCAGCTGAGCCTCTAAGAAACGAACTTCCGGCGGCGCCACTGAAGCAGCAGTCGAGAATTATGATAACCCTCCTGCAGGGCGAGAGTTCAAAAATCGTTCGTAGGACATCGAGTGAAACCGAGCTGGTCTCTAGCGTGTCAACAAGTGTATCAGTGGTTACCAAATACAGATGACCCACTATATCCTGCTTGCCGTGACCCGAATAATACACAAGCAATACATCATCAGGAGTTGCCCGTTTACCCATCACATTTATATGCCGATTGATCTCGTAGTGAGGTCTATTAACCTGACTTATTCAACGAATTTACCGGGATCACGCCAAAAGTGCGTAGGGCAAAGTTGTCCTACGCACTGGTTTCAGCACGAATTCAAAACGGAAATGCCAGGCGTTGGGGTTTTCGGAACGTGGCGCTTGCAGGGGCACACGCCCCACGGGTCATGGTCCGGCGGGTTGGAAGCTCCGCACCAAGCCACCGAACAGTTCGGCTTCCGGGCAAGCTGCCGCGAAGGCAATGCGCACCCGCGTCGCGGTTTCACTGATCCGTGCGGCGATTTTGATCAGGCGCATCTGCAGGGTTTTGAATTCTGCGGTGGCGAGTGGCTGCAGCTTGGGGATACTGCCACGGACTTTCAGCAGCAGCCAGTAGGCGCCAGTGTGCAACACCAGGCGGACTTGATTGGCCAGTGGTGAGCGGCAACTGGTGCGGTCGGAGGCAAGTTGGGTCTTGTGCAGCTTGATGAAATTCTCCATCCGGCCGCGCGCGCAGTACAGTGTCTCGTAGAGCCATTCCGCATTGCCGCCGACCAGGTTGGTCACGACGTAGCGGATGTCGAGACCTTTCGGCGTTGCCTCGATGCGCGCGGCGACGCGCCGCTGGCATCGCCAAAACTTGGCACCGTATTTGATTTCGGTGTGCCGACGCACCGCGTTGGCTTGCGCCTCGGCGCGGCGCAACCAGGCCGCATCAACGGGCGGTTCGCTACGACGCAGTGCAACCAGCTTCGCCTGCGCTTCAGCACGCTGCGCGCGCACCGCGTCGGCGAGCGGTTCCACCATTTGCTCGAGCACGACGTTGCTGGACAGACCGAAGACGTAGCGCAGGCCGTTGGCCTCGCACCACGTCATCACCTCATGGCGGCCGTAATGACAATCGCCACGAATGGTGATGCGCGTGTGCGGCCAGTGGCGGCGGATACGCCGCACCATGCGCCGCACATGGCCGCGGATCTCCTCGCCGCTCGGCGTCTTGCCTGGGCGCAACAAAACCACCACCGGACGGGCGTTGGCGGCGTCATAGACGTGGATCGGCAGAAAGCATCGCTCATCGTAATGAGCATGAAACAACGCCAGTTGCTGATTGCCGTGCACGACGTCGCAGGTGTCGTCGATGTCGAAGGTGACCGCGGCCGGCGGGCGGTCATAGCTGCAGCAATACAGGTCGATCATGGCGTATGTCATGCGCACCACCTCGCGCTGGGTTGGCGCGTTCTCCCATCGCGACACCGTCGGCTGTGAACACAGATCATCGCCACTGTCCGGCAGGCGACCACAGGCCACTTTGAACCCGGGGTCAGTGCGCAGAAAATCCAGGTCGTCGCCATCTTCGTAGCCGCAGGCGATCGCCAGTATCCGTGCCCGCAGAATGTCGGTGACGCTGTGCGTCACATAGAGTGGGTTGCGCGGGTCTGAGATCAACGGCGCAAGCGTATCGGCGATACCGAGTTGTCGCTCCACCGCGCCGAGCAACAGCACGCCTCCGTCGGAGGTGATGCGTCCGCCGTCGAACGCCGCCACCACCTTCTTGCGCTCAATGGCGGGAAAGCCGAACGGCGGCGGGTTTTGGGGGCCAAACGGTGCGGACATAACGAAACTCGCGGCGATCCAGTGGACAGGGCGGTCGTGACACCGGATCTATACGTGGATTCAATGCGTTGTACAATTGCGGTTTGCGAATCGCAGCTATGCGCTGAATAAGACAGGTTAAGAAGCTTGAAGACGTTCTCTCGCGAGAACGTGCCTGTCTCCGGGACGTCAAAAGGTCGTAGATGCCGTCTACATCTGCTGGTGGACACCGTAGGTTCGCGACACCTGATTCTTGGCCGAACTCGCTAGCGCCAATCAGAATAGCGAACCGCCGTTCCTCAAGCACGATCTGAAGATCCCGAGTGATCAGGTTGACCAATAAAATTGCGGACAAGCCGTTCTGTGCGATTGAGATCACCTCTTTGGATGTCTTTCGCTTTTATTGTAAGCTTGCTTCCATCAGTACACGAACGATGCCGACCTCGATAGTCGGTACGCGAGAGATGTAGCTGCCTACCAGCTTCACGAGGCCAAGGACGGCTCCGCTTTTTATTAGCGCTACCAAGATGACACCGATCGTGACCGGATCGCCCTTTTGTCCGGAGCGACTTTCCCCATACTCAAGCGTGTTAGGTAAGCCCACCTCGGCCAATAGCTCCTGCGAAAACTGACGGGTGAGATCGTAGAGGGTCTCGGGCACCGCCTCAGAGTCTAGGCACTTCCAGCTGGATTTTATAGGTCATCAGCGGTCCTTCTATTTATACAAGTAGGCGAAGATGAGCCGTCAGAAAGCCTATCAGTCCCCGGCGCCGGCGGCAATCTGAAGGCACGTAGTCGAGCCAAGTGAGTTTGGGGCGCGCTTTACCCACCATGCAAAGGCAGACTACTCGGGTCCTTCAATTTCGCGCCAGCGATCCTCTGCTGATGGCACGGCTGGCTGGCCTGGTCGGCACCACATTTTCGATCGCCCTGGATATTGATCGATGGAGCACCACCGAGGTCTCGTTTCTGTGGACAGGTTTTCGGTTTCCTACAGTGGTCGTCTCGCCGTTGTCCTAGCTCGTGAAAGCTCCTGGCAGGTTCACTTCGGCGGGCCTGCGAATTACCGACCAGGAGGCGGCGTGTTCACGCGGCCGCCCCCATGACGGGCAAGTCGGCAAACCAAATTATATCCGGCGTCTGGTCGCATGGTGTGAATGCCGCGTTGCGGCATTGTAGAAATCTAAATACCGACCGGTCGACGGCCGGGTCACCAGTACGCTTCATAGGCTTCAGGTAGACCTCTTCGTGCTTCACCGTCCGCGCAGCCGGTGGACGAATACATTATCATTTCAGGCTCCCCTGCCCTCCATGCTGATCGCAAATTTGTTCTGCAAAAGAGACCCCGATAAACTGACTTCCCTGTATCGGTATTGAAGAATTCAGGCAACTACTCACCACCGTTCTGGGAAATCCTGCTTGACACGGTCACGGCCGAGTCGCCTACCGGAGAGGGGTGAACCGCGCAGCCCTTCTCTCCCTTTCGCACGGTGACCTGATCGCCCTGGTCCAGGCGCAGCAAGCGCAGATCGAGGCGCAGGCTCAGCAGATCAGCGTCCTGACGGCGCGTATTGCGGAATTGGAAGCCAGGCTCGCGGCTCCAGCAAAGACGCCTGACAACTCGAGCATCCCGCCCTCGAAGGGTCAAAAGTCGAACCTTCCCGACCGTCCGAAGAAGCCCCGTTGCGGTCGTCCTGGCGTCGCCCGCGCGTTGACCGAACACCCGGACAGGATCATCGAGGCGACGCTTGCTGCCTGTCCGCACTGCGCCCACGCATTCGGCCCCGCCGACCTGCTGGATATCCATGCCTACGACCACATCGACCTGCCGCCGCTGCGCCCCATCGTCACCCGCGTCAACCGCCATCGTGGCATCTGTTCCTGCTGCCAGAAGCGTGTTGGCGCTCCAGCGCCAAGGTTTCGAGGCCGGCTCGCCGTTCGGGCCGGGCCTATCAGCGCTCATCATCCACCTCCATGTCACCCAAGCGATCGGTTTTCAGCGCCTCGTCCGGCTGATGGTCGAGGTGTTCGGCGTGACCATCAGCGAGGGGGCCATCGCCAACATCCTGGCCCGCGCGCGAGCGCCGCTGGTTGTTGCCGCTCAGCCGCTGGCGCAGGCGGTGCGCACAAGCCCGGTGGTCGGCTCCGACGAAACCTCCGCGCGTGTCGGCGGCAAGACGTGGTGGCAGTGGGTGCTGCTGTCCTCCACGGCAATCTATCACGTCATCGTCGATACACGCGCGGCGGGGGTGGTGACCGAATTCTCCCCGATACGCGCGCGCAAGGGAGATCCAGGCTTACGACATTGCCGACGAATTGTTAGAGATTTCTGATGATGCAACGAACGACTGGATGCGGCGCCGAGACAAGGATGGCGAGCAGATAGGATGGGAAATAAACGGGGAAAATATTGCTCGCTCTCGTGTGAGGATCGACACTCGCAAATGGCTGCTGAGCAAGATGCTTCCCAAGGTCTACGGCGACAAGACCGAGGTTGCGGTAACCGGTGCCAACGGCGGCCCGGTGCAGACCGTGAGCGCGACGGTTGAGATTCCAGCAAACGATCCAATCGAGGCGGCGCGAGTGTATCAGAAGCTAATGTCGGGGGATGGGTGATCATAACGGTCATTCGAAGATGACCGTTATTTGGTGGCTTTACCGCAAGCGATCTGAGCAGTCCTTCCCGCCACACTCCGAGGCGGCACGTATGCCCACGAACTTGGCATCACAAGTTTCCGGTCAGGCATCGCTGACCGAGGATGGCCTCGCGCGCACGCGCGCGTATTGCGCAGTAACCTGCGCCATCTATCCTGCCAAGTCGCTTGGCTTCAACGTCAGCTTCGTGCTTGGAGAGATAATCTCGGAAGGTCAAACGCGCTTCCTCAACTCGCTGGTGCTCCGTCCTTCACCACGGGACCCCAGGGCCACCAGAAACCCCCGCCCCACCACGTTCCCGCACAATCCCCATCAGCAACTCCCGAGACGCTCCGGCCACAAACTCAAGGGGCACCAGAGTCCGGCAGCTGGATTGCCTCAGGCCACCCAACGTCCATTCAGGAAAAGGCGATACGGCCGCCGCCTTGAGTTTCAAACGCTGAAAAAGCCCAAGCTGCGGAATCTGGTCCAGAGCGGCATCGATGTACGCAATGCGCGAAGTGGCGTCTGCAAGCGCGTAGCCTCGAGTGAAGATCTCGATCAGGTGATCGATCAAATCCATACTCTCTAGTTCGGATTTGCAATGAATAAGAGGCCCATCGATATCATGTGGCTTTAGACCGACGTCAAAATTTGGATTGTCAATTGGAAGCTTTTGCACCTCGGCCTCGATATAACGCCAGTGCTCGACCACTGCCTCGTCCAAGGCGCGCGCCTGCACCATCCAAGACAAGAGTGCAACAAAAGCCCACGATCGATTTAAATTGACCTCCGGAAAAAGGTCGTGACGCATTTGAATAAGGAAACATGAGTGAACCAAGTCGGCAATAAGTCTGCCTTCGGCGTCGAACAACTCCTCCGGCTTGTAGCTCCTCAGTAGGTTTCCAGCAGCTTGAGGCTCTCCAGGTTTTCGCATTGTCGTGGCGTACGGCACCGGCGGTCGGAACGTCCACAAAGTAGACCATATCGCGCCTACGGGAGACCGGACGGATCAATGGCGAGATGGTGGGCGGGGAGTGGCAGTTTGGGGCAAGCCGTAACCTTCGCCACCTGGCGTGCAATCTCGCAACTGGCCGCTGGAGCCAGCGTTTCTAACTGCATTCGCGCCGGAGACGCAGCATGACTACAGGGTTTGCGGGTCCCTACGACCTGGTTGCGGCGATCGTCATGGCAATTTTGGCTGGGGTGCTTGTATGGGTATCAGTATACACCCCGCCGTGGCTGGGATGGTGTCTCCGTATCTTGGGTGCGCTCCTGATCATTGTCGCGGCCCGTGCGGCGTGGACGGGGTTCCGGCAGGGATCCTGAGAGATCCCGGCTGCCGGCCCCTGACCGGGGCCGGCATGGGGCGGCCGAGGACGCTACACTGCAACCCGAGCGCAGACCACGACCGCCGGCCGTAGGAGGCGAGGTCGAACTCCTGTCGGATCAGGTCCGCGTCCAGCTGGGAAATCTCTCGTTGCTGAATGGTGACGATCACCACTTCCACCAGGACGTGTTGGTGATCACGCGGAACGCCGCGAATCAATCTTAATGATCACGAGCAGAAACGGGCGATCTGGGTAACCGGCCCCTGCTCGCCGGCAATGCTGGGCAGGGACCGGGCGCCCGGCAGCCAGCGATGGTTCCGGGCACGGTTGATAGTTATATACGCCGCATGACACGAGGGTAAAGCGCCGAAGCCGTACGTCCAGTTCAAGCTGATCCCATAGATGACACGCCAGCCAGCAGCCACCCCATTGCCGTGGCCGGTGCAGCCGCAGGCCGCTGAGCCGGACCTCCACCACATCGCAATCCAATGGCGGCGCCGCACGATCCTCGGGGAACAACGCGACCTGGCGGTTGGCCTGCCCTCTCTCGTCGAACGCCTCGATCGTTTGGCACCATGCAGCGCGCTGGCTGTCGTTGATCTCGCCCAGATACAGCACGTGCCGCTGCACCGTCCGGCCGCCAGAGACCCGGCGGTTCTCCACAATGCTCCAATAACGGTGCTCCGTGCCGTCCTTGCGGCGAAGCTTGTGGCGCAAAAACATAACGCCAGCCTTTCAAAGCCGCTGGCCGTTTCGCAAGGGGGTTGGTCGGCACCGCGGCCGGTTTTACTCCGTTCCCGCCGCCTGATCGGCGATAACTCCTGGCCTCACATCTACCCCGAGGGAGCAAAATTTCCATAACCCAGGTCGAGTTGCGAAAGTCGGGTTAGCAACGAACTCCCGCACCCCCTGCATTCGAATGTTTCCAATCTGCCCCGCTCCGACCGTCCTGTCGCTTGACCCATTCCCGCCGAGCGCGCAGCATCCCGGGCGCGGGTCATAGTCCGCAAAGCCCTTGATGTTGAGATGATCAACTTCGCCCCCTGACTAAGCGTTGACAGGGGGCTTTTTCTTGGCCGCAAAGACAAGCTTTTGCGTCGTGCACCGGGCCGTGCAGGGTGCTGCTCCCGCTGCATGAGAGGCTTATCGGCAACGGCAGCTTTGCCGTTGCCGATAAGAATGTCAGCTACAGTCCATTGATAATGGGCCGATCACTGATTTTGGACGTACAGCCACCCCCTGATTGGTTATCCTGTGCCCGAAGCGTCAGGTGGAACTTCTGATCATCGAGGGCCACCTGAGCGCAGGTTGTTCGGCGTTGACCCTGGCGTTGATCCGACGCAGAGGCCGGGAGGGCAGTTACCACTGGTGCCGGCGACGCAATTGCCGCTGCCGCTGGTGCAGGCGGAGGTGGCTGAACCGAGCACGATGGTCGCGCAAATGCCGATCGCCGCAGGAACCCTCGTCATGATGTTGGCTTCTCCTCTTCTGCAGCAACCACGTCCATCGCATCGGGCAGCCACTGTCGGTCGAGTCCTACTTCCCGCTGTCAGCCGCGGATCGCTTCGTTGTTGGCATAGCCGCCGGCTCGGAACTGTCGTTTGAGACGGGTGTGCCGCTCTTAGCCAACCCAGGTGGGGGCCGGGGTGTGGAGGCCTGGCCGACATACTGCGTGCGCGCATGCACCGGTCAAAATCTAACATAACCGATGCTTCAGCCAACCAAACGTGGAACGGCCGCGATCAGCAAATCGCGAAATTCCTTCCAGACGGCCCGCACCCGATGATCCGGCGCGACATGCCGAACCAGTAAACCGTGGCCCCGCCCCGGATCGCTGTCGAAGCCCATATGCTTGACCAAGAAATGCCGGAACGCTTGCAACAAGGGGGTGTCCCAATCGGGCGCCCGCAACATCGCCTTGAACACACTCTCCAAGCCACCGCATTCGTAACTAGCGATGCTCATCACCCTGGTCTTGTCATCCATCCGGCGGCTACGTCCGAGATACGCCTCGCCCGCCATCTCGATCGTGACCTGCCGCTTGTGATCGACGTGTCGCCCCAGCCGCAGCGTGCGCCGCATAAATTCGTCGTGGTTCAACTTTTCTGCTTTCGCCGCGACGTCCGGCCATGGCGATAGGTTGTCAGTAGCGCATTCCTCCTGAACAAGACGTTGTACCTGCAAATCGTCGGGATATTTTCTGTGCAAGACCTCCAAGTTTTCGCGGAATTGAACGGAGAAAAAATAGTAGGCCCAGGCTACCGCTGTTAGTTGGAATCGGTCTAACGCGGCCCACTCCAAGTTGCACACCTCATTGACAGCTAACTCATAGCCTAGAGTAACCTGATCCATGTTTTTCCCCGTTTCACTTCGTGGCCTTCGAAGACTGCGACCTTGGAGGTAGCCGTCGTGAGTGGCGAGAAGCAAGCGTGTGTCCCGCTCAAACGGATCGACCGGAAGCGGAGACCGAAATCGTTGCGGCCGTTACAGCGACCAAAGCCACCTCGCTAGCCATGTTGTGCCCTTAACAAGAGCAATCCAGCCCCGGCCCAGAAACCGACGTGTGGGCGAGCCTACGGACAAAAGGCTGCCATCGACTGATGAGCGATTGAAAGCGGGACTTATCCTGATTGTCCTTTCAGAGCTAGACCAAACGCATGTTGCGTGGCTCTTCATGCAAGAACCATGCGCTCCCCCTCGCGGTGGCCTCCCCGCTCACATCGGGATGTTCGGAACACAACCCGCTATACCGTACTGTCGGCGAAGCGGTTGGCGGGAGTGTGGGTGAGGCAGCGGGGGCGGTCTGGCTGGATCGGGAGCGCCCCACTGATGCGCTGGCTGCTGGGTGCAGATGGCCAGCAGCTCGAGGTCCACAAGCGCCGTCGAGGGCTGATTATCCCAGCGACCGGCGGGAGTAATCAGGGAGACGGAATGAGGATCATCTTCGTATTGACAACTGGCGTTGCTATCGTGCTGGCTGCCAGGGGTGCGTTCAGGAGCCAGCCGCACCACCCGCCGCTCCGCCGCGTGCTGTCGCACACGTTCGGCCGCCGGACTGGTTTCACCAACAACTTGCTGCCGCCCGTGCAGCGAGGCGGAACCACCAGCCGCAAGCCGACACTGTCGGCGCACAGAAAGCCTATGACGAGGTTATGCGCACGGCGTGTACTCAGGCCGCTGTGGCGGGACCGGGTAAATACCCTGCTGCCTGCGACGCGGTCTTGCACCTGACGCCGAATCAGGCACCGACTGACCCCTGTGCGGAAGACACGGATAGTCAAGCGATGCTGACCGAGTGCAGCGACTGATTTCCCCCTCAAGAGCTCGGCCGCACCATCCTGGCGAAGAACGCGGCTATCCGCGCATCGAGGGCCACGACCGGGTGTGGACGAATCAGCGTGAGGCATAGAAGGTGATCGCCACCAACCCCACTCCCTTTGGCGTTGAAGCTTTGTCGTCGCGCCAGTGCGCGTCACAGGAGGGAGTTTAATGCTGAATAAGACGTGGACTTTTGCTTTAGCGCTCGCCCTGGCGGGGTTGCCAATTTCATCGTTGCTGGCTGCCGGCACCCCCAGTGGCGAGAATGCGACCGCCGGAACGGCTGCTGCAAATGCCAGTACCCCGGCGGCGAAGACGGACCCCGCCGGGGCGAAGCCTTCTTCGCCGGAGGCGGGCGACCCTGCGGCATCTAATAATAAGACTGGCCCGGCCCGAACAGACACGACCCGGGAGCCGGTCAACAACAAGTAAGAAGCTTGGCCGGGAGGGCGAGGATCCTGTCAGAAATGCGGTCCCGCACCGACCGGCTACAACGGGCGCTCACCGCGTTCGTACGCCAGCCCGTTGATTTCTGTGACATGCTGGCGAGCAGGCTGCGCAACCTCCGCCAGCGCCCCGCGCAACCCTATCTATCCGACCCGCACTGGGAAGTGGAGCTTCACACTCAACTTGGCCAACCGCAGCCCTGTGCGGCGGTCCAGGCCTTCTGGCCTCTCTGGGAGCAGGTTCTCGCCGAGATGACGAGCTCTGGCGTGAAAACCGGCCCAATGAGCTATGCCGGCTGGAATGATGGCGACCCGGGCCTCACGCGGGCGATCTGGTGCCTGATCCACCACCTTGCGGCCAGCCGGGTCGTCGAAACTGGCGTCGCCCACGGCGTAACCTCACGATTTGTGCTGGAGGCCCTGCAGCGCAATGGCGGCGGGCGTCTGTGGAGTATCGACGTGCCGCCATTGCTACTGCCGGAACTGCACCAGGAAATCGGCGTTGCCGTGCCGGACGCGCTTCGCGCCGATTGGACATTGATCCGAGGATCGAGCCGCCGACGGCTACCAGCTTTGCTGGGCGCCACCAGGCCGATTGACCTGTTCATCCATGACAGCCTGCATACGACCGAAAACGTGCTGTTTGAGTTGCGACGGGCATGGACGCACCTGCGCCCGGGCGGCGCGGTCGTGGTTGATGACGTGGATATCAATGACGGGTTTCGGATCTTCGTGGCGGAGACGACGCACGCGCGAAGCTGGGTGTGCGAGGCTGAGCCGATCCGCTCTGATGACCGGCGCTCGAACCACAAAGGGATGTTTGGGATAATTTTGAAGCAAGCTATCTGACCGGCTGCTCAACATGGCCACCCCCCGAGCGTGGGTGAGACGCAAATCGGGCAGCGGCTGGCCTCCGGCGGGAGCAATCGGAGTGTCATCAGCGCGAGACCGGGGCTGGAAGCGGGACGGTGCGGGCAGAGCGCGTTGTCTGACCCGGTCGAGCGACCGATGCAGATGGCACTTCGGTTATGCCCGGCCGCACGGGTATATTCTCGACACAGGCCGCTATTAGGAGGACATCAAAGTGATTCGATTGGCTTCGCTGACTGTGGCAAAAGCTGACCGGGATAGCGTCCCTGGCCCACGCGGCAACCCGCGCGAAGGGATGGCGGACTCTCGAAGAAGATGGAGGCCGTCACCGACAAGAGCAGTAAGACCAATCAGAAGGAGGCTGCGAAGCACATGGAGCGGCCCTTATTGGCCGATCGACGGACCCATGGTTCGATCGAGCTGGTTGAATTCCGTGGGCGGGACGGGGGCGATCTACGCGCAGACCGTGGTCATCTAACATGAAATTTGGCGAGCACAGCTCCATCGCCGATGCCTGCCGCTGATTCGCTGGTGAAACTCCCGCTTCGACCGACCCAGAGACGGAGGAGGCGCCGCTCGACGCCTTGACGCCAGTCCCGCAGTGTGATGCGGAATTGGACAGCGAGCAGCAAGAGTCACCCAGCGGGATGAGGAACTGGACAGCGAACAGCAAGAGGCGGTCACGCAGCGTGATGAAGTCCTGGGCAGCGAGCAAGAAGAGGCAATCATAGATCTTCCACTTCCAATTCTTGATCCGCTCACGACGACGACAGTCGGTAAAACGATCGCCGTTCTGTATCTGGCTGCGATCATCGGACGGGTCGGTGAGCGATTTCGAGCCGTTCATCAGGTCCTACCGACAGCATGATGCGAGAATTCCGCACGACCTAATCATCGTCCGAAAGGGTCTCCATGAGCTGTCTGGCTCTCAGACTGCGCTGACTGAGATGCTGAGCGGCATTCCGCATCGCGCGGTGGATGTTTTGGATGACGGCTTCGACATCCAGGCCTATCTCAAGGTGACGCCTTATCTGCGGCACGACCGCGTCTGTTTCCTGAACACTTTCTCGGAAATCGGAGCCGCCGACTGGCTGAAAAGCCTCAACGCGCCGCTTGACCGCGACGATGTCGGCATGACTGGAGCGACCGGGTCATACGAGAGCCTTTTCACGTCGCTATTTTTTCTCAACAAGGTAGTGAAGTGGTCCCCGAAAACTGGACAGGCAGCTAAGAGAGAGTCCAGCCTGGGAATGGCCGATTGGCCGGAGGTGAGACTTGTCGAATACACGGAAGAAACACGGTCCCGAGTTTAAGGCGAAGGTGGCGCTTGCAGCGATCCGCGAGGAGGGCACGGTAGCCGAGCTATCGAGCAAATTCGGCGTGCATGCCAGCCAGATCCACGCGTGGAAGAAGACGCTGCTGGACGGGACTGCGACGCTGTTCGCTCGGGACAAGGCATCGGCGAATAGCGGTGACGCGGCGGAAACGCAGCTGGCACCTTTGTATGAGAAAATCGGCCAGTTGACGGTGGAGCGGGATTTTTTGCGGAAAAGGTCTGGGCCATGAGTCCCGGCGAACGTCGCGCGCTGGTCGACCGAGACGATCCTGACCTCTCGATCGCGGCGCAATGCCAGCTGCTAAAGGTCGCGCGCTCGACGCTGTATTACCAACCGGCGCCAGTGGACCCGGACGACCTGGCGCTGATGCGTCGGATGGACGAGCTTTATACGAAGTGGCCGTTCTACGGGGCGCGGCGGATGGTGGCGGCGCTGCGCCAGGATGGCGCGATAGTAAACCGCAAGCGCGTGCGCCGGGCTGATGCGGGTGATGGGACTGGAGGCGATCTACCAGAAGCCCACACCAGCAAGGGGCACCCGGATCACAAGGTTTATCCGTATTTGCTGCGCGGCTTGGCTATTGAGCGGCCGAACCAAGTGTGGTGCGCCGATATAACCTACATCCCGATGGCCAAGGGCTTCGTGTATCTGGTCGCGGTGATGGACTGGTTCAGCCGCCGGGTTCTGGCTTGGCGGGTTTCGATCACCATGGAGGCGGATTTCTGTGTTGAAGCGCTGCAGGAAGCGATCGCCCGGCATGGTCGGCCCGAGATTTTCAACACCGACCAAGGCGTCCAGTTCACCAGTGCCGGGTTTCTGGAGGAGTTGGAAAGCCGCGGTGTCCGGGTCAGCATGGATGGCAAGGGGCGGTTCCTGGACAATATCTTTATCGAGCGGCTTTGGCGCAGCCTGAAGTATGAGGACGTGTTCATCAAAGCGTATGGCTCTGTTGCGGAAGCGCGCCAAGGCATTGGCGGCTGGCTGCTGTTCTACAACGAGGAGCGGCTGCATCAGGCGTTGGGCTACCAGACGCCGCGTGCGGTTTTCGATGGCGAAGCCCACGAGCGTGTGGACAACGCCTCCGCTTTGAAGGGCTGCGGCGTAGCCCACAGGCTCGCGGGCACGGAGTTAAAAAGGGAGTTGACCTATGTAGAGTAGGGTCTATACTTAGCTATTACTTCGTCCCTTGGATCGGGAGGGAACGGGAAGCGCAGCGGGACTCTCTCTTACGTCACCCCGGTTCCTGTCCAGCCGATGGGGTCCACCTCAGTAGTGTGGTTGACTTCCGTCCAAAGCATCCAATACTCTCCGAAGATTGCTGCGCAGTTCCGTGAAATACTGCGCGGACAAGCGCCGAATTGGCTCGGCAAGCGCGGCAGCATCTGGAGACAGATCAAGCGTGAACTGGCGCGTCCAATACTCGCTCGTCCCTTCAATACCGGTGAGATAGAAGCAGGATTCGATAGGCAGTGGGAAACGCTGACGCGACCTGGAGCGCCGCTCTTTCCATTTCGGGACTTCAGGCCGTTCCCGGACCCGCATCTCCGCAGCAACGCTATCATGATATCGCGTCAATTGTTAATCGACCTCGACTTCAAGCTGGACAATACTAAGACCGCTGCCAATCGGTTCGAGAGTGGTCCGGACGGATTGCCGACAGCTCTGGCGCAGCGAGGCTTGTCCTCCGTTCTGGTCGGTGCCAACGGCGTCGGCTATGAAGTCGCCGACTGGCCGAAAAGCGATACCTTTCGTCTGGGCGACCAGTCCAATGTGCTGGTGACCGACAACCAGACGCGTGGCTTCGCGGCCATGTCGAAATGGCAGAGGGCTTTGCATGAGCGTATGACCTGGGGTGACTTTTTGTCCACGAAGCAGCCAAAAATCATCGATTTCGGCGTGGAATTCCCCCGAGACACCCTTGATCTTGCACCGTCTTTTGCGGGACCTCGGTCCGTTGCCTCAAGCCCGAAAGACCTGTTCTTCTCTGTCGTCATTCCCACCCACAACCGACTTGAGCTGCTCCGCGATGCACTTGCCTCCATCTCAGGGCAGTCTGGACAAAATTGGGAATGCGTGATTTTCGACAATGCCTCTGAAGAGCCTATTGCGGACTATATCGCCTCACTCAACCATCCACGCATCCATTGCGAGCGTTCTGAGATATTCCTACCGGTGACGTCCAGTTGGAATCGTGCGATCGATCTCGCGAAGGGAGATTATGTTACCCTTATCGGTGACGATGACGGCTTGATTCCAAATTATTTCATTAAACTGACTGAGATTGTGGAACGGTTCTCTAACCCACACGTAGTATATGCGTCCCTGTATCAATTCTTTCATCCGATGGTCGCGCCTTGGGAGCGCGCGGGCTATGTGGCGGACGTTCGGAATGCCTTTTTCTTCAAGAATTGGACTGAATTATTTCAGTTGAGCGGACCGCACGCCGAAAGAGCGGTTTCGGGTTCGCTGACGCTGCATCGCAATTTTACCTTTAATATGCAAGCCTTCGTCTTCAGCCGGAGCTTCCTAAACAAGGTTCGACGGGAGGGCGCGATATTTCATTCACCGTTCCCAGATTATTATTTGGCGAACATGGCCATGGGTATGGGTGACACCATTGCCGTATCGCCGCAGCCTTTGACGGTAGCCGGCGTGTCGCGTGCTTCGTTCGGATACACTTTGTTCAACGATCTTGAAGCAGAGGGCGCGACGCTGCTTAATACCAAGCTGCGAGAGGATCCACTATATGCTACCTGTGAGCCGCATTTGCTGCCCGGGCCAACGTATAACACGAACTACATTCTAACCATGGCGCACGTGGTGCAGAAACTTGGGTATCGTTCGCCGGGGCCGGTCGATTACTGGCGTTACCGGCGGCTGCAAATATTTGCGGTGATCACCGCGCAGGGTAGGCTTGGATGGATGCGGACGGAGACGGGGGCCGCTCTATGGGCGAAGCTGACGGGGCCGGAAAAACTTTGGGCAGGCTATATTGGCGTGCTTAATTGGCGCGCCAAGGCTGGCCACGTTAGAAGTGTAAGGCGGGTGGAAGCCGTTAAAAAGGAGGTCGAACCATACGGGTTCGCGAACATCATGTTGAATAGAGTTGCCGGCCGCTTCGGCCGCCTGCCGGAGTTGTTCGACGCGCTGGAAGCTGGGACATATCCACCACCGGCTGAGGGGGTTCTCTTGCCCAAGATCACACCCGCAAATCAATGCTGCTCCTCGTCCGATGGAGCACGGCAATGATTGAAGATCAGGCTGCGGCCTTCGGTCTTCCAATTTAAATGGGTCAGCGAAATGCCGTGAAGCTAGGATCATCGGCTCCCCATCGTCATGGCCTTCGGCCCGCAGCTCATGCCGCCGAACACCCCTAAAAGGGCGTTTCAGGCATTGGCACGAGGCGACACTGGTGCCGCTGAGGCATTGTTTCGGGAAAACTTGGAAGAGAAATCACGCGAGGGGGCAAAGGCCAACCGCGAGGCGGCCGAGGCCGCCCGCAATATCGCTGCGTTCAAGCGCTTGACCAATGTCGCCGAAGCCGCCGACCTGTATTCACGGGCGGCAGAACTCGACCCTGAAAATTACCAGACCTGGATTGATCTGGGTGATATGACGCTTCGAGCGGGGCACCTTGCTAGGGCCAGGAGTGCCTTTGAGCGCTCGCTCGCGATCGCCGAACGTCTGGCGCAACCGGACTCTGGCAACGCCGGCCGGCAGCGCGACCTCTCGGTGTCGCACAACAGGATCGGCGACGTGCAGCAGGCGCAGGGCGACCTGGCGGCGGCGCTGAACAGCTACCATGCCTCACACGTCATCTTTGAGCGTCTGGCGCAAGCGGACCCTGGCAATGCCGGCTGGCGGCGCGACCTCTCGGTGTCGTACAACAGGATCGGCGGCGTGCAGCAGGCGCAGGGCGACCCAGCGGCGGCGCTGACCAACTACCAGGCCTCGCTCGCAATCAGGGAGCGTCTGGCGCAGGCGGACGCTGGCAACACCGGCTGGCAGCGCGACCTCTCGGTCTCGCATGACCGGATCGGCGACGTGCAGAGGGCGCAGGGCGACCTGGCAGCGGCGTTGACCAGCTACCAAGCTTCGCTCGCGATTGCCGAGCGTCTGGCGCAAGCGGACCCTGGCAACGCCGGCTGGCAGCGCGACCTCTCGATCTCGCATGAGCAGGATCGGCGACGTGCAGCTGGCGCAGGGCGACCTGGCAGCGGCGTTGACCAGCTACCAAGCTTCGCTCGCGATTGCCGAGCGTTTGGCGCAAGCGGACCCTGGCAACGCCGGCTGGCAGCGCGACCTCTCGATCTCGCATGAGCGGATCGGCGACGTGCAGCAGGGCGCAGGGCGACCTGGCGGCGGCGCTGACCAACTACCAGGCCTCACTCGCAATAAGGGAGCGTCTGGCGCAGGCGGATCCTGGCAACGCTGGCTGGCAGCGCGACCTTGCGGTGAGTTTCGGGCGCGTGGGTGCGTCTCGCGAAACAGTCACCCGCCAACGTAACACTGCCTAAAGATCTCACTTGGTTCGACAGACAAATCAGCAGCAGCGGCAAATAAAGGGTGTGAGATTCTGCTGACTTCCCTCGCATCGAGTGCAAAAGTGATCCTCCCTACCGCCTCTGGCCGTCGGCTTTTTCTGCCAAGCCAGGAAAGCGAAAACCGTGAACATGAACACCCTCTCGTGGGCCTCAATCGCGGCATAAAGGTCCACTATGAGTTGTTCGTATGTCCCGTGGTGCATTCGGCCGATAGGCGGGGATTGTTCGTTTATGGTCGTATTCGCCGCCGAGCTTGCTGTAGTGCTGTAGAGCAGCCGCTGATCGGCCTTGTTGGGCATTCGCCATCGCGATACTTTCATGCGGATAGCTCTTGGAACAGACCTCGGAGGAAGAACTGCATGAAACTCAAGCTCCATCATCTGAACCTATGCTCGAAGGATGTCCCGGGCATGGAGGAATTCTACCGCTCAGTCATGGCGCTACATCCCGAGTCATCGCTGAGTAGTGCACGGAACACCACACAAGGCTATGCCGCCCCGGTGGCCTTCATGACTGATGGTCAAACTCAGGGGTCCATCTGGCCACGACAGATCACGGCGTCGGCTTCCGCACCAATCACATCGTCAATCCGCTTGAGCGCGGCCGCATCGCCTTCCGCACCGATGATATTGAAGCTTTCAAAGGGCGGCTTGATGAGAAAAACATCCCATATTCCGACTACGGCCAATGGGCAATGAATGGCTGGCACCAAATTTTCTTCTACGATCCCGCAGGCAACGTCATCGAGGTCAAACTCCAGGTGGTTCAATGCGGCGCTGGTTCGCCTTCAAGGCCAACCCGCGCGGCTTTGGGGGCGTGCTTGCGTATCAGGGAGGGAACAGACGTGGGCTCCGACACTACTTTGCCCTCGAAGACAAGGAGTCCCGTTGTGGTTCAGGGACGATGTTACGATTTAATGACGATATAGAACAAGCCCTCCAGGTTTTGCTCCCCCCCGCGCTCCTACGCGGCAGGGCAGGCGATAACTGCCTTCTGTTGCGTCGGGCAGAGCGCTCATATTGGCGGGCCGTCCCGCCCGGTCTAGACTTCATCCGGGAGGTCATATGTCGAACGTAGACCAGTTTAAAAACGCGGTAACCGAGGCTGGCGCGGAAGCGACCCGCATTGAGCGCGGCTCCGGAAGAGCGGAGCGCCTGGTTATCAACACGCGGGGCGGTTTGATAACAAAGGAAGTTCCGTTGGCAGGCGATTTAGATAAAGACATTCAGAATGCGACGTCTGCGGCAAGGCAAATTGTTGCAAGTGCCAAAGTCCTTACGGCCGAGCCAGCCAGAAAGTTGATTGGCAGGACGGTGGGAGCGAATTTGCTGACCGCGACTGATGAACCATACGATACCGTCTGCCGGTGGTCGTTTCCGCAACCGCCAGCGGCGGTTGCTACATGATGGCGGGATTGCCGGATGGATCGCCGGCACGACAACCTCCGTCTCTCTCGTTAGCGTGGAGGAACGTAGCAACTACCAGGAATTGCTGCGAACCGGGTCAACATCTCCTCGTCAATTTGGAGTCCTAAACCTGGCTCCTCGTTTGGCTCGATGTGGCCGTCTTTCACGAGCAGGGGGTTGGCGGTCAACTGGTCGCGCCAGGGATTGGTGTCGGATATGTCGGCCTCATAAATGAGGCGGTTCGGCACGGCGCAGATTAGTTGACGGATGATTACGTCGCATTCATCTTCTGCGCTATCGAGACTGATGAGGAACTGCCTACTATACTCCTTGACGACCACGGCACACCCGTAGGCGGATTCAGTCTTTTTTTATCCTGACGGTGATGATACCGTATTCGCGTGAACGGGCAGTGGCACAGTCCAGACAGTCGTCTCAACCGCCAGAGACTTGTTTGGCGGGTGTCCGTAACGGCGGTCCTATCCATCTTTGGAAATACCTCCATCGCAGCGAACATGTGTTCCTCCCTGGATGGCCAGAAATATTGCTCCTGCCAGTATAATCAAAGATGTAGCAGCACGGAAAATTCCTGCAATTGTACCCTTGATGATTCTCAAACGCCGATTCCTGTCCTCCGATCTCAGCCGCCGAAGAATTCTGACCATGAGAGCGAGCCATCATCGGGTCACCGTCCGCTGCAAGAGCTATCAATCCACCACGACCCAAAGCCATCCCCTCCTGTTGATGACAACCGAAAAGGTGAGCGTCCACCACAAGAGATAACAACCAGCCACGACCCGAAGCCACTGCCTGAGGAGGGACGAACAGCCCGCGATTATGTGCAACTCGCTCAGACGGCGATTACAAAAGGCAAGATAGCCGACGCAGTCGAGTTGATCGAGAAGGGGCAAACGCGTTTGCTGGATCGGTCGGTAAATTTAGATCGGACTGTTGACCCCGTCACGGACGAGTCAATTCAAAATTTATCAGCCGCTAATCGAGCACTGCAGACCAAGGATCGGGCGGCCGCCCTGAGAGCACTGGATTCCGCATTGGCCGCGATTAAATAAATCGACAATCGCTCACCCGGCTCCTAGATCAGCAGAAATGGGCTTAGCCAGCAACGGGATTACCAATGACGCGACGACCTGTTTTCGTGTCGCCAACCCCCGGCGGGTTTGAGCGTTAGCCGGCCCGCTACGTCCACGTGCTGCATCAACCGATATCGACTAGGCACTGTGTCCGGGCTGAGGTTCTAGGATGCATAAGATCGGCGAGGCATGATGCGCGTCGGTCCCTGAAGCCTTTGTATTTGAGGCTGATCACTGGCGACGCCAGACCAGACCCAGCGGCAGCACTGGATCGGGCAGCACAGTGCCACATCGGCGGCTACCGGACTACAATCTTCGGTTCAGTTGGTGGCCGCAATTGCATCCATGAGTGGCGCGCGAAGACGTCGCTGTAAGAGCTGCGTGGCGTCGGCTTCAGACGCCCCTGCAGGCGCAGCACGCAAGTGGGGTTATTCCCCGCATTTCAGTGAACAAGTTCGCGCTGCCGGCGGAGCAGGCTGGGGCGGCGCAAACCTGCTTGCCGAGGTTTCAGGCGCACGAGCACAATCGGGGTCCCGCAACGATTTGGGAGCGTTTTACGTGTCGGTTAGCCGGTCGGGTCTTGCGAGGCGCGAATATTTGCTTCACGCGGTGCTGCTGACGTGCGCCGCTTTCGTGTGGTACGGCGACGCTTTCGCGGCGCGCTTGTCGCAGCCAGCCTACTTGGTGGGAATATTCGCCTGGCTGTTCGTGGCCATCCTCGGCTCGGCGCTGTCAGTTGTGCGCCACGCCGACCGACTCGCGGTGCGGCTCGGCGAGCCGTACGGCACGCTGATCCTGACGCTCTCGGTCACGGTCATCGAGGTCGCGAGCATCACGGCGATCATGCTGCACGGCGAGAACAACCCGACGCTGATGCGCGACACGCTGTTCGCGGTCGTGATGATCATCCTTAACGGCATGGTCGGGCTGGCGCTGCTGGTGGGCGGCCTCAGGCACCGCGAGCAGCATTACAATCTGCAGGGCGCGAACGCGTATCTCGGCGTGATCCTGCCGCTGATCGCGTTCAGCCTGCGCGGGCCGGTGAATTCGCCACCTGAGGCCGGTTCAATTACCCGGGCGGGCATGCGTCAATCCGCCTGCATGGAAAATCTTGACCTGCGTACGCCGCGCGGACTGGACCGCACGACCATACAGGCCTTGGCCAGCGGGCTATGGATCCGCCAACACCGCAACGTTTTAATCAGCGGGGCGGCTGGCGTCGGCAAAAGTTGGATTGCCTGTGCCCTGGGCAATCAGGCCGCCCGCGATGGCGTCTCGGTGCTTTACAAGCGCCTCTCGCGGCTGCTCGACGAGTTGGCGATTGCCCGGCTGCATGGCCGTCAAGCACGGTTGTTGAAGACACTGGCTCGCACCCGGCTGCTGATCCTGGACGATTGGGCGATGGTCAAGCTCACCGCTGATCAGCGCCGCGACCTGATGGAGGTCATCGACGATCGCCACGACCGTGGCTCGACCATCGTGGCGACCCAAATCCCCCAGGACAGCTGGCACCTTCAGATTGGGGATCCGACATACGCCGACGCGATCCTGGATCGTCTCGTCAACAACGCATATCGCCTCGAGCTCACGGGCAAGTCGATGCGCGGCAACGGCGCCCGTCGGGCGGTGGCGGATCCGGTTGGAGATGAAATAGGCGAACAAAGTAAATAGCTTAGTCTAGTTATCCCCGTTATTCACACGTTACACGGTCGGCAAAAATTACAGCATCAATCACAACAAGAATATTCTAATTGACGACTTCTCTTCTTTCCAGATAAAGTTGTTCGTCAGTGGCAGTTTGCCTCGCCTAACGGCTCGGTGCCTGCGGCCAGGGGTGGCGGTTTCGACCGGCCTCGGGTGGCGAATTGAACCGGCCTCAGGTGGCGAATTCACCGGCCCGCGCATTCCAGATCATGGAGATTGAGCGGATGGCCGCGCAAGGTATGAGCCTGGATCAGATCGGAGCGCGACTGCGTTTCAAACCAGAAGTTTGGGAAATGCTAATAGAGATTAATCCAGAAGTCGCCAACGCGTTTCGGAGCGGTAGGGTGCGCGGGATCGATCTCGTATCACAAGCAGCGTTCCGGACCGCGCAAGCTGGCGATCCAGGTATGGGCCGGTTCTACCTCGAGAGGCTAGGCGGCCCGCAATTCAACAAGAAGCCGGACGGGCCGGCGGTCATCGTCCAGACCGGTCCGGTCGTGCATATCGATCAAGACGCGATGGATAGGCGCTTCGAACGCCAACGCAGGCTGGTGGATGGTACGGCCGAGGAATTGAACGAAACCGACTAGCGGGCCGTCTGGACGGGCCGCCACGGGCCGCGCACCAAACGGGGGCCGCCGGATCGATCCGGGCGGCCCGTGGCATGCCCTAGACGGCCCGCTATGGCGTATAGAGATCGGAAACCATCTCCGCCACATAACCCGCGAAGGCCTCTTTTATCCGATCGATATCCACGTGCACGCCATTGAGCTCTGGCTCCGCATTTGTGTTTGTCTCTTCCATCGCGGCCCGGTAAGCTTCCCAAAGTGCGGCCCGGCCAAGTGACTCGGCTTCGTCTTGTGTGCCATCGTCTGGCAACGTCCGGACCAGATCACGCCAAAGCCAATCGTTCCAAGGTTCGGTTTCCCAGTCCATTTCGATCTCGGACACGATGTCATCCGAGAAGCAAGGGTAACGCTCCATCTGTTCAAGCCACGTGTCGCCGCGAAAGCCGTGGCTGCTAGTCCGAAGGGCAATCGGTTTGCGTATCCAAACTTGTTCCGATCCGTAATCACCATACGCGTAAATCAGCCAAGGCCTTTCGGCGCGTATCTCCGCCAAGTCATCAGCGCCAAGCCCATAAGGGCAACCCTCGGACACGTGGCGCAATGCGCTCATACCTATCTCGATTGCATGCCCTTCGCACTCTTCCAGCAAATACCGAATGTTGGCCTTGCCTAGGCTTCCTGCTCCGCCATAATCGCCAAACGTCCAGCAACTATGTGAAAACGTAGGTACGGCCGTCCAGACGGATCAACTCATGCGATGGCGTGACTTTCTTGCGCATTGGGAAGGCTTTCTTGCTTGTGGGGAAGGGTTGCGGGCCGCCGCTATCGCGGCCCATGGTCTGGACTAAGAGCGGGCCGTGATATCCGTCTGGACGCTCCAGGGAATGCATTTCTTTAGCGCGCGTAATCCATCGCCATCTCGCGGGCCGTGTTCTTGAGGCTATCGCCAACCCCAAAAAGGCTATTGTTCAGCCGATGGGAGTCAGACTTGGCGCGCATATCGTGATCGACATATTCCGTAACGGAATTCAGCCAACCCCATGCAGTACCCTTGAAGCCTTCCGCCGAGAAACCTTTCGCATCGCCCATGAACAATTCAGCAATCCGCCTGTTAGCCTTCTGATCCTTTCCGACAAGCTTGACAGTCATGGTTTCGGCAATGTCGGAAGAGAGTTGGCGGGTTGTCAGTTTGCGCATATCCGACATGAACGTTTCGAAAGTTTTCGGCGCGACTCCCAAAGCTTCGCGGGCTACATCGGCATCGAATTTTGACCGATGTGAAATGGCGACTTCTCCGCCCTTGTTCTTTTCGCCTAGTGCGATCGACAACGTGTTGTTACAAACAACCCGTTCCGAGACAAACTTGGCGCGAGTTTTTAGCGTACCATCGGCCGACGTCGTGAAAAGCAGATATCCGCGGATATTGTCATTCTGGACTAAGGCTTGCTCGCCAATCTTGGCGCTGACGAAATACCGCTTTCCACCGAACAACGTTCCAGCCGTGTTAATCTCCAGCCCAATGGAATGGATCAGATCGCGGAAAAAATCGAAGGCCTCATTGGGTTGCACAATCTCGTACGATGAAGAGACGATGCCCAATGGCGCATCATTGTCGGAACGGTGTAACACAACGGAGTCATCGATCAAGCAAACCTTGTTGCTGCCACGCGCACGAAACACGACACGTGACGATTTAACGTTCCAATCCATTCCAGCCGAGTGTTTCCATTCTTCTATGGTGGCATCGGGCCGCATCTCGACTCCGAGACCATGCCACGGCTTTTCGCCAATCCATGCCATCTCGACCTTGCCATCTTCGCGAATTGTCAATTCGTGTGCCATTGGGATAACCTTTCTTGCTTGTCAGTAATTTATGGGGATTAGGCGGAGGCTTTGGCGAGTGCGCGGCCCGTCAAGATGGACACAATGCCCGATGCATGGCGTAGCAGGCTGACAAATGAAGGAAAGTCATTTTAGGCCTTTCTTACTTGCAACCCGGACAGTCCGGCTTGTTCCGTGTTCCTGATTTAGAAGCCTCCTGTGGCACTGAAAAGTGTCATGGCGCTCCGAACGTGCGAGCTCTATGCAGTGTGAAAAGAGTTACGGCTCAGACATAATAGCCAGACGGCCCGGGCCGCATGTCATGCGGAAAAACAGACGTTGGCCATGTCTGGGTTGTGCCATCGATCTCCGCCCTTTACCGTGCCACCGATGTCCATACATGCGGATAATTAATTAAATCTCCGCATGCGGCCCGTCTGGCATGGTCTGACGTGCGGCCCGTCTGGCATGGTCTGGACGGCCCGCCATGGTCCACCATGCCAGACGATGCCAGACGGCCCGGTCAGCTCTAGCCTATGCCAGACGGGCCGCACGGGGTGCGTCGATTGCGTAATGATTGCACAGCTTATCAATTGAGAAGAGCGGCCCGCGCACCATAAAATATTGATTTCATTGATCACGGGGGGCGGGAGGTGGGGAAACTTCTGGATTGAGAAGCGGGCCGAGGGGGCTTGACCCCTCTCGAAATTTTCAAAAATTTCAAAGACTTAGCCATGGCATGCCTAATTGACACACTTCCATCAGCTAGACCGCAAGAAAAAGGGGCGCCTCACAGCTACACTGCGCCTGGTTTCCCGGGCCTTACGAGCGCGCCACCCCTCCGCCTCAACGATTACGGCGATGGTATTAACCCCCAAGGTGGTGACCATGGGCTGGCCGCGTTTGCCATCCCCAGCAAAGCGCTGCACCATCAAGAGATCGTCGATCTTGTCCTGGAACACATGCCAGCCTGGATTGCCGTGATAGATCCACTTGCGTTCGCTGAGCCAGGGCGCCAGCGCATCAGCTTTGAAGCCAAACATCTTCGCCACGTCCCGCAAGCAGTAATGTTCTTTCGGGTCACCCATGAGTTTGCGCAGCGCGGCAACCTCAAGGCGCAGCTTGGCCAACTCCGAGGACGAGGCCCCTGCTGCACTGGCGATCTGCAGCCGCATCTCGCCGATCTTGTTCAGCAGCTCGTCCTTGTGGCGCTCCAGGGCGGCTACCATCGTGCCGGCCCCTGCCAGTTCCACGATCGCCTCCAGCTTCAGTTTCCGGTAATCAGCCTCAAGGGTCGAGATGCGTGCTTCACGCTCCAGGATAATGCTTTCGGCTACCTTCAAAGCGTCGGCCAGAATTTCCGCGTTCGATTTCGTCTCCTGCCCGGCGATGTATCCGCCGTGCTTCCGGATCGACGGGAGGACGGTGCCGACGACCCATTTCTTGAACCGCTTCGCCTGCGGTTTCCGACTGGTGAGGACCAGGCGGTACATGCCGGCCTCGGATATCAGGATGGTGACATTGTTTCCACCTCCGCGACCTAAGTCATTGATGTTGGCGCCACCAAGATTGAACATGTGGAATGAAAGGTCAACGCGCTCCTGTTCATCTTCATCCAGGCGGGTGGCCGCCATCGTTGCGTCGCTGTGCCCCAGCACCCGGCACACGTCCGCGAGCACAAACCAAGGGTCGCCGTTACGGTCGATCACACGAACATCGGAGCCTTCAAACTCGAAAGCCTGCAGCAGCGCGGTAATTTCGTTGTCGTTTGTATTTGTCGGGTTGGTAGCTATTTCTTGCTTGGTAGGCATCGTTGGGTTCTTCCTTGCAGATTTCGGACCGGCTATATGCCGATCCGATAATTTGGTGTTAACCGGCCTGATGCAGGCTCGGCAATCAGCAGAAACACCCTAAAAATTCTTTCAGATTTTTTCTCTACCCATGGCATTTCTAATTGCCACGCCCTGACACCGGGACAAAGATAAGGGGTGCTCTGCAGAGAGACACCCCCTAAGTTTGCGTCGTCCAATAGGCTTCCCTTTGGCGACCCGGCGGCTCTTATCTCACTCTGGGCCTTCGTGCAAACGGTGCATCGAATTAACGGTCCTTGGCCCCCACAAACATATCAGTATATGCCAGGGCGGCTGCCCATGCGAAATACCAGCATCCCAGGACGGCTGGCAGAATAGTGGTTCCGGTCATTTGGAATATCTCTCAAGCCAAGACTTGGCGACCTGGACCGCTTCATCCGGTGTCAACATGGCCCACTCCGGGCCGCGTGCCCGAAGCGCGACCCACACGGTATTGCCAGATCGACGCTCTTCAGACGCCAGGGCTGCTGAATAGGGCATAGTCGTAACTAGGGTCGTCTTATCCATAGCCAGCCTCCATTTAGCCCGCTGGATAGAGACCGTAGCACCCGACCGCAGGATTGTAGTCGTCGGGGTATTGGTAACAAATAGCGGGGTCCGGGTAGTAATAGCCGAGGAAGACCCCTCCGCGTCCATATCTTGGCATCCGGCCATACATTAGGCGGTCGTCGCCGACAGCCCTGCCGTCGAGGACCAGGCCGTCGCCCATATAGTGCCCACCGCGAGCGAAGCTGTTCAACTCGCGCCCCTCGCCAGCGAGGCCGCCCACTAGTTCGTGCCCCCTGCCAGCGAGGCCGCTGAGTTCGCGACCTTCACCCGCGAAGCTGTCGAGCCCGTGGCCCCCGCTTGCGAAGCTGTTGAGCTCCTGCCCGCCAACGAGGCCGCCTAGCTCGTGGCCCCCGCTGGCGAAGCTGTTGAGCTCCTGCCCGCCAGCGAGGCCGCCTAGCTCGTGCCCCCCACCAGCGAAGCCCCTCCCAGCAACAAGGTTCCCGCCGTCAAAGGAGTGACTGCCGAGGGCTGGCTCGGCGAGGCCGGGAGTGTGCTCACCACCAAAGCCGCCAATGTGATCACCAAAACCACCAGAGTGACCACCAAAGCCGCCGAAATGGCCACCAAAGCCTCCTCCGAACCCTCCCCCGGCATGGCCTGCAGCCATTGCCGCTGGAGCGAGCGCCAAACCCAGCGCGATCGTCGCCGTAGATACGACATGTTTTATCCTGTTCATCTGTCATGATCCCGAATTGATAGGCTTGCGCCTCCGCGAAGTGTCCACGCCAAGTATTCCAGGCGTCCTCTTTGAAACCACCACACCGTCACGCCGGTCGCGGCGATCGCAGTGCCCAGGGCGGCTGCCCCGGCATACCAGAGCGTCATTTTGAGTATTTCTCTATCCAAGACTTGGCGAGATCGATTGCCTCGTCGGGGGTCAACCAAGACCAAATCATGCTGCGTGCTCGTAGAGCCACCCAGGTGGTCCCACCTACCTGGTGCTCTTCGACTGAAACGCTAGAAGGATTGGACATGTCAGGGCATCATTTCGAGTATGCTGGTGGGGGTTGAGTCCGGCGTTGATCCGACACAGACGCCAGGCTGGCAGAATGCAGTTGGACCCGGGATATAGCTGCTGTCGCAGGCAGACAGGGCGAGACTAACCAGGGCGATCGCCCAGACCCTTGTGGGGACTTTGTGGAACATTCGACTAATCTCCTATGCGTCGCACTTACATCCGACATGATCGGACACTGTGCTGCCTGCGGCGTGTGCTGGGGGCGCCGATGCCAGCACCAACCCAGAGGCTACAATCAACCCAAGCGTCGCCGTGAACGCCGGGCCGATATACTTACTCATGGTCTATTCCTGTTTGGTTTCAGCCCTGCCAGCCGTTGGCCGGCAGAAGCCCGTTAGTCATCAGCCCATCCTGACGCATCAGGTAGGACGGAAGACCAGTGGGGTTGCTCTGCGGTGCCGATGCAGTCTGGGCTGCTGCGGTAGCCGTGGTTTTGGCTTCCAGTGTGTACGTGGTGCTGGTCGAGCCGGATAGTGCCGCGACGGTTGCCGCGGCAAGAAACATCGTCCTCATTTTGACCTTCTAACTGGTCGTTACTATTTGTAACACCGCCATGTCGGAGGGACTGCGCGAGGCGCTAGAAGGCTCGACTTGACTGGGGCCAAGATGGGCAGCCCGCGCCGGATGGCAAACCGGTTGGGTGCATAATCGCTATGCTGTCGTCGAATTCATCCATGTTATCCGAGCATGGTAAGGCGTTTGCGATCTCCAGACATGTTGTCCCGTGGCACTGCAACGGGGTGCAGTGGCAGACCATATCGCGACCGCGCAGCGTGCGGAGGTAGGCCAGCAGGTGGGGCTGGGTCCTGATCCACACGCGGTGCTTGGTGATGCACTGGGCTCTGGGAACCTTGGCAACGACCGTGACCTGTCACCGTAACGGGATGCAGGTGAGTGCGTCCAGCCATTTCTTTTTCGCCGCAGTGCAATTACTTGGGGTCCTTCGGGGGGCATGGCCTGGCGAGAGTGAAGCCTTCCGGCAGCGCCTTTGGCTTTCCGCAGGCCTTACTTAACTGCTCCTCGTTGTCCAATTGCACGCCAGTCAGGTCGGCGTCGCTCAGGTCGGCGTCCCTCAGGTTGGCGCTGCTCAGGATGGCGTCGCTCAGGTAGGCGCCGCTCAGGTTGGCACCGACGAGTAAGGCGCCGCTCAGGTTGGCGCCGCTCAGGTTGGCGCCGCTCAGGTTGGCACTCCCCAGCCAGGCGCCGCTCAGGTTGGCACTGACCAGGCCGGCGCCGCTCAGGTTGGCACTGACCAGGTTGGCGCCGCTCAGGTTGGCGCTGCTCAGGTAGGCGCCGATGAGCTCGCCACCGATCAGCTCGGCTTCGCTCAGGTTGGCACCGGTCAGGCCGGCCTGGGTCAGGCTTGCTTTTAGCAGCGCTGCCCCTGGGACAACAGCGTCTTTCAGGTCAACTAGCCTAAACTCCTCAGGCCGTCGTCCAATCACCGTCAGCACCGCCTGAACATCGGTCGTTGGTCTTTTCGCTACGATCATCCCGATCGTGTGTTCGCGGACGAAGGCGCAGAGCGCCTCCAGGACCGGTTGGCGATAGTCCGGCGACGTCTTATCCGGCGGTGGCATATTCAAAATATCTTCCAACGCATAGATGCCACCAAGGCGCACTTCGATCTTATCGCTCCCAAGCTGCTCGAAGCCCTTTGCGATCTGATTGCTGATGAGCAGGTCATGGGATGCCTGAACCTGCTGTTGGGAGATCTTAACCTGCTCTTGGGACACCGCGATCTGCTTCTGCGCGGTGTCCCGCTGATCGAAGAATTGCACCAAGGCAAAGCCGGCGCCGACCAAGACAGCAATAGCAGCGAGTGGCTGACCGATGGTCTTGCGGAGCGTATCTTCGACATCCACGCGATCTTTCGGGTCGCGGATGCTGTGTCGCAGCTTGGCGACTTCGCGCTTGGGCAGCTTCCACCACAGCCACCATACCGCCACCAGCGCCATTGGCAGCAGCGAGAAAGCCCACCATTTCTCTACTCCATCCATCAGCCACCCCCACCGTTTCTAGAAGCACCGGCCAGGACGCGGCGCACGCCGGCCGCATCGTAACCGGGAATTTGATTGTGGCCCCGGGTGCCGTCCCAGGCCATGCCCTGCGCCTATTCGGTGGCGCCTAAGGGCGTCGACCATGAGCACCAGCGGCTCCGGATATGATCGGCCGGCGCCGTCTCAACCGCCTTGGCGGCATGGGTCAGGCCTCGGGTGTACCAAGCGGCAGCCTGGTGATCGACAAGTCCGCCGCACCTACTGCAGCGCCATTTGGCGCCGAACACTTTCCCGTCCTTGATCTCCTGGAAGTCGTGCGGCCCGGGGCAGGCCTCCAGTATCGCGAGATTGGCCCGGACCTTCGCCAGCACTTCCCGGACACCCGGACGGCCGCGGATCATATAGACTTCCGTCTGGCGTTCTTGCCGACGGTCGCTACCTTCACGGTCAATCCGGCGGCGACAAGACGGTCCAACGTCGCGGTGAACGTTAGGATACCGTGCTGCTGTTGATACGCCTCAATCGCGTCCCAACGGGCGACGGTGAGCGTGACGGTCTTTCTCTTGCTTGGGATGGTGTTTCTGATCATGGCCTTCGTTCATCCAGACACCGAACAGGTGCACCTGTTATATTGGTGACCGGTCCATCTCTATGTAAAGCCGAAATGCAGTCACCCCAAGAGTATTTACGAGCTGCTTGACGTGCCGCCTGGCGCAGGCTTCATATCCGTGCGCAACCCCAACCGAGCGCACCCCGATGCACCTCTACATCTACGCCCCCGACGTCCGGGCCCGAGCCATCAGTAACCATGAAGGCACGGTCAAGGCGATGGCCCTCAAAGGCCGCCTGAGCACGCCGCGGTTCGAACACGAATTAGAGGCTGCCCTTGTCAAAGCGGCCCGAGTACCTAGAGATATTCTTCTTAATCAAGAAGGCCGAGCACAGGCCGCAACTCCGATATCGTCACGTAAATACCCCTTCGGTTACAGATAGAGACTTTCTTCGCCGTAACGCCTTGGCAAAGGTTAATCGAGGGCAAAATTCCAACCGTTGACATGTCAAGATGACACCGCCTAGAAGGAACGCAACGCCGGCGACGCAATTCGCCCAAGCAAGAACCGAGGAACTCATGAAATCGATTATCTACCTGGCTGGGCCAGTGACCGGGCTGTCGTACGCCCAGGTCACCACTTGGAGAACCGAAGCGAAGCGCCGCCTGGCGCCGGACGTCGAATGTGCTGATCCGAAGCGCGGTTTCGAACATCTTCAGCACGAGACCCAGCTAAAACACACCTACATAGATCATCCCTTCACTACCCGACGTGGCATAATGATGCGCGATTACTTCGACGTGTGCCGATCGACTGCCCTGCTGGTGAACATGCTGGACGCCCCAGACGTGTCCAAGGGGACGATCATGGAGCTGGCGTGGGCGTTCCACCTGCGCAAGCCCGTCGTTGTGGTCATGGAAGATGAAGGAAACCTGCACGACGGCCATCCGATGTTACTGGAAACTTACGATTTTCGCGTCCCGACAATCGACGCTGGGATCGACCTCGCCCGCATGATCGTATTGACGGAGTGACAGACATGGCAACTGTCACTCTATCTGATGTGGACGAGGTTATCGCGACGACCCAGAAAGCCGTCCTGGTCCGTTTCACCCACGGCCAGGAAACCTGGATACCGCGATCGGTGTGCGACGACGGCGACACCCTGGCCAAAGGCAACCAGGACATCATTATCTCGCGCTGGTTCGCGAACCAGGAAGGGCTGGAGTAATGAGCCGTATCGATCCGCAGTTCGCCCCGGACTTCAGACCTGGGTATCGGCCCGACTGTTCCGCTTTCGAGGTTCTGGATCAGGACCCGCACCCCGACGACTATCCGGCCGCCGACGACCTGGAAGTCATCCGCAAGAAATCGGTATCCGGCACGGATGCGCTTTTACTGATGGCGGAGAAGACGCGCGCGGCGCGCGGCATCGTCAACGGCGTCTGCATCAGCCTGGTCTTCTGGGCGTTCGTTGCTGCCATCATCCTCTTGGTATGGGGAATCTGATGGAAGAGGATTGGAGGGCGGAGCTGGACGAGATCTCAACCAGCATGCCACCCCCGCCGCCGGAAGTCGTCGACAACCGCAGCGACGCGGAGAAGACCCGCGACAAGCTGATCAGTCTGGACACCGGGAAGTCCACCCGCAAGGAAGTCATCCTGTCTAACGAACAACAGGAGCTGCGCGACGAGATCGACCGGTTCATCGCCGATCCGTTCCAGGGTGACTACTTTCATTACGAGGGTCTAGCAGGTTCGGGGAAGACGCTTGTCCTATCGGAGACGGCGCGCGAGAACGGCGACTGCTCGCTGGTCGCCCTGTCTGGCAAGGCGGCGTCCCTGCTGCGCGCTAAGTCCGGCATGTCGGCCAGCACCATACACGCGGCGATCTACAAGCTGGTCAACAGCCGGGATCTGCAGAATGGCAAGCGGGTCATGGAGTGGCGCCGCGCCAACAGGGACGGCCTGCTGAACGGCATCACGTTCCTTCTCGACGAGAAGAGCATGATCAACCGTGAGATCGCCCACGACATCCTGGCGACCGGTGCGCGCATCGTGGCCGCCGGTGACCCCGGGCAGCTCCCGCCAGTGCGGGGTTCGCAATTCTTCAGCGACAACCCGAACTTCACCCTGAAGACGGTCCACCGGCAGGCTCTGGAAAGCCCGATCATCCGTCAGGCCCACCGGGTGCGCTCGGGGCTGCCATACCAGGCTGATGGCGATGACTTCCGCGTCGTCGACCGCATGCCGAAGGAAGATCTGGTCAACGCCGACATGGTGCTGGTGTGGAAGAATGCCACGCGGGTTGAGATGACCCGGATCACCAGGCGCTACCGCGGCCTGGCCGGTCAGGGTCCGCAGCCCGGCGAGCCGGTCATGTGCCTGAAGAACGCCGCGGACTTCAACGTCTACAACGGCGCCACCTACACGCTTCTGAAACCATTCGAGCCTGGGGATAACTGCATCCAGATCGAAATGGATGGGGAGCCGCTGAATATCCCGAACGTCAAGTTCGAGGGTATGCCAGACGCGATACCGGCCGGCCAAGTGGCCGTGACGGATTTCACGTTCGGCTATGTCTACACTGTTCACAAAGCGCAAGGAAGCGAGGCCGATAATGTCGTCTTGATCGATGAGTATGCGATGCAGGAACACGCGATAGCGTGGCGATACACGGCCATAACCCGGGCAGCCAATCGGTTGACCGTGGTTCGGTGGTGAGGGTCCGGTGCCAGGGGGCACTTAGGGCGGTTGTATGCAAAATAAGGTTCGGGTCCATTCATGAGAACGTTGGATACTATTTATAAGTTCACCAATGGCAAAATCAGAGCGCTGGAGGTCCCGCCGCAATGGCTGGAGGACGCTCATGTCGCCTATCGGGAAAGCGACGATTGGGAACAGGCTTTGAGCGACCAGGGCGCCGGGAAGACCGAGAGCTACGGCATGGTCAACGAGAGCGTCGACGTCTGGCGCTATGACGGCGGCGGCTGGCTGGTCGATTGGCAGGACACCGATAGCGTCATCATGTCGATCTACGTCCCCGACCCGATCAGCTTCGCCCTGTTCCAGATGTCGTGGCTGTGCTCCATGGCGACGAAGATCATGGCGGCCGACGCCTATATTCGTGGCAACGCTGAGCGCCAGGCCCTGGAAGAAAAACAAGGGGCATCAGTCCACTGACGAATTTCTCTTGACGGGTGGGACAACGAAACGCGTTGGAGGGGGCATCGATATTGGATGGGTGCCCCCTACCCAATAGAGTCCAACAATGGCGCCCTAGGTGATGATTTTTAAAGGTTTGCGGATCCAGTGACGGACCTGTTTCCTGGCTTTCCGCCAGAATTTGCGAGCCTTGATCCGTTGACGAACTCATATTGGTCGTCGGCCAACCGTTGCCCCTACGGCCGAAGTTGGCCGGAAGCGGAATGGCAGGTCTGGAGCAAGCGGGGCTGGCAAGCTGCCGTTCGCGCCTCCTGAGGCGTTCGACCTGTATCGACCCATTGCGGACCTTCGTAGACGCCAGAATGCACCTTGCGCCCGGATCAGCGGAAAGCTGCTGTCGCTCAGCCGCACCCTGGTTCTCGATCCACCATCCGCCGGGCGACAAATCTCAAGCACCAAGCCGCCGCACACGGCAGAACCGAGCCAAGATCGTAACGACCTCAACCGCGCAAAACACGAAATACCCATATACCATCACCGCAACCCCGCGGGTTCGTGCTTGGGCGGTTTTCGTACGCCTGACGGCATGCGAAAACCTTCACCAAGAACTAACGCGTGCTCAGTGTCCAACACATCAGGTTTTAGACGCCGCGCCAGCGCGACAATCGTAGGCGTTTGGAGGCCAGCCTTCTGCGCATCTTCAAGTAATCCCTGCTGGCTCTTCACCAACAGAGCCAGCAGCCTCTCCTCACTGAGGCCATGGTGGTGGGTAATTTTGTCGCGGCCAACGACAACACCGCCATCGGTATTTATGGTGCCGGAGTTGGTAATCCCGCCGGTTTGATCGGGTGCCCTGCGCTTCGGCACTTTCTATCCCATCCGCCCGTTCATTACGGACTTGGGGCTTTCGAAAAGGAAGCGCCAAGCGTTATCAGTGCGGGCCAATATTGATGGCGGCGGCCAGCCGGTCGAGTAGGTCGCCTACCAGGGTCACTACGTCCTGGTCCGTGGCCACTGGCCCGGTCGCGGTCACATGCAGACGGTCTCTGCTTGTCGGACGGTGCGGGTCGCGCGGTACCACCACCCAATCGGCGTCCAGCGTCGTCTCCCCGGCTGACGTCACGTCGAGCCGGCTGATATTTACCACCACCCGCTCCGCCGGTGTCTCGGCCAGCGGCCGGTCGGTCACCAGGGCATCCGGATAGCGCTTCCCCAGCCGCTCGGTCAGCCGGTCGGTGATCCCGAGCGACAGCCGGCTCGCCCAGCGGCCGAGCGAACTGCGCCGGAGCGTGCTGCCGTCGCGCACCACGATGTCCTGGGTATCGAGTTCGTCCGGAAGGGTTACCCGGGCGACGGCGATCACCACCCGTGGCTTGTTCGGCTGCAGCGGCCCCGGGGGCGCGGTGTCGAGCGTGTAGAGCGTCAGCTTTGGGGCGGCACAGGCGGCCAGTAGCAAGCAGAGCAGCAGCGCTCTCATGGCTTGCGTCCGGTCAACAGAAGCTGCGGGTCGTGCTCGACATCGTTGGCGAAGCCGCGCAGCGAGGCCGCCGCCGCGGCGAGATCGCGCAAGGTCGACTCCAGGTTGGCGCGCGCCAAGGCGCGCTCCGACGTCAGGCTTCTCGCGTCTGTCAGCAGATCGCGCACCTGGCGCATGGTCTGGTCGGACGCCGCGAACAGGGTGTGGAGGTCGGCCCCACGCTGAATCAGTTGCTGGTCGCCGGTGTTGGCAGCCTGGCTGATGGCATCCAGCGTCGTATCCAGCCGCCCTTGCAGGTCCCTGATCGCCTCGGCTGCCGTATCGACCATCTGGGTGGAATGCTCCGAAGTGGTCTTCAGGCTCTCCACCAAAGGCGGCAGGTCCTGGTCGAGCTTTTCCGACAGTCCGCGCAGGCTGTTCAGCGTGGCAACGGTGTCATCCGCCAGCTCGCGCAGTGGCAGTTGACTCAACTGCTGCGCCGCGCGCTGCAGCGTGGATTGCTGAACCGGGATCTCCGGCAGCGAGGTGATGTCCGGATGCAGGACGGCCGGCACGGAGGGGGCAATATCGAGGTCGATCTGCGACTGCCCGGTGACGAAACTCTGCACGTTCAGTTGGGCGCGCAGCCCGCGCTTGACCAAGTCCGGGAGGTCGATCACTCCGGCTGCCCGCCGCTCGCCGACCGCCCGGTTCGGCGTCAGCCGGACGGTGACAGGAATGTAGGCGACCTCGGTCTTCGGATCGACCTCGATGCCGATGCCGTCCACCGCTCCCACCCGCACGCCGCGAAACGTCACCGGTGCGCCAACTGACAGGCCGGCGATCGAGCCCTCGAACACCACCGCGGCCTGTTGGGTCGGGTTGAACAGACTGAGATTGCCGAACATCACGATGGCGGCCAGGCCCAGCACGATGCCGCCCAGCACGAACGCCCCCACGACCGCCTGGGCTTTCATGGTGCTGCCGCCTGTCCGGACGCCAGGGCTTCGGGACGTTCGCGGCGCATGAAGGCCTCCACCTGTGGGTCTTTGCAGCTATCGCGCATGGACGCCGGGGAACCACGGGCGATCGCGGTTTTGGTTATCGCGTCTAGGAACACCCCATCGTCGGCGATGGCGAACAGGCTGGGCAGTTCGTGGCTGACAATGACGATGGTCGCCCCCAGGCCGTCGCGCAGATTGAGGATCAGGTCGTCGAGGCGGCTGGAGGTGATCGGGTCGAGGCCGGCCGAGGGCTCGTCGAAGAACAGCACGTCCGGGTCCAGCGCCAGCGCGCGGGCGAGGCCAGCCCGCTTGCGCATGCCGCCGCTGAGCTCGGAGGGAAGTTGGTCGAGGGCGTGCTCCATCCCGACCAGGCTTAGCTTCAGGCGAACCAGACGATTGATTTCGGTGTCGTTCAGCCGGGTGAACATGCGCAGGGGCAGGGCGACGTTCTCGCCTACGGTGAGGGCGCTCCAGAGGGCGCCGCTTTGGAACAGCACGCCGAAGCGGCGGCCGATGGCGGTGCGGCGGGCTTCGGTGGCGGCCCAGTAGTCCTCGTTGTCCACCCGTGTGGTGCCCCTGACGGGGCGCAGCAGGCCGACCATGGCTTTCAGCACGGTGCTTTTGCCGCAGCCGCTGCCGCCCATGACGGCGAAGATGCTGCCGCGGCGGACATCGAATTCCAGGTCGTGCTGGATGACTTTGGGGCCGAACGCGAGGGTCACGCCGCGCACTGATAGCAGAGGAGCTGGCAGCAGGGGTTCGGCGGTCACAGGCCCACCACGTCGGCCAGGACGGCGAAGATCGCATCCACCGCGATGACCCCGACGATGCCGGTTACCACTGCTCTGGTGGCGGCGGTCCCGACATCGGCGGCGCTGCGGCCGGCCTTGAGGCCGATGCGGCAACTGGTAACGCCGATCAGGATGGCGAAGGCTATCGACTTGACGAAGCCGAAGGCGAACTGGTCGATGGGCACCGCGCCCAGCGTTTGGGCCAGATAGCCGGGGCCGGTGATGCTCAGCATGGCAATGGACACCACGAAGCCGCCGATCATGCCGACGAGACAGCCATACAGGTAGAGAAACGGCATGGTGAACACCAGCGCCAGGATCGCCGGCAGCAGGATGTAGTCTTCGACGGGGATGCCGATGACCTGGAGGGCGTCGATCTCCTCGTTGCCCTGCATGGTGGCGATGCGCGCGGCGTAGGCGCCTCCGGTGCGGCCGGCCATGATGATGGCGGTCATCACGGCGGCCATTTCCCGGACCACGGCCAGGCCGACCAGGTTGGCGACGTAGATGTCGGCGGCGAACTTGCGCAACTGGACGGCACCGACGAAGGCGAGGATGGCGCCGATCAGGAAGTTGACCACGCTGACGATGACCAGGGCGGACGGGCCGGCGTCGCTGATGTTGCCGAGCAGATCGACGGCTCGCATGCGGGCGCGGCCGGTCAGGGCGAGGACGCCGCCGCGGGCCGTGACGGCGAGCAGGGTGCTGAGGATGCCGATCTCGGTCAGCAGGCCGATGGTGTTGTCGCCGAGCCAGAACAGGGGGGCGAAGCGGCGACGGGGCGGTGGTGGGGGTTCGGCCAGACGGTCCGGCAGCAGGCCGAGCAGGGTGCGGGCGGAGTTTGGCAGTTGGGCGGTGTCGACGGTGATGCCTGAGGTGACCGCGGCTCGTTTGGCCTCCCACAGGAAGGCGATCAGGCCGCTGTCCCAGCGTCCGATGCCGGCGATGTCGAGGGTAAGGCCCACGGAGTTGGGGGACAGAGCGTTGGGCGGGAACGGCGGAACGCGGCCGGACTGGGCGATCCAGTCGCCGTTGAGGGTCAGGACGTCAAGGCCGCCGGTCTGACGGACCTGCCAAGTGGGCGGCGTTGTGTCGGTTGGCAGGCGGGGTCCGGGCAGGTCTGCGGCTCCGTGGATCGGGGGATGGGGGCCAAATCCATGGCGGCGGCATGAAGCACGTGGCGGCGGGTGGCGGCAAGACGGTTGTGCCGCGGTGGCGGTGGGCGCGATCGGCTATCGGCGCTGTCACGCACGGACCGTTGAACGGCCCTGCGACGCCAGTGCCCCGAATTTGAAGTCCGCCGATGTGGTGGCAAGCGCTTACTCGGCCGCTCCCGACCCAAAGCGGTCCTACCACAGACACGGCTTCCCGGCTGGCACCGCAGACGCACCCAGGGCCTCCTGGATCTATGGTCGATTTCGGTCTTAGAGGCTGACCCGGAATGGATGCGGAATGGTCTTCCGGGTCATTTCAATGCTGGGGCCGGAGGCTGCTTGGTTCGCCCTCGTCGGCAAGAAAATTGTTGCGTGATTCCAGTGGCTTCGATTCTCTCGTGTTCGCGAAGACAAGAGGAGTCGCCTCATGGCCTGGACTGAAATCACGCGCCCCAAGTATCAGCGCGACGGGTTGCGCTACGCAAGCGACACCACCGATGAAGAGTGGGCATTGATCGAGCCGTACATCCCACCGCCGGCATCTTGTGGACGGACGCGCGAGACCAGCATGCGCGAGGTGGTCAATGCCATCTTCTACATTGCCCAGACTGGCTGCCAGTGGCGCCTGCTGCCCAAAAATCTCCCGCCATACACAACCGTGCAGCGGTATTTCTACGCTTGGCGCGACAGCAGCGTTTGGCAGACCATCAACCATGTGCTGCTGATGGAGGTACGCGAAGCCGCCGGCCGCAAGGCAAGTCCGACCGCCGGGGTGATCGACAGCCAGTCGGTCAAGACCACCGAGTCCGGTGGTCCTCGCGGTTATGCGGCCGAGAAGATGATCAAGGGCCGCAAACGGCATATCCTGACCGATACCATCGGCCTGCCGGTTGGCATGATCGTCCATCCGGCGAACGTGCAGGACCGCGACGGCGCCCCCGACCTGCTGGCCAGTGTGCGCAACTTGGATCCCTGGCTGCGTCACGTCTTTGCCGATGCAGGCTATGCCGGCGACAAACTGAAGCGGGCACTCGAAGGCCTCGGCAACTGGACCATTGAGATCGTCAAGCGCTCCGACGCGGCCAAGGGCTTCATTCTCCTGCCGCGCCGTTGGGTGGTGGAGCGCACCATTGCCTGGCTCAACCGCAATCGCCGCCTGGCTAAGGATGTTGAAGCAACCATTGAGAGCTCGGTGACTTGGCTCTACATCGCCAGCGTCAAGCTGATGTCGCGGCGTCTGGCCGCCGTGTGAGGCACCTGATGGCACAATCTCCATTGATTCCAATGCCATGGTGTTGCGACGCCGATTTGAGTCGAACTCTTAGGTTTCGGAAAGCGCAACCCCTTGATTGGATTGGGACCCAGCCGAGTTTCCGAAACTCTTAAGATTTGCGAGCCGCCCGACTGGCGGCCGGCCTTAACGGATTACGCCATTGCCGACCCCGGTCCGACGGGACATTCGGTTTCCCTCGCGTTTAAGCAATTCCGTTCCTCTTGATCCTCAATCTGCTTTTGATATGGGGGAGCCTCGCAATTCAACCTCAGTAAGGGTATGGTAGAATATGCGTTCGACGATAGCGGCAGCTTTATCAATCACCCTGGCGATTTGCTCGCCTTTCGTCACCGCTCAGGCAGCGGGACCTGACCCGCGCGTGGACCACGTTGATCGCGTTATCTCGCTCACAAAGGCCTTGGTCAAGGGTGTGGAGCAATGCTTTAACCCATCCCACACCAAGGGCAATGCCGCAGTGAAGAACAGATTAATCAAACTGGAAAAGACAGCTCTGAGCGCGAAATCCAGCCTGACCATTGGTGACGCCCCGAAACTCGCGCAATCGGCGGCTGAACTGAAGGCGGAATGGGAGGAATTTTCTGAGAAAGCGCCCATTACCGCCCGTTTTCATTGCGACACTCAACGCAGATGCATGGAGCTTGGCTTCGAGGGACATCCAGATTATCCACACTGCCAGCCCGTGAAGGGTGATAAGCATGCCAACGTTCAATACGTTGAGTTTCAGCAACTGTTGCGGTCCATCCCGCAACTCCTAGACGATTTGGCCCCCAAAAGCTGACAGGGATAGGAGAAGCGTGGAGTGTCGTGTAGTGCTGCGATGTGTTGCGTCAGCAGTCTATCAACATAGACTTGTACCAAGTGTGCACCATTTGGTACCTCGAGATGCAATCTTTTAAATTCGCTTGGGTGCTGCAAATTTCTTGAATTCCGGTGCGCCGATCAAAACCGGCAAAGAGTAGGAGGTGAAAGTCCCCCACGGTGAAGGAGTAGCGATCCACATCGGCCCCGAGCCGTGCGTTGGCCCTCGCGAGGGTGTCGGCGAAGCGTCGGTAGGGGAGCGCATGGGCCAGCCATGGAGCCGCGAAAGCAAGATAGTTTCGGGTGCCGACGTGGTCAGAATCACGGAAGGCGAAATGGGCGGGCGCGTCATCGCGAGCGCTCGCCCAACCCGGCGTGGTCGGAGACCCTGGCACGTGCGGACGCTCTTTGCGCGGGAATTGGGAGATCTCGGGTTTGGCCAGCGGAAGAATACCCGTTGGTCCGCATCGGGAAGGCGAGGAGCCGAAGCCGATGATGCACGAACCCGAGAAGTCTGACTCCGCCATAGTAGCAACGAAGTCAGCGAACAAAGCCGGGCAACCGGCGGCGGAGTTGATGGAGCGAAGGGCGGGGACCGGGAGGACGCGAACCAGCAAAGCACGTGCCGGGCACAGAACCGGGAAAGCGTGTCACAGGCGCTGGGCCGCGTGCGGCAGTCGCAACGATACGCGGCTTCCCGCCAAATACTCTCGGTAGGAGCCGGATGCCTAATGTGGCGCCGATAGTTATGTGGCGCTGACCCCGGAGATCGGCGCCTGGAGCGGCTGAGCGGTTTTCCAACGCCACATAACAAGACCGCTATAGTGTGCGAAGGAAGTCCATCAGGGCGGGCTGATCTCGCCAACGCCCGGGTATCCTTTCGGTATCGGGCACGTCGCATTTCGCCAACGCTTTTGCTTTGGTCTCGAAGTCGACCTCGGCATAGATATTGGTGGTTTCCAGCGAGACATGACCTAGCCAGCCCCGGATTGTGTTGATATCGACCCCGGCGCGCAGAAGGTGGGTTGCGCTGGTGTGGCGGATGGAATGGGGACTGACGCGTTTCGACGCCATTGACGGAGATCGGGAGAGGGCCCTCAGAACGTTGCGTTCAACCACGGTATGGATCCCAAATCGAGTGATTGGACAGCCGCGGTGATTGAGGAAGACGGCCCCGGAAGAGGCTCTTTCGCCGATAAGCGCGGCGAGTTCGGAGACAGTGGCCGGCCATAACGGACAGAAGCGCTGCTTCCCGCCTTTTCCGGTGATTTTGACGCTGGCGGCGTTCAGGTCCAGATCCGCAACCTTCATCTGGGCGGCCTCCGAAGCCCTGGCTCCGGTGTTGTAGAGGAACAGGAGAAGTGCATGGTCGCGACCGCCTTGTGCGGTTCGGCGGTTCGGGGCTGCGAGCAATGCGTCGATCTCCGGCTTTTCGAGATAAGGAACGACTGCTTTGCCGGTTTTCTTGAAGGGTATCGAACGGATCTGCCCGGACCATTCGATATGTATTGGGCTATGTTCGCCAACGAAGCCCGCGAGGGCGCGGATGGCGGCGAGCCGCTGGTTGCGTGTGGCGATGGCGCAGTGGCGTGAGACCTCGAGATCGGTGAGAAAGAGCCGGACGCGATCAGCGGAGATGTCGACCACATGGAGACGGTCGACTGATTTCTTGGATTGCTTTGCGACGAAAGGGATGAGCTGACGGAGTGCATCGCGATAGCCGTGTTGGGTGTTGCGGGCGAGATTGCGTTCGGCGACGACATGCTCCAGCAGGAAACGCCGAATCCAGGGGCCAAGCGTCTCGTCAGTCATGAGAAGGCGCCCATGGCGTAACGTTCGAAGCGCAGGCCTGCCTCGCGAAGCAGTTCCGGCGTCAGCGTGAGGTAACGCTGCGTGCCGGAGATATGCACGTGGCCGAGATAGGTCGACAGCTTGGGCAAGAGGCGCTGCACATCGGCGCCGTCGCGGTACCAGGAGATGAGCCGGTGAACGGCAAAGGTGTGCCTAAGGTCATGCAAGCGTGGTTGATGCCGCGCGGCGGCAGTTTCGTCCAAGACATTGGCGCGGACCCGTAAGCGGCAAAACGCCATTTCGGCGTTTTGCCGGGTCACCACATCGCCTTTGCGGGAAACAAAAAAGGGCGAAGCGAACTCGGCATGCTGTTGTCGGCGCCTCGCCGCGTGCGGAGTCAAAACCCGGATCAGATCGGCGCCGATCGGCACCAGCCTCGTTTTGTAGAACTTACTCTCGCGAATGCAGAGAATCCCTAAGTCAAGATCGACGTCGGCCATGGTCAGGGCAAGCGCTTCGCTGATCCGCAGCCCGGCGCCATACAGCAAGAGCAAAAGCGTTCGATGGGTTTTCGGATCAATGCGGCAGCGCGGATGATCGCTGACCGCGACGGCATCGAGTAAGCGACGTAATTCTTCGTGCGAATAAATATGCGGGACGAAAGCCTTCAGCGGTTGAGGAACGGTCCGTGGCAATGGCGACCGGTCGATATGGCCCCGGGCGATGGCAAACCTATAGAAGCCGCCGAGCGCGGAATGCTTGCGCTCCCAAAAGCGGGTGACCGGACCCGTTCCGGCGAGAAAGGCCAGCACCTGGCTGGCCGTGACCTCTTGCATGGTCACCTCCCCCGATGTGCGACAAAACGACCGAAGGATGCGAGCTTCCGTACGAAAACGCATGCCCATCGCTTGCTTGTGGCCGACATAGCCGGCGACAGCCTCGGAAAGCTTCATGACAGCTCTCCCAGATCGAACGCCGCGACCTCGCGCAGGCCGACCAGATCGACCTTGGCATAGGTCCGGGTTGCATAGGTGCCGCGATGGCCGAGATGATCGCCAATCTCCTTGAGACTTAGGCCCGCTTCGACGAGATGGGCCGCACAGGCGTGGCGGAGGCCGTGCGGACCGTGGTGCTCGGCCTGAATGCCCAATGCGTTGAGCCGGCTGGCGACCGCGTAATACATGCCACCCGCCGAAAGTGGGCGAAACGGAGCTTTGAGCGTCACGAAGACTTCCCGGGAAATGCACCGCGGCCGAGCCGCCTGGAGATATCGCAGGATCGCGTCGCCGACTGAGGTCACCAGAGGATAATATTGTGTCCGCCGCTGCTTGGGCCGCTGGACCGTGATCACCTCTCCGCTCCAATCCAGGTCTTCGAGACGCAATCCGCGGACTTCGCCACTTCGCAATCCATAAATTGCAAGCAGCATCAGAATTGCGTGGTCACGCGTATCACGACGACCCTCTCCGACGGTGCCTTCCATGAGCCGCTGCACGTCAACCCAGCGAGGACCATTTGGGAGACCGTCCTGTTTGAAGAGCCGTGGTGCGTCGATGGCGGCGGCAATTCCAGGGGAACACCACCCCCGCATCTCAGCATGTCGAAAGAACGAGCGCAGCGCTGCCGCGCTCGTTGCGATCGATACGCGACACCAGCCGTCTCGACCTCTGAATCGAGAAAGGCATCAACATCGTCGACGGCGATGTCCGCGATCGACGCTTTGGCGGAGGAGACGTGCCGCAGGAACCTTTCGACCTGCCAACGT
>CAVYXX010000030.1:0-36044 GCA_963772355.1 uncultured Alphaproteobacteria bacterium | reverse complement strand
AATACGTAATGTTTTGTTGACCGCTTTCCTTCAGCGTATTGCTCATCCGCTTGCGGACCTCGCTCAACACCGCAATCAATACCGTCTGCTCCCGGACCAATAACGGTGCACACTGCGTCCAGCCGCTCGCAATGTCGGTCAATGTCAGCGTCTGCACGAAACTGCCTTCTGCCGTCGGCCCGCTATGCGCGACCAGGTCGGCCTCCATGAACCCAGGTGCCGGATCATCCCAGCCATCAAATGTTCGAACCGGCACGCTGCGCCGGACCCCGGTCGAGGATGCCGATCGTCGACGCCCTCCTCCTGTTGCTTGCTGCTTAACCTTGCACAACGATCGGTCGATGGTCGCCGCGCTCATTGCCAGCAGACCGCTTCCCACCTCCGGCGCGAGTTTGAGATGACCGTGCCGCTCCATTAACTCAACGAGGATAGGTATCAACGGTCGCAACCGCTTGCCGCATACCCGGTCCGACGCCTCCCAAACCAAGATCAGCGCCTCGCGCACGGCGTCGTCATAAACCCTACGTCTCCGACGAGGGCCGGAGGGCTCACTGCGAAATCCGAAGCAGACGCATCGCATGCTTGCGATGCAGACCGCTCACCGCTGTGAACTCGTCCAAAATGCGGCTGCGATCTTTGCGAGCGGACCGGGCGTACCGCTCCGCCACCACCGCCACGAACTCATCCCGTGTCGCCATGCTGATCCGCCTCATGCTCGCCCCCGCCGAACCCCGGCGGGGAGCAAATTACGTGAGGCAACAGACCGACACTGGGGAGCATTTCAGGTGAGGCAATGCGACCGGCCATCAGAGCTGTCGCGGAAGAATCGCCGCCTCCGCCTCCGCCTCCGACTGGCTGCACCGAGTGCCACAAGTAATGCGGCATTACAAAAAAGAAGCTGTGGTCCCTACAACAACACCGCAGTCTCAAGAAGATTAACGGCGGAGTCCTGTGATCAGACTTCCAGGTCTGGCGATAAGGGATCCTCACAACTTCACGTGCTGGTGGGAGACCGGCACGTGTTTCTTTAGTCCATGCAACCGTATGGGCGGGTATCACCGCGTGATCACGGCCCATCCCGTCGATCTTTGGTCATCTGGCCGGAAGCCCGTTTGGGCCCCCGACGATTGTCCTGAACTGCTGGGTTGATTTTGCATCGGTTGGATCAGGGGTTGAGGGGAAATCCGGGAAGACCGCCAGTAATACGATCGCTTCATGCGCGGTTCATTGACTTGGTCACTGACATTGAGATTCAATTGCGGCTCGCCTACTAAGCTGATTCCCGCTCCCCCTGGGACATCCTATTATGGGGAGTCCAAACATGAATTCTCGCATGGCGGCCTGGGGCATGTTTGGGCGCATGCCCATGTTGTCCAAGGTCGGACGGATCGCCACGCTTCTCTTGGCGGCAACCAGCATCCCCTGCTGGGCAATCGGTCCGAGTTTCGACTGTGACAAGGTCACGACCCCGCTGGCACACTTCATCTGTGCCAGGCCCGATCTTTCGCGGACGGACCTGGAGTTTGTGCAGTCATACTATGCCCTGCGTCAGCAGGTGGGACCGACCGGGTGGCCGGCCTTGAAACAGGAAGACCTTGGTTTTCAGAACCGGATCGCCCAACAATGCGGGATTACTCCGATCGGCGTTTTACCTTCCAATTCTGCTGCACTCGCCGCCTGTCTGCAGCAGAAATACGAGCAACAACACGTCGATTGGTTGGCACGCCTGGCCGGCGCCGGGCGCGAAGAGGCCAGCCGACCCCTCGATCAGCACCTCACATTGCAAGGTGACCTTCAGTCCTTGGGGTTTCTGCCGCCATCCGAAAAAGTGGATGGGGTATATGGAGCGGCAAGCCGATCAGCAATAGTTTCTTGGCAGCGTTCGCGGGGCCTACTTCCGACTGCCTTGCTCAGTAACGATGACGCGCGCAGGCTAGAGCAAGATGCACGACGGGCAAAGGCGCCACCAGAAACGGGGTTGCCTACAGCTCGGGGAACCGATAGCCCCGCCGGGTCGCACCCGCGGGTCTCGGCGGCACAATCGCCCGACCTGTCCGGAACATGGTATTCGGTCGATTGGCGTTCGGTCAATTCAAACGATAATAGCAATGGCCCTATAACCTGCGTCCCGACACAGAACATGGCGCATCAGGTCGCCATCAACAATGGCCTTAATCCCGTCCATATCTTCACTGATAAGGAAGGCCGTGCCACAAAGATCGAGTTTGGTGACGGTCCTCTCGCAGCCGAATATACGCGTAGTCCAGCAGCTTGCAGTGCTGACTACACGGCCAAAATGGCGGAGTTTAGGCGGCAGTCTAGCACTGTTACTGTTGACCCGAACCGGGCCAATAAACACTGAGGTTACGACCGTGGGATACAGTGTGTGAACTTGCGCACCTGTCGCAGCAGCGCAGAGCGCGTCCGGCCATCTGGAGGCCGCGTCACATTTCGGCCACGCCAAAACGGTCTCGCGCCGGCAACCCACGGTCGAAATTGCCAGTTTCGCCAAGTCGAGACCGCAGTCGCCCGCGCCAACCCGGGCGCAGTGACTTAGAAAATACCGCTCGAATACTTATCGGACTCACCATAAAATCACAATTATGCGGTTAAGGCACTGGACACGGCTTCAAACCCAACTTCCGCACTGCGCTTCAAAATATAATGGTAGAACAAGGCAATAGAGGCCTCGCACCGATTTAGGCACCACAGGTTCAGGTGAGCAGAGCGTCGCTTATGTGGGTGGCAGTTCTTGGAATACTAGCGGCAGGGTCACACCGAGGGCCCGGCACAGCGGGTCGATCGTAGGCCCCGGGGCGGTGCGCAGCAGCGCCCGGCGCCCGTCCTGCTCGACCTCGATCTCACTGAGATCGGCGAGATCGTCGACGAGCCCATTCCGGCAGGGCGAGGCGGCGCGCGGCGAGAGGGTCTATCAGTTCCTTGCGCAGCACCAATGCGAGGAACGTGCAGAAGATGTGGCCGCGGATGGCAGTATCGGTGCGGTGGAAGAGTGGCCGTGTCGCCAGCAGCGTCTTGGCGGCGAGAAAGCCCTGTTCCACGGCCAGCAAGTTGCTGTAGCGCAGCACCACCTGCAGGGAGAAAAGTGATGAGAGCCCGGAGATTGGCCGATGGCCCAGCAACTCCGCTTGAAAAGGTTCAGAAACTATACAGACCTCGCTGCAGGCAAAAGCTAAGGCTGAACCAGGCCCGTATGGCCCGCTGATCCCCAGAAGGGACCTTTTCCCGAAGTGCTTCAGACCCCCTCGCCTGCGGGATCGGCCAGGAAGCGACGGTATCCGGCGTTGCCCACCAACGCCTTGTCGCCCTGCGTCAGCTTGCGTTCGAGACTGGCCAGCAGGGCAGCGAGCACGACGTCCTTGATCGCAAGGTCGGTCTCGCCCTTCTGGCGCGGGATGGTCAGCGGCACCGCCACGCCGTCGTCATCTATCACCGTGGTTCGTCACTTCGGCAGTTGAGCGCTCGCGCACGCCAAGGATGTAGTCGATGCCCTGCGCCTCGAGTTCGGCGACGGTGGCGGCGCTGATCATGCCGCGATCGGCGACGATGCAGGCCCGGCGGATGCCGAACCGCGTCCGCAGGCGCTCGATCACGGGCAACAGCGTGGGTGACATCGGCGGTGTTACCGGGCCAGAGGAAGGAGGCGATCGGCCGGTCGTGGCCATCCAGCACGATGCCAAGTACCACCTGGTGCAACTGCGGACGGAAAGTCCTTGGAGAAGCCCAGCTGACCGCGCGTAATGATCCAGGACAGATTGTCGTTGGAGCCACCATGGCGCACGGCACCGCGGGCCGCTGTGGGCCAGCCCACATCAGCCGGATGCTTCGTGTGCGCCCAACGTCAGGGGCGCATTCCATCACCCCTCAGTCCCAGGCGCTTTGTTCTCAAGTTCTCAAGCGAGATCAGCGGTTGAACAAATTCTGTATGCGCTGGTTGGCCACGGACCCGGCGCCGACGCCGACATTGACCCCACGGGTGAAGCCGATGCTGCCGAGTGCCCCGCGCTGACCCTGGACGTTGATCGACTGGTCGGCCTGCGACCTCGATCCCAGTCCGAGATTGGCGCCCGTCGCAACCTGGGTTGAGACCAGAGGCCGGCATCCGCCGTTGCCCGTCGCGCCGGCCGAGGTCCCGAGCCGCTGGGTGGCCGACGAACCGTTCCCGAAGGCTTTGTTGATTCCAACCGTGACGCTGGTGCTGGACAGCGGGCAGCCACGATTGGCCTCGATCACATCGAGTGTCGCCAGGCGATTGTTGCCAGCGCGCAACCCGCCCCTCTCTTGGGCCGCCGCGGGCAGCGCCGCGGTGATGGCGAGCAAGGCCAGTGCCAGGCTGGTTGCGCGGTTCATGAGGTCCTCCTGCTTATTGAACTGAAAGCCAGGCCGGCCCCCGTTTCCAGGGACCGGACGTTGCCTGGTCGTGCCGCGGGCTTACTGCCCGCCGGTGAACACCTGCTGCGAAGCCGAGGACCCGAAGCCGAGAGCCTTGTTCTGGTTGGCGCCGCCGCTGACGACGTTCAGGCCACGGCGTCCCGCGGTGCCACCGAGGGTGACGACCTGCTGATCGGCCGAGGAGAACGCGCCGGCCGCGAGGTTGGTGTTCTGTCCGCCGTTGGTGATGGAGCGGCCGCGGCCGAAGGCTGTCCCGCCCACCGTCAGGGTGGACTGCGTGGCGCTGCTGGCGAAGCCACGGGCGAGGTTGGTGTTCTGTCCGCCGTTGGTGATGACGCGGCCGCGGCCGAACGCCTGGCCACCGACCGTGGTGGTGTCTTGCCCGGCGAAGCTGAACGCGCCGGAAGAGATGTTGCGGTTGTTGCCGCCGTTGGTGATGACGCGGCCGCGGCCGAACGCTTGGCCACCGAGCGTGGTGGAGGACTGATCGGCCTCGCTGAAGCGGCCCTTGGCGACGTTCACGTTGCCGCCGCCGTGGGTGATGGAGATGCCGCCGACGGTTTGTGCGTGGGCGGGAGCGATTGCGGCGACCGCGGTGAGAGCGACGAAGCCGGCGAGAAGCATGGAACGCATGTGAAGTCCTCTTGATCATCCGAACCCCAATGGCTCGGCCTGTTTGATGAGGAGGACCTTTACCGGGACGGTCCGAGGCTGACTGTGGACCCGTCAACACCCGATGGTTTTTTGGCACCCGTCGTACCGAGCGGCGGAATCGTAGGGCGAGGAGACTTGGCTCGGGGGTGCTGGCATTTCCACTTTGGATCGACATCGCAACAGCCCGGCGTCCTCGATGTATTGTTCCCCCCAGACCCGCCGTAGTATTTGCACCGCGGGCAGCTGCGCCGACCATGGCTGCTCGTTGGTGGCATCAATCGCGGCCAATAACTGACTGCCGTCCGCGCCGACGACCGCAGCATGCTCAAGCCGCGCGGTGTCGGTCTTGGGCAAGCGATAGTTCTCCACGCGTCGGCTATACCGTTCGTTACCATGCGGCCGGCGCCAGCGCTTGCAACCAGTCCGGCTCGATCCGTTTTATCGCCGGCTAGAAGGCGCCGAGCAATCATGACTAACTCGTTCAAGGGCATAGTTTCACCAACACGCTCCAGCCGGTTGAGCTTGCGCACGTCGGCCAGCACATAAGTAGAGTGGGTACGCTGCCGCCCGCGGGCTTTGACCAAGTCGTGTTCCTGCAGGCATTTCACCAGCATGTCGAGCAAGAGCTGTTCGGCTTTGCCCTCGACTAAGTGTGAGCGGAATTCACTCAGGACTGTGTGGTCAAAGCCGGGATCGATCAGTGACAGGCCAAGCGCATACTTCCAGTCGATCCGTCCGCGCACGGAGTCCGCAGCTGGCGATCGGATAAGCCTTCAACGTACTGCAGCACGGTAGCTACGGCGAGCCGGCCCGGTGCTTCGGCGGGTTGGCCGCGACGAGGGAACAAGGCAGCGAACTGGTCATCCTTGTAGATCGCGCCGAGCGCGTCTGCGATGTGTAGGCAGAGCGTGCCCTTGGGACGCCCGCACATGCGATGCGGCAGGTTTCCTCTGATGCTGAAGAGGGTTCCTGAGGATGCAACGACATTGGAGTGCTCGACTGGATGCGAATTCTCCAAGTTGCCAAGTCAAGCATCGATTCGAATGTATCAACATGATCTATCCCAAGAGAACGACAATAAAGAATCAAGAGCGGTGTCTGGCGCGAATCGTTGTTACGCTGCAGGACTTCGGCACAAATCAATCTTGCGCTTCCGCCGCAGCGGGGACCGCTCCACACCCAACGAGGCTGCCCCTGGCGCGGCGCCGCCTTACCGACTACGGTTTGCAGAACTGCGGAACAGCGCCGAGCGAAGCCTCAACGGCCCCGGATGAATACTGACCGGAACATTCCTTCGAATGTTGAATTCGCCACCAGTGTCAATGTTGGCTCCGGGCCATGTGGGGTGGCCCGCGACGCTATACGCAAAAATTGCGGAAGGCGTACGCTGATCGGTCGCCCTCCGCATTAGTATAGGTAGCCTGGCAAGCCGAGCAACTCAGTGCCCGCCATCAGATGTTTGTAGCACTTCAATTGAAGTAAAACTCCTGCCTCTGACCGTTGCTCCAGACAGAGAGCTAGGGCTCGCTGCTTCAGTGATTGCAGGCATTAACGTGACTTGCCAGCTGCCGTTTTTGGAGGCTTGAGCTTCCAGCCACCGATCCTGTCCGTTAGCGGCAATTTGGTCGAACGCCAGCGGGGCTTGAGTGGTGCTGAAAGAATTAAACCTCAGTTCTCCGCCAACAACATACCTCCGCTGGGCCAGATAAGACCGGGTTCAGACGAAGTCGCTGGGGTGCAGGGTGTCACCACCAGCAACGGTGAGAACGGTATTCTGGTAACCGTAGGCCGCAAAGTCGATGTGCGTAAAGTTGTGCTGGTCTGTCGTTACACCCAAATCGCCACCATCGATCACGCCGTTCGCGTTGGTGTCGAGATTAGCACCTCCAAACAAGTCACTCAGGTCGATGTGGTCCTCTCCTGGCTTGAAATCAGTGATGATATCATGGCCTTCATTAGGGCCAAAAACGAAGAGGTCATTGCCTGGACCACCGGTGAGCGTGTCGTTACCGCCCATTCCCCAGAGTGCATCGTTGCCTGCCCCTCCTTCAAGCACGTCATTGCCGTCATCATAAACCGTATGCTGGGTAAGATCTCCTAATTTGTCACCTCCGCCACCCACGAGCACATCGTCACCGTCACCGCCCGACAGATTGTCGTTACCGAGGCCACCATAGAGTATATCGTTGCCGCCGTCACCATTAAGAGTGTCATCACCGTCACCGCCAAACAACTGGTCATTTCCATCTCCTCCAGAGGCATAATCATTGCCTCCAAGCAAAGTAAAGACGTCGGCTTGAGAAGAACCCGCGGTATAGATATCATCTACTTGGGTTCCAATGTAGCTTGTCATGAGTCATCTTCCTTTTTCAGTAATGCAGCTTCATTGCTGCATGTCCACATGAGCACAAGCGGCCTGATGGGATCTGTTAGATAGCTAACGCGGCGTGTAACTGGCGCTTGCCAAGGCTGCCGAGGACCTGATGAGTGGAGCTTCGGCGTGTCAAGCTATCAAGCTATTCGTGGTATCCAGCGTCATCCAGCCAGCACATCATAATATTGGCCATGGTAATCGGCTTCGAGTTGGCTAAACAGCGTATGTTGTTCTGTGTGCCGAAGTTGTCCCGGATGCCGATGTGACCGCGTCGTGCACGGTCGTGCATTGGCCGTTAGCAATCTAACAGTGGCTGCACATTGTACATGCTTCATTGTGCTTGTCGATGGCGTCAACCAGAGACGAACCAATAGAGCATCTGGCTTCTCGCATTCCGAAACTCCAGCCGGGCTGACCGGCCTTCCAGCAGGTGATACATGTCTCTCTGCCGCATATCCGTTACAGATAACGATCCAGCCGCGGACACGCCAGTGCACAAAGCGCTGCGCGTCTGCCGAAAGCAGTTCATTCTGGTCGGGCTGTTCAGTGGGGTGGTTAATCTGTTGCAGCTCACGACCTCCATCTACATGATGCAGATCTTCGATCGGGTGCTCGCCTCCCGGATCCTCGATACTTTGCTCTACCTCTCCCTCATTGCCGGTGCCGCGGTGCTGGTACTGGCGCTGCTGGAGGCGGTGCGCAGTCAGGTCATGCAGAGGCTGGCGACATGGATCGAGCATCAGGTGGCGCCGGAAAGCTTCGTTCGTGCGATCGAGAGCACGCTGCGGGGCCGCCCGTACCGCATGGAGGCACTGCGCGATCTTGCTGTCTGCCGCAGCTACCTGAGTTCTCCAAGCGCGCTGTCGCTGTACGACGTGCCCTGGGTGCCCATCTACCTTGCAGTGGTTTTCGCTTTACGCCCAGTCATGGGCCTGATCGCACTTGGTGGCGCAGCACTTCTGTTCGGGCTGACCCTGGCCAACAGCCTCCTGACCTCGAAATTGCTGAAGGAAGCCAACACGGCTGCGATGGCCAGCCAGCGACGAGCCGATGCCATCTCCCGCAATGCCGAGGTTATCGACAGCATGGGCATGCTGCCTGCGGTCATCGGTCGTTGGCGGGAACTCGGTTGCGGCGGCGACAGCGCCACAACAGCGCGCAGCCGACCGCGCCGCTGTCCTGGTCGCTACCAGCAAATTCCTTCGCCTCGCGGTACAGATCGCAATCTTGGGCGCGGGTGCCTACCTGGTGCTGCAGCAGGAATTGACCTCGGGCGCCTCCATGGCCGGCTCCATCATCATGGGCCGGGCACTGGCGCCGATCGAGCAGATGATCAGCGGCTGGAAGCAGCTGATACAAGCGCGCCAGTCCTTGCGCCGACTGCAGAGCTTCCTGGTCCAGCCGCGACTGCGTCCCCCTGGCCTGCCGCTTCCCACGCCCAGTGGCCGTCTTACGGTAGAGCGCGTCTCCTATGCGTTTCCCGGCCAGGGAATGGCCATGATCAAGGCAGTGAATTTCAGTCTGGATCCGGGAGAGAGCCTGGCCGTTATCGGCCCCTCCGCGGCTGGCAAGACCACCCTCATTCGGCTGCTGATCGGTACGTTGCCTGCATCGGCTGGCACCGTCCGGCTGGACAGCGCCGATGTCTACCAATGGATGCGGGAAGATTTCGGCCGCCACATTGGTTACCTGCCGCAGGATGTTGAGCTGTTCGACAGCACTGTCTTCGCCAATATTGCCCGCATGCAGGAAGTGGAACCTGAAACGGTCTACGAAGCCACCAAGCTGGCAGGCTGTCATGAAATGATCCTGCGCTTGCCGAATGGCTACGAGACCGAGATCGGCGACGGCGGGCTCCATCTCTCAGGAGGACAGCGCCAGATGATTGGCCTGGCCCGCGCGCTGTTCGGCCGGCCAAAATTCGTGGTGCTCGACGAGCCAAACAGCAATCTGGATGGCGATTCGGAAGCTCAACTGCTGTGTGCACTGGAACAACTGAAGACACAAGGAACGACCGTCGTCCTTGTCTCTCACCGTCCGACCCTGGTGCAGGGGGTAGACAAGGTTCTGCTGCTGAAGGATGGCGCCATGGAGATGTTCGGCCCGCGTGCTGAGGTGCTGAGGCGCCTGATGACGCAACCACGCCCGGCGGAGATGCCGGTTCCTCCGGTCAACGCCCATGTGGCAAGGAGCACAGCGCGATGAGTAACAATCTGATAACAGCAACGTCTCTCGGATTTACCAAATTGCAGGAGCGTGGTTCGGCCACACTGTCCTATTCCCCCAACGCTCTGCTTGACGCATCGGCGCCGCGCACCCGCGCGCAGCTGGTACTTGGTCTGGCCATTTTGTTGATATTCGTTGTTGGCTTTGGGCTTTGGTCCGTGCTGGCGCCCCTGGGCGAGGCAGCGATCGCGCCGGGTGTGATTAAAGTAGAGGGCAATCGCCGTACCATTCAGCATCTGGAAGGCGGTATCGTGCGCGAGATTCTGATTCATGATGGATCCAAGGTGCAGGCCGGTCAGGTATTGATGCGGCTGGATGACATCCAGTCCAACGCGACGGTGGAGACAGAACGGGCACAGCGCTGGGCTCTGCTTGCCCAGGATGCCCGCCTGAATGCTGAAATGGCGCGGGCATTGAAAATCACCTTTCCTGCCGATCTACTTGCCAGCACCGATCCGCGTGCGATCGATGCCGTATTCGGCCAACGCGTGCTGTTCGAGGCGCGCACTGCCAATTTGAACAGCCAACTGCAGGTACAGCGGGCACGAATCGACCAGCAGCAGGCTGTCATCGCTGGCGCCCGCGGTCAGCTACAGGCGACCCAGCGTCAGCTGGCATTGATGCGACAGGAGGAACAGATGCGTAGCGGCTTGGTAAGCCAGGGTTTGTCCCGTCTGCCAGAGCTGCTGGCATTGCGGCGGTCTTTGGCCGGTCTCGAAGGCACCCAGCAGGATCTCAACGGCCAGATCGATCGCGCTCAGGCGACGATCGAGGAAACGCAGCAGCAGATCCAGCAGGTGCTTGATCAGCACATGCAGGAGGTCTTGACCGACTTGCGCGATGTCCGTGGCAAGTTGGCCGAAACCGAGGAGCGGTTGCGTGCCGCCAATGACGTGGAGTTCCGCCGCGACATCGTCGCGCCGGAATCCGGCACCGTCGTCAATCTGCGCGTCTTCACCTTGGGTGCCGTGGTGAAACCAGGCGACCCCGTCGCCGACCTGGTCCCTGACCATGACCGGCTCGTTGCTGAAGTAAACGTCCAGCCCAACGATATCGATGTGGTTTATTCTGGCCTACAGGCCGAAGTGCGGCTGCCTGCCTTCAAGCAGCGCCTGGTACCCTACCTGAATGGGCACGTAACCTGGGTTGCCGCTGACGTAACAAAGGACGAACAAGCCCACCGGCAGTACTATCGGTCCTATATCCTGATCGACAGGGAACAGTTGGAGCGTCTACCTAACGTCTTCCTGACCTCCGGAATGCCTGTTGAGGCACATATTATGCTCGGCGAGCGCAGCTTCTTTGATTACATCACGCAGCCGATCCGCGACAGCTTCCATCGTGCCTTCAAAGAGGAATAGAGCTGGCGGGCGGGGAGCGCCGTCGATGCTGCCGCCACCCGCGCCACCACGATCGTGGCTGTTTTATCTCGCAGAGGGGGCCCAGACAGATGGCGAGTTGCGCCCTGGCAACAATCATCCGTCCCTCCCCCGGTCATCGGTTCCCAGATGGCCAGCCGAGGCTACGGAGGGGTCTGGCTGGCTGATGTCAGCAGCTAACATTCCAGCCGCGCCGGCGCCGATGCTAGGGTGGTCGCAGCCCTATTGGCCAGTCACGGACCTGATATTGGCGGGCGCGCCCAATTCGTGCACTCCTTCCATCCTCCGCCTCACGTTCGCAGAACAAGGCAGCATCAGGGAGACGAAATGGCCAGTGATCGTGATCAGACCCCCACTCCCTTGGGCGATGCACTTGGTCGTCTTGCATTCTTTCAAGGGGCAGATCCGACACTACTGGCGAAGGCCGCCCCAGCAGCGCGCTGGATCGAAGTCGAAGCCGGTAAGCTTATTCTTGATTTCGGTGATGATACCGACGACGTTTTTTTTGTGGTCGATGGCGCGCTTCGTGTCGTTATCCGGACCGCACTGGGTCAGGAGATAATCCTGGGCGATATCTGGCCCGGAGAGTTATTCGGCGACGTCGCGGCGATCGACGGAGCGAAGCGGTCCGCAAGTGTGGTCGCGTTGCGTAAGACTCAGCTTTGCAGGCTGCCATCGCAGACATTCCTCGGTCTCGCACTCAACGCGCCGCCGGTCGGCTTGCGGCTGCTGCGCGCAATGACCGCTCGGCTGAGGCGAGAAGACGAACGCCTGTTCGAGCTTACCGCGTTGCCGGTGCGGGAACGTTTGGCGGCCGAATTGCTGCGCCTGTCCCGTCCTCGAACCGGCGACCGCGGCCGGGTTATCAGTCCGCCACCCCCGCAGCATGTTATCGCCGCCCGCATTGGCGCACGTCGTGAAACGGTATCCGTGTCCTTGCGCTCGCTGGTGGATGAGAATTTAATAGAGGTGTCATCGCGCGCGATCGCCCTGCCGAGGCCGGAAGCTCTGCGCGCCATCATTGATGCCCGCCTGCATGGGGTTCCAGTCGAGGGTTCGGGACCTATCGATGGTGCGGTTCGCGACAGCGCTTAGATGCTATCCCCGGTGGTGTTCTCTTTTCTACGTCAAGGCTTTCGGTCGCTCCTCGCCGTCACGCTGGGATATTTCATGCTGCTCGACCCTACGTCAGCGCAGATCCGCACTGACGGGTCGACGGGCCCGGCCCGTGCTCTCGGGGGGCCAAACTTCGCGATCGGTGCGGATCTCGGCAAGCAGCTGGGAAGCAACCTCTTCCACAGCTTCAGCACTTTCAATGTCGGACAGGGTCAGACCGCAACCTTTGGCGGACCCGCTTCAGTGGCCAACGTCATCGGACGCGTGACAGGCGGCCAGACGTCCAGGATCGACGGACAGATCGCTTCCACCATTCCGGGCGCCAACCTGTTTCTGCTTAATCCGTCGGGTTGGGTGTTCGGGTCGCACGCGACGCTTAACGTGCAGGGTTCATTCCACGTTTCGAGCGCCGACAATTTGCGCTTTTCCGACGGCACACGCCTATCGGCTGGAACACCCAGGGGCAGCAGCTTCACGGCTGCTCAGCCGGCGGCGTTCGGCTTTCTGGGTGCCCGCTCCGGTGCGATCACAGCGACCGGCAGCACCCTCGCAACCCCGGTAGGAAAAGACCTGTCGGTCGTTGGTGGTCCGGTCCGGATAGCAGGCGGCCAGATCACGGCCCCCGCTGGACAATTGCATATCGCCAGCGCAGCGGCGTCCGGTGAGATCGGCTTGAACGGTGCCGATGCCGCCGCACAAACGGTCTCTGCCTACGGACCGGTGACTTTGACCGGCAACGCAATCGTCGATGTTGGCGACGCAAGTGGGCAGCGGGGCGGCGGAGCGGTTCAGCTGCGCGGTGGCGCGGTCCTGGTGGACGGCAGCTCGGTTCGAGCTCGGAATTATAGTGCACAACCGGGAGGGACGGTGAGCGTGCATGCCAACACATTGACACTCACCCCCGGTGGCTCGATCACCAGCAGTGCGCGCGCCGGCGGCAATGCCGGCGCGGTCAACGTCGAGACAGCAGGTCCGATTAACATCAGCGGCGACGGCAAGGGCGGCCTGACGGGGATCAGCTCCACAGCGCTGTCAGGGACCTCGGGACGCGCGGGCGGCGTTTCGGTCATCAGCGGTGGCGAATTGACCGTGACGATGGGAGGCCAGGTCGGCAATAATACCGCGGGCAAGGGCGGCGCGGACATGGTCAGCGTGACAGCACCCAAGATAACATTGGACGCCACCGCCAGCTCAACGCCCACCACTATCGATTCGGAAGCGCTGGCAGGTTCCTCCGGCGCTCCAGGGACCGTCTCTGTGCGAGCAAATGACATTAGTTTGCGCGCAGGGGGACGGATCGACAGTCTCGGGTTTGGTACTGCGGGCAGCGGCTTCGTAGACGTCCGTGCGGCAGATGCGATCAATGAAGACGGAAGCGGAAATATTTCCCAGGTCACCGGTATTCTGTCCGACGTCAACCTCGGAAGTAGGGGCGATGCAGGGGGCGTCCTCGTTGAGACCAATAATCTGTTACTTCAGAACCAGGCACAAATCCGCAGCAACACGTATGGCGGCGGAAATGCGGGCGCCGTTCAGGTCGTCGGAGCCGGGGCCGCGTCGTCCGTCACGATCGAAGGCGCAGATTCTACGACGGCAACGGGCATTCTTTCCAACGCCGAGCCCCAATCGGCTGGTAAGGCTGGGAATGTGGCAGTGTCGGCGGACAGCATCCGCCTGCTTCACACCGGCCAGATCAGCAGCAACACGTTTGCCGGAGGCGACGCGGGAACCGTGACCGTCAACGCGAACACGATTTATGCCAACGGCGGGGGGCGTATCGACTTCGATACAGGCTTCTTCTCCAACGCCGAACAAGGTAGCGGCGGCAACGCCGGCCCGGTCTCCGTGACGGCCAACGCGATCGACCTGCGCAACCAAGGCGTCATCAGCAGCAGCACATTCGCCGGAGGGAACGCGGGGCCGGTGACGGTGAACGCGAATACGATTTCTGCCGACGGCGGTGCTCAAACCGCGTTCGACACAGGTATTGTTTCCAATGCCAACCTTGGTCTGGGCGGCAACGCCGGCCCGATCAATGTTACTGCCAATACCATCAACCTGAGCAATCACGGGGTCATCAGCAGCGATACCTTCGGCGGTGGGAATGCAGGCGAGATCCACGTCACGGGAATCGGGGCGGCGTCATCCCTTACCGTCGACGGTGGCAATCGCGTCCCAGCCACAGGCATCGTGACGGATGCAGAACAGGGATTGAAAGGCGCAGCCGGCAGCGTGACAGTATCGATCGACAGCATCCGCTTGCTTCACACCGGCCGGATCAGCAGCAACACGTTTGCCGGAGGCGACGCGGGAACCGTGACCGTCAACGCGAACACGATTTCTGCCAACGGCGGGGGGCGTATCGACTTCGACACAGGCATCTTCTCCAACGCCGAACAAGGTAGCGGCGGCAACGCCGGCCCGGTCTCCGTGACGGCCAGCGCGATCGACCTGCGCAACCAAGGCGTCATCAGCAGCAGCACATTCGCCGGAGGGAACGCGGGGCCGGTGACGGTGAACGCGAATACGATTTCTGCCGACGGCGGTGCTCAAACCGCGTTCGACACAGGTATTGTTTCCAATGCCAACCTTGGTCTGGGCGGCAACGCCGGCCCGATCAATGTTACTGCCAATACCATCAACCTGAGCAATCACGGGGTCATCAGCAGCGATACCTTCGGCGGTGGGAATGCAGGCGAGATCCACGTCACGGGAATCGGGGCGGCGTCATCCCTTACCGTCGACGGTGGCAATCGCGTCCCAGCCACAGGCATCGTGACGGATGCAGAACAGGGATTGAAAGGCGCAGCCGGCAGCGTGACAGTATCGATCGACAGCATCCGCTTGCTTCACACCGGCCGGATCAGCAGCAACACGTTTGCCGGAGGCGACGCGGGAACCGTGACCGTCAACGCGAACACGATTTCTGCCAACGGCGGGGGGCGTATCGACTTCGACACAGGCATCTTCTCCAACGCCGAACGAGGTAGCGGCGGCAACGCCGGCTCGGTCTCCGTGACGGCCAACACCATCGATCTTTACGCGCAGGGCGTAATCGGCAGCAGCACGTTCGGACCTGGCAAAGGCGGCACCGTGACGGTGAAAACCGGACAACTCCTTGCCCTGGGTTCTACGGGCGCGAATGTCTTCGATACCGGCATTTCAACCAATGCCGTGGAAGGAACTGGATCCGCGGGCGACATCAACCTGTCGGCCAACTTGATTGACCTCGAAACAAATGGGCGTATCAGCAGCAGCAGCCTAAGTTTTGGCCGCGGCGGCGATGTCACCATCATGGGAAACACGCAGCCCTTGGATCTAACCGCATCGGGCTTCGGAGCCGGCGTCAAGGCGCTGGCGAACAGTCCAGATAGCGCTGGTGCCGGAACTATCAGCATTGCCGGCGGGACGATCTCGCTTTTGGACCAGGGCGCGATCACGACTACGGCGGTCGCTGGCGGCGGGGGTAGTGTGCGGCTGGGGGCGACGCAGCTTCTCCGGTTGGATCGGGGTAGCATCACGACGTCGTCGTTCGGCGGCACCAGCAACGGTGGCGACATCGACATCGGCGGGCGGTTTGTCGTGCTGAACCACGGCTTGATCCAGGCCGACGCCGACGCTGGAAAAGGCGGCAATATCAACATAACAGCTAGCCAGTTCTTCAAAAGCCCCGACAGCCTCGTAGACGCTTCATCAAGAATAGGGATCAACGGCACCATCAACATACTGGCACCGGATACAAATGTATCAGGCACTCTGGCGGCACTCGCCGATAGGCTGCTCAGCCTGCCCAACATTCAGCGCCAGGGCTGCAGCGGCTTCGCCAAGTCGGAAGGGATGTCCAGCCTCGTTGTCGGCCGTCAGGGCGGGCTGCCCCGTGACGGTGATGGCCCGCAGCCGGCCTTGTACTTCGACTTGGATCAGCCATCGGTGGGATCCGTTTCAGCGGGAACCCAGACCGGCACCCTACCGGCGCAGGTCGAAGCGAGCGATTTTTTCTTTGCGTGCTGGCGTGGAAACAACAATGAAGCATCACCGCGAGGCCCTTGGTTCGAAAGTCGACGCCGGATCCAATGAGCGCGGCGTTAGGTCGTCTCTGCAGTCCTCTCGTCGCAGGTTGGCTGGTCGCTGTCCTTCCCGCATCCAGCGAAGCGCAACCGGCAGTCGCTTCCCCGCCGATGGCGACGCCGCCATCCGCCACCCCGACGCCGGCTGAGCAATCGCGCGTTCTCGTGCGCCGGATCCGGATCGTCGGCAACACGGTGCTCCCGGAAGATGTCATCGACGCAGTGACCGCACCGTTCCTCGGCCGGGAACTGGACTTCAACGATCTGGAAGACCTGCGGTACCGTCTGACCCAGGCCTACATCGATCGCGGCTACATCAATTCGGGTGCCGTGCTGCCGGATCAGACCGTGGAAGACGGGGTCGTTACCTTTCGCATTGTCGAAGGGCGGTTGATGGGCATCGACGTCGTCGGGACTGACTGGTTGTCGCCAGGATATGTGCGCAATCGCTTGGACCCGGAACCTGGATCCCCGCTGAATCTTGCCGACACGGAACAGAAAATTCAGTTGCTGCTTCAGGATCCGAATATTTCCAAGATAAACGCCGAATTGGTCCCGGGCGTCGCGCCTGGTGAAGCTCGCCTGCATGCTAACGTGACCGAAAGCAAGATGTATTCGCTCAGTGCGAGTATCGCAAACGACGAGCCGCCCAATGTTGGCAGCGTCCTGGGTGAGCTCAATGGAGTGGTCCGCGATATCAGCGGTTGGGGCGACGCGCTCAATCTTCGCTACGGCCGCACCACCGGTGTGAACGAAGGCGGGGTGTCATGGAGTATTCCCGTCACCGCCAGGGACACCACGGTGGCCATCAAATGGGACTACAATGGAGCGGGAGTCATATCCAATCAATTCAGCGGTCTCGACATCAGCAGCACCACGACGACCTATGGTATTGCCGTCAGTCAACCGATCTATCGCACGCCCGAGCGAGCGCTGACGCTCTCACTTGCTCTCGACGATAGAGCCAGCGACACGTTTTTACTCGGGGATCCATTCTCTTTCTCTCCTGGATATGTTGACGGGCACGCTCGGGCGACCATCCTTCGTCTGTTGGTGGACTGGATCGATCGCCAGCCGACGCATGTGTTTGCGCTTCGATCCACGGTCAGCTATGGGCTTCCCATCTTCGGCGCGACAAACTCGGCGCAGCAGCCGAACGCAGATTTCACGTCATGGCTTGCCCAGACCCAGTACGTGCAGGCCTTCGGCAAGACGCAGCTTGTTCTGCGAGGCAACTGGCAGCTCAGCACCGCCCCGCTGTTTCCGTTCGAGCAGATCGCGCTCGGCGGCGCGACCACGATCCGTGGCTATCCGGTCAACACGCTGGTGAGCGACAACGGCGTTTGGTTCTCCCTCGAGGGTCGAATCCCAATTCTGCGGATGCCGGTGCCGTCTCTTGCGGTTGACGATGCGGTTCTGCGTGTCGCCCCGTTCTTCGACTATGGTTCCGGCTGGAACACGGACCGGCCGACGTTTGGCCCGAGCACGCTCAGCAGCATTGGAATCGGCTTGCTGTTTGACATCGGTGACAACTTATCCGCGCAGCTCTATTACGGGCATGGGTTACGACGAATACAAGGACTTGGGAACACCCTGCAGGAGGATGGCATCTACTTTCGAGTGACGAAATCCTTGTTATGACGAAAACGATGGCGCTGGCAAATCAGCAGCGGTTCTCAATGCGACGGACTCGCATCCGGCGCGCTCCTGGTCATCGTGACTGACGCCTGACCGAGTTTGATTTGCAACAGTTCGCGGGTTTCGCCCCTGTGTCGCTTTACGGGTGACGATTTTGCCTGGCGGCACGGCCATATCTCTGACTCGCTGCTTCCGTGAGTGCCTTGGATTCCCTGGTGTCGGACCTGAAAGACGTCTGCGCCGGTCTGCCGGATCAGCGCAAAGGGCCACGTCGCGACGCGGAATACAGCATGACCGACATCGGCCTGTCCGCGTTCTCGGTGTTCTTCATGGGCAGTCCATCGTTCCTGGCGTATCAGCGGGCGCTGGAGGAAGGACAAGGCCGATCGAACTGTCAGACCCTGTTCGGCATGACCGCAATCCCGAGTGATGCCTATATTCGCCTGATGCTCGACGGTGCCTCGCCCGCGGCACTCATCCGCTGTTCTTTAAAGCTATCCAGATCGAGGGCGTACTCGCGCCTTTTCAGCGCCTCGGAGGCCGGATGCTGATCGCGCTGGACGGAACGGAACACTTCTGTTCGCGCAAGATCCACTGCGAGCGCTGCTCGACCCGGCGGCGTTCGGACGGCGGCACCGAATACTTCCACGCCTTTCTGGGCGCTTCCATGGTAGCGCCGGGCCACACCCGCGTTCTGCCGCTGCCACCCGAGTTCGTCGCACCCCAGGACGGCGCGGAGAAGCAGGATTGTGAACGCAATGCCGCCAAACGCTGGCTGACCCGGCATGGTCCAGCGGTTGCACACCTTCGGCCGGTTTACCTGGGCGACGATCTCTTCGCCTGTCAACCGATCGCGGAGGCCATCCATCGGGTGGGCGGTGGTTTCATTCTGACCTGCAAGCCAGCCTCGCACCAGACCGTATCCGAATACCTGCATGGCGCCACGTTGGAAGAGCATCGCCAGACAGAGTTCGTCCGCGGCAAGCGGACCACGACGATTTACCGCTGGCTCTCCCAGTACCGTTGCGCGCCACCGATGACGCACTCGCCGTTACCTGGGTCTCCATCGAAATTCACAACACCAAAGGTAAACGGACTTATTACAACAGCTTCGTCACCGATTTGGACGTCAATGCCGGCAACGTCGCCGAAATCGCCGCGTGTGGCCGTGCGCGCTGGAAGATCGAGAACGAAACTTTCAACGTGCTCAAGATCAATGGATATAACCTCGAGCACAATTTTGGGCACGGCAAGGAGACACTGGCCAGCGTCTTCGTCGTCCTCAATCTACTCGCCTTTGGGTTCCATACCGCCGCCATGCTGACGGTCCTCGCGTGGCGCCAGGCGGTCGTCGCCCGCGGCGCTACCTACCGGTTCTTCGAGCATCTACGAACGATCACCGCCTACGTCGTGTTCCAGAACTGGGATCATCTGCTGCGCTCCATCACCGCCGCGGCGATACGCCCGCCCTGACGTGGACCCCAAACCGGTCAGTTCCTCAACTCACCATGCAAACGGAGATCGCCAGAAAAAACATCCCTCGCCAACCGATTTAGAATTGCTGGCAAATCAGCGAACGCCGGAACGATCCGAAGCGGCTGCGCTGGTCAGGCCGACCTGTTGGAGAAGTTCTGCGCGAAGAAGACGCAAGTTTCCATCCCGCGGTGCGTCGCGGACCGACGTCGAAATGGCGTCCAATGCATCGTACCACAGCCCCAGCCGCGCGTATTCAGCACACGTTTCAGCGGAAGCACGCGGACTGGTGCTGGACGGCAGCCCAGGTTGTGTGACACGCCTGATCATCCCGCTCGCAACGATGTTGCGTGACGGCTCCGTCGGTGACAACTCTGCGGTGACGGACCACTGATAATCGGCATTCAACGCCAGCCGAACAGGGGTGCCTCGTAAAGCAAAGGCGTGGACGCCTTCCGGCGTCGGATCATGTATCGTGGCATTGAGCACTGTTTTGTTGATGTCGTCGACGACGATGGAAACGTGCATGCGGGCGCTGATCGGGCCGGAACTGTACCAGTACAACGTGGGCTGCTCCTGCACGGTCAACCCGGTCTGCGGCGGGGCGAGAACGTCGATTTGGAGCCCGTCATTCCTATCGCCGCGGGTTCCGCCGCTCACCCGAACCGCGGGCGCTCCGCGATCCGGCGGGACGTAGCGCAGCTCCGTCCTCGGGACGGGCTGAGAGCCCGATTCAGGTTTCGCAGCCCTCTCGACTGGTTCCTGGCGATCTGCTGCCGCGCCCCGGTTTTCGTAACCTACCAGCAGGCAGGCGGCAACGAGGACAGCTTCAGCCGTCAGTCTGGCGGATGTACGCATCAAACGCTGTTCTCCTACCCCGCACCAGCCGGGAGAAACTACAACCAATTGCCGATGAGCAGGAACGGCGCCCAGTAGCCCGGATGGCGGAAACGCGACTGATGGATTAGGGCGACCTGAGCAAGCTGCATGGCATGAGCCTTGGACCGGTTGGGCTCCTGCAAGCCCTTGTAGAAGACCATGATGACCTGCGAGGCCGCCTCGTCGTTCACGAACCAGAGACTCGCCACGGCGCTACGTGCTCCTGCCTTGATCGCTACCCCCGCAAGCCCCAGCGCGGCTCGGTCGTCGCCCGTGGCTGTTTGGCATGCGCTCAACGTCAATAGCTCGACCGGGTCGTCGCGCCACGCTCCGTGTTTTATCGAATCCTCCAGTTCTGCGAGCGTCAGCCGCCCATCAAAGGTGAGGATGTAGGTTCTTGCCGGATTGCTGCTGAACTCAGCATGCGAGGCAATGTGCACGACCGAGAATGGGACCGCCTTCAATTCCTCTTCTACCCGCCTCACGCGAAAACTCTCATCCTCCAACACCGTGCTGTTGAGCGACAATCGTCGCAGCGACGCAAGTTCGTCGCCAACGAATGGCAGAGCAGGAAATCCCTGGGTGGGTTTGGAAAGGCCAGACAGCAGCGCCGTGATCGGCTGGCGGGCAATCGGCTTGGGATCCATCAATGTGAGACCAAGTTCCGTCGCGATAGCGTAATGTTCGACAAGAAAGGACTTTCCGTCGTAGAGTGCTGCAAATGGAATGGTGCGTAACGCACCGTCAGGCACGACAACAAGTGTGTCGACGTCGTGAGCGCGCAGTTCGGGCTCTACGGGACGGATCAGCCATTCATAGATCTGCTGCGCCGGCGCGAAGTAATCACGTGTCCCGAGTGTCTCCAGAGACCGCCGCAGTTCACGGACCTCGCTGATCAGCGTCGCTTCAGTGATCGGCGTTGTCACCCGATACTGCTCGCCCGCGACGGCGATCAGCAGTTCGACCCGGTCGGGCAGCACGATCGGATACAACGTTGCCGTACGGGTCGACTCGGCGGCGCTCGCTGCCACCACCTTCTGCGCTTCCAGCGGCAGCAGACATTGATCCTTAAAATAGTCGCGGATTTCTGCCGTCTTGAGGAGTTCCACGGTTCGCCGTGCTTCGCTTAACAGCGTGGGCACGCCAGGCTGGTTCTTTCGTTCGGCCGCCGACTGAAGAAGCATATCGGCTAGTCCCAGATACAGGGGACCCATGATCTCACGGAATGAGGAGCGGCCATCCGTATAGTCCACCGGGATGTCTTGGCGAATGGCCTGCAGGTTCGCCACCGACCGCCGATATGACTCGATGGCAACATCCCGTCTGCCGCCAGCGCGCGCGAGCCGACCATTGAGCCACTCCCACCGGTAGAGTAGGTCCGCGGCGCCGATCTGCTGTGCCAGGAAGATCGCCCGCCGGGTCAGTACCTGCGCCTCGTCAGGATTTCCCGCTGACTCGTAGAGTTCAGCCAGATAGCCGGCGCTGAGCGACCCTGTACGGGCATCGTGCAGCCGATCAGCGAGTGCCGCACTCCGTCGAAACGCTTCCTCGGCAAGAGCCCGTAGCTGATCGTCCGCGGTCCGCGTTCCGTGCCCCTGGGCCTGATACGCGATCCGGCCGATCGCGATCTGCGAATAGGCGGTGTCGGAGGAATCGGGCCGGTCCGAAGTCCATTGCAACGCGTGCTGCAGGTCGGCGCGGGCCTCGACTTCGAGTTCCTGGCGCAGCAACGCCCGAGCCTTGTTTATCGTCGCGGTCACCTTGAGCGGTGTACTGCCCGCGGCGGAAGCCGCCTCGATCGCTGCGGCGTATGCGGAAACTGCGCCTACGATATCACCGCTGGCCAAGTCAAGATTACCCAGGTTGTTCGCCGACGCCGCCAGGATCGTGGTCCGATGCGCCTGACCGGCAAGCGAGAGGCTCCGCTCCAGCATCGGCCGAGCCCGGCTAAAATCATGGGCCTGAAAGTAGACGTTGCCCAACGCTCCGGACAAGGCCGCGACGCGCCCCTGGTCGCCCAGCATTTCGGCACGATGCAGTGCCTGTTCGAAATCCGTCGACGCAGCGTTCAGTTTCCCAAGCAACTGCAACGCTTCGCCGCGGCGCGCGAGACTATCCGCCTCTCCGGATAAATCCCCGGCCAGACGGCACAGCCGAATGGCTTCACCCCACCGCCGCGTTGCCTCCACCAGATCCCCCATCCGGTAGGCATCGGCTCCATGCTCGATATAGGTGAGAGCCTTGGTCCGATCCTCGGGGGCGGCAACGGCTGCCACGAGTTGGATGAGCATGAACAGGATCAGAAAGCAGGCCCGCATGATCATAGCCCGCCGACTAGGCGGCGCGGATCGCTGCTCGACGAACTCGCCGATGGCATTCGGCATCCGATGAATTTGAGGATAATCTCGGCACACGACCAGTTTCGCCGCACGGTGCTTTCCTTCACGCCAGTCAGGGCCCGGTCGGGAGAGCTTTCGCCTCGATCTCATCGTCAAAGTCCTGGTCTGGGGGAGTTGAATGCAGGACAATGGTAACCTGGGCCTGACAGGACACGATAGTGGTTGCCACTGAACAGACCAGTCCAGGCAGGCCTGTGGCCCGTTTGAGATCATGGCTGGAGCTGCCGGCCGCCGCCGGCCTCCTTGCCAGCGTCGTCGTGCTCGTGCTCATGCTCGGGCTGCGCTCATCGGGAATGCTGCAGGCACTGGAACTGATGGCGTACGACCGACTGGTGCTGCTGCGTGCCGAGCAATCCGGCGTCGCGCAACGGGTCGTGCAGATCGGGATTACGGAAGCCGACCTGAATCGTTTCGGATGGCCGTTGTCTGACGGAATTCTTGCCGACCTCTTGCTACGGTTACACGCAACAGGACCGCGTGCGATCGGAATTGACATCTTTCGACCGGCACCGGTCGGCCCTGGCGCGGCAGAATTGGACCACGCACTGACGGAGGCGCCGGAGGTCGTCTGGGCGGATCGTTTTGGCCAAGTCGGGTGGGATGGGATCGCCGCCCCGGCCAGGGTGCAGGCAACAGACGACAACGGCTTCACGGATTTCGTGCTCGACCCTGGAGGCGCGGTACGCCGCGGCCTGCTCTACCTGAATGATCGGAAACACTGGGAGGAGTTGTTCAGTCTTAAGCTCGCCATGCTGTACCTATCTCACGATAGCGTTTTCCCACGTGCGGACGATCAGGGAAACCTCCAGCTTGGCTTGTCTTCGTTGCCTCCGCTTCAGGCACCCCTCGGCGGCTATGCGGATCTCGATACACGTGGGTACCAGGTCTTCCTCGAATTCCGCGGACCTACCCATGTCACATCGTTCTCACTGACGGATCTGCTCGATAGTAGAATTCCCGCCGGGTCGCTCAGCGGCCGGATCGTGCTGGTTGGGATCACTGCGGACAGCGTGAAAGACTATGTGGCGACACCACTCAGTGCGGCCACGGAGCGCGAAATCTACGGTGTCACGTTGCAGGGCTTGTTCGCTGCGCAACTGGCCTCCCACGGACTGGATGGGCTTGTGCCGACCCATGCACTTCCACGCCTCTGGGAGACCGCTTGGATCGCTCTGGTGATCGTCGGGGGTGGCTGTGCCGGGACATTCATCCGAAACCTTGGGCAACTGGCAGCAGCCATCGGTGGCGGCGCCACCATCATCCTGGGCGTCGCAGTCGCGTGCTTCCTGAATGGCACATGGCTTCCGGTTCTCCCCTTGGCGAGCGGCTGGATCATTGCGACGATGTCGGCCGCGGCAGCGATCACCCATGCCGAACGGGCACAAAGGGCGGTTTTGATGAAACTTTTCTCGGCCCACGTGTCTGGGCCGATCGCCGCGGAGCTGTGGCGCCGGCGCAGAGATTTCGTCGCGCACGGGCGAACCGTCCCGGTGCGGCTCCCCGCGACCATCCTGTTTGCCGATATAAACGGCTTCACCGCCATATCGGAGACGCTGGAGCCCGAGATCGTGGTGCGCTGGCTCAGCCCGTATATGGAGGCGATGACGTCGCTGATCGAGCTGCACGGGGGCGTCATCGAGCGTCTTGCTGGCGATTGCGTCATGGCGATGTTCGGACCGCCCATCGTTCGCCGGCGGCGGGAGGAGATCGAGGCCGATGCGATGGCGGCAGCGTGTTATGCTCGCAAAATAGGAGAAGCACTGTTGGATCTGAACCGGACTTATAGTGCGGAGGGGTTGCCGGAGATTCGAGTCGGTATCGGAATCCACTCCGGTGAGCTCGTCAGTTGCAGCCTCGGCAGTTTCGAACGTCAGCAATATGCGACGATCGGCGATACGACGAATGTTGCTGCCCGAATGATGACTGTCGCGAAAGAATGCATGGAAAATTCAACTGGGTATGAAACGTGTTGCGTTGCGTTGAGCGAGGCGACGCAACATCTTCTACGTGGCGCCTTTCGTTTGCAACCGCTGGGTCCTGTCATTTGCAAAGGGAAGAAGCATCCCATCTCCTGCTACCTACTTGACTTGGGCGACGGCGACAAACCGCTATGTCGGCAACTATCCCCAATGCCCGAATGATATATATCATACCAGCTGTCCGTCAGATCGACCTCCGGTCAGCGGGCGGAGCGGCTGGTATGGCGTTGGTGCACATGGCCGGTCTAGGGGGTGATAGGATCGCCTCCCCTCTCTGGTTCTGATTATCCCGTTGCCGCACAAACACAACGCCGATCGCCGTCACCACATCCCGAAGATGGTGTTCGAGGCGCAGAACTGGCGGGCCTACGAAGCAGGGCTGCGCCGGCGGGGCAGCCTGAGGACGCAGGGCTGGAATGCTGGCAGGACTGTGGACCGGGCGGCCACGCCCGCTACTCGGATGCGGCGATCCAGACTGATCGGGGCGCAGACCCTGACGGATCAGGATGTCAACCCGGTTCATGAAGTCGCGGGCTCCAGCCAGCGGCACCTGTAGTGCCATCCAATAATCTGGGCGGTGCCAATCAGCGGCCTTTGGGTCCAAAGTCGAGGTTCGTGCTTTGGCCCAACTTTCCCACCGTTACGCATCCGACAGGCGGAATGCCGAAGAAAACTGCGGGGTTCCGAGGCCGGTGTCGATTTGTGGTGCTAAAAATGCTGCCCTTCGCGAAGACATTTGGTATTGACCGGCTCGACACCGACGTGGTGGCGTAGCTGTGCAAGGAGCGCAGTTCGCACTGTCGGACGTCGAAAATCGAGGCTAAACCATCGATTTTCGCCCGGTGCGCATCTCAGACAGCGCTTTGCACACTTTGGCACGTGTGGTGCCTAAATCGCTCCGCGCCCCACAATGCTTTGATTTCGAGTAATATTTTTTCGTCCGGTGGGAAAGTTGGGTTTGGCACCACACGTGAGCAGTGGGGGCCAGTTTCCTCCGGCGCCAGACGCGTTGTTAGATCGCTAACGTCGTATTCGAAGCCCGCACTTATGGACACGCCAGTAATTGGCGCCCCAGCACCCCATGAGTTCGAAAGGGCCACGCCAGCAGCCGTAGCCCCCGGTGGGGACCTCTGTACGTTATGAGGAAGTGGAAACCCTTGGAATTTAATGCCCTTGACGTGGAAAGAGAAAATCCAAGTCATGGTGATACCGTTTCAATCCACGGAACTGATTGGTCCTCCGCCATGTCGGAACCGGTGGCTCCTCTGCCTTCGCCTTGACCCAACTTTCCCACCAGTATCGAAAATATAGTTGTAGAACAAGGCAATAGACGTCTCGTTTTGATTTAGGCACCACAGTTTCGAGAGTGTCAGGCCGTTGCTGCAGCGCGTGGGAGTTCCTGGAATACCGGCGGCAAGGCGACACCGACGGCTCGACAAAGTGCGTCAATCGTCGGTCCCGGAGCGGTGCGCAGCAGTGTGCGCCGTCCGTCCTGCTCGACCTCGATTTCGCTGAGTTCGGTAAGATCATCGACCACCTGCTGCCATTCCGGCATGGCGAGATGGCGGGCTGCCAAGCGGTCCATCAGTTCCTTGCGCAGCACCAGGGCGAGAAAAGTGCAGAAGATGTGCCCGCGAATGGCGGCGTCGGTTCGATGAAAGATCGGCCGTGTCGCCAGCAGTGTCTTGGCCGCGAGAAAGCCCTGCTCCACCGCCAGCAAGTTGCGGTAGCGCAACACCACCTGCAAGGCCGTCAGCCGGGTGTTGGTGCGCAGCACGAAGAGGCCATCGAAACGGGCATCGGCCTCGACTTTCGCCGCGTCGATGCTGAACCCTTCGCCTGTGGGCTCAGCCAGGAAGCGGCGGCATCCGGCATTGCCGACCAGCGCCTTGTCGCCCTGTGTCAGCTTGCCTTCGAGACCGGCCAGCAGGGCGGTCCGCGTCTCGGCATCCTTGCGGGCCTGTTCCGGGTTTCGGGTCAGCACATAACGACGCCCGGCCAGAACGACGTCCTTGACGGCAAGGTCGGTCTCGCCCTTCTGGCGGGGGGATGGTCAGCGGCACCGCCACGCCGTCGTCCTCGATCACCGTGCTGCGGACTTCGGCGGTCGAGCGTTCGCGCGCGCCGAGGATGTAGTCGATGCCGTTCTCCTCGAACTCGGCGATGGTGGCGGCACTGATCATCCCGCGATCAGCGACGATGCAGGCCCGGCTGATGCCGAACCGCGTTCGCAGGCGCTCGACGACGGGCAGCAGCGTGGTCACGTCGGCAGTGTTGCCGGGCCAGAGGAACGAGGCGATCGGCCGATCGTGGCCGTCGAGCACGATGCCCAGCACCACCTGGTGCAACTGTGGCCGAAAGTCCTTCGAGAAGCCGCGTTGACCAAGGGTGGCACCACCCCGGCCCTCGAAATACAGCGAGGTGGTGTCGAAGAAGGCGACCGAAAGCTCGCCGAACAGCGGCTGGCGATAGCGGTAGAGCGCTTCCTCGATGGTATCCGTCATAGAGCGACCGTCCGCGGTCTCCTCGCCGAGCCAGGCCATGGCTTTGTGGGCCTGCTTCAGGGTTAGCGCCTCGGCGCCGGGGATGCGCAAGCGCTGGTGCCAATCATGCGCATGGCGGTCGGAGCCGGAGACCATTAGCCGGTGCAGCACGGTCAGGTAGATGGCGCGCTCGACGTCGAAGCCGAACTGCCGTTCGCCCATCAGGTGGCGGAGGACATCGGCGCAACCGGTCTCTTGCCACAACCGCCCGAATACAAGGTCGGGGCCGATGCTGAGCCGTCGTCAGTTCGGGCAGTTCACCACGATAGAAACTGGATAACACGATTTGGAGCGGCGGGAGTGGCGGGCGGCCGAAGCGATCAGACCATCGAGCAGGTCGGAGTTCTCGACCTCATCGCGTCGACCAAGCGCCTTGATGACGCGCTGGACGTGCCGGCCACCCTCACGAGCATTCTCGACGAGGTAGAGGTATTCGTAGGGTCCGATCTTCTTGACGCGGATGAACATGGCGTGGAACCTGATTGCCCTCAGGCCACCACGTCGAATCGACGAACGTCAAGATTTATACCAACCCGTCTTGACACCGACTCTTCGACCGGCGCCAGAATCATGGATTATCAGGGCCTTACTTGCCTTACGGAGAGTTCGGGGTCATCGCGAGTTGGTATTATTCGCTGCTATCAGCGCATAGGCAGAGCTGGTTTAGCACCACAATTCGATAGGCACGTCGCAAACCCGCGGAATACCGCGGGCATCATGCCTCCGAAAGCGCAACGGTGGGAAAGTTGGGCTTGAAAGCCGGATTGTGCGTCCGACGCGCTCGTTTTGCCATTGTCGCTCCTGATAGGCGGCACTCTCGCCGCTCTCAGGCAGATTTTCCACTTATCGCCCTGTCCGAATTTTCCCGGTCACCTCTCCTCGCATCGTGCATCGCCCGGCAACGAGTTGACTGAACCCAACTCGGTCCCTGGAATTGTAAGAGGGGCAAAACCGTCGGCATCGGGTTGCTCTTCTGCAAATTGTGCAGCAGCGGGGGCTGCCCGACCTTTCAGGTCGACGGGATCCGCGCCGATTAACCTCGGAGTTCTGCCACCGCCACTGGGGAGATGGGAGCCTCCGGCCACCCAAGGCAGCGGATGTTGTCCGGCCGCTTCAGAACAAGTTGAAGCGGAACTGGACCGTCAAGGAAAGCCGTCCCAATCACCTCCGCAGACCACGACGTACGGTGTTGGCTCAAGGGCCTGTCTGACGCTGCCAAGCCAGGTTTCCAGGCGCAGACGTGTTTGAAGCATAACTCGGATCTCCCGCCTGACATGCTGGGATGCTGCCCGGTATACGGTCCATTGACTCGAATATGAACCGTAGGCCGTCTAGGTGGAGGTCGCGTCGAAGCGACACAGTGGATCCATTTACATTTCGCAGCGTGAGCGGTAAGAAGCCTGTAATATAGCTTGAGTGTCGGAAGTTCTGAGCTCGTGCGGGGGCTGAAACGTCAGCAGACCGACGAAAATCAAACATGCCACCAGGCGGGGCATCGCGGTTTTCCTTCTATTTGCGATGCCCGCTACAGCTCCGCCGGCTCCTTTTTGACTTGTCCGAACCGACCACCGGTTCTGCTCAACCGGTGCGCTATCGGCACCCGCCCATTGCCTGGCACGCCGCCGTTGCCGGACTTAGCGAGCCGTTAAGAATTTTAAGCGCCGCATCGTTCGTGTAACCGGCGCCACCTGGGCCGTAGCCGTTGATGGCGCCGAGCAGCGGCGTGACGCTCCGCCTTATCGTGTTCTGAGCGGCTTGATCGACGGCACCCGATCTGACCGCGTTGCGCACCGCGTTCGGATAAAGTTGCTGACGCACAGCTGGTGGAAGCGAGCGTACTGCATCCTTGACGACAAAAGGCAGCGCCGGCACCAACTGGCGCGGGGTATAGATCGGACTCGCGCCTGGGTAGCCTTGCAGGCCCAATGGACCAACCGCTCTTGGCCCGCCGTACGGACGGCAAAGCGTCGGATAGACCTGGCAGAGGGGGGCAGCGGACGCCCCGAATGAAGGGATCGCGACAACGGCTCCAGCAGCCAAAACCAGTGCCAGCGACGTTCTGACAATATACTTACTCATGGATGTGCTCCCGATCTTTGCGCCGCCCAATCGGCGGTGGGTCAAAGGAGCGCAATCGGAGTTGGTCTTGCGGTTAGACTGCTAACATCGTGCAAGTTGTCCGTTGCTGGCCTATCGCTGCTCACGCCGTTGCTTGCTAGCCAGGAAGCCGTCTTCAAGGAGACCGTCCAGGAGGTGGGGGCATTGTCACGGTAACTGGTGCTAGCCTCCTGCCTGGAGGCGGATGAGACTGGCGGGTATTGTCACGTTAACTTCGCGTGGGCTGGGTCTAGGCGGCCGTTAGCGAAGTGAAGCTGCCGGCCGCCGCCGGCCTCCTTGCCAGCGTCGTCTTGCTCGTGCTCATGCTCGGGCTGCGCTCATCCGGAATGCTGCAGGCACTGGAACTGATGGCGTACGACCGACTGGTGCTGCTGCGTGCCGAGCAATCCGGCGTCGCGCAACGGGTCGTGCAGATCGGGATTACGGAAGCCGACGTCGTCTGGCAACTCAGACGAGATTTTGATAATACCCAATCTAGCATCTTCGATTTGTCTCTGTATGCTTTGCTGTCGTCGGGTCATCGGCACTAAGAAGATAAATCCTAAAATGTAGAACCCTAACGACCATTTGTAATATCCATGAACTACTTTAGCTATTGGCGCAAACCGTTCGTAGTCTCCCAGGAATATATCGGAAATCGTGAAAATGAGCATAGGTGCGCTTATGATTGCAAATATGGTAAGAGACCGTCTCGAACCTGGGGGGTGGTATGGGTTGGGCCGAAATGGCCGGGTCGGGGGAATGGGATGAAGTGGCGCATCATGGTGGAGTTGATCGGGGGCGACGGCACCGTCTCCACCTATGAGATCGGCAATGGCGGCAGCAACACAGCCGAATGCTCGGCTGCAACGGTCGGACTGACGCTGGCGGACGGTAAGCGGATCCTGGCGGAGCTGCAGCACGCCCTTGTTCGGGCCCAGGCGGAGGAATATTGCCGCCAACGGCGGGTGTGCTCATGTCCGCGCGCGGCGGCTGTCCTCGTTGTTTGGCACGGTGAGGTTCGCGCGCCGCGGTTTTTGCCCTGCCGGTGTGCGGTGAGCCGCCGACATACCCTCAATCCCGTCGCCGAGATTATGCCCGACCGATGCACCCCGGAATACGAATGTGTCATCGCAAAGATGGGGTCTTTGTTGCCATATCGCCGGGCCCGGACATTGCTGTCGGACTTCCTGCCACTCGGCGACGGTCCTGCGGTGGAGACGAGCCGTCGGCGAACCCTGAGGGTGGGCGCTCGCTTGGAGCAGCTGGCGGTGGCGAGCCAACCCCCCGCGCCGGCGGTCGAAGCACAGGCCATCGCGCTCTCCATCGACGGCGGCCATGTGCGGTCAGTCCGAAGTTATCAGATTCGCTCGTTCGAGGTGATGCTTGCTCAGGTCGGCAACGATGCCGGCAAACAGGTCGTCGTCAGCAGCATGCCCGCGGAGGCGGATCGGCAACGGGATCAGTTGCGCGGCGTGCTGCATGAGCTGGGAGCGACACCGGCCACGCCCGTCACCATCTTGAGCGACGGTGCCGATGGGCCGCGATCACTCGGTGAAGCGGCGAGTTCTCGGCCCAACCCATCACGTGTTGGATTGTTGGGGTGGACGACCCCACGGCATCGAGGTGCCAGAATTGGGTTGTCAGAAACCAAGACCGGAGCCGTCCATGTCCCACATTACCCGCATTGGCATCGACACGTCCAAGGCTGTCTTCACCCTTCACTGCGTCGACGACACGGGCCGAGCTGTGCTGCAAACCAATCTCCGCCGCGCACAGATGGTGGTTTTCTTCAAAAAGCTTCCTCCCACCGAGATCGTTATGGAAGCATGCGGCAGTTCGCATCATTGGGGGCGGGAACTCAGCGCCCTTGGCCATGACGTTCGTCTGATCCCGCCGCAGTACGTCAAGCCCTTCGTCAAACGCGCCAAGAACGACCGCAACGACGCCGAGGCGATCTGCGAGGCCGGTGGGCGTCCGGGGATGCGTTTCGTGCCAGTGAAATCAGCCGAGCAGCAAGCCCAGGCGATGGTTCTGAAGGTGCGCGAGACTTTGGTCGGCCAGCGTACTCAGCTAGCCAACACGCGGCGAGGTCATGCCGCTGAGTTTGGCGTGGTCGCCGGGAAAGGGATCAAGCGAATTGTTCCGTTACTCGAGGCCATCGAGGCGGACGCCGCCATTCCTGCCGAGGCGAGGGAAATGCTGGCGCGGCTGGGACGAGAGATCGAGCATCTCGACACCAGACTGGTCGAACTCGACGTGAAGCTCATCGCTATGCACGCTGGCCACCATCCCCGGCATCGGCGTGATCATCGCACTGACGTTTGCGCTCGAGATAGATCCGGCAGCGTTCAAATCAGGCCGCCACCTGGCAGCTTGGATCGGCCTGACGCCGAAGGAGCATTCGACCGGCGGCAAGCAGCGCTTGGGTGGCATCAGCCGTGCCGGTAATGAACGATTGCGCCGGTTGTTGGTGACCGGAGCGACCGCGGTGATCCGGTTCGCCACCAGGCCGGGCAACAAGCAGGCCAACGAATGGCTACTGAAGTTGCTCGCGCGCAAGCCGCGTAAACTCGTCGCCGTGGCGCTAGCCAACAAAATGGCCCGCACGGTGTGGGCCATGATGAGGAGTGGCGAAGTATACCAGCGCCAACCGTGTGTCGTTGATGCGGCTTCCGCATGACGCTCCGTCACGTAACGGTATGGAGTGGACCAATGCCCCGTCCATCGATCGGTGAAACACCCATGACCGGCGCAGAACGTCAGGCACGGTATCGTGCCTCGCATGCCAATGGCGCGCCTGTCATTCGCATCCGCCGGGCGACCGATCGGCACAGCCGGATCCAGCGCTGGAATGATACAATTGCTGCACTTGTGAACCTCAAAGACGAGTATAGCCACTGGCTGGACGCACTGCCGGACAATCAGCAGGACAGCGCTACGGCGGAGGCCTTACGGGCGATCGTCGAGTTCGATCTCTCTGATCTTCTGGCGATCGAACCACCGCGAGGCTTCGGCCGTGATTGAACAACGGGATGGCCCGATCGGCATGGGCCACGATGACGCGTAGAGGGACGACCGGCTTCAGCTTGTCATCCGAATGAACCACGCGTGGATGCCAGGGTGAAAGATCTGAGAGAGATGGCGATCGGTCGAACCGACGATCCGGAGATCCCGTTGAAACCAGTGGCTCTTGAGGCCGCTGGATTGTTTGGGACCGGATCGCGAACCCCATCTGGGCCCGCGGTCATGGCGCCGCGTCGACAAGGCCGGACACATGATCGCAGTCGAACCGCCGTCAAAATTCTCTTCGAAGTTCTTGAACCCACGGGGTCGTCCACACATGGTTTCATCTTTCGATGCGTATCCAACATGTAGCCCAGGCGGCCAAGAGTTGGCCGGACACCGCGGCAGAGGATTGCGAGGCAGGCAGGCGCCTTTCCGACACGGTTGAGCGGATCCGCTGGCGGCTCTGGCATGGACAGATCGGCCGCGGCCTCGAGCTGATCGGAGAAACGATGGCCACGCTCGAAGCCATGGCCGGAGCAACTTCGCCGGCGGCTGCGGTCGCGCTGAAAGTAGGCCGCCTGTTGGGTGAACTCGAAACCTATGTATGCGGCCAGTCCGATATCATCATCGATTATGCAACGGCCAGACGACGTGAGGAGCCAATCTCGACCGCGGTCACCGAAAGCACGGTGCAGTGGCTGCTACATCGCCGGATGAATGCCCAGCAGCAGATGCGTTGGACGCCGCGCGGTGCGCACTTGATGCTCAAGGTTCGATGCGCGGTGATGAACGGCACCCTTGAACATGATCACGCCATCGCCGAGGGGCGGGCCTGTCGTCCCTTCCGGCGCGCGGCATGACCCCCCAGTTTCTGTCGAGGCCGAGGATGGTGGGGTTGGGGATGGGTCGGACCATCTCATCACCCGAGCAGGGTTGCTTGAACCGCCGCTTCCCGCAGTGCCACCTCGATCGCGCGCTTGACCCCAAGGGCTTGATGGTATTTGGCGAGGACCTTTCGCAGACCTCCTCGGGCATCTTCGAACAGGATGAAGTTTTCGATCAGATCGAGGAACCGGGCCGGTTCGCAGGTGGCCCGGAGGAGTGTCTCCAGGCTTGTGCTCTCCGGCCCGTCCTCCTCCAACCGCTTCCATGCGGCGAAGGTCTCGAAGGGAGCGTGTCCGTCACCCATCAAAGTTTTCAGCCCGTTGGACAGCGTGAAGTTATTCGCGTCGAACAGGCGCGGGATCGTGTCCCGAGTTACTGAGGTTGCCGTCGTAGGCTTCCTGCACGGGCTGGACGGGCGCCCTCCACTCGCACAGGAGTAGCGGGATGCCATTGACAAACCCGACGGCATCCGGCCGGCGTGTATACAACTCGCCTCTAAACCAAGGCTAGGATGCCAGGAAAAGTCGTTGGAGGCCGGGTCGATCCAGCCCACTAATCGGACGCGCTCGGGCTTGAGCGACCCGTCAGCGTGCCGCAGTTCGACTGTGATGCCGTCGCGCAGGAGGCGGTAGACCTCGCGGTTAGTAGCCACTGGGAGCATTGCCGAGCGGTCCAGGCTCAACTGGATCTCGGCCTGCTGGAGGGCCTCATCCGGCAGGGAAGGTTCAGGCGGCGCAGGGCAACACGAAGGCGGCCCGGCAGGATTGTCTCCCGAAGGCGGCCGGTGGGGTTCTGCGGTCCTGGTGCCTCCTGCATGAGGTTCGCGTGGTTCCAGCCAAGGGCAACCAGCAGATCAATTGCCGGCCCCTCGACCAGTGCCTTCTCGCTCGCGATGGTGCCCGAGAGGGACTGGGAGGGACCGTTCGAGGCCATTTTAGGCAGCAGCCTCCAATTTTAGGTTGGAGGTCCGTAAGCGCAAGTCTCCGAAGATCAACCGAGGCAGTAGAGGTCGCGCGGACCAGTAAAAATGAGGGGAGTCGTGGTGCGCCAGGCGAAGCTGGCGCGGTCCAGCCGGTGAAAGACCGGCCCGGGTAAGGGGTAGCGCCCGCCTGGTAACGAGTGTTGCGTCGTGGGAGGTGACGACCACGGCGAAGCGTACACAGTGATCGTGTGGGGTGTGGGAATGAGCCACGAAATACCTGAATTCGCAGGGGCCGAGGCTGTCACGATGGCCGAAGGCAACATGTGCGGCGCCGATAAGCGAGGAGCCGTCGCCCTGCCGGGGTCTAAGGCCACATCACGGACGAACGGAACGCGTCGGAACCTGGGAGATCTCGCGTCTGACCGGGCGGCCCTCGGGCTGTCCGGCCCGCGTCGGGAAGGCGAGAAGCCATAGCCGATGATGCACGGACACGAGAAGTCAGACCCTGAAATAGTAGCGATCCGGACGAATGTCGGTGGCATTCACCGGGAGAAGCCTGCGAACAAGGCGGTGCCAACCGCTGCGGAGTTGGTGGAGCGAAGGGCAGGGACCAAGGGAAATGCGGGCCAGCAAAGCACGCTCCGGGCGCAGGACTGGGCAGGCGTGTCCCAGACGCTGGATCGCATACGGCAAGCCGCGAGGCACAACAAGAAGGAACGGTTCACCACGCTTCTCCATCACATCAACCCCGAAATGCTGCGTCTGGCGTTTGACGCCCTCAAAAAGGACGCGGCCCCCGGAGTGGATGGGGTGACCTGGGCAGACTACGAGGTAGACCTTGAGCGTAAGCTCGAGGCGCTACACGACCGCGTCCACAGGGGAGCATATCGGCCGCAACCGTCACGCCGTGTGTATATACCGAAGGCGGACGGACGGCAGCGTCCACTCGCGGTTGCCGCAGTCGAGGACAAGATTGTCCAAGGCGCGGTCGCGATGGTGTTGAGCGCGATCTACGAGGTAGATTTCCTCGGGTTCTCGTATGGGTTCCGACCGGGACGTGGCCAGCACGATGCGCTGGACGCTCTAGTGGTCGGGATCTCCAGCCGCAAGGTGAACTGGATACTAGACGCCGATATTCGTTCGTTTTTCGACATGGTTGACCAGAAATGGATGATTCGTTTCGTTGAACATCGAATCGGTGATCCGCGCATCATCCGCCTGATCCAGAAATGGATGAAGGCGGGCGTGCTCGAAGACGGAGGGTTCAAGGCCAGTGAGAGAGGGACGGGCCAAGGCTCGGTGATTTCACCGCTGCTTGCCAACATCTACCTGCACTACGCCTTCGACCTCTGGGCCAACCGCTGGCGACAGCGGGAGGCAACAGGCGACATGATCATCCTCCGTTATGCGGATGATACCGTCGTCGGCTTCGAACACGAGGCCGACGCCCGTCGGTTCCTCGACATGATGCGCGCGCGCCTGGAGGAGTTCGCGCTATCGCTCCATCCGGAGAAAACTCGCCTGATCGAATTCGGCCGCCAAGCCGCAGCCGACCGGGAGCAGCGCGGGCTGGGCAAACCGGAGACCTTCAACTTCCTCGGCTTCACCTTCATCTGTAGTAAGTCCCGCAAGGGCCGCTTCCAGATTATCAGGAAAACACGGCGAGACCGTATGATGGCGAAGCTTCTGGAATTGAAGGAGGAAATGCGACGACGCATGCACTGGCCAATCTCCGAACAGGGAGAATGGCTGAGGCAGGTCGTGGGAGGGTTCTTCAACTACCACGCCGTGCCGACCAACAGCCGGGCACTCTCGGCCTTCCGATACCACGTCACGGTTCTATGGGAACGCACGCTTCGGCGGCGGAGCCAGAGAGACCGCACCACGTGGGACCGGATCGGCCAACTGGCTGAGGAGTGGCTCCCCAAGCCCCGTATCCTACACCCTTGGCCGAGCATTCGCTTCGCCGTCAAATACCCGAGGTAGGAGCCGTA
>CAVYXX010000029.1:0-140343 GCA_963772355.1 uncultured Alphaproteobacteria bacterium | reverse complement strand
TGCTGGCGGTGCTGCCAGACGGCAAGCTGAATATCCATTCTGACCAGATTGACGATTTCATTGCCCATTTGAGGGACGAACGCGGGTTGTCGCCACGCACTGTCTCTCATCAACGTTGGCAGGTCGAAAGGTTCCTGCGGCACGTTCCTCCGCCAAGCGTCGATCGCGGACATCGCCGTCGACGATGTTGATGCCTTTCTCGATTCTAGATGTTAGATGCGGTGTCGCGTATCGATCGCAACGAGCGCGGCAGCGCTGCGCTCGTTCTTTCGACATGCTGAGATGCGGGGGTGGTGTTCCCCGGAATTGCCGCCGCCATCGACGCACCACGGCTTTTCAAACAGGACGGTCTCCCAAATGGTCCTCGCTGGGTTGACGTGCAGCGGCTCATGGAAGGCACCGTCGGAGAGGGTCGTCGTGATACGCGTGACCACGCAATTCTGATGCTGCTTGCAATTTATGGATTGCGAAGTGGCGAAGTCCGCGGATTGCGTCTCGAAGACCTGGATTGGAGCGGAGAGGTGATCACGGTCCAGCGGCCCAAGCAGCGGCGGACACAATATTATCCTCTGGTGACCTCAGTCGGCGACGCGATCCTGCGATATCTCCAGGCGGCTCGGCCGCGGTGCATTTCCCGGGAAGTCTTCGTGACGCTCAAAGCTCCGTTTCGCCCACTTTCGGCGGGTGGCATGTATTACGCGGTCGCCAGCCGGCTCAACGCATTGGGCATTCAGGCCGAGCACCACGGTCCGCACGGCCTCCGCCACGCCTGTGCGGCCCATCTCGTCGAAGCGGGCCTAAGTCTCAAGGAGATTGGCGATCATCTCGGCCATCGCGGCACCTATGCAACCCGGACCTATGCCAAGGTCGATCTGGTCGGCCTGCGCGAGGTCGCGGCGTTCGATCTGGGAGAGCTGTCATGAAGCTTTCCGAGGCTGTCGCCGGCTATGTCGGCCACAAGCAAGCGATGGGCATGCGTTTTTGTACGGAAGCTCGCATCCTTCGGTCGTTTTGTCGCACATCGGGGGAGGTGACCATGCAAGAGGTCACGGCCAGCCAGGTGCTGGCCTTTCTCGCCGGAACGGGTCCGGTCACCCGCTTTTGGGAGCGCAAGCATTCCGCGCTCGGCGGCTTCTATAGGTTTGCCATCGCCCGGGGCCATATCGACCGGTCGCCATTGCCACGGACCGTTCCTCAACCGCTGAAGGCTTTCGTCCCGCATATTTATTCGCACGAAGAATTACGTCGCTTACTCGATGCCGTCGCGGTCAGCGATCATCCGCGCTGCCGCATTGATCCGAAAACCCATCGAACGCTTTTGCTCTTGCTGTATGGCGCCGGGCTGCGGATCAGCGAAGCGCTTGCCCTGACCATGGCCGACGTCGATCTTGACTTGGGATTCTCTGCATTCGCGAGAGTAAGTTCTACAAAACGAGGCTGGTGCCGATCGGCGCCGATCTGATCCGGGTTTTAACTCCGCACGCGGCGAGGCGCCGACAACAGCATGCCGAGTTCGCTTCGCCCTTTTTTGTTTCCCGCAAAGGCGATGTGGTGACCCGGCAAAACGCCGAAATGGCGTTTTGCCGCTTACGGGTCCGCGCCAATGTCTTGGACGAAACTGCCGCCGCGCGGCATCAACCACGCTTGCATGACCTTAGGCACAGCTTTGCCGTTCACCGGCTCATCTCCTGGTACCGCGACGGCGCCGATGTGCAGCGCCTCTTGCCCAAGCTGTCGACCTATCTCGGCCACGTGCATATCTCCGGCACGCAGCGTTACCTCACGCTGACGCCGGAACTGCTTCGCGAGGCAGGCCTGCGCTTCGAACGTTACGCCATGGGCGCCTTCTCATGACTGACGAGACGCTTGGCCCCTGGATTCGGCGTTTCCTGCTGGAGCATGTCGTCGCCGAACGCAATCTCGCCCGCAACACCCAACACGGCTATCGCGATGCACTCCGTCAGCTCATCCCTTTCGTCGCAAAGCAATCCAAGAAATCAGTCGACCGTCTCCATGTGGTCGACATCTCCGCTGATCGCGTCCGGCTCTTTCTCACCGATCTCGAGGTCTCACGCCACTGCGCCATCGCCACACGCAACCAGCGGCTCGCCGCCATCCGCGCCCTCGCGGGCTTCGTTGGCGAACATAGCCCAATACATATCGAATGGTCCGGGCAGATCCGTTCGATACCCTTCAAGAAAACCGGCAAAGCAGTCGTTCCTTATCTCGAAAAGCCGGAGATCGACGCATTGCTCGCAGCCCCGAACCGCCGAACCGCACAAGGCGGTCGCGACCATGCACTTCTCCTGTTCCTCTACAACACCGGAGCCAGGGCTTCGGAGGCCGCCCAGATGAAGGTTGCGGATCTGGACCTGAACGCCGCCAGCGTCAAAATCACCGGAAAAGGCGGGAAGCAGCGCTTCTGTCCGTTATGGCCGGCCACTGTCTCCGAACTCGCCGCGCTTATCGGCGAAAGAGCCTCTTCCGGGGCCGTCTTCCTCAATCACCGCGGCTGTCCAATCACTCGATTTGGGATCCATACCGTGGTTGAACGCAACGTTCTGAGGGCCCTCTCCCGATCTCCGTCAATGGCGTCGAAACGCGTCAGTCCCCATTCCATCCGCCACACCAGCGCAACCCACCTTCTGCGCGCCGGGGTCGATATCAACACAATCCGGGGCTGGCTAGGTCATGTCTCGCTGGAAACCACCAATATCTATGCCGAGGTCGACTTTGAGACCAAAGCAAAAGCGTTGGCGAAATGCGACGTGCCCGATACCGAAAGGATACCCGGGCGTTGGCGAGATCAGCCCGCCCTGATGGACTTCCTTCGCACACTATAGCGGTCTTGTTATGTGGCGTTGGAAAACCGCTCAGCCGCTCCAGGCGCCGATCTCCGGGGTCAGCGCCACATAACTATCGGCGCCACATTACGCACCAAATGTGGTGCACCACATTTGATGCGGGAAAGCCGCACGCCGGGATCTGTGCAGGGGGAACGGGGAGACCCGTTTCCCTACCGCGACAACCGCATCTGAAGAAGCAGTATGTCATTCCGCCTGCGGCCAACGCCGCTTTCGTCGCCAACATGGAAGACGTGCTGGACGTCTATCACCGGCCGCGCGATCCCAATGCCCCGTCGTCTGCCTGGATGAGACCTCGAAGCAGTTGATCGCCGAAACCCGCGTGCCCATCCCGGCCAAACCGGGACGGCCCGGGCGGATCGATTACGAGTATGAGCGCAATGGCACGGCCAACATATTCATGCTGTTCGCGCCTCTGGAAGGCCGGCGCCACGTCGAGGTGACCGATCGCCACACCGCTGTGGACTACGCGCACCTGCTCAAGCAAGTCTCCGACACGTGGTTTCCGAATGCCCCGAAGATCGCGCTCGTTCAGGACAATCTCAGCACCCACAAACCCGCGTCACTGTATGAGGCGTTTCCCGCCGCCGAGGCACGCCGCCTGGTCGAGCGGTTCGAGTGGCATTACACGCCCAAACACGGCAGTTGGCTCAACATGGCGGAATCCGAACTCGGCGTCCTGTCGTCTCAATGTCTCGACCGGCGCATTCCTGACAAGCAGTGCCTGATTGATGAAGTCGCTGCGTGGGAGGCAGATCGAAACAAGAATCACACCAGAGCCGACTGGCAATTCACGACCGGCGACGCACGGGTGAAGCTGAAGAGGTTATACCCCGCGTTTTGAACAACTCGGGGCACTAGGATATGTTTTACATCCGGCGGATCAGGACCCCACTCAGGTGGTTGTTTCTTAGGAAAACACTCTCAGTGCGCCAGGCGAAGCTGGCGTGGTCCAGCCGGTGGAAGTCCGGCGAGGGTAAGGCAGTAGTGCGCCGCCCTGTAGCGAGTGTTGCGTGGACGTCGGTGACGGCGGTCGCGAAGCGTACACAGCAATCATGCGGAGTGGGATATTGAGCCGCGAAAGGTTTAATGTTGCAGGGGCCGAGACGCTTGAGATCGTCGAAGGCAACACGTTGCGTACCGATATGCGAGGTGCGACCGCTCTGCCGTGGTCTTTAGAGGGATGTCGTCGTCCGCCTCTTCGAACGACGTTGACTTGGTTGGCGCAAGTGCGTACCGAGCCCCTTCTCGACATGCATCAACAAGCACTACAACCGATCTAGCTTTGCAGGCTCGGGCATATACGGAAATCCAGCTATCGCTGACTAGGTCCGTTGCCGAACCGGGCCGCCTTGGCGTAAAGTCTTGGGGCAAAAATACACGCCGGCCTTCGATTTCAATTCCATGGCCCGAAAAGAACAGGAGCATGTCGTCCTGCGTGTCGGCGCTGTCCAGAAAGTCCCCAATCGCCTCGCGCAGTCGAGTGGTTGTAAGCTCCCGAACTCTCGTCTCACCGGCTCCAGCACCCGCCGCGATGATATTCTTCGGTTCGAACCCTGCACGCGCCAAGGCAGCACCAAGCCGCGGGACGTCGTTACTTACGTAGCCTAGCGGTTGTAAGGGATCATAGTCGGCGATTGCCAATAGCAATGCGCGGCGACTCATAAGTCACGAACGACAGTTAGCTTGAGCGAAGCAGTCCCACCTGCTTTGGCACTTCCTATCAAACTCACGCCGCCCTCAGCGGTGACCTCAATGCCAACCTCAAGCTCTTTGAGAGATAAGCCGTCGGCCTTCGCGGCCAATTCAATAGTCGCAGCTCTCAACTTGGCCACCAAGTCAGATAGGCTGGCTTTCAGCCGTTCCACGGGAATTTCGACAGACATCAAGGGGCCGGTGTCGATATGCCCTTTGCCGGGTCGCTTTTCGTCACAATGACGGAAATCATGTTTGACACGGTTGCATTTCCATCCTGATTTTAACAGCAAACTAGACCGCCGGCGCGCGAGGAAACAAGAGTGATCTTTGCTGGGGGTCGCATCACCATCGAGGACGACGACCCGAGCGCACTCGCCCCAGTCATCCACCGGCGAACTCAGCCTCTGGCAGCAACCGCTACCTCCCGTCACGCCTCAGCCCAAAAGCGCACCCTCCCGCCGCTGGCGTCCGGGCCACACCCGGAACGGTCGAAAGGAGAGGAACCGCGGTCACGGATCGGCGCCTCTCTTCCTGGCCAGACAGTCCAAACACGGCCAGGCGCGATGCCGCACCTTGCGCTGCTCGTCCTTGCATCTCAGACATTTGGCCGTATTCCAATACGTATTGGAGCCCGCAAATGCCGAAAAAACTCACGATCACCGTGGACGCCGAGGTCTACAACGGCCTGCACACCGTCGTCGGTCGCCGCCGCATCAGCCGCTTCCTGAACGACCTCGCCCGGCCGCACGTCGTCGGCCAAGATCTCTCGGCGGGCTACGCAGCCATGGCAGCCGATGAGGCGCGCGAAGCCGAAGCCGCCGAGTGGACCGAAGCCCTCCTCACCGACGTGGCTGACGAACCGAAGCGTGCCCACTGACCCCTGGCCGCACCGCGGCGAGGTCTGGCTGGTCGCGTTCGACCCGTCCGTCGGTGGCGAGATTTAAAAGACGAGGCCCGCGGTGGTGATCAGCAATGATTCCGCCAATGCCGTGCTAAATCGTCCCGATATCGAGCCAACTCGATCGTCTCTACCCGGCTGAGGCATACGTCTCGCTGGACGGGAACAGGCGCAAGGCCATGGCAGATCAGATCACGACCGCCAGCAAGCGCCGCCTGCTGCGGCTGCTAGGAACCCTCGGCAAAGAGGATACCGATGCCGTAAACCGCGTCGTCCGGCTTCAACTTGGCCTCTGAAACCCGCCCAGTCCAACGTCCCGCCTTCGTGAACCCCACGCGCACACCCAAAAGCGCACCCTCCCGCCGTCGGTCTCCGGGGCCATGGCCCCAGACTGCCCGCAGGGAGCGCAAAACCGCACAACGAGCGGGGATAACAGACTATGATCACCCGCCGGACCATCCTACCGTAGCCGCCACCGCCGCGCTCGTCACCAAGACAAAAGCCCAGACCCCGGCACCCACATCCATAAAAATCGGCAACACCATGCCCTACAGCGGTCCAGCCTCCTCCTACAGCGTCATCGGCCATATCGAGGCCGCTTTCTTCAACATGATCAACGACCAGGGCGGCATCGGCGGCCACAAAATCGAATTCATCTCCTACGATGAACCGCAACAAGATACCGCAACCAACCGAGCTACCGCACCGAAGCCCAGATCTACGCCAAATACACCTTGGCCAATATTAAAAACCCCAGCCTCGGTATACTCTACCAGAACGACGACTTCGGTAAGGATTACCCGACGGGCGTCAGGGATATTCTACGCGATGACTGAGACAACATCATGGTGAAATCAATCAGCTACGAAACTACCGGCGCCACCATCAACTCCCAGCTCGCCGAACTCCAGGGTTCCGGCGCCGACGGACGGCAAGACCTAGTGCGCTTCGGCGAGCTAATCGAAGGCGCCAGCGCCTAAAGCCGACTACCAGCCACCGCTTCCGCCCACCAAGCCGGGGCCGACCCAGATCCTTAAAGGCCCCGACAGCACCCGTGCTGGCCGGAGCAGCACCATTCGAGTAAACCCATGTGGGCCGGAGCCGCCGAAGCAAGAAAGGAAACAGTCCCGTGCCACCTCGCGAACCCAACAAGCGTCGAGCACCTCACCTCGAAGTCCTAAAGTGATGCCGCCCCTAGGCCGGGACAGGATCATGCCGCCCCCCGCAACGCGCGCCGTGCTGGGCTTCATTGCGGCGGCGATTTCGGTTCTGATCTTCCACCAGGCCATGTGGGGAGCCTTGCACGTCCTCGACATTCCGGGGCTTGGCATGCCGCCGCCGTATCCAACAAGGCCGATCCCGCCATGGGGCGTGCCTCAGATCCTCAACCTGTGCTTCTGGGGAGGCCTCTACGGTCTCGTCTTCGGGCTGCTGCTGCCGAGGTTGACCGTGCCCCTTTGGCTATTCGGCCTCGTGCTCGGAATCATCGCGGCTCTCGTCGGGATCTTGGTCGTGCCCGCCATCAAGGGGAACCCGATCGGCTTGGGCTGGCTGCCGTTGAATTGGCTCCGTTCCCTCCTGATCAATGGCTTTTGGGGCTTAGGCGTCGGGATCATTTTACCCATTCTGCTGTCCCGAACCGCGCGCCGGACCTGACGACGGCGCCATGCGTCAGGTCACCGTGCAGCTCCGCGCCGACGCGGTGATCGCCCGCACCGATCCCCGCCTGTTCGGCGCCTTCGTCGAGCACCTCGGCCGCTGCGTCTACGGCGGCATTTTCGAGCCCGGCCATCCCACCGCCAACTCCAACGGCTTTCGCCAGGACGTCCTGGAACTTGTGCGCGAATTGGGACCAACCATCATCCGCTACCCAGGCGGCAACTTCGTCAGCGGCTACAACTGGGAAGACGGCGTCGGCCCGGCCGAGCAGCGGCCTCGGGTAGTGTCTCAGTTTGAAGGAATTCCTTCTTACCGGCCTAAGATGGGAGTATATTCTGTCTTGAGGAAGTTAGGATATGTGAACCAACTGACGGCGGAGGATCTCAGAGAGAAATGTGAGGAGGAACTCCCCTCTCAAAATGGTGGCGGCTTAGTCCCCACAATAATCTCAAGCTCCTCTCCGCCCCGCGAGCGAGGAACGGGTATAAATTCGATTCCCGCTTTCCTAAATGCCGCTATCAGCAGATCGCGATCTTCTCCCGCAGGAGTTTCGGTAAGTTTCAGCCCGATTGCCATCTCCCAGCCACTGAAGTACTTGGTTTCAACTGCGGCGTCTTTCAGTGTTTGGTCGATATCGTTCCTAAAGACGGTGGCTTCAGGGTCCTTTCCTACCCAGCTGGTCCAGACGGTGATCTTATGGCCTCTCAGGGCGTCAACAATTATTGCGTGTTGCTGCGGACTGATGCGCCGCCATGCCATTTGTTGTCTAAGGTGTTCTGTTTCTAAGCGAGCTTGGGCGGCTTCTGCGTTTGCAACTGCAATTTGGCTTCTCGCAACTTCCGCCTTGGCGACTAACGCCGCCGTTTCCTCGCCCGCTTTTTTCAATTCCAGTTCCGCATTGGTGAGACGGGAACCAGCTATCTCCTGCACTTTGGAGGTCACCTCGCCTCCGATCCAGGAGGACAGACCGCTTGCAATCGCGGCAAAAATCCCGGTGATTACGGCGACTACTAATAATTTCGAGCTGACTGAACTCCAGAACTCAGTCGAATGCCCAAACCAGAATGGGCTGCTCCAAATATTATTTGGCATCTTCGTCCTCGCCATTGCAGGTGCTGGCGCCGCAGCTATTGCCGCAAACCGAAAAGTTCAGCGATCTCAGCGTAGGCTCATGGCTATACTTGATAGGGCCGCTCCCCACTCCAAAGATCCTACGGATACACCCTTCCGTCTATAGTGCGGCGATCGTGGCCAGAAGAAAAGTAGCGGCAATCTACAATGCACTCTGCGTCTTTTCCCAAGCTTCGATAATTCGCACGATATCCACCACATCCCAAAGCTCCTGCACAACACCAGCTCGCATCGCTGGAGTGATCTTGAGCGACATATGAATCTTGCAGAAGTTGTAGTGCATGAAGTGCAGCGCAACCGCGTGAGCGTGGTTCTCGGCCTTTTTGCTGAATGCGTTCGTCAGCCTCGTGAACCGGCGCATGTGCATCCGCATGGTTAGGTTTTGACGCTCAATGTGGCTGGTGCTGATGAATTGCTCGCTCGGATCGCCAGAGATCGGCTGCTTTGTTGCGCCCACACAATCTGACGGTGAATAGCGGTGCCCAGCCTGGGCTTCTGCCTTTGGTACCGCGAGTGCTTCACCAGCATGGCGTAATCCACTTCTTCGAACGCATCCATTACGGCTACGACATAGGGCCTGAACCCATCTGAAGTTAACTGGATGCGGGTAGCGATACGGCTCGCTAGTTCATCGACGAACGCTCGCGCTGTCTCAGTGTCGCGGCTTGCGACCATCCATGTCGGAACCAGCTTCGTGTCGCTGTCCAACGCCACAAATGTCCAAAGATCGCCAGCCTGTTCCGGAGCGGTCTTGGCGCTCGCAACCGCCTTCTCCTTGCAGTAGTTGAAAGCCCAGATCTCATCGACTTGAACACGGCGGCAGATGAGGTTCCGAAACGCCCTGTCCTGGTAGTCAAAACAAGCCTTACCCGCGATAACCAGCAAGCTCGTCACCGTGTTGATAGAACAGCCTGTAATGCGGGTGATAGCACGGAGACTCACACCTTCCACCAGAAGGCGGATGATATGGACTCGCTTGTCGCGTGAGAGCTTGTTCATAGGCATGGTTATATACTTCCATGCCTATGCGGTCAAGCATGAAGGTTCAATATCAATAGAGCTTTGTCGCTCTTCCGATTTATGTTAGAGCAAGCTTGCGCCCGGGCCGTTAGGCCCAAGCGCAGAGGCTATGTGACGTGAGGACTGCCTAGGCTTTTTTCATGTACCACCTGCCTCCATACACGCCGCTGCTAACGGCGCACGCTTGTCTTTAAGGGTTAACTGAGTGAGTTAGCCGGGGCGCCACACCCCCGGCTTCCGCTTGCGCGGAACTCGTTGGAAGACGATATCCGTCGCCTTCCTTGATTAGTCGGCCCTTTTGCGCATGGCGCATCAAGACCGTGTAAAAGGACGGTTGCTTAGCCTTTTCAATGGTATCTTGCGGCCCGGCTAAATGATCAAAGATCCATTGCTTAATCTCGGAAGGCTTTGCCGAACCGGGTAACGCCGTCACGGCACGAATGACGACATTGGATAGTTGATCCTCTCGACGCGTCAGAGACTCATTGGGGTCCTCATCGGCGTCCGATTTTAAATTCTTGAGGATGCCAATGTGCGATACTGGTATCTCTTCCAAAAGCACCTTAGCCGCATCCAACTTACGAGTTAGAACGGCAGCCTCATCATGGAGGGCCATTAGGTATGCTGAAATCTCATCAAGACGATCCTGCCATGCGCGGACTTGAGTTCGCGTGAGGATCGGTGCGTCATTTCCCAAAATAGGCATATCAACAGAGCCTGCGTTCAGACGGGGCGCTCTTATGACGCTCGGCAATCCAACATGCAATAGCATTCATCGGATGTTAATATACATCCTGTGGATAAAATCTGATTGGTCATTTCATGGTTGCTGAATTATCAGCGATTCCAACGTTTTGCGGCTGCCCGTTTGGCAATCTCGGTTCTCTCTTCCGGTGTCAGGCTGGCCGCTCTAGCCCGTCCACCCTTTAGTCCTCCACGCCTGCCCAGCGAAACCGCCGCTGGATCTTTGCCCGAGTTGTCAAGTTCCGGCCTCTCTTCCGTCGCTGCGCCTGTCGCCAAATCGACGATCATCTTTGCAAGCTGGTTTGGATCGCGAGGACGTTTCGGATGCTTTGCTGCCATGCCCCATGGTATCATGGGAAGCCGTCCGAGACGAGCCAGACGGCCATAGGACTTTATTCAAACTGCGACACTACCCGGCCTCGCCGGCTGGAACTGGCCTGGCTTTCAACCGAGACCAACCAGTTCGGCACCAACGAATTCATCGATTGGTGCCGTGTCGCCGCCGTCGAACCGATGCTCGCGGTCAACCTCGGCACCCGCGGCGGCGATGCCGCCCGCAACCTGCTGGAATACTGCAATCATCCCGGCGGCACGACGCTGTCCGACCTCCGCCGCACCCATGGCTGGAACCAGCCGCACAACATCAGATTTTGGTGCCTCGGCAACGAGGTGGACGGCCCATGGCAGATGGAGGCGAAAACCGCCACCGAATACGGCCGCCTTGCCACCGAGGCTGCTAAAATGATGAAGCTGGTCGACAGTTCGATCGAACTTGCCGCCTGCGGCTCCTCTGGCCGCAACATGCCAACATTCGGCGCCTGGGAAGATACCGTCCTGGAGCATTGTTTCGACCACGTCGACTACATCTCGCTGCACACCTACCTGAACGACTACGCCCGTGACACCGCGGCGTTTCTCGCCAGCCCCGATCTCATCGACAACTTCATCGAGGAAGTCACAGCCATCGCCGACGCCGTCGCGGCTCGGCGGCGCTCCTCGAAGCGCATCATGCTGAGCTTCGACGAGTGGAACGTCTGGTACCGAACCCGCCGCAACCAGGCTGATCGGGTAAAGCCCGGCTGGCCCGTCGCACCGAAGATCCTGGAGGAGGTCTACACCATGGCCGATGCGCTGGCCTTCGGGGGCGCCTGCATCGCGCTGCTGAACCACGCCGACCGCGTCACAACCGCCTGCCTTGCGCAATTGGTCAATGTCATCGCCCCGATCATGACGCGAACCGGCGGACCGGCCTGGCGCCAGACCATCTTCTGGCCCTTCGCGCACTGGAGCCGCCACGGACGCGGCCAGGTGCTGCGCGCCACGATCGATTCTCCATGCTACGACGCCCGCTACTTCGATCCGCGAGGCGACATTGACCAATACTACCCCGTCACCGCCCCATATCTGAAGCTGGGCGCGGTGCGGATGGACGACGGCCACGTCACCCTGTTCGCCATCAATCGCAGCCTGGACGAAACGATGCCGCTGCTGGTCGCGCTGTCCGGCTTCGGCCCGCTCACACTGGCCGACGCACAGGTCCTGCGGCATGACGACCTGGCCGCGGTCAATACCGCCGAAGACCCCAACCAAGTAACACCCGAGCCACTAGATGCCATCGCAATGGTTGGTGACCGGGTCACGGCGACACTGCCCGCGGCGTCGTGGAGCATGATCCGACTTCGTGAGGCCTCCCGACAGTAGATCAGCCAGCGATGCAGTGTCCGCCTCAACATCTTCGTCGATCCACGCAGCAGCCATAATCTGAGCTGTCATAATGGATCGGCACCGGAACATACGCCATATGCCGCTGGCGACGAGAAGGCCTGCCGTCACAACACCAAGGCCAGCGATCTGCGCCGGGCTTGGTCTCTCACCGATGAGCGGAATCCCAAGAAGAATCGCGAGTGCCGGGATCGCAGCAGGAAACAACACGGCCCGGCTCACGCCCAGCACGCGAATGGCATGCGAGTAGGCCGTCGTGCCGATCAAACCTTGCAGCACGCCCTGCACAAGCCCCTGGGTGACCAGCACGGAAGAAGACGTGGCAAGCAAAGCCTGGAGCTCGCCTGAAATCGCATAAACCGGCAGCAAGATGATGGTCGAGAGAACAGACACGACTGCGACCGCCCGAACGGCGCTAAGCCGCCAATACCGGAGTAGCACGGTGAAGCAGGCCCAGAGCACCGCCGAGCCCAGAAACATCAGATCGCCGATCCATGCCCGTAGATCGGTGGTATTTGCAACACCATCCCACCCCAGCAGCACGATGCCACCGATGACCAAAGCTGCACCCGCAACGTGATGACCGCTGATACGTTCCTTCAGAAAAACAGCCGCGGCTATGGTGCTGAGGATCGCCACAGTCGGTGGATTGATGATCGCGCCATGTGCGAGCGGCGCGTAACGATACGCCGCGAACTGGAGCCAGGCGAACACCGGACCGCCAACCAGCAAAAGGGTCAGGCCGCGCGGCCAGCCGATACCGGCAAGCGAGAACAAGCCCCATCGCACCAGGAAGGGAAGAAAAACACGTTCGCGATCAGAAAGCGCAGTAATACGAGTTGGTCAGGCGCCACGCCGCCCAACATCCCAAACCGAGCCGCCACGAACGAGAAAGCCGCGGCCAATGCCATCGTGACCCCGCAAGTCGCACCAAAGGCAATACTATGTGAAGCCGCAAAGAGGCGATCTCGATCCATGAAGCCGTCCTTGAAACTTCTGCGGGCTGATCGGGCTTGAGGTGTCACTCCACGGAGGCGCTATGCTTAAGCACTGCGACACGTCCAGTGGATCGGTCCGTTCACAATAGCAAACCGGCGAATAGAATCACGCCGCCGCTTCCGATCACATAGTTTGCTAAAAGCGGTAACGGCCTCTATTCATTAAGAAAATAGCCCAGTAGCGACTTGCCGTCAGTCAACGTCAGGGCGTAGACTGGCTAAAATATTCGGCCATACTTCGTTGGACCACTGAACGACCCGTAAAGCCGAGCAAAAATGCCGACCGTTTGATCGGTGATCGTGTGCTCGCCCCGACAAGACGTTCCGCCGCTGCAAGACGCTTGTCGAGGCGGCCAACTCTAAACCAATCGCGACAAAATCTTACGAATCACGCGTTCGTGCCACCGTCCACGGTCAGGTTCGCGCCCGTTATGTACGCCGCTTCCGGACCTGCGACGAATGCCACCATCGCAGCGATTTCTTCAACATGGCCATACCGGTTGAGCGCCGTGAGGGCTATTTGTGGCGTCGCCCAATCGCCCGCGGCGGGATTTAAGTCCGTGTCGATCGGACCCGGTTGGATATTGTTGACCGTGATGCCCCGTCCCCCAACCTCGCGGGCCAACCCTTGCGTGAACATCTTTATGGCGCCTTTCGTGGCCGCGTAAGCAACCAGGCCGGGCGTCATCATGCGCTCACCCACGCACGATCCGATCATGATGATGCGACCTCCGTCCTCCATCTGCCGCAGCGCCGCCTGGGTCGCGATCAAAGCGCCGCGGAAATTGAGCTCGATCATGCGATCCAGTTCCTCCAGCGTCGTCTCCAGGAACGGCTTCGGAATTGCCGTGCCGGCATTGTTGACGAACACATCAAGCCGGCCATAGGTCGCGACCGTCTGCTCGACTGCGCCGACGACGGCTTTCGCATCGGTTGCATCCGCCTGAATCGCGACTGCCTTCCCGGCGGAGCTTTCGATCTCCTGCACAACCGAGGCCGCCGCCTCCGCGCCTCTGGTGTAAGTGATCGCTACCCTCGCGCCGTCGGCCGCCAACCGCTTGGCAATTCCGGCGCCAATGCCTCGTGAACCGCCGGTGACGAGCGCTACCTTGTTGGTCAGATCTGCCATTTTCAGTGTCCTCAATCTAGCAGGGAACGACAGGCAAACGAATGCCTTCCGCCTCGACGTATCGGGCTGCCCAGCCCGGATTTATCGAGGACCAATCTAAGCAACCCTGGCCGCGGTAGATAAGACTTTGTAAGATGAAGGATATGCTCAGGAGGCATAGAAGCGGCCATGGAGCTCCGGCATCTTCGCTATTTCATCGCCGTCGCCGAAGAGGGGAGCCTTAACCTCGCGGCCGAGAAAAGGCTGCACACGTCGCAGCCTTCGCTCAGCCGGCAGATCCGCGATCTCGAACTTGAAGTCGGCACACCGCTATTTCAGCGCAGCGTGCGGGGGATCGAACTCACCGCAGCCGGCCGGGCTTTTCTGGATCACGCGCGGCTGTCGCTAGCGCAGGCGGAAGCTGCGGTCGCGTCCGCCCGCCGCATCGCACACCCCGCAAAGCCGGTCTTTGCCGTGGGCTTCCTGACCGGGCATGAGGTCGACTGCATCCCGCCTACGACGAACACACTCCGGGACGAGTTGCCCAACCTGGAGGTCCGGGTGTTCAGCGGGTTTTCCACCGATCTTGCCGACGATCTCCTGCGCGGCAAACTCGATATGGCATTCCTGCGGCGCGAGCCGAACCCGACCTCGAATACCGCTTGATTGTTAGAGAGCCACTGGTCGCGATCCTGCCGAGCGATCACCGGCTGGCGGTGCGCAAGTCCATCGATCCGCAAGACCTAATCGAGGAAACCTTTATCGGGATCTCATCCGTAGCGCACATGCTGCGCAACGTCGTTAGCGACTACCTTGATCGATCGGCTGTGCGCATCACGCCACATCTCGAGATCGACAATTTCGCCATGGCGATTTCCCTAGTAGGGTCGACAGGAGGCATTGCGCTGTTGCCGGCTTCTATCGACAGCTACCTGCCGCCATCCATCGTCAGCCGCTCTCTAGCTGGAGAACAGCCGATGATTGATCTGGTGCTAGGATTTCACAAGGCAAACAAGTCGCCAATTCTCAAGACGTTTCTCTCACGACTTGACGACCTCTCCACCCAGGTAGGAGCAAGACACGCGGACGGCTAGACCCGCGACCGTAGCGTCCTCCTGACACATGGCGAGGCGCCTCATCCGATCGTCATCAGGCTCGCATTGCCGCCCGCCGCCGCCGTGTTGATGCTGACGCAGCGCTCCCGCACCAGGAACTCCAGCGGGTAGCGTCCGTCGGGTTCGGCGAGATAGATCGGCACGATAGGGCCATCCCGCCCGGCCAGTCTCCGCGCGATCGCCAGCAGATCGACACGGCTCCCTGCAAACAGCACGGCATCGCAACCCGCTTCCAGCAGATCCGGCACCTCCCGAACATCGTCCAATGGGACCAACCCGCCAAGCGCTCCCGCGGCAATCAACGCCCGATTGCCCGTCGCCAGCGCCGCACCCACCTGGACCAGAAGCTGCTCCCGGTCCGGAGCGATGCAAACCACCGCCCCACGCGGAATCGTAGCGTATTCATTGCGCTCCCCAACTGGACCTGTCAGGTCCATCGCCACACCAGCAGGCGTTCCCGCCAACACCGACTCACCAAATTCGCGCCCCACCCCAGGCCACGCGCCCCACGCACGCGCCGCCGCTGGCGCTCGGCCCTTCGGCAGTGGCATGGCAGCCGGTCGGCGCCGCATCAGCCGGCGGAGGTAGAGCGGGCCCCCCGCCTTAGGCCCAGTTCCAGACAGGCCGTGCCCGCCAAAAGGCTGCACCCCGACCACCGCGCCGATCAAATTGCGGTTGACGTAGATGTTGCCCGCGGTGCTGCGAGCCATAACCCGGCCGATTGTCTCATCGATTCGGCTATGCACTCCGAAGGTCAGCCCGTAGCCGGTGGCATTCACCGCCTCGACCGCCGCTTCCAGCCCGTCCCTGGGCACCCGAACCACATGCAGCACCGGCCCGAACACCTCGCCCTCAAGCTCCGCCAGGCTTTCGATCTCGATAATCGTCGGCGGCACGAACGTGCCGTGGGCAGCCTCAGGCGCCAGCGCAAACTGATGCACCGCGCGGCCCCTCCGCCGCATCGCCTCGACATGCCCGACAATCCGGTCGCGCGCCCCAGGCGAAATAACCGGGCCCACATCGGTCGCCAGCTTGTCCGGGTTGCCCACCGTAAGTTCCTCCAGCGCACCCTTCAGCATGGCCAGGACCCGATCCGCCACGTCCTCCTGCAGGCACAGCACACGAAGCGCCGAGCAACGCTGCCCGGCACTGTCAAACGCAGACGTAACCACATCGGTCACCACCTGCTCGGCCAGCGCCGAGGAATCGACGACAAGAGCGTTTTGTCCCCCAGTCTCCGCAATCAAAGGCACCGGCGACCCATCCGCGGCCAACCGCCCTGCAAGCTGACGCTGAATCAGCCGCGCAACATCCGTCGAGCCGGTGAACATCACTCCCTGAACCCGTGGATCCGCGACCAGCCGGGCGCCCACCTCACCATCGCCAGGAAGAAGTTGAGCCGCACCGGCCGGAACCCCCGCTTCGCGAAGGATCGCCATCGCCTGTGCCGCGATTAGCGGCGTCTCCTCGGCAGGCTTGGCAAGCACGGCGTTGCCAGCCGCCAGCGCCGCCGCGACTTGCCCGGTGAAGATCGACAGAGGAAAGTTCCACGGCGAGATGCACGCGACGATTCCAAGCGGCGTGTGGCTACCTGCCGGGTAATGGTCACGCATCTGCGCCCCGTAATAACGCAGGAAATCCACCGCCTCCCGCACCTCGGCGACAGCGCTCGAGAACGTTTTTCCGGCCTCGCGCACAATCAGCCCGATCAATCCCGCCATCCGCGATTCCAGCAGATCGGCGCTTCGAAACAAGCACGCGGCGCGATCGTTCGGCGCCACCGCGTCCCACGTCTCGGCGGCGGCAACTGCCTGGTCCACCTGCTCCGCGACGGCCTCCGTAACATAGCCGACAAGGTCACGATGGTCCGCCGGGTTACGAACCTCCTTGCGCGTCCCCGAAGCCTCACCGCCGGCCAGCATGGGCGCCGCGTTCCAAACCCGGGGCGTCGTCACGGCACGTGCGAGAGCCGCAAGGCATTGTTCGTTCGCAAGGTCAACGCCCGCCGAGTTCGCTCGCTCCGCCCCAAACAGAGCACGAGGCAGCGCGATGCGAGGATGCGGTGCGCCAATGAGCAAACCCGCCGCGACCGCCGCAACCGGATCGGCCACCAGCTCCTCAATCGAGACCGACGGATCTTGGATACGATTGACAAACGACGAGTTAGCCCCGTTCTCCAACAGCCGGCGCACCAGATAAGCCAACAACGTCTCGTGCGAGCCAACCGGGGCATAGATCCGGCAGGGCCGGTCAAGCTTGTCAGGTCCGACAACCTCCTCATATAAAGGTTCGCCCATGCCGTGCAAGCATTGGAATTCGTATTGACCAAGTTGAGAACCGCTGCCCGCCATGCTGTATATAGCGGCGGTGGTATAGGCGTTATGCGTCGCGAACTGCGGAAACACCTCTACCGGAGCGGCCAAAAGCTTGCGCGCGCAAGCCAGATAGCAAACATCGGTATGTGCCTTCCGGGTGAACACCGGAAACCCCTCGAGCCCATCCACCTGCGCGCGCTTGATCTCGCTATCCCAATAGGCGCCCTTCACCAGGCGTATCATCAGCCGGTGGCCTGACCGGCGCGCGAGGTCAATCAAAAAGTCGATCACGAACGGCGCACGCTTCTGGTAGGCCTGAACCACAAAGCCCACCCCATGCCAACCGCTAAGGCGGCCGTCGAAACATAGCGCCTCCAGCAGGTCGAGCGAGAGCTCCAGCCGGTCCGCTTCCTCGGCATCGATGTTGAGACCGATGTCGTAACGGCGCGCCAGCACCGCCAGCGTCTGCAGACGCGGCAGCAGCTCAGCCATCACCCGGTCTCGCTGCGCTCGGCAATAGCGGGGATGCAAAGCCGAAAGCTTGATCGAGATCCCTGGTCCCCGATGGAGACCACGGCCGTCGGCCGAGGCGCCGATTCCGTGGATCGCTCGCTCATATTCGTGATAGTAACGAGAAGCATCAGCCGCCGTCAGCGCAGCTTCACCGAGCATGTCGTAGGAATAGCGGAAGCCACGGGCCTCGAGGCGGCGGCTGTTCGCCAACGCCTCGGCGATTGTTCGCCCGGAAACGAATTGTTCGCCCAACATCCGCATTGCGATATCAACCCCCTTGCGGACCACCGGCTCGCCGCCACGCGCGATCAGCCGGGCCAGTGCCCCGGCAAGCCCGACCTCACTGTTGGTGGCGACCAATTTGCCGGTCACCAGAAGTCCCCAGGTGGCGGCGTTGACGAACATCGATGGGGAGTGGCCAACGTGACTTTGCCAGTCTCCCTTGGTTGTCTTGTCGCGGATCAAGGCGTCGCGCGTGGCCCGGTCGGGAATGCGGAGCAGCGCCTCGGCCAAACACATGAGCGCGACGCCCTCGTCGCTCGACAAGGCATATTCCCGCATCAGCCCCTCGACCGCCCCATGAGTGCCTTTTGCTCTGAGGGCGGTTGCCAGACGGCGCGCCACTACTTCTGCCTGTACCACCGTAGGGCTCGGCAGCGTCGCCGTCACAAGTAACCGCGCGACAAACTCGGCCTCGTCGGCCCGGGTTTGGGCCGTGATGGCCGCGCGTAGCGGAGACTGCGTCACGATCGATGCGGCGAAGGCGGCAAAAGGCTCAGGAAGGGCAGGTGCTTCGGTTGTCATCGTTGCCACAGTCTGCGGAAAAGGTCCGATACCATAGCACGTGCGCGCTGTTGGCGCGGCCAACCTTCTGAGGGCCGCGATACCCGCCCAGTGAAGCCCCTCTACCTTATCGCGGGCCGATACAGTTCGTCGCTAAAGTCGGGCGGAACATCTCCGACCATGCGATGGCGCAATGTGTCCAGGTCGTCGCGGAACAGATCAGCACTAGTTCGGCCAACAATCACCGGAATGTCACGTTTCATACTCGGAACATCGCCGATCGGCAAACCAAAGCTCATGAACCCCGCTGGATTCTGCACATGAATATGCGCGAGAAGAGACGAAGCACCCGGGGTCTTTTCCAGTAATTCGTGCCCCGCACCCAAATAAGGATAGTAACCGAGCATTTCGTCCTGTTCGTCCCGAGACGGCGTATATCGATCGCGCCACAGCAGGATCTGCCCGGCGAAATCAGCCAACTCCGGCCGCAATGCTAGATCGGGAGAGTAGCCCGTGCCGGCGATCACGAAATCCAAGCGATAGGTCGTGCCGTTGATGGTGGTCTCGATTCTATCGCCGCGCTCCTTGGCGTTCGACCACGGTGCGGAAAGATGCAGATGGAAATTGGGGTATTTGACGGTGCGTTCGATCGCGTCGGTCGTCGGGGTCGATCCGAAGCGGAAATACCGGATCGCCTGATGCCATTTGTCCGCGTCCGGAAGCTGATGGTAATTGTCATAAGCCCCAGGAAACGCCCGCGCTCGGGTCACCGGGATCGAGGCGATCGTGTCGCGCCGCGCGAACAGGTGAACCTCGGCGGCGCCATGCTCCAGCGCCACGCCCGCCGCATCAAACGCCGCCGCCGCCGCGCCCACCACGCCTACAGCCTTGCCCCGCAGGGTGGCGAAGTCGATCACGTCCTCGGTGTGCGCGTAGGAGTCCGGGGTCAGGTTCCTCGTTAGCACATCCGGAACGAGCTTTCCGCCGCCGCCAAAGAACCCAGTCGCCAAAATGATCTTTCTCGTCGTTTCCGTTCTGGCACCGTCAGACGTGTCCAGATGCAGCCGAAAGTGATCACCCATCGGTTCGATCCGCGTCAGCCGCGTCGCGTAGCGCGGCTCGATCCCGAGAAATCGCCTGTACCAACTGATATAATTCGCCCAATCGATGCGTTCGATACGATCGATCGCAGTATACGCGGCCTCGCCGCGGCGCGCCTCGTACCACCCCTGAAAACTCAACGCCGGGATCCCAAGCTCCGGCCCGGGCAGCGCCTTCGGAGTGCGCAGAAGGTTCATCCGCGCGGCATTCAACCAGATGCCGGCAGCTTTCTCGTCCGGTGCCGCCTCCAGTATCGAGACCTTGCCGATGCCGGCGCGGCGCAGTGCGAAAGCCAGCGCGCACCCGGTTTGGCCGCCGCCGACGATCGTGACGTTATGGTCAATGCCGAGACGATCCGGAACCCAGTTCGCCGGATCAGGGCCTATCAAACGGAGCGCCGTCCGAGCGTCGGCGTCAGGGTCGGATAATTGGTTCATCGGAGGTTCCTGATTCTGAATTGCTCACCCCAGGCGCGGCAACACCTGGTCCGGCAGCATCACGAAGCTCTCGTGGCTGAGCGGCGCGCACAGCAGGTAATCCAGCCCGGCCTCTTCCCGAAGTGCCAGCACCCGGTCGACCACCCGATCGGGCGTGCCATGCAGGATCACCTGATCGGTGTAGTGTTCGACCATATCCCCGCCGGGATAAACCCGTGCCTCCTGCACCACCGCGTTATGCCGCGGCCCGACATAGGACGCTGTCAGCCAGCCGGCACCACGCCGAGCCACCGCCTCGGCCTTGGCGTCAGTGTCGGCCAGAGCAACGAAACGCGCCATCGGAATGTCCCGGCCGGCGCACGAGAACCCACCCGCCAGCAACGCCTGCTCATAGTAACGCCGCTTCTCGGCAAGTTCCTCAAAAGTGGAATGCGGATCCATCAGGATGGATAAGCCGCGGCCCGCCGCCCAAAGGATCGCTGGTCTGGAACTCGCGGCCATCCACACCGGCAGTGGAGTCTGTGCCGGCTTCGGCAGAACCTCGACATCCTCGAACCGGAAATACTCTCCCGCAAAGTTCAGCCGCTCTTCGCTCCACGCCCGCAGCACGATCTCCACGGTTTCCCGGAACCGAGACGCACTTTCCTCCGGCGACACTCCGAACGCGGTGAACTCCCCGCGCGAAAACCCGCGGCCGGCGCCCCAATTTACTCGCCCACCCGACAGCACGTCCAGAAGCGCCACTTCCTCGGCAAGCCGGAGCGGATGGTAGAACGCCGCCAGCGAGACCGCGGTGCCGATCCGCAACCGCCGGGTCCGCGCCGCTGCAAGTGTCCCCATCATGTGAACAGACGGGCACACGCTGAAGCTGGAGAAATGATGCTCGGCCAGCCAAACCGCGTCAAACCCCGATCGATCCATGATCTCGATGCGTTAAATCGCCCGCTCATACACCGTAGCCAGATCGACCCGCCGTTCCGGCCAACTGAAGAATTGCAGGACGCCGAGCTTCATCAGTCTGGAACTCCAACGCAGGGATAAAGCGACGCCCGGCCGGCTGCGGGCGCCATCCCTCTGCTCAGGCCGCCAGCCGCACCGGAAGCTCCTTTATCCCGCGCAGGAAGTTCGAATACGCATACACCGGCTTCCCGAGCACCTCGATCTCCAGGTTGCGCCGGATGATCTCCTCCCACAAAATCTTCAACTGCAACTCCGCCAGCCGATTGCCCAGGCAGCGATGGATGCCAAATCCAAACGACAGATGCTCGCGTGGCCGGCGGCGGTCGACGATGAACTCATTGGGCCGCTCGATGACCGTGTCGTCGCGATTGCCCGAGATATACCAAACGACGACCTTGTCACCCTTCTTGATCACCTTGCCCCCGAAATCCACGTCCTCCAGCGCGGTCCGCCGCATGTGGATCACCGGGGTCTGCCAGCGAACGATTTCCGGCACCGTGTCGGTCACCAGCGCCGGGTTGGCACGCAGTTTCCGCATCTGATCGGGGAACTGGCTCAATCCCCACAACCCGCCGGACATCGAATTGCGCGTCGTGTCATTGCCGCCGACCAGGAACAAGGTCAGGATTCCCATCCGTTCCCGCAACGACAACTTGTTCATGGTATCGCTGTGCGCGAGAATCGAGATGATGTCGAAACTCGGCGGCAATTTCGCCCGCTCCTCCCACAACTCGTTTAAACGGGCGGTGTATTGCAGCTGGATGTCAAACCGCTCCGCTTCTGACTTCACCAACGCCCCCGGCGCGTTGATGTCGGTAATCACCACTTCCGACCAGTAGACCAACTGCCGTCGGTCCTCGACCGGGTAATCGAACAGCGTGCAAAGCATCATTGACGTCAGTTCGATCGACACGCGGTCGACCCAGTTGAACGCCTCGCCACGCGGCAGCGCTTCCAGCACCCGGCCCGTCCGCTCCCGGATCAATGTCTCCATCTTCGCCAGATTGATCGGATTTACCGTCGGACTGACGACCAGCCGGTGCTCATCATGATCCGGCGGATCGAGCAAGATGAAGCTCGGCCGTTCGTAGCCCGATGGAATGTCCTCGATCCTGATCCCGCCAAGCTCCCAACTGGACGAGAAAGCCCTATGATTCACCTCAAGGTGGATGATGTCCTTGTATTTGGTGATCGCCCAGTACGGCCCATACGGACTGTTCGCTACGTAGTGAACCGGGTCCTCGCGCCGAAGCCGTTCGAAATACGGCTGCCAGACGTCGTCGAAATAAAGTTGCGGATCACTGACGTCGATCTGGTCCAGCGGGACGGTCGTTGCATGCAGGCGATGGTCGAAGCTGACTGGAGCATCCACTATTTTTCTCCCTGATGGTGTTTGTGCACGACGGCTGTCGGATTTTGGCGCTTTGGCCGGCCATTGATCGGCTTTGCGCAGGATCGCCCAATACTTCATAGGATGGTCCAGCCGATGTCAAACAAACCGGCCAATCAACCCCTGAACGTTCCCATGCGGACTTCCACGCTGGATGCATAAATCCAATGCTCCGGTGCCCGATTATCCCTTGTTGCCAGCAATACTACTTATGGTGGCAGTTGGTGGACCGAGAGGAGAGGCGTGCATGAGTTAGGTAACGACGGTCGAGCGGATGGACGGCGGCTTGGCGGGGATTGGCGTCCGCGCGGGAAACGCGTCCCACCGCAAGGGCCTGCTGAAGCAGACCGCGCTCGGCACCATCGTGGTGCTTGGCTTGGCAGCCGGAGCCTATTACGGCACGCAATACTGGCAGACCGGCCGGTTCCAGGTGTCTACCGACGACGCCTACGTCCAGGCGGACAACACCCTGATCGCCCCGCGCGTTTCCGGCTACATCAGCCAGGTCCTGGTCACCGACAACCAGCACGTCAAGGCGGGGCAACTACTCGCGCGCATCGACGACCAGGACTTCCAGACCGCGCTGCATCAAGCGATCGCCGATCGGGAAAGCGCCGAAAGCGAGATCCGCTCGATCGACGCTCAGTTGATCCTGCAGAATTCCACCATCGAACAGGCTAATCAGGAGGTCACGTCAGCCGAGGCCTCGTTGAAGTTCGCACAGCAGGATCATACTCGTTACGATCTGCTCTCCCGGACCGGTGCCGGGACCACGCAGTCTGCCCAGCAGACCGAGTCGACGCTGGTGCAACGCACGGCAGGCCTGCTACAGGCACGCGCCGCGTTGGCTGCCGCCAAACAGCAGGTGGATGTGCTTCAGGCTGCCCGTGTTAAAGCCGCCGCACAGCTCGAGCACTACCGCGCCGCCAAACAGCAGGCTGGGTTGAACCTCGGGTATACCACCATTACTGCACCAATCGACGGCACGGTAGGCGCGCGCTCGCTGCGGGTCGGCCAATACGTCCAGGCAGGGACTCAGCTTATGGCCGTCGTTCCGCTGCACGCGGTCTATATCGTGGCAAACTTCAAAGAGACGCAGCTGACAGACGTCCATCCCGGTCAGCCAGTCGAGATCTCCGTCGACACGTTCCCGGCTGCGAGGATCCACGGCAGGGTCGATAGCGTCGCCCCGGCGACCGGCCTGCAGTTCGCCCTGCTGCCGCCGGATAACGCGACCGGTAACTTCACCAAGATCGTGCAGCGCCTGCCCGTCAAGATCGTGCTGGATCGTGATCCCTCGGGCCAGGCCGTGGCGTCCGGCCTTTTGCGTCCGGGCATGTCAGTGGAACCAACGATCGATACCAAGGCGGGTGACGCCAAAGCTGGCGGCCCGACCTCCGTCGCTTCGCGCTGATCCATGCTCCGGGAGACCCGCTGTGAGCAATCCCCGCGTTCCTACCGATAGCGAACCAAAAACCAACCTGAAGACCTGGATGGCGGTAGGCGGCTCCATCATCGGGGCCTTCATCGCGGTGCTCAACGTCCAGATCACCAACGCTTCGCTGCCCAACATCCAGGGGGCGATCGGTGCGGGTATCGATGATGGCGGCTGGATCTCGACCGCCTACCTGGTCGCCGAGATCGTCGTCATCCCGCTTACAGGATTTCTGACCTCGGTATTCTCGCTGCGCCGCTATCTCCTCGGAAACACCATCATGTTCCTGGTGATGTCGGTGGCCTGTGCCTACGCGCAGAACCTAAATCAGATGATCGCTCTCCGCGCGCTGCAGGGCTTTTTCGGCGGCGTGCTGATCCCGATGGCCTTCACCATCACCCTGACCATGCTGCCAAAGTCCAAGCAGCCGGTCGGCCTCGCGATGTTCGCAGTGTCCGCCACGTTCGCGCCAGCAATCGGGCCGACGATCGGCGGCTACCTGACCGAAAACTTCGGCTGGCAGTATATCTTCTACGTAAACCTGATCCCCGGTGCGATCATGCTGGCGACGCTTTGGCCGTCGCTGTTGCCCTCGCCGGTGAAGCTGTCGCTGCTTCGGGACGGCGACTGGCCCGGCATCGCCACGCTCGCGATCGGCCTCGCGTCATTGCAGACGGTGCTGGAGGAAGGCAACAAGGACGACTGGTTCGGCTCGCCGTTCGTTGTGCGATTGTCGATCGTTGCTGTGGTGTCGCTGGCGCTGTTCTTCTGGATCGAGCTGACCAGCCACAACCCTCTGTTGAATTTGCGCCTGCTGCTGCGGCAGAATTTTGGGCTAGGCAGTTTGGCGAACGTCATTCTCGGCATGGCGCTCTATGGCTCGGTTTACTTACTGCCCGTCTATCTGTCGCAGACACAGGGCTATAATTCTGAGCAGGTGGGGATGGTGCTGGCTTGGACTGGTCTGCCGCAATTGGTGTTGATCCCGTTCGTGCCGCTCCTGATGCGCCATATCGATACGCGCCTTCTGGTCGCCGTCGGGTTCGGACTGTTCGCGCTGAGTTGCTTTATGAATCTCGAGATTACCCCCGACTATGCTGGCGACCAGCTCTTCGTGCCGAACCTTGTGCGTGCCCTCGGTCAGGCGCTGGTTCTCACGCCGCTTTCAGCGCTCGCGACAGGTGGCATCGAACGGGAAAACGCCGGTTCGGCTTCGGCGATGTTCAACATGATGCGCAACCTCGGTGGCTCCGTCGGCATCGCGGCGTTGCAAACGTTCGTGACCAAGCGGGAGCAGTTCCACTTTAGCATCATCACCGCGCGCGCTTCCCTGTTGGACCCCGCGACCCGAGATCGGATCGCATCCTTGCAAGAACGTTTTCTCGCGGCTGGAGCAAGTGATCCCGCCACTGGCTGGCGCGACGCGGTGGTGCAGATCGGACGGATCGTTCGCGCGCAATCCTATCTGCTGGCCTACAGCGACGCCTTCTACCTGATGGGAGCGGCCTTACTGCTAGCGCTTATAACATCACTGGCGATGCGCAAGACAAGCGGCAGCGGAGCAGGCGCACACTGAGCAAAAGAGGGTTTTGAAGACGGGCTGATACAAGACCGCCGCCAGCAGCTTCGGACCGGATCTATCCCAATCACCTTGCGCCTGGCGCGGCGCACACGAAGCTGGCGGGCTCAGTGCGGCTACCCTGGCCCAAATAGCGAGCGACAGCCGGATATGGGCACTAGCCCGTCTTTCGCAACTCGCGCCGAATGATCTTCCAGGCGGGCGGTTTGCCGTGGTTGGGTGGTGCAAGGTCGGCACCACAGGGGCCGCGGTCATTACGATATCGGAGTACCATCCGACATGAGCTGATATTGCCAGCCGCAGTGATCGAAGCGTCGCCCACCTTCATGCCAGCAAGGCTGTCACAGCTTGCCGCCGCACCTTGCCCGGCGCCGAACCAGGATGAGGCGAGCCAGACGAAGGCGGCAGCCGCGAAACGATGTGCCGATCGCATTGTCTCTCTCCCCTCGATATCTTCCACGGAAATTCCCCAGTTTGCCCTGGTGGTTGAGTTCCACTGTGCGTCGGTCAACTTTTCGCATCAATAACGATCGTGCGTAGTGTGCGCAAAGCCTGGGTCATTCGCCAACGCTGGACACGCTGCCGGTCCACCGGCTCGTTCTGATCCTGGAGGCGACGACGCCTAGTCGAAGTTGCCAGCGTCAGTGGAAAGAAGCGGGACGGAGGCTCGCGCAACCGCCTTCGCGTGGCACTCGCGAGCCCTCCGTCCTCAGTTCCAGCAGTAGCCGAAGACTTATTCGGCGGCTTGGCGCTGTTCTTTCGAAGCCTGCCAGGTCCGTGCCACCGGCAGCACCTCGTCGGCGAACAGGCGCATGCTGCGCTCGCTGACCTCGAACGGGCTGGCGCCAAAGCGGAAGGCGCACAGGCAGCCAACATCGCCCATCACCGCGCGGCGCTGCTCCAGCTTGCGCAAGATCTGATCCGGGGTGCCCCACAATTGCTGGTCCACATAGCCACGGACCATATCGTCGAGCCCGGCGGCGCGCATCGCCTCGGCGCCGACGCCATATTCCGCATATCCCTTGGTCGCGGCGAAATGTTCACTCATCATTTCGTAATGATGCATCACGGAATGGAAATACATCGCGCAGTGCCGTTCGGCATTTTCACGGGCGCGCGCGGCGTCACTGTCGCAGACGGTCATCAGCGCCAGCAGGGGCGGCTTTGGCATCTTCCCGTGATGCTGCTGAAACGTGGCGCGGTAAGTATTGAATTCCTCCGCGTGCACCTCGTCGGGTTTGTACAGGAACGACATCATCTGCACGCCCAGACGGGCTGCCACCTGGACGGAATCACTGCTCATCGCGACTTGCGCGGTGCGATCGCGGAAGCTCTTGAAGGGCTTGGGCCGCAGCACCGCGCGTGGCTGATCGAAGTAGCGGCCATGGTGTTCTTCCATCACGCCGGTTTCGAGCGCCTCGAGGATCATCGGCGCCATCTCGTCGAAGCGGTCGCGGGATTCATCCATGGCGACACCGAACTGGCTGAACTCGCGGCGCGACAATCCGCGGCCGAGCCCGAGGATGAGGCGGCCATTGGATAGGGTGTCGAGAAGAGCGGCTTTCTCCGCGACCCGCAGCGGCTGAATGTTCCACGGCAGGATGACCGCGCCGGTGGCGAGACGGATGCGCTGCGTCTTCGCCGCTATGTGCGCGAGATAGACGAAATTATCAGGGCAGAACGAGTAGTCCTCGAAGTGGTGCTCGACGACCCAAACGTGATCGTAATCAAGCGTATCGGCGAGAACAGCCTGCCTGATCTCCTCGTCATAAACCTGCCGGTCGCTAACGTCCTGCAAGCCAAAGCCTGCCATTATCTGCACAATTCCGAGTTCCATCGTATCCTCCTGAGTTTTTAAGTGCTCGGACGCGGTCGTGGCAGGGCGTAAACGCGCCACGTCCACCCACGTGCCGGATCGCCAAATATGCTTAGCATGATTGCGCCCGCGCGCGAACTCCCGAAGGTTGGGAGACCGTGTGCGGTAGCACTGGCAACATTCTCCTGCCGCCGGCTAAATAATAATTGCCCCTATTGAGGCTGCAAAATCGGCGGTGCTTAGTCCGCCGTCAGGTTGCACCAAATGCACCCCAAACCTTGTCTTGTCCGTTCCGCAGTCCGGGCATTGCCACGCGGCGGGCAGATCTCGGAGCCATGCCACCCTGCGGCACTCCGCGCGCCTCGTCGTAAACATAATACCATGTGTGGACATCGTGTAATCGCGGTCGGGAGCCTGCCACCCCCATAGTGCCGCGCCCCGGGCGTTGTCGCTCGGTGGTTCACACGTGGAGGTGCCCGATGGCCCGATTTGTTGGTTTGGACGTTTCGCAAAAGCTGACGTCAATCTGCGTGGTCGACGATGCCGGTCGCCGGCTCTGGCGCGGCCAGTGTCATTCAGAGCCGGAACCGATTGAGCGGGCTGTGCGGCGGCACGCGGGGGATGATGCAAGCATCGGGATTGAAACTGGCCCGATGACACCGTGGCTTGTGCATGAACTGCGCGGGCGCGGGCTTAACGTGGTCTGCCTCGATGCGAGGCATGCCAGTGCCGCGCTCAAGATGCAGATGAATAAGACCGATCAGAACGATGCCGAGGGGCTCGCGCAAATCATGCGCACGGGATGGTATCGGTCGGTGCACGTGAAATCGCTTGATGCGCATCGGACGCGTGCCCTGCTTGGCGCAAGGGCGCAGCTGGTCGGCATGACGACGCGTTTGTCGAACCATATCCGGGGTGTGCTCAAGACGTTCGGGATGCTGCCTGGCGCCATGCGTGGCGTTCCGTTCGATAGACGGGTCGAGGCTCTGCTCGCCGATCATAGTGACGTGGCGGCGATCGTCCGACCCATACTTACGGCGTGGCGTCAGCTGCGCGAACAAATTGCGGTCTTCGATAAAGCCGTGCGCACGCTGGCAAAGAACGATCCGACGTGCCGACTTTTGATGAGCGTGCCCGGTATCGGGGTCGTCACCGTGCTGGCCTACGTGATGTACGGTTGAGGACCCAGGCCGTTTTGCCCGATCGCGGTCGGTTGGTGCGTACATAGGGCTGACGCCGAGGCAGTATCAGTCGGGTGAAGTCGATCGCAGCGGGCGCATTTCGCGATGCGGCGACACGCTTGCCCGCACCCTGATGTACGAGGCAGCTGTGGTGATCTTGTCGCGGGTGAAGAAGGCTTCGGGTCTGAAGGATTGGGCACAAGCGATTGCCAAGCGATCGGGGATTGGCAAGGCGCGCGTCGCGCTGGCGAGGAAGCTTTGCACAATCTTGCACAGCATTTGGCGTTCGGGCCAACCGTTCTGTTGGTTAGCACAGTCAGCGGCCGCCTGACCTGTGCGGGCCGGAGACCCTGACCTTATCTTGTAGCAATACATTCGCGCGACTGCGCAGGCGCGGATGATGAGTTGCCCACCGGGGCGAGGGTGCAGGCAAACTGCGAGGTGGCCGTTGGGCCGCACGTACTCCGTGTGAGCCCGTTGTGGACATCGCAGTGCCTGTGCTTCGGACCAGATGTTGCGGCGGGAGCTTCCCGACCGCGGAGAGAACCGTGACCCCGGTGTAGCGACAGATAAGCTAAAAGCTGATGCTCAGGCATCGCGAGGTGGAGTTTATCCGAAGGGAACGGCGGTTCTCATTGTTCCGCTACTGATCGTCGACCTCAAGCCCGGCGTCTATACGACGCCCCGCTTTGCGGCTTCGGGGCTTGACCTCGACGATCAGTAGCGAGAGGCGGCTGAAGATGCCGTCGACGCTGCATTGTGTCCTGTTGTTCGGGAAGTATCGGCTCTTACTTGCGTCGGCTGACGAAAACTCCGTCCAAACCGCTTTGAAACAAGCAAAAGGCTATTGACAGGGATTGACAGGAGGGACGCTATTAGAGAACGGCCCGTAGGGTTCAAGTAGGTTTGCGAGATATTGACCTTGGTTCGAATGCGGTCATGTGTCCGGCCTTCGACGCGGGACGCTGTCCGCTGGCCCAGATGGGATCCGCGAGCGACATCCAAACAAGCGCGCGGCCTGTTAAGGGCCTGAGCCAAAACAAGCAACTCGGTAGAAAAGACTGCAGAGTGCCGCAATAACGCAACGAACGAATCCGGAAAAGTCGATGCGAATCGGGTGTCTTGGCGTCCAGCCGGGCCGGATGATCGACCAAGATGCCATCCGGGCCCGCTATAATGCACTCGGACCGTTCCGCAACGAAAGAGACCGACGCTTGTTCGCCGCCTGCCCGCCGCGGCGGAATTGCCGCGGTTTCGCGGACCACCGGAATTGCCCGCAGCACCATAGGCCGCGGTTTGGCGGACCTCCGGTCCGGGGCCGATGCAGCGAGCGGGTTCGCCGCAGGGGTGGTGGACAGAAGCCGCGATCGAGACGCAGCCCGGGATCTTGGAAGCTCTGAATGAGCTGGTGGAGCCGTCGATCCGCGGTGACCCGGAGGCTGCGTTGCGGTGGGTCAGCCTGAGCCAGCGCCATCTCTCCGCGGCGCTGGCCAAGCGGGGCTTCATCGCCGGTCAGAAGCTGGTCGGCCGGCTGCTGAAGCGCCTCAACTTCAGCCTGCAAGCCAACCGCAAGACGCGCGAAGGTGCCAACCACCCCGACCGAAACGCTCAGTTCGAGCCTATCAAACCAAGGTAAAAGCATTCCAGGCCGCCGGGCAGCCGGTGATCTCTGTCGACCCGAAGAAAAAGGAGCTCGTCGGAGACTTCAAGAATGGCGGCCGCGAGTTGCGGCCCAAGGGGCAGCCGGAGCCGGTCCGGGTGCATGACTTCGCCATTCCTGAACTCGGCAAGGCGGTGCGGCATCTACGACGTTTCCGCCAATGCCGGCTTCGTCAATGTCGGCATCAGCGCGGACACCGGAGAGTTCTCCGTCGCGAGCATCCGACGCTGGTGGCGTGAGATCGGCGCTCCGCGTTACCCGGAGGCGAAGCAGCTGTTGATCAACGCCGACTGTGGCTGCAGCAACGGCGCCCGCCTGCGCCTATGCGAAGGGTATCAAGGTCACTGACGCCGAGATGGCTGCCCTCAACATCCAACCCGCCGATTTCCACGGCGAATGAAACTATACCATCGCCCCGAGGTGGCCGGACGGATGACGCGATTTTCAGGCTCAAACCCTAAAGCCACTGGTATTAACGGATTACGTCGCTCGTCGGTTCGACCGATAGCCATCTCTTGCTTGCCCTTTAAACCCTCGGCAGCCGCGCGCGGCTCAGACGGCGACCGGCTGGCGCCGGTACGCTTCGCCATCATGGCGCAGATGATTCGGGCCATCTTGTTGGCCAGAGCGACTGCGGCGAGTTTGCGCGGCTTGCGCTCCAGCAAATGCAGAAGCCCCACCCCGAGGCCGATTGGCTGCCTGGTTTGGCGAAGCAGATGACGGACATGGCGCCGACGAACAGCAATTGCCGTAGTGAACCGCGCCGGGTTTGCCGGAGGCTGTTTGGTTTGAGTCACGCGCCATGGCGCGCTCATCGGCCTGGGCATAGTAACGGAGTTCCGCTTCTGCGGGTGGGATATTTCCGATCGGTTCGAGCAAGCGACGATTGTTGAACCAGTCGACCCATACGAGAGTGGCGAGTTCCACCGTCTCGGCACTGCGCCACGGGCCACGCCGGTGGATCACCTCGGCCTTGAACAGGCCGTTGATCGTTTCGGCAAGCGCATTGTCATAACTGTCGCCGACGCTGCCGACGGATGGCTCGATGCCGGCCTCACGCAGGCGCTCGCTGTAACGGATCGAGAGGTATTGCTTGAACTCAAATGGTCGTCGCAACACCTCGAGGGAGAAGTTGCGATGACGAGACATAGGCGGCATTCGGATCGGTCTGGTCGGGCGCCCCTGTTCTCACCAGGTCGTCCGGTGGTGGCAGGACGAGATGAGCAACGACGGTTCTGGGCGGCGATCGCGGCTGGCATGGCGAGTGAGGATGCGGCGCTCAAGGCTGGTATGTCGCAGGCTGTGGGAACACGATTGTTCCGAAAGGCAGGCGGCATGCCACCAGCGATGTTTCGGCGATCAGCGAAGCCGCTGTCCGGGCGGTATCTTTCATTTGCGGAGCGGGAGGAGATCGCCCTTCTTCGCGTTCAAGGCTGCTCCGGGCGGGAGGTTGCGCGCCGGCTCGGGCGAGCCGCTTCAACGATTTCGCGGGAGCTGCGGCGCAATGCTGCGACCCGAAGTGGCGGCCTGGCGTATCGCGCGACGACAGCGCAGTGGCATGCCGAGCGATCTGCTCGCCGCCCCAAGCAGGCCAAGCTTGCGCTTAACACTGCACTGCGAACCTATGTGGAGGAACGATTGGCCGGTGTCGTCGTCGCTCCGGGTGGGGTTGCTGTTTCCGGGCCGGCTGTGCACTGGAGAGGCCGCCGCCATGGACCCCGAAAGCCTCGGCGGTGGGCAAGGGCCTGGAGCCCGGAGCAAATCGCTCGCCGCTTGCCGGTCGACTTCCCGGACAATGAGACCATGCGCATCAGCCACGAAACGATTTATCAGGCGCTGTTTGTTCAAAGTCGTGGCGCTTTGCGCCGCGAGCTGACGGCCTGCTTGCGTACCGGGCGGGCGTTGCGAATACCGCGAGCGCGCACCCGCGGCCGAGGAAAAACCTTCATCTCTTCCGAGATAATGATCAGCAAACGTCCCGCGGAGGCAGCTGATCGCGCCGTGCCAGGCCATTGGGAGGGGGATCTCATCGTGGGCCTCGGCAGTTCCGCGATTGGCACCCTGGTCGAGCGCAAGACGCGCTTCACTCTGCTGTTGCATTTGCCGCGTATGACCGACCATGGCCACGAGGCGCGCGTGAAGAACGGACCCGCACTCGCCGGACATGGTGCCGATGCGGTATGCGAGGCCATTACCCGAACGATTACCATCTTGCCTGCGCAATTGCGTCGGTCGCTGACTTGGGATCAAGGAGCTGAGATGGCTCAACACGCACGCCTGAAGATCGACGCCGGCATCCAGGTCTATTTCTGTGATCCTCACAGCCCATGGCAGCGCGGCACCAACGAGAACACCAACGGACTACTGCGCCAGTATTTCCCCAAAGGCACCGATCTCAGCCTGCACAGCGCCGACGAGATTGCGGCTGTGGCGGCTGCGCTCAACGCTCGGCCTCGAAAGACGCTGGCTTGGAAAACCCCGGCTGAGGCGCTTGACCAGCTGTTTACATCGGCCATGCTGAGCGGCGCTCGGAACCAACCCCCGTATCTGCACGCGACGTCATCCTGGCTTTGATTGCCGCTTGTCCGCATCCAGATCTAAATTACATTCCTTGGTGAGATCAAAAGGACCATTCCTCGGAGCCGACCTGTCTTCGGGCAGAGCGCCGCGCGCAGGTCTTGTCCAGGATGCCGCGTGCGGCACCGGCGCGCAGCGCCGGCTCGTCCTGGACGAGACCAAGCACGGCGCTCTGCTTTGTCCAGGTTGGGGCATCAGCATCATCCCTGCCGAGCTAAAAGGATCGTCGTTGCGACGATCACTTGAATCCGCCTTGCACGCCGCGATCGCTGTGGTGCACGAGGCCGCCCTGGCGGACCGGGCGGCGATCACACAACGCCTGCTCGAGCGCGTCGAGCACGAAGTCCGCCCGTGCTGAGCGCGATACTCGCCAGCCGACGATGCGCCGGGCAAAGGCGTCGATGACGAAGGCGACATAGACGAAGCCCTGCCAAGTGGCGACGTAGGTAAAGTCCGCCAGCCACAAGGCATTCGGCGCCGGCGCCCGGAATTGCCGGTTCACCCGGTCGAGGGGAGACGGCGTCGATTTGTCGCTGTGCGTGGTCTTCAACGTCCTGCCGCGCACCGCGCCAGCCAAGCCCATATGCTTCATCAGCCGTGCAACTTGGCAGCGTGGTGCTGCGATGGCCTCGCGCTGAAGCTGACGCCAGACCTTGCGCACACCGTAGACCTGGAAGTTCGTATCCCACACCCGCTTTATGTCGGTCTGCAAGGCCGCATCGCGCTGTGCCCGGGCGGACAATTTGGTGGGATCGGCGCGCTTTGCTGTATCGGCATGGTAGGTGCTCGGGGCGATCGGTAGAACCCGGCAGATCGGCTCGACCCCGTAAGCAGCACGATGATTGTCTATGAACGCGATCATGGTTTGGACCGGCGGTCGAGCTCCGCCATCGCAAAATACGCCGACGCTTTGCGCAGAATCTCGTTGGCCTGGCGCAGTTCGCGGTTCTCGCGCTCCAGCACCTGGATCCGCTCCCGCTCGTCGCTGGTCGGACCGGCTCGCAGACCCCCATCGCGCTCCGCCTGGCGCACCCAGCCTCGCAACGTCTCTGCCGTGCACCCGATCTTGCCCGCAATCGACCCTATCGCTGCCCACTGCGAGGCGTGATCCGCCCCGTGCTCCAATACCATCCGGACCGCACGCGAACGCACCTCAGCCGAATACCGGCTCGCCGTCTTTGCTTTCTCCATCGCTCCAACCTCTCAAGGTTCAGAGCCTCCGGCAAACCCGGCGCGGTTCATAACCTTCATTGCCGGCCTTGCCGATCTTGCCCATGCGTTGCTTGCCGCCGGTGGAATGTTCCTTCGGTGTCAGGCCTGGCCAAGCCGCGAAGTGGCGCCCGGACGCAAAGTTTCCTGGCTCGGCTGTCAAGGCCATGGTGATCGCGCTAAGCGGACCGACGCCTGGGACCTCGGCGAGTAATCGGCTGACCGGGTTGGCCTTGTGCAGGTCATCAATTGATCATCTAAAGCTGCCACGTGTTAATCCAGCGCCTCGATATGCGTGCCCATCTGGTTGAACATCGCCCGCCCCGGGATGGCGCTGTCAGCGGTCAGTTCCGTCAGGAGTGCCGTGACCTTGACGGTACCTTTGGCCCCGCCACCACGCCGAATTCCGCGGCATGGCCGCGCAGGGCGTTGATCGCCTGGGTGCGCTGGGCGACCAGCATTTCGCGGTATTTGAGGACGATGCCCCAAATGATGGGAGCCACCGCACGCCTTCAATACCACCTCAGTTGCCTCCTGTTTGCTGAAGAAAGCTTCAACCTGGCCGCGCTTGAGTTCTCGCCGCAGCATCGGGCGTTCCTGCTCATCGACACCGTGAAGCGTGAACACGTGCTTGGACCTACTGCGGTGGTCTCGGTCGTCTGGACAGGTTCCGGGAAGAATAAGCTAAGGCCCGTTGTCGGCTGAAGGTTTCACCTCTCCCGGAATCAAAATCAATCCTTGATGTTGCTGCGGTGCTGCGAAGTCTTGTGGACAGCCGCCGACCTGTGGACAAGGTGGGGGAACGCAGAGCGTTTTCCCGGGCTTGTCCATAGGAGACCGCGCTTGAGCGGTCAGGCGGGTATCGGCGCAGCCGACTGCCCACAAATTCACAGCGTCCCAGCACCGATTACGCCGCCTCTGTCAGGGCCGACGCGGCTCTGTCGAAGTAGGCCTCGTCCGGTGTTTGCCACCCAAGCGCCTGGTGCGGGCGGCGTCGGTTGTACCAGTCGAAGAACTCGATCAGGCTGCGCTTCTGCTCAAGCCCATTTGCCGAGGGACGCAGATAGACCCACTCGTGCTTCACCGTCCACCACAGGCGCTCGACGAAGATGTTGTCGTGGCAGCGACCGCGTCCATCCATGCTGATCTCGATCCCACGATCCAGCAGCACCCGCGTGAATTCTTCGCTCGTGAACTGCGAACCCTGGTCGGAATTGAAGATCTCGGGCTTGCCGAACCGGGCGAGCGCTTCGCCAAGGGCCTCGACGCAGAACCCCGCCGTCAGAGTGTTTGACAGACGCCAGGACAGAACCCGCCGCGTCGCCCAGTCGATGATCGCAACCAGATATAGAAACCCTTGACGCATCGGGAGGTATGTAATGTCGGTTGCCCACACTTGGTTCGGCTGATCGATCGTCTTGTCGCGCAGCAAATAGGGATAGATCTTGTGCTCGGGATGCGGCTTGCTGGTGTTCCGCTTCGGCCTAATCGCGGACAGTCCCAGTTTGCGCATCAGCCGTCGGATGCGCCGGCGCCCAACGGAAATCCCCTCGCGCAACAGCGCCACCTGCAGCCGCCGACTGCCATACACCGGATGCGCGGTGAAAATTTGGTCGAGCCGATTGAGAAGATCGAGCTCCTCAGCCGATACCGGCCGGCGTTGATAGTAAAAGCTGCTGCGCGCGATCCCGAGCAGCGTGCATTGCCGGTTGACGAACAGCCCCGCGTTCGGCGCGATCATCGCCCGCCTCTCAGCAGACGGGAGATGGCAGGCTGCCCGGCAAGAAAATCCCGTTCGACCTGCAACTGGCCGATCTTGCGGTGCAGATCGTCGATCATCTTCTGCGCATCATCGGCCGCCGGGGCCTTGTTGCCACGCGCGAACAGCTCGCTCGCGCGCTTCATCAGCTCCTGCTTCCAAGTGCTGATCATCGTCGGATGAACACCAAATTCCGATGCCAGCTCGGCCAGGGTCTTCTCCCCCGATAATGCCGTCATCGCTACGCGCGCCTTGAAGTCCGCGCTGTGCTGCTTTCTCTTTACGCTCACGTCTCACGCCTCTTTGGACCGGTCAGCCCTTAGCTTATCCCACTGTCCAGAAAACCGGAGCCGCCGCGGCTCGACGGAGGTGCGCGCCACCAGATAATACTAGCCGCCCTGAACGCGACTCTCCCCCGGTTCCCAAACTACGCAAAGTAAGGTTCGCTCCACCCGAGGCGGCGAGGAGGATCGGATCAGCGAGCCGTCAAAATCACCCGCAGGGATCCCCTGCCAGCGGAGCTTCGCGCGTTGGCGGCGAGGAGCGATGACACTGCGCAGACTCGGCGGCTTCTGGCAACCTCCATGGTCGTGGAGGGAACATCGCGGCTCGATGCCGCGCGGCAGACCGGAATTGACCGGCAGCCTGTGTGATTGGGTGCACCGCTACAACGCGGTCGGCATTGACGCGTCGATCTACGCGCGCAGGTGACAATGCACTTTTCCGTCACCGTGTCGGAGCGCACGATCATCAAATGGCTGCGCAAGTTAAAACGGACCCGGCTGCAACCGCGTCCTTTTCACCCGAAACGGGATGAAGCAGCGCAGGAGGCTGTTAAAGAGCACTTCACCGCCGCGCTGAAGCGAGTCCTGCTCGGCAGCATCGCGGCAAATAAAAACGTTAAAGCAACGTATATTCCGGTCATCGTGTTCTCGGTTGGCGAGGAGGAACTGGCAGGCGTAGACACCAAACCGCTGGTCGGCCACACATGGCCGCCTGGAGCCACTTCGAATTCCGACAACGCCGCATCGTCAAGGAGTGGCGGTCCTATATCAAGATCGAAGGTGGTCACAAACGATCCAGTGGAATAAGCCTACACCTCTTCCATATGTGGGAAGCAGTCACCCAGGCCGACGCCACCGATGTCGCGGCCGCCAGCAAGGCAATGATCGGCCAGAAGGTCCGCTCGCCATCCCGCGTTCGACATCGTGATGGGCGCCAACCATCACATGGCTAAGACAGTGATGAATGGCGAGATCCAATCCAATGGCCAGTTCGCTATCGTCTAAAGCGGGTTTGGTACAGCCAAACCCCTGGAGCCCCTATATCAAAGCCAACATGGGTTAGTTCAGCACCAAAGAAGTTGACCTCCTCGACGTCAAACTGCGCGGGGACGCGGGCAAACGCCTACGCAGTCCGGTCGGAAGCCGTCCCCAGCGCTGCTTGCGCCGCGGCCAATCGGGCCACTGGCACGCGGAACGGGCTACAGGAAACGTAATCGAGCCCGGCGTGCTCGCAGAAGGCGATGGAGGCGGGATCGCCGCCGTGCTCTCCGCAAATCCCCAGCTTGAGGTGGTTCTTCGTCGCGCGACCCTTTTCGGAAGCCATGCGAACCATTGCACCGACGCCCTCGATATCAATCGAGACGAACGGGTCCTTCGGGAGAATTCCAGCCTCGACATATTTCGGCAAGAACTTGCCGGCGTCATCGCGGGACAGGCCGAACACGGTCTGGGTCAGGTCATTGGTGCCGAAGCTGAAGAAATCGGCGTCCTCCGCGATCTTGTCCGCCAATAGCGCCGCCCGCGGCAGCTCAATCATGGTGCCGACGCTGTATTCGATCTTGGTGCCAGTCTCGGCGAACACCTCCGCGGCGACCCTGTCAACTTGAGCCCGGGTGATCTCGAGTTCCTTCTTCATGCCGACCAGCGGGATCATGATCTCCGGATGCGGAGCGTTGCCGGTTTGCTTAGCGACGGCGATGGCGCCTTCGAAGATCGCTCGCGATTGCATCTCGTAGATCTCGGGGTACGCGATCCCGAGACGGCAGCCGCGATGCCCAAGCATCGGGTTGGCTTCGGCGAGTTCGGCGGCGCGCTGGCGGATGGTGTTGAGGTCGGTGCCTAGGCTGTCGGCCACGTCCTGGAGCTCGTGGTCGGAATGCGGCAGAAATTCATGCAGCGGCGGATCCAGCAAGCGGATGGTCACCGGCAACCCGACCATGATGGTGAAGAGTTGCCGGAAATCCTCCCGCTGGAACGGCAACAGACGCGCGAGCGCAGTCCGCCGCCCGGTTTCGTTGTTGGATATAATCATCTGCCGCACCGCAAGGATGCGCTCGGGGTCGAAGAACATGTGTTCGGTGCGGCAGAGGCCGATACCCTCGGCGCCGAATTTGCGCGCGGTTTCAGCGTCCGGGGGTGTTTCGGCGTTGGCACGCACGCCCATGCGGCGGTGCTTGTCGGCCCATCCCATCAGAGTGCCGAAATCGCCCGACATTGCCGGCTCGATCATCGCGACGGAGCCGACAAAGACCTCGCCGGTGGCGCCGTCGAGGGTAATCGTCTCGCCGGCACGAACGAATTTGCCGCCGGCGGCGAGGACCTGGCTGTTGTAGTCGACGCTGATCCCGCCCGCACCGGCAACGCACGGGCGCCCCATGCCTCGGGCCACCACAGCGGCGTGGCTGGTCATGCCGCCGCGCGTCGTGAGAATGCCTTGAGCGGCATGCATGCCGTGAATGTCTTCCGGGCTGGTCTCGATTTCGAACCAGAATGACCGCCTCGCCCTTAGCGGCTCGCGACTTCAGCTTCGTCGGCACTGAACACCACGATGCCGCTCGCCGCGCCGGGACTGGCGGGCAGCCCTTTCCCGAGCAGATTGCGCGAAGCTTTCGGGTCGAGCATTGGGTGCAGGAGTTGGTCCAGCGACGACGGATTGACCCGCATCACCGCCTCCGCCTCGTCGATCAGGCCCTCGCGGGCCATCTCTACCGCCATGCGCAGCGACGCCGCGGCGGTGCGCTTGCCGTTGCGCGTCTGCAGCATATACAGCTTGTGCTGCTGGACCGTGAACTCGAGGTCCTGCATGTCCTTGTAGTGCGCTTCCAGCTTGGCGCGCACTTCCATCAGTTCGCGGTAAGCATCCGGCATCGCCGCCTCCAGCGGGATCTCGCCCGCCTTGGCGACCGCTTTCGACAGCGGTTGCGGGGTACGGATACCGGCCACCACGTCCTCGCCCTGGGCGTTCACCAGATACTCACCGTAGAACATGTTCTCCCCGGTCGAGGGATCGCGGGTGAAGCAGACGCCGGTGGCGCAGTCATTACCCATGTTGCCGTAGACCATGGCCTGGATGTTGACGGCGGTGCCCCATTCGGCCGGGATATCGTGCAGGCGGCGATAGGTGATCGCGCGCGGGTTCATCCAGGAGCCGAACACGGCGCCAATCGCGCCCCATAGCTGATCGTGTGGTTCCTGCGGGAACGGCTTGCCGGTTTCCTGGTGGACCAGGTCCTTATAGCCCTCAGCCACCTGGCGCCAGTTGTCGGCGGTCAGGGCAGTATCTTCGATCACGTTGGCATCGAGCTTGGCGTGTTCGATGATCTCTTCAAACCGGTGGTGATCGACGCCTAAAACCACCGAAGCATACATCTGGATGAAGCGGCGGTAGGAATCCCAGGCGAAGCGGGGATCATTCGAGGCTTTCGCCAGGCCTTCGACGGTAGTGTCGTTCAGGCCGAGGTTCAGCACAGTGTCCATCATGCCGGGCATCGAGACGCGGGCGCCGGAGCGCACGGATACCAGCAGCGGATGTCCCTTGTCATCAAAGCGCAGCCCGACGGCTTGCTCCATCACGGCCAGCGCGGCGTCGACTTGGCCCTTTAAATCGTCGGGATATTTGCCGCTGTTGTGGAACGCCGTGCACACCTCGGTCGTGAGGGTGAAACCCGGCGGGACAGGCAGCCCGATGGAGGCCATTTCAGCCAGATTAGCTCCCTTTCCTCCGAGCAGGTTTTTCATGTCCGACCGGCCTTCGTTGTGACCGGCCCCGAAGCTGTAAACCCATTTGCTCATGGTGGACCCCTTTTAGCCTTCGATTTGGGAGAAATCGGCGATCTGATCCATCATAGACCGGACCTGGTTCAACAAACGCAAACGATTACGGCGCAAAGTTGGCTCCGTGGCGTTTACGGTCACCTTTTCGAAGAACGCATCCATCGGGGCGCGTAACCCCGCCATGGTGCTCATCGCGAGACCGTAGGCTTCTTCGTTGAGAAGACGGACTACGACATGGCAGGCTGCGAGCGCATGATCCAGATCAATCTCGGCCGCTTCCCGATAAAGCTCCGGATCGGGCGGGTCTTTGAACGGTCCCTCCTTGCGCTCCTCGATGCGCAGGATGTTGGCGGCGCGGCGATAGGCGGTCAGCAGGTTGGCGCCGTCCGGTGTTTGCAGCAGGCTGGCGACGGCGTCGCTGCGAGCCAGCAAAGCGACGAGATCGTCTTCCTGGTCGAGACCTCTGGCCGCAAATACGGCGTTAAGCACGTCGTAGCGAGCGCCGTCGGTGCGGAGTTGCACCACCAGACGCTCGACGATGAATTCGAACACCGCCTGAATGGTCGCGGCGTCGGCGGAAGTGGCGGCCAGCACCTGACGCAGGTGCAACCGAGCACTGTTCTCGCGGACGATCCGGATCACCCCCAGCGCCGCCCGCCGCAGCGCGTAGGGGTCGCCCGAGCCGGTCCGCTTTTCGCCGATCCCGAAAAAACCGGTCAGTTGATCGAGTTTGTCCGCCAACGCAACGGCAACCGAGACCGGCGCCGATGGAACGGGCTCGGCCGGGCCGCGCGGCGCGTAATGGTCGCGGATGGCGTCAGCAACGTCGGGAGGTTCTCCATCGTGCAGCGCGTAGTAGCGTCCCATGACGCCCTGCAGCTCGGGGAATTCGCCGACCATTCCGGATACCAGGTCGGCCTTCGCCAGCGTGGCAGCGCGGGCGGATTGGGCCGGGTCGGCGCCGACCAGGGGGGCGACCGTTTCCGCCAGACCGGCCAGGCGGCGAACGCGATCACCCTGGGTGCCCAGTTTGGCGTGAAAAGTGACATTATTCAAAGCGGGGACACGGGTTTCCAGGTGTGCCTTGCAGTCGAGGTCCCAGAAGTGGCGGGCATCCGCGAAGCGGGCTCGGAGGACGCGCTCGTTGCCTGCGATGATAACAGCGCCGTTGTCATCCGCCTGGATGTTGGCGACGAAGGCGAACCAAGGCGCGGCAGCCCCGTCCGCCGTACGCAGCGCGAAATAGCGCTGGTTGACCCGCATCGAGACCTGCATGACCTCAGGCGGCAGGTCCATGTGCTCGTCCGCGATGCGGCCGAGGTGAGGGACGGGCCATTCCACCAGCCCAGCGACTTCTTCAAGCAACTCGGGATTTTCCACGAGCGCCAGGAACTTCTCGGCGGCGAGCCCTTCGATGCGGTCCTTGATGACGCGCTTGCGGTCCTCAACATCGACCAAGACCTTGCGGACTAGAAGCTGCTGTCGCCAGTTTGCGGCGCTGGTGACGGCGAAAGCCCCAGGGGCGTGGAATTGGTGCCCCTCAGTAAGATCCCCGCTGACCAGGCCGTGGCCATCGTCGGGACCGTTGCGCAGATCGAATGGCACGACCACGCCGTCGAGCAGGCAAATGACGCGGCGCAGCGGACGCACCCAGACGAATGCGCTGGTGCCGCCCCAGCGCATGGATTTGGGCCACCGGAAGTCTCTCAGCGCCTTCGGCATTTCGGACGCGATGAGCTGAGCCGCCGGTACCGCGTCAGTCACTATATCCAGCACAAAATGGTCGCCGTCGGCGCGAAGGTCATCGCGTGTCGCGGCATGGCGGCGAAGAAAACCTGACAGCGCCTGCTCTGGAGCGTTGAGGCGCGGACCCCGAACCGAGGTAGTGGCCGCCGGCACGGCATCGAAAACGTCGACCGAAGCCGCGAGTCTTCGGGGGCCAAAGTACGTGCTGATGGAGGGAAGTGGCGGAAGCAGCTTCTCGAGAAAGGAGTTGATCAAACCTTGTAGATCATCTGCCGCCTGGCGTTGCATGCCGGCGGGGATTTCCTCGCTGAACAATTCCAGGAAGAATTCGGGCATGTTCAGTCTTTCAGCGCCGGCTCGATGTCGGTTTGGACGAAATCGTTGCCTTTGAACAGCAAGGGTTCTCTTTCGCATTTGGCAACACCGTAGACCAGGCAGTCGCCAAAATTCAGGCCGGCTGGGTGGGCCGGGCGGCCATAGAGACGCCGCCCCGCCCAGGCTACCTCGGCGTGCCGGACCGTGAACGGGATGATGTCGATTCCGAATGTCCTCGGGACATCCTCGAACCGACTGACTGCAATAGCGTCGCCGGCCCATTCCACACGCATCGAGGCCTCGAACCAGGTGACAGAGGGCATACGTGGGCGTGGATCGGCGGCGATCGCCCGCGCATAGCTTTCAGCGTCCGGTTCCCCGAGGACGATAGCCAGTAACGCGGAGGCGTCGACGATCAACGTGGAAATCCATCTTCGTCGTATAGGCAGCTATGATCCGAAGTGATCGGCACGCGCAGATGAGCACGTATCTCGCGCCCAAGTGCAAGCATGCGCTCGACCTTCTCCTCGACATCCCGCGCCCGCTGTTGCCGCTCCAGCTCGGCCTTCAGAGCCTTTGTTACCACGGTGGTAAGACTTTCGCCCGTTAGTTCGGCAAGACGTGACGCAAGCCCGTAGGCTTCCTCACTCTTGATATTCAACTGCATGCCCATGCGGAAAATCCGGTAGAAAGATTAGATCATAAGGTAGAAATAGTGTGAGCGCCGAGTATTGTCATCGATCAACCTTACCCTTGGCGATTGAATCAGATTATGCGGGCAAACCGGTCTCTTCATCGTAGAGCCAGCCGTGATCTGATGTAACATCGCCGCCCATGTTAGCCTTGATTTCGCCTGCGATCGCTTAGAGAAGCGCCTCCAGCGGCTCTTCTTCTGGAAGCGGCGGCGTTCGGTCCGTCGGAGGTGCCCCGGAGGCGTCGTTCACGCCGCTTCCCCCTGAACCCAGGCTTCGCAGCAGCCTTTGGCCAGCGCGCGCACGCGGCCGATGTAGCTGGCGCGTTCGGTCACGCTGATCACGCCTCGCGCGTCGAGCAGGTTGAACAGATGGCTCGCCTTGATGCACTGGTCATAGGCCGGCAGGGCCAACTTCCGCTCGAGCAGAGCAGCGCATTCGCCTTCAGCGTCGGTGAAGTGCCGGGACAGCATCGCGGAGTCTGCGTGTTCAAAATTGTACGCGCTATACTCACGTTCGGCGCGCAGAAAGACGTCACCGTAGGTCACGCGCTGATCCCCTTCGGCCCCATTGAAGTCGATGTCGAAGACGTTGTCCCGGTCCTGGACGTACATCGTCAGGCGTTCCAGGCCATACGTCATCTCGAAGCTGGGGTAGGTCACCGGGATGCCGCCGACCTGCTGGAAATAGGTGAACTGACCCACCTCCATGCCGTCGCACCAGACCTCCCATCCCAGTCCCCAGGCGCCCAAGGTGGGGCTCTCCCAGTCGTCCTCGACGAAGCGGAAGTCGTGACGCAGCGGGTCCAGGCCGATTTCGCGATAGGAGGCCAGCAGCAGATCCTGCGCATCCGCCGGACTAGGCTTCATGATCACCTGATACTGGTAATAGTGCTGCAACCGATTGGGGTTTTCGCCATAGCGGCCGTCGGTCGGGCGGCGGCTGGGCTGCACGTAAGCGGCACGCCACGGCTTAGGCCCAAGCGCCCGCAGGGTGGTGGCGGGGTGGAAAGTGCCGGCGCCCATCTCGACATCATAGGGTTGCAGAATGACACAGCCCTGCCGCGCCCAGAACCCGTGCAGGCGCAGAATAAGATCCTGGAAGCTAGGAATGGTCCGGGTCATCGGGCGGCCTGTCAGATCTGGCGCTAGAGCAGCGGGCGGGAATTACGCATTCAACTGCTTAGTGGCAAGCCGCAGCCGCCTACTTAGACACTGGGGCCGAACAGGCGCCGAGGCGAATAGTCCGTAAACCGCCGCAAGGCGGTGCAGACCCGCCTCACCACAGATGGCCATCCAACCTAGCTTCGAGACAAAGGGGCTAATTCGGTGCGTCCGGCCAAAAATCAGGATCGGCAACCTGCTGATATGACCAGAGGCAAATGGTCGGAAACAGGCTCTCCGGCAACCCTGTTTCGCCAGCCGCCAACAACACGGCCGAGGTATAGGAATCCCCCAACAACTCGGGTAACTGCGCCGACAAGCTTGGGTTGTCAGCCAGATGGCGGGCAAGATCGCGCCGCTGAACCTTGATCGTGTAGCGCCAGCTGTTTCCGCGCAGGCCTGGCTGAAACTGCCATTTGAGCAAGTGCAGCAGCAAGATGGTCAGCCTGCTGACCAGCTCGCGCTTCTCGCTTTTGCCCATGCTCTCGATTTCCTCGGCGATGTTCTCGATGTCCGCGCTGGATAATTTACCGGCACGCAGCAACGAGGCTTGCTCGTTGGCCCAGGCGAAGAAGTCGGTTTCATACAGCGAGGTCATGGCACCGGTCTTGGGTAATGGCGTGCACGGCACCGCCATTGAAGCCGTTGGTGAATGGCAATGCAATTGCTGCACATGTTTTGCGGCGGAATAAGCTTCAAGGGCGAATCCGGCGAAAAGCCCCCCTCGCCAAGACAGGCTTCTGATCCAGCCGCAACGGATCCTCGTAGCAGCCCCCATGACCCCACGTATACGAAATGCCACAGCCGTCCTGGCAAGCCTGTTGGGCCTCTGCGTATTGGCCGCCTGCTCGTCCAAATCCCCGCCGCTAACGCTGGCCCCCGACGTCGATCTGAGCCGCTATGCCGGCCGCTGGTATGTCATCGCCAACATCCCGTATTTTGCCGAAGACGGGAATGTCGGCAGTTACTTCGACATCAGCTTCGGCCCCGCCGACAAGCTCACCGACGTCTACAATGCCCATCCCAAGACCTTCGATGCCCCCCTCAAGAGCTTTACCCTGAACGGATACGTCGTGCCCCGCACTGGCAATGCGCGCTGGCGGGAGAGCCCGTTCTGGCCGCTCTACCTCTCCTACCTGATCCTCTACGTGGATCCGGACTATCAGACCGCGCTGGTCGGATATCCGGGCCGCAATTACGGGTGGGTATTCGCCCGCAAGCCGGTCATCGACGATGCCACCTATCAGTCCCTGTTGAGCCGCATGAAGGACCAGGGCTACGACATCGCCCAATTCCGTCGCGTCCCGCAGACCTTGGATCAAATCGGAACGCCCGGCTTCCAATAGCAGCCTAAGGCGGTCTATGCCCATCGGACGAGGACGCGATTCGGTCGACCGGTCGCGGCCCGAAGGTCATAGATAGAGGCTAAAAGCATGAGCGATAACCGGCGTCCGAACTGTCCGAGCGCGACACGCTGCGTCGCGTGGCTCGCTCTTCTGCTCACCAGCACGCTGCTTCAGGCCTGCGGACAGAATCCAGCGCCGGCGGGTTCGAGACTGCGTGTCTTCGCGGCAGACGTGACCGGCGCCTCTCAAACCTGCGAGGCGCACGAGATCGCCCCGGCCGCCGGTCAGACCACCGAGGCGGCGATCAAATTAGCCAACGATGGCGGCTGGTGCGGTTTGCCAGCGCATCAGGCGGGCCCGAAGCCATTCGAAGCCGGCCTGCTGTCAGTGCGGCCAGGGCACGGCAGCGTGCTGATCCATGAGGTCGGGGATAACACGCGTATCGACTATACCCCCGATCGCGGATTCTCCGGGGCCGACAGCTTCGCCGTGAAGCTGATTCCAGGCGACGCCAAGGTCAATATCGCCGTGACGGTGACGCCCCAGGCAAAGTAACGGTCGGTTGGCTGCCAAATTGAGCTTGACCGTGTCGTCGCCGTGGCGCTGCAGTGTCAAAAAGCGCGGATTTCGATCCATTGCATCTCGAGCGAACGCGCCGACATCCTGCGTTATCACATAAGCGGGCGCCGAGCGTGCGCCCCGTGCACGGGGGACGCCGATGTCGCAGCTTGATCCGGTTTTACTGGCACGTTTCCAGTTCGGCTTCACAATCTCCTTCCATATCGTCTTTCCGGCGATCACCATCGGGCTCGGCAGCTTCCTCGCGGTGCTCGAGGGTCTATGGCTACTCAAAGAGGACGAGGTCTACCTCGACCTATACCACTTCTGGTCCAAAGCCTTCGCGGTGAACTTCGCCATGGGCGTGGTCTCAGGCCTCGTCATGGCGTATCAATTCGGCACCAATTGGAGCGGGTTCTCCACTTTTGCCGGCGGCGTCACCGGCCCGCTGCTGGCCTATGAGGTCCTGACGGCGTTCTTCCTCGAGGCCGGATTCTTGGGCGTGATGCTGTTCGGCTGGAGCAAGGTCGGGCCTGGGCTCCACTTCTTTGCCACGCTGATGGTCGCGGCCGGAACACTGGTCTCGATGACCTGGATCCTGGCGTCGAACAGTTGGATGCAGACCCCGCAAGGCTACGAAATTATCAACGGCCGCATCGTGCCTTCCGACTGGCTGGCGGTGATCTTCAACCCGTCGTTCCCCTATCGCCTGGTGCATATGGGGCTTGCGGCCTTCCTGTCGACGGCACTCTTCGTAGGGGCCGCGGGCGCCTGGCACCTGCTGAAATACCGCGACAATCCGCGGGTCAAGACGATGTTCTCGATGGCGATGTGGATGCTGCTGATCACCGCGCCGATCCAGATCCTGGCCGGTGACCAGCACGGCATCAACACGCTGAAGTACCAGCCGGCGAAGATCGCGGCGATGGAAGGCGACTGGTCGGCCAAGCCCGGCGAGGGTGAGCCGCTGATCCTGTTCGGCCTGCCCGACATGGCGCAACAGAAGACCCTGGACGCGATCGAGATCCCACATGTGGGCAGCCTGATCCTGACCCACACCTGGGGCGGCCAGATCAAGGGGCTCGACGACTTTCCCGCTCAGGATCGGCCGAATTCGACAGTCATCTTCTGGACCTTTCGCGTGATGGTCGGACTTGGCATGCTGATGTTGCTGCTGGGCGTCGCCGGCGCATGGTTTCGCTGGCGCGGCGAACTTTACCAACAGCGCATGCTCCTGCGCTTCGCGGTGGCGATGGGTCCCGCGGGCATCATCGCCATGCTCTCCGGCTGGTTGACCACCGAGATCGGGCGGCAGCCATGGGTGGTCTATGGGGTCATGCGCACGGTCGATGCGGCCTCGCCCCACTCGGCACTGGTGCTCAGCGCCAGCCTGCTGATGTTCATTCTGGTGTATTTCGCGGTATTTGGCACCGGCATCATCTATTTGCTGAAGGTGGTCGCGATCGGCCCTGACCGAAGCCCGCCCATATTCGACGCCAATCACCCGCGGCACCGCCCGGCTCGGCCGTTGTCGGCGGCGCCAGGGATCGATCCATTGAGCGCGGGAGAATAGTCATGGGCATCGACCTGTCGCTGATTTGGATACTGATCATCGCCTTCGGCCTGATGATGTATGTCGTCATGGACGGGTGCGACCTTGGCATCGGCATCCTGTTCCCGTTCGTGCCCGCAACCTCTGACCGGGACATCATGGTCAACACCGTGGCGCCGGTGTGGGACGGCAACGAGACCTGGCTGGTGCTCGGCGGCGCCGGGCTGCTCGCGGCGTTTCCCCTCGCCTACGGGGTGCTCTTGAGCGCGCTGTATATCCCGGTCCTGCTGATGCTGATGGGACTGATCTTGCGCGGCGTCGCGTTCGAGTTCCGTTTCAAGGCGGGCTCGGGCCACCGGCGGATCTGGGATGTCGCGTTCGCCGGCGGGTCATATCTGGCGGCATTCTGCCAGGGTGCGGCGTTGGGCGCGTTCATCGATGGATTCCAGGTCACCGGAACCTCTTACGACGGCGGCGCACTCGACTGGCTGACGCCGTTCAGCGCGTTCACCGGAGTAGGCGTGATCGTCTCCTACGCGCTGCTGGGCGGCACCTGGCTGACGCTGAAGACCGAGGGCGTGCTGCAGGGGCGGATGATCGCCGTGTCCCGCCGGATCGTGCCGATTCTGCTGGTGGGGATCGGCTTGGTCAGCATTTGGACTCCACTGGCCCATCATGACATCGCCGCGCGGTGGTTCTCGCTGCCGGAGATCATTTACTTCGCGCCGGTGCCGATCCTGGTGGTGGCGACATGCTGGCAACTCTTGCGATTACTGACCGGCGGGGCGGGGGGCCAGGTTCCTCGCGCGGCGCCGTTCCTGCTGTCGCTGTTCCTGTTGTTCCTGGGCTATAGCGGGCTGGCGATCAGCCTGTGGCCGAACATCGTTCCCCCGAGCATCTCATTCCGCGATGCGGCGGGGCCGCCTCAGAGCCAGGGGTTTGCGCTGGTCGGTGCGCTGCTGATCATCCCGGTCATCCTCGCCTACACCGCCTGGGCCTACTACGTGTTCCGCGGCAAGGTGACGGAGAGTGAGGGCTACCACTGATGTGGGGCCGGCGGCTCCTGTGGCTGTTTGCGATCTGGTCGGCGAGCGTGCTGGCTCTGGGCGTGGCGGCCCTGGCGATGCGTGGCCTGATGGGGGTCGCCGGGCTTACCGGATAAAAGCTTGCCCGTCCCCCGCCGCTGCGCTTGCTGTCAGCCGACATTTTGCGGTGCCAAAAGCATGTCCCAGACCCATGCCACCGGCTCGCAGCAATGGCAGCCTGGTCATGTCCCCTTTCGAGTGACGAGCCGTGCCGCCGCTACTGAGAATGCGTACTACTGCCGCTGTCCAGCGATTTTGACCGATCGGCCGTATCCTGGCTGCAACGCGGGCACGTCAGCCCGATCGACCAGCACGGCAATGCTCCGCGGCACTCAGGCAGCCGTGAGATCATGCCTTCTTGTTCGAGTGTCAGTAGCACCTGGTGAACCGACGGCGGTGTCACCCGAAAGAACCGCTGTATGTCCGCCTGCCCAGGTGGGCGCCCGTTCACCAGTGTATAGGCGTCGATAAACGCGAGATATTGCCCCTGCCTGGACGTGAATTCCGTGTCAGAATCACCTGACGCGCGATTCATCGTTGCCCTCCCCTCGGCGCTTCACTGCTGTCGATGCTTGGGCCAAGGGATCTGGGGGCAAGGGCAGACGAGCCTCGACCGGCGCAACCCTAGGTTGAACAGCATCGCGGCACGCGGGCCGCCCGGCACGCCACCTAGAAAATCGCAAAGGGTTTTGCCACAGGTCACGCCATCCAACGATACGCCCGCCGATGCTCCGCCTCATCGCACGACGCAGCGCGGAGACATATCATGCCATACAAAGTCCTGGGAATGCTGAGGGACGCCGGACTCGGCAAGGACATGAACAGCGGCGTCCATGTGCCGTACATGTCGGAGTTGCAACGGGACGCCTACAAGGTCACGGTCCACAATGGCGTCGTCTGGTGGCAATACGCGCCGTTGGACATGGGCAACCAGTCGTTTCTTTACGTCATGGATGCCGGCGGTAATATTTTCAGCGGCCCGCAATCCGAGGTCGAGCATCACTCGTCGTTTCTGTCTGGGCAGCCGGTGGCCGCCGCCGGCATGTGGCAAGTCGCCAAGGGAAGCGTGTTGTTCATCAACGGAGACAGCGGGCATTACCAGCCGCCCGGCGACTTCAGCGCTCAGTTCATCGAGGAATTTAGGCAAGCGTGGTGTGTCGCTGACCGCGGCCAAAACGGAGTTCTACATGACGTCCGAGCAGATGAAGCTGCGGATGAAGCATCGTGCCGGCATCAAGGGACTGAAGTGGTGGCAGATCGAGCGCGGCGGCAAGGTCGTGCAGGACGAGGCGACGGGCGTCACCAAGGCTGACGGCTCAGCTGTGAAGACTGGCGTAACGCACATACAGGGTCAGCGCCTGCGGCTCTATTCCGGGAAGAAGCCCGAATGGACTTGGTATTGACAGGGAGCACGGCGGGCGGGCCACCCTGAGCGCCGTGCCAGTCTCCCTGGTTGCAACAGCGTAGAGACTTCCACAAACTGTCCGAGTGGCTGCGTGAAGGGGAGGGCAATGGACCAGCGCAATGGCGACCCTGAACAACCTGAAGGCGTCGGCCGCCGTACCGTGCTGGGGGGTGGTCTGGGTGCCGCAAGCCTAGCCGCTTTGCCAGGAAGCGCAGAGGGTCAGACGCCCACTGCAGGCTCCTCGGGTACCTGTTTCCAGCGAGCCGCAACGGGCCCCTCGACCGGCCGTACAACGTGGTCCTCTTCGTCACCGACGAGGAAGCCTATCACCTGCGCGCCGCCGAAGGCTTTGCCACGCCGGCACGTGCGGAGCTGCAGCGGCGCGGCACTACCTTCCTCAATCACTACATTGGCTCGGCAATGTGCACGCCGTCGCGCGGCGTGATGTTCTCCGGCCAGCCGCCGCAGGTGAACGGCGTCTTCGACCAGATGGAGACGGGCTACGTGCCAAGCCTCAGGACCGACCGGCCGAGTATGGGCACCGTCTTCCGCGAGCTTGGCTACCGCACCGCCTATTTCGGCAAATTCGAGCTGCGCCGCGACATCATCTCGCCCAAGCGCGACGTGAACTACAGCGACGCGCTTACGGCTTACGGCTTCCAGAGCTTCGAGCCCGACGGCGACAAGGTGGGGGCCCCCGACCAGGGCTATGACACTGACATCTACACCGCAGGCGAAGCGGTGCGCTGGCTGCGCACCGAGGGCCAGGCGCTGAATCGGCAAGGCATTCCCTGGCTTCTGGTGGTGAGCTTCATCTCGCCCCACGACATCATGTACGCCAACGTCAACCAGCCGGGCCAGGACGTACAGAAATCGCTGACCGGCGGGAGGCTCACGCGGCCGCCCGCCAACGCTGCTTTCGCCACACGCTGGAAGTTCCAGCCCTCTCCCAGCGCCCTAGAGCCGCTGGACAAGCCCGGCCGGCCGCGGGCGCAGCTTGCCTACAACATCGGCTGGTCGGCCTGGCTGGGCGAGATCCCAAGAGACGCCACGGCCATGTGGAACGACTACTACAACCTCTATCTGAATATGATCCTCGACAACGATCGCACCCTGCAGGGCGTGCTCGACACCATATCGGCGCTTGACCTCTGGCCCTCGACCACTGTCGTACGCACTGCCGACCACGGCGAGCTCGGCGGCTCGCATGGCGGCCTCCGTGGCAAGGGCCCGCTGCCCTACGAGCAGGAGACTCACGTGCCGATGGTCGTGGTCCATCCCGAATATCCCGGCGGTCGCACCTGCAAGGCAGTGACGAGCCACATCGACCTCGTGCCGACGCTTGCCGGCCTGACCAACTCCGAGACGCAGCGCCGCGCCACCGCACTCGCAGGCTTGCCCGGCCGTGACTTCACTTCTCTGCTGAAGGCGCCCGGCCAGGCGTCCTTCACGGCAATCCGCGAGGGCGCGCTCTTCAACTATGTCGGATTGTGGACTGTTGATGCGCTCTACATGACGCGGACGGCTCGGGACCTCGGCGAGGACCGGCCGTGCCCCCCTTCAGCGAGCTACGGCCCGAGATGACGCCGCGCGGGTTTGTCAGCTTCTGCTTTGACGGCCGCAACAAGTTTTCCCGTTACTACGCCCCCGACAATTTCAACACGCCCACGACCTTCGAGGACTTGGTGAGCAACAACGACCTCGAGCTGTTCGATCTCGAAAGTGATCCGGACGAGATGGTCAATCTCGCTGTCGACATCCGCGCCAACCGCGAACTCATCCTGCGCCAGAACGAACTTTTGAATCGGCTGATCGCGCGCGAGGTTGGCGACAACGACGGCAGCTTCCTGCCCGCGGAGCTACGGAAGCACTGACGGCGCGCCACGCCCCACGTTAGCTGTGAGGCAAACGCTCGACGAAAACTATTAAATCAGAAACTATTAGAGGCAGATCTTCCGGGAGTTCCTTTGCAGGAGACAACCTTACTTTTGAAACCACTGCGACGAGGTACTAGGTCTACCCGTGCCCGCTCCATTACGGCGAGGGTCGCTCGGTTTCCGAAACGCTGTTTTGGGCGGGAAGCGCTGTCCTGCTCTGAGCAGGCTGACCTATGGCCCGAACACATGCGATGGCTCACTTCAGAAATCAGCGTTTTCGCCCTTTACCGCAACCAGCCCTCGCCGTACTGTCCGCCGTTGGAACGAACAAAACTTGGCCGCGATATCGAACTCGGTGTCTCGGCAAGGGGAGTCTGATGAAACCTAGGAACCTGGCAGTTCTTGCTGGCTTGTTGGCCAGTGCAGCCATCAGCCTATCCGTGGCAGGCACAACAGTTGCCCGCGCAGCAACGCCGCCAAAGCCGGCGATCACCGAGGATGCAAGTTCCGCGATTGCTCGCATGGGTGCGACGTTGCGGGCGAAGGAGTTCTCGTTCCAGGTGCGAACGATCAGGGTTTCCGCGAACAATAACGGGGAACTGCTGCATATCGAGCACGCATTCAAAGTTACGGTGGTTCGGCCGGACCGCCTGCTCATCGATGGCACGGGTGACGACGGACCCCGAAAACTGGTCTATGATGGCAAGGCGGCGGTCATGGTCCTGGAAAACGGCAAGAAGTATGCGAGCCTTCCCGTGCCGAACACGATAGACGGCATGATGCACGTCCTTATAGGCCATTTCGGCGTTGACTTTCCGCTCGCGGATTTCCTCACGGCAGCTCCCGATAAGGCGTTCCTGACAGGCGTCACCGCTGGCCGCGAGGTTGGCTCCGCAACGATCGACGACGTTCCATGCCAGCACCTGGTTTTTTCGCAACCGCCGGGGATCGAGCTGGAGCTGTGGCTCGAGGCAAATGACCAGTCGTTGCCACGCCGCCTGATCGTGATCTATCGCTCGCTTCCCGGGAAACCAAACTTTGTCGCGGAATTCTCCGACTGGAATTTCACGGTCCATCCGCCGGATGCGGACTTCCAGTTCGAGCCGCCAGAAGGCGCGCAGCAACTGCAACTTGGTGCCGAGCAGTCGACGGGAGCAAAGCAATGAACCGGCTGGCCTCGTTCGTTATCGTCGCCTCCCTGGGACTGGCAGCCGCACCGGACGCCTTCGGCTGGGGAGCGGTGGGTGGTCCTGCCGGCGGAGCCGCGTATCGTGGTCCCTACGGCGGAGCCGCGGTGCGTGGTCCCAATGGCGCGGCCGCCGTCCGTGGTCCCTATGGCGGAGCCGCAGCACGCGGTCCGTATGGCGGAGCCGCGGTTCGCACTCCCTATGGCGCGGCCGCCGTGCGCGCTCCTTACGGCGGCGGAGCAGTCTATGTGCGCGGTGTCAGGCCCTGGGTCGCTGCTCCCTATTACGGTTCTGTCGTAGCCGGTGTTGCGATCGGTGCCATCATCGCCACAACGGCAGTGCCGCCGGCGCCGTCCCCTCAGCTGTGCTGGTTCTGGTCCAGCCCAGCCCAAAATCAAGGTTATTGGGACTACTGTTCCTAAGCGGCGAGGTCGGTCCGCCAGAGTGTGACGGCGGGAGGCTGACCCAGGTGAAAGGCGTTCCTGGCGACTTCAGTCCGGGTCCGACATCGTACCGAACCGGCTTAGAACACCGACGGCATCCCAGGAATTGGTGCCGTCGACATTAAATCCGTCTTTGATAACATGCTGGTCGGGCTGATTGTTGAGATCATTGACGCCGGGGATGTACAACTGCTTGACGGTCGGGTTGCCATACAGGATCGGGAAGCTCGATCCATAGTCCTTCGACGTGGGCGCGGCACGGCCCAAGTAACCTGCAAACGGCTGTATCACCGGAACAGAAATAAAGCGGGTCGTGTCCATACTTAGTTCGCGACCCAACGCAAGCTGAAAGCGGCACATCTGAAGCAGATCAGCCGGGCTGTCCGCGGATTTCATCAAATCGTTGAAGGTTTCCCATTCCATCCACCAGCCACTGGCGACCCCGCGCAGGACAACCTCCTTCTCGGAAGAGCCCTTCGGTGCATAACTGACGCGAAACAGAGTTCCGCCCCAGACGCCGCATTCCTCCGGTTTAACGATGCCGGCGTTCGGGATCTTCAAGAAGTCGGTCGTGTTGTCGCCGAATTGCAGGAAATCACGGCCATCCCCGCCTTGGCTTGGTTAAGATAGTGCATGATCTTGGAGGGTGAACTGTATGCGATGCCGTTGGCCGCGATGTTCTTGTTCACAATTCGCTTGTTCGAGCTGACGTACTGAGGCTTGGAATAAAAGTTGGACTGGAACTTCGGCAAGGCGCCAGACATCGGAATGACCCTCCTCTGATCGTTGCATCAGTCACGACCTGTGACCCGATCTGTTTGGTGTCATCGTGGTTTGTGTGGCGCAACCATGCAACGATCAGGTGAATGAGATTGTGACCGAGGTCACAGTGGGATCTAAAAATCAGACCATGATCGAACACCGAAAGCGTGGATCAGCGCCAAACAATCATGATGACAGCCCCAATCCCCTGGCGCCGAGCGTTACGACCTATACTATCTTCCCGCCCCATTTCGCTTCGAAGCTGTGGACCGCCGGAAAGCCCATCATCGTGTTCATCTCCGAGAACGGAACCTGCGCCGGCCCTCCTGTACCTTGTACCGTTACTTTGCAAATACAGATAGCCATCGCGCAGCGCTTTCGCCGCGGTAAGGAAACCGGTTCCGGGAAACAGCGCCACCTTATAGCCCAGATCCTGCAATTCCCCGGCTGACAGAAATGGAGTCCGGCCGCCCTCAACCATATTGGCGAGCAACGCGGCACCCCGCAGCTTCTCCCCAATGCGGCGAAGTTCCTCGGGCAATTCCGGGCTTTCGACGAACAGGATATCAGCCCCCGCTTCCAGAAACGCTTCCGCCCGTCGCAGCGCCTCATCTAGCCCCTCGGAATAGCGCGCATCAGTCCGGGCAACGATCAGGAAATCAGCATCAGGCCGCGCCTGTACCGCCACGCGAATTTTCTGCACGGCGTCGATGAAGGGGACCACCCGTCGATACTCGGTGTGACCACATTTCTTCGGGATCTCCTGGTCTTCGAGCTGAATCCCTGACGCGCCCGCCGCCGCATAGGCCCGCACCGTGCGATCCACGTTCAGCAATCCGCCATACCCAGTGTCCCCGTCGGCGATGAACGGCACATCGATGGCCGAGGCGATGCAGCGCACCCGATCCAGCATCTCGGTCACACTCGCCAGCCCCGCGTCCGGCACCCCCAGCGCCGAAGCAACCGCGCCATACCCGGTCATGTAAAGCGCGGGAAAGCCGAGGCTGTTGGCGACCCGTGCGGAGATGCCGTCATACACGCCCGGCAAAGTCAGGATACCGGGCCGGCTAAGAATGTCTCGGAGCGAAGTCATGGCTTGTCCTCGTCGCGTCTATTCGTTCTCACCAACAAAGCTCGCGAAGGTCTTCGCCAGTTCCGGTATGGCTGCCTCGTAAAACCGCTGACCCTTCTCCGGCGTGGCCAGCCCGGGATTGGAACCGATCCGCCCGTCCGGGAAACGTCTTCGGTAATCCGCCGGACCATGAAACCGCCCCGAGGCGGCCCGAGGCGGATTGAGTGACGCCTCCTTGATCATGTCGGGGAATAGATACTGGGTAACCGCCACCTCACTCGCCGTGGCATGGCTGCCTTCGTCGTCGCCGAACACCTCCTTGCCCAGCTCGTGCATCACCTTCCCGTCCCACCAGTTCGCCAGCCGGCAGCGCAACTCATCGTCCCGCCGAACCCCGACCGCGCCCTCGAACGCGGCATAGATCTCGGAGAAAGCCGCCTGCACCGTGGCGATATTGCCGCCATGTCCGTTGATGAAGAAAAACCGGCGAAAGCCATGGCGCGCCAGCGACAGCACGTAATCGTGGATGATCGCGATCAGCGTCGAGGGCCGCACCGTCATCGACCCGGCAAACCCCATGTGGTGCACCGCGATGCCGACCCCGATCGTTGGCCCCACCATCGCGCCCGCCGCCTCGCCGACCCCCTTTGCAATGACCTCGGCGCAAATCGCATCCGTCCCGATCAAGCCGTTCGGGCCATGCTGCTCGGTGGAACCGATCGGCAGGATAATGGCCTTTGACCGGCCAAGGTAGGCCTCGACTTCCTGCCATGTCTGATGTTGCAAAAGCATGCGGTATCCTCCTGAGCCCGAAGCGTAGCGCACCAGCCACATTGACGATACCGTCGCGCCCTTATCATGCTGCGTTCAACGAGACATCGGCAAAGGGAATGGAAATGGCTGCTATCGGCGATGCCAAAGGCGAATATCGTGGTCTGATCTACCGCAACGATGCCGATCTGAAGGCATGGCTGGCCAAGCGCCCCACCGAAGCGCCACTCGAGCCAAACCTTCCGATCATCGATCCGCATCATCACTTCTGGGACGCGCCGCATCGCGGACAATACTTCCTGCCGGACTTGCTCGCCGACATCGGCGGCGGTAGCGGCGGCCACAACATCATCTCAACGGTCTTCATCGAATGCCAGGCGATGCACCGCAAAGCCGGCCCCGCCGAGATGGCACCGGTCGGCGAAGTCGAATTCGTCAACGGCATCGCCGCCATGAGCGCGTCCGGTAACTACGGTCCCTGCCGCGTCGCCGAAGCCATCATCGGATATGCTGATCTACGCCTCGGCGCACGCGTGCGTGACGTGCTGGAAGCCGAGATCGCCGCTGGAAACGGCCGCTTCCGTGGCATCCGCCAGGGCGCTTCATGGGACGGCGACGAAGCTATCGGCAAGTTCGCCTCCCGTGCCGTGCCGCCGCACCTCGTCCGAGATCCCACCTTCCGCCAGGGCTTCGCACAGCTCGCCAAACTCGGCCTCACCTTCGAGTCTTGGCAGTATCATCCGCAACTATCAGACGCCATTGATCTGGCTCGAGCATTCCCCGACACCACCATCATCCTCGACCATGTCGGCGGCGTGCTCGGTATCGGATCATACTCCGGCCGCCGTCCGGAAATTCTGGCAAGTTGGCGAAACGATATCAAAGAACTCGCAAAGTGCCCGAACGTCAACGTCAAGCTGGGCGGCATCGGCATGACGTCGTTCGGCTTCGAATTCCACGAACGCGATGTCCCGCCATCGTCGGAGGAGCTCGCCGCCGCCTGGCGTCAATATATCGAACCATGCATCGAAGCGTTCGGCGTCGACCGCTGTATGTTTGAGAGTAACTTCCCACCAGACAAACAGTCAGGCGGCTACACCGAACTGTGGAACGCGTTCAAGCGCATAACTTCCGGCGCCTCCGCGGCAGAGAAGACCGCGCTGTATAGCGGCGCAGCAGCGCGAGTATACCGTCTGGTCACACCCTGACCTTCGGAGCCGAATGTGGATCGCAAAGTAAGGGCGCTGATGAATTACCGCCGACTCGCGCCACCTCTGGCAGCTCACTCGAAGTGAAACGGGTATGTCCATCAGCCTATACCGAAGGTGGCGGAGCAAATTCCGGGATTTGCATGGCCGTATGTGTAAGCAGAGGTAAGTGCAGACATCTGCACCTTTATACGGCAAATGAGTACGCAAATGACGTGCATATATATAAAGGGCATATAAGTTGGTTAACTAGTATTCCTGCTATTTAAGACGCCGCTGTCGCGCATGCTTTTATATGTCAGCGCGTATATGTCAGCGCATTGCAAGTATTGCGTTGCCAGGCGGAGGCTCAGCCATGTTTAGACAATAGCGAGGAAAATACTTAGCATCACTGAGCTTCGTATGGCGGGTTCGGGGACGCCGAACCGACCTGCACGCCCTCGATCACAATCTCAAATAACCTGTCCATCCGGGTCCGCGCCCACGATCCGGCGCATCTCGCACGAACTTCGCGTTTTCGCCGCTCTGGGCAAGTCCGGGTTTAAGAGGAGTGTCGTACATGACACGCATCACGACGTTAAATTCAAAACAACTTTTGGCTGTTGCGTTGGGGTTGTCTTTTATTTGCGCAACAACCGGCCCGGCGCTCCCGGCGACTCCGAAGGGGTTGGAGAGCAGCATGACCGCTTACCCCCTCGACGGGATCTACAAAGGCCATACTGAACCGTTCGCCGCCAACAATGAGGCGTGCCGTCCGGGTCAAGCCGTTGCGCTCGAAGTTCGCAACGGACGCTTCAAGTGGGCCCGGAACGAGCGGCAATTGTTTGACGCGATGATCAGGCCCGATGGCACGTTCTATGCGACCACCGGGGCCTCGCCGATTTAGGCCGAGAAGCACATGACGCTCGAGCCGACGTTGCAAGGGCACGTCGCCGCGGCAGATGTTGCGGCCGACTACGGCACGCGCTGGTGCCGCTACCGGCTGGAGGCCAGCCAATCATCCGCGGAGCAGCATCTGAGCGAACGGACAGGCAGGGTCGCGCCGCAGCCGTAAGCGCCGCGTCTTGCTCCCACAACGTCTGCGCAACAATAACGAAGACCTGAGGTGTTGAATGCGCCTAACTTTGCTTGCGAGCGTATCTTTTTGCGGCTCACTTTTGTTGATATCACCGTTCGCACGAGCGCAGACCCCGCCCGCCGCACCCACCGTCCCAGCGACAACGGCGCCATCCGACTGCGCGGCGAACCCGGACCCCTACAAGAACTACGCCTGTCTGGACGATTATCTGGGCGCCGGCGTCTTTGAGCGCTTTTATAACTACTACCGCCTGGAGTGGGGCGAATCCGGCCCGCCGACCGATCCGAACGCACCTCCGGGTCGCCGCTCCAACTGGGATCCCGCGCCCGAGACGACCCCGCCGATGCCGTTCACGGACTGGCCGTATGGTGGCACCACCGCGCTCGGTGGCAACCGCACGGGGTCAGTTGACAGTTCGTTGATGATGTCGATCGCCAACACGGCCACCGGTAAGTGGCTGCAAGATAACGGCACCCAAATCTATGGCTGGATTGATACCGGCTTCAATGTCAGCAGCAATACGACCAGGGAGCTGGGCAATGCGCCGGTTGCTTATGCGGCCTACCCGAACACCGTGCAGCTCGACCAGGCGGTAATCTATGTTGAGCGCACGCCCGATACCGTGCAGACGGACCACATCGACTGGGGCTTCCGGTTGTCGGCGATCTACGGCGAGAACTACCGCTACACTACTTCCTACGGGATCGCGAACTACCAGCTCCTGAAGTATAATAGCCAGAACGGCTACGACTTCCCCATGCTGTACGGCGAGTTGTTCATCCCGCAGGTCGCCCAGGGCCTGATGCTCCGCGTCGGGCGCTACATCTCCCTGCCAGACATCGAGGCGCAGCTCGCCCCGAATAACTACATGTATACGCACTCGTTGACCTATGCTTTCGACAACTATACCAACGAGGGCATCCAGGCCTCGCTGGCGGTGACCCCCAATATCATTCTGCAGTTCGGCATCAACGTCGGCACAGAAACAGCGGTCACCAATGTGGGGCAGACGATTGTCAATCCCGCACCGAACGTGCTTTATCCGGCTGGCCGGTTCCCGAAAGATCCCGGCGCGCAGCTCCCCTCGTTCACTGCGTGTGCGCGCTTCAACTGGAACCAAGGCAAAGATAATTTCATGCCTTGCATGAACGGTATCAACAACGGGCAGTGGGGTTACAATAACCTTCAATGGTACGGAGCGACCTACTATCACAAATTTAACGACCATTGGCATATCTCGATGGAATCATACTATGAGTACGAAGATGGCGTGCCAAATGTGGACAATCCCGTAATCACCAGCGGCTTGGCCAACGGAACGATTGACACGCCGTTTTCCCAGTTGAAATTCAATGCTCCAAACATGGCACACTGTTCCAACCCGGCGGCGATCCGCTGCAACGCCTATGCCGTTGGCGCCGTCGCCTACATCAACTACTCGCCTGAGCCACGGGACAACTTCTCGTTCCGGCCTGAAATCTACTATGACCCGCAGGGTCAGCGCACAGGCACGGCAGCAACTTACTATGAGTTCTCGCTCGGATGGCAACACTTCTACTCGCCCCAGGTCGAGGTACGCCCGGAAATCGGCTACTACCACTCGAATGGCGCGAACGCCTTCAACGGCGGGACCAAGAACTTCACCCTGATCGGTGCTTCGGACATCATTTGGCATTTCTAGTGACTGGCAGCGAGTTTTCCCTGGAAGGCTCGCGGCTTTCTCCCCGGCTTCCGATGGCACGCCGTTCGCGGCGTGCTCATGTTTCTTGCACAGGGGCGGCTTCGCCGAACATCGATATGCTCAGCATCTCGTCCCACCATCCGGCGCGCGCGGCAGCGGCATATGTTGCGATCAACCTTGCCTTGCTCGCGGCTGCGCGCGCTGCCGGCGCCTGCGAGATGCTCCCCCGCCTGCATATCGAAGTAGCGACGCAGTTCGAGGCGGCGCCGATACGCAGCGACTACTCGCTCGCCCACATCGCGACACTGGCCCGTGAGCAACACCGCGACATCGGCCGCGCGTTGCTTGGCTTCTATGCGAGTGACTTCGGCTATACGATCGATCTCGTGCCGGAAGGCGATCCGGCCTGCCCGGCAGAAATCAGGACCCTCGTTACACTCCGGCTGCAGCACCGTCTGATCGAAATCGGCCAGGAAGCGGCGGCGAATTCATGCGTGTATCCGGGCGCGTTGCGGCACTACCAACGGTTGGCGGAAGTCGATGAACAAACCGTCGAACGTTTCGCTGCACGTGCGGCAGCAGCGCTAGATAAGGCCAGCCCTGACCTACAGCAGACCTAGGCACCCCGTCGGGAAGACCTGGATGACGCGTTGCGCGACCAAATCCGATCCGTGGTGGACGTTGCGATCGCGCCGCTGCACCGCGCCCGCCAGGACGCTCAGCAATCCGTCAACAACTCCGGCGAGCTTAGCCAGCTCGCGTCTTCCTGCTCGATCTGACCGAGACGCCATCGCACGCCAGAGGTAGTAACCATGGACAAGCACGAGCCCGATAACGCCACGATCCCGGCCGCCTTGGTTCACAGCGACGACCCGCCACCGCCGAAGCGACTGGCGTACAAGTCGCAGATTCTGATCCTCGTCGTGGTCGTTGGACTAGCGCTAGCCATTTTGGTTATTGGTCCTGCCGGGTTCCGCCAGCTCATCGGCTCCCCGCCCGCCGAACAGGCAACCGAAACGGTTCCGGACAGCAGCTCGCAGACCTTCAAGGTGACCGGCAAGCAGTGGGCAGCTCTGAAGATTCTGCCAGTGGAAGCGCGCATCTTTCAGGATGCGTCGGAAACCGACGGCAAGATCGCAATCGATGATGATCTGGTAACGCCGATATTCTCCCCCTACACCGGCCGGATCACCCGGCTGATCGTGCACGCGGGCGATGTGGTCAATAAGGGTGATCCGTTATTCGGCATCCAGGCCACTGAGCTGGCGCAGGCACAGAACGACCTCATCACTGCGGCGGCCAGCCTGCGAACTGCCAAGGCTCAACTCAATCTGGCGACAACGAGCGAAAAGCGTCAGCACGATCTCTATGCGGCGCAAGGCGCTGCCCTGAAGGACTGGCAGCAGGCTCAGGTTGAGCTAGCCACCGCTCAAGGCGGGATGAACAGCGCCGCGATTGCCCTGGCCGCGGTCCGCAATCGCCTGCGTATCTTCGGAAAGTCAGATCAAGAGATCGACCGGCTTGAAAGCACGGCCGACATCCTGGGTGTCAATGCCGAAACCCTTGTTACCGCGCCGATCGCGGGCACCGTGGTCCAGCGGCAGGTCGGGCTTGGGCAGAACATCGTCAGTGCCTCGTCCGGCGGCTCCAGCCCGGTCTTCATGGTCGGTGACCTATCGAAGGTCTGGCTGGTCGGCAATGCGCGTGAGGATGACGCCGGCTCCCTGCACGTGGGCGACGTCGTGGAAGTCCGCGTGCTCGCCATCTCTGACAAGGTTTTCAAGGCTCGGCTAACCTACATCGCTTCGTCCATAGATGCCAACACGCACCGCCTCGCGGTGCGCGCGGAGGTGGAAAACTCCAGCGGCGAACTGAAGCCCGAGATGTTCGCCGGTTTCCGTATCATCACCAGCGAAGATGACATCGCCCCCGGCGTGCCCGAATCCGCCATCGTTTATGAGGGCGAAAGCGCACACGTCTGGTTAGCTAACGAAAAGGCCAAGACACTCGAGATCCGGCCCATCAAGATTGGCCGCAACCGTCACGGCCTGGTTGAAACCCTGGCAGGCCTCAAGGTCGGCGACCAGATCGTGACGTCTGGTTCGGTCTTCATTGATCGCGCTGTCAACGGCGAATAGGCCAGAGCCAAGAGGCAGAAACCAGCACCATGAGCGGCGTGATCGTCGCGGCGCTGAAACAGCGCATCCTCGTGTTCGTCATGATGCTGGCGGTATTCGCCGGCGGCGTGGTCGCGTTTATGAAACTGAACATTGAGGCGTATCCTGATCCGGTACCGCCGTTGGTGGACATTATCGTCCAAAGCCCCGGCTCCTCCGCCGAGGAAATGGAACGCTACATGACTATTCCGGTCGAAATCCAGATGGCCGGTATTCCGAACGTCTCGGCGATTCGCACGATTTCACTGTTCGGTCTGTCCGATATCAAGGTGCAGTTCACCTACGACTTCACCTACCAACAGGCAGAGCAATGGGTCATCAACCGCCTGTCGCAGTTGCCGCCTCTGCCGGGCAACGTAACGCCGCAGATCTCGCCGGCTAGCCCGATCGGGGAGATCATGCGCTACCGCGTGGTCGGTCCGCCCGGCTATTCGGTGATGGACCTCAAGACGATCGAGGACTGGATGCTCGAACGCCGCTTCAAGGCGGTACCGGGCGTCATCGATGTGAACGGCTGGGGTGGCAAGACCAAGACCTATGAGGTCACGATCGATCAGAACAAACTGATCCACTACGGCCTGACCGTGCCACAGGTAATGACCGCGCTGAACAATGCGAACGTCAACGTCGGCGGTCAAACAGTCAACTTTGGCCCCCAGGCAGCCGTGGTGCGCGGTGTCGGACTGATCCGGTCGCTGGACGACATCCGCGATACAATGATTTCGCAAAACAACACTTCGCCGGTGCTGATCCGTGACGTTGCCACCGTCTCGGTCGAGAACCTGCCGCGGCTGGGAATCGCCGGCCAGGACGCGGATGACGACATCGTCCAAGGCATCGTGCTCATGCGCCGTGGTGCGGAAAGCATGCCGACGATCAAACGAGTGGAGGAACTGATCGAACAGATCAACACCTCCAGCATCCTTCCGCCGGGCGTGCAAATCGAGCGGATCTACGACCGGTCCGACTTGATCAAGGTCACCACCCATACCGTGCTGCATAACATGGCCAAGGCATGATCCTGATCTTCGTGTCCGTCCGGGAACTTTCCGAGTTGTTAGAGTCGGTTAGCACAGGGGGCTTGAACCCATTGACTCTGCTGTGATTCGATGATGGCAGCGATTTGCGTTGGGCATGATGTGGACCACTGAGAACCGTCCTCGGTACAACCGGGATAAGCTGCGCTATCCGAGCGACCTGACCGACGAGGAATGGGGGCACTTGGAGCACCTGATCCCGCCAGCCAAGCGTGGTGGGCGCCGACGCGAGATCGATGAACGCGAGGTGGTGAATGGCCTTTTGTACGTTCTGAGCACCGGGTGTCAGTGGCGCTATATCCCCCGGGACTTGCCGCCGCGAAGCACCTTGTTCGACTACTTCCAACGCTGGGAGTACGACGGGACGCTGTTGAGAATTCACTATGAGCTTTACCAGAAGTGCCGCGAGCTGCTCGATCGGCAAGCGAGCCCGACCGCCTGCGTCATCGACAGCCAGAGCGTTAAAAGCGCCGAAAAAGGCGTCGCACACATCGACCCTTCGGGTTATGATGCGGGCAAGAAGATCAACGGCAAGAAGCGGCATATCGTGGTGGATACCGAGGGCTTGCTGATGCATGCGGTGGTCCATCCGGCCGACGTTCAGGAACGCGATGGCGGGATACTGGTTCTGGCGAGCCTGTTCGGGCTATACCCGTTTCTGAAAACCCTATTCGCCGACGGCGGTTACCAGGGGCCGAAATTCCGCGCGGAACTCGCCAAGCTGTTGCCTGGGTTGATCGTCGAAATCGTCAAACCTTCGGATACCGCCAAGGGCTTCGTAGTTCTGCCCAGGCGCTGGGTAGTCGAACGCACCTTCGCCTGGCTTAACCGGTGCCGTCGATTGGCCAAGGATTTTGAGAACCGGCGCCGTAATGCCCTCGCATTCATCAGATTGGCTTCCATCCGGCTGATGCTGAGAAAGCTCAGCAATTCGAATGGATAGTTTCCGGACAGACTCTTTCGTCCTGCAGTACATCTTTCTCGGCAACATTCGGGCCGCCTTTATCACCTCCGGGACGATCCCGTTTGCCCTGGCCTTTGCGATCGGACTGCTGCTCTTGCTGGGTGAATTGGCCAACCTTCTGTCGGTCGGTCCAATGGCAAAGACTTATGCCTACGCCATCGCTGGTGGTCTGCTGGCCACTTTCACCGTGACCCCCGCTTTGTGCGGGCTGTTCCTGCACGACCAGGAAAGCGAAAAGGACACGCTGCCGGTGCGCCTGATGCACAAGGTTTATCAGCCGGCAGTCGGCTTCGCGCTGGCTAATCGGGTCCTGACGCTGGGCGGACTGGTCGTGTTGCTGTTCTTCGCGGGCATGGCCGTTCGTACGTTGGGTCTCGAGTTCCTTCCGAAACTCGAAGAAGGCAATCTGTGGATCCGCGCCACCATGCCGACATCGATCTCGCTCGACGCCGGCGATTCCTACGTCAACAAAAATGCGGAACATCATGAAGTCTTACCCCGAGGTGGTGACCGTAGTGTCTCAGCACGGGCGGCCGGACGACGGCACCGACGCGACCGGATTCTTCAACGCCGAGTTCTTCGTACCGCTCAAGCCGTTCGACACCTGGCCGGCGGGCTTGGACAAGGAAAAGCTCGTCGATGCGATGACCAAGCAACTGAACGACGAATTTCCCGGCGTGGACTTCAACTTTTCCCAGTATATCGAGGATAACGTCGAAGAAGCGGCGTCCGGAGTAAAAGGGGAGAACTCGATCAAGCTGTTCGGTGGCGATCTCGAGGTCCTTGAGAAGACCGCGAACAAGATCAAGGAAGTAATGTCCACCGTCCCGGGCGTAGCCGATCTGGGCATTTTCGAGTTGCTTGGGCAACCGACCGTCCGTATCGACGTGGACCGGGCCCGAGCCGCCCGTTACGGGTTGGCGCCAGGGGACGTCAACACGACGGTACAGGCGGCAATCGGCGGCCAGGCCGCGGGAAACCTCTACGAAGACGGGTCGGATCGGAATTTTCCGATCATCGTCCGCCTGGCACCCGAGTACCGGAAGAGCCTCGACGCGATCCGCCACATCACGGTTGGTGCGCCGAACTCGAACGGTAACGGCGTCGTGCCGATCCCGCTGACCGATGTCGCCTCGGTCAAGCTGACATCTGGCGCCTCGTTCATCTATCGTGAGGGCCAGGAACGCTACATCCCGATCAAATTCAGCGTCCGCGGCCGCGACCTGGCACTACAGTGCTGGATGCCCAGAAGAAGGTCGAGGAGGCGGTCACCATCCCAGGCGGTTATCACCTGGAATGGGTGGGTGAGTTCGGCAATCTGCAGGAGGCGATCAGCCGCCTGGAGATCGTCGTGCCGATCGCCATCGCATTGATCTGCTTGCTGCTGTTCATCAACTTCGGTTCGTTGGTGGATATGTTGCTGGCAGCCAGCGTCATTCCAATGGCGCTGATTGGCGGCATCTTCGCGCTTTGGGCGACCGGGACGCCATTCAGCGTGTCGGCGGCGATCGGCTTCGTGGCGCTGTTTGGTATCGCCGCAATGGACGGCATCATAGTGTTGACGTTCTACAACTCCGCCATCGAGGCGGGCACAGACAGAACGATGGCGATCCTGCGCACCTGCCAGATTTAGATGCGCCCCGTGTTGATGACTTGCATCGTGGCCTGCGTAGGGCTGTTGCCCGCGGCGTTCTCCAACGGCATCGGCTCACAGGTGCAGAAGCCGTTGGCGCTTGTGGTGGTTGGCGGCATCTTGTTGGCACCGGTCTTGATTTTGATTATTTTACCCATGCTTATCGATGGATTCTCGCAGCGAGCCGCAATCCGCGACTTGCCCGAGAACATCGCGGAGCCGGCGGAATGAGCGAATTCTGGATCGATCGATGCGTAATCTCGCGGTCATCGTCCCTCTCGTGCTCGCCGGCTGTACGGTGGGACCGGACTTCAAAACCCCCGACCCGCCGGCCGGGAAAGGCTACACCGCCCGCCCGTTGCCGCCGTCCACCGCGTCCGCTCGGGTCCCCGGTGGAGCCGCGCAGCAGTTCGTCCCGGGCGAGGACATTGCCGCCGATTGGTGGCAGGTCTTCCACTCAAAGGCGCTGAACACCCTGGTCGAGCAGGCACTCGCCGCCAATCCCAACCTTCCCGCGGCTCAGGCTGCCTTACGGCAGGCGCTGGAGAATGTGGCGGCGCAGCGTGGTTCCTACTACCCGTCGGTGTCGGCTGGCGTCGATGCCAGCCGTAACCTGACACCGGAGGCTGCGGTTTCGCCTGCGTCAGCCTCGGGCAGCCCTTATTACAGCCTGATCACCCCGCAATTGAACGTGTCATTCGTTCCGAATGTGTTTGGCGCGAACCGGCGCGCCGTCGAATTGCTGCAGGTCCAGGCCGATAGTCAGAGGTTCATGCTGGAGGCGACGTGGCTCACCCTCACCTCCAACGTCGTGGCCGGCGCAATCCAGGAAGCATCGCTGCGTGGCCAGATCAAGGCCACCGAGGAGACCATCCGCGTCGAAACCGACCTGCTGAAAATTCTCAAGATGCAAGAGAAGCTCGGACAGGTGACCGGCGCGGACGTCGCGGCGCAGGAAGCCTCCTTGGCGCAGGCACAGTTGAACCTGTCACCGCTGCAGAAGCAGCTGGCCCAGCGGCGCGACGCCCTGACCACCCTGGCTGGCAAATTCCCCAGTGAGGAAATCGCCCAGACCTTCGATCTGGACACCTTGCATCTGCCCGTCCGCCTGCCCCTCAGTCTGCCGTCCAACCTGGTCAGGCAACGTCCTGACGTGCGCCAGGCCGAGGAAAACCTGCATACCGCCAGCGCCAACATAGGCCAGGCCGTCGCGGCGCGCGTCCCGCAGATCACCTTGACCGCGCAAGTCGGCAACAGCGCCAATAGCGCGAGCGGCCTGTTCAAGCCAGGCACCAATTTCTGGACCCTGCAGGGTGGTCTGATCCAACCGATATTCGAGGGCTTTACCCTGCTGCACAAGCAACGGGCCGCGCAGGCGGCATTTGACCAGGCTGCGGCGCAATATCGCGGCACCGTGCTGACCGCTTTCCAGAACGTCGCCGATTTAATTCGCGCGCTGCATGCGGATGCCGAAGCCCTGGCCGACGCCGCCGCGTCCGAGCGTGCCGCCGCCCGAAGCCTCGAGATCACCCGCAAGCAACTCCAGCTAGGCCAGATCGCCTATTTGTCAGTGCTGAATGCGCAGAATACTTACGCTCAGGCAAGGCTGGCACTGGTGCAGGCGCAGGCCAACCGCCTCGCCGACACCGCGGCGCTGTTCCAGGCGCTGGGCGGCGGCTGGTGGCATCGGCCGGCGGACCCCACCAAGACCTCGATTGCGGCGAACTAAATCAAGGTCCGCTATGTTGCTCCCGCCAATGCAGGAAATCGTGGAACAGCGACTCCCGTCGCTCAATGTCCATACCGGCGGTCGTCTGTCCTGACTGGTTCAAATACGCATCGAAGGACGTGCGCAGTGCCGGATCCACTGGGCCGTGGAGTAAGCCAAGTGCCTCCGGGTAACGTATCCAACCCTGAACCTGGGCCGACAGATTCACCTCTCGCCACTTCGGATGAAACCCCGGCCGGCGAAACTGCTCGAAACGGTCAAACAGCGCGTCGACGAAACGATTTACCCGCTTTGCGCGCGCGCTGTCCGAGGCCGTGGACAGCGTGACGAGGACCGCCCCGACGGCGACCGTATCAACCGGCGGACCGGGTGGCACGAGATCGGGATAGGACTGATGATCGAGGCTCGTCGGAAGATAGCTGTCCACCAACTGCGCGTTCAGCGGAATCGGTACGAAATGCAGCTGGCTGCCCGCTTCTACGCCCTGCAGCACTGGCACGGGCATACCGCCGACGACAAACATCGCCACGATTTCGCCGTGACGCAGATGATCCAATGCAGCCGTTTGGTCCTCATGAATGAGGTTCGGAATGATATGACACATGTCAAGCAGATTGGTGGCGGTAACTTCGGTTCCACTGCCGATGGCACCCACCGCGACCGGCTTGCCGGTCAAGTCGTTCAAGCTGCTGATTTCCTTGCGGGCAAGGATATGGACCTCCTCGGGGAACAACTTGGCAATGTATTGCACCGTGCCTTCTCGCGGGATCGTTCCGGCCTGCATCGTCTGTGTCAGGACGTCAGTATCAACAATAGCGATATCCACCCCTTTTAGGTAGATCAGATCAGCAATATTCTGCACCGAACCGCGACCAAGCATCGGAAGTATGCGAAGTTTGTCGCTATCATCCAGCGCCCGAGCGATGTCCGCGGCGATACGGGTATCAGGTACTGCCGGCTCCATCGGCGATCAGCCCGATCGTTGCGTTTTGTGCGGATGAGACACGAACAGGATCAAACGCCGTTGGCGCCTGAGCCGTCGCCGGCCGGCCCAAACACCCCATCACCAGGCACGCAATCAGAAGTGACATGCCCGAGCGATTACCTAGCATTATTAAACTCCCGGAATTATTATGTAGTAACGACCTTATTCTTCCTGCTCCTACGGAAGTATCACCCGGCGCGACGCTGCTCCAACGCTTTTCGATTCGGCAAGACACGCTATCGTCCGGAGAAACTGCCAAATTCCTCGAGTTCAAGGAAAAGTGTATGGCTGGCTCCGCGTTGCATCCCGCCCTGGTCCGCCAGAGTGGGATCGCGGAAGATGTATCAAGCTGCTGAACGACACCCTCGTCGACCTGATGACCGGTCTGCCACAGTGGTGGAACGTCGGCGCCGAAGCCACCAGAGAGGCTCGAAGGCAAGGCCGTGATCCGTTCCCGCCCGCGATTAAATCCCCCGTGCTTGCACTATCGCCATCCAAGGCCGTGACAGCAACGAGATCCCGCTGCGGCTGATCGCTCCCGTTCAACCGCGCGGCGTCTATTTGCACATCCACGGCGGCGGCTGGGTACTCGGTTCGGCCGACCCCCCGGACCCAATGCTGGAGCCGACGATACCGGCCTCCTCGTCGTCAGTGTCGATTATCGGTTGGTCCCCGAGGATCGCCAGTCAGAAGCTGGTCGGCCGCCTGCTGAAGCGCCTCAACTTCAGCCTGCAAGCCAACCGCAAGACGCGCGAAGGTGCCAACCACCCGGACCGTAACGCTCAGTTCGGCAATCAATGCCACAGTGAAAGCATTCCAGGCCGCTGGGCAGCCGGTGATCGCTGTCGAGACGAAGAAAAAGGGTGTGCTGCAGAGGCACGAAAGGAGTTCACTATGAGCTAAAATCGTACCTGTACAGCTGCGTGAAAGATGACGGTAGGCCCATCGGGAGCGGGTTCCAAACCGGTCCCGAGCTGGGGCTATCAACCGCGTAGCACCACAGCCGTCCGGTCTTGGTGCGTCCCCGGCCGGGATCGTCGGCAAACACCTTGAGTGAGGTCAGCACCGTGCTCAGCATCAATTCGTGCAGCGGGGCCAGCCACCAGCAGGCGCGGCCGACCCAGTTGCATAATGTGGAACGATCCAACGTCACACCCTGGCGGGCAAAGATTTGCGATTGGCGATACAGCGGCAGATGGTCACTGTATTTGCCGATCAGTACTTGTGCCAGTAGAGCCTCGGTGGCCATGCCGCCATCGATCGGACGCTCTGGTGCTGGCGCCTGGACGATAGCCCCCTCGCGAGCTCGACAGCCATAGCGCGGCCGGCGGATCACCCGCACCCGCAGTTGAGCGGGGACGTAGTCGAGCATCTCGGCACTGTCTTCGCCAATCGGATGCAGTTCGCCACCGCAACAAGGGCAGGCTTTGTCGTCGACATCGACGACGACCTCGACCCGCGGCAGATGCGCCGGCAACGCGCCGCGGTTGCGCTTTAACCTAAATCCGGCATTTAGCTGATTGCCGATCCCGCCCGAATCGTTGGAACCTGCGGGGATGCGGACAAGAACCCATCCAGTTTTGGCTCACCCCTCGGGTGAACAACCCTCAGTTGAAGTTTATTCGGCGACAGCGGACACCTTTGCGGGCCGCGTCCATGTCGAGTGGGATTCAACCGCACCGGTCACGCCATTCGGGCAGTTGCCATTCTTCATCGATTACCTGAAGCAAGCCGGACTGTTTGACGCCTGGGTCGCCGATTGCCCGCTGTCGTTGAGCAGCCCGAACGCACCGAAGAAGCGAGACCTGCTCGGCACAGTGATGCTGTCGGTGCTGTCCGGCCATCGCCGGTATGCGCATGTGACCGCGCTGCGCTGCGACCCGGTTAACCCGCCTTTGCTTGGGATGCGCAAGATCGTCAGCGAGGATGCGGTGCGCCGCGGCCTGACCAAGATCGACGAGGCCAAAGGCCTGAACTGGCTGCAAAATCATCTGGACTATTGCACCACCCCGCTGCTGAGCGAACCGTGGGTGCTGGATATGGACAGCACCGTGAAGACTTTATACGGGCATCAGGAAGGCGCCGAAATCGGTTACAATCCGGCCAAACCCGGCCGGCCATCCCACGCTTACCATACCTACATGCTATCCAGCCTGCGACTGGTGCTGCGCGTCGACGTTCTGCCTGGCGACGAATACAACGTCGCGCACGCCACCGACGGACTGTGGTCATTGCTGGATCATCTCGGTCCAACACGCCGTCCGGCGCTGCTGCGCGGCGACAAATCCTGGGGCATCGAGCGTGTCATGTCGCGCGCGGAGCAAAACGATCTGGCGTATCTGTTCCGCCTGCGCATGACGGCGAATGTGAAACGCGACCTGGTCCGGGCCATGCGCCACAGCGACTGGGTGGATGCCGGTCAAGGTTGGCAAGGCAAGCAAACCAGTCTGCGCCTGCTTGGTTGGAGCCGGCATCGCCGTATTATTCTGTTGCGCCGCAAACTGGCGCACGGCATCGCAATCAGCGACCGAAGCGACCCTGCCCAACCGTTGCTGAGCTTTGGCGAAGTCGAAGCGGACAAGGAACTGTGGGAATACGCTGCGCTGGTGACGTCGCTGAAGCACGAAATCCCGACCCTGGGTCAGTTGTATCGCGACCGGGCCGATTGCGAGAACGTCTTCGATGAACTGAAGAACCAGTGGGGCTGGGGTGGCTTCACGACGCAGGATTTGCATCGTTGCCGGCTGCTCGCCGGCACGGTGGCCCTGGTCTACAACTGGTGGAACCTGTTCACGCGTTTGGCGGACCCTGAGCATCACCGCGAGGCACTGACCAGCCGGCCATTGTTACTGTCCGCGGTCGCACGCCAGACCCAGCATGCAGGGCCAGGTGACACTGAGCATCAGCAGCACCCACGGCCTGCGCGACAAAGCACGTCAAGCCTATGTACGGATCGCTGGCTTCCTGGCCGGGTTGCGGGTCAATGCGGAGCAGTTGGACCCGCTGGCGAGGTGGTATCGTATCCTCAGCGAGGCCCTACAACACTTCCTGCAGGACGCCAACTTCAGCCGCCGCTCCGCCTCGCTCCGACGTGAAACCTACCCCAGGTTGCAAAATACCTCGAAGGAATGAGCCTCCATTCAGCCAACTGCCGGATTTAGGTTTAACGGCTCGGCATGAGGAGGCCCGGGATTCGCCACGGGCGCCGGCGGTGACGTGGCCTCCAACCTGGCCATCTGCTCGGCTACCGACTGCTCCAGACTCCTCGACCCCTTGCTGCAGGGCCTCGTCGTCGAGCCGCTCGGACCGGCGGCCAAACCGATTGCGCTGCAGCCCAGCGATCAGCAGTTGCAGCCGCGCGATCTCGGCCAGCGCCGCGCGCAGGATCAACTGCAACGTGGCCGGATCGTCGGGCAGGTCCGTGGGGGCGGTGAACACACAGGGACGCTGGATTATCGTTGCGAACCGGTGCCAATGAAGCTTGCGTGAGCATTCGCCCTCAGCCCGCCAGTTCCGGGCGGTGCACCTGCTGCGGCATCCGCCAGTCAATCCCTTCCAGCAGCATCGACACCTGTGCCGGGCTCAGCGACACCCGCCCGGTGTTGGTCGCCTGCCACACGAAGTGACCGCTCTCCAGTCGGTTGCTGAACAGGCACATGCCCTGGCCGTCATACCAAAGCAGTTTGACCTCCACCGCGTTTTCCGCGGAAGGCAAACAGGGCGCCGCTGAACGGGTTCTCCTCCAGCACCTGCTGCGCCAGCATCGCCAACCCATCCATTCCTTTGCGCATATCGGTGTGGCCGCAAGCCAGCCAGACCCGCGCACCAGACGGCAAGCTGATCATCCACGCAGGGCCGCGCGTGCACGCGACGCAAGGCGCGGGGGTCAACGGGCGCGTCCACACGCAGCGTCGTGCCGGTCGGCAGAATGATCTCGATCAGGCCGGTCGGCTGGCCCGGCGTGAGTGGCGGCGGCGCAGGGATCAGGCGGCTTTCGGCCGCGTACGGCGCCGTCCTGGCTGCCGCCACCTCAACACGGGCAAAGCGCCCAAGCACCGGCGACGGCGCAACCGACTGCGCTGCCAGCAACGCCTTCCGCCAGTTGTACAGTTGACCGGTGCCAATGCCGTGCTGGCGCGCCACCTCCGTCGCTGACGCGCCACGAGCCAGGCTTTGCGCCGCGATCATCTGAAGTTGACCCGACTTGGTGGAGCCCCCCACACTTTCGCCGGAGGCTTCCCACATGGCTAAAACCCGCCCGCCGTACCCGCCTGAATTTCGTCGACAAATGGTTGAACTGGTCCGCGCCGGCTGCGATCCGGATTGATCCGGCTGCGGCGTGAGAACCCAGCAACTGCGTCAGGAGCGCGACATTCTCTCTCGAGCGGTGGCCTGGTTCGCCCGGGAGACCGGAGCGGTGCCGTCCGGGTCTTCGAATTCATGAGCGCGAATCAGGCGGAGTTTCCGATCGCGACCATGGCCCGCGTGCTCGGCGTGTCGGAGTCCGGCTATCACGCCTGGCGGGGGCGAGTGGCATCGGCCCGTGCGATTGAAGACAAGATGCTCTTGAAACGGGTCCGAACTGTTCACGCGACCTCGCGCGAGACGTATGGGTCACCGAGGATCCACGCCGAGCTTCGGGCCACGGGGAGCCGGCACGGCCGCAAGCGGATCGCGCGCCTGATGCGGGACGCCGGGTTGAAGGGCGCCAGTCGCCGCCGGAAAGGTGTGACGACGACACGTCGAGACACGATGCGCGACCGGCGCCGGATCTGGTGGATCGCGATTTCACCGCCGTGGGCCGGGACAAACTCTGGATCGCCGACATCACCTTCGTGCCGGCGGCGAACGGGTTCCTGTGTCTCGCGGTCGTGCTGGACGCCTGGAGCCGGAAGATCGTTAGTTGGTCCCATGGCAAATCATTTGCGCACAGAACTGGTTCTGGACGCGTTGGAGAGGCGATTGGGCAACGCCGTCCTGGAGACGTCATCCATCACTCGGATCAAGGAAGCCAATACACGTCTCTGGCGTTCGGCCGGCGGTTGCCGGGAGCTTGATCCGCGCATCGGCAGTAGTGAACTGCCAGTCCGCCTTGGTGTGGTTCTTGTTGCGACCATCCTCCCAGGCGGCAACTTCCTCGGTTAGAGTGTGCTTGTCTGCGATGCGTCGATCCAGGCACTGGGTCGAGAGCAGGCTGAGTTCGGACGCAGCCAAGGATCTGCGGTTCGGCATGGGGCTTGGTGCCACGCGCATCGGCGAACCAACCCGGCGCGACCGGTTGCTGCTCATCAACGCATTCGCAATGGTGCTGCTCACAATGCTCGGCGCCGCCGGTGAAAGTCTCGGTATGGATCGATTACTTAAGTCCAACACGTCGAAGATCCGCACTCACTCGTTGTTCAGGCAAGGCTGCATGCTCTACGAACTGATCCCAACCATGCCAGATCAAAGACTATTCCCCCTTATGGCCCGCTTCGCCGAGACCGTATCAAAATGCCGGTCGTTCAGCGGACTTTTCGAGGTCATTTGAAATGAGGGGATAAGTGAGGTGGTGGTGATGTCAGAGGATGTCACGAATTTATTACCTATTGCGACCACCCATAACATAGAGACAGACGTCCCAAGCGGAGACGATACTTGTTTCCATTTATGCATTTCTGCTTTTGATAGTAATCCTACTGCGTCACTCATTCTGCTCGACAACCGTCTGACGGAGGGTCCCGCAGCAGGGACAGCGTGGCAGGACGAGAACCAGAGTGCGCGCGAGACGAATTCGCAAGGTGGCGATGGAATTCGGTATGTGGCGTCGTGACCGCAGTGGCAGATCCTCTGGGTCGGTAAACCAGAGGAAAGGGCAGATTGCGAGCCTCGCCAGGGGCGGGAAGCTCCTGAGGGGGGAATGGTCTCCTTTTCGGAGATCAGGAACCCGTATGCTGCGATGCAAAGCGTCGCATGATGGTGGAAGCCACGCCATCCGCGGCCTTCGTAGTGGCCCAATCCAACTTCCTGCTTCAGTTCGAGGTAATCACGCTCGATTCGCCAGCGGAGCTTGGCATGATCGACCATGCGTTCGAGGCTGACGTCGACGGCCATCGTGCAGAGCCAGTAGTGATCCGGTTCGGTTGCGCCCTCTGGCCACTCGATCAACAGCCACTCCACCTCGGCGGGTTCGGTCCGGCTGGTATCGTCGTGCGCCGGGCGGACCCGCCACCGGGCAAACCGCGAAGTCAGCGGCGCATTGCTGCCGTCTCGCCAGGTGATCGTCTGCCAAGCCTCGGCGGGAAGCTCCAGAGCCAGCGTCTTGGCCGATACCGGCTGATGCGTCTCGTCGCGGCGCAACCGCGTGGCGGGGCGGCCTCGGCCCGGACGGGACGCAGGCGGCAACGGTGCCTCGCCGGGCCGCCAGAGCATCGTGGTGGGCGAAATGCCGGCCACATAGGTTAGCCCAAGTTGACTGATCCCAGCCCGCAGTTTGCTGTCGTTGCCATAGGCCGGGTCCATCAGCGCGACGCCTGGCGGCACGCCATCCGCCACCGCCTGGCGCAACTGCTGCAAGGCAATCTCCGGCTTGGTCTGGAATAGGACGTCCGCGGGCACACCGGCGATCGCCCGGCGGAGCGGATCGCCGGCCCAGTCCTTGGGCAGATAAAGCCGATAGGCGATGGGCAAGCTTCCCTGATGGGTGGCCACCGACAGACTGACCGCAACCTGGCAGTTGTCCTGCTTGCCCAGTTGACCGCAATATTGCCGGGCCACGCCAACCGAGTGACTGCCCTTTTTCGGAAACCCCGTGTCATCGATGATCCAGGCCTGGATCGGCTCCTCGCTGGTGATCGACGGTAATACCTGCTCGCGTACGCGGGTCAGTAGCGCCTGATCGGACCACGGCGCCTGAGCTACAAAGTGTAGCAGCGACTGATGTTGCGCCGCTGTTCGTTCAGGCGCCGTGGTCGCGGCCAGCGGTTCGACGCTCTTGCGGCCCTCAGTCGAGAGTAGACCGACACAGTAATCCTCGAACGGTCTGACCCGGTCGGCATGGCCCAGGACCGACGCCAAATCGGTGGCGTAGGCCCGGAAGCGTTCTTGCGGGCTGCTCCCATCGTGAAAATCCATCCCATCCCCCTGGAAGGTTCGAATCTCCACTGCTACCAAACCACCATCGCGTCGGGCCAAGCGGAATTTCTAAACGATACAGGCGTTTTGCAACTCAGTAGGAGTAAGTGGCTTATCCATAAACCCTAACTCCCTCCCCCTGCGTCATGCGCTCCACCAATGGGGTCCCGGCCAGACTGGAAGCCACGGCCTCCGCCACCCTGATCCCGTCAACGCCGGCCGACATGATCCCGCCGGCGTATCCGGCGCCCTCCCCCGCCGGGAAAAGCCCTTTCGTGTTCACGCTGTGTCCGTCCGCGTTACGAGATATGCGGATAGGGGAGGACGTGCGCGTCTCGACACCCGTCAGCACCGCGTCGTGCATCGCGAAGCCGGCGATATCGCGGGCAAAGTGCCCCAGAGCCTCGCGAATGGCGTCGATGGCAAATCCGGGCAGGCAGGCGGCGAGGTCGGCGGGGTGGACGGCTGGCTTGTAGGACGGTGTCACCGTAGCCAGCGCCCGCGACGCTCGGCTTTCGAGAAGGTCGCCGACCAGTTGGGCCGGCGCGGCGTAGGTGCTGCCGCCGGCGCGGTACGCTCGGCGCTCCCATTCCTGCTGGAAGGCGATGCCGGCGAGTGGGCCCGCTGGGTAGTCCGCTGGGGTGACAGGGGTCGCATAGTCCGCGGGGCTCACGCCTACGACGATGCCGGCGTTGGCGTTGAATTCGGCACGGGAGTATTGGCTCATGCCGTTGGTGGCGACGCAGCCGATTTCCGACGTTGCGGCGACGACCCGGCCGCCGGGGCACATGCAGAAGCTGTAAACAGAGCGACCGTTGCTGGCGTGGTGTACCAGCTTGTAGTCGGCGGGACCGAGCGCGGGTGGCCGGCGAAGGCGCCGAAGCGGGCGCGGTCGATGAGGGACTGGGGGTGCTCAATGCGGGCGCCGATGGAGAACGGTTTTGCTTCGATGCAGACGCCGCGGCGGTGCAGCATGGCAAAGGTGTCGCGGGCACTGTGGCCGATCGCGAGGATGACGGCGTCGGCGTCGATTTGGTCTCCGTTGGCGAGGGTCAGGCCTCGGATGTGACGGTTGGCGTCGAGTTGAAGGTCCTCGACGCGTGACGAAAAACGGTATTCGCCACCTAGGGCCTCGATTTTGGCACGGATGGACTCGACGACGGTGACGAGACGGAAGGTGCCGATGTGGGGTTTGCTGGCGGTGAGGATTTCCTCCGGGGCGCCGGCTTCGACGAACTCGGTGAGGAGTTTGCGGGTGAGATGTCGCGGATCCTTGATGCCGGAATTGAGCTTGCCGTCGGAGAAGGTGCCGGCGCCCCCCTCGCCAAATTGGACGTTTGACTCGGAGTTGAGGATGCCGCCGCGCCAGAGGGCCCAGGTGTCTTTGGTGCGCTGGCGGACAGGTTGGCCGCGCTCCAGGATGAGCGGCCGAAAACCCATTTGGGCGAGGGTGAGGGCGGCCATCAGGCCGCAGGGGCCGTGCCGATGATGACAGGCCGGCTGCGCGGAGCGGTAACGTGGTCGGGGAAGCGGTAGCTTGTGTCGGGGGTGGGGCGAAGGCTGGGGAAGCGGGCAAGAACGGCGGCTTCGTCGCGGAGGGAGAGGTCGACGGCGTAGACGAGGTGGATCGCCGAGCGCCGGCGGGCGTCGTAGCCTCGGCGGGCAATGGTGAGGCTGAGGAGGTCGTCGCCGGGAACGGCGAGACGGGCCAGCACCGCGTCGCGAAGGGCATCGGGCGGGTGGTCCAGGGGCAGTTTGAGTTCGGTCAGACGGAGCATGGATAGGTCCCGCGGCGTGGCCGGACTGGTTCCCGCCATTTTTGCACGACCGATGACGCGTGGGTGGCCAGGACAACCACCCCGTGAGGGGTGAGCGGCAAGGGTCGGGACATGCCTCGGCCATGATGTGGATGGGTCAGGGGCACCCGGCCGTAAGGCAGCTGGTTGCTCGGGGAGGGCTAGCGGTTTTCCAGCGCGCGCGCCCAGCCGTGCGGATCCGGGGCGGTGCCATACTGAATGCCGACGATGGTGTCGTACAGCTTCTGGGTCAGGGCTCCGGTTTTGCCGCCGTTGATCACGTAGCGTTCGCCTTTGTAGCCGAGTTCGCCGACCGGGGAGATCACTGCGGCGGTTCCGGTGCCCCACATCTCCAGCGTGCCAGCGCGGGCGGAGGCGAGCACGTCGTCAATGGCGATCGGGCGTTCCGACACGCGCAGGCCCCAGTCGTGCAACAGGGTCAGCACGGAATCGCGGGTTATGCCGGCGAGGATGGCACCGTTCAGGGGCGGCGTGATCACCTCGTCGCCGATTTTCAGCATTATGTTCATGGTGCCGACCTCGTCGAGGTATTTGTGCTCTACGCCGTCAAGCCACAGCACCTGAGTGTAGCCGGCTTTCGCCGCAACCTCGGCGCCGAACAGGGAGGCAGCGTAGTTGCCGGCTGTCTTCGCCGCGCCGAGCCCGCCTTGGACGGCGCGGACATAGGTGTCGGAGGCTAGGATGCGGACCGGGTTCATGCCTTCTTTGTAATAAGCACCCACGGGGCCAACGATCACGTAGTACAGATAGCTGTTCGAGGGATGCACGCCGAGGAAGGTCTCGGTAGCGATGACGGTGGGGCGGATATACAGCGAGGTCCCCGCCATCGAGGGCACCCATCGGTGGTCGATCTGTACGAGTGCTCGGATCAATTCCTCGACCATGGCGGGATTGAGTTCCGGGATGCACAAAAAGTGTGCCGAGCGGTTGACGCGGCGGGCGTGGTCTGCGAGGCGGAAGAGGCGGACCGTTCCGTCTGGACCGCGAAACGCTTTCAGGCCGTCGAAGATCGACTGACCATAGTGCAGGACGCAGCACGCGGGGTCCATGGTGAAGGGCGCGTAGGGCTCGATACGGGGGTTGTGCCAGCCTTTCCCGTCCTCGTAGTTCATCAGGAACATGTGGTCGGAGAAGACCTTTCCGAACGCCAGCGTCTCATCGGCTGGAGTGGGTTTTGGCGCGGCGGTCCGGGTGATCGCGATCTGGTTCACTGGTGTCTCGTTGTCTGAAAGGGACGTCTCGGAGGTGGACACTACGATACCGGGACAGCGAAGGCCATTGCAGGTTGTGGGCACCGGGCATGTCGTGGATCTTCCGACGTGCCGGGCTGGGCCTTTTGTCGCAACGGGTCGTCGGCAGACCCGGGGAGCCTATCAGGAATCTTGTGTGAGGGGTCGGTTTCACCTGATCTCTCTACTCGACGCTGAACCGGTCGCCGAACAGGATGGCGAACTGGGTCATGGCGGCGGTCCATTCGCGTTGAGCATTCTTCCAATCGTTGCTGACACGGCGCAAGACTAAATACAGCAGCTTGACCGCCGCCTCGTCGGTGGGGAAGTGGCCGCGGCTGCGAACCGCGGTTCGCAGGGTGCTATTGAGGCTCTCGATCGCGTTGGTGGTATAGATGATCCGCCGCACCTCCGGCGGGAAGGCGAAGAACGGAATCACCTGATCCCATTGCCGCCGCCATAACGGCGCGATCGCGGCGTATTTGTGGCCCCAGGGGCCGGCCTCGAACGCATCCAGGGCGATCAGTGCGGCATCGGCCGTGGGCGCCTGGTAGATCGGCCTCAGGGCGGCCACGACCTGCCTGCGGTCCTGCCAGGAGACGTAGGCCAACGCGTTGCGCAGCAGATGCACGATGCAGGTCTGCACCAGGCTCTGCGGGAAGGCGGCATTGATCGCCTCGGGGAACCCCTTCAGCCCGTCGACCACGGCGATCAGGATGTCCTTGACCCCACGGTTGCGCAACTCGTTGACGATCCGCAGCCTGAACTTCGCACCCTCGTTTGGGTCAATCCATAACCCCAGGATATGCTTGCGGCCGTCCGGCGTGATGCCGAGGACCAGGTAAACCGCCTTGTTGCACACCGTTCCCTGGTCGCGGACTTTCACCCGCAGCGCATCGAAGAACATCACTGGATACAGCGGCTCCAGCGGGCGGGACTGCCATTCGGCGACTTCCGCCGTGACCGCATCGGTGAGCGTGCTGATCAGTTGCGGCGAGACCTCCGCGCCGTAGATCTCCTCCAGGTGTCCCTGGATCTCACGGGTGCTCATACCGCGCGTATAGAGCGAAATGACCTTGTCATCGAAACCCGGCAGCCGGCGCTGGTATTTGCCAATCAGCACGGGATCGAAGCGGGCTTCCCGGTCGCGCGGAATGGTCACCTCAACGTGGCTGTCGTCGGTCAGGACCCGCTTGCGGGTGGAGCCGTTGCGGTGGTTCTTGCCCTCCTCCGCCGCCGGTCCTGAGCCAGCTGGTGGTCGAACTCCGCCGCCATCAGACGGCTCAGCAGGGCCTTTTTCAGCTCGCCGAGCAGGCCGTCCTGGCGCATCACCGACGCCGGGTCCTGGCCGGCGAGCAACTCGTCAATTAGCTCGTTGCGTATGGTCATGGGTCTCTCCAAGCCCGTCGCCGGGCTGACTATGACCCCTCACACAAGATTCCTGATAGGCTCGACCCGGCGGCTATTCATGAGAATTTGCCTCATTCCTGTCTCGCAACCGTGAAATCGCGGCTCGCTCTGGGATATATTGCCACAGCGGGTTTGCGGTCGGTCGCGCCGCCGCGCCGCCATGAGCTCGATCCGGCTGGGTTGGAGATGCCGGCCGACGATGGAGGGGAGACGCCCATCGCGCAACTCCGGCTCGATGAGGAAGTCGTACAAGCGGCCCAAGGCCGCCCCCGGCCTCGACGTGGCGCCGGCCTTCCAGAGGCGCGAACAGCATGAATATGTTGGCCGTGCCATTGCGCTCATACTCGTAATCGATCCACCCGGGCCGTCCCGGTTTGGCCGGGATGGGCACGCGGGTTTCGGCGATCAACTGCTTCGAGGTCTCATCCAGGCAGACGACGGGGCATTCGGGATCGCGCGGCCGGTGATAGACGTCCAGCGCGTCTTCCATGTTGGCGACGAAAGCGGCGCTGGCCTCAGGCGGAATGACATACTGCTTCTTCAGATGCGGTTTGAGATTTTTTTTAGCCTGCGTCCGATCGTGTTGTCGCTGGCGCGCGCAACGATGTTCAGTTCCACGACGGTGTCTTCCAGCAACCGCAAGGTCCACTTCGCCCGCCCTTTCGGCGGCGGCGAACACATCAGGGCGATCAGCTTCGCCTCGGCCGCGCCGTCGAAGATGCGTGGTCGGGCCGAGTTCGGCGAATGTTTGCGCGCCAGGACAACCTCGAAGCCATCTTCGACCAGCCGCTGGCGGGTGCGGTAGATCGTCGCGGGGCTGACATCCAGAGCTTTCACGATGCGGCTGTCGCTCCAGCCCTCGCCCGCCTCGGACACGTCGGCCTTGAGCGGAATCCGCGCCTTCAGGACCTGGGCGGCGGGGTGCTTGCCTTTGCTGGTCAGGGCTTCGAGCACCTGTCTTTCTTCTGCGCTCAGACGGACGACATATTTGTTGACCGCGGCCTCTGACATGACCCTGATTCCCTCCCGCCGTGGATGATGTTGCGAGAGAGTCATGGGAACCTGTCAGGATCAAGCACGCAGCGCAGTATGGCAATTGCCCGCAATATATTCAGTCCCACGCGCTCCATTTTCTGGAGTCGGCAGAGTTACGCCATGATATCATCCGCTCGGACGGTCTGAATCAAGCCGATCGGGCGTTGCTGAAACGATCGGATACGTTCTACATCGCCACCGTCAATCCGGATCCGGCCGACGGCGTTGCCAGCGGCGCCGACGTGTCGCATCGCGGCGGCCGTCCCGGCTTCGTCCGGGTCGACGACAACAAGACCATCACCACGCCGGACTTCCTCGGCAACTTCATGTTCAACACCCTGGCAATCTGATGGTGGAGCCGCGCGCCGGCCTACTGTTTGCCGACTTCAACACAGGTGATCTGCTGTTCGCGGCGGGGTGGGCCGAAATAATCTGGGACGGTCCCGTGGTAGGAGGCGTTTGTAGCCGCCCAACGGCTGATGCGGTTTCACCTGACTAAATATAAGGTGATCCGCTTGCCGCGCTGCCATTCCGAGCGGAGCCCAATGTCGACTACGCCCTCGATCTGGCAGCGAGTGGAACCTGGGCGGAGGCTGATCAGGCTTTAACCGCCCGGGACGGCCGAGAATGGGCAGCCCTTCCGGATGACCGGCCCCAAGAGCCTCTAACCCGCTGATGGCGGCGGCGTTGGCCCGCACAGGAACGGACGGCTCAGCCTATGAGGTAGCGGTGGAAGACGATCCAGTGGCCAGGGTTCGGCAAGAACCCAATTCTCGGACCCTGATGCCACTCGGAAGCAGCGCTTCGTAAGCCTGTTGTTGATGGCCGTGAACGATCAGGCAGGCCCCAAAGGGCCTCGGCGAGGGCGTCGATCACCGCGAAGTCATGCGGATGGCTGGATGGCGCTTCATGGGATACCAGGACGTCGAAGCGGGAAGCGGCCAAGCGGTTGAAGTCTTCCGGGAAAATCGTGTCGCGGTGGAACAGCGGCAGGCCGCCGGGCCAGGCCTTGCCGGGTCGGAGGTCTGCCTGGAATTCGGAGCGAGTGCGGAAGGATGGGAGGGTCTGGTCCCGGGGGTCCAAGACCCTCGGCCTGAAGACGCCGGGCAATCCCGCGATGCGAACTTCGCCGATGGTGGTTATGTGCAGACCGAGATCGCCAGGGGCGGCGCTGAGATTGTCGTAGGAGACTTCGGTTTCCGTATCGTGATTGCCGAGGATCCACCGGATATCCCAACCTTGCCTGATCGGCGCGGCAAATACTTCGCGCAACGGCGCGGGCAGGTCGCAGTCACCGAGCAGGATCAACGGGCCGGGCGGACGGGCGGCGCAGGCGCGGAAGATGGGGGCGAAGTTCCGGTGCGGATCACTCAATCGTGGCTTGCACCCAACGGGCCCAGGCGAGGACCGCTCGGTCGTCGCCTGGGCGGCCAACGATCTGGATACCGAGCGGCAAGCCGTTCGGGCCGGTGCCCGCCGGGACGGTAACGCAGGGGACGTGGAGCGATGTCCAGATGAAATTGAAGCTGGGGTCGCCGGTCCATTCCAGGCCTTTTGGTGCCTCGCCCGGGGCGGACGGCGTGACCAGCACGTCAAGGCCATCCATGGCGTCGGGGAACGCGCGTTGCGTTGATGCGAAGACTGCGTAGGCGTCTTCCAGGGCAGACTGGGGTTGGTTCAGGCCCCAGGCCAGGCGTTCGCGCAGGCCTTCGCTGATCTGGTCCGGGTGGTGGGTGAGTTCCCAGCCCAAAGCGCGGGCGCTCTCGCTGTTCATGATGACAGGGTGGGCGTCGATCAGAGCATTGAAGTTGGGCGGCAGTTCGCGGGAGGCAACCGATGCTCCGGCGCGTGCGAGGGCGTCGGCTACGCGGGCGAGGAGGGCTTGGGTTTCCGGGGCAGCGGCATCCCAGGTTGGCGAGCGGCAGATGCCGATGCGTGGTGTGTGGCCGGGCCTGGTGTCGGGATCGCCGAGGTCTCGGCCGGAGACGGCTGCCGCGAACAGCGCGCAGTCGGCGACGGTGCGCGCCATAGTGCCGATCGTGTCCAGGCTGTCGGACATGATCTTCATGCCGATGCGGCTGATCATGCCGTAGGTGGGTTTGTAACCAACCGCGCCGCAGTAGGCGGCCGGGCGGATGACGCTGCCGGCGGTTTGGGTGCCGTAGGCGAGGGGGAACAGGCCAGCGCCGACGCCGGCGGCGGACCCGGAGGACGATCCGCCGGGGGTGTGGGCTGGGTTGGCCGGGTTCATGGTCGGGCCGGGCTTGCGGGTGGCAAACTCGGTCGTGACGGTCTTGCCGATGACGATGGCACCGACCTCGCGCGCCCAGGCGACCGGGGCGGAGTTCGGCCTTGGGTTGGTGGTTGGCCCAGATCGGGGAGCCATACTGGCTGGGCATGTCGGCGGTGTCGAGCACGTCCTTCACGCCGATGGGGATGCCCTGCAGCGGGCCAGGTCTAGCTTTGGCCGCGGCGGCGCGGGCCTGGCCGGGGTCGAAGTGGGTGAAGGCTTGGACGGCGGGATCGCGGTGCGCGATGTGATCCAGGTAGGCGTCGATCAGCGCCTCAGGGTGCAGGTCGCCGTCGTGGATCAGGCGCACTGCTTGCGTTGCGGTCAGGCTGATGAGATCGCTCGACATATCCAAACCTCCATTTGATGCGCCGCAACGCGACACTCACACAGCCCTCCCGTTCGGCCGGAAGCGGCGCATCTCACGCCGCTGGAACAGCAAGACGGGCCTGCGACCTCAGATCGAGATGTCGGCGCTGGCACGGAAGGTATGCCATTGGCGCCGGAGACTTCATACGGCGATACCATTTACCATAGAATATCCGATGAATGGAAAACCCAAATCTTGCAATGACTTGGGCATAAACACCTTGTTGCGGGAGGATTGATTGAAACTCATATCACGGCGGAACATCGTAGCGGCCACATCAGCGGCTGCTGCCGCGGCGGCGGGAGTCGCGCAAGCGGCGACATTCGGCAATCCCGATCTCCCACCGCAAGGTGCGGTCAACATCACCAATCCGAGCACGCTGAAAACCCCCGGTCCGAACGATCCAGGTCTGGCCAACGAGATGCCCGCGTTCCTCGACCCTCCCGCCACCGATGTCGGCAGCCTGCCGCAGTTCTGGGCCTCGTTTAACCTGGCTGCCAGGCGCGTTCAGGACGGCGGGTGGGGCCGACAGGTTACGCAGGCCGATTTCGCGATTTCGAGTGAAATCTCCGGAGTGAATATGCGACTGTCCGCAGGTGGTACCCGGGAACTCCATTGGCACCAACAAGCCGAGTGGGCGATCATGACCTACGGCAATTGCCGAATCACGGTGCTCGACGTTCAGGGACGCCCCTATGTTCAGGACGTGAAGGAAGGCGATCTATGGTATTTCCCTGCCGGGCTGCCGCACTCGCTGCAGGGACTGGGGCCCGACGGGGCGGAGTTTGTGTTGGCATTCGACAACGGCGCATCCTCGGAGTTCAACACATTACCGGCGACCGACTGGATGGCGCACACGCCGCCGGAAGTGCTCGCCAAGAATTTCGGTGTCCCGGCCGACGCATTTAAGAATATCCCGTTGCAGAACCGGTGGATCTTCCAGGGCAAGGTACCGGGACCATTGGCCGAGGCGCAGGCAGCGGTCGCGAGCACGGCCGGTTCGCCTGAGTATCCATTCGTGTTCTCGTTGTATGAGTCGCCGAAAGCCGGTGAAACCGAGGGCGGTTACGTGCAGATCGCCGATAGCTCCAATTTCAAGGTTTCGAAGACGGTCGCGGCCGGTCTGGTCACGGTAAAGCCGGGCGGCCTGCGGACGATGCACTGGCATCCGAATGCCGACGAGTGGCAGTACTACATGAGGGGTTCGGCGCGTATGACTGTGTTCAATGCCGGACCCGCCGCCAACACCGCCAATTTCCATCCCGGAGACATCGGCTATGTGAAGAAGGGGCTGGGCCACTACGTTGAGAACACGGGGACGACCGACCTGGTTTTCCTCGCGCTGTTCCGCGCACCATATTATGAGGAAGTGTCGTTCTCCGACTGGCTGGCGGGAACGCCACCCGAGATGGTGGCTGCGACGTTCAACCTAGATCCCGCGATCGTTGCGAAATTTCCAAAGGGGCGGGCGAACGTGCTGCCTGGGTAACGTGCGTTGCGATTGGGTCTTTTGCGGCGGGGGCTCCATGGCGTAACGACTTCCTTGGGGTGCGTGCGCCATCGTGTTAATTCCTGACGTGCGCTAGTTTCTCCTCAGGGAGCATGGAAAGTCAGGATGAAACTGTTTTACGGCTGGGTGATTGTCGCTGTCGGCATCGTCGTGGGCTGCATCGGGATGGGTGGCCTGATGTCGTTCGGCGTATTCCTGCAGCCGATGGCCGACTCCCTCGGTTGGTCTCGCGCGGGAATTTCCAGCGGTTCGACCTTGGCCTTTCTCTCGATGGGTGTCGGCGGGTTTCTTTGGGGCCGGCTGTATGACCGCTACGGGGCGCGGGTGGTCGTCATCCTCGGCGGACTGCTGCAAGGTTTCGGTCTTGTCGCGGCGAGCCAGGCGCAAAGCCTTCCGGTGTTTCTGGCAGCCTATGGAGCGGTCGCCGGGCTCGCCGTCGGTGCGCTCTATGTCCCGTTGACCGCTGCCACTGCGAGCTGGTTCACGCGCCATCGTAGCCTCGCTGTCTCCCTGGTATCGGCCGGTCTGGCGCTGGGCACGACGCTGGTGGCGCCGCTCGCCCGTTGGTTGATCGTCACCCATGACTGGCGCTTTGCCATGCTCACGCTCGGCCTTATCGCCTGGGCTGTCATCCTGCCAGCCGCTCTACTGCTGCGCCCAGCACCTGCGATCGACAGCGGCTCCGCCACGTCCGATCTGCCACCGATACGTATCAGGCGGACATGACCTTGACGAAGGCATTGAAAACGCCGGTGTTCTGGAGCCTGGCGTTGGCGAATTTCGCCTGCTGCGCCGCTCACTCCGGACCGATCTTCCACATGGTTTCCTATGCCGCGGACTGCGGGGTGGCGCCGCTGACGGCGGCCACCGTGCTTGGTGTGGCGGGGCTCGCGGCGCTGTCGGGCCGCATCATCTGCGGGTTCCTGGCTGACCGCGCCGGCGCAAAACGCACGCTGGTGGCCTGCCTCGCGCTGCAAGCCGTGGCGATCGCACTCTATTTGCCGGCCCGCGATCTCGATACGCTCTATGCCGTGTCAATGCTGTTCGGATTTTCTTACGGCGGCGCGATGCCGCTGTACGCGATCCTGGTGCGGGGGTATTTCCCGGCGAAGATCATGGGCAGCGTTTTCGGTATCGTCGTGATGGTCTCAACGTTGGGCATGGCGCTCGGACCACCGGTGGGTGGCTGGCTGTTCGATAAGTTCGGCGGATACGGATGGCTTTACGTCGCATCGTCCGCGATCGGCGTTGCAGGGGTGTTGATCGCCATGACGGTGCGGCCATACCTGCCGCAGCCGGTGGCGATCGCAGCGGCATCCTGACGGAAGTCGGCGAAGTAGATCGCTCACACGAAGCGGTTGAACCTGACGGGCCATTGGCCATCGATTGCCCCGGCTGGGATCATGAGCGTATCGCGCAAATTGACATCCCAGTGGTGAGGAGGCGTGCGTCCGCCGAGACCCGTTGTCGTGAATGGGCGGTGGTGGCCACCTATGCCGATGTCTGCTATCCGGGGCGGGAGAGCGATTCGCTGTGCCGATACCGTCTGTGGGGACTATCTGATGCGATTCACGGCAGCGGCGCTGCCCGGTCTGGTTATCGTGGACATTTCGGTCATGAGCGACGATCGGGGCTATTTCGCGCGGACCTTTTGCGCTGAAGAGTTTGCCGCGGCCGGCTTGCCGACTGTCTTCCCGCAATGCAACACATCGTTCAACCTAGCACGAGGCACACTGCGTGGCCTGCATTGGCAAGCGGATCCGTATCCTGAAGGCAAGCTCGTCCGCTGCACGCGAGGCATGATTGTGGACGTGGCGGTCGACTTGCGGCCCGAAAGTCCCACTTGCCGCCGCTGGGTCGGTATCGAACTCAGCGCTGAGAACGGACGCGCCCTCTACATTCCGCCGGGTTTTGCGCACGGGTTTCAAACCTTGGTCGATGAGACAGAAGTATTCTACCAAATGAGTGAGACCTACCGGCGGGACCTATCGCGTGGGGGACGTTGGAACGATCGCGCGTTCGGCATCGACTGGCCAATCCCCAATCCAATCCTTTCGCCACGGGACGCCACGTACCCCGAATACACCGCGTGACCCGTCTGCGTCGCGTTTTGGTCACCGGCGCGAGCGGCTTCATTGGCCGTCACGCCGTACCGCTGCTGCGAAGCCGGGGCTATGAGGTGGTTGCGATTGGCCGCGACCAAGCAGATCTTCTGACGCCAGGCATCCCTGCCGCGCTCGTAAATCAGATCAGGCCGACGCATCTGCTCCATTTGGCCTGGAATGCTACGCCGGGACGCTTTTGGACAGCGCCTGACAACCTCGACTGGGTGGCCGCGAGCCTGGCACTGCATCGTGCTTTTGCCGCTGCGGGCGGTGAGCGCGCGGTCTTCGCCGGCACCTGCGCTGAATACGACTGGTCGCACGGCGTGTTGGATGAGGGTGCGACATTATGCGACCCGTCAACGATCTACGGCGTTGCAAAGGACTCGCTGCGGCGTTTGCTGCAGGCCTCCCCGGAGGGTGTGAGTCTATCGTGGGGACGCATCTTCTTCCTCTACGGGCCGCACGAGGCATCTGCACGACTGGTGCCGGACGTCATCACCTCTCTCCTGGCAGGCCGCGAAGCACTGTGCAGCGATGGGCTTGTCGAGCGCGATTTCATGCATGTTGCCGACGTTGCGGCTGCCCTGGTTGCCGTGCTGGAGAGTGACGTGACAGGTCCAATCAATATCGCATCCGGTTGCTGCCTGCCTTTGCGCGACGTCATCAGTCGAATAGCAGAGGAGATCGGGCGCCCGGAACTGGTTCGCCTGGGCGCACGCCCGAGTTCAGCATCCGAGCCGCCACGCCTGGCCGCTTTGATCCACCGGCTGCGAGATGAGGTCGGTTTCCGTCCGGCGCGTAGTCTAGATCAAGGTCTTAGCGAAACGATAGCCTGGTGGCGTGCCCGCTGATGACAGACGCCGAGAGCAGCCTGCATGCGCGTCACACGACCGTGGCAAAGCGGCTGTCGTATCTACCCCTGAGACCCTCTCGCACGGATTGTGGGTGCGGACGTATTGAGCCTGTGCCAAGCGAGGGACAGGCGATGCGAGCGTGAGGCGCATGTCCTGCCTCTGGCATTGAACCCACTCGGGCCCTTGGATAGAGTTGAAACTTCCCTGGAGATCGCCGTGCTTCCATTCCAGCTTCATCGCCACGTTCCGCTGTTGCGCCGTCCGTTTTATCAGCGGGATAAGGCCATCGCGGAGCGGGACCGTGCGATCGCGGAGTTGGACGCACTCCGGGCCGAAAACCAAACCCTCGAAACGGCTGATATTACTTATTGGTGGCGGCACCGAAGCGGTAAACGAACCGCAGGCTCGAGCGGCGTCACGGGCCCGTCGACGGCCGACGATGCGTTACTCGTTACGCGTATCATTGCTGCATACCGAGCAGCGAGTGCTACGACCCTCGGCGATCAAGGCCCGATATGGCTGCCGTCAATCAAGTACCCAATTCATGATGCGCTTATAAGCAGGGACGCGGAGACCGTCGTAGCCCCGATGCTGCGCGAACCGGGTAGCAATATGTTATTCTATGGGTTCGACAACCTCTCGTCTGGCACCATTGATGCCAGCTCGATATGGGGGAACACACACCATATTCGTGTCTACGACGACTTGTTGCGGCTCGGCGAGGCCGTCGGCATCCAGCCATTGGAATATCCCGAAGGGCCTGAACAACGTCCAGTACCCGATCCCGAAGTTATCCTTCGTGACCTTGATGCCGCATTCGGCTTCACCGTCCATTTCCCCAATCCATATCCTAACGAAGTCGGTCTCAAAACCTCGCGTGGCGTCGCAAGTTATCGTGCCGTGCAGGCGCTGTATCAGGCATATCGCGTCGCCGAACTGGTCCGCGATCTCCCCAACGCCCGCGTGATCGAGATTGGCGGAGGACTAGGCCGGACCGCGTTCTATGCCCACCAATTTGGTCTCCGCGACTACACGCTCATCGATCTGCCCATGACGAACGTTGCGCAGGCCTATTTTCTCGGGCGTGTCCTTGGCGCCGACGCAATCTGCCTTTGCGGTGAGAATCGCCCCGGCATACGCATCCAGCCGCCGGCCGCGTTCCTCGAGGCAGCAGATCGCTACGACCTGGTGGCAAACGTGGACGCGCTGCCCGAAATGGCAGCCGACACCGCGACGGCCTATTGCGAGGCGATCAAGGCGCGGGCTGATATGTTCCTTTCGATCAACCACGAATACAATGCCCTGACGGTGCGAGCGATCTGTGCCGGACTAAGCATGCGCGCCGATTCTCGGATGCCCTACTGGCTACGACGTGGATATGTCGACGAGGTGTTCAGGCCTTGAGGCAAGGAAAGAGCGGGCATCAGAAGGCAGCCGGGTGGCGGGCTTTCCACGCTGGTTGCCCCATCCACCCCAGCTATGGGCAAAAGCAGGCCCCGTGATTTCCCAGCCAGTGTCGATTGACAAGTTGTGCGCTTGGCTTTTGACGCGCGTGCTACTCCCCGCGCCGACCGCGGATTGTTTGACCGCCGCGCGATGGAGCCGCTCCGGTCAAAGGTATTCTCGAAGCCGGGATTGCAACGCATTCGACCTCACGGCTATTTTTGACTGTTCGGCTTGCCCATTGGAGTCGACGCCATTTCCGAGCATGCCCCGATCATGACGCGCCCCTTGTTTTCCATCCTGCTTCCCAGTCGCAACCGGCTCGAATTGCTGCGCCACGCAGTCGACAGCGTCCTCGGCCAAGATGCCGATCTGGAAATTGTCATCGCCGACAATGCATCTGAGGAGTCCTATAGCGATTACGTATCGTCTCTCGGCGCCATCGCCGCGAGGTCGGTGCGGAGCGAATGCCCGCTGACGGTCACGGAGAACTGGAACCGGGCTCTCGCCGCCTCCACCGGCCGATATGTCATCATGATGGGCGACGACGACGCACTTGTTCCCGGCTGGCTTGCAAGGGCGACGAGATTGTTTCGGCAATTTGACGAACCCGATGCGCTCTACGCCATGGCCTACCACTACGCATATCCCGGTGTCGTGCCGAGCCGGCCGGAGGGATACTTGGCGACCGTCAACAATTCAGAGCTGTTTCGTGCCTTTGACCAGCCGTATTTAGTTGCCCGCAAATGCGCTTCGGCGCTTGGAGAGCAGGCCCTGCGTTTTCGGCACAGAATTAGCTTCAATAGCCAGCATTTCATTTGGAACAGGCAGTTTATTGAATCATTGTCTGATATCGGAACGTTCTTCCAAGGACCATATCCCGATTACTATGCTTCCATGGTCACCATGCTTGCGGCGCAGAAGATCGTCGTCGTGCCGACGGCCGAGGTGATCATTGGGATATCGCCAAAGTCCTTCGGATTTTACTATCACAACGAGCAATATGACAGCGGCCAGCACATGCTCGGCAATGTCGCCCTGAATGACGCCTGGTTGACGGGGCAACAAAACGAGGTAAGGGCCGCTGTCGCCTTTCCGGGTTCCGCACATTTGCGCAATTGGCTGATTGCTGGGCTTCTGGTCGCGCGCAATTTCAGGCAATCAGGGGCAGTCGACGTCCGCCGCTACCGGCGCTTGCAAATCCTGGAAATCGTCTCGGGTCACACCGACCGGATGCTCGGGACGGCCGAGCGGCTCAAGCTGTTGAAGCCTTACCTGCAATCGCTCGAACTGCGGCTACTAGAGCGACTTGGCTGGCTTGAACGGGTCAGCCAACGCCTCCCGATCGGCAGCGATGCGCTGAGGACCTCTGTGGGCGGAATGGGGGCGATCTACACGCAGGCCGTGGTCACCTACCATGACATTGGCGAGCACAGTTCCATCGCCGACGCCTACCGCTGGCTCGCTGGCGAAACTCCGGCTTCCTCCGATCCGGAGACGCAGGAGACGCCACTCGACGCCTTGACGCCGGTCACACAGCGTGATGAGGAACTGGACAGCGAGCGGGGAGAGGCGGTCTCGCAGCGTGACGAGGAATTGGACAACGAGCAGCAACAGGAGGTCACGCAACAAGATGAAGAACCGGACAGCCAGGAGGAAGCGGACAGCCAGGAGGAAGCGGCAGTTATAGATCTTCCGCTTCCAATTCTTGATCCGCTCACGATTACGACAGACGGTAAAACGATCGCCGTTCTGTATCTGGCGCGATCAGCGGACGGCTCGGTGAGCGATTTCGAGCCCTTCATCAGGTCATACCGGCAGCATGACGCCGGAATTCCTCACGACCTGATCATCGTCCGAAAGGGTCTCCATCAGCGGCCTGGCTCTCAGGCAGCGTTGACTGAGATGCTGGACGGTATTCCGCATCGAGCCGTGGATGTGTTGGATGACGGCTTCGACATCCAAGCCTACCTCAAGGTGACGCCTTATTTGCGGCACGACCGCGTCTGCTTCCTGAACACATTCTCGCAAATCGCAGCGGGCAACTGGCTGAGGAGCCTCAACATGCCGCTTGACCGCGACGATGTCGGCATGACTGGAGCGACCGGGTCCTACGAGAGCCTCCTCACTTCGCTATTCTTCCTCTACAAGGTAATTTGGTTGACTTCCGTCCAGAGCATCCAATACTCTCCGAAGATTGCCGAGCAATTCCACGGTTTACTGAGCGGACAAGCGCAGAATTGGCTCGGCAAGCGCGGCAGCATCTGGATGCAGATCAAGCGTGAACTAGCGCGTCCAATACTCGGGCGTCCCTTCAATACCGATGAGATAGAAGCAGGATTCGGTATGCAGTGGGAAACGCTTACGCGACCTGGAGCGGTGCTCTTTCCTTTTCGGGACTTCAGACCGTTCCCGAACCCGCATCTTCGCAGCAACGCTTTCATGATATCGCGTCGGCTGTTAATCGATCTCGACTTCAAGCTGGACAATACAAAGGCCTCCACCAATCGGTTCGAGAGCGGTCCGGACGGATTGCCGGCAGCCCTGGCCCAGCGAGGCCTGTCCTCCATTCTCGTCGGTGCCAACGGCGTCGGCTACGAAGTCGCAGACTGGCCGAAAAGCGTTACCTTTCGCCTGGGCGACCAGGCTAATGTGCTGGTGACCGACAATCAGACGCGTGCCTTCGCGGCCATGTCGAAATGGCCGAGGGTATTGCATGAGCGTATGACCTGGGGTGACTTTTTGTCAGCAAAAGAGCCTAAATTCATCGATTTCGGCGTGAAATTTCCCCGAGGCAGCCTCGATCTCGTACCGTCTTTCGCGGAAACTCGGCCCGTTGCCTCAAGCCGGACTGACTTGTTCTTCTCTGTCGTCATTCCCACCCACAACCGACTTGAGCTGCTCCGCGATGCACTTACCTCCATCGCAGGCCAGTCCGGACAAAATTGGGAATGCGTGATATTTGATAATGCCTCTGACGAGCCTGTCGCCGACTACGTTTCGTCGCTCGACGACTGTCGGATTCGCTACGAGCGGTCAGACGAATTTCTTCCCATGACCGCAAGCTGGAACCGTGCTATCGATCTGGCCAGGGGCGATTATGTAACGCTTATTGGCGACGATGACGGCCTGGCGCCAAACTACTTCGCGAAGCTCGCTGAGCTGATCGCGACATTCGACCATCCGAACGTGGTCTACTCCTCGGTCTATCAGTTTCTTCGTCCGGCCGTGACACCGTGGGAACGTGCAGGCTATGTAGCGGAGTCACAGGAACGGCTTCTTCTTCCAGAATCGCTCGGAACCTTTTCTCTTGAACCCGCAGTCGGCCCAAAAGGCGGTGGCGGGTTCGCTGACCCTGCGGAGAAATTTCGGCTTTAAAATGCCGGCCTTCACCTTCAGCCGAGCATTCCTGAGCCAGGTACGGAGCGAGGGCGTCGTCTTCCATTCGCCGTTCCCCAACTACTATCTGGCGAACATCGCAATCGGCTTGGGCAGCACGATTGCGATATCACCGGAACCGCTCTCCATCGCCAGTGTGTCGCAGCCCTCGGCCGGCGGCGCATTTCTGAACCTCGAGGAAATGGGCACAGTGCTGCTGAACACAAAGCTGCGCGAGGATAGTCTTTACAGTGCTTGCGAACCGCTATTGCTGTCCGGACCCGCGTACAACACCAACTACGTCGTCACCATGGAACATGTGGCGCGGAGACTTGGCGGCCGGACACCGGTCCCGCTCGACTATCAACGCTACCGGCGGCTCCAGATATACTCGGTTATTACTGCGCAGAATGATTTATACTGGATGCGGAAGCGGCCAGGATCGCTGCTGTGGGCAAAGCTAACCCCAACGGAGCGATTGCGGGCACTTTACCTCGGCTTCCTCAATTGGAAGGCAAAGTCCGGCAGCGTCAGTCAAATTAGGTCGATCGACGCCGCCCGGAGGCAGGTCGAACCAGTCGACTTCCCCCGATCCAGACGAACCGGGTGGTTGGATATTTTGCCCGGCTGACGGAATTGTTCGGTGCACTACACGCCGGGACCTATCCTGACCCGGCGCTACCGACCGCAGTCCGCGTGATCGACGGACCATCATAACCTTGGGCAAAAGAAGCCGCTCCGAATCCGCTGGCTCAATAGGCTTTCAGCCATTTACTTAGATCCATGTTCACAAGGCTCGCCAGGCGCCTTACGTCATTGACGAATTCACCTCTCAGGCAATTATATTCGGCCCGCGACAGCGCGGCCCCAGCGCCGGTTCTGTTTTCTTCCAAGATCGCAAGGTTATCAATTGCCCGCCATTCTTGGGCGGCATTCGCTGCTTGAGACGTCGCCGAACCCTATATTTCAGATACGTCGACCTTCATCGGCGACAGTGCCAGAAATTCAAATACGGACTGGACGACTGCTTGCGTTGCGTTGCGGAATTGCTCGAATAGAATGACCTTAACATTGGACTGGCTAAATTTTTGCTGAAAGTCATTTACGCCGTCGGTGTAAAGGCTCCGGCGCACGTGCGCAAAGATCGGGTCGTAGCCCTCGGCGAAACGCCGCTTCTCCTCGCGTAGGGATTCCCGCAAAGGAGAGCGTTTGGAAATTCGCCGCGATCGAGTGCTGATATTCGGAATAGGCCCGGTCGATGGGATCGCGCAGCATCACGATGATCTTGGCCTCAGGATTCCACGCGTGCAATCTCTCGGCCACACCTTGGCATGAAAGGTAATCTGTCGAGGCTTCGCCCAATATCGCGCCTGGGGGAGCGTCACGAAACAGTCCAAGATATTCGTCGGGCGCCGTCACTACGCTTGGGTGGAACTGCTTCGTGCCGAACTCGAAGCTGGCGACGGGATAGTCGCAAAAGAACCGCGGCTCTTTGTTTTCCGGCATGAACACGCGCGGATGCTGCTGCAGATATCGATAAAGGGATGTGGTCCCGCACTTGGGGGCTCCAACTATCACGAAGTGCTGAATTGAGGGAGATATCTGTCCCCTGTCGCTCCCCGTTTGAAAAGGCACTTTTTCTCCCCGTTAGAAATGTCACTCGGTGCGCAAAGTAGAGATGACACCAGGACAGTTTCCAGTTCGGTTTGAGGCGCCTGCTTTCCCGTTCTTTAATCGCTATCCCATTGGCAAGTGTTTTTTTAAACTCTCCGTTTCTTGTTCGGCTGAAAGGGTCGTTTCTTCGCCCCGGCCTGCAGGTTCCTAATGCGTCATGTAGAGCAGCGGTCAAGACTTGGTCGCGGGCCACCGCGCAGCGGCGCGTTGCGTTCTTGAGGGCTGCTCTACCTGCTCTACATGACGCAACGCTCGATCAACTGGGGAGCCCCTTTTGTCCTGCCGGGTCATGGTTCTTTCCGCGGTCTGCCAACAGCCGCAGCCGCAACGTGGCATCGGAAGGCCGGCACCCCTATGTCCCGGGCGCGGTCCCTGAAGAAGGCCGCAGCGGGAAAGACGGGGTTGCCGTGCCTCGTCCCAGCGGGACGGGTTCCCGCCCTGATCGGGCGGGACTCGAGCTTGGCGAGGAGTGGGTGGTTCAGACCACCGCGGCCACCTCGCCACACGCGAAGTCGCAATCATCCTGCCAGACGCGATGCATGACCACGGCGAGTTTGCGTGCCACCGCCACTTTCGCCCGGCGCATGCCGATCCGCGCCGCGAGCATCAGCCCCCAGCGGCGCAGTGCGCAGGCGCGCATATGCCGGGTGTGAGCAGGGCATTGGCCGCCTCGAATAGGTAAGCCCGCAGCAATCCATCGCCGCACTTTGAGATGTGCCCTGCCTTGTCGGTCTCACCTGACTGATAGCGTCAAGGTGTCAGACCAAGATAGGCTCCGACCGAGCGCGACCGCTTGAAGCGGGTCGGCGTGTCGATCACGGCGATGTAGGCGAGTGCCACGATCACGCCAACACTCGGAATGCTCATCAGACGCTTCGCCGCATGGTCGGCCTTGGCACGGCTCAATAGCTGGCGGTCCAGAATACCGATCTGCTCGCGCGACGTTTGCCAGGTGGTCAGCAACGGTTCGATGATGGCGCTGAGAGCGGCGTTGTCGGCAACGAGCGCACGCACACGAACCGCTGACGGGCCGCCCTTGCCGCGCTGAACGGCATGGCCGAAGGTTTTCAGCTGCAGATTCCAACTCATCGCGGCCACCCGTTACGATTTGATCGCGGCCAGGCTACCGATTTGATTGCGGCCACCATTCCAATCTGATCCCGGCCACCCTCCGAAGCAGAAAGGCGGGCATTCGGGAAAGCAGATCGTCTCGCGGGTCAGTGTTCACCTGGGTCCAGTGTTGCCCCATCGCAATCGATGGAGGGGACACGGGTGCCGACGGAGAGACTGTCCATGCGGCGGATACGCCAGGTTCTACAGCTGCATTTTGGCGCGCGCGCCAGCTCGCGTGTGATCGCCGGGACGGTCGGCATCGGGCGGAGCACGGTGCAGGATTATCTGACGCGCGCAGCTTCGGCCGGGCTGGTCTGGCCGTTGTCGCCGGAGCAGACGGACGAGGCGCTGGAGCAGCTTCTGTTCCCAGACCCTCGGAGTAAGCCCGGCGCGCGCCGTTATGTCGAACCCGACTGGCCGGCGCTAGTGCGCGAGATGAAGCGGCCGGGGGTCAACCTGTCGATATTGTTCGAGGAATATCGCGCGGTTTATCCCGATGGTTACGCGTATAGCCGTTTCTGTCAGCTTTACAGGGCGTTTGAGCGCCGGCTGTCGCCGACGATGCGCCAGACCCACGTGGCCGGCGATAAGGCGTTCGTCGACTATTCCGGCAAGAGGGTGCCGATCGTCGACCCGCTGAGCGGCGAGGTGCGGATGGCAGAGCTGTTCATCGCGGTGCTCGGCGCGTCCAACCTCACCTATGCCGACGCCACCTGGACGCAGAGCCTGCCGGACTGGATTGGCGCCCATGTGCGGATGTTCCGGTTCTTTGGATCGGCGCCGCGACTGCGTCTCCATCTCAACAACAAGTCCTCGTTCTACGATCCGGAAATAAATCGCAGCTACGGTAAAATGGCGGCACACTACAACGTTGGGGTGGTGCCCTCACGACTCCCCTCATTTTTACTGGTCCACATCTAGCGTGAATCCGGCGCGTTTCCCTACAGCATGTTGAAGTGCTGGCGGGTGAGGGTGTCATGGGCAAGGTGGAGCGTTGGCTTGGCGGGCGCCTGAAGGATATTCGTGGGTTTATCGAAGGCCTGTATGAGCATGACCTTCATGCCAAGCGGGTTGATGCCTTGGCCGGGGCCACGTTGGGCGTAATGACCAGCGCGTCGCTAGCGGTCGCGGTGATTGGGCAGGCGCTGGCGCAGGCGCGCGGTCTGGTGACCAAGCACGCGATCAAACCGGTCGATCGGTTGCTCAGCAATCAGAACATCGATGTCTGGGACAGCTTCGCCCGCTGGGTGCCGCATCTGATCGGCACGCGGAAGGAAATCGTTGTCGCTGTGGACTGGACCGAGTTCGATGGCGATGGCCAGGCAACGCTCGCGCTCAACCTGGTGACCGGACATGGCCGTGCCACGCCACTGCTGTGGGTGACCGTCTGGAAAGAGGAACTTACAGACCAGCGCAACGATTTTGAGGACGCCTGCCTGCTGCGACTGAAGCAACTTGTGCCGCCAGATTGTGCCGTCACGGTCCTCGCCGATCGCGGTTTTGGCGATCACAAGCTATTCAAGTTCCTCGATGATCTGGGATTTGGCTACGTCATCCGATTTCGCGGCAATATTCACGTCACCGATGCCGACGGCGAGACGCGTCCGGCCGCCGACTGGGTGGGCAAGTCGGGCCGGGCACGCAAGCTGCGCGGTGCGCAGGTCACCGCATCGCACGCCTATAAGGTCGGTGCGGTGGTCTGTGTCCACGCAAAAGCCATGAAGGAGCCTTGGTGTCTTGCGGTCAGCAATGCCGAGGCCTCGACCGCAATGCAGGTCAACTATTACGCCAAACGTTGGACCATCGAGCCTAACTTCCGCGATACCAAGGATCTGCGGTTCGGCATGGGGCTTGGTGCCACGCGCATCGGCGAACCAACCCGGCGCGACCGGTTGCTGCTCATCAACGCATTCGCAATGGTGCTGCTCACAATGCTCGGCGCCGCCGGTGAAAGTCTCGGTATGGATCGATTACTTAAGTCCAACACGTCGAAGATCCGCACTCACTCGTTGTTCAGGCAAGGCTGCATGCTCTACGAACTGATCCCAACCATGCCAGATCAAAGACTATTCCCCCTTATGGCCCGCTTCGCCGAGACCGTATCAAAATGCCGGTCGTTCAGCGGACTTTTCGAGGTCATTTGAAATGAGGGGATAAGTGAGGCCCACCCCGTCTCGCTTCATACAAACCCGAGTGAAACCATTAGCAATAGGCAAGTGTTAGTCGCGCTAAACTACCAAAAATTTTGGGGACTCCGACGGGCTAAGTGGATTCGAATAGATCTCCCAGTGGTGCGGCAATCAGGTAGATGATGGTGGCGAAAGTGGTGACGGAGCGGTAGCCGCGAGCGCGTGCCCTGGGCGCCTGGAACAGGCCATTCAGCCCTTCCAGGCGGCCGTTGCTGTGTGACGAGGCCCAGCGCTGCAGGATTCGCTTGCTGTGCGCCTCGACGGTTCCAATAGCCTTGCGTACCGGATCGAGCAGCGGGTCCGGATCAAGCCGGTCATTGGCATGACGCAGAAAGTTGGTGAGACGCCAGCGCGCGGCCTGAACCGATTGCGCCTGGCGAACCCAGCGCAGCTTCTCCTTGATGCGCCAAGCAATGGCGGTGAACAGATCAGACGCCTCGAGTTCGGCCAAGGCCGCGACCTGAGCTTCAGTGAGGCGACCGTCGGCCCGCTTGAGGACGGCCCAGCGCAGCGCCTTGGGCAGTTTGTTCTGCCTGGCTTCGGCCCGGCGCACCTCGTCGACCGCCTTGGTGAATAGTTGCACGACGTGGAACCAGTCCACGGTGACCGCAGCGTTTTCGAAGCTCTCGCCCACGGCGGCGATGAACGCGCCGCTCATGTCGCAGACCACCTCGGCGATGCGGTCGGCCGAGCCGCCATGTTTGGCTAGGAAAGCGCGAAACTTGACCACCGTTTCTTTGCCGTGTCCCGGGGTCACGAACACCACCGGCTTTTCGCTGCGATCAAGATCGATGAACACGGTTACGTAGGTGTGGCCCCGCTTGGCCGCGGTCTCATCCAGGCCGACGGCAGCGAGCTTGCGCAGGTCGAGGCGCTCGACCGCGCGGCCGACATAGTGCTCGACGATGCGCCACAACCTTTTGTCCGTGATCTCGATAATGCGCGCGGCAGCCAACACCGGCATCTCGCGCACCAACATCAGGGCCGCCTGCTCGAACAACAGAGTGAAGCGGCTGCCCTCGCGTGCCCAGGGGGCGGTAATCCGCAGCACGCCGTGCTCGCCGCAGTCTGTGCGCGGGATCTTGGCGATGATGTAGCAATGGTGTTGGAAAAAGTTCAGATGGCGCCAGGTGAATTCCGCGAAGTCGTGGGCTTTACAGGGCTTGTCGCAGACCGGGCAGGGAAACAGGCTGCCGCGGTCGGCGGCAACCTCCAAGTGTAATTCGTGCGGCTGCTTGCCGGTCTCCAAACGCTGATTGACCAGTCGCCACGGCGGCGTCACTCCAAGCCCCAAAGCCAATACCGTATTCGCGTCCATACCCGTCCCGCTCATCTCGATCTTCCCGCATCCGGCTTTCTCCTGCGTCATCAAGCCTTCGCGCTCGGCCGGTCCGTGCGCCGCCTGGGCAAGGCATACAGGCCGAGTGTCTCGTAGAGATACTCGTCCGTCGTCAGTATGCCAGCGTGCTCGTGACCCTCCAGGACGCTGCGCGTCGCTGCGCGATGGCCGGTGGCCATCCCGGACCGTCACTGCGCGCGCCGGCGGGGCGTGTGGCAGGTCGGGACGAGAGGATGGTCGCTGCCCAGTCGAACCAGAGGATGATACTGCCGCAAGGCGCGCATCAAGTGGGGACGCCAGTCCCGCTAGAAAAGCCCGATATCCATTTTGGACGTCGAGGAGGCAAATTTTGGCGCTCTCCGACACCGCGCTCAAAGCTGGTGCAGGGAAGTTACTACTGGTGTCGCGTCGCGACCTCGCGGCCGACGGCCTCCACCTCTTGCACCTACACGCGGCATGGCTTCCATTGATCCAATGACCATTACGCATGATCCGCTGAACCAGCCGAACCCAAGGATCGCGGCCAACGTTATGCACTTCGCGCGCCTGCTGCGCCGTGCCGGGCTGCCGGTTGGCCCGGCGGAGACGATTGCCGCGCAGGAAGCGCTGACCCACATCGATCTCGCCGCGAAGACACAGGCCTGCACCGCCCTGCGCACCGCGATGATTCATCGCCACGAGCACAGGGAAGTCTTCGATCAGGCCTTCGCCTTGTTCTGGCGCGACCCTTCTGCCGCCGAACAGGCCGCCGCGATGGCCCTGCTGGAGGCACAGAAAAAGCCCAAGCCCGAGCGCGCGCCGCCCGCCTCTCGCCGCGTCGCCGAAGCCTTCGCGTCGAAAAAGGACAAGCCGCCGCAACCCAATGACGAACCGCCCCCCATCGACATGTCGATGACCGTGTCCGAGCAGGAGCGGCTCCAACATATGGATTTCGAGGCGATGGGCGCCGCCGAGATCAACGAGGCCAAGCGCGAGATCCGCCGCCTGGTGCTGCCGCTCGACCTTCGCCGCACCCGCCGTCTTCGCCCGGACCAGAACGGACCCGTCATCGACCTGCGCCGAACTATTCGAACCAGCCTGCGTCAGGGCGGCGAGATCCTCACCATCGCTCGCAACCGCCGCATCGTCCGGCCGCCGCCGCTGGTCGTGCTGTGCGACATCTCCGGTTCGATGTCCCGGTACGCGCAGATTCTGCTGCACTTCCTGCACGCAGTGACCAACGACCGCGACCGCGTCCATGTCTTCCTGTTCGGTACTCGCCTGTCCAACGTCACACGGCAACTGAAGGCCCGCGATCCCGAGGTTGCATTCCAGATGATCGCTCACGTTGTACCCGACTGGTCAGGCGGCACGCGCATTGGTGAGGCCGTCGCCAGCTTCAACCGCCTATGGGCGAAGCGGGTGCTGGGTCAAGGCGCAGTGGTGCTGCTCATTACCGACGGGTTGGACCGCGATGGCGCCCACGGCCTGTCCGAGAATATGGACCGGCTCCACCGCTCCTGCACAAGGCTGGTATGGCTCAACCCGCTGTTGCGCTGGACCGGGTTCGAGCCGAAATCTCAAGGCATCAGGGCAATGCTGCCGCACGTGGACGAATTCCGCCCGGTGCACAATCTGGCCAGCCTGCGCTCTTTGATCGATCTGTTGTCGCGTCCCGCGCCCCCGAGCCTAACCCAATTAAAGGGAGTCACCCTATGAGCACTACTGAAGTTGAGGATGTATTGGGCACCGCGGCCGCATGGCGCGCCGGCGGGGAGCAGGTTGCCGTGGCGACCGTGACCGAAACCTGGGGCAGTTCGCCTCGCCCCGCCGGCAGCCAGATGGCGGTAACCAAATCCGGCCGCATGGCGGGATCCGTCTCCGGCGGCTGCATCGAGGGCGCGGTCGCCGACGCGGCAATGAAGACGATCGATACCGGCAGCCCGCAATTGCTGGACTTCGGCGTGAGCAACGAGCGCGCGTGGGAAGTCGGCCTCGCCTGTGGCGGCAAGGTCAAGGTGTTCGTCGAGAAACTGAGCTGAGTAGTCGCCCCCGACCAAATCCATGAGTGCACGGCGTCCGGGGTGCCCGCTGTGAAGCCTGGCAGTTGACGTCTCCCCTTTCCAGCGGATGCCGGTATGCTGGCGCAAACACAGTCGCGGGATGACCCTCCATGACCCCAGAACTCCTCGCCGCCGTGGCGCAAGCGAAACAGGAAAAACGACCCGTCGTTCTGGCAACACGACTGCCCTCCGGCGAGCAGCACTTGCTGCCCGACCCGAGTGCCCCGGCAAATCTGAACGAGGCTGCCGCCCGAGCGCTGGATCGCGACGAAAGCGGCACCGTCAAGCTGGGGGAGGAGGACTGGTTTCTACAAGCCTACAACCCCCCGCTCCGGCTGATCGTTGTTGGCGCGGTGCATATCGCTCAAGCGCTTGTGCCGTTCGCGGCGCCATGCGGGTTCTCGGTCACCGTGGTCGACCCGCGCCGGTCGTTCGCTTCGGATGAGCGGTTTCCTAACGTTGAGATCTCCACCGATTGGCCTGATGAGGCGCTCGACGCCTTCGCCCCAGACAGCCGCACCGCAGTTGTCACGCTGACGCACGATCCGAAGCTAGACGACCCGGCGCTGGATCGCGCGCTGAAGTCAGAGGCGTTCTACATCGGCGCTCTCGGGTCGCGCCGGACCCATGCCGCGCGGTTGAAACGACTTCGCGATTTGGGGCATCAGGACAACGCCTTGTCCCGTATCCGCGGCCCGGTCGGGCTGAATATCGAAGCCGTCACCGCGCCGGAAATCGCCTTGTCGATCATCGCCGAGATCGTCGGCGTTCGCCGCAACGCGCCGCTGCCGCCGAAACTCACTCCATGAAGTTTGGGCCGGTCCCGCTGGACGAGGCCCGCGGTGCCATCATGGCGCATAGCCAAAAGGTCGGCGAGCGGATGATCCGCAAGGGATCGCTGCTAGATGACAAGGCGATCGAGGCGTTGCGGGCGGCCGGCCGGTTGGAGGTGATCTGCGCCCGCCTGGAACCCGGCGATGTGCCGGAAGACATCGCGGCCGACCGCCTCGCGACCCCACTGCTCTCGCCGCTGATCGCCCGGTCGCGCGCGGCCACGGGGCGGGTGAACCTGTCAGCCGAGGTGCCCGGATTGCTGCGTATCGACGTCGGCCGGATCGACCGGCTGAACTCCATAGACGAGGCGCTCACGATCGGCACCCTGCCGGATTATGCCGTCGTCGCGCCGAAAGACCTGATCGCGACGATCAAGATTATCCCGTTCTCGGTCCCAGGAAATGTTCTGTCCGTGGCGGAGGCTATGGTTCGTCAAGGGGCCAGTCCGCTGACGCTGTACCCGTTCCGGCACCTGAATGTCGGTCTCGTGGTGACCGAACTCCCCGGCCTGAAGGACAGCGTCACCGACAAGACCATTGCGATCACCGAGGCTAGGATTTCCGCCCTGACCGGCTCCTTACTGCCGCCGGTCCTTTGCGCGCATGAGGAGGAAGCCATCGGCCGGGCGTTGCGCGGCCTGGTCGGCGAAGGAGCCGATTTGCTTCTGGTCATCGGTGCCTCGGCCGTGGTGGACCGGCGAGATGTCGGGCCGGCTGGAATTGTATGGGCGGGAGGGGAAATTCTGCATTTCGGCATGCCGGTCGATCCGGGCAACCTCATCTGCCTTGGCCAGATTGGCGAAAGGCCGGCGCTGGTGCTGCCCGGGTGCGCTCGCAGCCCCAGCCTGAACGGCATCGACTTCGTGCTGAGCCGTCTGTTTGCCGGTGTCCCCGTGACTCCGCGTGACATGATGCGCATGGGCGTCGGTGGCCTGCTGAAGGAGATGGAAACGCGGCCGATGCCCCGGGAAAAGGCGCCGGCGACGCCTCGGTCCGGTGCCGCACCGCGCAGCGCGCCGGTTATTGCCGGCGTGATTTTGGGGGCAGGCCGGTCCCGTCGGATGGCGCCGCACAACAAGCTGCTCGTCACTGACAAGGCCGGCAAGCCGATGGTTGCACGCGTCGTCGACAACGTCTTGTCCTCCAATGCCCGGCCGATCCTGGTCGTGACCGGCCATCAGGCCGAGCAGGTGGAGCATGCGCTCGGCGGCCGGCCGGTGCGGTATGTCTACGCGCCTGACTACGCCGATGGTCTGTCCGCCAGCCTGAAGGCCGGCATCGCCGCGGTGCCGCCGGAGTGTGCCGCCGCAGTGGTCTGCCTCGGCGACATGCCGTTGGTGACGGGCCGGATGATCGACCGGCTGTTGTCGATGTACGACCCTGAGGAAGGCCGACTGATCGTGCTGCCGACGTTCCGCGGCAAGCAGGGCAATCCGATGTTGTGGGACAAGCGGTTCTTCCCGGAGATCCTACAGATCAGCGGTGATACGGGCGCGCGGTTTTTGGTCGGCAAGCACACCGAATTCGTGTGCGAGGTCGAAATGGCGGACGACGCGGTGCTCCGGGATTTTGACACGACCGAGTCGTTGACGACGCTGCCGAAGGGTATGCGGCCAGAGGGGGTTGGATAGAGCACACCCGGTCCATCTGCCTCGGTTGAAATTGCCGGGGCGGCGGGATTGTTCTGGTGTGGTGCCGACGATACCGGCCGCGGGGCTTTTGACCGATGATCCAGGCTGGATAATGCTGGGAATGTCGATCCGTCGCTCGCACTATCCCGGGGAAACAGGCCCAAGGGTCGTGGCGACGATAAGGCCCTGAGGAATAAGTGAAACGTTGGCGAATACGCACTGCACGCAACGTCATGGCGGCGCCGGCCGACCGTCCACGGATAGCAGTGCTCGATCCACGCAGAAATCCGAAGATGGTCAGCCTGCGCCGACCGTGACGACTGGAGGCGACCGTGCCGAGGCGTGCAGCGCTTATCTCGCCCCAGGCCCCAAGCCCTGCCCAGATCGTTTCGTGACCTCTATCAACCGATCGGAACCGGGGCACCGCGGTGACGTTTTGTTGCCTACACCGTTATCCGCGAGAGCATCCTAGCCACGTATGGATTCGGTGTGCATCATGGCGGTGGCAAACAGTTCGTCGTGATATCGGAACAAGACGGTCGAGGAAGATTTGCTAAGTGAACATTTTGCGCCGTCCGTTATTGGGAGTTTCCTAAACAATGCAGCAAAGAGCCCTCGAAACTTGCGGCTATGTTTTGGCTCGTGTTGCCCGGCAGTTTCCACCGTGGTGGCATTTTCGCCTTTACCATCACGTGCATAAGCGGGTTCTCGGTGATCCATACTGGTGCGATGACATGCCCCGAGAGAATTGATGGACCCGTGTCAAGCCGCACGGATACGAGATGGCGCTGACGGAGTCCAACTGGATGGAGCGTTACTCGATCCACACCGGAGAATTCTGGTCTGATGAAATCTACGCAGTGCTCGAGACTACATTGAACCAAGGAGACTGCTTTGTCGATATCGGGGCCAATATTGGCTTCGTCACCCTCTGTGCCGCGCAGATCGTCGGGACGAGCGGACACGTCTTTTCATTTGAACCTAACGTCGTTCTGATAGAACGGTTACGTCGTATGCTGGAGCACAATCGTATAACCAATGTAACTTTATTTCCTCATGCCGCTGGCAACGAGACCGGGGAGATCGGTTTTACCGACGATCTCCATCACGGGGTGAATCATGTGGTGGCCGACCTTTCGAAAGCTCCTATCGTGGTGCCGATGCGCCGTGTTGATGACGTTCTGGAGGGGCAACTGCCTCGCGGCGACGCTCTCATAAAGCTGGACATTGAGGGAGCTGAGATGATGGCCCTATCGGGAATGCCAAACCTAATTCGACGCCCGAATACGACGTTCATCGTGGAGATGTGTGACGAACGGCTACGCTTGTACGGTGGATCGGCGGAGGCCGTCTTTCAAATGATGTCCAACGCTGGATACCGTGCGTTTCTGCCATACTTCCCCGCAATGTCTGCAAAGCTACGGATGCGGCCGCTCGACGCCCTGCCGCCCGAGCAAAAGATATATGACGTGCTCTTTCGGCGCGACTAAGGGGACCCACTCTTTGACCGAACGTTACGACGATCGGATCCCAGGTGCGTTGTCCCGCTGATGACCCAGAATGTTACGACACACAGACGTTATTTGGCCAGTACAGCCACCTTGACCGCTCGGTTGAAGGGCTGGCAGGCGCGCCGGAATCGCCGGCGCTACGCCCTGGTCCGCGAGGGCGCTGATGTGCTTCTGGTCATCGGCGCCTCGGCTGTGGTGGACCGCGGAGACGGCCGGGGGATCGTGTAGGCGGGCAGGGCAATCCGATGTTGTGGGAAGCGATTCGTCCCGGAGATCCTACAGATCAGCGGTGTTACGGGGGCGCACCGAATTCGTGTGCGAGGTCGAAATGGCGGACGACGCGGTGCTCCGGGATTTTGACACGACCGAGTCGTTGACGACGCTGCCGAAGGGTATGCGGCCAGAGGGGGTTGGATAAGCCGCTACGTATCTTGCAGGCCGCACAGTGACCACGGCACGCCATTCCACCACCACACCACGTGTCGATACAAAAGCCCGAGCCGGGCCGACAGCGACGGGCGCACCGGGTCGTAAACCTCGATATTGGCCATCATGCCTGCATCTTCGCGACGGCAAAGCCGCGTCCGGCTTCACCCGCTCGGGCGGCCTCGATCGTTGCGTTCAAGGCCAGTAAATTGGTTCGTCCTGCGATGTCGCGGATCAACTGGGCGACCGCGCCGATCTGGCCCATCGACGCGGTAAGCGCATCGATAATTCCGCGGGCCTGTTCTCCAGCCCGCGCTGTGCTGGCGATTTCCGCGGTGGAGATGGTGATCTGGGAGGCGATTTCGCTCGCCGAGCCCGAGAGCTTCTCCCCCGCAGCGGCGACGATCTCGCAGCTGTGCAGCGCCTCATTGCTGGCGTCGGCTGCCGAGTCCACGCTCGCCAGCATACGAGCCGCAGAGGCGGCGAGTTCCTGCGCCCGATCCGACAAAAGAACGCCGCTTCGGGTGGATCGTTCGGCGACAGTTGTGGTCTCGCGCTCTATGCTGTCCGCGGCGGTGCGCAAGGCCTCCACCTTCTCGGTCTCGGCCTGCTGGTGCTCCTGCTCACGTTCCGCGCCGGCCCGGGCGTTCTGTTGCATAGCTTCCCGGAATACCGCGGTTGCGCGTGCGACGCCTCCGATTTCATCGCGGCGCTTGGACAGCCGGGACGGAACGTCGAGATCCAAATCCCCCGCAGCCAGACGGCCGATGATGCGGGACAGTTGGCCCAAGGGGCGCGACAGGTCGCGGCCTAGAACAAAGCCAACCCCGAGGGCAATGCCTATGGCGCCGGCGATCTGAATCAGCACGATGCGTGTACTGCGATCAGCCGTCTCATCCGCGTCGTCGCGCGCCTCCAAGCCGTCGGCGGCAAATTTCTGTACCAGCTTTGTCAATGACCGATCAGCCTGCGTCATTCGCTCGGTTAATTCCGGTGCAGGTATTTCCGCCAAAGCAGCGATCAGTCCGCGGGTTCTTTTACCTGCATCGCGGGCCGTGTCCGAAGCCGCCCGGTCCAGTGCAACATCGAGCAGACTAAGCACCTTTTGCAGATCGCCCGTCGCGCCGACCGTCTCGCCGGCCGCCTGCTGACTGTTCTTAAGCCGCAGGAACTCGTTTTGCGCTTGATTGACGTAGGACATGCCCATGAACGCATGATCGAAGATGCCGATCGCCAGTCGTCCCATCTGACTTGCCTGCTGCTGCGCCAGCACGCCGAGCAGGGCGATGATGGCGACAAAGCCGAGGCATGCCGCCAGGATTTTCATACGCACGGACATCAAGGATTCCTGTCGAGAAAGGCAGCTGGCAGCAATGTCACTTAACCGTTACGGTCATCTTCATGCTCGGGTGAATACTGCAGCGGATCTTGAAGCGCCCAGCTTTGTCGAAAGCGTATTTCACGGTCTCTCCCGGCTTCTGCAGACCGAGATCTGTCGCGTCGTCGTTGTCGTTCAGTACCGTGATGTTATGGCTTACGTCGTCCTGGTTCTGGAAATTCAGAAAGTCACCCGGCTTCAGATCAATCGATTTTTCGCTAAACTTCTGGCCACTCTGAGAGATGTTTGTGGCAGCGGCGCGAACACCGGCGCCTCCCGCGATGAGCACTGTCGCAAGCACAATGGCTGATACACGCATGGTTCACACTCCTTGACTGATAAGGTTTAGAAACGGGCTGCAGCCCAAATGCTGAAGTACAGGGCGTTGTTTGCCGCCGCGTTGTTGGTGACGCCGTCGAAGCGGAAGTAGCTGACGTATTGTACAGCGAGGCGGACATTGCCCCACGAGATGAAGGAGTCCGGCTTGCCCCACGGCACATACGCGATTTCAGCGATCATGCCGGAAGTGTTCGGGCTGCCGTTCGGAGTTCCCCAATACGCTGGGTCGCCGGTTCCATTGGTTTGGAAATATTGGATCGAGGGTGTGACGGTCGCGCCAAGGCTGTATGACACGTCGGCGCGAAAGGTATTCAGGCCATGATATGGCAGCGAGCCGCTGATGGTCCGGCTGGCGCCGAGCCAGCCGTCCTCGTGGATCAGGGTGGCGTGTGCCGAGACCATGTCGCCGGTGACGTTGCGAGGATTGACGTAGAACTGATAGTTGGCGTCCAGCGCGAGATCGGTGAACTGGTCCGCTTGGCCTGGGACTTCAATGCCGCCGGGTGCCACGTTCCCATTGAGGCCGTAAGTGCCGACCTCGATGTAGTGACGGCCAAAATCCTTCTGCAGTGCCAGGCGCCAATAGGGAATGACCCCCAGCGTCTTGTCGGTGTTGGCGACTGGAACAATCCCAGTGGCGTTCAGCACGTCGTAGCCAAGACCACGATAGAGGTCGAACTCGGCGTAGATCAGGCTGTTCCACATCGCGTATCCACCGGCGCCGGCGACGCGTTGACCAAGGCCGCCGTCGATCAATGTCGCTGCCAAAGGTGTTGGCGCGAGAGGCGAGCTGTTATACGGAAAGCTCCAGACCGGCGTCGAATTCCACAGGTCGGACACGGTCGGGCTGTTGTTGGCGGTGAAACCGTAGACGAGGTCTTCGTCGAACAGGTCCGTGTCGTGCGCATAACGGATGTCAACGTTGTCGATCTGCCCCTGCTTGGCGACGCCGTCGTAGGTGAGCTGAATGAAGGCCCCAAATCCCCCTGCGATTTTCCCGGCGTAGTACACGGATGCCTGGTCCATCGCGAAGTTGTTGTTGGAGGCGAAATGCGGGGCGGCCGGACCCGGTTGATCGTTGTTGGTGTGGGTGAAGGATAGCTGCGTAGTGACCGCGAGCGGTAGGCCGTGGTTCTCATTATCAGTGGCGGTGTAGCCGTTCAGTTTGAAATCACGGCCGAATTTGGTGAGCTGCGGCCCGAAAGCGCCAACGTGGCATGCCGCACAGGGCTGTCCGGTCTGCCCGGCAAACGATGGAACGGCGGTGGCGGTGATCGGCCGGAGCAGCACAATCGCGGCTAGGATAGACCCAATCGCAAGGCGCAGGATGAACCGCAACTGAAAAAAGCCGGTCCACGGCGGAAGCGAAGGCTGCGGCACCGACATTCCCTTAGCGCCCCGCCCTGACCGTCGGTATAGACGGAAGCATGCTGCCTGGCTCTCCGTAAAAGAGGTCTGAATAGGCCCGCAAACATGAATTTAGGGTTAAATCGATCCTGAAATACTTTCGGGCGGATAGTCCCGCGCAAGGCGTTCCGGAGCCGAGCAAGACCACCCTGCGCTTTGATTTACGGACGCCAACGGCCCATGGCCGTGGAGCAACCAAGGAAATTTACATAATGAATACGCGTGGCGGCTCGCCAGCGAGCAGTTAATTCAAAACTATCCGAGAACGGTTGATCTTTATCGGAGAGTCAATTTCGCGAAGCGTCCGGTATTTACGTTTCCGACGCCCCGTGGCGCAGGTAGGATTGAGCAGGTCTATTTCCGCGTCGCTCCCGCCGTCGCAGGTAAGCCGATGGGGAACCGAGCCCATACGAGCCGCGTTGGACTAGCGATAAACAAACAGGAGGACTGCGTGGATCGGATCAAAGTCTTGGACGAAACGCTGTGGCATCAGGTCCCCAAGGACGTGATCACGGAGGCCGAACATGCCGCGAAGGAAACCACTGTTTGGATCGCTCGACAGAGTAACGGCCATATTGTCGCGATGGACGGACCGGGCGACCCTGAAGTTGCGTCCGGGGATATCATCTTCATTGCTGAGGTTGCGCCCAGCAGCGGACCCTAAGCGGAGGAATCAGCGTCGCTTGGACGACATGCTTACCCCCAGGGATCGACCAATACCTTGGCGTGCCGCTCGGGATTAGCTTAGCTAGCTCGGCGAACGCGTTGCTCACGCCTTCAAGGCCCACCGTCCCTGTGATCAGGGGGGACACGTCGACCTTTCCCTCGGCGATAAAGTGGAGGCTTTCAGCAAACTCGGCGGCGGTATAAGCGAGCACGAACTGAACATTCAACTGCTTGACGATGCCGAAGAACGGCTCGATCCGGTCCGTTTCCATGCAGACGCCAACGACTACGATTCGAGCGGACGCGGGCGCCCCCTCCATGATTTGTTGCAGGACCCCAGGCACGCCGACGCACTCGAAAAACACGGCCGGTCGCAGCTTCGGGCCTAGTTCAAACAACTGAGCGTAACGGCTGCCGTCGAAGCCTTCGGGTGTCGCCGTCTGTCGCCAGGCGTCGTACGGTGATCCCTCAGACGGATCGATCACGATATCGGCGCCCATCCGCAGCGCCAAGGCCCGCCGTGCGGGCGAAAAATCGGCGGCGATGATGGGATGGACATTCTTGATGACCAACCCGGCGATCACCGCCGGTGTTCGTTGCAGCGCAGTTTTTCAAACGGCGGAAGCGCGAAAATCGGCTATCGAAGATTGATCCGCCAAGCTCTTTCCTCAAGCGCATCCAGCACGGTGTCAAGCGCGAGCCGAGGGAGACGCAGTGATAGGCGCGACCGTTTGGGTGCAATACGACGAGGGCGGGCGCGATCCCCGCCGAGTTGTTTGACCAATTCATCGACCGTCGACAACCCGTCGATCAGGCCCATCGCCAATCCCTGTTCGCCGAGCATGTATCCACCGTCGAATATCGCCTCATCCGGGGCCTTCAGCCGCGGGCCTCGCCGTAGGCGCACCCAGTCCTTGAAGCGGCCATGTAGTTTCTCCATCAGGTCCTTGGCGAAAGCTACGTCCTCAGGCTTCTCCGAGCTGAACGGATCCAGGCGGGCCTTGTTAGTGCCTGCGGTGTAGATGCGTCGCTCGATCCCCAGCCGCCCGAGCAGGTGAGGGAAACCGAAGCCACCACCGACGACGCCAATGGAGCCAACGATGCTCATTGGATTGGCATGGATTTCGTCGGCCGCACAGGCGATCCAGTAGCCACCGGACGCCCCGACCTCCCGGATCACCGCGTGAACGCGGACGCCGGTTTTGTCGGCATGAGCACGGATCATGCTTGCGATCAGGTCGGATTGGACCGGCGAGCCGCCGGGGCTTTCGATATCCAGTATTACCGGGCGCCGTCCGGGGGAACTAAAGCCCTTCTGGATCAGCGGGCGGGCGGAGTCCGCATTCAGCATGCCCACGCGCGCGGCAATGGTGCCGTGCAGGACGATCACGTTCAGGTAGGGCCGACGCCAGGGCAACAGGCTGGTTCCACTCATGCACTAGCATCCCGCGTTCCAATGCTACCCCGCAAGTCTGCGAGTTCGTGAAGTGTCGTGCCATCGGCAGCGAAGTTGGACGGGTCAAGCCACGCCAGCAGGGCGTCGCGGCAGGGCGGCCCTTTGTCGCCGACGATGCTGTACCAGTCAGTGTCGCGCTAATAATGAGGGGATGAGCAGAGACCATTAAGGCAAATCGGCTAAACTCGGGACCACGTGGGAAGAATGGCAAATCCCGCGCGGCGCTGACCTGAAATGGTCCGTCGACATCACGAAAACACATGCCGCGTGGTGGGGAGCACGCATCGAACGGCAGAGGCGTATCGAGGCCTCGATCGAGCGCCGCGCCGACATCGAATACCTCTACGACCGCCCCTATGAGGACAGGTCGCGCATCCGCGTCGCCGGCCCCTTCACCGTCGAAAGCCTGTCGCCGCACCGCGTCGTGCCCGCCGACGAGGACGAGTTGTTCGCTCAGTCGTCCGCGCCCTGCCGTCGCCGCAAGACCGCAACGCCGCCCATCGATTTCGCCGCCATGGTGTTGGACCATCTGCGCACCGCCGCGGATGTCCCGCCTCCTCATCGAAGACTTCGATGGATTTGCGCCAGGCGGCCGCCTGCGAAGGGCTGATCTCGCCCAGATACAGAACGTGGCGCTGCACCACCCGCCCGCCCTGGAAACGCTGATTCTCGACGACGCTCCAGTAGCTGTGCGTCTTGCCGTCTTTCGTTCGCCGGGTCTGCCGCAAAAACATGATGTGGCGATTCTAGCGAGGGGAATCCGGCGACGGGAACGGGGTAGGTCTTCACTACAGCGGCTTTCGGCTGTGGACGCTCTATATAGTCGATGAATACCAATTACTTATCGGACCGTATCCGGACCGATATCGCGGTTTCTGGGGTCGAATCCGCGAAGCCGGGTCAGCGGTTCGCAGCTTGGGCGGATGAACCCCAACTCCACCCTTACGCACTATCGGCCGAAATCCACCCCCGAATAATCCCGAGCGTGGTATCCGGATGCTGGTCCACCAAACTAACCACCTTACGGACCGACGACGCCCGCATCTGCCCCTGGATATTGCTCAACGTCAGACTCTCGTCGTCATCGGCTTCCGGATGCGCACCCTCTCCGGGGCTGTGTCCGATACCGAGCACACTTCCCGGCTGACCGCCGGAGGCGATCGAACCGGCCGATCCCACAGCCCCCCCGGAGATCTGGTTAGGCGCCGCGCCTGCAATACTAAGCCCCGCCACCGGCTTGTTCAGTGCGGTGAAAATCGACCGAGCCGTCAGAATGATAATCCCAAACCCGACCACGCCAAACGCAACCATCTGAATAAACGTGATCAGGTCGGCGTTCACCTTACCCGGACGCGCTGCTGGCGCAGCATCGACCGCCTCCATCGCGTCAACGAACGGCATGCTCACGACATCCAGCCGGTCGCCGCGTTTCTCGTCGAAGCCGACGACGCTTTTCACCAGCTTCTCGATCTGGTCCAGATCACTCTGCTCGCGCGCCTTCCAGGTATGCTTGCCGTCTGCCCCGACCGTATCGATCCCATCCACCATCACCGCCAGGGTGACCCGCTCGACCTGAGGCTGATCATGCACGATCGCCCGCACAGTCTTGCCGATCTCATAATTGGTCGTTTCTTCCTGGCGTCCTTCCTGACTGCCGCTGGCCCCCGCCGCACCCGCATCGGCATTGGGAAGGTTGTTCTGCAGCGAAACCGGACCGGCCTTGTCCGTGGACTTGGAATTCGAGGTCACATTCTGCGTGCTGCGAACCACCGATCCGTCCGGATCGTATTTCTCCTGAGTCTCGTTCACCTTATCGAAATTCATCCGGATCGAGGCTTCGGCATGCACGTGCCCCGGACCAAGGCTGCGTTCCAGCATCAACTCGACCGCCTCCGCCAGCCGGGCCTCGGTCTTCTGGCGGATACTTTCCCCCATCGCCGACTGCGCCCTCGGGTCGTTGCCGTCGCCCGCCTGAACCAGCAGATGCAGGTTCGAGTCGACCACCGTGACATCCTGCGGACGCAGCCCAGGCACCCCCGCGGCCACCAGATCGACGACAGACTGGACCGCCTCGGGTGACAACATCTGCCGGCCAGCGAGCGTCAGCATCACGCTTGCCTGCGCGTGTAATCGATCGTGCGCGAAGGGCTCCCGCCGAGGCAGCACCAAATGCACCCGCGCATGGGTGATCCCATGCACCGACACGATCGTGCGAGCCAGCTCACCCTCCAGCGCCCGGGTAAGCTTCACCTGCTGGTCAAAGTCGGTAATCGCCAGGTCGGTGCCGCGGTCGAAGATCTCGTACCCGGTCGTTCCCTGGCCGGACAGCCCGTTTGTCGCCAGCAGCGCTCGGGCGGCCGCCAAATCGCCGTCGGGGACGAAAATATGCCCGCCATCCAACCGATGAGGGATCTTATGTCCGGTCAGATCAGCGGCAATCTGCTGCGCCGTTTGCGCATCGAGGTCCGAGGCCAGTTCCGCCATCCGTCCTCGACCGGGCCCCTGCACCTCCAGCCAAACAAAAGCCCCGATGATGCCAAGAGTTACGCCGGCGAGCATGGCGACGCGCACCATGCCAAGCTTCCGGATGCTCTCGATCAGGCCTTTCATGCCAGCTATGCCCAGGCTCCAACGCCGCCGCATACATAGCTAGTAAAGCTTACCGTTCCGTTAACGGCCCCGCCTCGCCTCCCCGGAGGCGCGCCTCAGGCGTAATTCAGCTTCAACCCCGCCGAGGGCCACCGCATCGTCCCAAGACGACCGGTGTCCGACAGGGTGATGAACGCAGTGCACATGTCCGCGCCGCCGAAGCAAATGTTGGTCGGGTAAATATCCGGCATTTTCAGCGCCCGGACGATCTCGCCGCCCGGCGATATTTCCGTTACGTATCCCGTGTTGAGCGTCGCCACGGCAATGTTGCCATTGGCGAGCACCGCCAGGCTGTCAAACCGGGCACTCCCCGGCAGGCCGGCGATAATCCGCCCGCTGTGATGCGCATGCGGCGCCGGCTTGCGCAACACCCCCGGAGCCTCGATGTCGAACGCCCACAGCCGAGCCCCTTCGGTATCAGCGGCATAAAGCGTTTTCCCATCCGGGGACAGACCACAGCCATTCGGCGTGAGCATCGGATAGGCGATTTCAACCACTTTCGACCCATCCGGCAGAGCGTAATAAAGCCCGCCATGATCGCGATGCCGTGCATACCGCTTGCCAAGATCGGTGAAGTAGAACCCGCCGTTTGTATCGAACACGATGTCGTTCGGAGCTGACAACTTGTGGCCGCCGGCCTCGGTATACAGCGTCTTCGTCTCGCCGGTTTTGGCATCGATGCGCTGGATATAGCCGAATTTGTAGTCAGGGTGTGGCGCGACGCCCATCGAGGAACCCTCGACATACCTGCTGCCGCCGTTGTTGCACAGATACAGTGCCCCATCCGGCCCGAACGCCAACCCGTTAGGACCGCCCCCGCAGCGCGAAAATACGCTGGTCTTCCCGTCCGGTTCGACTTTCGACAGCTGGTTATTGCGGATTTCGGTCAGGATGACGGATCCGTCCGGACTTACGACCGGTCCCTCTGGAAAGCCGAAACCGGTCGCCAGGATCGTGACATCGCTCATCTTGGTGTTCCCTCTTGTCGCGGTTGAGCCAGTGTCGCCGGAACGCCACCGGCGTCAAGCGACGCAACGGGGATGGGCGGTCACCAAACCTTCACGCGCGCGTCTTCCTGCTTGGCCTGCCCATCTCTGATCGACCATTCTTGGACAGACATGAATTGGGGAGCCAGGAAAAAAATAGGTTCGTTCAACCACTTTCCACAGGAAATCGTCGAAGTGCCGAGGAGCGTTGGCCCAATCGGCGAATACTGCACTCCAGGCGTGATTCGTCCGGAACATCCAGTTCCGTTGGTCCCGCAGCGACGCGATTGCGGGCGGCGGGTCCCGGACCATTGCCAGAATATCGTCCAGGCCGGCATCGACTGCGTCAAACCGCAGAGCGATCTCCGCAAGGCCACGGCGTCCCAATGTCTGAACCTGCTTGACGGTCTCCTGCCGGCTAACCGGGATTGGACCCAGGTCGATGCGCAGAAGCTTGTCGCACAGCCCCGAAATACCGAGATATAACAGGCGGCGCATACATTCGATGTAGGCCATCTCTTCACTCAAGGTCCTGACCCGCGTCGTGATCTCCTCCTCGTTGGTCCCCTCGATAAGGCTCGCCGCGCCGGTAATCGCCTTTTTCAATAAAGCCCGATTGGCCGGCTCCTCCTCCCACCCCGGAGCGTCGCCGCCCTTGATCGTGGCGGTGCCGCCGGTCCGCGCCAGCACGCATCGGACGAGGTTTTGCCGCACGCGGCTGTCTGCGTTTCGTTGGTCCTGTCGGCTAGGCTCCCAACTCGCCTGTCCGCCATAGAGTTCAGACGGCAGCTTGTCGCCGCACCGCAACACAGCAACGTAGTTCAATGCCTGTTCGATCAGCTGCAACATCTGCCCATCGGGGCTTTCCGGATCGAGGCCGAACTCGCGTGCTACAGACCGCAGCGGCAGCACCGCCTCCTGGCTCTCAAGCTGAACGACCATCGAGGGAACCTTCAACCCCGCGCTAAGGCGGAAGAAGGGCTCGCCGAGCATGCGAAAGCCCGGATGCACCAACTGGCATACCTGGGGAGCGGTCTGGCTCATGCAACGGTCCTGCGTCCGGGAAAACTTGGTCCAACCAGCGCACAGAACCATTAACAAATGGTGAAATCTTTTAGCGATTCCGCCGGAACCGCAGGTCGAACCGTCGCCGAACAGCGCTCAGACCGCTACCCGCATAAGCGGCTGCCCAACGCGGATTGTCATACCCTCCCGGACCTCGTCGCAAAGCGCGAAAGCTTCGGGAGTGAACACAATAATAGTCGAGCCATGTTCGAACCAGCCCATCTCGTCGCCTTTACGCAGCGACGCGTCGCACGCGAACGTCCGTCGCCCTGGTTCGGCGCCGCGCAACGTCTCGTCGAGAAACCTCAGCCTGATGCCAGCCACCAGAATAGCCGCGACGGGCACCAGCGTCATCGCCGCGCCACTGCCGGAAAGCCGGGTCCTGATCACGGCGCGCTCATTTTTGCAGAACAACCGTTCCACCCGCTTCAGCGCGATCGGGTTGACATTCCAGGTGTCGCCGGAAACATGCGTGACCGACTCGACGCGGCAGTCGTAGGGAGCGTGAAACCGATGATACATGCTCGAGGTCAGCCGCAGCGTCGCGTAGCACCCGTTGCGGAACGATTGCGCATGGTCAGCGTCAACCAGTAGATCAGACAGCGCATAGGGAAACCCCTTGATCTGAAAAACCTGCCCGTCGCTGACCCTCCCCGTCGCACCGACGATCGCATCGCATGGGCTGACGAGCACACCCGGATCCATGTCGATCGGCCGCGCGCCATCTTTCAACTGCCGGGTAAAGCAGTCATGCATACTGCGGAACTTCGTCTCCTTGGCCTCAGCAAGATCGAGATCCGAGAAAAAACGCCAGGTGCCGATTGAGAGATCTCGGATCAGCGGCTGTTCGATCGTGCTGAACCAGCCGATAAACCGTGTAACCAGGCGCCGCGGAATCCGATTGGTGAGCAGGAAGTTCAGATCTTCCTGATGTACAAATTTCACTATCGCCTGCCGGATTCTCATGGGATCAGCGTCACTCCACAGAAGGCAAAACGATGTCCGCGCAACTCTATCTCGCCGCGACCGGTGGCGCTATCGTCTTGGGCGCGGTAGTCGCCAAGGCAAAAACCCGTCTCGACCTCTCGCGAGCGAAACATCCCTCCATCGCCGGTCACGCTCGGATGGCGCGCCGGATCGCCTCCCTGATCCCATTCTACGAGTATGATGAACGACAGTTCTTTCGCTCGGACGGTGCGCCCGAGGAAGTCGCGGCACGACGTCAGGACGGCTTCATGCGACTGGCCGCTCTCTACCGTCAACGCTTCGCCAAGACCAGCGCCCGCACGGCAGAAGCCGCGTCGAGCATTTCCGACCTCCAGTTCATCAGCGCCTACCGCGTGCCCTTCCAATACAGCCGCTATGTCCGGCAACATCTGTCCGCGGGATCCTTTCTGGAATCGTCGTCGGGCGTAACGGTGACCGACCTCGACGGCAACGTTCTCTACGACCTGACCGGCTCGTACGGTGTCAATCTGTTCGGCCATGACTTCTACAAATCGTGCATTGCCCAGGGCGCGGAACGCGTCCGCGACCTCGGCCCGGTGCTCGGCGCTTATCACCCAACCGTCGCCTATAACGTCCGGCGTCTTCGAGAAATCTCCGGCCTGGACGAAGTATCCTTCCACATGTCCGGCACCGAGGCCGTGATGCAGGCGGTTCGCCTGGCCCGCTATCACACCAAACGCTCTCACCTTGTTCGTTTCTGTGGCGCCTATAATGGCTGGTGGGGCGATGTTCAACCCGGCGTGGGAAATCCGTCACCGGCTCGCGACACTTACACGCTGGCCGAGTTGTCCGAGCGCACGCTTCAGGTTCTGCGGCGTCGACGGGACATCGCCTGCGTCCTGGTCAACCCGCTTCAGGCGCTCCACCCGAATGCACCCGCACCGGCGGATTCCTCTCTGGTCGACAGTTCGCGCCACGCTGAGTTCAATCGAGATGCCTACGCAGCTTGGTTGCGGCAGCTTCGCGCGGTGTGCGACCAACGCAAGATCGTTTTTATCTTCGATGAAGTCTTCGTAGGTTTTCGGCTCGGCATCGGAGGCGCCAAGGAATACTTCGGCGTCCAACCCGACCTCATCACCTATGGCAAAACGCTCGGCGGCGGCCTTCCCGTCGGCGTGCTTTGTGGCCGCAGCGAGCTGATGAAACGATATCGCCCCGACCATCCGGTGGACATTTGTTTTGCCCGAGGGACCTTCAATTCGCATCCCTACGTGATGGGCGCGATGACGGAGTTCCTGCACCGCCTCGATTCCGAGGAAATCCGCGCGCTGTACCAGCATCTCGACCAGACATGGAACGATCGCGCGCACCAACTCAACAGCTGGCTCCGGCAGGAAGATCTCCCGGTCAAGATAACCAACCTCTCTTCGATCTGGACGATCAGCTATACAAGGCCGTCACGCTACAACTGGATGCTGCAATATTATCTTCGCGCCGAAGGACTTGCTCTGAGCTGGGTCGGAACGGGCCGCCTGATTTTCAGTTTGAACTATACCGATGCCGATTTCGCCGCGGTCGCGGAGCGTTTCCGCGCCGCATGCCGGGCAATGCAGTCGGATGGCTGGTGGTGGGCCGATGAGCCAATCACCAACCGATCGATCAAACGCGGTATCCTCTGGGAAATGCTGACGCTGAAGCGCGATCGTCTGAGTCCCGCCTAGTCGAAAGGCATGAATGACGCTGGGTGTGTCCACCTGGACATGCAGATTAAGTTAAGTAGGTCCAGGCTGAAACCCGGCGGCTGAGTGTGAGATGTTGTTGGCAAGCAGGGATGATCCTGCGGTTGCTGAACAATACCACGCGCGATTGATCGCGCTCGCGCGGCAGCACCGGCAAAGTTCGAGTTGCGCTCTGCAACGAGCCTTGGCCTGTGCGGCCAAGGCAAACGAGCAGAAGCCTGATCGGAGCGGTCCGATTTACCACTGGTTCAAAGAAGGGTTCGATACGCCAGATCTCCACGAGGCCAGGACAGTGTTGGATGAACTGGCATAAATCGCGGGATCATCCTCGGTGGGCTCGTCGTCATCGAAGACGGTACCTACGAGTAGTGCTAGCAGCAGCACAACACCAGCGACAACAAAAGTCATGACAGTCTTCTCCTTGAACTACCTCGCTGCCGCTGGAGCATGTTTGCGTTGAGCGAGATCCCACGAGCGTCTATACGATGGAAAAAAGGAACGGATCATTGTTCGCCTGTAGGCAAGGCTGGGAATGAACTAGCCCCAGCCGAAACCAGCCGGCGCTGGCCCGTCCAACGACCGCGTCGACGAGGCGGGCGCCGGCGCTGCGGGCTGCTGCGTGGCGGCGGCCGCAGGCTGGGCGTGATCGGCCGGCGTTGCCGCGAGTGGATCGGCAAAGGCGGGGTGTGCGACTGCGATCAGGCCGGCAAGAGCAACTGCGGAAAGGATAGAACGGAGCATGTGGTTTCTCCCGTGCGGGCAGATCAAGCTGGCCAATCGATGGACCCAAGCTAGGCCGGCGGGTGCGCCACCCCTATGAAACCCTTCATACGTTGGAATGCATGCCGAGCGGCTGGCGGCCGATATGGCGCGGCAGATGATCAACGGTTCTGAACCTGGACAGACCGGGATTGAGGGAGCATTCCTGTCCGGCGGCCCAGGTTAGCCGAGGTGCGGCAATGGACGTCGAGGACTGGCTGCGAGCGCTCGGTTTTGAACGCTATCAGGCGGCATTCCGCGAGAATGACGTCGATGCTACACTATTGCTTGGTCTGACGGACGACGACCTCAAGGATATAGGCGTTAACGCGCTCGGCCATCGCCGCCGTCTGCTGGAAGCGATCGCAGGCTTGCGTCCTGAAGGGGCATCGACCAGTAATCCCCGCCCGGCGACCCATGCTCCCGGGGGTCTGTCAGAGACCTCGGCCGAACGCCGCCCGCTCACGGTGATGTTCTGCGACTTGATCGGCTCAACCGCCCTGTCATCGCGGCTTGATCCAGAGGATCTGCGGGAGGTCATCCGCACCTATCAGGCGTGCGTCGCCGCCACGATCCAGCGGTTTGGCGGCCTCATCGCGCGTTACGTGGGCGACGGGGTGCTGATCTATTTCGGCTGGCCGGAAGCCCGGGAGAACGATGCCGAACGCGCCGTGCAAGCCGGTCTCGCCGTCGCTGCCGCAGTCGGCGCGACATCCGTGAGCGGCGAACCGCTACAGGTCCGTATCGGCGTAGCAACGGGACTGGTGGTCATAGGCGAGCCGATCGGTTCGGGTGATTCTCGCCAGCAGACTGCGATCGGTGAGACGCCAAACCTCGCTGCACGGCTACAAGGCCTCGCCGGGTCAAACCAGGTGGTGATCGATGCTGCCACAAGGCGGCAGATCGGCGGCCTGTTTGAGTGCCGGGACCTCGGCACCGTCGAACTCAAAGGTCTGCCGGCTGCTGTGCCAGCCTGGCAAGTATTGTCTGAGAACTATACGCTCGGTCAGTTCGAGGCGCTGCGCTCCGGCACCACACCGCTGGTCGGCCGCGACGAGGACATCGAGCTGCTGCTTCGCCGCTGGGCACAGGCAAAGGCCGGCAACGGACGGGTGGTGCTGATCTCGGCCGAGCCGGGCGTAGGCAAGTCCCGCCTCGCCGAAGCGCTGGCCGAGCGGATCGCCGCCGAGCCGCACCTTCGACTGCGCTATTTCTGCTCCCCGCACCATCAGGACAGCGCGCTCTATCCGGTGATCGCGCAAACGGAGCGGGCAGCCGGCTTCGCGCACACGGACGAGCCGGCGACCAGACTCGCCAAACTGCAATCACTGCTCGCCGCCACCGCGCCGCCGATGGAGGACGTTGCGCTGATTGCCGAATTGCACGCGCTCCCGGCAGCGGATCTCGCCCCGCCGGTCGATCTCTCGCCGCAGCGAAAGAAGGAGAAGACGTTCGAGGCGCTGCTGCGGCAGGTGGAAGGACTGTCGCGGCAGCAGCCGGTGCTGATGATCTTCGATGATCTGCACTGGATCGATCCGAGTTCACGCGAACTGCTAGACCGCGTGACCGAGGGGGTTGCGGACTGGCCGGTGCTGCTGCTGGCGATGTTTCGCCCCGAGTTCCTGCCGCCGTGGATTGGGCAGCCGCACGTGACGATGCTGACCCTGGCACGGCTCGACCGGCATAACACGGCGGCGATGGTCGCGAATGTCGCCGGGGATACGGCGCTCCCGCCGGAGATCATTGCCGAGATCGCCGAGCGCACCGACGGCGTGCCGCTGTTCGTTGAGGAACTGACCAAGTCAATTCTGGAATCCGGCGGGGAAAGTGCAGCGGCGCTGTCTGCGACGCCACATCCGACGACAGCGGTGCCGGCAACTTTGCATGCCTCGCTGATGGCCCGATTGGATCGGCTGGGACAAGACGCCAAGGAAATTGCGCACCGGTGCAGCGATCGGCCGCGAGTTCGGTTAGGACTGCTAGCGTCCGTGACCAATCTGCCAGAACCGCAACTTCTTAATGCGTTCCATCGGCTAACCAATTCCGGCCTATTGTTCGCTCGCGGCATGCCGCCAGATTCCACGTACGTCTTCAAGCACGCTCTGGTGCAGGATGCGGCCTACGGCACCTTGCTGCGCGGCCGGCGCCAGCTTCTGCACGGCCGTATCGCCACGACTCTGCAAGAGCACTTCCCCGAGGTCGTTCTGGCGCAACCCGCGCTGCTCGCGCAGCACTGCGCGGAGGCGGGGCAGTTCGACAAAGCGGTCGACTATGGCTTCAGGGCCGCTCACCAGGCCATAGAGCGGTCACAGTCGGCCGAGGCCGAGTCGCAACTCAACAAGGGCTTGAACCATCTCGAAAGTCTGCCTGAAGGCGTCGAGCGTCAGCAGCGAGAGCTGGATTTGCGGAGTGCGCTCATCGTTACGCTGATGCAGACAAGGGGCTATGCCGCACCGGCAGTAGCTGAGACCTTGGCTCGGGCGCGAGTGCTTTGCGAGCAGCTCAACCAGCCGCCGCAGCTCGCGAATGTGCTCTATGTCCAGACCGGACATCACATCCTCCGAGGTGAGCCACTGCTGGCGTCTCAGAACGCTTTGGAGCATCTACGGCTTGGGGAGGCTCGAAACGATCTCCTGGTCCAATCGACTGCTTGCGCTAACAGCGCAGGAGCCTTGAACTATCGGGGTGAATACATCGCGGCGCGAGCTTATGCGGAACGCGCCCTTGAGTTGTACGAGCGAGCGAACATGAGTAGCTTTGCGATGATCTCGCCGCAAGATCCAAAGCCCACCGCGCTCATCTCATTATCCGAGGCCCTGAGCTCTCTCGGTTTTTTGGACCAAGCTCGGCTCCGGCGTGACGAGGCGCTGCGAATAGCACGCCAGCGGGCCCATGCTAACACGATCGCCCTCATCCTTGCAGGTGCATGTGGTCTCGATGCCCGCGTGCGATCGTGGTCGCTTTTGTTGGAGCGCGCAACGGAACTGCGATCGCATAGCGCTGAACATGGTCTACCGTTTTTTGCCGCGCAGGCGAGCATCTATTGCGGATCAAGTCTGTCGGCGTTGGGACACACGGACCAGGGCCTGGCGCTGCTGACCGAAGGCCTGGCCGCATATCGTGCCACCGGCGCGCTCGTGGGGGTGCCGGTGTTCCTCCTGTGGTTGCGGATTGCTACCGGGACAGCAGGAAGCCGAATGACGGCCTAAAATACTTAGACGAGGCGGCGTGTCTGATTGAGACGAAGGAGATTCGCTCGGGAGAAGCAGGCATCTATCGTAAGCGCGGTGAACTCCTTTCGGTTATCGGGGAGCGGGAGGCGGCCGAAGCCAATTTTCGCCGGGGTATCGACGTCGCACGCCGTCAAAATGCGAAACTATGGGAACTACTGGCTACGTCCAAGCTCGCTCAGCTCTGGCGCGACCAGGGCAAGCGCCTGGAAGCCCGTGACCTGCTCACCCCGATCTACAGTTGGTTCACCGAAGGTTTCGACGCGCCGGACCTGAAGGCCGCCAAGGCGCTGCTGCATGAGCTGGAATGACGGTGGCAAGCCACCCTCACGTGTTGATCACAAGCCGATCGGCTTAGCCCCAGCCAAATCCCGCCGGCGCATCCAATGACCGCTGTGACGAGGCAGGCACCGGCACTGCGGGCTGCTGCGTGGTCGTTGCGGCCGCCGCGGGTTGCGCATGTTCAGACGCCTTGCGACGACTGCGTCCGCAAGGGCGGGGTGAGCCGCTGCGATAACGCCGGCCAGAGCAACTGCGGAAAGGATGGAACGGAGCATCTGATTTCTCCCGTGCTGGCGTATCAAGCTGGCAAATTCGATGGACCCAACTTAAGCCGGCCGGTGCGCCGCCTCTATGAAACCCTTCACACGTCACAATGCCGGCGCGCCCGCGGCGACACAAACGAAGCCCCAAACCAGAAATAACCAGACCTGGACAGGCCGAATTGACGGACCCATGCTTTGTAGCGGCCCGACCGGACCAAGGAACAGCAATGGACGTCGCGCACTGGCTGCGAGATCTGGGTCTTGAGCGATACGAGGCGGCATTCCGCGAGAATGACGTCGGTGCCCAGCTTTTACCCAATCTCACCGCCGACGACCTCAAGGATCTAGGCATCACCTCGGTCGGCCATCGCCGCCAACTCCTGGAAGCGATCGCGGCGCTGCGCATCAAACACCCACCGGCAGTTGACCTTAGCCCGCCGCCTCGCCCAGCGGGGAACACCGCCTCGCTCGAAACCACCGCCGAACGCCGCCCGCTCAGCGTGATGTTCTGTGATCTCATCGGCTCGACCGCCCTCTCGGCGCGGCTCGACCCCGAGGATCTGCGTCAGGTCATCCGCACGTACCAGGAGTGCGTCGCCACCACGATCCGGCAGTTCGAAGGCTTCATCGCACGCTACGTCGGCGACGGGGTGCTGATCTACTTCGGCTGGCCGGAAGCCCGGGAGACCGATGCCGAACGCGCCGTCCGCGCCGGTCTCGCCATCGCAGCGGCGGTCAACTCGACACAGATGAACGGCGAGCCGCTCCGTGTTCGGGTTGGCATCGCGACGGGCCTCGTAGTCATAGGTGAGCCGATCGGCTCCGGCGACTCCCGCCAGCAAACCGCGGTCGGCGAGACCCCAAACCTGGCGGCGCGCCTGCAGGGCCTCGCCCGGCCTGATCAGGTGGTAATCGACGCATCGACCCGCCGGCAAATTGGCGGCCTGTTTGCGTGCCGCGACCTCGGCACTGTCGAACTCAAGGGCTTGCCGGCGCCGGTGCCGGCATGGCACGTCCTGTCAGAAAACCGCACGCTAGGTCAGTTCGAGGCACTGCGCTCGGGCGCCACGCCGTTGGTCGGCCGCGACGAGGAGATGGAACTGCTGCTCCGCCGCTGGGCGCAGGCGAAGGCCGGCAACGGCCGGGTGGTGCTGATCTCCGCCGAACCCGGTGTGGGCAAATCCCGCCTCGCCGAGGCGCTGGCCGAGCGGATAGCCGACGAACCGCATACGCGACTGCGCTACTTCTGCTCGCCGCATCATCAGGACAGCGCGCTCTATCCGGTGATCGCGCAAATGGACCGGGCGGCCGGCTTCGCGCAAACCGACGCGCCGATGGCCAGGCTTGCCAAGCTGCAATCACTCCTCGCCGCCACCGTGCCCCCTATCGAAGATGTAGCGCTCATCGCCGACCTGCACGCACTACCGTCAGGCGATCTCGCTCCGCTGGATCTCTCGCCGCAGCGCAAGAAAGAGAAGACGTTCGAGGCACTGCTGCGGCAGGTGGAAGGACTGTCGCGGCAGCAGCCCGTGCTGATGATCTTCGATGACCTCCACTGGATCGATCCGAGTTCGCGCGAACTATTGGACCGCATGATAGAGAGGATTGCGGATTGGCCCGTGCTGCTGCTGGCGATGTTCCGCCCCGAGTTCCAGCCGCCGTGGACAGGGCAACCGAATTTGACGACGCTAACGCTGACACGGCTCGATCGGCGCAACACCACGGCGATGGTCGCGAACGTCGTTGGGAATGCAACGCTGCCCCCCGAAATCATGGAGGAAATCGCCGAGCGCACCGACGGCGTGCCGCTGTTCGTCGAGGAATTGACCAAGGCGGTGCTCGAATCCGGCGCTCAAGGTATTGCAGCGCTGTCCTCCATGCCGCACCCGGCGTTGTCGGTACCGGCGACCCTGCACGCCTCGCTAATGGCCCGGCTGGATCGACTGGGCCCGGCAGCCAAGGACGTTGCACAGACCGGTGCGGCGATCGGCCGTGAGTTCGGGTTCGGGCTGCTGGCGTTCATCTCCGATCCGGCGGACCCGCAACTTCGCGAGGCGCTCGATCGGCTCACCAACGCCGGTCTATTGTTCGTTCGGGGCACAACGCCGCAGTCGAGCTATGTCTTCAAGCACGCGCTGGTGCAGGATGCGGCCTATGGCACGTTGCTGCGCAGCCGGCGGCAGCGGCTGCACAGCCGCATCGTCGCAACCCTCGAAGAGCGCTTTCCGGAGATCGTGTTGGCGCAACCCGCGCTGTTGGCACTCCACTGCGCGGCAGCCGTGCTCGCGGAACAGGCCGTTGATTATTGGCTGAAGGCCGGCCAGCAGGCGCTGGCGCGCTCGGCGATGTTGGAAGCGGTCACCCAGCTGCGGAAGGGGTTGGATATGTTGGCGGGCCTGCCGGACGGCCTGAGGCGCCAGCAACAGGAGCTGGACCTGCAATCCGCCCTCGGATCGGCGCTTTCTGCCACGTCAGGCTGGTCGGCAACGGAAGTGGCCGAGACGCTATCCCGAGCCTACGAACTGGCTAGGCAACTGGATCGACCCGAGTGCCTGGTACCCCTGATCATGGGCCAATATTGGTTTCATCTCGTGCGGGCCGAGCACAGGTTGGCGCTGCCGCTAAGCGAGCAGCTCGAAAAAATCGGCGAGTTGCGGAACGACGCCGCGACGCAATTGCTGGGCCGCTTCTTGCAAGGCGTTACCCGCTTTTTTCTCGGCGAATTCGTTGCCGCCCGTGCCACGCTGGAACGGAGTATGGGGCTTGCTGATCCTGTGCATCGCGCCGTCGGGGGACTGTCCGTCGACCCGTACGCTACGATGCTCGGATACGTTGCAATGACTCTGGCGTATCTAGGTTACGTCGATCAGGCATGGGCACGGATGGACGAAGCGTTGTCAGAAGCCCGTCGGCTCAGACACGTCCATACGCTCGTTCACGTACTCCATTTTGCGAATTGGATGGGCTGGCTCACCAGGTTGCCTATGATGCACCTTGAAGAACTTCTTGCTCTTACAACCAAGCACGGCTTTCCGTTTTATCTGGGTTTCGCACAAGGGTACCGCGGTCGGTCGCTGATCGGGCTCGGGGAAGCGCAAGAAGGCCTTGCGCTCGTTACGCAAGGGCTGGCGGAGCTGCGCGTCATCGGTTGCATTACAAGCGTGCCGATGTTCCTCACGTGGCTCGCCGAGGCCCATGCGGTGCTCGAGCAGCCTGCGGAAGAACGGAACTGCCTCGCGGAGGCTGCGCGAATTGTCGTAACTACAGACGAACGGTTCCTTGAAGCTGAATTGCTGCATCGGGTGCCGGGTGATCTTCTGAACGCCGCCGGCGATCAATCGGCGGCCGAGAGGCACTATCGCCAGGCCATTATCGTTGCCGAGCGAGTGCAAGGCTCTTGCAATTGCGGGCCTCGACCAGCCTCGCCCGACTCTGGCGCGAGCAGGGCAAGCGCGCCGAAGCCCATGATCTGCTCACCCCGATCTACAATTGGTTTACCGAAGGTTTCGACGCCCCGGACCTGGGGGACGCGAAGGCGCTGCTGGATGAGCTAGCATGAAGGTGGCGACAGCAAACCGCCCCGGTCCTAGCCTCTCAACCACCCGCCAAACTCGGCGGAGGAACATTGCGGGGAGCAAGACGGGAGCGGGGAAGGGATGGGGAACCCATGACCCCAATCTAAGCTGAGTTCAACCCAGGGAAACGGCTTTGGGGAGGGCCGACCTCGCGCCCCAACCGCTGGTATCGGCGCGCAACCGACACATCTCTACCGGCGACCGGCAGTTTCCCTCTCAGAACAGGACACCTGAGTATTAGCCAAAATATATTAGCGTATACCGGTGCACGACGGAAGTGTTTATGCTGCTTTGCTTTGTCCGACTTTCTCTGATTCTCCCCATGCAACGGCCGTCGAGGCGAATGTCGGGAAACCTGCCATGAACAAAGCGCCCCGGCGTAGGGAAGCCTGGCGTTGGCTCAGCCAACGCCGTTTCTGGCAGTCAAATGTGTTCAGCGATGCAGATCGATAGCCTCTTGCGGCATATCATCCATCAGCGACCCCTCGAGGTCGATCCCGTGCCTTTTCAGAAGCTGTACCGGCGCCTTATAGTATAGCTTGATATCGTGGAACGGGTCGGTGATGATCTTGGTCGCCCACACCAGCCCGGTCTGCACATCCTTAATCACAAACAACTGCAAAGTCCGGAAAGCCAGGCCGCCCAGTCCGACGGCTAGCCACAAATAGCCGACATGCCGGGCAAAATCGATTCCCGACGTATAAGGCGTGAATAACCCCAACAGACTAGGATCCAGCAAAAGAATCAGTGGAGAAAGCGCCCAAATCGACATCAGAACAACCTTGCGGCGCAGATTGTAGCCGACCTTGATCTCCTCCTTGTACTCATGGGTGGCCTGATTGACGACGTCGTAATCCTTCGGCTCGAAGAAGAAATGCCCGGCTTGCCGGCTGGTCATCGAGATCAGCCACCCGATCAGCGCCGCCATCGCCGGATCGTTGAACATCACAGCATACGAACAGACGAAGCTGATCGCACTGAGCAAATGCAACGACTGATTGACCCGGCTGTGATGATAGTAGCGATGGTCATCCCACCGTTGCACACGTAGAAGCTCAAAGAAGCCGACCATCGCTGTTCCTTCTGAATTTCAAACCGTTCTATAGTCAGGCACGCGCCGAATTTAGGCTACGCCGCTATGTCACGCGTGTCAGCCGGATCGGAGAAGAAGTTGGCCTCGCTGTTGTTCAGTCTAGCAAATCGTATGAGCCAGAAATGACCCATCGGCGGCAGCTCCCGCCGTTCCAATAGGCGAACCGGTGATTTCCTCGCCCAATGTTCGTATCGTGCCCACGGGAACTCGGTGCGCCAACCGAGCCGGCTGGTCACCGGCATAAGCCATTTCTCCATAGTGCCGCGAAGACCTGTTTCGGCACCAATGCGGCTGGTGAGGATAATCTCTCCACCCGGTCGAACAACGCGAACGAATTCGTCGAGCGCCTTTTCCGGATTGGGCACGGCGGTAACCACATACTGTGCCACGACCACGTCGAACGAGGCGTCGGGGAATGTAAGCTGTTCCGCGTCCATCACCGCGATCGTCTCGACGTTGTTCAGCCGCAACCGCTTGATCCGCTCGCGCGCCTTGTCGAGCATCGGCTCCGAGATATCGACCCCGACGATGTGGTTGCTGTTGGCATAGTGGTCGAGCGACAGGCCCGTCCCGACGCCAACCTCCAGGATGCGGCCCCCGACGCGTTCGGCTGCATTGACCGCCGCGCGGCGGCCCCGGCTAAAGACCGGACCAAATACGATATCGTAGACCGGCGCCCATCGACCATAGACCTCCGCAACCTGATGTCGTTCCAGTTCTCTCGCTAATCCCAAGCTCGTTGCTCCTGTTCAGCGTCGCCTACCTACACTGATTCGAGGAGGCCAATCCAGCGAGACGGAACAGAAGGGGGGCCGGCCGCACGCCGCGGCTCTGACAAAACCAAAAGTAACAATCAAACATATCTTCAAAGTTATGAAACTTCAGGCATTCTTCCCGCTGTACCGCCGTACGCGCAGGTCAGCTTGCTCTTTATGTCCGGCAAAATTTTCGATTGCGCATAGTCGAGAGCAGTATTCACCGATCATCGCCGTAGCTTCCGGGCTGACCTGTTGGTATGTTACCGTTCTGAGAAATTTGCCCACCCATAGGCCGCCGGTGTAACGAGCAGCCCGTTTCGTTGGCAGAGTGTGGTTCGTCCCGATGACCTTGTCACCATAGGCAACGTTGGTTTCCTTGCCCAGGAACAGCGCGCCGTAGTTGGTCATCCGATCCAAAAACCACCGCGGCTCCCGCGTCAGCACCTGCACGTGCTCGGACGCAATACGATCGGCCTCGGACACCAGTTCGTCGTCGGTATCGCACAGGATCACCTGCCCATGGTCGCGCCAGGCCACGGAGGCGATGTCCGCGGTCGGCAGCACGGCCAACTGCCGGTCGATCTCGGCCTGGATCCCATCTGCGATCTTCCGTGACGTGGTCAGCAATATCGCCGGTGAGGTCGGCCCATGCTCGGCCTGCCCGAGCAGATCGGTCGCACACATCTCCACGTCGGCGGTGTTGTCGGCGATGATCAGCGTCTCCGTCGGACCTGCCAACAGATCGATCCCGACCCGCCCGAACAACTGCCGTTTGGCTTCGGCCACGAACGCGTTGCCGGGCCCGACCAGCATATCAACCGCCGCGATTGTCTTGGTACCAAGTCCCATCGCCGCGACAGCCTGGATCCCGCCCAGCAGGTAGATCTCATCCGCGCCGCCGAGAGCCATGGCGGCGACCGTGGCGGCGGGCGGCACACCGTTCAGCGGCGGCGTGCACGCGGCGACCCGTTTCACCCCCGCCACTTTAGCCGTCAGCACCGACATGTGGGCCGAGGCAACCATCGGATATCGCCCTCCTGGCACGTAGCAGCCGACACTATTGACTGGGATGTTCTTGTGACCCAGGCGGATGCCGGGAAGCGTCTCGATTTCGATGTCCCGCAGCGCGTCCTTCTGCGCCTCAGCGAACCGGCGGATCTGGGTCTGCGCGAACTTGATGTCCGTGATCACCTGATCCGGGAGACTGTCCATCAGCGACCGGATCTCATCGGGCCGCAACCGGAAAGCCGGGGGCTCCCACTTGTCGAACTTCGCCGACAGCTCCCGGACCGCCGCGTCGCCTCGCGCGGCGACATCTTCCAGGATGGCCTCGACGGTCTGACGGACCTTGCGATCGGCCTCGACCTTCTCGGCCTCGGTGGCGCCTTGCTTCAGAACCCGGATCATCTGCTCGTCCTCCTGATCATTCAGCGCGATAGGCGGCCTTTGGGGATTTCGCAAGTTCGGAGCGCCAGCTTTTCCGCATCCCCGGCCCTCAGCTTGCCGCTTCACTTGATCTTCGTTAACTGCTTTTGCGTTGCACCGCCAATTCAGCGCTGTGCAACCAAATAGGGGGCGGCAGGAGGTGATACTGCAACAACCTTCCAGAAGCTGCCGTCAGTCAATGTACAGACAATAAAGTGGAGGAAACACAATGCGCAAAATAGTTCTCTCGATCCTAGCGTTCGGTGCGCTGGCCATTCCGGCATACGCCCAGGCGCCTCAACATGGGGAAAAGGCCGGCTACATCGCCACCACCTACACCGGCGAGGTTCTCCCAGGTCAGACGGACAAGTTCAAGCAGGTCGCCGCAGAGGTTGTCGCGGCCGTGGCCAAGGAACCTGGCACCCTGATGTATGAATGGAACATGCGGGTGGACGGCAAGACGTTCGATGTCGTCGAACTGTACCAGAACTCCGATGCCATGATTGCGCACGTCAATCACGTCGTTGCCGAGCATGGCAAGGCCCTCGGGGAAGTCCAAAAGACGGTCAGCTTCACCATCTACGGCACCCCGAACGAGGCGGCGAAAAAGGCCATCGCCGGTTTCAACCCAACCTACACGACGCCGATCGACGGATTTACCCGCTAGCTCGTACCCAGCATCAACGTGGTCGCTCGGGGATCGTGTGCTGCTCTCTGAGCGACTGATGTGCCACTGTTCTCTTCGCCGTCTTAATGGGACAGTGATCGGGCCCCGGCGCGTCCCGTTTGCTGTGCCGGTTTGGCGGAGCGGAGAAGGCAGGCAGCGGCGGCGGATGCAGCGACCATCAGGCCAGATCCCAGCAGGAACGCCGGGTGGATCGGCAGGGCGCCGAACAGCGCGACTCCGATGGCGCCGCCGGCCTGGCGGATGGCGTTCAGTGTGCCGGATGCGACCCCCGCCTGGGAGCGCGACACACTGCCCAGCAGGCTGGATGTCATGACGGGCACCGCTATCCCGACCCCGGCCGGGATCAGCACCAGACCGACCAGCATTTCGCCATAGGCCGTTTGGGAGCCCAGATTGGTGAGCACGGCGCAACCGCTTGCGGCGATCAGCAGACCGGTGGACATGCAGCCGGCTGGCCCCAGCCGGTCCGCGATCCGGCTTGCGAGGATGTTGGCGATTCCTAGCACCACGGGTAGCGGCAGAAAGGCGATCCCGCTCACCCATGCCGGCCAATGCCTGGTCACCTGGAAATAGAGGCCCAACACGAACAGGGCCCCGTAGAGGGTCATGTTGATCAGGAAGCCGACCAGGGTTGCGCCCGTGAACCTGCGATCACAGAAGAATCGCAATGGCAGCATCGGGTGCTTGCAGCGGTGCTCTTGAGCGATGAAGGCGGCCGTGGCCGTTATGGCGACGGTCAGCCCGGCGCAGATTGGGAACGACGACCAGCCGAACTTAGGGGCCTCGATCACCGCGCCGGTCAGGCTCAGGAGACCGACGATCGCCAGCGCCTGGCCGATCCAGTCCAGGCGTGTCTCGGTGGGCGTGGATACGGCGACGAACCGGCGGGTTAGACCAGATACCGAGCAAGCCGACCGGCAAGTTGACCAGGAAGATGCTCCGCCAACCGAGCAGATCGACCAGGATGCCACCTAGCAACGGTCCGGCGGCCAGGCCGACCGTGCCGGAGGCGGTCCACCAGCCGACACCCCAGGCTCGCAGCTTTCCGTCGTCGCCGCAGGCCCTAGTCAGCAACGCGAGGCTGCTCGGGACCAGGGCGGCGGCGCCGGCTCCTTGCAGCACGCGGGCGGCGACCAGCGCGGTTTCGCTCCAGGCCAGGCCGCACGCAGCGGAGGCGCCGGTGAACAGTGCCAAACCCAGGATGAACACGCGGCGATGGCCGAGCCGGTCGCCCAGCGCTCCGGTGGATAGCAGCAGCGAGGCGAATGCCAGAGCATAGGAGTCCACCACCCACTGCAGCCCCAACACGCCGACCTCCCATCGGGCGCCGATCGCGGCGAGGGACACATTGATGATCGAGACATCGAGCTGGACCAGGAGGAAGGCCAGGCTCGTTGCGAAAACGGTGAGACCGATCTGCTTGTTTGCCATGACTCGACGATGGGCATCCGGCGGGGAAAAGTCGCGGCGGATCAGTTCGCCACGGACCGAACCACCAAGGGGACCTTGGGTCTTGACGCTGGTCGCAGGGCCAACCAGGCGGCTCCGAGCATCAGCGTCATGCCGGAGGCGTCGCCCCAGTCGAGCTTCTCGCCGAAGAGGCTGCAGCCGATCACGACGGCGATCACCGGGGAGATGAAGGCGTAGGTTCCAGGCCGGCTCGCCCCCCAGTCGCGGACCAGAAGGAAATACATCGTGGTGGACATCAGCGCGCCGGGGACCAGCAGATACAGCCATGCCAGAAACGCCGGCCATCCCCAGTGCAGATGCATCGATGCCCAGGCGCCGGGCTCGACTGCGAGCGCCGCGACCAGCAACACCAGGCCGCCGATCAGGTCGGTCAGGCCGGCGAGCTGCACCGGCTCCAGCGTTCGCATGATCGGGCGGGTCATGACGGAGCCAGCGGTGTAGCACAGGACGCCGATGGTGACGCCGGCGGCGCCGATGACCTCCCAAACGTTCAGGGTCCCGGCGGCGGCGCTCGGGCCGAACAGCAGCGCGACGCCGATCACGCCTACGACCATGGCGCTGAGTTGTCTCGGGCTGAACCGCTCCTGGCCCGCGGTAACGGAGAACACCAGGAGCGCGATCGGCGTCAGGGCCGAGCTGATTACTGCTGCCAAGCCGGCGGTGATATATTTGAGTCCGTAGAGCTGGATGACCTGGTTCAGCGTGATCAGCACGATGGAGACGAACACCAGGCGCGGGATGAGCCGAGGTGGCGGCATGACCCGCTGACCTCGGAAGCGGCGGAAGGCGAGGATGAGGGCGCCGGCGATGCTCCAACGCAGGCCGGCGAAGATGCCGGGGGAGACGGTGGTGATGCCGATCTTCATTGCCAGCCAGGTGGTGCCCCAGACGAAGCAAATGAAGACGAACATCGCGCGCTGCGATGTGGTCGCTGAGGCGTTCATTTAGATATCTGCGCGCGTGCGCTCCTGATGAACCGGATCGGTAGCGCATCCGGGTGCACAGGTGCCGCGCCGAATCCGAATGGCGCGTATGCGCCGGGACGGGGTTGGATGTTGCGCGAGGGTTCAGTGCCGGGCTGCCGGTTTCGTCGAAGAAACGGGTTCGGCAGGCCCTAAGGGCGGTGGGTTGCGGCGGGCTTTTTGGTTACTGCCAACCGGCCGGCCATCTCCTGGATGAACTGCCAGGCTACGCGGCCGGAGCGGGCGCCTCGGGTGACCGACCATTCGACGGCTTCGGCGTGGAGTTCGTCGGGGCTGATTGGCAGGCCGATATCGGCGGCGTAGCCATCGATCATGGCCAGGAAGGTTGGCTGATCGCAGTTATGGAAGCCGAGCCATAGGCCGAAGCGGTCGGAGAGGGAGACTTTCTCCTCGGTGGATTTGTTTGGGTTGATCGCGGTGGCGCGTTCGTTCTCGATCATGTCTCGGGGCATCAGATGGCGCCGGTTCGAGGTGGCGTAGAACAGCACATTGTCGGGGCGGCCCTCGATGCCGCCGTCCAGCACTGACTTCAGGGCCTTGTAGTCGGAATCCTCTCGCTCAAACGATAGATCGTCGCACAGGATGAGAAACCGTCTGTCCTGGTCGCGCAAGAGGTTCAGCAGCTCGGGGAGGGTGCGGATATCCTCGCGGTGGATCTCGATCAGGACCAGGCAACCGGGGGTCTGTTCGTTCGCAACCGCGTGCGTCGCCTTCACCAGCGAGGACTTTCCCATACCGCGGGCGCCCCAGAGCATCGCGTTGTTCGCGGGCAAGCCTCGGGCGAAGCGCAGGGTGTTCTCGACCAGGGTGGATTTTTGGCGATCGACCCCTTTCAGAAGGCCGATCTCAACTCGCGATACAACCGGCACCGGCGCCAGGGAGGCCGGCACTGGGTGCCAGACGAACGCATCCGCCGCCGAAAGATCCAAAGCGGCCGGCGGGGGTGGGGCCAAACGCTCCAGGGCTCCGGCGATACGCGTCAAAAGGTCGAGCGTGGTCTGTTCCATACGAGCAAGGGTCCCCGGAGCGGATTGGGCGAAGGTGCCGGAAAAAGCGGCAGCTTGACGAAAGAGGGGCGGAAACTATGGTCCGGCCCGCCGTATCGCAAGGACCTCGCGCCGTCATGAACCCGTTTACGCTGATTACCCCGGCCTATGCGCAGGACGTTTCCGGGATGCTGGGCAGCGCGACCCAGTTCGCCCCTTTGGTGCTGATCTTCGCTGTGTTCTATTTCCTGCTGATCCGGCCGCAGCAGCAGAAACAGAAGGAAATGAAAGCGATGCTGCAGACCTTGAAGCGCGGCGACCGGGTGGTGACCGGCGGCGGCATCCTGGGAACCGTGCAGCGAGTGCCGATGGTGCAGGACAAGGACGGCAAGCAGGTCGCGTCCGCTGAGGTGGAGGTGGAGATCGCGCCCAACCTGCGGGTTACCGTCCTGCGGGACACCATCACCAGCGTGATCAAGCCGGTTGCCGCCAATGACACCAAGCCGGTGAAGGACAAGGTCTCCTGACCGGGGGTCGGGTCAGTGGTGGGGGTTTTTCAGGCTGACTGCGTCGGTTGAAGGTGGTTTATCTGGTTGTTTGATCGGGTAATTCAGGCGCCTGGGGCATTCCGCCCGGCGCGATGACGGTTGCGTTAGGGGGAGGGTTGGACCGGAGCGCTGGGCTGCTGCAACGAGTTGATCATTGCGGCGGCCCAGAGTTGGGGGTTCCAGGTCTGGTCCGTTGCGAGGTGCGGGCCGGTAACGGGATGGGCGCGGGGGGCGCTGGGTGTCGATCTTCGCCTTGGCCTGCTGGATGACGGCCATTATCTCGGCTTGCCGCATGTCGTCGATGGGCTCCGCCATTTCGGCGGGGGCGGCTGGAAGTTCGTCGCCTAGACGCTGGTCGAGCGCCTTTTCGGTCTGCAGGGTTGAGCGATTGAGGCTGTTGGCGCAACTGCGGTAGCGCAGGCGCATGGATTGTGACATCTCGGCGGTTTTGGCCTCGGCGAGGACGTCGAGGGTGGTCATGCCGAAGGCGATGATGTGAGCTGCCTGCAGCATTTCCGCTCTGGTACGGGTCTCGTAGGAGGCCAGGGTGTCGAGGATTTCGGACCGGGCTTCGTGCTTGTCCCTGGAGGCTGCGGAGAAATATGGCAGCAGGAAAGCGATGATCGTTTCAAGAAACGAGTTGGGTGGGCGAGCCATGGGTCGGTCCGGTGTGCAGTTGCGCATTTGTTCTAGCGCTGGTTGAGGACGATGTCAAGAACATAAGGTGAATTATGACGTGGTTCATATTCGCAGGGGGAGGGATGATTAGCCGTTGGTGCCAATGCCGCTTCGTGGCAATGAAGATCAAGAATGGCCAGCCACTTACGAGCCGTTGAGGAGGGTCACTATGCCTTGGACGATAGAGCGCAAACACGACCACGTCGCCGTGGTGACCATGAATACAAATAAGGTGAACGCGCAAAACCCGGCGTTCTTCGACAACTTGCATGTAGCATTTGACCGCCTCGAAGCTGAGTTCAACGACTGCGCGGTCGTTCTCACAAGCACCGGTGCGACGTTCTCGGCGGGGCTAGATTTTGACCACCACTTCCCTTTGTTCGCGCGACAATCACTCAAGGAGATCGATGCATGGTTCGATGCCTATCGCGCCACAAATCTACGCCTCTTCACCTACCCCCGCCCGACCGTGGCGGCGATCAACGGCCATGCATACGCTGGCGGTCTGATCACGGCGTTCGGCTGCGATCATCGCATCGCTTCGGAAGGCGCTCTGAAATTCGCATTAAACGAGGTGCTGATTGGCATTCCCATGCCGGCGGTCTACTGCGAGATCATCAGATACGCGATTGATCCACGCGCGACGACTGAGCTGACATTGTTCGGTCAAGTGTATGATCTCGCGGCGGCCGCGAAGATGGGCTTGATTGACAAGACGGCTGCACCGGGCAGGTTATTGGATGATGCCGTTGCCTGGGCTGCTCTCGTGCCACCCGACTGCTATCCGGCTTACGCGTTTGCGAAGCGCGCTTTGCAGGCGACAACGATGGCCGCAATCGATGCCGCAGCGCGGCTTGATCGGGATTGGTTGTCGCGCTGCATGTCTGATCCCGCGAGCCTACGCGCCCATGCACGTCGCTACCGCGAACTGAAGGGCCGTGAGATCACTTGAGCGTCGCTCAGTTAAGTCCCCTGTACGTAAATCAAACCACTTCCGGAAAATTCCGGGAGTTATGACCATAGGGGCGCAACGATTCGGGAATCGCCATATTGGGCATTGAAGACTTTCGATGGCTTTGGCGGAGCGATGGAGGCAAAATCGTCCCCCGACGTTGCTTGTCACTCGCGCGACAAGCAACGTCGCCATGCGCAAGAGCGCGTGGAGCGGAAGGTGCTCAGGCAGCAGCTAGCGAGAACGCGTGGGGTTGATTACCGATTCCAGGTGGCGAAGCCGGAAACGGTACCGTCCGCCCAGTTTACCGTGGGGGTACCATCATAGGTGTTACTTCCCTTAATCTCTTTGTATTTCCCCGTTCCACCCGTCCACTCCCACGTTCCGTTGGTGCGCGCCGAAGTTCCTGCACCTTGGTACGTGGCATAGGCCGTGTCACCAGCAAGATCGGTGATGATACAAATGCCGCCTGCTTTGCTCTTTTTGTTGTTGAGGTCGTTCTCAGCCCACGAGGGACACTTCACACCGGCGCGGTCAAGCAGACTTTTCTCGCCCTTGTCATTAAAGAACGTGCCGGAATACTCCCCGACCCAGTAAAAATGGCCCTTCTCGAGCTCATATGTCTTGCCGACGCCGAAGGCGCCGAATTGGCCGACGGGCTTCCAATCCTCAGCCTGCGTCCCTCTCGATACGATCAATCCGGCAGAAAGCGCAGCCATCGACAGCAGCAGTCTTGTGCTTTTCATGGTATCCTCCTGCGGTAATGATGTTAGTTTTTTGCATTTATTTGTCTCTATTTTGAGACGGTCGGCGCGCCATTGACCCACAGTTCATCGCGACAGAGAGGCCCCCGAGTGTCAAGCGAAATCCGCCATTCTGTGACGATCAGTCTGAAACTTGAAGCATATGGCTTTATCGTCGGCAGGAAAGGTGCAGGCGCGGGCTGCCTCGGCGAAGGCCGGTCGCCACACGATTTGATGAAAACCGTACGATTTTTGAACAAATCGTCTGGTGACCTCAAGGTGACGGACGCTAGCTAACAACCAGGGTATGTGATTTTTTCCGTAACCCAAGTCATGCACGCAACGCCGACGCCCTCTCAGGGAGGCGGATAGATCAGCGGTCACTCTTCGGTTTGCAATAGCATTTGGCCGGCAAACCAATTGTAGTCACAAGTTTCCATGCCGTAGCTGGTTTGTTAATGGTCAGTCTGATTTCCGAAATTCCCACCAAAACCGTGACAAGCACGGTGTCTCCCTTCCGCAGCCATGCTGGCTAGGTCGCTTTGCGGTCTATGCTGGCTGTGCATTCGAAGCGTTGTCAACTCTAACCTTCACAAGATCATTCCGGCAACTTGTCTCCGCTAGAGAAATTCAAGACTTCTGGATTTCCCAGAAGATATGACCGTAATGGAGACGCAGTGACCATGCCGCTGTGCTATGGAGCAGGAGACGTCTTCTTTGCAGTTAAGATGGCCGCTGCCGTGTGTTAAGTGCTATGCTGATGTCAGCCACAGCGGTTGGGCAAGTTGCACACCAGACGACGTCTCAACAGAATCTGGCAGGAGGATGATCAAAATGCCTGGAAAGGGTGACCTCTCAGATCCGACGTGGCAACACATCTCGACAGCCCTCGACCGAGGGAGAAATCTTGCGCGAGCAAGAGGTCTTGCATGGAAGGGAGACAGCTGCTTTACAGCGGACGCTGCTGCCCTCGGGCTCGTAATCTACACGCGCAAGGGGAAAAAGATTTGGGATGTTGGTGACGGAGGCCCCACTCTCAAGACTGACAATCCTCGGAATATTGCACTGGCCTACGCAGATCACTACTTGCAGACCCGATCGGTGACCGCTGCCTTAAGCATCGTAGGGTACGGCGTTATGGCGCTAGACAATTCCGCTTATGACAAGATCAAGAGCGTTGTCCAGGCGATGCAAGCGGCGGGGAACGTGTCGATGCCGACGCTCGTATCGGACCCAACGGACCCGGGCAGGCTAGTACCCGATGCGGCGAAGATCGCGGTACCTGTTCGCGCACTTTTCACTGCTCCAATCGGAGCCCTCGGAGATTGGCGCGAGAAATCTATGCGGGAGGATCCAGACATTCCGATGTCCAAGGCCACCAAGGAAAGCGGCTATTGGGGAAATCTTGGCAACTCCGATGGATTGAGCGACGCCGCCGCTTAGTTGCAATGGTTGCGCCGTCCGTAAACCAAGGCCAACTACCCGCCGAAACCCGCCGGCTCGGTTATTCTTCGGTCAGTACTTATGGGCAGACGCTCGACGCTCAGCCTGTGCAATTGCACGCCGAAGGCTGCGCGAAAATTTACCGCGAGACGGCAAGCGGTGCGCGGCCGCACCGGCGCGAGCTGCTGAAGATGCCAAGGGCGCTTGCGCCCAGCGACCTGGTGACGGTGAAGTCGGATTGATCGGCTTACGCGCTCGACGTTGGACCTGTTCACCATCGTCAAGCCAGATAATGGACGCGATCGGACAGTCCAGATCACTAGCGGAGCCGTGGACTGATACTGATACCGCTACCGCCGCGACTACCCTACGGCTAATGATTGTCGTTCTCGGCGGGTTGCCAGACGTTGAGCGCAACCTGATCCGCACCTGCACGGCGGAGGCCTTAAGATCTACGGAGATGGCAGGGTAGAGGTCGAGTTGGTCGTCGCTTGTCTGACCGATTTGAAATTTGCTTATGAAGCAACCTCCGTCTTCATATCCGAAGTTGAAGCAGCACGTCGGGCTGAGCGGGGTTTTCCTTTCTCGCGCTTCCATTTTGGCCTGCGCGCTCTGGCCGGTATGTTCAAGGACTTCCTTCGCCTAGTCGAATCGCCTCTTTGATACCTATATCCGAGCACCTTGTGCTGAGCGCCGTGCAACTCAACTCGGTCGGCTTTTGGGAGTTTCTTGGAAGTCTAAATCCACTTGAAGTAATAAGGAAACATCTGAGTGACCGGCATGAACGGCGGAAAGATAAAGAATATCGAGAGTCAGCCGATGAACGCCGTATGGCACTCGAGAACTTGGCTTTAGAAAACAAAATTATTGCTGAGCGTATTCGAATAGCAAAAGATATTGGCGCCTTGGCGGCATTGGATCGCTATCAAGATAAGCGTGTTATTGACGGTGCGGATGGCAAGAACATGACGTGAATTCTGAAGTGGTTCTCGCGCTGGCAGTGGGGAATGGTTCACCGTTGGTGCCAGTTTGAGGGGCACGCTGGCGGCGACACGATACCGCGACCCTAAACCGCCGTTGCTGGGCAAGGTCTCCGATGTCAGGCGGGGTATCCCCGCGCCCCTCCCATTCCGCACTACGTATAAGCTGCGGAAAAATCGGGCGTTTTCGACGCAACAACTAGTGCGGCATTGATGATTAATCCAACCGTCTCGAGATAGTGGGGCTTGGCCCCTCCATTGCGTTACCCGTTCGCAGCAAGGCCTTGGTTGAGGGCAAAGGATCCGTAGTTAGGGCTTGCCGGGAAATAACTAAGTCTTTGCTGGAGACGCACCTGCCGCACGACGTCCTGGTCGGTCGGCGCAGGTCCACCATCCATGGCTCGCGGTGCTCAACTCACGAGATCCGTGGATGGTAGGCATTCGCCTACCATGACCTCCTGGGGCGATGGTGCCTCGACTGCGGCACCTGTTCTGCGGCAAGCCCGCAGATAAACAACACGGTCCGATCACGCAAACCGGCGGCCGTTCCCTTCTCGGCTGCGCGTTGCGCCGCAGATCATGGACGTGCCGACGTGCCGCCTGTCGCGACTACCTGTTCACCAACTCGAGCACTTCGACAAGCTTGAATGGTTTGCGCATGAACGTGACGTAGCCCGAGCAGCGTTCGGCGACCGCATCCTCCGGCATCGAGCTCATCATCACCACCGGAATTTCGCGCGCCGAGGGGTCGGCCAGCATCGCAGCCAGCATCGCGGAGCCGTCCATTACCGGCATCATATAGTCCATGAACACCATGTCCGGACGCTCCTGGACCAGCATCTCGAGGCCCAGCCTGCCGTTCATCGCGGTCAGCACGCGGTAGCCCTCCTCGGTGAGCAGGGCGTCGAACAGCTCGGCGATGCCGAATTCGTCCTCAACGACTAGCACAATGGCCATGGCTATGCACCACGTCGACGTTGCGAATCCTTGTCACGGCGCGGCGTAGCATGGTCCTGGTGCTGCGACTGACCCAGGATCGCCTCGGCACTGTCACCGGTGTCCGCGATCCGCAGACCCTGGTCTGTGATGGTGTACTCGTGGGCCGAAGAATTCGAAGTCGCTGTCGCGGACCTTAATGATGGAAACAAGGCGGTGAAGGCGTGAGCGCACCTCGACGTAGCGCATCAGGATCAAGTTGTCGGCGAGGTTCAGGAAGTCGCCCTCGATCGGTGAGCGCGAATACTGCCCGATGACGTCAGGCACCACGAGTGCGAAAACCGTCGTCACCCCGAGCACCCGCAGTTCGTTCACCAAAGCGGTCAGGTACTGGTTCAGGCGCGCCGGAT